>NZ_OZ032143.1:0-2100766 GCF_964026425.1 Candidatus Tisiphia endosymbiont of Ditula angustiorana
AGACTTGCAACAGGAGAAAGATTAATAAAATACTTGACAATCATGAGCATAATTGCTTGGAGAATTTTTTTTATTACTTTAATTGGCAGAACTAATCCTAATCTACCATGTAGTGTAATATTAGCTGAAGAAGAATGGCGAGTTTTGTATGTAAAGATACACAAAGCAGCTCCCCCTAATAATACAATTCCTACAATAAAAAATGCTATAATATGGGTTGCTAAATTGGGTGGGTATTTAGCAAGAAAAAATGATCTAGAGCCTGGTCCTATTGTATTGTGGAGAGGATGGCAACGGTTATTTGATCTAGTTCAAGGTTATCAATTAGCTAACTCTAATATTTGTGGGTAATAGTAAGGCCATGACACAACCATCCGTGACACTAATAGTTGAGTCTATCCACTTTGTAAATGACCAACTTGAAAAAGGTAAGTATTTTTTTCGTGATATTAGAACAGAAGGAATTCTACTATATGATAGTGAGGAATTTGGGCTATCGGAAGCTAAAGACTTGCCATGGTCGGAACGCAGACCAATAGCTGCAGAAGAATATGAAAATTGGTTTGGTAGAGGAAAAAAACTATTTATTGGAATCAAGGCTTTTTTTGAAGATGACAATTATCGCGAATCAGCTTTTTTGCTTCATCAAGCTACTGAGAGTTTTTATAATGCTATTTTGTTAGTATTTGATGGTTATAAACCTAAATTACATGATCTATTAGAACTAAACCAAACTGCACGGATTTTTTATCATGATCTTTGTCGAATATTTCCATATGAAAGTGAAGAGCAAAAAAAATGTTTCACATTACTTCGTGATGCTTATGTTAAAGCAAGATATGACAAAAACTACAGGATCACTAAGGAGCAGTTGCTTTATTTAATTGACCGAGTAGAGCAATTGCAAAAAATTACTGAAAAAATTTGTTTGGAAAAGCTTAGTCAAGAATAAATATATGATATATTCTCAGGGTAATTTAAAAGTCACACTTTAAAATTGAAAAACTGAAGTAATTTTAGGTGGATATGTGATTACAAGCGTCATTGCGAGGAGGTTGCTTGCTCACAACTGTTGAAAGTTCGAAGAGGAAGGGGTTTTAAATAGGGTAACGTCATTGCGAGGAAGACCGTAGGTCGACGAAGCAATCCAGCAAAAATACGGTAATTTATTTCTTTCGTTTCCTGGATTGCTTCGTCGTGCTTACGCACTCCTCGCAATGACGTAATGTACCTATATTCGTCATTGCGAAACCACGTAGTGGTTGAAGCAATCCATAAAGTAATTAGAAATGGATTGCTTCGGCGGCGCTTCACGCCTTCTCGCAATGACGTTCGATATTCTTAATAATTATTTATTTCAACTCCAGAGTGTGACTTTTAAATTACCCTATATATTCTGTAACAAAAGGATTATTATAAACAAAAGGAATTTATATAAATGTCTAAATCTTATAATATTATCCACCATCAATTTGATGTAGTGGTAGTTGGAGCAGGTGGAGCTGGTCTTAGGGCTACTTTTGGTATGGCGAAAGAGGGCTTAAATACTGCTTGCATTAGCAAGCTTTTCCCAACTAGAAGTCATACTGTGGCTGCCCAAGGTGGCATTAGTGCTTCTCTTGGTAATATGGGGCAAGATGATTGGCGTTGGCATATGTACGACACAGTAAAAGGTTCGGATTGGTTGGGTGATCAAGACGCAATTGAGTATATGTGTAAACATGCAGCTGCAGCAGTGCTAGAGCTTGAGCATTATGGAGTACCTTTTTCTCGAACAGAAGAAGGCAAAATTTATCAACGCCCCTTTGGTGGTATGACAACAAATTATGGTAAGGGACAAGCAGCTCAAAGGACTTGTGCTGCAGCAGATCGTACTGGTCATGCAATATTACATACTTTATATCAACAGGCTTTAAAAAATAAAGCCCAATTTTTTATCGAATATTTTGCCCTTGATTTATTAATGAATAATGGAGAATGTGTAGGGGTAGTTGCTTGGAATCTTGATGATGGAACAATTCATTGTTTCCATGCTCACTTAGTGGTATTAGCTACTGGCGGGTATGGTAGAGCTTATTTTTCTGCGACAAGTGCTCATACTTGTACTGGTGATGGAGGTGGCATGGCGGCAAGAAGTTCTATCGCCTTGCAAGATATGGAATTTGTCCAATTCCATCCAACTGGTATATATGGGGCTGGCTGCTTAATTACCGAAGGTGCTAGAGGAGAAGGTGGGTATTTAGTAAATTCTAATGGAGAGCGATTTATGGAACGATATGCTCCCGCTGCTAAGGACCTTGCTTCAAGAGATGTAGTATCAAGAGCTATTACCATGGAAATCAGAGAGGGTAGGGGGGTAGGTGAGCATAAAGATCATGTATTCTTACATTTAGATCATTTACCGCCGGAAATTCTTCACGAACGTTTACCCGGTATTTCGGAAACAGCCAAAATTTTTGCCTCGGTTAATGTTAACATCCAGCCAATACCTGTGTTACCAACAGTACATTATAATATGGGGGGAATACCAACAAATTACCATGGTCAAGTGATTGATAAAGGTCAGGATAATCATAATAAGATTATTCCCGGGTTGATGTCAATTGGTGAAGCAGCTTGTGTTTCAGTACACGGTGCGAATCGTTTGGGATCAAACTCTTTACTTGATTTAGTAGTATTTGGTAGAGCCGCAGCACAAAAAGCTGCTGAAATTGTTAAAGTAGGGCAAAAGCATAAAAGCTTGCCGGAGTCTATATTGGATAAAATAATTAGCAGATTTGATGGTATACGTCATGCTAAAGGAGGTCTACCAGTAGCTGACTTAAGACTTAAAATGCAAAAAATTATGCAAAATCATGCAGCGGTATTTAGAACTCAAGAGGTTCTAGATGAAGGAATAGAAATGATTGACCAGGTAAGAAAGGAATATGCAAATATTCAGGTTAATGATAGATCATTAATTTGGAACAGCGACCTAGTTGAAGCATTAGAACTAGCTAATTTATTAGATCAAGCGGTAATTACTGTGCACTGCGCAGCGGCTAGAAAAGAGAGTAGGGGGGCTCACTCTAGGGAAGATTACCCAGAGCGTAATGATGAAGAATGGATGAAACATACACTCGCTTGGATTGATGAGCAAGGTAAGGTGAAGTTAGATTACAAACCTGTAACTCTTACAACTTTGACAGATGAAGTAGATAGCATTTCGCCAGCTAAACGAGTTTATTAAGAATATGCTAAATTCATTAAAATTATGCCAAGCTTTAAATGAAAAAATATGTCATGATTTTGCAGGATCAATAGGTGCTATAGATAATGCTATTGGGTTAATAAAAACTATAGAGTATCAAGAGAAAGCTACTAAACTGGTTCAGGATAGTACAAATAGACTCATGAGCTATTTACAGTTTTATCGTTATTTATACTCTCTACCTTCTGAGGGGAACAAAATTGCTATTGCAGAAATTGATAGATTAAGTACTGATTTTTTAAAATCAAAAAATCATAATATTGAACTAGTGTTCACAAGGTTAATCAGCACAAATATCGATGACAATATAGCTCAGATTATTATGTGTTTAATTGTTGCAGCATCTAGTAATATATACAGAGATGCTGTTATTAAGGTTGAACTAGAGATACAAAATGACAATTTTATTGGTATAAAAATTGTAGTAACAGCTCCAAACCTCAGGTTTGATCAGGATAGAGCAGATATTTTGCTTGGAAAAAGAACTATTGATGATGTAAGTATAGAAAATGTTCACGAATATTACACTTACTACTTAATTACGGAATATTGTTATAAGTTAGCTATTACTCCATCAACCGATTTTGTCGCACTTATTGCAAATAACACAAAGAAGATAGTGTAACATTTCTTCTGTAAATTTAACGTGAGTAAGCGGGTTAACATTCAATTTACAGAAAGAATGTTATGCTATCTAGAACCTACAACCATAGTACCCTACATTTTTTATGCCGCTGCTGTTAAGAGGTCTTCCGAGTGTCATTGCGAGGAGTCGCTGAAAGCGGCGACGCGGCAATCCAAGATACGCGAAGCGTACTAGAAAAAACAGCTTCGCTGTTTAGCTGGATCGCCACGGCATCTAAAGATGCCTCGCGATGACGATTATAAAAAAATGTAGGGTACTATGACCTACAACTTAAACATATTTTTTAAAAACAATGCTAATTTTCCTCTTTTATTCTTACACTCAAGATCTTCCATACTATTAAGCCAAGTTATTTGAATGACTCGCCTCTCCCCTTCAAACGACATATGACCATGCCACGAATTTTCAGAGCGAACAAATGCTACAAAAGAACCAAATTCCGGATGAATAATAGCTGCTGCACTTTCAAAATTTTTTTTATCCTTTAATACCCGAAAACTACCCCCATCCTTACCGTGTGGCCAGTTGTCATTTAAATATAATAAAGCCGTAACAATTTTAGATTTACTGTCATTATGAATCCTGCCATCATATTTTGCTGACCACCTCCTTATAGTTATCATAAAAGGCTTATCTTTAAGCTCAATCTTTAGTTTTTTAGTCAAGATATCAGCAAGTTTAGGAGCTTGCAATTCTTGGATTAATTTTTTAAAAACTCCCTCATACTTTATACTTTCAAGAGGAAAAAAACCAGAACTCTTTATTTGGGGATAATCGTTAGAAATGATATCTTTTTTATCTATATTAATTACATTTTTAGCAACCATATAAGTATAAGGAGAATTAGATACCAAAGCTGATTCCAATTCATCTAAATTTAGTAATGCAAAAGACATAAAATTAATTTCTTCTAGGTTCCCGCCTACGCGGGAATGACATCTTTTCGGCTTCTTTTCATGACTTTTAAACTGCCCCGAATTATATAACTTAATAAAAACTTGATTATCGAGTAGACAGAATAAGTACCCTCTTATCGTTAAGTTTGCTTTGAACAAATTACGCGAATTCGGGATAAGAATTAACTAATTCTTATCCCGAACTGGCTTTTTATCTTCTTTTATTTAAAATTAATCATGTCTTTGATTTAATGTGATTTTTAAACTACCCTATCTATTCCAGTGATCTGACTTTTTTAAAAAATTCCTTCATTAAATTCTCAGAAATTTCTGCTGAGAAACCATTATATATCTCAGGATGGTAGAAACAAGATTTACTGTTAAAGAAACGTCCTCCATTCTCAACTCCTCCCTGTTTTGGGTCATTTGCTGCATAAAATAATCTGCCTATTCTAGCGAAAGATATTGCAGCAGCACACATTGCACATGGTTCTAAAGTAACATACATATCACAGTCTGATAGATTCTTACTAGATAGAATTTGACAAGATTGATTTATTGCGACAATTTCAGCATGGAGTAGCGGATTCTTTGTTTGTTCAACAATATTATGAGCCTTTGAAATAACTTTGTTACTTACTCTATTAACTATAATAGCACCTACCGGAATTTCATCTTCATTAAAAGCAAGTTGTGCCTGCTTTAAAGCCTCCTCCATGAAGAAATTGTTAAATTTGCTTGATGTTCTCACGGTAATTCACTTTTTCCTCATAACCATATGGATCTAGGTGAATAATTATTTCTGCACCTGGAAACTCTAATAGCAATGCACTATAAATTTTATCACTAAGATAATGAGAACTATACAATGACATATCTCCGTCCATTTCTATGTGACATTGTATAAACGGCTTACTTGCAGCATATCTAGTCTTCATTTCGTGTATACCTTTTACTTCTTTAAATCTAGTAATTATTGAGAGAATTTTTTTTCTATCTTCTTCAGGCATTTCTTCATCAATAAGATTTTTAAAAGCTTTTCTGAATAAAGCATAAGAGGCATATATTATATATATTGCAATACCAATGCCAAATAATGAATCTATAAACCAAAAATGAGTACTTAATTTTATAGAAACAATTACGCCAACATTTGTTAGTAAATCTGTAAAATAATGTAATTTATCTACTTTAATTATTTCAGAACCAGTTTTTTTTATCACATAAGTTTGATAAGCCACCAAAATAATAGTTAGGATAATGCATAAATATAGTACATTAATGCCAGATTCTATATTGCTTGGAACTGATCCATCAATAAGGGACTTTACAGAAGAAAAACCAATAAATATACTAGAAACAAAAAAGAATACTGCTTGTGAAAAAATTGCTAAATCTTGGATTTTTTCATGACCAAATCTATGGTGATAATCAGGTGGCTGCAGTGCAAAACGAATAGCAATCAAATTAATAAGAGATGATGAAATATCAAGCATAGTATCAATTAAAGACGCTAGAATAGATTGAGAATCAGTTACAAGCCACGCATAAGATTTAATAAATAAAATGAATACAGCTATACTAAAAGACAAGTAAGATGCAGACTTGATTAAAATTTGATGCTCTGAATTAGTCATAGAAAAATTTCGATTTTATAGTATAAAATGTATTAGGGTTAGTATATATTAGTGTATAGTATATACTAACCCTAGGGTGTGTCAAATAACGTAACTCTTAAACATATGGTTTTTATGAATTTAACATGCAAAATTATAGCAATTATTTTAGCAGCAACAATGTTACACGGCTGTTCTAGTATGAATAAACAAGGTGGTGGAACGCTAATTGGCGGTGTAGCTGGCGGACTTTTAGGATCACAATTTGGTAAAGGGACTGGTCGTCTTGCCGCAACTGGTATAGGTGTTTTAGCTGGTGCCCTTATTGGTGGTCAAATTGGTCAAACTATGGATGAACATGATAGGAAATTGGCAGAGCTAAGTTCTCAGAAAGCATTAGAGGCTACTCCTAGTGGTCAGAGTGTAGAGTGGCGTAACCCAGATAGTGGTAATTACGGATATGTAACACCAAGCAAAGCTTTCAAAGACGATAGTGGTCAGTATTGCCGTGAGTATACTCAGGTAGTTGTTGTGGGTGGTAAGCAAGAAAAAGCTTATGGGAAAGCTTGTCGTAGACCAGACGGGCAATGGGAAATTGTGCGTTAAGCTCTATCAAAATTTATCATTAGTTGACCTTTATACCCCGTTTAGAATATAACAATCAGGCTAGTACTAAGCCTGATTGTTTCTATTGTAAGCCCTACCAACTTTTAAATTACCCTTAAGTAAATGGGATAACGTAACAAAATTAGAGAGTGAGAATGAAGCAATATAGTGATTTTTCGAAGATTATTCATCGTGAAGGCTACATATTTATTGTAAGCTTTGCAGTTGTGACTTTTTTGCTTTCTACTGTTCATAATAGTTTTGGATATGTAGGATTAGTTATAACCATTTGGTGTATATATTTTTTTAGGAATCCGGATCGATTTACCCCTATTAGTGATGATCTAGTAGTCAGTCCAGCAGACGGAACAGTGCAAAAAATAACTGAAGCAGTTCCTCCGCTAGAACTTGGTCTTGGTAATCAGGAAATGATTAGAGTTAGTATTTTTTTGAATATTTTTAATGTTCATGTAAATCGTATTCCAGCTAATGGAAAGATTTTATCCCTACATTATAATCCAGGAAAATTTTTCAATGCCTCTCTTGATAAGGCAAGTATATATAACGAACGTCAGTCTGTTTTAATGGAAACAAATAGTGGTCATAAAATTGCTTTTGTTCAAATAGCAGGATTAATAGCAAGAAGAATATTATGTGATTTAGAAGAAGATACTGAGGTTAGGGTTGGCGATAGGTATGGTATCATCCGCTTTGGTAGTAGAGCTGACGTCTATTTGCCGCTTAAAACTGCACTTTGTGTTACTGAGGGACAGACTTCAGTTGGTGGAGAAACTATTATTGCTGATTTTAGGATCAAGAAAACATCTGAACTTAAGTTTGAAAAAAGATAATACTCTTACTGCTTTAATATAAGTATACAGGTATAAATTGCTTAAAATACACAAAGTTAAAATAACAAAACCAATTCCGTTTATAAAATTGCTTCCTAATTTTATCACTTTATTGGGTCTTGTGGTTGGTGTTAGTGCTATTAAATTTGGATTAGATGGTAGGTGGGAAAAGGCTGTATATTGCACCTTAGTTGCAGCTATAATAGATGGAATTGATGGTAGGATAGCAAGAATGCTAAATGCTACCAGTCCTTTTGGTGCTGAACTGGATTCATTATGTGATTTTGCTAATTTTGGAGTAGTCCCAGCTTATCTTGTATATTTATGGTCTTTCCAACAATATGAATATAAAGTACTTTCATGGGGTTCTATATTATTGTTTATGGTATGCATGGCCTTAAGGCTTGCAAGGTTTAATACTACTATTTTTCAGGAGATACATAATAAGAAAATAGAATATTTTTTTACTGGCGTGCCTGCACCTTGTGGAGCTTTACTTGCTCTAATGCCAATGATTTTGGATTTTGAAGTGAGTAGCGTTTTAGGTATCAATATCCGTGAACATACCATTATGATAGATTTATATATTGTTGTAATTGCTTTTTTACTTGCCAGCAGCCTACCAACATTCTCAACAAAAAATATTAATATAAAACACGAATATTTATCATTAGCGATGATGGTATTTGCTGTTATCATTATAAGTCTTATTATATATCCATGGTATTTGTTACCATCCATTGCCTTTATATACATGTTATCTATACCAATGTGCTATTTTATTAGTAAGAAATTCTATTAGATTTGTTGCATAATAACTAGGGACAAGTAAGTTAGTCAAGGAGAAGGACTTACTTTTTACAGTCTATGAGTATAAATATAGTATACTCGAACGCTTTGGAGAATTGGTCTATCGAAAAAGCCTAAGAAATTGTAGAAGAATCTTTAGTTAAATTAGTTACTGATGAGTTCTTGACAGGGGAGTTGACTTTATATATATTACGGCTTACCTATATGTCATAGTAATCCTGATAAAGGGGGTGTAGCTCAGTTGGTTAGAGCGTCTGCCTGTCACGCAGAAGGTCGCGGGTTCAAGTCCCGTCACTCCCGCCAAATGGGACAATTGGTTAATTTTGCTAGTTCCGTGAAGGGAAAAGCCAAGGTGTACTCTAGGTTTGAACCATTAAGATTTAGGTTCGCAAACATAAAATTTAGTAATTCCCGTTTTTCAGCTATCGTCGAATCCCTAAAAGTTTCATAGGCGTTTGTAGTAATACCTATTAGGTCTACAAGCTTTTTTGATAATTTGTCATCTACCTTGTCATAACTTTTAATCAGTTCACTTAATTCATATTGCCTATCTCTTAATTGTGTTTTCTTACGCAAAAATTCTTCCCTAGTTAAAACCCCTTCTGTAACTAAGTCTACAATCGAGTCAAGTTTATTTTGAATTTGGGTATGTTCTTGCTTTAATGCACCAACTTCACGGTTAAATTCATGTGCCTTTCCGTGATTAACATTCATAAGATATTCCATCGTCTGCTTTAATATTTCAGGATCTTTGATTTTTAACCTTTTCAGTACTTCTTCAAGCTGCAGCACTATTTGCTCTTCTCTGACCCAAATCATCTTTTCAGGATTTTGTGGATTCCAAGTGCGTAAATAAGTCCATTCTGATACTTTACCATTCTTGTATCTTTTGGTTTTAGTATCAGCAGTAATTAGTTTATCGTATACTTGCAGCAAAACTGCGTAACACTATCTAATTTCTTTGCTAGTATGAATTTATTGTATAAATTTGGATTTCTACTATGCAAATATCACCGATTAATAAAAAACAGATTAATAAAAAACTAGTTGAAAAAGTAGCAGTCATATTATAATATTTGAAATATTAATAATAATGATAATTAATCAAATGAAAAAACCAAAAGTAGCGACCTTAAGTGCTGAAGAACGAGAAGAACTAATACAGCATGTCAAGGAAAGTTCATTAACGGGAGATGAACAGCAAACGATAGTAGAGCTTGTGAAATTTTGTAACGAGCTAATAGACAAGCTAGCATCATCAAATATCAGTATAAATAAGCTTAAGGAAATGCTGATTGGTTTTAAGGCAGATCACAAAAAAAAGATAGTTCAGATTCATTAAAAGAACCGCCAGGTGAATCTGATAACGGGAATGGTGGTAATGAAGGAGAGTGCGATAAGCCCAAAAAGATAGATCGTAGTAATTGGCAAGGTAAATATGGGTTTGATGATTATAAGGATGCGAATACCAGCTATTTAACTCCTGAGAATTTTTGTAGTGGTGATAGCTGTCCTCACTGCTATAATGGCAAACTATATAATAGTGAAGCTAGAAAATTGCTACAATTTACAGGTAATGCTCCAATTACAGTCAACAGATATGTAAAGAAAACGTTACGCTGTAATGCTTGCGATTATACAGTTATGAACAATAAAAATATCAACAAATGGACAAATAGTAGCAGAAGTGCAATAGTGTTACAAAAGACCTATGGTACTCCTTTCTACCGTTTATCTAGGCTGCAAAGTTTAAGTGGTGTTCCTGTGGCACATAGCTCGCTCTGGCAACAATATTTAGATGTTTGGCAAGAAGGTGGTGGAGCTGAAATTTACGGGGTATTATTGGAAATGGCTGCCGAATGTAGTTCACTGAACCTTGATGATACTAGAGCTAGGATTTTAGAAATTACTATAGCCAATAAAAAATTACGTACTCAAAATAAGAAAGGACGCAGCTGTTATACTACTACAATATGTGCTAAGACTGCAAATAATGAGGTGATAGTTTTATATTTTACCGGTAATAGGCATGGTGGAGAAAATATAGGTAACGTACTAAAGAATCGTAAGGATACTGGACTGAAAAATCAAGACAAAAAAAATAATAATTTTGTTTCCCATTTTTGCATTTTTCAAGCTGCAATTTGTTCATAATTTTGCATAGAATTTAGATAGACATTCATGTGCTTTTTGTAACCAATACTTGAATGAAATCTTCTATAATTATAGTGATTGATGTAATCATCAATACCACGCTTTAGCTCTTTAACATCTTTAAAATCATTAATAAATATACAATTATATTTTAAAGTTCGGAAAAATCTCTCCATTATTATATTATCAATACTTCTTCCTTTACCATTCATCGAAACTTTAATGTTATGCTCTTGTAAAATTTCAATGTGTTCATGACTAGTATATTGACTGCCCTGATCACTATTAAATATCTGCGGTGCAGGATATTTGTTAAGTGCATCCCGCAATACTTCAGTTACCAAACTTACATCCATACTATTTGACAATTTATAACTCAACACAGCTCTACTATGCCAATCTATAATTGCCGCCATGTACATAAATCCCGAATTAGTTCGAACATAAGTGATATCTCCACTCCAAACCTCGTTAGCGTTAGGTACGTGTACAGTCCTAGTTGTACCTAGATTAGTCCAATATTTATCAAGCAAATAACTATAAATTTTATGCTGTTTATCTTTTCCAGATGTTAACTTTTTCCTCTTTGGATAAATAGCCTCTATGCCAATCATATTCATATATTTTAGAACCCGATCCTTACCAATAAACAAGCCATCTTCTAATAATTGTCTATGGATATAACGATAACCAAATTCAGGATTATCAGTATATATTTCATCTATTTTATTTAAAATATTTAAGTTATACCCACTAAATGGTTTTGCTTTATAGTACATTGAAGAACGATTAATCTTTAATAATTCATATTGCCTTGTCTTTGGTAACATTGCTAGCTTGAAATCGACAAGTTCTTTTCTATTTGATAAGTCCAAGCTTTGTAGCTTTCCCACAGCCCAATCTCTCTCTACTATTGTTTTTCCAAGAGTTTTCGCTAATTCATCATTTTGTTCTTTCAGCATATTAATTTGTTCCTGATATTTACTTACCAGTTTTGCTGGTTCAAAAGCCAATGCTGCATTTGATATAAATTGTTTCTTCCAATTACTAATTGTCTTGGAGTTTATCTCATATTTTGATGCTATCACTGATAATGGACTCTCTTCTTTCAGCACTTCTAATACTATCCTAGTTTTTTCTTCAGCACTAAAAACTCTTGCTTTTTCTTTTGTCATTTTTCCTCCTAATTTTTTCTTATTATTTTATCTTAATTAGGAAACTTTTAACTCTATTTTTTTGTCCATTTTCTTCAGTCCATTATAGTTTCTATAACAAATTTGATAAGATGAATTATCAGATGGGGAAAGTTTTGCCGTAAATTTACCTTTGGATAGGCGTTTAGAGCATAGCCAAAAGCCTTGACCGTCAAAGGACAAAATTTTAATGGCAGTTCTGTTTTTATTATAGAATAAAAACAAGGAACCATTAAGAGGGTCAGAAGAAAGTTTTTGTCTACAAACAGCGATTAAGCCATCGATACCCTTGTGAAAATCGATGGCAATAGTGGCAACAAAAATAACTGACGCCGGGGTTAGTTGCAGCATAAAAATGTCTGAATTATAGTTTTTGGCTCTAGTGTTTGGATAATAAGCTTGGTACCATTTGGTTTAATAATGTGACAAGTATAGTGATTTTGCTTGGGAGCAGCTACAGGATCGGTATCTATAGAATTTACTAGTTGAAATGGGAGAAAATTAATATTTTGTTGTAGGGATTGATTTGAAGTTGAGACAGAAGAAGTTTTGATGGTAGGTTCATGGGCTTTTTTAGTTGAACTAATTGTTGCTTTATTAATATTAAGATGTTTAGCTATCTCTTGGTAAGAATAATGATGGAGTAATTGGTGAACTAATTCCTTTAGATGGTTTGGTATAGGATCAAACTTATTAGTTTTAGTTTGACGCCAAGCTTTAAATTGCTGAGCTACTTGCTCAATAGTAATCGATGGTATTTGCATAGTATGAAACCCAAATGTATAAAAAATTCATACTAACAAAAAAATTAGATAAAGTTATGCAGTTTTGCTGCAAGTATACATTCTACCGCTGATCTATTAAATTTCGCAAAAAAATACCCTAGGCAAAAACTTTCTCTAGACTCTGTCAATTAGTGGGATTAAATGTGGTGTGGATACTACGCAGGGTGGTGTCAAATACCGAGGTTAGACAAGAAATAGGATGATTTTTAAATCTAACCTCAGTGTCCATTTTTATAGACAAAAATAGGGGTTAATTATATGGTGAGCGATATTAAAGATCAACAACAAAACTACTTAACAAATGAAGAAATAAATAATCTCAGTGAAGTCTCTATACGACTGTTTTGCAAGATCTTCCAAAGCAACAATAGAACGGAGCTAAATCTTGAACAAATTAGACTTGGAGCAGAAGGAGCTGAGTTAGTTGCCAAGTTTCTTGAAAATAATAAAATTACCACCTATATAAATCTTACCGAAACTAATATAGGTTATCAGGGGATAAAGCATCTTGTTAAAGCATTAGAGAATAATATTACTTTAACTGATATAGACCTTGAATACAACAATATTGGAGATCAAGGAGCAATCATACTGGCACAATTCCTAACAAATAATAAAACCATCAAGCGAATAAATCTCAATGTCAATAATATTAATGATGAGGGGTTTGTACAACTTTTCAAGGTCTTAGAAATTAATAGGACTATAAGGCAAGTAAAGCTTAGTTATAATAATATTAGTGATAAGGGGGTAATGGAATTGGTAAAAAGTTTAAATACTAATAAAATTAGTAGCGAAATAATAATGGATTATATAGATCTTGAAAACAATGATATTAGTTATGAAGTGTTAGAGCTATTAATTAAAGTGCTAGAGGAAAATAATAAAAAACTGGTGGATAACTATAACTGAGATATAGGGTTTCCACCACTCCTCCTCCTTTTTAGTTAATCTTATATTTTTACTTTTATAAGGACTAACTGAATAACATTTAACAACTGTTTAAAATTTTTAAATTTTAAACAGTTACATCAATAATAAATACTCCAAAAAATGTCAATAATGTTGCAATTAGCCACAATGGCTAATTACTTATCTAGCTATTTAACCATAACTATAATAATAACTGTAATAAGTGAAATTTGATTTAATTATAGCGATTATTTACTGATGTCTCATCTTTGCAGCTGTTCTTCATATTTTCAAGAAATAATCATATTTATTCCACGATCTCACTGTACTCTTAGGATTATATCAGATAAATGTGTATCTGTTGTTGCGTTGTAGTTGCAAGTAACATCAAAGTAAGTACCACAAGGTTAGAATTAAAACACCAATTTTACTCATCTAACCTTGTGATACACCGTTTTTCATAACCTCAAAAAACAGTAGGAAAATCATATGTCCAATAATGATGAAAATCAACAAGAAGTTAAAGAAATTACTAATTTGTACGAACTTCAACCACAATTAGTGGAAGCACGACTACTCTTAGAAAGGGTTTTAAAAACAGCTTGTTCTAATGATAAGTTAATGAAAAAAATATATGAATATTCCGGTGATAGCTCTACAACCATTATATGGTATTTACAGCAAGTCATAAAATATTTAGATGCCATAATTATTAATAATGAAGTGATTATCGATGCTTTAGCTGGTAAATTTTAGTAAAATTACTTATCTTTATTTTTTTAACCTGTGATATTAAGATAACAAAGTAGGGTTTAGTAGAGTAGACGGAAAAGGTATCCTTTACGTCTACTCTAACTAAAATTATTATTTAGAAATATTTATATAATGATTTTTGGTTCAATAATTTGTTATTAATAATTCATTAGATATTTTTCTATAATTTGACATAGAATATTTAACGGTAATAGTGCTAATATTAAAACCTTTATATAAATCTCTAATAAAGCTTGTATCACTGTTAGAGAGCATAAGTTTTACACCTTTATTACTTAATTCTTTGGCAAAATTACTAAGTCTTACTTGGTCATTTTCACCAAATGGTAACCTAGTATAAAAAGTTTCACCTGATTTATGATAAGGTGGATCAAAATAAACAAAATCATTGGTCTTAGGTTCAATAAAAGAGAAATCACTTGTGTAAATTAGAGTATTTTGTAAAAGATTGCTGCATTGGTTAAGTATGGTAGCAAAATTATTAGATTGACAATATTTCCTTGTAGAATAAGACATTTGTACTTGGTTATATTTATTTACTCGATATACCCCTCTAAAAGAATATCGATTTAAATATAAAAATCTTGCAGTAATCTCTAGAGGATCATTACTATTAATATTATTATCTCTGACTTGATAATAATACTCTTTACTATGTTTTAGCTTATATAATTCACATAATGCAATAATTTTTGTTGGATTCTTTTTGACAGCATTGTAGCTTGTTGTAAGTTCAAGATTAATATCAGATAAAAAACACTTGTTGAATTTATCTTTTACTTGGAAAAACAGTGCTCCACCGCCAAGAAAAGGTTCATAATAATCATTTAAATCTAATGGAATGCGTTCAAGCAATTTATCAATAAATTTTCTTTTCCCTCCTACCCATTGAAAAAATGGACTAATAATGGGATTAACTGTAGTACGAATAGCAGTTATTTTAGTAGCCGTGTTGATGCTTTCATTTCTAGTAATTTGCTGCTGGGTCATTTTAATTTATCCTTCAATTATTCTCTAGAAAAGCATAAGAGATTAACTAAAAACGAATAGTTGACATTTTTACCCATTTATTTTGTTGTTTAACCCGAGTTGCCAATTAATTTATAAGAGCAGAGCTAGATTTTAACGTTTGAGGTTAATTTGTAACATTAAAACACTTAATATCTCATCTTACGCAGAGTAAAGAAAAGCTGGATAAAAATAATGGTTAAAATATAGTTAGTTGTATCAAATAAAGATTAATAAAAATGTATGAAACCTTAGATATCTATAGTGATTATTTAATTTGCCAAAATAACAAAGCAACAGCTACTGGATTAGCTGATTTATTATGCGGCGAGATAAGTCATGATAAGTTTACTAGATTTTTAAATGGTAAGGCTTTAGGATCAGCAGAACTTTGGACTTACATCAAAGCCGAAGTTAGGAGAAATGAGAAGAAAGCAGGTGGTATTTTAATATTAGACGATTCAATTGAAGAGAAGCCATATACTGATGAGAATGAGATTATGTGTTGGCATTATTCGCATGCTAAATCTAGGCATATTAAAGGTGTAAACATACTATCATGCCTTGTTCGTTATGGAGATATTACCTTACCAATAGGATATGAGATCGTCCATAAGGATGTAGTTCTTTCTGATATAGCCAGTAAAAAAAATCAAGAAGAAAGCTAGTCTAACTAGAAACGAACATTTTCGTAATTTGATAAAACAAAGTATGGCAAACAAAGTGTTGTTTGAATATGTGCTAGCCGACAACTGGTTTGGAGCAAAAGATAATTTGGAATATATACATAATTTGAATAAGTATTTTATAATCGGTATAAAGTCAAATCGTACTCTTGCTTTGTCGCTAGAAGATAAAATAAAAGGTCAATTTCAACAAGTGACATCATTAAATCTGAAAGATGGTCAGTCGATTAAGGTGTGGCTTAAGGGGCTAGAATTTCCCGTAATGCTCATTAAAAAAGTCTTCATAAACGAAGATAACTCAACTGGTATTCTCTATTTAGTTTCAAATGATCTTAACCATGATGCTGATCATCTATACGAAATCTACCAAAAACGGTGGCAAATAGAGGTTTATCATAAATCAATAAAGCAAAATGCTAGTTTATGTAAAGAAGTCTATTTTGAAATTATTAGCGGTACGAATTCTAAAAGACCTGAGCTAACAAAACTATTAGATAGCATTCAAGCTGGTAATACTTTAGTTATTGCTTCCATTGATAGGTTAGGTAGAAGTTTAAAAGATTTGATAGATATAATTAGCCACTTAAAAAGTCATTCTATAAATTTTCAGAGTCTAAAGGAACAAATGGATACTGGAACAGACGCAGGAATGTTGATGTTCAATATGATGGGTTCTATAGCTGATTTTGAAAGAAGCTTAATAAATAGAAGAATTTATGAAGGGGTGAAAAGAGCAAAAGAACTAGGAAAGTATAAAGGTCGAGTTCATTCATCAGATAAATCCGTAAGAAAGGAATATGTAAAAATGATGAAAACTGGCAATTATCCAGTATCATATATAGCAAAAATGGCAAAAATTTCTAGACAAACCCTTTATAACTGGCAAGCAGAGTTAGCATAATTAAAGTGTTTCTATACTAGACTATGCTAAAATTAGTAGTTTACAATGGTAAAAAGTATCAAAACTTACGCTATTTAGAACCTCACATAGCGTAAGTTTTGTACACTTTAATTCTTATATTTGGTATATACTATCAACACAGTACAAGAACATTATGTTAGGGAAAAAATGATTTGGATCACTTCGCCATATTTAAGACATAATATATTTAGTACCTTTGAAGAATTATCTAATAAGGAGAGGCAATTGAAAGAGTGGATAGGAGGAGCAGTACATGGATATTGGGATAATTTATGCTATTATATATTTAACGATTTATATGATGAGGGGTTGGAAATCCCTATGGGAGCAAGGCAGAGCTTAATTCGTATATTATACACTCGAGAAGAAGTAAATGAGGTTTATAATTTTGCTTGTTTTCTTGATAATTTAACTGAGGAAATAGGAGATTTGCAACCAGATTATGCTTATATTAACCATCCTCAATGGTCAAAAGTATGGAGATGGTCTAAAAATATATATGATATGATGGGTAAGAATAATAAAAAGTATAATTTTTACGAAGAGTGTTATGAAAAGTTTAATAACATGGACTTTCATGAGTATGGAACGTATGTAGAACGTAAAAATGCAGAAGCAGGAAATGAAATGATACCATACGAGAAGCCAATAATTTATAAACGATCTGAATTAGACAAAAACTTAAATAATTTAATTACAGATGTATTCGCATAGATTTTTTATTATAAAAGGCTCTGGATTTTTAACTGTGTAAATTTAAAAATAGGCACTAAATTCGGTCCTCAAATTTTATCAGAAAATGGGTCATGGCTTCGCCCCAGTTTTGGATGGGCATACTCCATTTTCGCGTAATGTAATTAATTAAAAAAAAGTATAATATTATAACGATTGTTTATTTTATTGCTTTCCTAGCAATAGGATTTATATATTTCCTAATAATAAGATTTACATTTGAATGGTTGAAATTGAAGTTTATTCTAGAGCAATTCCTTGCTTCAATAGCTATGAGCTTTTGTTTAATATTCACAATATCCCCTATTTATGTATTTTTTGAAGATAGGTCAATTACCAATCAACTTATTAAAGAATTAGAAAAATCTAATAATGAAACTAAGAGCTATTCTATACTTTTTTCCACCATTACAAAAATCTTACAAATAGATCAAGTAAATAAATTGATCAGTACAGAGAATAAAGATACCCCTTATAACCTAGGACGTTATGTTGGTGCGACTTTAAAAATAAAAAACTTAACAGATAAAACATGTAACCTTACTCCTTCTTTCTTTGAGAAGTTATTTGGGAAATATGATAAAATAGAAATTACAAAAAATACTCTTGTTCCAAATGAAGAAACCTTGATATATATCGTTTTTAGAAATATCAGTAGTATCCATATATTTGAATCTAATTCTTTAAATTATAAATGGGTTGGATTAAAACAAACTGCTGATGAGAAAGAGTATAATAGGATAAATACACTACTAAATCATTATGATTATATATTACATAAAACTTCAGAGTTTCATAAAAACTGGATTGGAACTGAGAGTGAGCGTTGTAAAGATAGAAATAGTGATAGCTGTATATTTTATAAAGATAATGTTTCTAAATTAGAATATTTTACTGACTTACAAAATAGGATTAATACAGAAATACCGCTGGTTATTGAGCAACATTTTTGTAAATGATTTTTATGCTATTTATCAGAATTTACCTTTATAGTAAATACGTATTGAAGTAATATCAGAGGGGAGATAACGTATAACCACTAATTCACCAACATATTCTGCAAGCATTATATTAATGTAACGTAATCCTTACTAATTTCATTTAGTTGTTTTAAGGTAAGTGTTTTCTTACTAGATAATGTAGCTTGTAAAAAGATTTTTGTATCAAGATGTGTACTTGGAAAGCTGATATTATGCAAACCATCAACCATTTTATTAGGCAAAGAGAAGATACTATAATAGTTTGCAAACTTTTATGTTTAGATAAATCACTAAAAGAAATGATTACATTTTTTCATCAACTTGATAGCATGAATCTCTCGTTTGAAAGTATTGAAGACAATTTAATAATTGATAGAAGTAAGTAGCACATTACATTTAACGCAATTCATTTCTACCAAAATTTTAAATTTCAAATAGAACAATTTGAAAATGAGTGATTAACAGGACTTAGAATAAGACAAAATAATTTGGCTCAATTTAGGCAATAGAAATAAATTTACATAACAACTTTAATAGTTGCAAATAAAGTTAGCCAAGCTGATTTATATAATCATTTAATCTTAGTCACAAATTGTCCTTGATTGCTGGAATTCGTGTTTATTATTGCAAGCCGATACACTTAGCTTTTGCAGGCAATTCTCTAAAAAGCAAATCTATTGATTAGAAGTATATTTTATTATAATTTACTTCTTTTGGTATCGGCATCTTAATGATGATATCTTAAATCCCAATATAATGCAAATCAAACAATTTCATTATTCATTATTTCTTTATGCTTGTTGGTTTTGAGATTTTATGGCTATTACAAGCAGATTTTAGTTTTTCTCCAGCAGAGAATTTAGGTTGCACATAAGCTGCAATATTAATTGTTTCACCAGTTCTTGGGTTTTTTCCAGCTCTAGCTGCAACTTTACTAGAGTAAAACTTACCAAAACCTACTAGCATTATTTCTTTACCTTCGGCAAGTATAGAAGTCACTGATTTAGTAAAGATATTAATAACCTTTTCAGCTTCACTTTTAGTACAACCTTCTCTATTTGCTATATACTCAATTAGTTCTATTTTGTGCATGGAAACCTCTATAATGGACTGAAGAAAATGGACAAAAAAATAGAGTTAAAAGTTTCCTAATTAAGATAAAATAATAAGAAAAAATTAGGAGGAAAAATGACAAAAGAAAAAGCAAGAGTTTTTAGTGCTGAAGAAAAAACTAGGATAGTATTAGAAGTGCTGAAAGAAGAGAGTCCATTATCAGTGATAGCATCAAAATATGAGATAAACTCCAAGACAATTAGTAATTGGAAGAAACAATTTATATCAAATGCAGCATTGGCTTTTGAACCAGCAAAACTGGTAAGTAAATATCAGGAACAAATTAATATGCTGAAAGAACAAAATGATGAATTAGCGAAAACTCTTGGAAAAACAATAGTAGAGAGAGATTGGGCTGTGGGAAAGCTACAAAGCTTGGACTTATCAAATAGAAAAGAACTTGTCGATTCCAAGCTAGCAATGTTACCAAAGACAAGGCAATATGAATTATTAAAGATTAATCGTTCTTCAATGTACTATAAAGCAAAACCATTTAGTGGGTATACTCGATGAAAATCAACAATTGCGTTGTTGTTGTCCAAGACCTGCGGTGCTCACGTACTAATGTACGCTGTGCTCCTCGGCTTGGACACTCCTAGCACTTGTTGATTTTGATCTTCGTCTACCAACTCTTCATTTACGAGCAGTATATAACTTAAATATTTTAAATAAAATAGATGAAATATATACTGATAATCCTGAATTTGGTTATCGTTATATCCATAGACAATTATTAGAAGATGGCTTGTTTATTGGTAAGGATCGGGTTCTAAAATATATGAACATGATTGGCATAGAGGCTATTTATCCAAAGAGGAAAAAGTTAACATCTGGAAAAGATAAACAGCATAAAATTTATAGTTATTTGCTTGATAAATATTGGACTAATCTAGGTACAACTAGGACTGTACACGTACCTAACGCTAACGAGGTTTGGAGTGGAGATATCAGTGTGCCGTGCCAAGCGGCTTGAGAGATGAAGGTAGGTCCTTCGCAGTCGATTTACAGGAATAGGCTGCAAACCACTGCATGCGGCAATTGTTTAAGGGCATTGTCGTGAGCGATGCAGAAAAGGCATCCTTGAGGTGTCAGGTATAGACTTAAGAAGACGAACAACAGTGAACCACCGTTCAAGTGTCGAAAGCGCTTCAGATGATGTCAAAACCAAGGAGGTGATGTTGCTTTGGGATAAATTTAGCGGGAACCTGTTTACTGGCTAGGTGGCATCCGGCATAGAGGTGGCGTGAGCTTAAGTCAAGGCTTTCAAGCTGAACACGGGAACCTGTGCAACGATGTTAAAGGAAAGGTACAAGCGGAAATAAAACCGTGAGGCTGATAGTACTGATGCGTATACACAGGGGCGGACAGACATGTAGTAATGATGAAGTTGCTGTAATGGCAATGGAGTGAAGGTGTCTGACCATTTTAGCTGTTCATCACAGTGTCAACTAAATTTATTTAGGAGGAGCTTATGAAGACAGTAAAGCCTTTTGAAATTTCTAAGCAATATGTATGGCAAGCATACCAATGTGTTAAGAATAATAAAGGTGCAGCAGGAGTTGATCAACAAACTATGGAAGAATTTGAGCGAAACCTAAAAGATAATTTGTATAAGATATGGAATCGTATGTCCTCAGGCAGCTATTTTCCTCCTGCAGTAAAAGCTGTGCCTATTCCAAAGAAATCAGGTGGAGAACGAATCCTTGGGATTCCAACTATTTCGGATAGAATAGCACAAACTGTAGTGAAGATGGTACTTGAGCCATTAGTTGAGCCCATATTTGACGAAGATTCATATGGTTATCGCCCAAAGAAATCTGCACATGATGCCATAGCAGTTACAAGAGCAAGATGCTGGAAATATGACTTTGTTGTTGAATTTGATATCAAAGGTTTGTTTGATAATATCGATCACAAACTATTAATGAAAGCATTGGAGAAACATTGTAAGTGCAAATGGGTACTACTTTACGTACAAAGGTGGCTTAAAGCACCATTGCAAGATAAAGATGGAAATATTATTATGCACGATAAGGGAACACCTCAAGGAGGAGTGATAAGTCCAATATTAGCAAATTTATTTTTACATTATGTATTTGATGCATGGGTAAGAAGAGAAATGCCAAGTGTAGCATTTTGTCGTTATGCTGATGATGGTTTACTCCATTGTCAGAGTCAAGAACAGGCAGAATATGTGTTACAAGTTATTAGACAACGATTCCAGGAATGTGGCCTTACGATACATCCTGATAAGTCGGGTATTATATATTGTAAGGACAATAATCGTCGTGATGAATATGAACGAATCAGCTTTGACTTTCTCGGATATAGTTTTAGACCAAGAAGATGTGTAAACAAACAAGGCATGGTTCATCCAAATTTCTTACCTGCGATAAGTAATAACTCTAAGAAAGCAATCATACAAACCATAAGGAGTTGGCACATTCAGCTTAAGAATGACAAGTCCTTATCTGAACTTTCGGAAATGTTTAAAGCTGAGTTAAGAGGTTGGTATAACTATTATGGGCAGTTTTATCCATCGGCAATGCACAACATATGGAAGCACCTGAATTGGTATTTGGAGCGGTGGGTTAGAAGAAAATATAAGAAACTTGCATGGCATAAAAGACGTGCAAGAGAATATCTAAATAGATTAGCAAATCTTAATCCTGAAGCTTTTATACATTGGAAATTAGGAATATATCCAAAGGCTAAAATGGTGGGAGCGGTGTGAGCTGAGAGGTTCACGCACCGTTCTGAGAGCTTACTATTACCCACAAAATAACAATGGTGAAAAAGAAGTAAAAATAATATACTGATTTGCAATTAAAATATTACATTGTAGAGGTATAGTATGAGTCAAGAAATAATAAATAATTATTTGACCGAGGAATTTAGTGGAGCTATTTTGGGTGATAAAAGGCTGACAAATAGGTTAATAAAGATAGCTGATAATTTTGCAAATATACCTGAAAGCTCAATTAATCAAGCATGTGGAAATTGGGCAGAAACAAAAGCAGCATATCGTTTTTTTAAAAACGATAATGTTAAGGAATCAAAAATATTAGAAGCCCATATTGCTAAAGCAGTAGAAAGAATCAAAGAGCATGATAAAGTTCTTGTTATACAAGATACTAGTTATATCACATATACTAGTCATAAAAAAACTACTGGATTGGGTGTGTTATCAAGAAAAGAGGGAAAGAATGTTAAAAATATTGAATGTAAAGGTCTGATAATGCATACTGCCTTTGCGGTTGCTACCAATGGATTAGCACTTGGGTTGTTGGATCAAAAGATTCACAATAGACCAGCAGTGCCTGAAGAAATACAACAGTTAAAAAAAACTAGTCATGGTAATGCGGTACATATTAAAGATAAAGAAAGTATGAAGTGGCTTAATGCATTACAGAACACTATTAATGCAACGAATAATAGTAATACCCAAATTATAACTGTTTGTGATAGAGAAGCTGATATATATGATTTTTTTGAATTGGCACAAGCTCAGAAATCTAAAGTTTTAGTTAGAGCTGCACAGGATAGAGAAATAAATAAAAAGTCAAAATATTCCAAAAAAGATAGACAATATTTGTGGAAGGTAGTATCGGGTTTCCAGTGTGCTGGAGAAATAGCAGTTAAAGATACTAGTCAAGAAAATAAAGCTAATAGGATTAGACATTTGGAAGTTAGATTTGGAAAATTTATAATGAATCCTCCTGTAAACAATGTAAGACATAAAACAGAAACATTGCCAAATTTACCAGTATATGCCATCAATGTTATTGAGCGTCGTCCCCCTAGTGGAACAACACCATTAGAATGGATGTTACTAACCAATATAGTTATCAATAATTTTGAAGAAGCTATAGAGAAAGTAAGATGGTATTGTTTAAGATGGAGAATTGAAATTTTTCATAAAATTTTAAAATCTGGATTTAGGGTTGAACAATGTAGACTTGCAACAGGAGAAAGATTAATAAAATACTTGACAATCATGAGCATAATTGCTTGGAGAATTTTTTTTATTACTTTAATTGGCAGAACTAATCCTAATCTACCATGTAGTGTAATATTAGCTGAAGAAGAATGGCGAGTTTTGTATGTAAAGATACACAAAGCAGCTCCCCCTAATAATACAATTCCTACAATAAAAAATGCTATAATATGGGTTGCTAAATTGGGTGGGTATTTAGCAAGAAAAAATGATCTAGAGCCTGGTCCTATTGTATTGTGGAGAGGATGGCAACGGTTATTTGATCTAGTTCAAGGTTATCAATTAGCTAACTCTAATATTTGTGGGTAATAGTAAGGTTCTGAGAGGGGCTGAAGCTGCAATGCTTCAGTCTACTCACCCTTATGTTCGAACTAATTCGGGATTTATGTACATGGCGGCAATTATAGATTGGCATAGTAGAGCTGTGTTGAGTTATAAATTGTCAAATAGTATGGATGTAAGTTTGGTAACTGAAGTATTGCGGGATGCACTTAACAAATATCCTGCACCGCAGATATTTAATAGTGATCAGGGCAGTCAATATACTAGTCATGAACACATTGAAATTTTACAAGAGCATAACATTAAAGTTTCGATGAATGGTAAAGGAAGAAGTATTGATAATATAATAATGGAGAGATTTTTCCGAACTTTAAAATATAATTGTATATTTATTAATGATTTTAAAGATGTTAAAGAGCTAAAGCGTGGTATTGATGATTACATCAATCACTATAATTATAGAAGATTTCATTCAAGTATTGGTTACAAAAAGCACATGAATGTCTATCTAAATTCTATGCAAAATTATGAACAAATTGCAGCTTGAAAAATGCAAAAATGGGAAACAAAATTATTATTTTTTTTGTCTTGATTTTTCAGTCCAGTATCCTCCTTGAGATTATAATCTAGTGTGATTACTCTCACTAAAAACTTAATAATAGTCGAAATCTAGAATTTTTAATACCTTAAATCAATAAATTTTTGTTATTTGACTGTAAGTTACCTAATTGAATGGCGTAATTTTAGTCATTAATGATAGAATAATGACTAAAACAAGTTAAAAATATATAATAAAGTGGAAAACTATTTAATATCGATGCCACAAAAATTAGGAAAGCCGTTAATTGGTAAATACAAAGGTCTTTATCGATATAGATACGGTGACTACAGATACTTTATGAAATTTAGATAAAAGATAATTGCTCTTTCGAAACTCGCTTGTGCTGAGGGATTTGAAGGAGACGCGGAACGCAGAACCGCAGCGTACTCTAATGTACGTGAGGATTCGAGTACCGCATCGACGTACAAATCACCAGTAGAAGTAGAGTTTCGAAAGAAGTCTATTGATTTGTATTATCAGTAATAGGTAGTAGGCTACTTATAACAGTTGGTAAGAAAATAAAAAATCTAATAATTGTCGGTGGTGATAGATGCCAATTTTATTTTTAGCATTTGTTATATGTTTTTCTGCAGTTCTGTACGATATGCCTAGTCTAGCTGCTATGTGCTTTTTAGGAAAGCCAAGAGCTGCAAGTGTAAGACATTCCATAGCTCTTTGAGTAAGAATGAAAGACTTGCCTAAATATTTTACGTTAATTTTAGTTGTTTGCATAATATGGTTATTTTAGTTAGTTGCTTAAAACCCTTTCAGGAAATAATTCTGCCAAGCTATTGGGGCTAAAAATTTTTACGTATAAGTTATTGTTGTGTAAGTTTTGGCAGTATGAATTACTGCATCTTATACTACCTAGAACTAGGCTAACATAAAGACTTACAAGACTAATAAACTGTTCAAAAGATTCAAAGTGCCTAAGGTAATAGCTAATAATTTCCGGACTATTAGTTGATGGCAAAAAATAAAACCCTTCAATTTTATCTTTGGTTCTTTGGTAAATGACAAAACTGTTACATGCTTGCTGACTGTAGAATTGTATTAGAGATTGGTAGCTAAGATTTTTGTTTTGGCTATTGTCAATATTTTTGGTGCAAAAATTCCGGGTACAGAAACCCATAGTTGTGCCATTGCTTAAAAATTGACGATAGCCAAATTCTTGAATCTGTAAGTTAAACGTACCAGTTAATTGGTCAATCAGTTTTGCTTGTAGTACATTTTTTACTAAACCAGTAAACACAACTTCATTGATTAAACACTGGTT
The DNA here is from genome assembly GCF_964026425.1 of Candidatus Tisiphia endosymbiont of Ditula angustiorana. Classification (NCBI taxonomy): domain Bacteria; kingdom Pseudomonadati; phylum Pseudomonadota; class Alphaproteobacteria; order Rickettsiales; family Rickettsiaceae; genus Candidatus Tisiphia; species Candidatus Tisiphia endosymbiont of Ditula angustiorana. The sequence continues at coordinate 26,091 of NZ_OZ032143.1, forward strand.
CATTAGCCGCTCACTCATTGGATATTTAATCATTTTTTTACCATTTTGTTCATGCTTACTCTCACTATTTTTGTAAATTTCATTAGACTTCTCGCATAATACTACTTCTGCTGGTGATTTAGACAATGAGTCTAGACTCAAATCCGTAACAGAATTTGAGTACGCTGCGGATTGAGGTTCTGAGTCTCCGTCAAATCCTTGCACAGAAGCAAATTCTGCAAGAAGTCCATTAACTGGCTTCATTGAAGCAAGCTGAGGTTGAGATTTTTCTAAGGTAGTTTTGTTCATAATTTTTACTCTAATTGCCTTTATTAATCACAGTATGACAAGGTTTTTTTATAAAACAATAGGCTTTTCATTGCATGAAATGGTCTTTTGTATAAAAAAGAAAGACTAAAACAAAAAAATAATTTAAATTATTTCATATTGTGAAATTTATTTTATCAAATGCACCTTTAACTTCCACTTACTACTACCCTGCCTAACAGTAACGTTTTATCTCTGGGGTGAAATAAGCAAATGATCTTGGGTGTTGAAGTTGATGCAGGCAAATGCGAGCTACTACTTGCTCGATTTTTTGGTAGATAAAATCTTTGCTAATACCACTTTCTAGCCATTCTATAAGCAACGACGCATCTACTGGTAAAACCATATCGTGCTTATTGAACAACCCTTGTAGCTTTTGAGTTAGTTCTGCTATTTCGGTTTTTGCTAATTTGGCAATCACTGGTGACTTATCCACAAGCCTATCATCATCCTCTAATCTTATATCAATATAATTATCTTTAGACGCGCGTGCGCGTGGTAATACGATCGTATTACGGTCGTATATACGTTCGTATATACGGTCGTATCATTAGAGGGGGTATCTTTTTCCCCTGCAGATTCGATCAGTTGACTACGATATTTCTCCCATCTCTTTGCTATATTCAAGGAATTTTGTTGTGATACTTTTATGAGTTTTTGGCATTCGTTTTTCAACTCCAAATGTGTAAAGGTTTTATCAGAAAAAATGAAAAATTTTTGCAAAATTTTTTTATAATTTTGCCATTTTTTTAGCGAAATATTTAGAAAATGTGCTAATTTTTGGTCATTATTTGGCAATTTTCCACCACTTATCCACATATGTTCAAGTAGTCTAATGTAAATTCCTAATTCATCATGTCTAAGTAAATTAGTGCCATGAAGAAAAGATGATAGAGAAAAGGGTTTGCTCTTAGATTTTAACATAATAATCTCCTATAATTTTAGATAATTTAGCTGTAAAAACTCATAAAAAAACTCTCAAAAAATGGCAAAAAAAAACTATACGAGCGTATAGATCAAAAAAAAACCTAAAAAAATGCAAAAAAAATCCCAAAAAAGTTATAAAAAAATCCAAATTTCACCTCTTATCCACAGGGTAAAAAAACTTATCCACGTGATATCCACATATTATACACATATTCATCCACAAATTAATGCACGGATTTTGTGGATAACTTTTATCACTTAATACCTATAATTAAGAAGATTTTATTGATATTTACAACTAATAATAACCTTGCTATTTCGCTTAGCTATAAAACATATAATCAACTTAAATGATTATATGTAATAAAAATAACAACCTAGAAGTACAATGTTATAGATAAGCTAGTAAATATAAGATTATTCTCTACCACTTAACTAGCTTAAGTAATTGGTCGATAAAAATAGAGATTTATAACGAACTGATAGTATTAATAGCTAAAATCTATTTCAGGTTTGGGAGGGTTCTTTTTATTTTTTAATTCTTCTTCAAATATTTGGTCAGAAAGCTTAAAAAAAATGTTGGCATCAACTGCTCCCTTAGTAACCGTGTAAATTTTGATCATAGCTTTAGGTCCAGGTATTGTTTCTTCGTAGACATATTTATGTACTAAACTTTGATTCTTACCTATCATTTTAGCAAATTCTCGTACGGACACTTTAGACAGTTCTAACCATGTGAGTAATTTCATAACGATTAGCATTAATATTTAATCCTTACTAACAAAACACTATTAGTTGTCTAAATACAAAGAATTTAAGAAAATTTTTCAAATCATGAAATTTTTTTATATATAAAACCAAATAAGACAGGAATTTATCAGTTATAGATCATTTCACGTTATGAAATGGCTATTGTAAATCAAAAAAAAATAGTTAACAGTAATATAAAAACAGTAGGACTAAAAGCTTAACAACAGGGGAATATTATGCAAAATGCTTATATACAGCAGATGATAAAAGAAATAGACAGAGATAAACGTTCGTCTGAAGAAATTTACACAGCAATTGTTAGCAAACTAACAATTATGTCTAAAGGTAAACTTACAGACCAAGAACTTCACACAGCAGCTAGAAACCTAATAGGTTTTTGTCAGGAGATTACCGATTATAAGATAAAAAAGTAAAGGGATGAGCAAAGTAAGATGAAATATGATTTAAAAAAAGCCCATATTTAGACTTAGAGCGTAATAATTTAAAAAACTGATTTTCCCTACCATAAGAACACTAAAAAGCCGTGTAATAGCCTTAAAAGAGCTAAAATAATAGTTTAATAACAAACCAACTGATGTAGCACACTACTACGTGTCAGAACAATTTATTTACAATAACCAAAAATTATTAATACTAAAAAAATGTTACACTTGGCTCTAATACTGAAGGAGATGGGGTAATTTAATAATAATTCAACTTGACTTGTGCGGTGCTTGATATATCTCTGCTCTTTGAGTACATACTACTTTCTAATTAAAGCAAAATTTATTATCTAAGGAGAAAATATGACAGATAAAGCAACAAAATCAATAATTTTAGTTCGTGTTTCAACAAGGGAGCAAGAAGAAGGGTATTCAATTGAAGCTCAAAAATATAGATTAGTAGAATATTGCCAACGTAAAAATCTTGAAGTTATCGAAACTTTTGAAATTATCGAATCTTCAAGCAGAGGTGATCGCAAACAATTTAAAAAGATGATCAAATTTGCTAAAAGCCATAGAGAAACAATTGCTATAGTTGCTGATAAAGTAGATCGAGTACAAAGAAGAATCTCAGAAATTTCATTACTAGAAGAACCAATAAAAGCTGGTAAGATAGAATTACATTTTAGAACAGAAGGTTACATAATAGATAAAGATTCTCAGTCTCATGCAAAGCTAATGTGGGGGATGAACGTATTGATGGCACAATCTTACGTTGATAGTTTAAGTGATAACGTTAAAAGAAGCCTAGATCATAAATTGCGTAAAGGAGAGTGGATAGGACCAGCCCCTCTTGGTTACCTAAATAGTCGAGATGAAAGAGGAAACAGTATAGTAATTCTCGATCCTGTAAGAGGTTCTATCATAAAAAAACTCTTTGAAGAATATGCAACAGGAATGTATACTCTTAATTATTTGACTGAAAAAGCTAAGGAGCTTGGTCTTAGAAGCAAAAACAATTGCTACGTCAATAAAACAGTAGTGCATCGAATGATCCAACAACCATTTTATTACGGTGAAATGAGAGTAAAAGGAGAGATGTGGTCACATGGTTACCAAGCAATTATAACAAAAGAGACTTTTATGGCATGTAAAGATGTACGTTTAGGGTGGAAGAAGAAGCCTTTTAAATATGGTGGTAAGGATTTTCTTTTTAGAGGATTAATCACCTGTGCAGTAACTGGTAAAGTTGTAACAGCTGAAACTCACAGCAAAACATATTCAGATGGCAAAGTGGACGAATGGACTTATTTAGGTACATGGGATTCAAAGAATCCAAACAAAAAGATTTATGTAAGAGAAGATGAGGTTTTAAAGCAGGTAGAAGAGGTTTTTAAAAGAATAGGTATAAGAGACCCAGAAATGCTAAAAGAGACTCTAGCCTATTTAAAAAACACAAATGAGCTAAAGAAAGATGAGCATGGGCAAGCAACAGCTACTTTAAAGAAAGAACATACCGAAAATGAGAATAGATTAAATTCATTAATAGATTTGCGACTCAATGGAGAACTTAGCACAGAAGAATTTCAAAGAAAAAAACAACAATTAAAAGATCGCCAATATGAAATTGCTCGTTTAATTAAAGTTTATGAGGAAGCAGACGATAAATTTACTGATACCGCTACAACGCTAATAACTCTAGCATCTGAAGCCTATGAAACTTTTAAAGGTTCTGAAATGCCCCAAAAACGCAAAATGATAAATTTCGTATTTCAGAACCTCAAACTAAGGGGCAAAAAACTTGAGACCTCTCTACGTTTCCCGTTCGATATTTTTGAAAAAACGACAACTTGTACCGAATGGCGGGGCGTAGTGAACAATTTCCGAACCCAGTCAGATACCAAATTGCTTATTATACAAGTGCTGACGCTCTATTATTAGAGCTTCGTTACCTCATATTCTAACTCCATATTTTTTCCACAAAATGCCATCGAAATTTTTAATATTTGTTTTACATGTGAATGCTCTTTTATTTTACTATCATATTTTTTATTAATAATTTGTTGTAAGCCAGATTTGGCTATTTGAGCCAAATCTTCCGAAGATTTAGCTACCTTGTACTCAACGATAATCGCATTATCTCCCCTGCCAACTATAGAGGTTAATATATGATCACACCTACCATGCCCAACCTCTCTATTTGACTCTATATTATATCTGGTAGTAAGAGGGGCTAGTAACCCGCCTACTAGATTATGGTAATCCTTTTCTTCAGTTAAGTCATGATAGCTAGTTGATCCAAGCAGATATGATTGCAGTTTCTCGCCAAATTTGTCGATTTGGTGATTGGTTAATAAATCAATGAAATTATCATATTCATTCATTTTAATGTTTAACTTTTTAGTAAACCATTGAATCACCCGCTCTACATAAATATTACGTACTTCTCGATTTGGTATGCTTAAACTATATCTAGGATCTTCTTTATTATCATTAGCTAATAGCGGGCTAAGATAGCCAGCGAATAATAATAAACTATAAAATACATTATAGTTATCGCTAATGTCAGCAAAAGAAATTTGTTTATACACCTTCTTAACTATAGATTTTCCTTCTAGCAATGTATTTAAGTCTTGTTGCATCTCATCGGAAAGCAGCACATGATCAATCCAACCAGTGCCGCCACTATCAATCCAGTAATGGTCAAGCTCACCTTGTCTTGATAAACATTGCATAATTGACCATGGATTATAAATGGTTTCTCCGCCAAAATTATACCCATTATACCAATTTTTAATTTCTTCTGGATTAGTTTTAAGCGGTACTTTAGTTAATAATTCATCAACTTCCACTTGAGTAAAACCGTAACTACGAGCAAATTTTTTATCTAATAGACTACATTCAGTTAAATTATTCAAATCTGAAAGCAAATTAGCCTTAGCAATCCGTAATATGCCAGTAATAACGCCTTTTTGTAATGAATCATTGGTTTTAAGACTATTACCAAATATTGCACGAAATAGTTTAAGTACCTGATTAAATTCTTCTTTATGACCAAATTCCACATAGGAACTATTAATTGGCGTATCATATTCATCAATTAATATGTAAACTTTTTGATTAAAATGTTTATAAAGTAAATCGCTTAGAAATTTTAAACTATTCTCAAGCTCTACTTTGTTAAATTTTCCAGAAAAATATCTAGTTAATTGCTCTTTTTCCGCTTCTTCCAATAAATATTCTTTCTCACTTACATAACGTTTTAAATAACGATAATTACTAAATAGTCTAGTTATTTGATAGCTGATTTTACTTTCAATTTCTTCATAACTACTACCCCTAATTCCCTTAAAACTTATAATAATAACTGGAAATTGACCTTGACGTTTCATAGAGTTTGCTACATTAGCAATTTTTAATGGCTTTAGTTCTTTAGTCTCATCAAATCCTAAATCCACTTCTCCTCCGCTAAACAGCTTATGATTAACTCTTTGTTCTTGCGGCAAGGGTATCCCATGCTCATCCACCTCTATCTCAAAGAATCTCCGCACCATATCCATATTCAAGCTCTTCCCCCACCGCCTTGGACGGGTGATGAGTGTTACATCTCCAGCATTAACCAATAGTTCTTTGATCATTAAACTCTTATCAACAAATACGTTGCTATTAAGCAATAATTTCTTAAAATCATCAGTACCAACTAACATACTTAGCTGATCATCAACATTATTTTTTTCTTCTGTCATTGTTTTCACGTGTTCCTTCTAACTATAATATTATTATACTCCTTATTTTATTATCCACTAAGAGGTAATTAGCAAAATTTTTATAATTTTTTGTTTTTTTATAAACAAATAAACTGAAACATAGTGACAACATATTATATTATGCTGCGATCGACAAAATTTTTATTGGTTTATTTTGACAATAGACAAAGGATGCATCAAGCTTTGGATTATAAAACTCCAGAATGTGTATATTTTGAAAAAAATATTGTATAAAAACAACAATTTAATTTTTGTGAATTATATCTCTATTTATCTAAATTTTTGTCTAGACAAAGGGAACCACCTTATCTCCAGTATCAAGCAATAATTCTTTGATCATTAGACTCTTATCAACAAATACATTGCTATTAAGCAATAATTTCTTAAAGTCATCAGTACCAACTAGCATGGTTGGTTGATAATTAGCGTTAATTTTATTTTTTTCTTCTGTCATTGTTTTCACGTGTTTCTTCTAACTATAATATCATTATACTCCTTATTTTATTATCCACTAAGAGGTAATTAGCAAAATATTTTATAATTTTTTATTTTTTTATAAAAAAATAAAATGAAATATAGTGACAACATATTAGGTGTTAAATGGTCAACCTTACGTAATTCAAGAGGATTAAATGCTTAACCGAATACCATTGACGTTTCCGATATCCCCCAAAGTTCAATTGATATTATATCCCGCCATGGCCTAAATTTCCTGTAGCTTCCATAATTTTTTGTATAGGCTATGTTTATTACGAATTAATGTATTATGTGTGCCTTCTTCAATCATTACACCTTTATCTAAGACAATTATCCTATCCATATGTTTTAAAGTGGATAAGCGGTGGGCAATTGCAAGCACAGTCTTTCTTTTATCTTGAATTAGGAAGTTAAGGCTATCTTGGATAAAACGCTCAGTTTGACTATCAAGTGCAGAAGTTGCTTCATCTAAGATAAGAATAGGTGCATCTTTTAGAATAGCTCTCGCTATTGCCACCCTTTGCCGTTGTCCACCAGATAATTTGATACCTCGTTCTCCAACATAAGTATTATACTCTTCTGGCAATGTTGTAATAAATTCATGGATATGTGCCTTTTTGCTTGCCTCAATTACTTCTGCATCAGTTGCTTCCTGTTTTCCATATCTAATATTTTCCATCAGGGTTCGATGAAATAACAAAGTATCCTGAGGGATTACCGCGATGTTTTGTCGTAATGAGTCTTGAGTAGCATCGTCAATATTTTGTCCATCTATCAAAATTTGACCATTTGTAACTTTAAAATAACGTAACAAGAGATTAATAAGTGTTGATTTGCCACTACCAGAATGACCGACTATTCCTACCTTCTCACCATGACTAATAGAAAAAGTTAGCTCTTTAAAGATCAGTTCTTTGTTATAACCAAAATTTACATTTTTAAATTCAATAATAGCTTTATCAACTATTAGCGGACTTGCACTAAGTTTATCCAAATCTTGCTGGTTGATAGTAACTATTGACAACGCACTTTTTAAATCACCCATTGATCTAGTAAAATCCTGCAATGAAACTGTTGCATTCCAGATATCGTCTGCAACAACCAAGACAATACCAAAAACAAAAGCAAAATCTCCAACAGAAATTAAGCCATGTATTCTTAAATACAGCATATAGAATAGAATAAAACCAAACAAAACAAAATAGAAGCACACACCTACTATTTGAGTCTTAAAGTTATATTTGTATACTTTTAGCTGTTTGGGAATAAAATCATTTAATATATTATTATCTAGTGCCTTTAATTCTCTTGCCCTAGAAGCAAAAGAAAAAAGCGAAATAATATTAGTAATTTTATCTGCAATCTGCCCAATTATAAAATGCTTACTTTCGGATTCTAAGCAAGATAGTTGGTTTAATTTAGTTGAGAGTTTATACATAATTGGTACGTAAAAACTACACCATATTAGTACAAATATGCCAAGATTTGTGTTAACAAGACTAAGGGTACAAAAATTCACAACACATTTAAGAAACTTTTGCAGCAATCCGTGATGCATTTCCGCCCAAAATTTATCATACCCATCCAAAATACCTTTGATTTTGCTGCTTATGGCTCCTGTAAAACTTTCTTGGAAGAACAAATAAGAATGGTGCTGAACATAGTCGTATGATTGGAGCAATATAGAACGTCGCACATAAGGCTCAGCCTTCCATTCTGCTATGTCACCGATACGCCACACCAAAGGTAAAATCACTTGTGCAGACGTGAATATTATAATCGGTAGTAAAACTAACTTATAAGTTAGATTCTCTTGTGCTACTATTGTATCAAGAAATAATTTAATCGCATAATAATTGGCAGACGGGTAAAAACTACTTATAGTAGGGGCAAGTAGCATAACCAAGTAAAACCATTTATATGGTTTTATATGTTGCCAGAAAAATGCAATAATGTATTTATTTTGCATAAGTTATTTTTTGTTTAAGAATTAGAATAACTAATTTTAACCTGAACTTGATATAACAAATTATTCCAAATTCGGTTATACTCTTCTGCTTTAAAGAATTGGCTCCACAAAACTTCGGGACATTCGCGTCTTATCTTCCAGATGGAGAGGAACAAAAATTATGCTACGAGACGGGATTAGTATGAGGTACAATGTCTAAAAAATTAAATTTTCTTTACTGACTACATGTTATAATTTGCAGATTTTACCATTTGGGGCATTTTGAGATCAAATAAATTAGCTATAATCAACAATATGTTTTCTTATCGCTTCGTGGCTCAGGAGTAGTACCTTAGCAATCTCTACATTACTATACCCATCGTCATACATCAAAACTGCCTTAATACGATCACATATCCGTCCGTCTCGTTCTGTCTTATGACGTTCCTTCAACTTTTCTCTTTGTTCTTCTGTCAATACATTCTTGCTCATAATGTCATATACTCTATAATATCTCTCCTATCTTTGCAACCCTTCATTTATGAGTAGTATATCAGGGCGATTTAAAAGTCGCAACTTTAAGTTGTCATAACCTTAAATAGTTTGTGTCTATAATTATTAAAATTTTCTCTGGTTTCAGTAATTTTGTTTGAAAATAAAGTTATTACAGAAATAGTTATTGTCCGGAGTAATGACATTACCAAGGGAGCCTTTCCTATACTTATAGTTGACTTATCTTCCCCAAAAACTGTATCTTTGACCCAATTTAAATTATTCTCACATGACCAATGATTCTTATTGAACTTTAGCAAGCTCTTTGGATTAAACTCGCTTCCGAGACTTGTTATCATAAACACATTCTCTTGTTCATAGCTATTAGTTTTATTTTTCTTATCTCGCTCTCGGCTAATTTTACATATTTGTTTGATGTGCCGAAAGCCGTTCAGATATTCAAATGGCATATCAATTACCTCAATTTTTCTTCTCTCTATTCTCCCATGTTGTAAATCGGTATTTTCTTCAAAACTCCTGACTTCTTGCCCTTTTTCTGCTATTTCATCAAAAACTTTGCTGCTATAATAATGCAAATTAGGTTCATTACTTTTCAGAGTAAAAGCAAATTCTCCTTCTTGTTTAACAACTTCTTCACATATATCTTCATGACAAAATGATGCATCTGCTGTCACAATTTTTCCCTTAATATCGTATTCTGATAAAAACTCTAGCATAGAACCATACTCGTTTTTATTTTCTATTTCTATAAAGCCAGTAATAGCTTTAAGCTGGCTACTAAACCCAGTCAAAATTTGCCTTTGCTCTTCTTTCCCATGGCTATTGCTACCACACAGGGTTTTTCCATCAATATGAATAACATCATAACCTATGTTCTTAACTTGGCATATATATTGGATTAGTTCTAATATCACTTCCCTTAAACTCTCTGGAGAAATTTTACGGATAATTAGTGTTAAATTACTATAGCAAAGTGCTTTATTCCTATTAAAACCTAACATTACCAATTCTTTTGGGCTAAAACTTTTAGCAAATCTAGAAATAGATTTTAAATTATTTCTATTACTTAATAAACCTACTACTATAAGTTTTATAACACTCGCTGCACTATATCTCTTACCACGAGCTTTTCTAAAATCTTTGACTTTTTCTAGAGATAAAGATATACTCATAATGCTCCGTTATTTATAGTTGAAAAATCTTTAACGGAGTACTTATACTATTATCATCTATTATATTCTAGATTTTTCTTTACTTTCATCTAATTTTTTAAAAATTTTTAATCGTTCTACATATTAGCCAGAAATAATTAACGTTCAGGCTACAATCCTTGCAATATAATCATTACAACGGCAAAATATTATCCAAACTTTTCAAGCTTATACCAAATATTCTTACTACAATTCTATCACTTTCCCTTCTAAACCCAAGCTAATATTAGATTATAACTCCAACAGATATTTAATCTTTAGTTGCGACTTTTAAATCGCCCTGTTTTTTATACTCATCTTGTACCCAATCTCCTCTAGCGTAAGAGCCAAATAAAATAATCATCGCAATCTTATGCTTTGATACATTTAGAATTTCTCTAACAATATTATCAAGTCTTTCTTGAATTATCAGGGAGCGTTCAGGTAAAACAGTTTTCATATATTTGTAATGCAGCTATCTATAATGTAGATTACTACAATCAGCATAGATATTGCAAAAAGAATTTTGCAAATTCACCTATATACAAGAAATCTTTTCTATAATATTTAAGATTTCATTTGAGTACCGTGATATTGTTGCAAGCAAAACATGATATTTCTTGGTGCAATAGATACCTTTTTAATTGCATCAATATTATTTACTATTTTGTAACAAGGTCTATGAATTACACAAGCCCAAACTCCCTTATGAATCATATACTTCATAGTTCTCACCAACAATAGTACATGCATTTTTCTGCGGTATTGCTACTTGTATTAAGCTCAAAATTAAGTAGGATTTTACCATTTCTTCCCTCGGATTCTGCCATAATAACAGCTTCTGCAATTTGATCTATATTGTACTCAGTATCTATAGGCATTTTTATATCTGCCATAACAAAACTCTCTATCATTTGTTTAAATATTTGCTGTCTATAGCTTACTGGTTTACTATACACCCAATCTCGCAAATGATAAAATTCAAATTGTACATTTTTCTCCATTGCGTCAGTAAAGAAAGAGGCTGGAAGTTGTTGTCCAGACATTAAACCATATTGCAAGAATTTACCACCAGGATTAACTGCTTTTAACAGTGTTGCTCCTGCATCACCACCAATTGCATCTAAAGCATAATCAACCCCTTTGTTATTTGTAAATTTTAAAATAGCCTTAGTAATATCTTCTTCGTTTGAGTTAATCACTTTCTTCAAACCAAGTTGTTCCAGTTTAACTTTATTCTCAACACTCCTTACAATTGAAATCAAATCAAAACCCAAGCTTTTAGAAAAACCAGCAATAATATGTCCACAAATTGAATTTCCAGCATTTATTACAAGAGTGTCACTTTTATCAATTTTTAATTTATCAACTAACATTAACCAGCAAGTAAGAGGGTTAATATATAATTGTGCTGCTGTTCGATTATCAATTTCATCAGGTATTAAAATAGCTTCTTGAGTTGGAATAATGTTATATTCTTGCCAAGTACCTTTTCCTTTTAACGCCAGTACCCTTTTACTAATTAGGTGATTATTATTAGCATTACCAGCAACACAAACAGTTCCAACTCCTTCAAAACCAGCTATTTTAGGGAACTCTACTCTGTCAGGATATCTTCCTCTAATAGTTAGTAAGTCCGAAGGATTAATAGCACATGCATGCATTTGAACTAATATTTCATTATCCTGAAGTGTTGGTATTTCTAATCTAACAATTTTTAATACCTCAGACGGATTACCAAACAAATTATACATGACTGCTTTATAGGTTTGGGGTAGGTTAAAATTCTTCATAGTCAATTTCTCACTCCATTTTCTATTTAATCTCTAAATTTTAAAAGATGAATATTTTAAAAATTATACCCCCTGTTTTTTGTTGTGGCTTTCTAGAGTCTCAATTAACAGCTCTTCTACTTGATAACTAATATTTTCATTGTCAAAATCTGTGAAATCTATTATTATTTTGCTTGTAATTTTATTATTAGACCCTAGAAGTCCCACCAGTGTTATTGCCCCATTGTCAGTAATATTGTTATAGCTAAGGTCTATTTGGCTGATGGTTCTATTAGTTTCCAAAGCTTTAACAAGCTGGACAATCCCAACATCACCAATATCATTATTATTAAGAGATATTTTCTTTATAGTGTTATTGTTTTTTAGAAGTCTTGCTAATATGATTGCTCCTTTATCAGTAATATTATTGTTACCAATATCCACTTGCTTTACAATTTCATTATTTGTTAGAACTCCTGCCAGTATATCTGCTCCCTCATCACCAATATCATTGCCTCTAAGACTTATTTGCTTTATGGTTTTATCATTCTCTAGAAATTCATCTAGTATGATTAGCCCTTGAACCCCAATGTTGTTATATTCAATATCTATATTAATCAAACTATGATTATTCTCTAACAGTTCGATAAGCAGACTTAGTCCCTCAAGGTCAATATCGTTGTCGCAAAGACGTATTGCGGTTATAAGCTCATTATGTTCTAAAACTTTGCCAAGTATTTCAATTCCTTCTAAACCTATACGAACATCGATAAGTTCTATATAAGCTATATTATTGCTCTGCAAAACTTCTCTAAGTATTTGTGCCGCAATATTAGTGATATTATTTATTTTTTCATTTATTAAATTATTTTGTTGTTGATCTTTAACATCGTTAGTCATAAAATTAACTCCTATTTTGCTTATAGAGAATAGACACTGAGGTTAGATTTAAAAATTTTGCGATTGTTGCTTCTAATCTCAGTGTTCAACTACACCACGTAGTGTCATCTTCACAGATATCCTCATTAATCCTAGAAGTACACCTTTTTGCTCATAATTAGTGATTTTTTATAAAATTTATTATTAGTAGTGTTGAACTGGAGACAGTGGCTAAAATTATTAAATTCTTCTACCGTACTAGTTGTGCTAGATACCTCACTATCTTGCCTACTACCATCTGCTAAAATAGTTAAATCTTGGACAGAACTTTCCTTAACATTTTCTGTTGTTAAATCTTCTGCTACTAATTGTTTACTTATCTCTCTTAATTCTGGATTTGCTTTAATCTTTGCGGCATTTTCTTTTAGTATTTGCACATTTGTTAATTTTAGCTTCGAATCTTTTATATACCACGCTGTTCCTTCATGGATAGTCGGTATTAAATCAATTCCTCTTGCTTTATGCGATAAATGCGATACCTTAGCTAAATGACCATATTTTTCTAAATATTGGTTGATGAAATAGGCTACATTTTCCCGATAATAATATAAAGAATTTCTTCTTCCCCAATCACGTCCTTTCTCACCAAAAATTACTTCGCCATTTTCTAAACGTAGTAGTTTTCTAGTAGTCATCTGAATGTGAACATGAGGATTATTTGGATTGTCATAATGAATGTTTATATCTGCTATCATGCCATGGCTAACTAGGCACTCAGAAGCAAAGTGTTCGGTCAGTTCAGTATTCTGTTGTTGAGTTAATTCTTTTGGTAAGGCTATGGTTAGCTTTCTAGCGGTTTCAGCATTTTTTCTTGTTTCGCTACTTTCTGCTTTATTCCATAATTCTTGTCTATCATACACCCAACTAGGAGCATCATTTGGAGCTAGAATTATGCTATGAGCGAGTCCTTTTCTACTGGTAAAATTATAGGTAATAGTGCGTTTTTCTCCTGTTTTACGGTCAGTTGTAAAAAACTGCAATTTACTTCTTGAAATATAGCTACTTGCTGCAACTGCATTTTGTCCTTTGCTTCTTCGTACTTCTGATTTATTACAGTGATATATTGCCATTGCTATTACCGCTATAAGCTGTAAGTTTTGGGTAATAGCAATGACAAAAACTGAATCTTTGAGGGCAGGCAAACTAGGTAAACCTAGTTTGCCCAAGTGCGGGTAGAGGGATTCTAAAAGCAAATGCTAAAACCTAACTTGTAACTACATAGTTTATTTTATTGGCAAGCTTTATATAGGCAGCAGAATGCTCCTTAAGTGGGTTGTTTAGGTAGGGTAGGTGGGTGAAGAAAAGAGAGGTAAAAAAAGAAAATGGTTTATCTAAAAAATAGCTATAGGTGGAAAATATTAATTGATTGTAAAATAAACGAACTGTATAAATTTAAGAAAAAGTATCTATAATTTTATTGAACTGGTAGTAAGTTGAAAATATTATAAATTACTTTATTAAAAGTAAGCTTTTTGTAATAATAACTCAAACGTGAAAATTGGTTAGAAAATTTAATAAAAATACTTCTTTGTTTAAAAAGGCAAAAAATTACAGATATATTGGAAATATTTAATATTTTTGTAATAATATAAAACTGCTTGACAAGGTAGATTGAACTCGTACAAGACTCCTTTTGGGTTGGTTATTTTAGATTTTTTATCTGAAATTTGCTAAGGTAAGTAGAATTGGCAATGACGTCAATAAATTTGCATTTCAGTTAGTCTTTAAGAAAATAACAATATCAAGACTAACTGAAAAAGTAGTGGGGTTTTTTCTAGTTTATAGTTATACCATCAGTTTCTATATAGTTGTTCTCTAGATTTTCAATTAATAACTCTAGTTTAGGATCAATATTATTAAGATTAACATCATAATTTTCATTGTCGCCAAAACTCACCATTATTTTGCTGACAATATTTTTATTACTTAGAATTTTTACAAGTTTCTCTGCTACTTTACGACTAAAAATATTGTGACCAAGTGTTATTTCGGTTAGAGTCCTATTAATTTCTAAAGCCTTGAAAAGTTGTAAAGCCCCCTCATTACCAATATTGTTACCATTAATATGTAATCGCTTAAGGGTTCTATTATTTGCTAAAAATTCAGCCAATATTATTGCTCCTTGTTCACCAATATCATTATGTTCAAGGTCTATTTCGTCCACAGTATTATTATACTCTAACGCTTTAACAAGGTACTTTACTCCTTTATAGCCAATATTGCTTTCACCAAGATTTATGTTGGTTACAGTCTCATTATACTCTAAATCTTTACTAAGTATCTCAGCTCCTTTTGGCCAAATATAGTTTCCAGCAAGATTAATATGGGTTATAGTATCGTTATACCGTAACATACTACTTAACGACTCTATTCCACAATCCCCTATATCAATATCTCTAAGATCTAGGTATTTTACAGAGTTATTACGTTTTAAAACCCTAGCAAGTTCCCTAGCTCCCCAATTTCCAATATGATTTTCACTAAGGTTTATTGCTGTTATATTATTATTGTTCTCCAAACTTTCCGCAAGCCTAAATCCTCCATTTTGAGCAATATGATTTGCTGCTAGCTGTATTTGACATAAATTTTTATTTATTTTTAGAACTTTGGCAAATCTAATAGCCCCCCTACTAGTAATCTTGTTGTGGCACATATCTATGTGACTTACAGCATTATTGTTTTCTAGGGCTTCAGCAAACCTATGCATACCTATATCACCAATTTTGTTGTTGCTTAAATCCACTCGGGTTACTGTGTTGTTGTTTTGCAAAAACTTCGCAACTATATTGACTCCCTCATCGTCAATATTACTATTACGAAGATTTATGTGGGTTAGTGTTTTATTCTTTTCTAATGCTTTGCTAAGTAGCTTGATACCACCACTACTACCAATATTATGTTTGCTAAGATTTAAGTAAGTTAATTTTTCATCAGCTTGTTTTAGTGCAAAAGAAATATCACTTGTTAATTTAATTTGTTTATTATTTTGTGGTTGATTTTTAATATTGGTCACCATACAATTAGCTCCTGTTTTTTTCTTTTAGAAAATAGTGGCACGGGGGTTAGATTTTAAAAATTTTCTGATTCTTTGCTTCTAACCTCGGTGCTTGAACACCACACCACGTGGGTCACTACTAATATATTACCCTCATCACTAACAGAGTCCAGAGAAGTTTTAGCACCTAGGGTGTTTTTTTATAAAATTCGATAAGTCTGCGGTAAAACGGAGACAGTGGGTAAAATTATTGTTATAGTTAGGGGCTAATTATTTTAGATTTTTTATCTGAGATTGGTCAAGGTAAGTAAGCTCGGTAATGACGTCAATAAAACCAATAAATTTGGATTTCAGTTAGTCTTCAGGAAAATAACAATACAAGACTAACTGAAAAAGTAGTGGAATCTATATCTAGTTTATATTTATACCATCAGTTTATCTGTAGTTATCTCTTAAATTCTCGATTAATAACTCTGATAGTGTAGAATAATTATAATTAGAATTAATATAATCGTAATTAATATCATAATTTTCGTGACCGAAAAAACTTATCATTATTTTGCTGACAATCTTTTTATTCTGTAGACTTTTTACAAGCTCCTCTGCCTCATGATGATAAAAAAAAGCGTAACCAAGCGTTATTTCGGTTAGAGTCCTATTAAATTCTAAAGCCATGCAAAGTTGAAAAGCCCCATTAGCACCAATATTATTATCATTGAGATGTATTCGCTTGAGAGTCCCATTATTTGCTAAAAATTCAGCTAGTATGTCTGCTCCTTGATCGCCAATATCATTATGTGCAAGGTTTATTTCGTCCAAAGTAGCCGAGTAACCAACTCTCATTACTGAGAGTCAGTCCTCTAAGAACCGTGCTTGCAACTTTTATTGCACACGGCTCAAGTTCTAGGTAAGGCAGCATTGCCACCCAGCAGTTTTATACTCAACTCAGGACTAAGATCATCCACTGTTAGTCTAATATTGTCCGTCTTATCCCTGTGTTTAAAGTAATCTTTAAACACAGGATTAAATGGACTTACTTCACTCCTGATTTTAATGTGCCGTCTTATAGAAGTTTCACTTGCTTTGTATAGGTAGAGAGGAATTTTATTTCCTTTCTTATCTTTAACCATAGCATGAAAATTCCAATTATTTAGCCCACGTCTAATGTAGTATTTCTTAGTAGTCCAAGATTTACTTTTATTAGGGTGTCTTCGTAATATCCAGGACTTAAGTATTGTATAAACCATGTAATCCACATATGAGAAAGCCCTCGACGACACAGCATTACGAAAATAATTAGCCCATCCCCTTATTTTAGGGTTTAATAGGTTTATCAAATCTTCTGTCTTTGCTGAATAATTATCTTTAATTTTACTCCTAATGTCCTTTAGAAATACTTTAATATTTTCCTTTGCAGGTTTTATTAATAGTTTTCCTTTATACTTACGTACATTAAAACCTAAAAAATTAAAACCTTCGTCGATGTGGGTTATTTTAGATTTCTCTTGCGATAGCTCTAATCCTCTTTCTGCTAGGAATTCTGTTACAATTGGTATTACCTTTTCTTTTAGCACTTCAGGTGAACTTCCTGTAATAACAAAATCATCCGCATAAGAGATAAAGTTGATCTTTTCTTTGACTCTCATTCTTATATTGCTGCTTCTGATTTTCTGTTCGATTCCAGATAATGCCATCAATGCTAAAGTTGGCGAAATAATACTTCCTTGACCAGTTCCAAGCTCTGTGGGATATAACCTTTGCTTTTCCATAAATCCAGCTTTTAGAAATTTCCTAAGGATTTGTTTATCCATAGGAATATTTTCTAGTAGCCATTGATGTGAGATTTTATCAAAGCAGGCATGTATGTCCCCCTCAAAAATCCATTCAGCAGATCGCTTTCTAGATAGTACAGTAAAGCATTGTTCACTTGCATCTTTCGTGGATCTTTTCGGTCTGAAGCCGTAGGAATTTAAGTCAGCTCTTTCTTCTGCTATTGGTAGTAAAGCTATGTGCCACAGGGCTTGCATTGCTTTATCTCTCATAGTTGGGATTGAAATTGGTCTAAATTTTCCTTGTTGCTTCTTAGACGCATATATCCTCCTTGACGGTAATGGTTTATATCCATGTCGCTTAAGTGATAGAGCAGCTTGTATTTTCTGTTTTGATGTTTTCCAAATAATACCATCAACACCAGGTGTTTTGCCACCTTTATTGAGTACAACTCTTTTTACCGCTAAACATTTAGCATAAAATGAGCAAGTCAGGATTCTCTGCAAGGCTTTCACCCTACCTTTCTTCCCTTCTCGTTCTGCCTTAGCAATACGCATTTGTAGTCGAGTTACTTGCTTATCAATCTTCTGCCATGAGAGATCATCCCATGTTTTAGCTGTAAGAGCTGAAGAGGCATCAGTAAATATTGCTATTTCTGTCATTTGCGTTTCTTCATTATTTCGATTCTCCAAATTTTCTTGCTATCTAGAACCAGCTGGACGTAGGCACACTTTCGTGTCTGATCATTTGACCAGTATCTGCCTCATTACAAAGCAGCATTAGCTTTTTCCAGCATCCCAAACCTGCACGATTATCAGTATCCCTCACGAGATGCATTCCTAAAGATTGCTCTTTAGGAATCGTACAGGGTTTCCACGTTCCATGTTAGAAGTATGCCGGGTTAGGTGTCTGCTTTCGACCGGGAAATATAATGACCACGAGAATGTATAATAAATGCATTGCTCCGATTTCCATTACCATTTTGGTTCAAGTGTATCAACGACTTTCACTTGTTTATATTTACGATCTTTATCACAGATTCAGTTGCCTTCACCATACCGGCTTGCTTGCACTCACCCAATATGTCGTTATCAGGAGGAACATCTTCTCGCGATTCAGTCCCCACATAATTGCTTATGTTTCGTTACTTTGTCAGGGTCGCTGCTTTATTCAGACCCCTAGCATCATCCGGTGGTACGAATGGTCCTCTCTGAAGCGGAGGACAACTCCTTAACATAGCCTCGTGTCGCAGTTATTAATATTTAACGCTTTAACAAGATGTTTTATCCCTTCATAACTAATATTGTTGTTGCTTAGATTTATTTTGGTTACTATGTTGTTGTCTTGCAAAAACTTTGCAACTATCTTTGCTCCCTTATCGTCAATATTACTATTATGAAGATTTAAGTAGGTTACCGTTTCACTATTCTTTAAAGCTTCGTTAAGCAGTTTGATACTACTACCAATATCATGGTTGCTAAGATTTAGATAGGTCAATTTTTCATCAGCTTGTAGTTTTTGCTTAGCTTGTTCTAGTTCAAAAGAAATATCACTTGTTAATTTATCTTGTTTATTATTATTTTGTTGATTTTTAATATTGGTAAACATAGAATTAACTCCTATTTTTTGCTCTTTTAGAAAATAGTGGCACTGGGGTTAGATTTTAAAAATTTTCTGATTCTTTGTTTCTAACCTCGGTGCTTGAACACCACACCACGTGGGTCACTACTAATATATTACCCTCATCACTAACAGAGTCCAGAGAAGTTTTAGCACCTAGGGTATTTTTTTTGAAATTCGATAGATCAGCGGTAAAACGGAGACAGTGGGTAAATTTATTGTTATAGTCAGGGAATAAATAGTTATAGTAAAATTTAGCTAACTTTTCTGTAATAAAATTTTAATAGTTTTTTCTTTGTTATAAATATTATTTAGTTCTTGTTCAAGATGTAGTTTTTCTGCTTGTTGTTTTGCCTTGTTACAATAATTCAAGGCTTTATTGAAATCTCCATTGCTGAGATAAGCATCGGAATAAGTTAAATAAAAAAACATTTTTGTCCCATCATCAGCTATTTCCTCAATTAGGTTATTATATTTATTAAACTCTATTATCACTTTATTAGCTTGGTTTGTTAACATAAGTAATTTTCCATACAATGCTATTGATCGCAAATAACCTCTAGTGTTATGAGTCTTGTTAAATAGTGTTATTGCTTCTTGAATTGATTTAATGGAAATCTCTATTTCTAGTTTATTTCTATTAATCTTAGTTGTTGTTTTATTTTTGACTAAACCAAAAGTAGCCTTATTAAACAATAAGTTTGCCTTTAAATTTTTTAGATCATTATCCTTTATTGACTTACTTACTTTTATATCATTATATCTGTTAATTGCTGCATTTATTTTTTCTTCTGCCTTTTGATAATTACCCATTTTACAAAAATATGCTGAGTATAAATATAAGATTTTACATTTTAACATTTCTAAACCGTCAGTTTTCTGCAAATATCTATTGACCTCATCAAGAATCTTTAGAAATTCTTGATATTTTTCTTGATGAAAATAGACAGAAGAAGTCATTAAATCCATTGCCGCAAGATTTTTATTATAGTTATCCTTAAATTTACTTTTAAATTGTTGGTTAGTTTCAATAAGTTGTTGAAAGGAATTAGTAAGCTTAAACTCATGTTCATTATCTATAAAAAACTGCAATAATGATTCAAACCATCTTAAATTTAATGTAGAACAAATATTATTTTTACTGTCTAGGGTTTGCTGGAGTTGGTGACGTAACACTGCCTGCACTAAGCGATGAATAGCAATATGATCATTACCATTATAATTGATCATGGAATATTGCGACAATAGAGCAATGTGCTTGTTTAACGTTAATTGTGGCGATGATAAATTAGGATAAGTTGATTGAAGCCATGCGAGTAATAGTTTACGAGAGATTTTATCGGGTGCTAGGTAAGCACAAACTGTTAAAAGTTCAATAGCTATTGGTGGTTCATTATTAATCTTAGTCTCTCTAACAATTGCTTCTAAACTAATATTCCATGTTATGGCAACGGAGTGGTTATTTGTTCCTTCAGGTAAAATATTGCTTGCTAGTAACTCTGCTTCATGACTCTTGTAAAGATATAAATATTCTAGTATAGTTATATGGTTTTGCCTAATATAAGCACCAGCTTGTACTAGTGCTAATGGTAAGTATCCTAAAATTTCTACTAATTTTTTTATTTCATTTTGTTCTTCGGCTGTATCTTGCTGTATTAAGGACCTTATTGTTTTTACAGCCTCCTGTTCTGTCATAACATCAATAGGCAGTATTGAAAAATTTGTTGGCCAATAACGTTGACGAGTTGTTAAAATAACATATCCGCCAGCTTTTGGTAAAAATGCTTCAATTTCACGATAGTTGTTGACATTGTCATAAACTAAAAGCCATCCAGGATTGTCAACTAGCCATTGTTTAACATAAGCAATAATGCTTTCTTTGGTATAATTGACTTCTGCGTATCCTAATAATTTGGCAAACTCAACATACTTGTTATATAAATGATCAACATTTTCAGCAGGAAACCAAACTTTAAGCGTATAAGGATATTTTGTATGAGTGATATATTGCAAGGCTAATTGTGTTTTACCGATTCCCCCAAGCCCAGCACAGGCACTAATTGCTAAACTACTGATTGTTGGGGGTGTATGATGGTGATGTAATTTATTATATAAATCATCCAATAAATTTTTTCTGCCGATAAAAATATAATCTTGTCTAGGTACATTCCAAGTTGTCAGGTTTTTTGTAGATATTATTGGTTTCTGTGCTGTAAGTGATAGTGATTCTTCTCCTTGACTACTAATAGTTTTACTAACATTTACTTTATGTTCAAGTGTAAAAAAGCAAATACCACACATTATCAAAACAATTATGCTAATTACGCAAAATACTAATATATAAATATTTTTTGTGTCACTTTGCATATCTCTATTTACCGAAGGAGATATAGGGTAAATTGAACTAGAATTTTCTATTATACTACTATATCTTTCCTTAAACTTACGGATAATATTCTCGATATTTGTATTAGGGAAAAGTCTTGTGATGATTTCAAGAAACAGAAAATGATATAGTTTGTATTGTGAGGGATTAATATATTCAAAATTAGTTTGACTCGTTTGTTGAGATAATATTTTTATACATTGTTCTTCTTTTTCTAAAAGGAAGAACACTTTAGATATCTCTTTATCATCATCTACAATGATAGAACAATGTTCCTCTTGGTCGGGTATATTAGCTTCATTTATAGCTAGAACATAGATTGTGCATTGTTTTAATTGTATGCCTGTAGAACTGATCTCCTTATGCTTTAAGCATACTACTATAGGAGTAGTATTAGGATTCTCTTGAAACTCTATAGAAACTGTTATGCCTATAAGTCGTAAATCAATACATAGTTTATTGACCAGCAAGTTTAAGTTATCCTTTCCTAACCTTGGTAAAACAATTAGAAAGGACAACTTATCAGATTTTGTTAATATTAAAATTTCCTGTAGAATTTTATTAAATTCTTGTTGGATTAATAAGCTCAAATAATAACGGTGTATTAGTTTGTATTTATCAGATTTCTCTATAAAACTTATAATTCCTTCTCGGGAATTTGCTGCTATTTTTCGTTTAATATTAAGAATATGACTTTCGATAGTCTTGGTTTCGAGCGATTTATCTTTAGTTGATAGAAAATTGGCTGTTCCTTTCGCATTTTTCCCATGCATAATACATGCTATTATATCTATTTCCCTTGGCGTGAATCTTATGCCGTCAATAGTCATCAGATATTTTTCATAAATCTCTTGTGGACACAGTATCTCTTTGTCTTCCATAAAATCTAATTTATTTTAACTATTATTATCCTACAAGGTTAAAAATTTCTAATTTAAGATTATAGGTATCTGTTTTAAATGCAAAGATAAATAGAAAGATTTTTAAAATTATTTCTAAGTATTTTTTACTTACGTACAGTACCTACTGATTTTCTGAGCATTGATAATAATAATTTTCTAATTTAATGTTTTGAAATACTGCACTATTAAGAAGGTTGGCTATATCTCTTACTAACTCGGCTAACTTAAACACAGGATAGTTGTAAACACTATAACTTTGATAGTTCAGCACCAACAGTTTGTTTATGTTATTACATAAATGCTTTTAACACTTTGTTTGGTGCTTTGTAGTGATTGAGCATGCTCCTATTGTCATAAGAATACAATAAGATTAAAAAATATTTATTTTTTAAGATTTTAATTGACCCTATAAACTAGGATTTAAAAATATTGTTGGATTTTTATTGATGAGCCAAGAGGAGCGTGTAAGAAATAATTGATAAGAATAATAACATAGAACCAAAATTTATATAGAAGTAATGACTATTGAAAAACTTAAATGAGATCCAATAAAATGAGCAATTACAATGAAAAGGTCTATACTGAGTCTCTTAAAATAAATGAGGTTCATATTTGGAGTACTTATCTACTAGAAAATCCAAAAAATTTAAATTTACAATATTCTTGCCTGTCAACAGAAGAGAGAGAACGGGCAGAAAGATTTTATTTTGCAAGAGATAAAATAAAGTTTATTCAGGGACGATATTTATTGAGATACATAATAGCTGGTTATACCGGAATATCAGCGAACGAGGTACAATTTAAATATAATGAATATGGCAAGCCTAAGTTAAAAAACGACATAATAGGATTATCATTTAATGTTTCGCATTCTCATGATTTTATAGTTCTAGCATTTACTAGGCATAATGAAGTGGGTATCGACATAGAATTAACTAAAGAAGAAGATGTTAGCTGGCTGATAAATGCAGATATATTTACCAATAATGAAATTAATTTATTTAAGGATTTGGTTAGTTCCAATACAAGAGAAATTTTTTATAAATTATGGTCAGGTAAAGAAGCCTATCTAAAAGCTTTAGGGATAGGACTTTCTATACCTCTAAATAGTATAGAAATAGCCTTTACTGAGGATAAAAAGATAAAGTTGGTAAATAATCGACATACATCTTATGAGCCTTATTATTTGATAGACCTACAACATATTCCTGAACAATATATTGGGACTTTAGCACTACTAGAACAATCTAGTCACATAAAATACTTTAATAACTCAATGATAGGTAAGCCACTAGTTTGACTAGTGAGACCATCAAGGCTTGGCCTTTAGATTTAGTATAAAATAAGAAGTTATCATATATAACTTCTTTGGCTTGACGGTCAAAGGAGAAAATATATGACAACATACGAAAGTTTAAATTATTCTAAATGGGATTGCAAATATCATATTGTGTTTATTCCAAAGTGTCGAAAAAGAGAATTGTACGGGAAGGTTAGAAAATATCTTGGAAACGTATTCCATGAGTTAACTTTTCAACGAGGGAGTAAGATAATAGAAGGTCATATGGTACAAGATCATGTCCATATGCTCATCAAAATTCCTCCTAAATATTCTGTAGCCGAAGTAATAGGTTATATCAAGGGGAAAAGTGCTATAGCTGTTGCTAGGCAGTTTGGTGGACGAAAGCGTAATTTTAATGGAGAGAAGTTGTGGGCTAGAGGTTATGCGGTCTCAACTGTGGGATTTGAAGAGAATCAGATCAAACACTACATTAAGAACCAAGAGCAACTTGATAGTCTAGGTTCTGACGAAACAGGAGAATTTTAATTAACAATGGCAGCCCTTTGGGCTGCTCAATACCGTCAAGCCCCTCGCTTAGCGAGGGCGTTCTGACTGAACCAAATAACAAATGTAAAGAGATATATTATGTACCGGGTTCTACTTTCTCCTTATACTAGAATATTTTACACTGAATGGAAATTAGATCAAAATAGGAGCGATTACAATATAGTATTTGATCAAAATCTTAATGGTAATATAGATATACTAAGATTAAATAATGCAATAAAGAGATTTATATCAGATTATGTAATACTAAATAGCCATATAGAGGATAAAAATGAAGAATTATATTGGGTAAAAAATAACAAGATATATGGAGTAGAGTTTTTTGAAAAGAAACTATCCAGTAAAGATATTTTTGCGTATATACAAAAACCATTTAATTTGGAAGAAGGACCATTATATAGATGTAGCTTGATAAAATATCACTCTAATAAATATAGATTAATAATTGTTTTACATCATATTATCATAGATGGATCTTCATTTGATTACTTTGTTAATGAACTATCAAAGTATTATAATGATCCATATTACAAAAATAGTATTACAATAAAAACTCAACTATTACGTATAACAAAGTTATCAAAAGAACTATCAAAATATGTAGAGTTAAATAAAGAAAGGAGCAAATTCTTTTGGAAAGAAAGATTATCAGATATTGAATTTTTAGATATAAATTTTTTAAAGGTTAGTACAAGACGAAATAATTTAGAAAAAACGAAATTATCGGTACAAACATTAAGTGATGTAACTGAAATAAGGTTTAAGTTTAACAAAGAAGTATTGTTTAAATTAAATCAATTGAAAAAAAAGTATAACATAACACCATATTTATATGGTCAAAATATATTTGCAGTTTTACTTAATAGATATACAGAACAAAACAGATTTTGTATAAATTATCCAATAGCAGTAACAGAAGGAAAAGATTTTATATATGGTGCTCACATTAATACAAATGTTATTGCTTATAATTTAAACAAAACAAATAATATTATAGATGTAGTAAATCAATCACGACAGTTTCTTAAGTCATTAAAGTGTATTGATGTAAATCATAGCTATTTACCTATATCTGATATAGTATCAGTATCAAATAAAGGTATTCTCAATTGCTCGTTTATTCAAACAAATTTAAAATATAAAGTTTTCGAATTTGGAAATATAAAAGTTAAGGTTAATAAGGATACAAATATTGATTTAACAAATGAATTATTATTTGAGCAAGAAATCCGAAATGAAGAAATTAACTATAGGGTAAGATATAAATTAAGTAAGATTAATATCGATTTATTAACTAATTTTATAGATTACTATAAGCTATTATTTATAGGGGTGCTAAATGAGTTAGTAGAACTGGAAGATACAAAGCAATTACACCATATCAAAAATTATAATCTATTATCACACAAGCAATACCAACAAATTATTAATAATTGGAATGATACAGATAAGGATTATCCAAGTGATAAGACGATACAAGCTTTATTTGAAGAACAAGTAGCAAGGACACCAAACAACATAGCAATAGTATATGAAGAAACTAAGCTAACATACAGGCAACTTAATGAGAGAGCCAATCAGTTAGCCAATTACTTAAGAGAGACATATCAGATTAGCCCCGATACGTTGATAGCCTTATGTTTAGACAGGAGTGAACATATGCTAATAGCGATACTTGGTGTATTAAAAGCAGGAGGAGCATATGTACCAATGGATTCAAGTTATCCTGATGAAAGGATAAGCTATATATTAGAAGATACAAGTAGTAAGTTAGTACTAACTAATGAAGTACACAAACAGAGATTAGATAGCTTAGCTATTACCACAACCAGTCAAGTAACGATCTTGGCAATTGATGATCAGCAAGTACAAGTTCTACTAGCATCCCATCTAGCATCTAATCCTACAACTTCTACCACCAGCAATAACCTTGCTTATGTTATATATACTTCAGGTACTACAGGTAATCCTAAGGGGGTAATGATTGAACATAGAGGAGTGGTGAATACTGTATTATCTTTAAATGGAGTATATGACTTTAGCAAAGGGAATAAGGTAACTGCATTTACATCCTATGTATTTGATGTATCAGTATCAGAATTTTTTACCGTATTATTTAGATCTGGAGTACTTTATCTATTAGGTGAGAAAGTAAGGACGGATGCATTGCTGATTAGCAAATATATTATAGATAATGGCATTAATTATCTATATTTACCTCCAGTATTATTATCGATTTTACCAAGAATAAAATATGAAACATTGCATGGAATAATATATGCAGGAGAACCATGTGATATTGATACAGGTACATATTGGTCAAGTAATTATAAACTATATAATTATTATGGACCAACAGAAATAACTATATATGCATCTAGTAAACAAATAATAGATGGTGATACTAATTTAATAGGATCTGCAATTTCTAACGCCAAGTGCTATGTATTAGATACTAACTTAACTCCGTTACCAATAGGAGCGATAGGAGAATTATATATAGGAGGAGCAGGATTAGCTAGAGGGTATTTAAATCGCCCTGACTTAACAGCAGAGAAGTTCATAGTTAACCCATTTCAAAGTACAGCAGAAAAGAAGTTAGAGAAGAATGCAAGATTATACAAAACTGGAGACTTGGTAAGGTGGTTAGCAGATGGTAATTTAGAATATATAGGACGTAATGATTTTCAGGTTAAGATCAGAGGCTATAGGATAGAGCTAGAAGAAATAGAGAGTGTTTTATCAAGCTACGAAGGAATAACACAAAGTGTAGTGCTAGCTAAAGAACAACAAGGAGTAGGAGAATTAGGAAGTAAGTATTTAGCGGGTTATTATGTATCAGAATCTAAGTTAAATGAAGAGGCTATATTAAATTACCTACAGGCAAGATTACCGGAATATATGATACCTGCTATATTAGTGCATTTGGAGAGATTGCCATTAACCATTAATGGTAAGTTGGATAGAAAATCATTGCCCGATCCTGAGTTTACTAATATTGAAACATATGTAACCCCTAGGAATGAATTAGAGAATCAAGTTTGTAGGGTTTTGGCAGAAGTGTTAGGATTGCCTGAAGATAAAGTAAGTATCCATGATGATTTCTTTAGACTAGGAGGGGATAGTATAATAAGTATCCAGTTGGTAAGTAGGTTAAGACAAAGGCTAGGGTTAAATGTTACTGTTAAGGATATCTTTGGTTATAAAACTATTGAAAGACTCTATGATAATGTTTTAAGCAAAGGACAAGGCAGTACTCAAGGAGATTTAAGAAGTGAACAAGGTATATTAAGTGGAGAAGTACCATTATTACCAGTGCAACAGTGGTTCTTTAAGCATAATTTTATAATTCCTAATCATTGGAATCAGTCATTTCTGTTAAGAACCGAGACCTTAGATATAAATAGGCTACAGCTAAGCATAACTAAATTAGTTCAACATCATGATAGTTTTAGACTAAGATACAGGAAAGCTACAGATTTGGTACAGAGTTATTGCCAATATTATAATAATGATGCCAAGGTAGAAGAATTAAAGATATTAGACATAAACAAATTGGATGTTAAAAAAGGTAGTAAAGAATTTGAGTTTAAACTACAGGAGATATTAACTAGCTGGCAGAGTGATTTTGACTTAGAGTATGGACCAACCTATAGTATAGGTTATATTTTTGGTTATGAAGATGGAAGTAGCAGGATATATTGTGCATTGCATCATTTAATAGTAGACGCGGTAAGTTGGCGGATAATTGCTGAAGATTTAAGAAATCTTTACCATGCTAAAGATTTAGGTAGTAAAGGAGGTAGTTATAGACAATGGGTAAATGTAGTAAGAGAATATGCAACTACTCATAAGAGTGAAACAACTTACTGGTCAAATATCCTATCTGATTATGATAGTAATCAACTAAATAAGTTAATAGTAAGCGAAGATGCTTATAGCTATGCTAGCCTACAATTAAGCAAAGAACAGACTGGTCAGTTATTACGAGACAGTAATAGAGCTTATAATACCCAAGTGAATGATATTTTGCTTACTGCCCTTGGTTATAGTTTAGCTGAAATAACAGGCAATAAAATTAACCATATAGTATTAGAGGGTCACGGTAGAGAGGAAATAGATAATAATATTGATATAACAAGAACAGTTGGTTGGTTTACTACTATCTATCCAATACGATTAGAGATAAGTGAGGAGTTAGGTAATAGTCTTAAGACTGTCAAAGAGAATTTAAGACAAGTACCAAATAAAGGAATAGGTTACGGGATAGTAATAGGATATCAGAGTGATTTACCAAGAATAAGCTTTAACTATCTAGGACAGTTTGACAAGCAAGGTGCGACAACAGATAAAGATTTATGGAATATTATTAGTGAGAATAGCGGTATATCAATGCATCCCGCTAACCAAGACAACAATATAGTTAATATCAATGGTTTAGTTGTAGATGGTAAACTTAAATTTAGTATAGCAAGTAAGTTAGGTGCAAATATAACCAATAAACTAGCTGATTTATTTCAACAGAAGTTAGAAGATATAATCAGCTATACAGTCAAGCAGACTAGAAGCTACTTAACAGTGAGTGATATAGATAATGTAATAAGTCAGGAATATCTAGATAGGTTACAAGAACATCGAGAGATAGAAGGAGTATATTTAGCAAATAGCTTACAACAAGGTTTTATTTATCATACTTTAAATCAAGGTGATATTGATGATGCATACAGAGTACAAATTATTTGGCAATATAATAATCAGTTAGCACTTAATAAATTAAAAGAAGCTTGGGGTTATGCTCAAGCAAGATTCAGTAGCCTAAGGCTGAGGTTAAACTGGGAGGAAGAATTAATCCAAGTAATAGATAAAGAAGGTAATTTAGATTGGAGATATATTGACTTAAGTAAAGAACAAGATTTTACAATTCAAGAATTCGAGATTAAACAAATTCAAGAAGAAGATCGGCTGGAAATATATGACTTACAACAAGGTAACTTATTTAGAGTATATTTAATTAAACAGAGGGAAGATTTATATACATGTATTTTTAGTAATCACCATGCAATATTAGATGGTTGGAGTAATCCAATATTATTAGAATATATTCATGATACTTACTTAAAATTGCAAGATAAAGAAATAATATTGTTAAAGGAAGATCAAAGTTATAAAGAAGCACAGAAATATATACAAAAGCATCAAGAAGATAACAAGGAATATTGGAATAAATATATATCTCAAATAGAAGAGCGAAGTGACTTCAGTGGCTTGTTATTAAGTAACAATAAACAGAAACAGTTAAGAATAAGTGAACATAAACATATAACAAATCCAGCAGAACAAGTATTAACAATTACAGGCAACTTATATGACAATTTAAAAAAGTTCAGTCAAGAAGAAGGTGTAACATTAAATGCAATATTACAATATGTATGGCACAAAGTATTAAGTATTTATGGTAATAGTAATCAAACGGTAGTAGGAACTACCGTATCAGGTAGGAATCTTCCAATAGATGACATAGAGAGTTCAGTAGGGTTGTATATAAATACTTTACCATTGATAGTAGAGCATCAAAATAAAACAATAACAAGTGTAATAGAGTCAATAAAGGCTATTCAAAGTGATATTAATGAGATCAATAGTAGAAGTGATATCAGCTTAGTTAAATTACAAAAAGGAGGTGAGCGGTTATTTGATAGTTTATTTGTTTATGAGAACTATCCTAATCCAGCCAATGAAGAACAGCAAAGTAGAATTAAGATAAGGTTTACAGGATCAGTAGAGAAACTAGATTATCCATTAGCAGTAATAGCATATGAAGTAAATAATCAATTAACATTTATGATCAAATATGCTGGGGAGTTATTCAGTAATGATAGTATAGAGCAATTATTATTGATAGCTAAAAGCTTACTTGAACAAATAGTAAGCAATCCTTACCAGGAAGTACAGAATTTAAGCTATTTAGATCAAAAACAATACCAACAAATCATTAATAATTGGAATGATACAGATAAAACTTATCCAAGCGATAAGACAATACAAGCTTTATTCGAAGAACAAGCAGCAAGGACACCAAATAACATAGCAATAGTCTATGAGGAAACTAAGCTAACATACAGGCAACTTAATGAGAGAGCCAATCAGTTAGCCAATTACTTAAGAGAGACATATCAGATTAGCCCCGATACGTTGATAGCCTTATGTTTAGACAGGAGTGAACATATGCTAATAGCGATCCTTGCTGTATTAAAAGTAGGAGGAGCATATGTACCAATGGATTCAAGTTATCCTGATGAAAGAATAAGCTACATATTAGAAGATACAAATAGTAACTTAGTATTGACTAATGAAGTACATAAACAAAGATTAGATAGCTTAGCTATTAGCACAATTAGTCAAGCAACGATCTTAGCAATTGATGATCAGCAAGTACAAACTTTACTAGCATCCCATCTAACATCTAACCCTGCAACTTCTACTACCAGCAATAACCTTGCTTGTGTTATATATACTTCAGGTACTACAGGTAATCCTAAGGGGGTAATGATGGAGCATAGAGGGATAGTGAATGCCGTATTATCTTTAAATGATGTATATGATTTAAGTAAAGGAAATAAGGTAGCTGTATTTACATCCTATGTATTTGATGTATCAGTATCAGAAATTTTTACCGTATTATTTAGATTTGGAGTACTTTATCTATTAGGTGAGAAAGTAAGGACGGATGCATTGCTGATTAGCAAATACATTATAGATAATGGCATTAATTATGTATATTTACCTCCCGTATTATTATCGATTTTACCAAGAATAGAATATGAAACATTGTATGGAATAATATATGCAGGAGAACCATGCGATATTGGTACAGGTACATATTGGTCAAGTAATTATAAACTATATAATTATTATGGACCAACGGAAACTATATACGCATCTAGTAAACAAATAATAGATGGAGATATTAATTTAATAGGATCTGCAATTTCTAATGCAAGGTGCTATGTATTAGATATAAACTTAACCCCGTTACCAATAGGAGCGATAGGAGAATTATATATAGGGGGAGCAGGATTAGCTAGAGGTTATTTAAATCGCCCTGACTTAACGGCAGAGAAGTTTATAGTTAATCCATTTCAAAGTATAAAGGAAAAGAAATTAGCAAAGAATGCAAGGTTATATAAGACTGGAGACTTGGTAAGATGGTTAGCAAGTGGTAACTTAGAATATATAGGACGTAATGACTTTCAAGTTAAGATCAGAGGCTACAGAATAGAGTTAGAAGAGATAGAGAGTGTTTTATCAAGTTATGAAGGAATAACACAAAGTGTAGTACTAGCTAAAGAACAACAAGAAGCAGGAGAATTAGGCAGTAAGTATTTAGCAGGTTATTATGTATCGGAATCTAAGTTAGATGAAGAAGGCATATTAAATTATCTACAGGCAAGATTACCGGAATATATGATACCTGCTGTATTAATGCATTTGGAAAGATTGCCATTAACGATTAATGGTAAGTTGGATAGAAAATCATTGCCTGATCCTGAGTTTACTAATATTGAAACATATGTAGCCCCTAGAAATGAATTGGAGAGTCAAGTTTGTAAGATTTGGGCAGAAGTGTTAGGATTACCTGAAGAAAAAGTAAGTATCCATGATGATTTTTTTAGATTGGGAGGTAATAGCATTTTAGCAATAAGGTTGGTAAGTAAATTAAGTAAAGAATTAAATAATGCAATTAGTATACCAGCTATCTTTAAGCACAATACAGTAAAAAGGTTGGTTCAATATATAGAACATAATAACGAAAATAACATAGTAATAGATAAAGCTGCCTTTACTAAAGTAGAAGAACAATCGTTATCTTTTGCTCAAGAGAGGTTATGGTTTATTGAGAAATATGAAGAAGGAACTAATGCTTATAATATACCGATGGTATTTAGTATATCTAGTAATGCTAGTATAGATATATTAGAAAGTAGTATAAAAAGTATAGTAGCTAGACACGAGATACTACGGACCTTAATCAAAGAAGATAATAGAGGTAACGGTTATCAATTAATACTAGATGATAAAGAGTTTCCCTTAGAGATTATAAAGATAAACATCATTGATCAATTACAATTAGAGGAGGAACTAGAAAAGTCAGTACATCATATTTATGATTTAGGTAATGAATATCCGATAAGAGTTTGCTTGTATGAATTAATTAGTAGCAATGCAAAAGATACTCCAAAATACTACCTAAGCATAGTAATTCATCACATAGCCTTTGATGGTTGGTCTACCGATATATTTTTGAAAGAACTACAAGCATATTATAGTTATTATCTAAAACAATCACAAGGTTTAGTAAGTAAACTAAACTTACCAAAATTAACTATTCAATATAAAGATTTTGCATTATGGCAAAGAAACTATTTAAGTGGGGAAAGATTAGATAAACAATTAAATTACTGGAAGAATAAACTAAGTGGTTATGAGACATTAAACTTAATAACCGATAAACCAAGAGCAAGTCAGATAGATTATGAAGGTAGCAATATCTATTTTGAGTTAGATAAAGATACCTCAAGATCTTTAAGGGAATTAGCTAAGAAATTAAAGGTAAGCTTATACAGCGTATTACTTAGTGGTTATTATTTAATGTTGAGAAGTTATAGTAATCAAGATGATATAGTGGTAGGAACTCCAATAGCTAATAGGCAATATAATCAGATAGAAAATTTAATTGGTTTCTTTGTCAATTCGTTAGCCCTGAGAATGCAAATAGATGCAAAAGTTTCAATTAAAGAATTTATTAAGCAAGTAGGAGATGAAATAGTACAAGCACAACTACATCAGGATTTACCATTTGAAAAATTAGTAGAGGAACTAAATGTAATCAAAGATACTAGTAGGCATGCAATATTCCAAGTAATGTTTGCAGTGCAGAGTTTTGGGAATGAGCTATATAGTCAAGAGGACGAACAACAAGAAACTTATTTAGCTAATATATTACAAACACATACAACAGGAGCTAGTTTATATAATGTAGCTAAGTTTGATATTAGTACTTTTATAGATGATAGTGAAGTTTGTTTAAAAGGAAGTTTTAATTATGCAACAAGTTTATATAGCGAAGAAACAATTAATGGTTTTATAAAAACATATACTGAGATATTAAAACAATTGGCGACATTGCTTAATAATAGCCAAAAACAAGCACATAGTAAAATAGCTGATTTAAACTATTTAGATCAACAACAATACCAACAAATTATTAATAACTGGAATGATACAGATAAAACTTATCCAAGCGATAAGACAATACAAGCTTTATTCGAAGAACAAGCAGCAAGGACACCAAATAACATAGCAATAGTATATGAAGAAACTAAGCTAACATACAGGCAACTTAATGAGAGAGCCAATCAGTTAGCCAATTACTTAAGAGAGACATATCAGATTAGCCCCGATACGTTGATAGCCTTATGTTTAGACAGGAGTGAACATATGCTAATAGCGAACCTTGCTGTATTAAAAGCAGGAGGAGCATATGTACCAATCGATTCAAATTATCCTGATGAAAGAATAAGTTATATATTAGAAGATACAAATAGTAAGTTAGTACTGACTAATGAAGGACATAAACAAAGATTAGATAGTTTAGCTATTAGCACAATTAGTCAAGCAACGATCTTAGTAATTGATGATCAGCAAATACAAACTTTACTAGCATCCTACCTGACATCTAATCCTACAATTTCTACCACCAGCAATAACCTTGCTTATGTTATATATACTTCAGGTACTACAGGTAATCCTAAGGGGGTAATGATTGAACATCGAGGAATTATAAATTTAGCAATAGTACAAGAAAAAGAGTTTGAATTACCTAAAGAAAAAAATATCAAAAATTGCTTATGGTATGCTAATTATGTATTTGATGCACATGTATGGGAAGCTTATACAACTATCTTAAATGGTCATACTATATATATCATAGATAATGATATAAGGCAAGATATAAGGCAACTAAGTATTTACATACAAAAAAACAATATAGATATAGCGTTACTACCACCTACATTATTAAATAATGAATATATACTTAGATTAAATATCTTAGTGCTAGGGGGGGATAAAGCTAACAAAGAAGTATTAGATTACTATCAAAATAGTAACGTAAAAGTGATAAATGCATATGGACCAAGTGAGGTGACTGTATATGCAAGCTTAAATCACTATAATAATAATGGTGCTACAAATATAGGTTCTGCAATTTCTAACGTAAGGTGTTATGTATTAGACACTAACTTAACTCCGCTACCAATAGGAGCGATAGGAGAATTATATATAGGGGGAGCAGGATTAGCTAGAGGTTATTTAAATCGCCCTGACTTAACAGCAGAGAAGTTTATAGTTAATCCATTTCAAAGTATAAAGGAAAAGAAATTAGCAAAGAATGCAAGGTTATATAAGACTGGAGACTTGGTAAGATGGTTAGCAAATGGTAACTTAGAATATATAGGACGTAATGACTTTCAAGTTAAGATCAGAGGCTACAGAATAGAGTTAGAAGAGATAGAGAGTGTTTTATCAAGTTATGAAGGAATAACACAAAGTGTAGTACTAGCTAAAGAACAACAAGGACTAGGAGAATCAGGTAGTAAATATTTAGCAGGTTATTATGTATCAGAATGTAAGTTAGATGAAGAGGCTATATTAAATTACCTACGGGCAAGATTAGCGGAATATATGATACCTGCTATATTAGTGCATTTGGAGAGATTGCCATTAACCATTAATGGTAAGTTGGATAGAAAATCATTACCTGATCCTGAGTTTACTAATATTGAAACATATGTAGCCCCTAGGAATGAATTAGAGAGTCAAGTTTGTAAGATTTGGGCAGAAGTGTTAGGATTACCTGAAGAAAAAGTAAGTATCCATGATGATTTTTTTAGATTGGGAGGTAATAGCATTTTAGCAATAAGGTTGGTAAGTAAATTAAGTAAAGAATTAAATAATGCAATTAGTATACCAGCTATCTTTAAGCACAATACAGTAAAAAGGTTGGTTCAATATATAGAACATAATAACGAAAATAACATAGTAATAGATAAAGCTGCCTTTACTAAAGTAGAAGAACAATCGTTATCTTTTGCTCAAGAGAGGTTATGGTTTATTGAGAAATATGAAGAAGGAACTAATGCTTATAATATACCGATGGTATTTAGTATATCTAGTAATGCTAGTATAGATATATTAGAAAGTAGTATAAAAAGTATAGTAGCTAGACACGAGATACTACGGACCTTAATCAAAGAAGATAATAGAGGTAACGGTTATCAATTAATACTAGATGATAAAGAGTTTCCCTTAGAGATTATAAAGATAAACATCATTGATCAATTACAATTAGAGGAGGAACTAGAAAAGTCAGTACATCATATTTATGATTTAGGTAATGAATATCCGATAAGAGTTTGCTTGTATGAATTAATTAGTAGCAATGCAAAAGATATTCCAAAATATTACCTAAGCATAGTAATTCATCACATAGCCTTTGATGGTTGGTCTACCGATATATTTTTGAAAGAACTACAAGCATATTATAGTTACTATCTAAAACAATCACAAGGTTTAGTAAGTAAACTAAACTTACCAAAATTAACTATTCAATATAAAGATTTTGCATTATGGCAAAGAAACTATTTAAGTGGGGAAAGATTAGATAAACAATTAAATTACTGGAAGAATAAACTAAGTGGTTATGAGACATTAAACTTAATAACCGATAAACCAAGAGCAAGTCAGATAGATTATGAAGGTAGCAATATCTATTTTGAGTTAGATAAAGATACCTCAAGATCTTTAAGGGAATTAGCTAAGAAATTAAAGGTAAGCTTATACAGCGTATTACTTAGTGGTTATTATTTAATGTTGAGAAGTTATAGTAATCAAGATGATATAGTGGTAGGAACTCCAATAGCTAATAGGCAATATGATCAGATAGAAAATTTAATTGGTTTCTTTGTCAATTCGTTAGCCCTGAGAATGCAAATAGATGCAAAAGTTTCAATTAAAGAATTTATCAAGCAAGTAGGAGATGAAATAGTACAAGCACAACTACATCAGGATTTACCATTTGAAAAATTAGTAGAGGAACTAAATGTAATCAAAGATACTAGTAGGCATGCAATATTCCAAGTAATGTTTGCAGTGCAGAGTTTTGGGAATGAGCTATATAGTCAAGAGGACGAACAACAAGAAACTTATTTAGCTAATATATTACAAACACATACAACAGGAGCTAGTTTATATAATGTAGCTAAGTTTGATATTAGTACTTTTATAGATGATAGTGAAGTTTGTTTAAAAGGAAGTTTTAATTATGCAACAAGTTTATATAGCGAAGAAACAATTAATGGTTTTATAAAAACATATACTGAGATATTAAAACAATTGGCGACATTGCTTAATAATAGCCAAAAACAAGCACATAGTAAAATAGCTGATTTAAACTATTTAGATCAACAACAATACCAACAAATTATTAATAACTGGAATGATACAGATAAAACTTATCCAAGCGATAAGACAATACAAGCTTTATTCGAAGAACAAGCAGCAAGGACACCAAATAACATAGCAATAGTATATGAAGAAACTAAGCTAACATACAGGCAACTTAATGAGAGAGCCAATCAGTTAGCCAATTACTTAAGAGAGACATATCAGATTAGCCCCGATACGTTGATAGCCTTATGTTTAGACAGGAGTGAACATATGCTAATAGCGAACCTTGCTGTATTAAAAGCAGGAGGAGCATATGTACCAATCGATTCAAATTATCCTGATGAAAGAATAAGTTATATATTAGAAGATACAAATAGTAAGTTAGTACTGACTAATGAAGGACATAAACAAAGATTAGATAGTTTAGCTATTAGCACAATTAGTCAAGCAACGATCTTAGTAATTGATGATCAGCAAATACAAACTTTACTAGCATCCTACCTGACATCTAATCCTACAATTTCTACCACCAGCAATAACCTTGCTTATGTTATATATACTTCAGGTACTACAGGTAATCCTAAGGGGGTAATGATTGAACATCGAGGAATTATAAATTTAGCAATAGTACAAGAAAAAGAGTTTGAATTACCTAAAGAAAAAAATATCAAAAATTGCTTATGGTATGCTAATTATGTATTTGATGCACATGTATGGGAAGCTTATACAACTATCTTAAATGGTCATACTATATATATCATAGATAATGATATAAGGCAAGATATAAGGCAACTAAGTATTTACATACAAAAAAACAATATAGATATAGCGTTACTACCACCTACATTATTAAATAATGAATATATACTTAGATTAAATATCTTAGTGCTAGGGGGGGATAAAGCTAACAAAGAAGTATTAGATTACTATCAAAATAGTAACGTAAAAGTGATAAATGCATATGGACCAAGTGAGGTGACTGTATATGCAAGCTTAAATCACTATAATAATAATGGTGCTACAAATATAGGTTCTGCAATTTCTAACGTAAGGTGTTATGTATTAGACACTAACTTAACTCCGCTACCAATAGGAGCGATAGGAGAATTATATATAGGGGGAGCAGGATTAGCTAGAGGTTATTTAAATCGCCCTGACTTAACAGCAGAGAAGTTTATAGTTAATCCATTTCAAAGTACAGAGGAAAAGAAGTTAGTAAAGAATACAAGATTATATAAGACTGGAGACTTGGTAAGATGGTTAGCAGATGGTAATTTAGAATATATAGGACGTAATGATTTTCAGGTTAAGATCAGAGGATACAGGATAGAGTTAGAAGAAATAGAGAGTGTTTTATCAAGTTATAAAGGAATAACACAGAGTGTAGTGTTAGCTCAAGAACAACAAGGACTAGGAGAATCAGGAAGTAAGTATTTAGCGGGTTATTATGTATCAGAATATAAGTTAGATGAAGAAGCTATACTAAATTACCTACAGGCAAGATTACCGGAATATATGATACCTGCTGTATTAATGCATTTGGAAAGATTGCCATTAACGATTAATGGTAAGTTGGATAGAAAATCATTGCCTGATCCTGAGTTTACTAATATTGAAACATATGTAGCCCCTAGAAATGAATTGGAGAGTCAAGTTTGTAAAATTTGGGCAGAAGTGTTAGGATTACCTGAAGAAAAAGTAAGTATCCATGATGATTTTTTTAGATTGGGAGGTAATAGCATTTTAGCAATAAGGTTGGTAAGTAAATTAAGTAAAGAATTAAATAGTGCAATTAGTATACCAGCTATCTTTAAGCACAATACAGTAAAAAGGTTGGTTCAATACATAGAACATAATAACGAAAATAGCATAGTAATAGATAAAGCTAGCATTACTAAAGTAGAAGAACAATCATTATCTTTTGCCCAAGAGAGGTTATGGTTTATTGAGAAATATGAGGAAGGAACTAATGCATATAATATACCGATGGTATTTAGTATATCTAGTAATGCTAGTATAGATATATTAGAAAGTAGTATAAAAAGTATAGTAGCTAGACACGCTATACTAAGGACCTTAATCAAAGAAGACAATAGAGGCAATGGTTATCAATTAATACTAGATGATAAAGAGTTTCCCTTAGAGATTATAAAGATAAACATCATTGATCAATTACAATTAGAAGAAGAGTTAGAAAAGGCAGTAAATCATATTTATGATTTAAGTAATGAATATCCGATAAGAGTTTGCTTATATGAATTAATTAGTAGCAATGCAAAAGATACTCCAAAATACTACCTAAGCATAGTAATTCATCACATAGCCTTTGATGGTTGGTCTACCGATATATTTTTGAAAGAACTACAAGCATATTATAGTTATTATCTAAAACAATCACAAGGTTTAGTAAGTAAACTAAACTTACCAAAATTAACTATTCAATATAAAGATTTTGCATTATGGCAAAGAAACTATTTAAGTGGGGAAAGATTAGATAAACAATTAAATTACTGGAAGAATAAACTAAGTGGTTATGAGACATTAAACTTAATAACCGATAAACCAAGAGCAAGTCAGATAGATTATGAAGGTAGCAATATCTATTTTGAGTTAGATAAAGATACCTCAAGATCTTTAAGGGAATTAGCTAAGAAATTAAAGGTAAGCTTATACAGCGTATTACTTAGTGGTTATTATTTAATGTTGAGAAGTTATAGTAATCAAGATGATATAGTGGTAGGAACTCCAATAGCTAATAGGCAATATAATCAGATAGAAAATTTAATTGGTTTTTTTGTCAATTCGTTAGCCCTGAGGATACAAATAGATGCAAAAATCTCAATTAAAGAATTTATTAAGCAAGTAGGAGATGAAGTAGTACAAGCACAACTTCATCAGGATTTACCATTTGAGAAATTAGTAGAGGAACTAAATGTACTCAAAGATACTAGTAGGCATGCAATATTTCAAGTAATGTTTGCAGTGCAAAATTTTGGGAGTGAATTGTATAATCAAGTGGGGGAACAACAAGAAACTTATTTAGCTAATATATTACAAACACATACAACAGGAGCTAGTTTATATAATGTAGCTAAGTTTGATATTAGTACTGTTATAGATGATAGTGAAGTTTGCTTAAAAGGAAGTTTTAATTACGCCATAAGTTTATATAGCGAAGAAACAATTAATGGCTTTATAAAAACATATACTGAGATATTAAAACAATTGGCTACATTGCTTAATAATAGCCAAAGACAAGCACATAGTAAAATAGCTGATTTAAACTATTTAGATCAACAACAATACCAACAAATCATTAATAATTGGAATGATACAGATAAAACTTATCCAAGTGATAAGACGATACAAGCTTTATTCGAAGAACAAGTAGTAAGGACACCAAATAACATAGCAATAGTATATGAAGAAACTAAGCTAACATACAGACAACTTAATAAAAGAGGCAATCAGTTAGGCAATTACTTAAGAGAGACGTATGAGATTAAGCCAGATACCTTGATAGCCTTATGTTTAGACAGGAGTGAACATATGCTAATAGCGATACTTGGTGTATTAAAAGCAGGAGGAGCATATGTGCCAATGGATTCAAGTTATCCTGATGAAAGAATAAGCTATATATTAGAAGATACAAGTAGTAAGTTAGTACTGACTAATAAAGAACATAAAAAAAGATTAGATAGCTTAGCTATTAGCACAACCAGTCAAGCAACAATCTTAGCAATTGATGATCAGCAAGTACAAACTTTACTAGCATCCCATCTAATATCTAACCCTACAACTTTTACCACCAGCAATAACCTTGCTTATGTTATATATACTTCAGGTACTACAGGTAATCCTAAGGGAGTAATGATTGAGCATAGAGGAATTATAAATTTAGCAAAAATACAAGAAAAAGAGTTTGAATTACCTAAAGAAAAAAACATTAAAAATTGCTTATGGTATGGTAATTATGTATTTGACGCACATGTATGGGAAATTTATACAACTATCTTAAATGGTCGTGCTATATATATCATAGATAATGATATAAGGCAAGATATAAGGCTACTAAGTATTTACATACAAAAAAACAATATAGATATAGCGTTACTACCACCTACATTATTAAATAATGAATATATACTTAGATTAAATATCTTAGTGCTAGGGGGGGATAAAGCTAACAAAGAAGTATTAGATTACTATCAAAATAGTAACGTAAAAGTGATAAATGCATATGGACCAAGTGAGGTGACTGTATATGCAAGCTTAAATCACTATAATAATAATGGTGCTACAAATATAGGTTCTGCAATTTCTAACGTAAGGTGTTATGTATTAGACACTAACTTAACTCCGCTACCAATAGGAGCGATAGGAGAATTATATATAGGGGGAGCAGGATTAGCTAGAGGTTATTTAAATCGCCCTGACTTAACAGCAGAGAAGTTTATAGTTAATCCATTTCAAAGTATAAAGGAAAAGAAATTAGCAAAGAATGCAAGGTTATATAAGACTGGAGACTTGGTAAGATGGTTAGCAAATGGTAACTTAGAATATATAGGACGTAATGACTTTCAAGTTAAGATCAGAGGCTACAGAATAGAGTTAGAAGAGATAGAGAGTGTTTTATCAAGTTATGAAGGAATAACACAAAGTGTAGTACTAGCTAAAGAACAACAAGGACTAGGAGAATCAGGTAGTAAATATTTAGCAGGTTATTATGTATCAGAATGTAAGTTAGATGAAGAGGCTATATTAAATTACCTACGGGCAAGATTAGCGGAATATATGATACCTGCTATATTAGTGCATTTGGAGAGATTGCCATTAACCATTAATGGTAAGTTGGATAGAAAATCATTACCTGATCCTGAGTTTACTAATATTGAAACATATGTAGCCCCTAGGAATGAATTAGAGAGTCAAGTTTGTAAGATTTGGGCAGAAGTGTTAGGATTGCCTGAAGATAAAGTAAGTATCCATGATGATTTCTTTAGACTAGGAGGGGATAGTATAATAAGTATCCAGTTGGTAAGTAGGTTAAGACAAAGGCTAGGGTTAAATGTTACTGTTAAGGATATCTTTGGTTATAAAACTATTGAAAGACTCTATGATAATGTTTTAAGCAAAGGACAAGGCAGTACTCAAGGAGATTTAAGAAGTGAAC
The DNA here is from genome assembly GCF_964026425.1 of Candidatus Tisiphia endosymbiont of Ditula angustiorana. Lineage (NCBI taxonomy): Bacteria > Pseudomonadati > Pseudomonadota > Alphaproteobacteria > Rickettsiales > Rickettsiaceae > Candidatus Tisiphia > Candidatus Tisiphia endosymbiont of Ditula angustiorana. The sequence continues at coordinate 68,325 of NZ_OZ032143.1, forward strand.
AAGGTATATTAAGTGGAGAAGTACCATTATTACCAGTGCAACAGTGGTTCTTTAAGCATAATTTTATAATTCCTAATCATTGGAATCAGTCATTTCTGTTAAGAACCGAGACCTTAGATATAAATAGGCTACAGCTAAGCATAACTAAATTAGTTCAACATCATGATAGTTTTAGACTAAGATACAGGAAAGCTACAGATTTGGTACAGAGTTATTGCCAATATTATAATAATGATGCCAAGGTAGAAGAATTAAAGATATTAGACATAAACAAATTGGATGTTAAAAAAGGTAGTAAAGAATTTGAGTTTAAACTACAGGAGATATTAACTAGCTGGCAGAGTGATTTTGACTTAGAGTATGGACCAACCTATAGTATAGGTTATATTTTTGGTTATGAAGATGGAAGTAGCAGGATATATTGTGCATTGCATCATTTAATAGTAGACGCGGTAAGTTGGCGGATAATTGCTGAAGATTTAAGAAATCTTTACCATGCTAAAGATTTAGGTAGTAAAGGAGGTAGTTATAGACAATGGGTAAATGTAGTAAGAGAATATGCAACTACTCATAAGAGTGAAACAACTTACTGGTCAAATATCCTATCTGATTATGATAGTAATCAACTAAATAAGTTAATAGTAAGCGAAGATGCTTATAGCTATGCTAGCCTACAATTAAGCAAAGAACAGACTGGTCAGTTATTACGAGACAGTAATAGAGCTTATAATACCCAAGTGAATGATATTTTGCTTACTGCCCTTGGTTATAGTTTAGCTGAAATAACAGGCAATAAAATTAACCATATAGTATTAGAGGGTCACGGTAGAGAGGAAATAGATAATAATATTGATATAACAAGAACAGTTGGTTGGTTTACTACTATCTATCCAATACGATTAGAGATAAGTGAGGAGTTAGGTAATAGTCTTAAGACTGTCAAAGAGAATTTAAGACAAGTACCAAATAAAGGAATAGGTTACGGGATAGTAATAGGATATCAGAGTGATTTACCAAGAATAAGCTTTAACTATCTAGGACAGTTTGACAAGCAAGGTGCGACAACAGATAAAGATTTATGGAATATTATTAGTGAGAATAGCGGTATATCAATGCATCCCGCTAACCAAGACAACAATATAGTTAATATCAATGGTTTAGTTGTAGATGGTAAACTTAAATTTAGTATAGCAAGTAAGTTAGGTGCAAATATAACCAATAAACTAGCTGATTTATTTCAACAGAAGTTAGAAGATATAATCAGCTATACAGTCAAGCAGACTAGAAGCTACTTAACAGTGAGTGATATAGATAATGTAATAAGTCAGGAATATCTAGATAGGTTACAAGAACATCGAGAGATAGAAGGAGTATATTTAGCAAATAGCTTACAACAAGGTTTTATTTATCATACTTTAAATCAAGGTGATATTGATGATGCATACAGAGTACAAATTATTTGGCAATATAATAATCAGTTAGCACTTAATAAATTAAAAGAAGCTTGGGGTTATGCTCAAGCAAGATTCAGTAGCCTAAGGCTGAGGTTAAACTGGGAGGAAGAATTAATCCAAGTAATAGATAAAGAAGGTAATTTAGATTGGAGATATATTGACTTAAGTAAAGAACAAGATTTTACAATTCAAGAATTCGAGATTAAACAAATTCAAGAAGAAGATCGGCTGGAAATATATGACTTACAACAAGGTAACTTATTTAGAGTATATTTAATTAAACAGAGGGAAGATTTATATACATGTATTTTTAGTAATCACCATGCAATATTAGATGGTTGGAGTAATCCAATATTATTAGAATATATTCATGATACTTACTTAAAATTGCAAGATAAAGAAATAATATTGTTAAAGGAAGATCAAAGTTATAAAGAAGCACAGAAATATATACAAAAGCATCAAGAAGATAACAAGGAATATTGGAATAAATATATATCTCAAATAGAAGAGCGAAGTGACTTCAGTGGCTTGTTATTAAGTAACAATAAACAGAAACAGTTAAGAATAAGTGAACATAAACATATAACAAATCCAGCAGAACAAGTATTAACAATTACAGGCAACTTATATGACAATTTAAAAAAGTTCAGTCAAGAAGAAGGTGTAACATTAAATGCAATATTACAATATGTATGGCACAAAGTATTAAGTATTTATGGTAATAGTAATCAAACGGTAGTAGGAACTACCGTATCAGGTAGGAATCTTCCAATAGATGACATAGAGAGTTCAGTAGGGTTGTATATAAATACTTTACCATTGATAGTAGAGCATCAAAATAAAACAATAACAAGTGTAATAGAGTCAATAAAGGCTATTCAAAGTGATATTAATGAGATCAATAGTAGAAGTGATATCAGCTTAGTTAAATTACAAAAAGGAGGTGAGCGGTTATTTGATAGTTTATTTGTTTATGAGAACTATCCTAATCCAGCCAATGAAGAACAGCAAAGTAGAATTAAGATAAGGTTTACAGGATCAGTAGAGAAACTAGATTATCCATTAGCAGTAATAGCATATGAAGTAAATAATCAATTAACATTTATGATCAAATATGCTGGGGAGTTATTCAGTAATGATAGTATAGAGCAATTATTATTGATAGCTAAAAGCTTACTTGAACAAATAGTAAGCAATCCTTACCAGGAAGTACAGAATTTAAGCTATTTAGATCAAAAACAATACCAACAAATCATTAATAATTGGAATGATACAGATAAAACTTATCCAAGCGATAAGACAATACAAGCTTTATTCGAAGAACAAGCAGCAAGGACACCAAATAACATAGCAATAGTCTATGAGGAAACTAAGCTAACATACAGGCAACTTAATGAGAGAGCCAATCAGTTAGCCAATTACTTAAGAGAGACATATCAGATTAGCCCCGATACGTTGATAGCCTTATGTTTAGACAGGAGTGAACATATGCTAATAGCGATACTTGCTGTATTAAAGGCAGGAGGAGCATATGTACCAATCGATTCAAATTATCCTGATGAAAGAATAAGCTATATATTAGAAGATACAAATAGTAAGTTAGTACTGACTAATGAAGGACATAAACAAAGATTAGATAGTTTAGCTATTAGCACAATTAGTCAAGTAACGATCTTAGCAATTGATGATCAGCAACTACAAACTTTACTAGCATCCTACCCGACATCTAATCCTGCAACTTCTACCACCAGCAATAACCTTGCTTATGTTATATATACTTCAGGTACTACAGGTAATCCTAAGGGGGTAATAATTGAACATAAAGGAGTAGTATCTCTTGTAAAGAATGTTGATTATGTGTCTATTAATTCTAGTGATTCATTTATTCAATTTGCCGATATAACATTTGATGCTGCAACTTTTGAGATTTGGACCTCGTTGTTAAATGGAGCTAAATTATTTATTCCAGCTAATAAAATAGATTTATTAGCTGATATTAATTTACTGCAAAAGACATTAATAACAAATAAAATTTCAGTATTATGGTTAACAAGGACTTTATTTGATCAATTGTTTTTAATTGATCAAAGTATTTTTAAAAATATTAAATATTTACTTGTTGGTGGAGAAGCATTAAATCCTAAACTAATATCCAAATTAATAAACTCACATGATGCACCTCAGAATATTATTAATGGTTATGGTCCTACGGAGAATACTACATTTAGTTGTACATTAAATATTAGTAAAAATAACATAACAAGCGTAAAGACTATACCAATTGGTATAGCTTTTACAAATAGAAAGGCTTATGTACTAGATATAAACTTAACCCCGCTACCAATAGGAGCGATAGGAGAATTATATATAGGGGGAGCAGGATTAGCTAGAGGTTATTTAAATCGCCCTGACTTAACAGCAGAGAAGTTTATAGTTAATCCATTTCAAAGTATAAAGGAAAAGAAATTAGCAAAGAATGCAAGGTTATATAAGACTGGAGACTTGGTAAGATGGTTAGCAAATGGTAACTTAGAATATATAGGACGTAATGACTTTCAAGTTAAGATCAGAGGCTACAGGATAGAACTAGAAGAGATAGAGAGTGTTTTATCAAGTTATGAAGGAATAACACAAAGTGTAGTACTAGCTAAAGAACAACAAGAAGCAGGAGAATTAGGCAGTAAATATTTAGCAGGTTATTATGTATCAGAATCTAAGTTAGATGAAGAGGCTATATTAAATTATCTACGGGCAAGATTACCGGAATATATGATACCTGCATTAGTGCATTTGGAGAGATTGCCATTAACCATTAATGGTAAGTTGGATAGAAAATCATTACCTGATCCTGAGTTTACTAATATTGAAACCTATGTCGCTCCTAGAAATGAATTGGAAAGTCAAGTTTGTAAGATTTGGGCAGAAGTGTTAGGATTACCTGAAGAAAAAGTAAGTATCCATGATGATTTTTTTAGATTGGGAGGTAATAGCATTTTAGCAATAAGGTTGGTAAGTAAATTAAGTAAAGAATTAAATAATGCAATTAGTATACCAGCTATCTTTAAGCACAATACAGTAAAAAGGTTGGTTCAATATATAGAACATAATAACGAAAATAACATAGTAATAGATAAAGCTGCCTTTACTAAAGTAGAAGAACAATCGTTATCTTTTGCTCAAGAGAGGTTATGGTTTATTGAGAAATATGAAGAAGGAACTAATGCTTATAATATACCGATGGTATTTAGTATATCTAGTAATGCTAGTATAGATATATTAGAAAGTAGTATAAAAAGTATAGTAGCTAGACACGAGATACTACGGACCTTAATCAAAGAAGATAATAGAGGTAACGGTTATCAATTAATACTAGATGATAAAGAGTTTCCCTTAGAGATTATAAAGATAAACATCATTGATCAATTACAATTAGAGGAGGAACTAGAAAAGTCAGTAAATCATATTTATGATTTAGGTAATGAATATCCGATAAGAATTTGCTTGTATGAATTAATTAGTAGCAATGCAAAAGATACTCCAAAATATTACCTAAGCATAGTAATTCATCACATAGCCTTTGATGGTTGGTCTACTGATATATTTTTGAAAGAACTACAAGCATATTATAGTTACTATCTAAAACAATCACAAGGTTTAGTAAGTAAACTAAACTTACCAAAATTAACTATTCAATATAAAGATTTTGCATTATGGCAAAGAAACTATTTAAGTGGGGAAAGATTAGATAAACAATTAAATTACTGGAAAAATAAACTAAGTGGTTATGAGACATTAAACTTAATAACCGATAAACCAAGAGCAAGTCAGATAGATTATGAAGGTAGCAATATCTATTTTGAGTTAGATAAAGATACCTCAAGATCTTTAAGGGAATTAGCTAAGAAATTAAAGGTAAGCTTATACAGCGTATTACTTAGTGGTTATTATTTAATGTTGAGAAGTTATAGTAATCAAGATGATATAGTGGTAGGAACTCCAATAGCTAATAGGCAATATAATCAGATAGAAAATTTAATTGGTTTCTTTGTCAATTCGTTAGCCCTGAGAATGCAAATAGATGCAAAAGTTTCAATTAAAGAATTTATTAAGCAAGTAGGAGATGAAATAGTACAAGCACAACTACATCAGGATTTACCATTTGAAAAATTAGTAGAGGAACTAAATGTACTCAAAGATACTAGTAGGCATGCAATATTCCAAGTAATGTTTGCAGTACAAAATTTTGGGAGTGAATTGTATAATCAAGTAGGGGAACAACAAGAAACTTATTTAGCTAATATATTACAAACACATACAATAGGAGCTAGTTTATATAATGTAGCTAAGTTTGATATTAGTACTGTTATAGATGATAGTGAAGTTTGTTTAAAAGGAAGTTTTAATTATGCAACAAGTTTATATAGCAAAGAAACAGTTAATGGCTTTATAAAAACATATACTGAGATATTAAAACAATTGGCGACATTGCTTAATAATAGCCAAAGACAAGAACATACTAAAATAGCTGATTTAAGCTATTTAGATCAAGAACAATACCAACAAATAATAGATATATGGAATCGAACTGATAGAGAGTATCAAGATACTAAAACAATCCATGAATTGTTTGAAGAACAAGCAAAAAAAACTCCAAATAATATAGCAGTAATAGATATAGAAAAAGAGTATAAATACAAACAATTATTACAAGAGAGTAATTTATTATCAAGATATATATTACATTTAAATAATATTAATCCTATTGTACAGCCGTATAACAAACTAATAGGGATTTTAAGCGAAAAAAGTTATAACCAAGTAGTATCAACACTGTCTATAATGGCATCTAGTCATGGTTATTTACCTCTGAATATAGACTGGCCGGTGGAAAGACTGGAAAAAGTATTAGCACATGGTAATGTATCTATATTGCTAATTTCTAGAGTACAATACAATAAAAAAGAAATTAGAGAAATTTTATCAACAAAATATCAATTATTAGTAATAGAAGATGTTTTATCAAAAATCAAGAATAATAAGAAATTAGAATTACAGCTGACTAATATTAATTTACCAATAGTAATGCTAGAAGATATAGCATATGTGATATTTACTTCTGGTTCAACAGGAGAACCTAAAGGAGTTACCATAACTCATAGAGGAGTATTAAATACAATTGCTGCAATAAATTCGAGGTTTAATATCTCTTCAAAAGACAAAGTATTATCATTATCAGAATTAAGTTTTGATTTATCTGTATATGATATATTTGGTATCTTAACTGTAGGTGGTGAGATAGTGCTTCCAAAACAAGAGAAAACACAAGATCCTAATCACTGGATGGAATTAATTAATAAATATCAAATTACAATATGGAATACAGTACCACAGTTAGCTAGCTTACTAATAGATGCAGTTGAGAATAGTTATTTATCTATTGCTTCTTTAAAATTATTTTTATTAAGTGGTGATTGGATACCTATTAGTTTACCAAACAGAATCAAAAAACATTGTAATCAATCAATTATCATGAGTTTAGGAGGGGCAACAGAAGGTAGTATTTGGTCTATATGGTATGAGATAACAGAAATTAAGCAAGAGTGGCACAGTATCCCCTATGGTACAGCTATGCCAAATCAAAAGATATATGTATTGAATTATAATTATGAGCATTGTCCAGTAGGTGTGATTGGTGAAATTCATATTGGTGGTATAGGGGTTGCATTAAATTACTGGAGAGATCCAGAAAAAACTAATGCTAGCTTTATAGAACATAGTAAGTTTGGTCGATTATATAAAACAGGAGATTTAGGGAAATGGCATCGGAATGGATATGTAGAATATATAGGACGTAATGATTTGCAGGTTAAGATCAGAGGCTACAGGATAGAACTAGAAGAGATAGAGAGTGTTTTATCAAGTTATGAAGGAATAACACAAAGTGTAGTACTAGCTAAAGAACAACAAGAAGCAGGAGAATTAGGCAGTAAATATTTAGCAGGTTATTATGTATCAGAATCTAAGTTAAATGAAGAGGCTATATTAAATTATCTACGGGCAAGATTACCGGAATATATGATACCTGCATTAGTGCATTTGGAGAGATTGCCATTAACCATTAATGGTAAGTTGGATAGAAAATCATTGCCTGATCCTGAGTTTACTAATATTGAAACATATGTAGCCCCTAGAAATGAATTGGAGAGTCAAGTTTGTAAAATTTGGGCAGAAGTGTTAGGATTACCTGAAGAAAAAGTAAGTATCCATGATGATTTTTTTAGATTGGGAGGTAATAGCATTTTAGCAATAAGGTTGGTAAGTAAATTAAGTAAAGAATTAAATAATGCAATTAGTATACCAGCTATCTTTAAGCACAATACAGTAAAAAGGTTGGTTCAATATATAGAACATAATAACGAAAATAACATAGTAATAGATAAAGCTGCCTTTACTAAAGTAGAAGAACAATCGTTATCTTTTGCCCAAGAGAGGTTATGGTTTATTGAGAAATATGAAGAAGGAACTAATGCTTATAATATACCGATGGTATTTAGTATATCTAGTAATGCTAGTATAGATATATTAGAAAGTAGTATAAAAAATATAGTAGCTAGACACGAGATACTACGGACCTTAATCAAAGAAGATAATAGAGGTAACGGTTATCAATTAATACTAGATGATAAAGAGTTTCCCTTAGAGATTATAAAGATAAACATCATTGATCAATTACAATTAGAGAAGGAACTAGAAAAGTCAGTAAATCATATTTATGATTTAGGTAATGAATATCCGATAAGAATTTGCTTGTATGAATTAATTAGTAGCAATGCAAAAGATACTCCAAAATATTACCTAAGCATAGTAATTCATCACATAGCCTTTGATGGTTGGTCTACTGATATATTTTTGAAAGAACTACAAGTATATTATAGTTACTATCTAAAACAATCACAAGGTTTAGTAAGTAAACTAAACTTACCAAAATTAACTATTCAATATAAAGATTTTGCATTATGGCAAAGAAACTATTTAAGTGGGGAAAGGTTAGATAAACAATTAAATTACTGGAAAAATAAACTAAGTGGTTATGAGACATTAAACTTAATAACCGATAAACCAAGAGCAAGTCAGATAGATTATGAAGGTAGCAATATCTATTTTGAGTTAGATAAAGATACCTCAAGATCTTTAAGGGAATTAGCTAAGAAATTAAAGGTAAGCTTATACAGCGTATTACTTAGTGGTTATTATTTAATGTTGAGAAGTTATAGTAATCAAGATGATATAGTGGTAGGAACTCCAATAGCTAATAGGCAATATGATCAGATAGAAAATTTAATTGGTTTCTTTGTCAATTCGTTAGCCCTGAGAATGCAAATAGATGCAAAAGTTTCAATTAAAGAATTTATCAAGCAAGTAGGAGATGAAATAGTACAAGCACAACTACATCAGGATTTACCATTTGAAAAATTAGTAGAGGAACTAAATGTAATCAAAGATACTAGTAGGCATGCAATATTCCAAGTAATGTTTGCAGTACAAAATTTTGGGAGTGAATTATATAATCAAGTAGGGGAACAACAAGAAACTTATTTAGCTAATATATTACAAACACATACAATAGGAGCTAGTTTATATAATGTAGCTAAGTTTGATATTAGTACTTTTATAGATGATAGTGAAGTTTGTTTAAAAGGAAGTTTTAATTATGCAACAAGTTTATATAGCGAAGAAACAATTAATGGTTTTATAAAAACATATACTGAGATATTAAAACAATTAGCGACATTGCTTAATAATAGCCAAAGACAAGCACATAGTAAAATAGCTGATTTAAACTATTTAGATCAACAACAATACCAACAAATTATTAATAACTGGAATGATACAGATAAAACTTATCCAAGCGATAAGACGATACAAGCTTTATTCGAAGAACAAGTAGCAAGAACGCCAAATAACATAGCAATAGTATATGAGGAAACTAAGCTAACATACAGGCAACTTAATGAAAGGGCGAATCAGTTAGCCAATTACTTAAGAGAGACATATCAGATTAGCCCCGATACGTTGATAGCCTTATGTTTAGACAGGAGTGAACATATGCTAATAGCGATCCTTGCTGTATTAAAAACAGGAGGAGCATATGTACCAATCGATTCAAATTATCCTAATGAAAGAATAAGCTATATATTAGAAGATACAAATAGTAAGTTAGTACTGACTAATGAAGGACATAAACAAAGATTAGATAGTTTAGCTATTAGCACAATTAGTCAAGTAACGATCTTAGCAATTGATGATCAGCAACTACAAACTTTACTAGCATCCTACCCGACATCTAATCCTGTAACTTCTACCACCAGCAATAACCTTGCTTATGTTATATATACTTCAGGTACTACAGGTAATCCTAAGGGGGTAATAATTGAACATAAAGGAGTGGTATCTCTTGTAAAGAATGTTGATTATGTGTCTATTAATTCTAGTGATTCATTTATTCAATTTGCCGATATAACATTTGATGCTGCAACTTTTGAGATTTGGACCTCGTTGTTAAATGGAGCTAAATTATTTATTCCAGCTAATAAAATAGATTTATTAGCTGATATTAATTTACTGCAAAAGACATTAATAACAAATAAAATTTCAGTATTATGGTTAACAAGGACTTTATTTGATCAATTGTTTTTAATTGATCAAAGTATTTTTAAAAATATTAAATATTTACTTGTTGGTGGAGAAGCATTAAATCCTAAACTAATATCCAAATTAATAAACTCACATGATGCACCTCAGAATATTATTAATGGTTATGGTCCTACGGAGAATACTACATTTAGTTGTACATTAAATATTAGTAAAAATAACATAACAAGCGTAAAGACTATACCAATTGGTATAGCTTTTACAAATAGAAAGGCTTATGTACTAGATATAAACTTAACCCCGCTACCAATAGGAGCGATAGGAGAATTATATATAGGGGGAGCAGGATTAGCTAGAGGTTATTTAAATCGCCCTGACTTAACAGCAGAGAAGTTTATAGTTAATCCATTTCAAAGTATAAAGGAAAAGAAATTAGCAAAGAATGCAAGGTTATATAAGACTGGAGACTTGGTAAGATGGTTAGCAAATGGTAACTTAGAATATATAGGACGTAATGACTTTCAAGTTAAGAACAGAGGCTACAGAATAGAACTAGAAGAGATAGAGAGTGTTTTATCAAGTTATGAAGGAATAACACAAAGTGTAGTACTAGCTAAAGAACAACAAGAAGCAGGAGAATTAGGCAGTAAGTATTTAGCAGGTTATTATGTATCAGAATCTAAGTTAGATGAAGAAGGCATATTAAATTACCTACAGGCAAGATTACCGGAATATATGATACCTGCTGTGTTAATGCATTTGGAGAGTTTGCCATTAACCATTAATGGTAAGTTGGATAGAAAATCATTACCTGATCCTGAGTTTACTAATATTGAAACCTATGTCGCTCCTAGAAATGAATTGGAAAGTCAAGTTTGTAGGATTTGGGCAGAAGTGTTAGGATTGCCTGAAGATAAAGTAAGTATCCATGATGATTTCTTTAGACTAGGAGGGGATAGTATAATAAGTATCCAGTTGGTAAGTAGGTTAAGACAAAGGCTAGGGTTAAATGTTACTGTTAAGGATATCTTTGGTTATAAAACTATTGAAAGACTCTATGATAATGTTTTAAGCAAAGGACAAGGCAGTACTCAAGGAGATTTAAGAAGTGAACAAGGTATATTAAGTGGAGAAGTACCATTATTACCAGTGCAACAGTGGTTCTTTAAGCATAATTTTATAATTCCTAATCATTGGAATCAGTCATTTCTGTTAAGAACCGAGACCTTAGATATAAATAGGCTACAGCTAAGCATAACTAAATTAGTTCAACATCATGATAGTTTTAGACTAAGATACAGGAAAGCTACAGATTTGGTACAGAGTTATTGCCAATATTATAATAATGATGCCAAGGTAGAAGAATTAAAGATATTAGACATAAACAAATTGGATGTTAAAAAAGGTAGTAAAGAATTTGAGTTTAAACTACAGGAGATATTAACTAGTTGGCAGAGTAATTTTGATTTAGAGCATGGACCAACCTATAGTATTGGCTATATTTTTGGTTATGAAGATGGGAGTAGTAGGATCTATTTTGCTCTGCATCATTTAATAGTAGATGCGGTAAGTTGGAGGATAATTGCTGAAGATTTAAGAAATCTTTACCATGCTAAAGATTTAGGTAGTAAAGGAGGTAGTTACAGACAATGGGTAAATGCAGTAAGAGAATATGCAACTACTCATGAGAGTGAAAAAACTTACTGGTCAAATATCTTATCTGACTATGATAGTAATAATAATCATCTAAATAAGTTAATAGCAAGTGAAGATACTTATAGTTATGCTAGCTTACAATTAAACAAAGAACAGACTGGTAAGTTATTACAAGACAGTAATAGAGCTTATAATACGCAAGTGAATGATATCTTGCTTACTGCTCTTGGTTATAGTTTAGCTGAGATAACAGACAATAAAATTAACTATATAGTATTAGAAGGTCACGGTAGAGAGGAGATAGATAGTAATATTGATATAACAAGAACAGTTGGTTGGTTTACTACTATCTATCCAATACGATTAGAGATAAGTGAGGAGTTAGGTAATAGTCTTAAGACTGTCAAAGAGAATTTAAGACAAGTACCAAATAAAGGAATAGGTTACGGGACAGTAATAGGATATCAGAGTGATTTACCAAGAATAAGCTTTAACTATCTAGGACAGTTTGACAAGCAAGGTGCGACAACAGATAAAGATTTATGGAATATTATTAGTGAGAATAGCGGTATATCAATGCATCCCGCTAACCAAGACAACAATATAGTTAATATCAATGGTTTAGTTGTAGATGGTAAACTTAAATTTAGTATAGCAAGTAAGTTAGGTGCAAATATAACCAATAAACTAGCTGATTTATTTCAACAGAAGTTAGAAGATATAATCAGCTACACAGTCAAGCAGACTAGAAGCTACTTAACAGTGAGCGATATAGATAATGTAATAAGTCAGGAATACTTAGATAGGTTACAAGAACATCGAGAGATAGAAGGAGTATATTTAGCAAATAGCTTACAACAAGGTTTTATTTATCATACCTTAAATCAAGGTGATGTTGATGATGCGTACAGAGTACAGATTATTTGGCAATATAATAATCAGTTAGCACTTAATAAATTAAAAGAAGCTTGGGGTTATGCTCAAGCAAGATTCAGTAGCCTAAGGCTGAGGTTAAACTGGGAGGAAGAATTAATCCAAGTAATAGATAAAGAAGGTAATTTAGATTGGAGATATATTGACTTAAGTGAAGAACAAGATTTTACAATTCAAGAATTTACCATTAAACAAATTCAAGAAGAAGATCGGCTTGAAGTATATGACTTACAACAAGGTAATTTATTTAGGGTGTATTTAATTAAGCAGAGGGAAGATTTATATACATGTATTTTTAGTAATCACCATGCAATATTAGATGGTTGGAGTAATTCAATATTATTAGAATATATTCATGATACTTACTTAAAATTGCAAGATAAAGAAATAATATTGTTAAAGGAAGATCAAAGTTATAAAGAAGCACAGAAATATATACAAAAGCATCAAGAAGATAACAAGGAATATTGGAATAAATATATATCTCAAATAGAAGAGCGAAGTGACTTCAGTGGCTTGTTATTAAGTAACAATAAACAGAAACAGTTAAGAATAAGTGAACATAAACATATAACAAATCCAGCAGAACAAGTATTAACAATTACAGGCAACTTATATGACAATTTAAAAAAGTTCAGTCAAGAAGAAGGTGTAACATTAAATGCAATATTACAATATGTATGGCACAAAGTATTAAGTATTTATGGTAATAGTAATCAAACGGTAGTAGGAACTACCGTATCAGGTAGGAATCTTCCAATAGATGACATAGAGAGTTCAGTAGGGTTGTATATAAATACTTTACCATTGATAGTAGAGCATCAAAATAAAACAATAACAAGTGTAATAGAGTCAATAAAGGCTATTCAAAGTGATATTAATGAGATCAATAGTAGAAGTGATATCAGCTTAGTTAAATTACAAAAAGGAGGTGAGCGGTTATTTGATAGTTTATTTGTTTATGAGAACTATCCTAATCCAGCCAATGAAGAACAGCAAAGTAGAATTAAGATAAGGTTTACAGGATCAGTAGAGAAACTAGATTATCCATTAGCAGTAATAGCATATGAAGTAAATAATCAATTAACATTTATGATCAAATATGCTGGGGAGTTATTCAGTAATGATAGTATAGAGCAATTATTATTGATAGCTAAAAGCTTACTTGAACAAATAGTAAGCAATCCTTACCAGGAAGTACAGAATTTAAGCTATTTAGATCAAAAACAATACCAACAAATCATTAATAATTGGAATGATACAGATAAAACTTATCCAAGCGATAAGACAATACAAGCTTTATTCGAAGAACAAGCAGCAAGGACACCAAATAACATAGCAATAGTCTATGAGGAAACTAAGCTAACATACAGGCAACTTAATGAGAGAGCCAATCAGTTAGCCAATTACTTAAGAGAGACATATCAGATTAGCCCCGATACGTTGATAGCCTTATGTTTAGACAGGAGTGAACATATGCTAATAGCGATACTTGCTGTATTAAAGGCAGGAGGAGCATATGTACCAATGGATTCAAATTATCCTGATGAAAGAATAAGTTATATATTAGAAGATACAAATAGTAAGTTAGTACTGACTAATGAAGGACATAAACAAAGATTAGATAGTTTAGCTATTAGCACAATTAGTCAAGTAACGATCTTAGCAATTGATGATCAGCAACTACAAACTTTACTAGCATCCTACCCGACATCTAATCCTGCAACTTCTACTACCAGCAATAACCTTGCTTATGTTATATATACTTCAGGTACTACAGGTAATCCTAAGGGGGTAATGATTGAGCATAAAGCATATGTTTTTACTATAAACTGTATAAAGAAGCTTTATTTTAAAGATAAACTTAAGATTAATACATATAGTGCAACTAATTATGTATTCGATATCTTTGGTCTAGAGTATGGATTACCTTTACTAACTGGAGGTGTCATTACTATGGGCATTAGTGATTTTTACTCTTTAGATTGTTTATCTTATGATTTTATACAACTAACACCAAAATTGTGTGATTTAAAATTAGATTGTTTAGAAAATACCTCAAAACTTAAATTATTGATTGGTGGTGAAAGTTTAAGTTATAGTTTACTTAGTAAAATACTAGCTAAATCTATTAAGATAATAAATGTATATGGACCTACGGAAACCACTATATGGTCTAGCTCAAAATCATATAATTATCAAGAGAATGTAAATCTTTTACATGTGAGTTTAGGTAGTCCACTTGATAATGAAAAAGCTTACGTATTAGACACTAATTTAAGACCGTTACCAGTAGGAGCGATAGGAGAATTATATATAGGAGGAACAGGATTAGCTAGAGGTTATTTAAATCGCCCTGACTTAACAGCAGAGAAGTTTATAGTTAATCCATTTCAAAGTACAGCAGAAAAGAAGTTAGAGAAGAATGCAAGGTTATATAAGACTGGAGACTTGGTAAGATGGTTAGCAAATGGTAACTTAGAATATATAGGACGTAATGACTTTCAAGTTAAGATCAGAGGCTACAGAATAGAGTTAGAAGAGATAGAGAGTGTTTTATCAAGTTATGAAGGAATAACACAAAGTGTAGTACTAGCTAAAGAACAACAAGGACTAGGAGAATCAGGTAGTAAATATTTAGCAGGTTATTATGTATCAGAATGTAAGTTAGATGAAGAGGCTATATTAAATTACCTACGGGCAAGATTAGCGGAATATATGATACCTGCTATATTAGTGCATTTGGAGAGATTGCCATTAACCATTAATGGTAAGTTGGATAGAAAATCATTACCTGATCCTGAGTTTACTAATATTGAAACATATGTAGCCCCTAGGAATGAATTAGAGAGTCAAGTTTGTAAGATTTGGGCAGAAGTGTTAGGATTACCTGAAGAAAAAGTAAGTATCCATGATGATTTTTTTAGATTGGGAGGTAATAGCATTTTAGCAATAAGGTTGGTAAGTAAATTAAGTAAAGAATTAAATAATGCAATTAGTATACCAGCTATCTTTAAGCACAATACAGTAAAAAGGTTGGTTCAATATATAGAACATAATAACGAAAATAACATAGTAATAGATAAAGCTGCCTTTACTAAAGTAGAAGAACAATCGTTATCTTTTGCTCAAGAGAGGTTATGGTTTATTGAGAAATATGAAGAAGGAACTAATGCTTATAATATACCGATGGTATTTAGTATATCTAGTAATGCTAGTATAGATATATTAGAAAGTAGTATAAAAAGTATAGTAGCTAGACACGAGATACTACGGACCTTAATCAAAGAAGATAATAGAGGTAACGGTTATCAATTAATACTAGATGATAAAGAGTTTCCCTTAGAGATTATAAAGATAAACATCATTGATCAATTACAATTAGAGGAGGAACTAGAAAAGTCAGTACATCATATTTATGATTTAGGTAATGAATATCCGATAAGAGTTTGCTTGTATGAATTAATTAGTAGCAATGCAAAAGATACTCCAAAATACTACCTAAGCATAGTAATTCATCACATAGCCTTTGATGGTTGGTCTACCGATATATTTTTGAAAGAACTACAAGCATATTATAGTTATTATCTAAAACAATCACAAGGTTTAGTAAGTAAACTAAACTTACCAAAATTAACTATTCAATATAAAGATTTTGCATTATGGCAAAGAAACTATTTAAGTGGGGAAAGATTAGATAAACAATTAAATTACTGGAAGAATAAACTAAGTGGTTATGAGACATTAAACTTAATAACCGATAAACCAAGAGCAAGTCAGATAGATTATGAAGGTAGCAATATCTATTTTGAGTTAGATAAAGATACCTCAAGATCTTTAAGGGAATTAGCTAAGAAATTAAAGGTAAGCTTATACAGCATATTACTTAGTGGTTATTATTTAATGTTGAGAAGTTATAGTAATCAAGATGATATAGTGGTAGGAACTCCAATAGCTAATAGGCAATATGATCAGATAGAAAATTTAATTGGTTTCTTTGTCAATTCGTTAGCCCTGAGAATGCAAATAGATGCAAAAGTTTCAATTAAAGAATTTATCAAGCAAGTAGGAGATGAAATAGTACAAGCACAACTACATCAGGATTTACCATTTGAAAAATTAGTAGAGGAACTAAATGTAATCAAAGATACTAGTAGGCATGCAATATTCCAAGTAATGTTTGCAGTGCAGAGTTTTGGGAATGAGCTATATAGTCAAGAGGACGAACAACAAGAAACTTATTTAGCTAATATATTACAAACACATACAACAGGAGCTAGTTTATATAATGTAGCTAAGTTTGATATTAGTACTTTTATAGATGATAGTGAAGTTTGTTTAAAAGGAAGTTTTAATTATGCAACAAGTTTATATAGCGAAGAAACAATTAATGGTTTTATAAAAACATATACTGAGATATTAAAACAATTGGCGACATTGCTTAATAATAGCCAAAAACAAGCACATAGTAAAATAGCTGATTTAAACTATTTAGATCAACAACAATACCAACAAATTATTAATAACTGGAATGATACAGATAAAACTTATCCAAGCGATAAGACAATACAAGCTTTATTCGAAGAACAAGCAGCAAGGACACCAAATAACATAGCAATAGTATATGAAGAAACTAAGCTAACATACAGGCAACTTAATGAGAGAGCCAATCAGTTAGCCAATTACTTAAGAGAGACATATCAGATTAGCCCCGATACGTTGATAGCCTTATGTTTAGACAGGAGTGAACATATGCTAATAGCGATCCTTGCTGTATTAAAGGCAGGAGGAGCATATGTACCAATCGATTCAAATTATCCTGATGAAAGAATAAGTTATATATTAGAAGATACAAATAGTAAGTTAGTACTGACTAATGAAGGACATAAACAAAGATTAGATAGCTTAGCTATTAGCATAATTAGTCAAGTAACGATCTTAGCAATTGATGATCAGCAACTACAAACTTTACTAGCATCCTACCCGACATCTAATCCTGCAACTTCTACCACCAGCAATAACCTTGCTTATGTTATATATACCTCAGGTACTACAGGTAATCCTAAGGGAATATTACAACTTCATAGTAATGTAATGAGATTATTTATAGCAACAGATTGTTGGTATAAGTTTAATAATAATGATGTTTGGACACTATTTCATTCGTATGTGTTTGATTTTAGTATATGGGAGATATGGGGAGCATTAATGTATGGTGGCAAGTTAGTAATACCATCGTATGAATACATTAGAGATTTAAATATATTTTATGAATTGTGTAAACAAGAGCAAATAACAATACTAAATCAAACCCCTAGTATTTTCTATCAGTTTACGGATATAGCTATTAATAAGGACATACAAGATAAACTAACTAATCTGAGATTAGTTATATTTGGTGGAGAAGCATTAAATTTATCTCAATTAAAACCTTGGTTTAATTATTATGGTTATAATCAACCTAAACTAATAAATATGTATGGTATTACAGAAACTACAGTACATGTTACATATAAAGCAATAACAGAAGAAGATTTAGGAGAATATATAGGTAAGGTAATAGCTGATTTAAAAGCTTATGTATTAGACACTAACTTAACTCCGTTACCAATAGGAGCGATAGGAGAATTATATATAGGGGGAGCAGGATTAGCTAGAGGTTATTTAAATCGCCCTAACTTAACAGCAGAGAAGTTTATAGTTAATCCATTTCAAAGTATAAAGGAAAAGAAATTAGCAAAGAATGCAAGGTTATATAAGACTGGAGACTTGGTAAGATGGTTAGCAAATGGTAACTTAGAATATATAGGACGTAATGATTTTCAGGTTAAGATCAGAGGCTACAGGATAGAGTTAGAAGAAATAGAGAGTGTTTTATCAAGTTATGAAGGAATAACACAGAGTGTAGTGTTAGCTAAAGAACAACAAGGACTAGGAGAATCAGGCAGTAAGTATTTAGCAGGTTATTATGTATCAGAATGTAAGTTAGATGAAGAGGCTATATTAAATTACCTACGGGCAAGATTAGCGGAATATATGATACCTGCTATATTAGTGCATTTGGAGAGATTGCCATTAACCATTAATGGTAAGTTGGATAGAAAATCATTACCTGATCCTGAGTTTACTAATATTGAAACATATGTAGCCCCTAGGAATGAATTGGAGAGTCAAGTTTGTAAGATTTGGGCAGAAGTGTTAGGATTACCTGAAGAAAAAGTAAGTATCCATGATGATTTTTTTAGATTGGGAGGTAATAGCATTTTAGCAATAAGGTTGGTAAGTAAATTAAGTAAAGAATTAAATAATGCAATTAGTATACCAGCTATCTTTAAGCACAATACAGTAAAAAGGTTGGTTCAATATATAGAACATAATAACGAAAATAACATAGTAATAGATAAAGCTGCCTTTACTAAAGTAGAAGAACAATCGTTATCTTTTGCCCAAGAGAGGTTATGGTTTATTGAGAAATATGAAGAAGGAACTAATGCTTATAATATACCGATGGTATTTAGTATATCTAGTAATGCTAGCATAGATATATTAGAAAGTAGTATAAAAAGTATAGTAGCTAGACACGAGATACTACGGACCTTAATCAAAGAAGATAATAGAGGTAACGGTTATCAATTAATACTAGATGATAAAGAGTTTCCCTTAGAGATTATAAAGATAAACATCATTGATCAATTACAATTAGAGGAGGAACTAGAAAAGTCAGTACATCATATTTATGATTTAGGTAATGAATATCCGATAAGAGTTTGCTTGTATGAATTAATTAGTAGCAATGCAAAAGATACTCCAAAATATTACCTAAGCATAGTAATTCATCACATAGCCTTTGATGGTTGGTCTACTGATATATTTTTGAAAGAACTACAAGTATATTATAGTTACTATCTAAAACAATCACAAGGTTTAGTAAGTAAACTAAACTTACCAAAATTAACTATTCAATATAAAGATTTTGCATTATGGCAAAGAAACTATTTAAGTGGGGAAAGGTTAGATAAACAATTAAATTACTGGAAAAATAAACTAAGTGGTTATGAGACATTAAACTTAATAACCGATAAACCAAGAGCAAGTCAGATAGATTATGAAGGTAGCAATATCTATTTTGAGTTAGATAAAGATACCTCAAGATCTTTAAGGGAATTAGCTAAGAAATTAAAGGTAAGCTTATACAGCGTATTACTTAGTGGTTATTATTTAATGTTGAGAAGTTATAGTAATCAAGATGATATAGTGGTAGGAACTCCAATAGCTAATAGGCAATATGATCAGATAGAAAATTTAATTGGTTTCTTTGTCAATTCGTTAGCCCTGAGAATGCAAATAGATGCAAAAGTTTCAATTAAAGAATTTATCAAGCAAGTAGGAGATGAAATAGTACAAGCACAACTACATCAGGATTTACCATTTGAAAAATTAGTAGAGGAACTAAATGTAATCAAAGATACTAGTAGGCATGCAATATTCCAAGTAATGTTTGCAGTACAAAATTTTGGGAGTGAATTATATAATCAAGTAGGGGAACAACAAGAAACTTATTTAGCTAATATATTACAAACACATACAATAGGAGCTAGTTTATATAATGTAGCTAAGTTTGATATTAGTACTTTTATAGATGATAGTGAAGTTTGTTTAAAAGGAAGTTTTAATTATGCAACAAGTTTATATAGCGAAGAAACAATTAATGGTTTTATAAAAACATATACTGAGATATTAAAACAATTAGCGACATTGCTTAATAATAGCCAAAGACAAGCACATAGTAAAATAGCTGATTTAAACTATTTAGATCAACAACAATACCAACAAATTATTAATAACTGGAATGATACAGATAAAACTTATCCAAGCGATAAGACGATACAAGCTTTATTCGAAGAACAAGTAGCAAGAACGCCAAATAACATAGCAATAGTATATGAGGAAACTAAGCTAACATACAGGCAACTTAATGAAAGGGCGAATCAGTTAGCCAATTACTTAAGAGAGACATATCAGATTAGCCCCGATACGTTGATAGCCTTATGTTTAGACAGGAGTGAACATATGCTAATAGCGATCCTTGCTGTATTAAAAGCAGGAGGAGCATATGTACCAATCGATTCAAATTATCCTGATGAAAGAATAAGTTATATATTAGAAGATACAAATAGTAAGTTAGTACTGACTAATGAAGGACATAAACAAAGATTAGATAGTTTAGCTATTAGCACAATTAGTCAAGCAACGATCTTAGTAATTGATGATCAGCAAATACAAACTTTACTAGCATCCTACCTGACATCTAATCCTACAATTTCTACCACCAGCAATAACCTTGCTTATGTTATATATACTTCAGGTACTACAGGTAATCCTAAGGGGGTAATGATTGAACATCGAGGAATTATAAATTTAGCAATAGTACAAGAAAAAGAGTTTGAATTACCTAAAGAAAAAAATATCAAAAATTGCTTATGGTATGCTAATTATGTATTTGATGCACATGTATGGGAAGCTTATACAACTATCTTAAATGGTCATACTATATATATCATAGATAATGATATAAGGCAAGATATAAGGCAACTAAGTATTTACATACAAAAAAACAATATAGATATAGCGTTACTACCACCTACATTATTAAATAATGAATATATACTTAGATTAAATATCTTAGTGCTAGGGGGGGATAAAGCTAACAAAGAAGTATTAGATTACTATCAAAATAGTAACGTAAAAGTGATAAATGCATATGGACCAAGTGAGGTGACTGTATATGCAAGCTTAAATCACTATAATAATAATGGTGCTACAAATATAGGTTCTGCAATTTCTAACGTAAGGTGTTATGTATTAGATACTAACTTAACTCCGCTACCAATAGGAGCGATAGGAGAATTATATATAGGGGGAGCAGGATTAGCTAGAGGTTATTTAAATCGCCCTGACTTAACAGCAGAGAAGTTTATAGTTAATCCATTTCAAAGTATAAAGGAAAAGAAATTAGCAAAGAATGCAAGGTTATATAAGACTGGAGACTTGGTAAGATGGTTAGCAAATGGTAACTTAGAATATATAGGACGTAATGACTTTCAAGTTAAGATCAGAGGCTACAGAATAGAGTTAGAAGAGATAGAGAGTGTTTTATCAAGTTATGAAGGAATAACACAAAGTGTAGTACTAGCTAAAGAACAACAAGAAGCAGGAGAATTAGGTAGTAAGTATTTAGCAGGTTATTATGTATCGGAATCTAAGTTAGATGAAGAAGGCATATTAAATTATCTACAGGCAAGATTACCGGAATATATGATACCTGCTGTATTAATGCATTTGGAAAGATTGCCATTAACGATTAATGGTAAGTTGGATAGAAAATCATTGCCTGATCCTGAGTTTACTAATATTGAAACATATGTAGCCCCTAGGAATGAATTGGAGAGTCAAGTTTGTAAGATTTGGGCAGAAGTGTTAGGATTACCTGAAGAAAAAGTAAGTATCCATGATGATTTTTTTAGATTAGGAGGTAATAGCATTTTAGCAATAAGGTTGGTAAGTAAATTAAGTAAAGAATTAAATAATGCAATTAGTATACCAGCTATCTTTAAACATAATAGTGTAGAGAAACTAGTTTATTATCTAGGGGATAAAGCTAAAAATAATAAGAAAGGTAAAAAGTATGAATTATGATACAATTATGTTATTTATTTATAAATTAATTAATAACGGAATAAAAATTTGGGTTCAAAATAACAAAATACAGTTATTTATTCCTGAGGGAATACTTTTTACAAATTCCCAAAAGAGTTTTATTAAGCATAATAAAGCTAAGATTCTTTATTTACTACAAAATAATCAGATTTATTCAAGTAAATATAACCTACTTATACTTAAAGATAAATTAAATAAGTCAGTATTATCTTTTGCCCAAGAGAGGTTATGGTTTATTGAGAAATATGAAGAAGGAACTAATGCTTATAATATACCGATGGTATTTAGTATATCTAGTAATGCTAGTATAGATATATTAGAAAGTAGTATAAAAAGTATAGTAGCTAGACACGAAATACTACGGACCTTAATCAAAGAAGATAATAGAGGTAACGGTTATCAATTAATACTAGATGATAAAGAGTTTCCCTTAGAGATTATAAAGATAAACATCATTGATCAATTACAATTAGAGGAGGAACTAGAAAAGTCAGTAAATCATATTTATGATTTAGGTAATGAATATCCGATAAGAGTTTGCTTGTATGAATTAATTAGTAGCAATGCAAAAGATACTCCAAAATATTACCTAAGCATAGTAATTCATCACATAGCCTTTGATGGTTGGTCTACCGATATATTTTTGAAAGAACTACAAGTATATTATAGTTACTATCTAAAACAATCACAAGGTTTAGTAAGTAAACTAAACTTACCAAAATTAACTATTCAATATAAAGATTTTGCATTATGGCAAAGAAACTATTTAAGTGGGGAAAGGTTAGATAAACAATTAAATTACTGGAAAAATAAACTAAGTGGTTATGAGACATTAAACTTAATAACCGATAAACCAAGAGCAAGTCAGATAGATTATGAAGGTAGCAATATCTATTTTGAGTTAGATAAAGATACCTCAAGATATTTAAGGGAATTAGCTAAGAAATTAAAGGTAAGCTTATACAGCGTATTACTTAGTGGTTATTATTTAATGTTGAGAAGTTATAGTAATCAAGATGATATAGTGGTAGGAACTCCAATAGCTAATAGGCAATATGATCAGATAGAAAATTTAATTGGTTTCTTTGTCAATTCGTTAGCCCTGAGAATGCAAATAGATGCAAAAGTTTCAATTAACGAATTTATCAAGCAAGTAGGAGATGAAATAGTACAAGCACAACTACATCAGGATTTACCATTTGAAAAATTAGTAGAGGAACTAAATGTAATCAAAGATACTAGTAGGCATGCAATATTCCAAGTAATGTTTGCAGTGCAGAGTTTTGGGAATGAGCTATATAGTCAAGAGGACGAACAACAAGAAACTTATTTAGCTAATATATTACAAACACATACAACAGGAGCTAGTTTATATAATGTAGCTAAGTTTGATATTAGTACTTTTATAGATGATAGTGAAGTTTGTTTAAAAGGAAGTTTTAATTATGCAACAAGTTTATATAGCGAAGAAACAATTAATGGTTTTATAAAAACATATACTGAGATATTAAAACAATTGGCGACATTGCTTAATAATAGCCAAAAACAAGCACATAGTAAAATAGCTGATTTAAACTATTTAGATCAACAACAATACCAACAAATTATTAATAACTGGAATGATACAGATAAAACTTATCCAAGCGATAAGACAATACAAGCTTTATTCGAAGAACAAGCAGCAAGGACACCAAATAACATAGCAATAGTATATGAAGAAACTAAGCTAACATACAGGCAACTTAATGAGAGAGCCAATCAGTTAGCCAATTACTTAAGAGAGACATATCAGATTAGCCCCGATACGTTGATAGCCTTATGTTTAGACAGGAGTGAACATATGCTAATAGCGATCCTTGCTGTATTAAAGGCAGGAGGAGCATATGTACCAATCGATTCAAATTATCCTGATGAAAGAATAAGTTATATATTAGAAGATACAAATAGTAAGTTAGTACTGACTAATGAAGGACATAAACAAAGATTAGATAGCTTAGCTATTAGCATAATTAGTCAAGTAACGATCTTAGCAATTGATGATCAGCAACTACAAACTTTACTAGCATCCTACCCGACATCTAATCCTGCAACTTCTACCACCAGCAATAACCTTGCTTATGTTATATATACCTCAGGTACTACAGGTAATCCTAAGGGGGTAATGATTGAACATCGAGGAATTATAAATTTAGCAATAGTACAAGAAAAAGAGTTTGAATTACCTAAAGAAAAAAATATCAAAAATTGCTTATGGTATGCTAATTATGTATTTGATGCACATGTATGGGAAGCTTATACAACTATCTTAAATGGTCATACTATATATATCATAGATAATGATATAAGGCAAGATATAAGGCAACTAAGTATTTACATACAAAAAAACAATATAGATATAGCGTTACTACCACCTACATTATTAAATAATGAATATATACTGAAATTAAATATCTTAGTGGTAGGAGGAGATAAAGCAAATAAAGAAGTACTAAATTACTATCAGAATAGTAACGTAAAAGTAATAAATTCATATGGACCAAGTGAGGTAACAGTATGTGCAAGCTTAAATCACTATAATAATAATGGTGCTACAAATATAGGATCTGCAATTTCTAATGCAAGGTGTTATGTATTAGACACTAACTTAACTCCGCTACCAATAAGAGCGATAGGAGAATTATATATAGGGGGAGTGGGATTAGCTAGAGGGTATTTAAATAGACCTGAGTTAACAGCAGAGAAGTTCATAGTTAATCCATTTCAAAGTACAGAGGAAAAGAAGTTAGTAAAGAATACAAGATTATATAAGACTGGAGACTTGGTAAGATGGTTAGCAGATGGTAATTTAGAATATATAGGACGTAATGATTTTCAGGTTAAGATCAGAGGATACAGGATAGAGTTAGAAGAAATAGAGAGTGTTTTATCAAGTTATAAAGGAATAACACAGAGTGTAGTGTTAGCTCAAGAACAACAAGGACTAGGAGAATCAGGAAGTAAGTATTTAGCGGGTTATTATGTATCAGAATATAAGTTAGATGAAGAAGCTATACTAAATTACCTACAGGCAAGATTACCGGAATATATGATACCTGCTGTATTAATGCATTTGGAAAGATTGCCATTAACGATTAATGGTAAGTTGGATAGAAAATCATTGCCTGATCCTGAGTTTACTAATATTGAAACATATGTAGCCCCTAGAAATGAATTGGAGAGTCAAGTTTGTAAAATTTGGGCAGAAGTGTTAGGATTACCTGAAGAAAAAGTAAGTATCCATGATGATTTTTTTAGATTGGGAGGTAATAGCATTTTAGCAATAAGGTTGGTAAGTAAATTAAGTAAAGAATTAAATAGTGCAATTAGTATACCAGCTATCTTTAAGCACAATACAGTAAAAAGGTTGGTTCAATACATAGAACATAATAACGAAAATAGCATAGTAATAGATAAAGCTAGCATTACTAAAGTAGAAGAACAATCATTATCTTTTGCCCAAGAGAGGTTATGGTTTATTGAGAAATATGAGGAAGGAACTAATGCATATAATATACCGATGGTATTTAGTATATCTAGTAATGCTAGTATAGATATATTAGAAAGTAGTATAAAAAGTATAGTAGCTAGACACGCTATACTAAGGACCTTAATCAAAGAAGACAATAGAGGCAATGGTTATCAATTAATACTAGATGATAAAGAGTTTCCCTTAGAGATTATAAAGATAAACATCATTGATCAATTACAATTAGAAGAAGAGTTAGAAAAGGCAGTAAATCATATTTATGATTTAAGTAATGAATATCCGATAAGAGTTTGCTTATATGAATTAATTAGTAGCAATGCAAAAGATACTCCAAAATACTACCTAAGCATAGTAATTCATCACATAGCCTTTGATGGTTGGTCTACCGATATATTTTTGAAAGAACTACAAGCATATTATAGTTATTATCTAAAACAATCACAAGGTTTAGTAAGTAAACTAAACTTACCAAAATTAACTATTCAATATAAAGATTTTGCATTATGGCAAAGAAACTATTTAAGTGGGGAAAGATTAGATAAACAATTAAATTACTGGAAGAATAAACTAAGTGGTTATGAGACATTAAACTTAATAACCGATAAACCAAGAGCAAGTCAGATAGATTATGAAGGTAGCAATATCTATTTTGAGTTAGATAAAGATACCTCAAGATCTTTAAGGGAATTAGCTAAGAAATTAAAGGTAAGCTTATACAGCGTATTACTTAGTGGTTATTATTTAATGTTGAGAAGTTATAGTAATCAAGATGATATAGTGGTAGGAACTCCAATAGCTAATAGGCAATATAATCAGATAGAAAATTTAATTGGTTTTTTTGTCAATTCGTTAGCCCTGAGGATACAAATAGATGCAAAAATCTCAATTAAAGAATTTATTAAGCAAGTAGGAGATGAAGTAGTACAAGCACAACTTCATCAGGATTTACCATTTGAGAAATTAGTAGAGGAACTAAATGTACTCAAAGATACTAGTAGGCATGCAATATTTCAAGTAATGTTTGCAGTGCAAAATTTTGGGAGTGAATTGTATAATCAAGTGGGGGAACAACAAGAAACTTATTTAGCTAATATATTACAAACACATACAACAGGAGCTAGTTTATATAATGTAGCTAAGTTTGATATTAGTACTGTTATAGATGATAGTGAAGTTTGCTTAAAAGGAAGTTTTAATTACGCCATAAGTTTATATAGCGAAGAAACAATTAATGGCTTTATAAAAACATATACTGAGATATTAAAACAATTGGCTACATTGCTTAATAATAGCCAAAGACAAGCACATAGTAAAATAGCTGATTTAAACTATTTAGATCAACAACAATACCAACAAATCATTAATAATTGGAATGATACAGATAAAACTTATCCAAGTGATAAGACGATACAAGCTTTATTCGAAGAACAAGTAGTAAGGACACCAAATAACATAGCAATAGTATATGAAGAAACTAAGCTAACATACAGACAACTTAATAAAAGAGGCAATCAGTTAGGCAATTACTTAAGAGAGACGTATGAGATTAAGCCAGATACCTTGATAGCCTTATGTTTAGACAGGAGTGAACATATGCTAATAGCGATACTTGGTGTATTAAAAGCAGGAGGAGCATATGTGCCAATGGATTCAAGTTATCCTGATGAAAGAATAAGCTATATATTAGAAGATACAAGTAGTAAGTTAGTACTGACTAATAAAGAACATAAAAAAAGATTAGATAGCTTAGCTATTAGCACAACCAGTCAAGCAACAATCTTAGCAATTGATGATCAGCAAGTACAAACTTTACTAGCATCCCATCTAATATCTAACCCTACAACTTTTACCACCAGCAATAACCTTGCTTATGTTATATATACTTCAGGTACTACAGGTAATCCTAAGGGAGTAATGATTGAGCATAGAGGAATTATAAATTTAGCAAAAATACAAGAAAAAGAGTTTGAATTACCTAAAGAAAAAAACATTAAAAATTGCTTATGGTATGGTAATTATGTATTTGACGCACATGTATGGGAAATTTATACAACTATCTTAAATGGTCGTGCTATATATATCATAGATAATGATATAAGGCAAGATATAAGGCTACTAAGCCTTTACATACAAAAAAACGATATAGTTATAGCTACAATACCTCCAGCCTTATTAAATAGTAAAAATCTACTTGAATTAAAAACATTAATAGTAGCAGGTGAGAAGGCAAATAAGGAAGTATTAAATTACTATCAAAATAGTAACGTAAAAGTAATAAATGCATATGGTCCAAGTGAGGTAACAGTATGTGCAAGCTTAAATCACTATAATAATAATGGTGCTACAAATATAGGATCTGCAATTTCTAACGTAAGGTGTTATGTATTAGACACTAACTTAACTCCGCTACCAATAGGAGCGATAGGAGAATTATATATAGGGGGAGCAGGATTAGCTAGAGGTTATTTAAATCGCCCTGACTTAACAGCAGAGAAGTTTATAGTTAATCCATTTCAAAGTATAAAGGAAAAGAAATTAGCAAAGAATGCAAGGTTATATAAGACTGGAGACTTGGTAAGATGGTTAGCAAATGGTAACTTAGAATATATAGGACGTAATGACTTTCAAGTTAAGATCAGAGGCTACAGAATAGAGTTAGAAGAGATAGAGAGTGTTTTATCAAGTTATGAAGGAATAACACAAAGTGTAGTACTAGCTAAAGAACAACAAGAAGCAGGAGAATTAGGTAGTAAATATTTAGCAGGTTATTATGTATCAGAATCTAAGTTAGATGAAGAGGCTATATTAAATTATCTACGGGCAAGATTACCGGAATATATGATACCTGCATTAGTGCATTTGGAGAGATTGCCATTAACCATTAGTGGTAAGTTGGATAGAAAATCATTGCCTGATCCTGAGTTTACTAATATTGAAACATATGTAGCCCCTAGAAATGAATTGGAGAGTCAAGTTTGTAAGATTTGGGCAGAAGTGTTAGGATTACCTGAAGAAAAAGTAAGTATCCATGATGATTTTTTTAGATTGGGAGGTAATAGCATTTTAGCAATAAGGTTGGTAAGTAAATTAAGTAAAGAATTAAATAATGCAATTAGTATACCAGCTATCTTTAAGCACAATACAGTAAAAAGGTTGGTTCAATATATAGAACATAATAACGAAAATAACATAGTAATAGATAAAGCTGCCTTTACTAAAGTAGAAGAACAATCGTTATCTTTTGCTCAAGAGAGGTTATGGTTTATTGAGAAATATGAAGAAGGAACTAATGCTTATAATATACCGATGGTATTTAGTATATCTAGTAATGCTAGTATAGATATATTAGAAAGTAGTATAAAAAGTATAGTAGCTAGACACGAGATACTACGGACCTTAATCAAAGAAGATAATAGAGGTAATGGTTATCAATTAATACTAGATGATAAAGAGTTTCCCTTAGAGATTATAAAGATAAACATCATTGATCAATTACAATTAGAAGAAGAGTTAGAAAAGGCAGTAAATCATATTTATGATTTAAGTAATGAATATCCGATAAGAGTTTGCTTATATGAATTAATTAGTAGCAATGCAAAAGATACTCCAAAATACTACCTAAGCATAGTAATTCATCACATAGCCTTTGATGGTTGGTCTACCGATATATTGTTGAGAGAACTACAAGCATATTATAGTTACTATCTAAAACAATCACAAGGTTTAGTAAGTAAACTAAACTTACCAAAATTAACTATTCAATATAAAGATTTTGCATTATGGCAAAGAAACTATTTAAGTGGGGAAAGGTTAGATAAACAATTAAATTACTGGAAAAATAAACTAAGTGGTTATGAGACATTAAACTTAATAACCGATAAACCAAGAGCAAGTCAGATAGATTATGAAGGTAGCAATATCTATTTTGAGTTAGATAAAGATACCTCAAGATATTTAAGGGAATTAGCTAAGAAATTAAAGGTAAGCTTATACAGCGTATTACTTAGTGGTTATTATTTAATGTTGAGAAGTTATAGTAATCAAGATGATATAGTGGTAGGAACTCCAATAGCTAATAGGCAATATGATCAGATAGAAAATTTAATTGGTTTCTTTGTCAATTCGTTAGCCCTGAGAATGCAAATAGATGCAAAAGTTTCAATTAACGAATTTATCAAGCAAGTAGGAGATGAAATAGTACAAGCACAACTACATCAGGATTTACCATTTGAAAAATTAGTAGAGGAACTAAATGTAATCAAAGATACTAGTAGGCATGCAATATTCCAAGTAATGTTTGCAGTGCAGAGTTTTGGGAATGAGCTATATAGTCAAGAGGACGAACAACAAGAAACTTATTTAGCTAATATATTACAAACACATACAACAGGAGCTAGTTTATATAATGTAGCTAAGTTTGATATTAGTACTTTTATAGATGATAGTGAAGTTTGTTTAAAAGGAAGTTTTAATTATGCAACAAGTTTATATAGCGAAGAAACAATTAATGGTTTTATAAAAACATATACTGAGATATTAAAACAATTGGTGACATTGCTTAATAATAGCCAAAAACAAGCATATAGTAAAATAGCTGATTTAAACTATTTAGATCAACAACAATACCAACAAATTATTAATAACTGGAATGATACAGATAAAACTTATCCAAGCGATAAGACGATACAAGCTTTATTCGAAGAACAAGTAGCAAGAACGCCAAATAACATAGCAATAGTATATGAGGAAACTAAGCTAACATACAGGCAACTTAATGAAAGGGCGAATCAGTTAGCCAATTACTTAAGAGAGACATATCAGATTAGCCCCGATACGTTGATAGCCTTATGTTTAGACAGGAGTGAACATATGCTAATAGCGATACTTGCTGTATTAAAGGCAGGAGGAGCATATGTACCAATCGATTCAAATTATCCTGATGAAAGAATAAGCTATATATTAGAAGATACAAATTCTCATATAGTATTGACTAATGAAATTTATGAGAATAGGTTAAAGAGTTTAGCTAATAAGTCCGACTTAACTTTACAAGTAGTAACGATAGATAATGTTTTATTCGAAAAGCAACTATCATCTCAATCTATGCAGAACCCACGAACAGAGACACAAAGCAATAATCTAGCTTACGTAATTTATACTTCAGGTACTACTGGTAATCATAAAGGGGTTATGATTGAGCATAAGAGTGTAGTGAATAGAATTAAGTGGATGAATGATAAATATCCCCTCAATGAAATAGATAAGATATTACAAAAAACACCTTATATATTTGATGTATCAGTATGGGAATTATTATGGGCTAATTGGTATGGGGCAAGTGTTGTATTTGCTAACCCCACAGGTCATAAATATCCGAATTATCTTATAGAACTAATGAGGCAAGAATCTATAACGATTGCTCATTTTGTACCTTCAATGCTTAGTGTATTTGAAGATACCCTAGTTAATATGGAACAATTAAGTGTAGATACTAACCTAAATAAGGAAAATAAAGGTGTAGATTATAAGAAAGATAATTTTGTAGCAAGTTTAAGGTATATCTTTTGTAGTGGAGAACCTCTTGGTATAAATCAAGTAAGTCAGTACCATCAGTTATTAGCTAATATAAAGCTACATAATCTATATGGACCAACTGAGACTACTGTAGATGTTTTATATTATGATTGTAGTGATAAAGATATAAAAGAAGTTTATATAGGAAAGCCCATAGATAATACTACTGTATATGTATTGGATACAGCATTTAACCCTGTACCAATTGGTGCTATTGGAGAGTTGTATGTAGGAGGGGTGGGTCTTGCTAGGGGATATTTAAATAGACCTGAGTTAACTGCTGAAAAGTTTATTTCAAATCCATTTCAAACTAAGGAAGAGAAAGCTGATAAAAGTTATGGAACAAATGGAAAGAATGCAAGGGTTTATAAAACGGGTGATCTAGTACGTTGGTTGCCTGATGGTAATCTAGAATATATAGGACGTAATGATTTTCAGGTTAAGATTAGAGGATATAGGATAGAACTTGGTGAGATAGAGAATGCACTTAGTCAGTATCTAGCTGTGAAACAATCAGTTGTAGTAGCAAGAGATCATATAGACTCTAATGCTAGTAAATACTTAGTAGGTTATTATGTATCAGAATCTAAGTTAGATGAAGAAGGCATATTAAATTACCTACAGGCAAGATTACCGGAATATATGATACCTGCTGTGTTAATGCATTTGGAGAGTTTGCCATTAACCATTAATGGTAAGTTGGATAGAAAATCATTACCTGATCCTGAGTTTACTAATATTGAAACCTATGTCGCTCCTAGAAATGAATTGGAAAGTCAAGTTTGTAGGATTTGGGCAGAAGTGTTAGGATTGCCTGAAGATAAAGTAAGTATCCATGATGATTTCTTTAGACTAGGAGGGGATAGTATAATAAGTATCCAGTTGGTAAGTAGGTTAAGACAAAGGCTAGGGTTAAATGTTACTGTTAAGGATATCTTTGGTTATAAAACTATTGAAAGACTCTATGATAATGTTTTAAGCAAAGGACAAGGCAGTACTCAAGGAGATTTAAGAAGTGAACAAGGTATATTAAGTGGAGAAGTACCATTATTACCAGTGCAACAGTGGTTCTTTAAGCATAATTTTATAATTCCTAATCATTGGAATCAGTCATTTCTGTTAAGAACCGAGACCTTAGATATAAATAGGCTACAGCTAAGCATAACTAAATTAGTTCAACATCATGATAGTTTTAGACTAAGATACAGGAAAGCTACAGATTTGGTACAGAGTTATTGCCAATATTATAATAATGATGCCAAGGTAGAAGAATTAAAGATATTAGACATAAACAAATTGGATGTTAAAAAAGGTAGTAAAGAATTTGAGTTTAAACTACAGGAGATATTAACTAGTTGGCAGAGTAATTTTGATTTAGAGCATGGACCAACCTATAGTATTGGCTATATTTTTGGTTATGAAGATGGGAGTAGTAGGATCTATTTTGCTCTGCATCATTTAATAGTAGATGCGGTAAGTTGGAGGATAATTGCTGAAGATTTAAGAAATCTTTACCATGCTAAAGATTTAGGTAGTAAAGGAGGTAGTTACAGACAATGGGTAAATGCAGTAAGAGAATATGCAACTACTCATGAGAGTGAAAAAACTTACTGGTCAAATATCTTATCTGACTATGATAGTAATAATAATCATCTAAATAAGTTAATAGCAAGTGAAGATACTTATAGTTATGCTAGCTTACAATTAAACAAAGAACAGACTGGTAAGTTATTACAAGACAGTAATAGAGCTTATAATACGCAAGTGAATGATATCTTGCTTACTGCTCTTGGTTATAGTTTAGCTGAGATAACAGACAATAAAATTAACTATATAGTATTAGAAGGTCACGGTAGAGAGGAGATAGATAGTAATATTGATATAACAAGAACAGTTGGTTGGTTTACTACTATCTATCCAATACGATTAGAGATAAGTGAGGAGTTAGGTAATAGTCTTAAGACTGTCAAAGAGAATTTAAGACAAGTACCAAATAAAGGAATAGGTTACGGGACAGTAATAGGATATCAGAGTGATTTACCAAGAATAAGCTTTAACTATCTAGGACAGTTTGACAAGCAAGGTGCGACAACAGATAAAGATTTATGGAATATTATTAGTGAGAATAGCGGTATATCAATGCATCCCGCTAACCAAGACAACAATATAGTTAATATCAATGGTTTAGTTGTAGATGGTAAACTTAAATTTAGTATAGCAAGTAAGTTAGGTGCAAATATAACCAATAAACTAGCTGATTTATTTCAACAGAAGTTAGAAGATATAATCAGCTACACAGTCAAGCAGACTAGAAGCTACTTAACAGTGAGCGATATAGATAATGTAATAAGTCAGGAATACTTAGATAGGTTACAAGAACATCGAGAGATAGAAGGAGTATATTTAGCAAATAGCTTACAACAAGGTTTTATTTATCATACTTTAAATCAAGGTGATATTGATGATGCATACAGAGTACAAATTATTTGGCAATATAATAATCAGTTAGCACTTAATAAATTAAAAGAAGCTTGGGGTTATGCTCAAGCAAGATTCAGTAGCCTAAGGCTGAGGTTAAACTGGGAGGAAGAATTAATCCAAGTAATAGATAAAGAAGGTAATTTAGATTGGAGATATATTGACTTAAGTAAAGAACAAGATTTTACAATTCAAGAATTCGAGATTAAACAAATTCAAGAAGAAGATCGGCTGGAAATATATGACTTACAACAAGGTAACTTATTTAGAGTATATTTAATTAAACAGAGGGAAGATTTATATACATGTATTTTTAGTAATCACCATGCAATATTAGATGGTTGGAGTAATCCAATATTATTAGAATATATTCATGATACTTACTTAAAATTGCAAGATAAAGAAATAATATTGTTAAAGGAAGATCAAAGTTATAAAGAAGCACAGAAATATATACAAAAGCATCAAGAAGATAACAAGGAATATTGGAATAAATATATATCTCAAATAGAAGAGCGAAGTGACTTCAGTGGCTTGTTATTAAGTAACAATAAACAGAAACAGTTAAGAATAAGTGAACATAAACATATAACAAATCCAGCAGAACAAGTATTAACAATTACAGGCAACTTATATGACAATTTAAAAAAGTTCAGTCAAGAAGAAGGTGTAACATTAAATGCAATATTACAATATGTATGGCACAAAGTATTAAGTATTTATGGTAATAGTAATCAAACGGTAGTAGGAACTACCGTATCAGGTAGGAATCTTCCAATAGATGACATAGAGAGTTCAGTAGGGTTGTATATAAATACTTTACCATTGATAGTAGAGCATCAAAATAAAACAATAACAAGTGTAATAGAGTCAATAAAGGCTATTCAAAGTGATATTAATGAGATCAATAGTAGAAGTGATATCAGCTTAGTTAAATTACAAAAAGGAGGTGAGCGGTTATTTGATAGTTTATTTGTTTATGAGAACTATCCTAATCCAGCCAATGAAGAACAGCAAAGTAGAATTAAGATAAGGTTTACAGGATCAGTAGAGAAACTAGATTATCCATTAGCAGTAATAGCATATGAAGTAAATAATCAATTAACATTTATGATCAAATATGCTGGGGAGTTATTCAGTAATGATAGTATAGAGCAATTATTATTGATAGCTAAAAGCTTACTTGAACAAATAGTAAGCAATCCTTACCAGGAAGTACAGAATTTAAGCTATTTAGATCAAAAACAATACCAACAAATCATTAATAATTGGAATGATACAGATAAAACTTATCCAAGCGATAAGACAATACAAGCTTTATTCGAAGAACAAGCAGCAAGGACACCAAATAACATAGCAATAGTCTATGAGGAAACTAAGCTAACATACAGGCAACTTAATGAGAGAGCCAATCAGTTAGCCAATTACTTAAGAGAGACATATCAGATTAGCCCCGATACGTTGATAGCCTTATGTTTAGACAGGAGTGAACATATGCTAATAGCGATACTTGCTGTATTAAAGGCAGGAGGAGCATATGTACCAATGGATTCAAATTATCCTGATGAAAGAATAAGTTATATATTAGAAGATACAAATAGTAAGTTAGTACTGACTAATGAAGGACATAAACAAAGATTAGATAGTTTAGCTATTAGCACAATTAGTCAAGTAACGATCTTAGCAATTGATGATCAGCAACTACAAACTTTACTAGCATCCTACCCGACATCTAATCCTGCAACTTCTACCACCAGCAATAACCTTGCTTATGTTATATATACCTCAGGTACTACAGGTAATCCTAAGGGAATATTACAACTTCATAGTAATGTAATGAGATTATTTATAGCAACAGATTGTTGGTATAAGTTTAATAATAATGATGTTTGGACACTATTTCATTCGTATGTGTTTGATTTTAGTATATGGGAGATATGGGGAGCATTAATGTATGGTGGCAAGTTAGTAATACCATCGTATGAATACATTAGAGATTTAAATATATTTTATGAATTGTGTAAACAAGAGCAAATAACAATACTAAATCAAACCCCTAGTATTTTCTATCAGTTTACGGATATAGCTATTAATAAGGACATACAAGATAAACTAACTAATCTGAGATTAGTTATATTTGGTGGAGAAGCATTAAATTTATCTCAATTAAAACCTTGGTTTAATTATTATGGTTATAATCAACCTAAACTAATAAATATGTATGGTATTACAGAAACTACAGTACATGTTACATATAAAGCAATAACAGAAGAAGATTTAGGAGAATATATAGGTAAGGTAATAGCTGATTTAAAAGCTTATGTATTAGACACTAACTTAACTCCGTTACCAATAGGAGCGATAGGAGAATTATATATAGGGGGAGCAGGATTAGCTAGAGGTTATTTAAATCGCCCTAACTTAACAGCAGAGAAGTTTATAGTTAATCCATTTCAAAGTATAAAGGAAAAGAAATTAGCAAAGAATGCAAGGTTATATAAGACTGGAGACTTGGTAAGATGGTTAGCAAATGGTAACTTAGAATATATAGGACGTAATGATTTTCAGGTTAAGATCAGAGGCTACAGGATAGAGTTAGAAGAAATAGAGAGTGTTTTATCAAGTTATGAAGGAATAACACAGAGTGTAGTGTTAGCTAAAGAACAACAAGGACTAGGAGAATCAGGCAGTAAGTATTTAGCAGGTTATTATGTATCAGAATGTAAGTTAGATGAAGAGGCTATATTAAATTACCTACGGGCAAGATTAGCGGAATATATGATACCTGCTATATTAGTGCATTTGGAGAGATTGCCATTAACCATTAATGGTAAGTTGGATAGAAAATCATTACCTGATCCTGAGTTTACTAATATTGAAACATATGTAGCCCCTAGGAATGAATTGGAGAGTCAAGTTTGTAAGATTTGGGCAGAAGTGTTAGGATTACCTGAAGAAAAAGTAAGTATCCATGATGATTTTTTTAGATTGGGAGGTAATAGCATTTTAGCAATAAGGTTGGTAAGTAAATTAAGTAAAGAATTAAATAATGCAATTAGTATACCAGCTATCTTTAAGCACAATACAGTAAAAAGGTTGGTTCAATATATAGAACATAATAACGAAAATAACATAGTAATAGATAAAGCTGCCTTTACTAAAGTAGAAGAACAATCGTTATCTTTTGCCCAAGAGAGGTTATGGTTTATTGAGAAATATGAAGAAGGAACTAATGCTTATAATATACCGATGGTATTTAGTATATCTAGTAATGCTAGCATAGATATATTAGAAAGTAGTATAAAAAGTATAGTAGCTAGACACGAGATACTACGGACCTTAATCAAAGAAGATAATAGAGGTAACGGTTATCAATTAATACTAGATGATAAAGAGTTTCCCTTAGAGATTATAAAGATAAACATCATTGATCAATTACAATTAGAGGAGGAACTAGAAAAGTCAGTAAATCATATTTATGATTTAGGTAATGAATATCCGATAAGAATTTGCTTGTATGAATTAATTAGTAGCAATGCAAAAGCAAAATATTACCTAAGCATAGTAATTCATCACATAGCCTTTGATGGTTGGTCTACTGATATATTTTTGAAAGAACTACAAGCATATTATAGTTACTATCTAAAACAATCACAAGGTTTAGTAAGTAAACTAAACTTACCAAAATTAACTATTCAATATAAAGATTTTGCATTATGGCAAAGAAACTATTTAAGTGGGGAAAGATTAGATAAACAATTAAATTACTGGAAAAATAAACTAAGTGGTTATGAGACATTAAACTTAATAACCGATAAACCAAGAGCAAGTCAGATAGATTATGAAGGTAGCAATATCTATTTTGAGTTAGATAAAGATACCTCAAGATATTTAAGGGAATTAGCTAAGAAATTAAAGGTAAGCTTATACAGCGTATTACTTAGTGGTTATTATTTAATGTTGAGAAGTTATAGTAATCAAGATGATATAGTGGTAGGAACTCCAATAGCTAATAGGCAATATAATCAGATAGAAAATTTAATTGGTTTCTTTGTCAATTCGTTAGCCCTGAGAATGCAAATAGATGCAAAAGTTTCAATTAAAGAATTTATTAAGCAAGTAGGAGATGAAATAGTACAAGCACAACTACATCAGGATTTACCATTTGAAAAATTAGTAGAGGAACTAAATGTAATCAAAGATACTAGTAGGCATGCAATATTCCAAGTAATGTTTGTAGTGCAGAGTTTTGGGAATGAGCTATATAGTCAAGAGGACGAACAACAAGAAACTTATTTAGCTAATATATTACAAACACATACAACAGGAACTAGTTTATATAATGTAGCTAAGTTTGATATTAGTACTTTTATAGATGATAGTGAAGTTTGTTTAAAAGGAAGTTTTAATTATGCAACAAGTTTATATAGCGAAGAAACAATTAATGGTTTTATAAAAACATATACTGAGATATTAAAACAATTGGCGACATTGCTTAATAATAGCCAAAGACAAGCACATAGTAAAATAGCTGATTTAAACTATTTAGATCAACAACAATACCAACAAATTATTAATAACTGGAATGATACAGATAAAACTTATCCAAGCGATAAGACGATACAAGCTTTATTCGAAGAACAAGTAGCAAGAACGCCAAATAACATAGCAATAGTATATGAGGAAACTAAGCTAACATACAGGCAACTTAATGAAAGGGCGAATCAGTTAGCCAATTACTTAAGAGAGACATATCAGATTAGCCCCGATACGTTGATAGCCTTATGTTTAGACAGGAGTGAACATATGCTAATAGCGATCCTTGCTGTATTAAAAGCAGGAGGAGCATATGTACCAATCGATTCAAATTATCCTGATGAAAGAATAAGCTATATATTAGAAGATACAAATAGTAAGTTAGTACTGACTAATGAAGGACATAAACAAAGATTAGATAGTTTAGCTATTAGCACAATTAGTCAAGTAACGATCTTAGCAATTGATGATCAGCAACTACAAACTTTACTAGCATCCTACCCGACATCTAATCCTGCAACTTCTACCACCAGCAATAACCTTGCTTATGTTATATATACTTCAGGTACTACAGGTAATCCTAAGGGGGTAATAATTGAACATAAAGGAGTAGTATCTCTTGTAAAGAATGTTGATTATGTGTCTATTAATTCTAGTGATTCATTTATTCAATTTGCCGATATAACATTTGATGCTGCAACTTTTGAGATTTGGACCTCGTTGTTAAATGGAGCTAAATTATTTATTCCAGCTAATAAAATAGATTTATTAGCTGATATTAATTTACTGCAAAAGACATTAATAACAAATAAAATTTCAGTATTATGGTTAACAAGGACTTTATTTGATCAATTGTTTTTAATTGATCAAAGTATTTTTAAAAATATTAAATATTTACTTGTTGGTGGAGAAGCATTAAATCCTAAACTAATATCCAAATTAATAAACTCACATGATGCACCTCAGAATATTATTAATGGTTATGGTCCTACGGAGAATACTACATTTAGTTGTACATTAAATATTAGTAAAAATAACATAACAAGCGTAAAGACTATACCAATTGGTATAGCTTTTACAAATAGAAAGGCTTATGTACTAGATATAAACTTAACCCCGCTACCAATAGGAGCGATAGGAGAATTATATATAGGGGGAGCAGGATTAGCTAGAGGTTATTTAAATCGCCCTGACTTAACAGCAGAGAAGTTTATAGTTAATCCATTTCAAAGTATAAAGGAAAAGAAATTAGCAAAGAATGCAAGGTTATATAAGACTGGAGACTTGGTAAGATGGTTAGCAAATGGTAACTTAGAATATATAGGACGTAATGACTTTCAAGTTAAGATCAGAGGCTACAGGATAGAACTAGAAGAGATAGAGAGTGTTTTATCAAGTTATGAAGGAATAACACAAAGTGTAGTACTAGCTAAAGAACAACAAGAAGCAGGAGAATTAGGCAGTAAATATTTAGCAGGTTATTATGTATCAGAATCTAAGTTAGATGAAGAGGCTATATTAAATTATCTACGGGCAAGATTACCGGAATATATGATACCTGCATTAGTGCATTTGGAGAGATTGCCATTAACCATTAATGGTAAGTTGGATAGAAAATCATTACCTGATCCTGAGTTTACTAATATTGAAACCTATGTCGCTCCTAGAAATGAATTGGAAAGTCAAGTTTGTAAGATTTGGGCAGAAGTGTTAGGATTACCTGAAGAAAAAGTAAGTATCCATGATGATTTTTTTAGATTGGGAGGTAATAGCATTTTAGCAATAAGGTTGGTAAGTAAATTAAGTAAAGAATTAAATAATGCAATTAGTATACCAGCTATCTTTAAGCACAATACAGTAAAAAGGTTGGTTCAATATATAGAACATAATAACGAAAATAACATAGTAATAGATAAAGCTGCCTTTACTAAAGTAGAAGAACAATCGTTATCTTTTGCTCAAGAGAGGTTATGGTTTATTGAGAAATATGAAGAAGGAACTAATGCTTATAATATACCGATGGTATTTAGTATATCTAGTAATGCTAGTATAGATATATTAGAAAGTAGTATAAAAAGTATAGTAGCTAGACACGAGATACTACGGACCTTAATCAAAGAAGATAATAGAGGTAACGGTTATCAATTAATACTAGATGATAAAGAGTTTCCCTTAGAGATTATAAAGATAAACATCATTGATCAATTACAATTAGAGGAGGAACTAGAAAAGTCAGTAAATCATATTTATGATTTAGGTAATGAATATCCGATAAGAATTTGCTTGTATGAATTAATTAGTAGCAATGCAAAAGATACTCCAAAATATTACCTAAGCATAGTAATTCATCACATAGCCTTTGATGGTTGGTCTACTGATATATTTTTGAAAGAACTACAAGCATATTATAGTTACTATCTAAAACAATCACAAGGTTTAGTAAGTAAACTAAACTTACCAAAATTAACTATTCAATATAAAGATTTTGCATTATGGCAAAGAAACTATTTAAGTGGGGAAAGATTAGATAAACAATTAAATTACTGGAAAAATAAACTAAGTGGTTATGAGACATTAAACTTAATAACCGATAAACCAAGAGCAAGTCAGATAGATTATGAAGGTAGCAATATCTATTTTGAGTTAGATAAAGATACCTCAAGATCTTTAAGGGAATTAGCTAAGAAATTAAAGGTAAGCTTATACAGCGTATTACTTAGTGGTTATTATTTAATGTTGAGAAGTTATAGTAATCAAGATGATATAGTGGTAGGAACTCCAATAGCTAATAGGCAATATAATCAGATAGAAAATTTAATTGGTTTCTTTGTCAATTCGTTAGCCCTGAGAATGCAAATAGATGCAAAAGTTTCAATTAAAGAATTTATTAAGCAAGTAGGAGATGAAATAGTACAAGCACAACTACATCAGGATTTACCATTTGAAAAATTAGTAGAGGAACTAAATGTACTCAAAGATACTAGTAGGCATGCAATATTCCAAGTAATGTTTGCAGTACAAAATTTTGGGAGTGAATTGTATAATCAAGTAGGGGAACAACAAGAAACTTATTTAGCTAATATATTACAAACACATACAATAGGAGCTAGTTTATATAATGTAGCTAAGTTTGATATTAGTACTGTTATAGATGATAGTGAAGTTTGTTTAAAAGGAAGTTTTAATTATGCAACAAGTTTATATAGCAAAGAAACAGTTAATGGCTTTATAAAAACATATACTGAGATATTAAAACAATTGGCGACATTGCTTAATAATAGCCAAAGACAAGAACATACTAAAATAGCTGATTTAAGCTATTTAGATCAAGAACAATACCAACAAATAATAGATATATGGAATCGAACTGATAGAGAGTATCAAGATACTAAAACAATCCATGAATTGTTTGAAGAACAAGCAAAAAAAACTCCAAATAATATAGCAGTAATAGATATAGAAAAAGAGTATAAATACAAACAATTATTACAAGAGAGTAATTTATTATCAAGATATATATTACATTTAAATAATATTAATCCTATTGTACAGCCGTATAACAAACTAATAGGGATTTTAAGCGAAAAAAGTTATAACCAAGTAGTATCAACACTGTCTATAATGGCATCTAGTCATGGTTATTTACCTCTGAATATAGACTGGCCGGTGGAAAGACTGGAAAAAGTATTAGCACATGGTAATGTATCTATATTGCTAATTTCTAGAGTACAATACAATAAAAAAGAAATTAGAGAAATTTTATCAACAAAATATCAATTATTAGTAATAGAAGATGTTTTATCAAAAATCAAGAATAATAAGAAATTAGAATTACAGCTGACTAATATTAATTTACCAATAGTAATGCTAGAAGATATAGCATATGTGATATTTACTTCTGGTTCAACAGGAGAACCTAAAGGAGTTACCATAACTCATAGAGGAGTATTAAATACAATTGCTGCAATAAATTCGAGGTTTAATATCTCTTCAAAAGACAAAGTATTATCATTATCAGAATTAAGTTTTGATTTATCTGTATATGATATATTTGGTATCTTAACTGTAGGTGGTGAGATAGTGCTTCCAAAACAAGAGAAAACACAAGATCCTAATCACTGGATGGAATTAATT
Source organism: Candidatus Tisiphia endosymbiont of Ditula angustiorana (assembly GCF_964026425.1). NCBI lineage: Bacteria > Pseudomonadati > Pseudomonadota > Alphaproteobacteria > Rickettsiales > Rickettsiaceae > Candidatus Tisiphia > Candidatus Tisiphia endosymbiont of Ditula angustiorana. The sequence continues at coordinate 110,988 of NZ_OZ032143.1, forward strand.
AATAAATATCAAATTACAATATGGAATACAGTACCACAGTTAGCTAGCTTACTAATAGATGCAGTTGAGAATAGTTATTTATCTATTGCTTCTTTAAAATTATTTTTATTAAGTGGTGATTGGATACCTATTAGTTTACCAAACAGAATCAAAAAACATTGTAATCAATCAATTATCATGAGTTTAGGAGGGGCAACAGAAGGTAGTATTTGGTCTATATGGTATGAGATAACAGAAATTAAGCAAGAGTGGCACAGTATCCCCTATGGTACAGCTATGCCAAATCAAAAGATATATGTATTGAATTATAATTATGAGCATTGTCCAGTAGGTGTGATTGGTGAAATTCATATTGGTGGTATAGGGGTTGCATTAAATTACTGGAGAGATCCAGAAAAAACTAATGCTAGCTTTATAGAACATAGTAAGTTTGGTCGATTATATAAAACAGGAGATTTAGGGAAATGGCATCGGAATGGATATGTAGAATATATAGGACGTAATGATTTGCAGGTTAAGATCAGAGGCTACAGGATAGAACTAGAAGAGATAGAGAGTGTTTTATCAAGTTATGAAGGAATAACACAAAGTGTAGTACTAGCTAAAGAACAACAAGAAGCAGGAGAATTAGGCAGTAAATATTTAGCAGGTTATTATGTATCAGAATCTAAGTTAAATGAAGAGGCTATATTAAATTATCTACGGGCAAGATTACCGGAATATATGATACCTGCATTAGTGCATTTGGAGAGATTGCCATTAACCATTAATGGTAAGTTGGATAGAAAATCATTGCCTGATCCTGAGTTTACTAATATTGAAACATATGTAGCCCCTAGAAATGAATTGGAGAGTCAAGTTTGTAAAATTTGGGCAGAAGTGTTAGGATTACCTGAAGAAAAAGTAAGTATCCATGATGATTTTTTTAGATTGGGAGGTAATAGCATTTTAGCAATAAGGTTGGTAAGTAGACTAAATAACTATTATCAATCACATTTAAAGATTTCTGATATATTTATATATAAAAATATTGAATTACTTTTACCTAGAATAATGCAAACTAAAAATAGTTATCAAACTATTATTAAATTAAACAAGACTTCTGATAAACCAAATATCTTTATGATACATCCAGGAATAGGAGGATGCGAAGTTTATATTTCATTAGCTAATACATTAGCTAATAATTTCAGTTGTTATGGGATAGATCACTATAATCTGTATCAGAAGAATAAGATAGATAATTTATATAAATTAGCCCAATATTATTTATCGTACATTGATAACGTAATGTTAAAAACTCAGCAAAAAACATTTCACTTACTTGGTTGGTCACTTGGTGGAAAAATATCATTAGAGATAGCTAGTATTTTAGAACAAAGGGGTATGAGTAATAGTAGAGTGTATTTATTAGACACTATGCTTAACGATGATTATCTATTATCTTTAACTACTCAAATGAATATTGAAAAACTAAAGAGCGAATATGAGAATTATATGCTTTCTCAAGGATATGATAAAGTCTATATAGAAAAAACTGTATCTAATATGGAGATTGAAATGAAACTTGGAATGCAAAAAATATCTTCAACATTGATTGATACTCGTATACTTCTATTTAAAGCAATGCTTAAAGATACAAGACTTCAAGTAGACGATGTGTCGGAGAACTCTAAAGAATACTCACTTACTCTTGAATATAATAATATAGATACAATTGTTGAAAAAAAATCTAATATTAAATTGATTAAAATAAATAATGCTCATCATGGAAATATATTAAATCAAAAGGAGTTTCTAGCCTTTGAAATTAGTAAGTATAATCTAGTTTTAGGTGAGTGGGCTGCTGGACTATAATACTTTTATTAGACAAAATATCAAGAAATTATAGGAGATTAAAGAATAAATGGCAAAAATACCACAAGTATTAATAAAAATATTAATACTTAAGTTATTATAATGAAAATTTTAAATATTGATTATATTTTTAATGTAAACTTTAGTAAAAATAGTTAATAAAAACTGTGTAGGTGAATATGATATAATGAGTTAGTGAAAAGGTTAAGTGAAGGTAAACATAAGGTGATGATAGGTTATAGAAATGAACCACACGAGGAAATAAAGCAGATGATTAAGAATGGCTACTTCATATTAAAACCTAAACTAGAGGTACTGATACAGATTTAGGTATTAATGTTGATTTAAATAATACGAATGTAAAAGAACTAGATTTTAATAAGGAAGAAGGGCTACTTCATGTTGAAGACACTACAAAATTAAATTATAATTTAGTTAGATGTATAACTGATATTGACCTTGCTACAAAAAAGGAGAGGATTATTTACAAGTTATAAAAGAAGAAATAATGATAACTAAGATATTAGAAATAACAATAGGAGAAGAGGAAATATATGTCAGAAGATAATGAAGAATATATATGTTTAATTAATGAGGAAGAGCAATATTCGATATGGTTTGTTTGGAAGGAGATACCGTCAGGTTGGAAACAGGTTGGACCTAGAGGCAATAAGGAAGAAGTTTTAAAATATGTAAAAGAAGTATGGATAGATATGAGACCAAAAAGTCTTCGTGAACAAATGGATAAGTTAGCAGCAAAGAGTATTAAAGCTTTAAACTAACTAGGGTGTGGCATCAATTGAGTTCATTTATTATTATACAATGGACTTCCTATATAGAATGAGAAGCATATGCTGTATGGTTCAGTTGAAGTAGTCGAGATTTAATGGCTCTGTCCAATTGATTGTGTGTGCGTCAAGATAAGGTGCATTAATCTTACGGGTGAAAGTCCTGTTATGGAAGGAGTAACTAGCTCCACCATATACCGAGTCTTGTGCGGCTGAAGGTAACGACAGTAGTAAAGCGTAGACAGCGAAACATCCGAGCCGAAAGCAAATCTAACAATTAGCCTTAAGCTTTTATTGAAAAAAAACAGGAAAAGTCAAGGGACTTGAGTGAAGTAATTACTATAGTTATCCTAAAAAAATCTAACCAATGTTGTGCCTAAAAATCTGTAACCCTTATATCCATGCCTCTTCCAACCTTTGACCTTATCAAAAACTGCGGAAGTTGGGAAGACCGAAGGTCGACGAAGCAATCCATAAAAGTAACCATAAGTGGATTGCTTCGTTCGGGCTTCACGCCTTCTCGCAATGACGTCGGTTATTTTTCCACAACCTTTAAACTGCCATGATTATCTTTAAAGCCTCTTCCTCTTCTAACTTTCGACAGTTATGATTTCTTCCCCCAAGCAATCTACTTCATGATATATGTTAAGATCATATACTTGAGCAACATTGTACTTTAAAGTATAATCTTCTTCCTGTGGATGATGTTCTGTAGCACCAAAAACTTTTATAACATTAATCTTATTCTTAAGTGCCTTTCTTATACCAGCATGATTAGTTTTGTGATTAAAGTCTATTAAAACAGCACCATTATCGTTTTTATAAATTGTGCTTGGCCATAACCTAGCATCTCCATCTATTTTAAGTTCAAAAGATTTGCCTACCCTTTTAACCCCATTATAATTTTTTACTATACCTTTCTCTAAAGCAGTGCTAAACGCCTTTTGCTCAGACTTCTCTAATGAATTGAACAGATCAGGGGCAATAATAGCATAAATATTATGGTGTTCCTTACCAATATTGACAATATTTTCATTCTTTGTTGTATATGATACATCATTAGAAATGTGCCAAACTTGATGATTTTCTTGAGGATGATCAGAAGTCTTATCATGAGAAAATCGAGTACTTTTTTTAAGATTTTGATAATATTGATGTATAATTGCCCAGTGGTTTAAACATTTTGTAACAAAATTTTCTTTGTATAAGGAATCTTCTTGAGACTTACCTTCAGAGCTATATTTTTCTAAATCACGATTAGAGCTATCAATATGACTGTTCGCAGGAATCAACATCTGTTGTTCTTCACTAATAGTTTGATTTATAATTTCTAAAGAAAAAGTAACTTCATCATCTTCAGCGATTTTATTAATAACGTTTTTAATTTCATCTTCTGAGTTTGAGGTTGAAGTTGTTGCAGGATCTTTTGATAACAGATGATAGTGACATATATCAATTATGGTTTGATAAGCACTTAAAAACTTTTCCTTTATGGCATTACACGTATTGTATATTTGCTCAGTACAGGACAAAGAGATTAAGGAGAGAAGAAAATAAGTAGATAACGCGTAGCCAAAGCTCTATTACTTAGGTTATTGAAGACTTAAGAGGCAAGAGAATGATTACAGCGTTATCACAATTAATAGGAGACTACTTTTTTAATAGTTTTGCAAGCATAAAATTAATAGAACAAATAATATTAGGATTATTGCAAGTGAGAGATGTAAATCTTACACAGCTTGCCTTAACGATAAAAGGAGATAAGCAAGAATCACGCTATAAGAAATTACAGAGATTTTTTGCCAAATGTGAATTATCATATACGTCCTTAGCCAAGTTACTGGTTAGGTTGGCTGGAATTGATGCTGAACAATGGTTACTAGTGCTGGATCGGACAAATTGGAAATTTGGTAAGCTTGACATCAATATTTTAGTATTATCTATTTGCCATAAAGGCATTGCTATACCAATTATGTGGGATATGTTGCCAAAAGCAGGAACTTCTAATAACGTTGAACGTCAGCAATTAATGGAAAGGTTTATTACTATATTTGGCATAGAGAAGATGTCAGCATTGCTTGGGGATCGGGAGTTTATAGGTGATTTATGGCTAAAGTTTTTAGCCGATAAAATGATACCATTTTATATTAGAATCAAAGCCAATCTTACCATTGGTAGAGCAGAAGATGAGTTAGTTACTGCTAATCATTTAATTAAGAAGTTACAGAATGGTGAATATATGTTGTTTAAAGGAAAAAGATATTTGGGTAAGAATTATAAAGGACCTAAAGTATCTGTAGCAGCATTGCGTAATGCTCAAGGAGAATTAGTAATCATAGCTACCAATGATAACCCTAATATAGCACTAAATATATATAAAAAAAGATGGGAAATAGAAAACCTTTTTGCTTGCCTTAAGACGCGGGGCTTCAATTTTGAAAATACCCATATAATACATTTAGATAGAATTAGTAAATTGCTTGGTTTACTTGCTATAGCATTTACTTTTGCTTATGTTGTGGGTCAATGGCAAAATTCTATCAAACCTATAAAGCTTAAAAAACATGGTAGAAAGTCTATATCCTTATTCAGGTATGGCTTAGATTACTTGCAGAGAATATTTTTGAATATTGCAGAAATGATGGAAAAATGGATGGAAGTTATAACAAAATTTATTAAGCCAATAATACCATCTTTACTCCGATTATCACCTTGTTAATCTCTTTGTCCTGTACTGAGGTATATTTGTTTAATATAACTCAAATTTTCTTTTAGAAATTCTTTATTATTATCTGAAAATGCATTTAACACTAAGCCTAATTTAACCTCATTAAGGTAAATTTTAGGTTCTATTTCATATTGAAATGATTTATGAAATTTTAACAAATTTTCTGCCAAATCTAAATAATGTTTAGTTTGCACTAAGTCTTCAATAGTTAAATATAAGTCTGCTACTTTTATAACAGTTATAAGATCTCTCCCTAAACAATCCTTGTTTAGGAGCTTATCTAAAACTTTTTGATAATTTATTTGTTCTATCTCATTTTTAGACCAATATTTTAAACAACTTAGAATCCTCAAGGTACTTTCAGCTGTGTCACTTTCAAAGCTCGGGTCATCAACTATCTCCTTTATAGTGCTAACACTACACTCCCCTGTTTGCATGATGAATGCATATGAAAATTTTACAATAGTTGTATAGATTTCTTGGCTTTGTGTTGAAAAAGCTTGCTTAATTATTTCTAGCTCTTCCTGTATCTTTTTAACAAATGCTCGATCAAAATTATGATATGAAAACAAATCTATGAATATTCTTTGAGCTTCACCAGATAAATTAAATTTACTAACTAAATGAGCAAGAATACCATTTTTAAATGAACCACTTTCTATATTATATAAAGCTATTAATAAACCATAAAAATCTTGCTCTATCTCACTACCATTAGCATATTTCATCAATTCTAATGATACTTCAATTATTTCTTTTAAATTTGTCTTATGCTTGCAGTAATAAAGACGTAGTCTATAAGCATGGTGTTTACTACTATCGGTTACACCATTATTATCAACGGTTAATTTAACTAATTCGCGAGTATAATCATCTAGTAATTTTTCATCTATTTTTGTTAATGACCCTATTTTTGTAACATATCGCTCTATTAACTCCTCATAGTAAGCCATCTTTAATGAATTTAATGGCACATCTTTTATAATAGAACTTATTATTTTTATATAATTATCAATATCTATATTTTTATAACATTCCCTTAAAAGTTTACCCACAACACAAACCTGAACTATATAATAAGATTCATTATTATTCTGTGTCCGGAAAAACAACTTCATGTGTCGAGCAATCTCATCTGTTTTGTTATTTAATATAACATCGAAACATTGTAAAAGCTCTGCTGACGTTCCTAAACTTTCTGCTGACCACGGCTCTTTCTTGGATACAAGTAAACATCCTCCTAATTTTTGAGTGGATGTAATCGAATATCCTTCTAATTCTTTCTTTAATTTCTCTACATTTTGATCATAATCTTCTTTATTAAAATCTTGTTTTAGTATTTCTGAAGCGTTTTTAGCCCCTTTTTTCTCTTTTAACCATTGAATTAATTTTTTGTTTTGCCGTATGTCTGATTGAATGCTTAATATATTCTGTAAAGATTCTACCAAATCTAATAATGTTAAGTTATCCTTGTCTAACATATTAGGATCAAATAAATTACTCAAAACTTCACTATTCAACAAATATTTGAGAACATCTTCCTCATCTTTCTTTATCTTTAAATGCTCACGAATGAATATAAGGTTAAATAATATTGTCCTAAATTGTGAGCTTTCTATTACAGTATCATCTATTTTCTGAACAAAATTTAACAAGAATTTCTCTATAAGTTTTATATATTTTATTTTTTGTCCATTAGTTATATCAGTTGCACTGACGGAAGATAAAATACGTTTGAGTATAAAATCTCCCATAGTAGATTTATTATCATCCTCTAAATGTGTAAGTAAAACTCTTTCTAATTGCTCAGAGTGTTTTTGCTCAATGCTAGTATTATTTACTGAGCTGCTAACTGGTATGCTATTAGTTGAAGATTTTTTTGGAGAGTGTTTATGTTTTTTTTTCATATAAATAACAAGACCATCCAAAACGGCTCTGCCTTTTTAAGTGTGTAAATTCTAAAATAGGCACTTAAATCCTCTCCTCAAATTTTATCAAAAAATGAGCCATAGCAGCATTCCAATTTGGAATAGGCATAGTCCATTTTTGGTCGTCAGTACCGCAAAGTATGGCAAATTTGTATTTTTGTGCAATTCTTCCAAACCCATTATATTACAAGGATTCATAGGTAAATCTTGGTACATTCATACAATATCCAGGTTAGGCAATTCTTTTTGTTATAGAGACAATAACATTTTCTTTTACTTCACTGCTCTTTAGTCATTGAGTGTATCAATGCATTAATAGCTTGTTGGTGTGCTGGGTTACGAATTTTCATAAAATTCCTCGACACTTCTATACACATACGTTGATGCTGAGTTTGGACAGGCTCAATATTTTTCTCTAATGCTTTAGCAGTAAGAATTAATCTACCTATCGGAATTCTATTGAAACCAATCTCATATTTTTGTAATTGTTGATGTGTTACCTCTATTAATTTTGCAAGTTGCTGAGTAGTCTTTTGCTATTTCCTATACGCTCAATTAGTCAATTGTAATATAACTACTTAATACTATTTCAATTTATTAATTTGTATTTTAGTTAAGCCAGTAAATTCAATAATTTCATCTAACGGTTTATTTTTAATTAGCATAGTTTTTGCTACCGCTTTCATCGCTTCAGCTTTACCAATTTGAATCCCGTACTGTGTACCCTCTTCTATATATTTTTGTGCAACAGTTCTCATAATGCTACCTTTTTCTTCTTCAGATAAATACTTAGTTAGTAGTTGTTCTAATTCCGATTGCCTGTCTTCAGGCAACTTGGCATCAGTATACCATAAAAACGATCTTAAGTAAATATAACCATTCTCTTTATCAACTAATATCTCTAACTTAAACTTTTCTAAAAACTGCTCCCATAATTTTATCATATCCCGCATATGGATGTTCTTAGAGGGGTGGTTCTCTTTACAGAGAACCACCCCTCTAAGAACCGGACTGGCAACTTTCACTGCACCGGCTCAAGCCTTTGTAAGCCCTTTATGTAGAGCCGACTGAACCTGATTTTTCAAGTAAACATGGTGGTTGGGAAAGTGTGCTAGAGTATATCTTTGGTTTGCTGGACTTTAAGTTTGTCCTGCATTTAAAATATTCCTCCCACTTTGCGTCAAAAAGATTAGAAGATGCCCGGATTTTTGTATGCCTTTTGATTTTTATGTCTCTTGGCATATATAGTTTAAGCATTTTCACTTTTCCTTCTTTATCAACTGTTTTACACGCAAACGTCCAATCTTGTCCTTGGATGATATGAAAGTATTTACTTTTAATCCATCGTAAGTTTTTCTTTGGATGTCTCCTTTTACACCATTGCCATAGTGCTTGCCAAATGTAATGTGATACCTTTTTGAAGGTACTTGCCGATGATACTGCATTGTGATAGTTTGCCCAACCAGTTAGTTTAGGGTTGAGGATTTTTATCAATTCCTCTTGAGCCATTGATTTATTGGTACGAATTGATAAAAAATAGTATTATTAGCAAAAATTTTACTAATAATCTATTAGTGGATAATAAAACAGGTGTATAATGGTATTATAGTTAGTAGAAAATCATAAAAACAATGACAGAAAAAAAGAGTAAAAATAATATTAATTATCAACCAAAGATGTTAGTAGGTAGTGATGACTTCTATGATCTGCTAATTAATAGCGATATATTCGTTGATAAAAGTCTAATGATCAAAGAATTATTAGAAGATAGCGGTAAGGTTATCCTAATCACTCGACCAAGACGTTGGGGTAAAAGCCTTAATATGGATATGATTAGGAGGTTCTTTGAAATTGAAGTAGATGAGAGAGGTAAGCCTTTACCTGAAGAGGATAGAGTAAATCACAAATTATTTATCGGTGGTGAAATTGATTTAGGACTAGCTAGTGGTAAAAAAAGACTACTTAAACCACTTCAGATAACACAGTATTCAGACATTATCTCTGACTACCAAGGCCAATTTCCAGTAATATACATAAATTTTAAGGATGTTAAAGGTAGTAGTTACCAAGAAATTGAGAGTGGGATAAGGATAAATATTACAAATGCTTATGACCATCATAAATATCTAGAAAGTAGTGATAAACTTAGTGTAGAAGAAAAAAAGAATTTTCAATATTATTTAACAGGTACAGATAAGCTAGAATTAGCACAGTTGAAAATTAGTTTATCTTTCTTAAGTAAACTACTGTTTAAGCACTTTAATCAAAAAGCCTATATATTGATTGACGAATATGATACGCCTATTAATAGTTCATACATTGAATTTGGGGATAAACCAAAAGAGTTTGAGGATGTACTAAAGATATTTCGCGGGATATTTGGTAGTAGTTTAAAGAGTAACCCTTATGTGGAAAAAGGCGTAATTACTGGAATATTACGGATAGCTAAGGCTAATTTGTTTTCAGATTTGAATAATGTTACTGAATATACATTACTTGATGATGATTTTTCTAAGTTCTATGGTTTCACTCAAGCAGAGGTAGATGATTTGCTTACAAAAGTACCGCTCAACACTAATACTGAACAAATTAAGGATTGGTATAATGGTTATACATTTGGTGGAGAGGTAATTTACAATCCGTGGTCACTAATGCAATGTTTAGCACACAAAGGTAAGCTTGATCATTATTGGCTAGATAGTGGAGGAACGGGGCTAGTTGATAAGGCATTATTGTCAGATGAAATGCAACAAGATTTACAACTACTTGCTAGTGGTAAGAGTATTATATCGCAGATTACTAAACAAATAAGTTTCAATGATATTAATTCACGCTCAGGACTATTTAGTCTATTACTATTTAGTGGTTACTTGAATCCAATGGGCATCGAGTTAGAAGAGAATGTTTATGAACTATCCGCCCCTAATAGAGAGGTAAAACATATCTATAATGCGAGATTATTACAATGGGTTAGTAATAAGTTACAGATTGATAGTTCACTATATTATCCTTTTGCTACTCTATTACCTGCTTGTCGGTTAGAAGAATTTAAGAAACGGCTTCAGGAATTGTTATTAAACGCTACTAGTTTTCACCAAACAGGAAATAAAAAAGCTGAGTTATTTTATAGTGGTTTTATGCTAGGACTTGTTAACATGTTATCTTCTGCCTACATCATAACCAGTGAACAAGAGTCAGGCAGTGGACGAGCTGATATTATCATGATCCCCAAGGTTGGTAAAGAAGATAAGGCTATTATTATTGAGTACAAGATCGCCAAAAATACAGAAGATTTAGCCTTGGTAGCCCAAATGGGATTAAAACAGATTATAGATAAGCAATATGACACTAAGATAAAAGAATATTCTCATGTCAAAAAAATCATTAAACTTTCTATAGCTTTTTGCGGTAAGAATGTGGAATTACAATACCAAGTTAATGAACCCTAATAATAGAGTGTAATGGCTTGAATAACCAGTAATTTTATGTCTGTTGTGGTTCTGAAATTGTCCACTACGCCCCGCCATTCGGTACAAGTTGTCGTTTTTTCAAAAATATCGAACGGGAAACGTAGGGAGGTCTCAAGTTTTTTGCCCCTTAGTTTGAGGTTCTGAAATACGAAATTTATCAAAAAATAGCTGAAGATGCTATTAATTTGAGCAAAAAAGAAGCATTGTCCACTATACCTCTGATCAATCATTTACAGGGTTTGTAGGATCAACATCTCCCGTGCAGCTTACTCCTTCATCATATTTGAGATAATCTTCTAGAAAAACATCGTACTTTAAAGGATAATCTTCTCCTTGTATACTATACTCTACACCCCCAGAAACTTTTTTAACATTAGTATTCTCAGATATCAATTTTCTTTTTATCAATTTATGATTACCTTTATTATTAAAAATTACTAAAATACCACCATCATCATTTTCATAAATGGTGCTTGGATATAACCGATCATCTCCATCTGCTTTAAGTTCTAGGAAATATTTTTTTAATATTTTAACCCCATTATGATGAGGATTTATTACTATACCTTTCTTTAAAGCATTGGTAAATTTTTCTCGTTCAGATGTCCCTAATGACAGTTTAGGATCAATAATAGCATAAATATTCTTGTGTTTACTAATGTGTATAACAACATCTTCATTCTTTGTTGTATATGATAGTTCGTTAGAAATGTTCCAAGTTTGATAAGTTTCTTGATGATTATCAGACTTTTTATCAAGAGAAAATCGAGCGGCTTTTTTAATATTTTGATAATATTGATGGATAATTGTTCCGTAATTTAAAAATTTTGTAATAAAACTGTCTTTGTAAGAGGCTTTTTCAATAGCAGTATCACTTATCTCAGTGTCAGACTTTTCTTCAGAGCTATATTCTTCTGTATCACGACTAGATGCAGCAATATTATCATCTGCATGAGTTTGAGTCTTAGGCTGTGTTTTTTCACTAGTAGTTTGATTTATAATTTCTAAGGAAAAAGTAAGTTCAGAATCTTCAATGATTTTATCAACAATTTTGTTAATTTGATCTTGTGAGTTTGAGCTTGTTTCAGGATCTTTGGTTAATATATGATATTGACATATATCAATTATACTGTGAAACTCCTCTAAAAACTCTTTTTTTTTGGCACTACACATGCTGTATATTTTTTTAATATACCCCCAATTTTTATTTAAAAATTCTTTATTATTATCTGCAAATGCATTGAGCATTAAACTTAATTTAGCTTTGTTAATATGTCTTTCAATTATTGCAGAGGATTTATGAGGTTGTAACAGATTTTCTGCCCGATCTAAACAATATTTAACTTGCTCTAAGTTTTCTATAGCTAAATAAAATTCCGCTACTTTTATATTAACTATAGGATCTTCTTTTAGATTGTTTTCTGAAAGTGCACCTAAAACTTTTTTATAATTTACTTGTGGTATATCATCTTTAGACCAATATTGTAAACAAGTTAAAATCCTCAAAACACACTCAGTATCATCAGTATCAAGGTTATCAATTACCTCCTTTATAGTGCTAACACTACACTCTCCTGTTTGCATGATGAATGCCTGTAAGTATTTTATAATAGTCGTATTGATTTCCGGCTTGTTTTTTTCTGATAAAAGAGCTTGCTTAATTATTTCTATATCTTCCTGTATTGTCTTAACAAATGCTTTATCAAAACTATGATATGAAAATAACTTGATAAATTTCTCTTTAACTGCACCAGATAACTTAAAATCATTAGCTAACTGATCAAGGGTTGACGTTTTAAAGTCACTATTTTCTATATTGTGTAAAGCTATTAATAAACGATATAAATCTTTCTGTATTTCAGTATTAGCATATTTTATTAATTTTAATAATACTTTAATTGTTTCTGGTAAAATCTTGTTGTTTACCTTTTCTATATACTTACAATAATTAAAGCGCAGATGATAAACACAGTGTTTTATATTGTCGGATTTATTATTATCAATGCTGCATGCAATCAGTTTACTAGTATAACAATCTAATAATTTTTCCTCTTCTTTTGTTAAAAATGTCTTTTGCTTTATTTTATCAAAATATAGTGTTATTAACTCTTCATAGTGAATCATCTTTGATGATTCCAATGGTATCTTTTCTATAATAGAACGTATTATTTCTATATATTTATTACGATCTATATCTTGGTAATATTCCCTTAGAAGCTTATCCACCACATACACCTCAACACATTTTGTAGTATATTTGCAAAAGAATAATTTCATATGTTGCAAAATCTCCTCTCTTTTGTTATTTAAGATCAGATCAAGACATTCTAAAAATTCTTTTGGCTTCTCATTCTCAAATATACGTTTTATTCCCTCGCATTGCTGCTGTGATAAACAATATTCTAAGCCTTGCTTAAATTTCTCTATATTTTTATCGTAATTCTCTTTATTAAATTTGTCTTGTAGTATTTCTGAAGAGTTCTTAGCATCTTTTTCATCTTTTAACCATTTAATTAACTTTTTGTTGTTATTTGTTTCTAGTTTAGTTCTTAATACATCATTTAAAGATTGTAGCAAATCTAATAATGTTAAGTTATCGTTGTTTAATTTATTCGGATCAAAAAAATCCTTAGCAAAAACTTTACTATTCAATAAATATTTGATAATACTTTCCTCATCTTTCTTTATATTTAAATGATCACGAATTAATACAAGATTATATAATTGTTCATGCCATTCTAATTTTTTTATTACAACCTCATTTGTTTCTTGAACAAACTTTGACAAAAATTGCTCGATAATCTTTATATATTTTATTTTTTCTCTATTAGTTATATTAGTTGCATCAAGGGAATATACAATACGGTGTACTACGTCAGTTTGGGATAAGATATAGATGAAATAGTAATAGATAAAAGGATTGTCAAAAAGGAGTGCCTGCAGTATTTATATTTTTAAACAAAAAAACAAACTACAGGCATGAAAAAAGATATCACAGAATTATATAGTTTTATAGATGATTTTTGTAAAATTTATTTGGAGTATGAACAGAGAAAGTTATTACCATCAAATAAGCAGAGAAATCGTTGTTGTAGCATGAGTTTAAGTGAAATGTTAACAATAATAATTATGTTTCATACATCCTATACTAAGAATTTTAAATTTTTCTATAAAAGTTATATAGAGTGCATGCATAAGGATGATTTCCCTAAAGCCTTGAGTTATAATAGATTTGTTGAATTAATGGCACGATTATTCATACCGCTAAATATGTTGATTCATTTGTTGTTTGGTGAGGAAACAGGTATTTATTTTATTGACTCTACAACGATTAAAGCTTGTCACAATAAAAGGCGTTATAGCAATAAAGTTTTTAAAGGATTAGCCAAACATAGTAAATCCTCTATGGGGTATTTTTATGGTTTTAAATTACATGTAACAATCAATAATAAAGGGGAGTTTATGGCATTAAAAGTGACCAAAGGCAATGTAGATGATAGGATTCCAGTACCGGAGTTAACAAAAAGATTAACTGGAATTATAGCAGCTGATAAAGGTTATATTAAGCAAAATTTGTTCTTAAATTTATATGAAAGAGGCTTAAAAATGATTCATGGAATTAGGGTGTGTCATCAATTAAGTTGACAGGAGGGTTTATTTGTTATGTAATAGAGAAAAAATTAAGAATAAATTTTCTCTATGCGTCGATATGCTCTACGTGACGATCAATGGAATCGGATTAAAGATAACCTACCTACGTCAATTCGGGATAAGGTTATAATTTAGAGGGAAGTCGAGATTGCAATTTATAGAAGGTTTATTTTTCTTAAGAGAATAGGCAACTAGTGTAGAAAGTATATGAACAAAAGCATTTATAGGTGATCTGTGTCTAGTATGCTCAAGGTTCATTTTGTTCTTTAAATAATCAAAAACTGTTTCAATTAAATTACGTTTTCTTAGCATAATCTTCTCCTTTAAATCCATTAATTTATTTGGCATATTTTTCTTAATTCCATGCACCATTTTTAATCCTCTTTCATATAAACTGACGAATAAGTTTTGCTTAATATATCCTTTATCTGCATACATAACTCCAGTTAAACCATCTGTTAACTCAGGTACTGGAATCCTAACGTTTCCTTTAGCCATTTTTAATGCTATAAATTGTCCTTTTTCATTAATAATTAAGTGTAACTTGAACCCATAAAAATAACCCATCGATGATTTGCTATGTTTTGCTAGCCCCTTAAATATTTTATTACTATATCACCTTTTATTATGGCAAGCCTTGATCGTCGTTGCATCAATAAAATAACTACCTGTTTCCTCGCCAAATAACAAAGGCATAAGAATATTAAGTGGGACAAACAATCTAGGCATTAACTCGACAAAACGGTTATAGCTCAATGCTTTTGGGAAATCACCTTTGTGGATATATTCTATACAAGTCTTATAAAAATATTTAAAGTTTTTAGCATAAGAAGTATGATACATTACCATGATTGTCATAATCTCGCTTAAACTCATATCACAACGGCGATTCCTTTGTTTTGCTGTTGGTAATAATTTCTTTTTTTCGTATTCATAGTAAATTTTACAAAAATCGTCTATAAAACTATATAATTCTGTGATATCTTTTTTCATGCCTGTGTTTATTTCTTTTTCCAAAAAAACATTTATCACAGGCATTAACTCCTTGCAACTCTTATATCTACACTATTCTTTCTTATCCCTTATCCCGAATTGACGTTACCTGGAAGGAAAGAGTCTGTTGGTGTAACAGCCAAGGATAATCGCCTATTTGTAGAAGCAGTCTTGTATCGATATAGGGCTGGTATACCTTGGAGAGACCTACCTGAACGTTTTGGAGATTTTCGAGTGATTCACCTACGTCATTCAAGGTGGAGCAAGACAGGTGTGTGGAAAAAGGTTTTTGAGATGCTGGCTGAAGATGCTGATAACGAGTATGCCATGATTGATTCAACCATTGTTAGGACTCATCAACATAGTGCTGGTGCTAAAAAAAAGAGTTAGATGATGACCAAGCAATTGGACGAGGTAAAGGGGGGCTGAGTACTAAAATCCATGCCACATGTGACGCTCTAGGGAATCCAACGGGATTCCCTCTTACCCCGGATCAAGCTCATGATTTGCAAGGATCTGATGTTTTGATGAATGAATTGACGAAAGCGAATGCTGTACTTGTTGATAAGGCTTATGATGCCGATGCACGTATGCGAGATAAGCTGAAAGATAAGGGATGTATAGCTGTGATTCCCCCAAAGAAGAATCGTGTGAATCCAGCTAATTATGATAAGGATCTCTATAAAGCTAGGCATTTGATTGAGAACTTTTTTGCAAAATTGAAGCAATATAGAGCTATTGCAACACGATATGACAAAACATCTCAGAACTTTTTGGGTGCTGTTTATATGGCTTCCATGGTAATTTGGCTCAATTGATGACACACCCTAAGAAGAATATGGAAAATAAATTAATGGATTTGAAAGAAAAAATCTTACTTCGAAAGCGTAACTTAATTGAAACAGTTTTTGATTATCTAAAAAATAAAATGAACCTTGAACATACTAGACATAGATCACCAATAAATGCCTTTGTCCATATATTATCTACTCTTGTTGCTTATGGGCGATGTGAGGTTATATATATGATTGTTTAACTATGAAAATTGATTAAACCTGTTGTTCTACCAACAGTAGCCTACTGGTACATGCATTGAAGTAATTCTTTGTTTGAAGCTACCAGGACAATGTACTCGGCTTTTAAAGAGAATCTAAGCTGTGAGGTAAAGATTAAACTGCAAGCATCATGTGGTTAGAGGCTAGGCTTAGATGGTATGGTTAACATATGTGAACTACTGATAAATGTCGTTACAGTCGTAAGGAGCTAAAGATGCTGATAAGCTCTGTCCAAAAGGATAAGTGATCTGGTTATTGTGCTATAGGCTCACGATACGTAGACTTTATGATCACCGGCAGAAAGGTAGAACCTAACCTATCTATGTCATATATATAGAACACAGTAAGCCTGTATTTCTTCCCGGACTGGGAAAGTAAGCCGTAAGGTAAACTGATAGGGATGCAGGTAGAGGAGAGACGGAGAAAGCGAAGGCTGTTTTGTAATGAGGCAGATAAGGGTTGTAACATTATCCTACGCGAAAGCGGGCAGACTTCCGTTATGGTCTCTTATTACGAGAGAATTTGATGAAACTTTTAAAGGAGAAAAGCAAATGGTGGTTACAAATCAAATTGTAGCTAGTGCATCTACTGACAGCAATGTGAGTTGGCACAGTATTAACTGGAGTCGATGTAACAGAGTTATTAGAAGTCATCAGATGCGTATCGTAAAAGCAATACAGGAAGGTAGATGGGGTAAAGTTAAAGCTTTACAACGACTATTAACCCATTCTTTTAGCGGCAAAGCTCTTGCAGTTAGAAGAGTGACTGAGAATCGAGGAAAAAGAACTGCGGGTGTAGATCAAGAAATTTGGCATACACCTGATCTTAAATCTCAGGCAATAATAAACTTGAGGCAACATGGTTATAATCCATCCCCTCTTAGAAGGATTTATATACCAAAGGTGAATGGTAAGAGACCACTTGGTATACCTACTATGAAAGATAGAGCTATGCAAGCTCTTTATAAGCTAGCATTAGAACCAGTTGCAGAAACAACAGCAGATAGACATTCGTATGGGTTTAGAGCAGAAAGATCAGCTGCAGATGCCATAGAACAGTGTTATATAGTCCTTTCTAGGAAATGCGCTGCTCAATGGATACTGGAAGCTGATATTGAAGGATGTTATGATAACATTAGTCATCAATGGCTTCTAGATAATATTCCAATGGATAAAACCATATTAAGAAAATGGCTAAAAGCTGGATATATGGAAGCTGGTAATATCTACCCTACTGAATCTGGCACTCCGCAAGGTGGCATCGCTTCAGCATTACTTGCGAATATGACTCTAAGTGGATTGGGTAAGTTACTAGCTGAAAAGTTTCCGATGAAAATATCCTCAAGAAAACCGGCTCATAAGATCAACTATATTATCTATGCTGATGATTTTATTATCACAGGTCGATCCAAGGAACAATTAGAGAATCTTGTTTTACCTATTGTAGAGCAATTTTTACAAGAGCGAGGATTGAAGCTATCTAGTACTAAAACCAAAATTACTCATATTGATCAAGGTTTTGATTTCTTAGGACAGAATGTACGGAAATATACTCGATGAAAATCAACAATTGCGTTGTTGTTGTCCAAGACCTGCGGTGCTCACGTACTAATGTACGCTGTGCTCCTCGGCTTGGACACTCCTAGCACTTGTTGATTTTGATCTTCGTCTACCAACTCTTCATTTACGAGCAGTATATAATGGCAAGTTTCTTATCAAGCCATCTAAAAACAACTTACAAAACGTCATAAGAAAGATAAGGAAAATTGCTAAGATAATAAGATGATCAAACAAGTTTTATTGATAACTATGCTCAACCCTATTATCAGGGGTTGGACTTTATATCATAGACATATAGTTGCTAAAGAGAGTTTCAGTAAATTAAGGCACGAGATATTTAAGATTGTATGGCGATGGTCTAAACGTCGGCATCCAAATAAGAGTAGTAACTGGGTTAAGAATAAGTATTTTAAGTTTATAAGAGGTGATGCTTGGAGATTTGCTTGTATAGCTGACAAGCCAAAATTAGGGGAAGAACCAATTATTTATAAGCTTATTGACCCAGCTAAACTACCTATTAAGCGACATGTAAAGATTTTGTCCGAAGCTAATCCATATGATAAGCAATGGGATGATTATTTTGAAAAAAGATTAAAACATAAAATGTATGAATCTTTATCAGATAACAGAAAATTATTAAGTCTATGGAATAAGCAAAAAGGTAAGTGTCCGAATTGCACGCAAATCATCACATTAGAAACAGATTGGGATATACATCATGTTATCCCAAAATCAAAAGGTGGTGATAATAGGAGCTCAAATTTGATGATGCTACACATCAATTGCCATAAACAGATCCATAATCGGAGATTCAATGTTGAAGCTGGTTCTAAATAAATTGGGCTTTAAGAGGCTTGAGCCGTATGATGCGAAAGTATCCTGTACGGTTCTTAGGGGATGGGAGAAAGGTAACTTTCTTTCATTACCCGACTCATTAAAGAAAAATAAACCTTCAACAAAATTTGATTTTAATCTACATGTTCTCAATATCCTTATCCCGAATTGACGTGTAAACAGTATCAAAGAACTAATATCATAGCTGGTTTGGTAAATAATAAGCCGATAGCCCCTTTTGTGTTTAATGGAACTTGTAATACAGAACTATTTAATAATTGGGTTGAGAAGTTTTTAATTAAAGAATTAAAAGCAGGACAGATTGTAGTACTGGATAATGCTAGTTTCCATAAATCAAAGAAGACGAAAGAATTAATAGAATCAGTAGGTTGTAAGGTTATTTTTTTACCCCCATATTCACCAGACTTAAATCCAATAGAAAAATTTTGGGCTAATATGAAAAAATGGATTAAAAATAAAATAATAGAAACTAGTAAATTATTTGAAGCTATTTCTATGTTCTTTGTCACCTAATCCAATGTATTTTACTATATAGAAACATTCAGTTTGATACCAAGTGCTATACAAGCTCTATCTCCAAAAGAGAAACCTTTATGTTTTGTATGTTTTTTAACAGAGCAGAAAGAAATGATTGCTCACTATAGAAAGAGATAATAGAGCTAATAAAAGGCTCTATAGAATCTTGTACTCTTCTTCAATCATATCAAAGTCTAACAGTATTGCTGCTACTTCAGAGCTTACTATTACCCACATCTTTGGACTCGTGGAACGTCATCCTGAATTTATTTCCACTGGTATCCGGTTTAAGTCGGCGGCATTATCCCGGACAAGTGAGAGTTTTAGGTGCGAACGCTCGAACCGGGATTCTCCGGGCTTCAAATTGTCATAAGACCGATTTGTCAATCTTACTTACGATAATTTACGCTAACTACTTGATTTTCTAGATACTGAAATAAATTTAGGATTGTATCTTGAATATATAGTTAAAAAGAGTCAAGGTAGAAGAAGAGAAGTGATACCGTTTTCAGGATTGGTCATAAGATCGAGGTCATCTTGGTACACTTCTCTAGATACTGTTAACAAAGGTTTCGAAGATTTATTTTAATAGCAGCAAAAGCAATAAAAGACAGGAAGGAAAGATCATCTTTTTCATAATGAAGTCCAAGACGCCTGTTTTCTTTAATCTTACCAAAAAATCTTTCTATTGCTCCTCTTAACTTATATTTTTCCTTGTCATATAGTTAAGCCCATAGGATTAGGTGACAAAGAACATAACAATTGTAAATTGTCATTCCCGCGTAGGCAGGAATCTAGATACCTGCTTTCGCAGGTATGACACAAAATTTGTATCACCTAATTCAATAGGTTTCACTATATATAATCTCTATCTTCCTATTCTTTCTTCCGGGAATTACCGGTATATTATTTTGTGAAACAAAATTCTGACGATTTTTATTACTATCATATCCACGATCTTGAATAACACAGCACCCTACAATTCCTGCACTTAACTCTTCTGCCATAGCAATATCATTGCTATTCCCTCCTGTCAGAAATCCTTCTACTATATGCCCTTGTACTGTCATCGTAAGGTGCAGCTTCGTACTCATTCCTCCCTTGCTCTTCCCCTTGGTTTGACTCCCCCTTTTAAGCCGCCGCCATGTCGGTGCAGCTTGAATATACTGCTATCTGAGATAACTATATTAATCGTTATCTTCTTGCTACACTGTAGAAGCATTAATATCTTCCACCATATTCCTCTTTCACTACCTCGTTTAAAACGTTGATAGATATAGTAAAATACATTGAATTAGGTGACAAAGAACATAGAAATAGCTTCGAATAATTTACTAGTTTCTGTTATCTTATTTTTAATCCATTTTTTCATATTAGCCCAAAATTTTTCTATTGGATTTAAGTCTGGTGAATATGGGGGTAAAAAAATAACCTTACAACCTACTGATTCTATTAATTCTTTCGTCTTCTTTGATTTATGGAAACTAGCATTATCCAGTACTACAACCTGTCCTGCTTTTAATTCTTTAATTAAAAACTTCTCAACCCAATTATTAAATAGTTCTGTATTACAAGTTCCATTAAACACAAAAGGGGCTATCGGCTTATTATTTACCAAACCAGCTATGATATTAGTTCTTTGATACTGTTTACCACTTTTTTGTCCTAGCAACAATTCTCCTATCTTACCCCAACCTCTATCTTGGCAAATAGTCCTATCTATACCACTTTCATCAAGATATACTATTTGCTCTTTGTCATATTTACTGACCTTTTCTAAATATTCAGATCGTTTCTCTGCACTTGCTTCCAAATAGCTAAAGGTTTTTTTTATAACTATAGCCTAACTTCTTTAATATTCTTCCAACTTGAGTGCCTGTAATCCCAAATTTCTTACCAATATCTTTTAGCGTAATATTTGAATTATTTTTGACAAAATCTTCTAATTGTTGCTTGTCAACTTTACTTTTAAATCCTAATCTTACTTTTGCTAATATTGTTCCTTCTTTTTTCTTCCTTACCTTCCAACGACTAATTGTATTCTCGTGTATATCAAATATCTTAGCAGCAGATCTTTGACTATTACCTTTTTCTATATAATTTATTACTTTTTCTCTTAAATCTTGACTATATGGGCTTGTTGACATTTTTTCTCTTATTTATATCATATAAACTCATCTAATTCAATGTGTTTCACTATAGTATGCCAGCAACCATAACATTTTGGTAAATCTCTCCATGGTACGCCAGTTCTCAGCACATACATTATTGCACAAAATACTCTGTAATGACTTATTTGAACAGGTCGACCCTTCCAAATATAGTTCTTCTCTATAATTGGCTCTATTTCTTTACGGAAAAAATCAGCCTTAATAGGATATAATCGTTGATCCATATATCTCTCCTTTTTAAGACCATTCTATCCTATTCTTACTTTCTTTTCTATACCTTTGTTAACCTAGCTTTTGTGCACTCTATTGTAAAAAATAATTCTTCTTGGAATGAAAATTTATGTTAAGTTATTATTTTTTTATTGACTTCCATTACGGATGCTGAGGTTACGGTAAATAAAGTCGATAAACTGGAAGATATTATTTCAAACTTTATAAATGATCCGTACAAAGGTCGAATTCCTATAGATGAATTACAAGAAGTATATCCAGTAGAAGATGTGGAGGATAACGAATATCCTAAAAGCTATACTACTCATAAATGAAGAGTTGCAAAGATAGGAGAGATATTATAAAGTTTAGGACATTATGAGTAAGAATGTATTGACAGAAGAACAAAGAGAAAAGTTGAAGGAACGTCATAAGACAGAACGAGACGGACGCATACGTGATCGTATTAAGGCAGTTTTGATGTATGACGATGGGTATAGTAATGTAGAGATTGCTAAGGTACTACTCTTGAGCCACGAAGCGATAAGAAAACATATTGTTGATTATCAAAAAGCCAATAAGCTTAATACCGACAATGGGGGTAGTGCAAGCAAATTAAGTGATGGTGAGAAGACAGAATTAGTGACTCACCTAGAAGCAAATAATTATGTTTATGCGAAAGATATTATGCATCACATTGAGAACAAATATGGTGTGACATATACGATAACGGGAGTAACAAAATTACTATACAAACTGGGATTTGTTTACAAGAAGCCGAAAATAGTACCGGCTAAGCTGGATTTTGACAAGCAAGAATTATTTAAGTTAAACTACAGTTTGCTAAAAGGGAATCTCAGAGATAAGGAAGCTATATATTTTATGGATGGTGTTCATCCTCAGTATCAAGCAAGGGCAAGGTGTGGTTGGATAAGAAAGAACCAAGATAAAACCTTACCAACATTCAGTGGCTGGAAAAGAAAGCACATGATTGGTGCTATTAACCTAGCCGATTTGCAGTTAGTAAGTACAGAGAACCCCAAAATAAATGGGGAGCAGATAGTTAATTTTTTACAAAAGTTAGAAGAGGAGAATAGTGACAAGGAGAGAATATATTTAATCTGTGACAATGCTAGTTACCACAAATCCAAGAAAGTCAAGGAATACCTAGTAAATACGAAAATAGAGCTAGTATTTTTGCCATCATATAGTCCAAATCTGAACCCAATTGAGAGATTATGGAAGTTTATGCACCGTATTACAACTAATAATAAATTTTATCATAATTTTGAACAATTTTCGGAAGCAATAAACAAATTTTTTAGCAACATCGGTGATTATAAAGATAGGTTACGTACCTTAATAAACGATAATTTCCAAACTATTACCGTTAACCATTTCTGCAACTCTTCAGGTTAATTGAGTATATATATTAGACGTATGGTCTAAAGTATTATGAGATATTTTCTTGAACATAGCTACTTATCTTCTAGATAAAAAAGTGCTTGCAACGTCTAAATAATGAGGTTTGTAGGGATTTTATTGTAAAATTTGTAGCCATGTAAATATCGCTTTTTTACTTGATATACTGAAAATTGGTCGATAGAATATTTTGCATGTATGTTGTACTTGTTTTAAATAAAAACTCTTGTCATTAAAACACACTCTCATCAGTATTTCTTCAATTTCATTACCATTAAAGTGACACAATGTAGCCATTAAAGAAATTTAATTTTCTATCCCATACACCGCATACTAAGCCTGTTTTATGGCACAATTTTGATCCTATCCATCTCGAAGATAAGTAGCTACAACTATAAATACCCGTATTACCTCAACTAAAAATCTTTGTTATAACAGTCATTGGTAAAAACAATTTATTAGGAGTATCTATAAACTGAATGAATCCATAATTTTTGTAAAAACTTGCTGCTTTGGAATCTTTAGCATCAACTATAACGGCAAAAGTCGCTATTTCTGATTTGAATACTCTATAAAGACTATCCATTAATAAATATTCACCTATTTTTTTACCTTGATAATTTCTATCTATAGCAAATCTTCCAATAAGTACTGCTGGAAGATATGGATAATGTGGTAGCTTTTTTGTATAATCTTTGTCTAACTTAGTGATATCAATGTAGCTTGAAGATAATGTATAATAACCAATTACTTTTTTATTGTTATCATCATTAAACACACATATAAATACTGAAGCTAAATGTCTTTTGATATCTTGGGCAGCATAATTAGTTAAATACTCTACCCCACAATCAAAGTTGAGTAGAGTGTATGATCTATCAAAAGAGGTAACATAAAACTGATTTTTCATGTACTAGCTAGTATAAGATAATTTAAACTTTCCTGCTGCAGTTTTTAGCTTATCATTTGGTTCAATATTGTTGATAACTGCTTGGGCAAATAACGTCATATCTTTTAAAGTTAGATTAATCAGAACATGCTCTTTGATGATAGATTCCGCTTCTTTTTTGCTACTAGAGACAATGAAATTAGTTAAATTTGTCCCTTGAATTTCTGCTGCCTTAATAAATAATTGTTTTAGCTCAGGGGCAATTCTTGCTTCTAATCTTACATATTCTTGCTTAACAATTTTAGAATTATTTTTTGCCATATAGCCCTATCAATATGATAATTAGATGGTACGGCAAAACGCCGTATTAGTCAAGAGTTATTTTTTAATTTGTCAATAACATTAAAAAATAATTACAGGGTAAAAGTAAGGATTTAAATCTAGTGAATACGGTGGTAAGAAAATAATGGTACAATCAACTGATTCTATCAACTCCTTTGTCTTTTAGGACTTGTGGAAACTAGCATTATCCATAACTACAACCTGTCCTGCTTTCAACTATTTAATTAAAAACACATAATTATAACCAAAGTCAATAAAAAACTTTCATTGACTTTAGTCTAGTATCTTCTAAAATTACTAATAGAATATTGCAAAGTTATTCTAATATACGTCAATTCGGGATAAGGTTATAATTTAGAGGGAAGTCGAGATTGCAATTTATAGAAGGTTTATTTTTCTTAAGAGAATAGGCAACTAGTGTAGAAAGTATATGAACAAAAGCATTTATAGGTGATCTGTGTCTAGTATGCTCAAGGTTCATTTTGTTCTTTAAATAATCAAAAACTGTTTCAATTAAATTACGTTTTCTTAGCATAATCTTCTCCTTTAAATCCATTAATTTATTTGGCATATTTTTCTTAATCCCATGTACCATTTTTAATCCTCTTTCATATAAACTGACGAATAAGTTTTGCTTAATATATCCTTTATCTGCATACATAACTCCAGTTAAACCATCTGTTAACTCAGGTACTGGAATCCTATCATCTACATTGCCTTTGGTCACTTTTAATGCTATAAATTGTCCTTTTTCATTAATAATTAAGTGTAACTTGAACCCATAAAAATAACCCATCGATGATTTGCTATGTTTTGCTAGCCCCTTAAATATTTTATTACTATATAGTAAAATACATTGAATTAGGTGACAAAGAACATAGAAATAGCTTCGAATAATTTACTAGTTTCTGTTATCTTATTTTTAATCCATTTTTTCATATTAGCCCAAAATTTTTCTATTGGATTTAAGTCTGGTGAATATGGGGGTAAAAAAATAACCTTACAACCTACTGATTCTATTAATTCTTTCGTCTTCTTTGATTTATGGAAACTAGCATTATCCAGTACTACAACCTGTCCTGCTTTTAATTCTTTAATTAAAAACTTCTCAACCCAATTATTAAATAGTTCTGTATTACAAGTTCCATTAAACACAAAAGGGGCTATCGGCTTATTATTTACCAAACCAGCTATGATATTAGTTCTTTGATACTGTTTACCACTTTTTTGTCCTAGCAACAATTCTCCTATCTTACCCCAACCTCTATCTTGGCAAATAGTCCTATCTATACCACTTTCATCAAGATATACCATTTGCTCTTTGTCATATTTACTGACCTTTTCTAAATATTCAGATCGTTTCTCTGCACTTGCTTCCAAATAACGTCAATTCGGGATAAGGATATTGAGAACATGTAGATTAAAATCAAATTTTGTTGAAGGTTTATTTTTCTTTAATGAATAAGCAACAAGAGTAGATAATATATGGACAAAGGCATTTATTGGTGATCTATGTCTAGTATGTTCAAGGTTCATTTTATTTTTTAGATAATCAAAAACTGTTTCAATTAAGTTACGCTTTCGAAGTAAGATTTTTTCTTTCAAATCCATTAATTTATTTTCCATATTCTTCTTAATTCCATGAATCATTTTTAAGCCTCTTTCATATAAATTTAAGAACAAATTTTGCTTAATATAACCTTTATCAGCTGCTATAATTCCAGTTAATCTTTTTGTTAACTCCGGTACTGGAATCCTATCATCTACATTGCCTTTGGTCACTTTTAATG
Organism: Candidatus Tisiphia endosymbiont of Ditula angustiorana; assembly: GCF_964026425.1. NCBI lineage: Bacteria > Pseudomonadati > Pseudomonadota > Alphaproteobacteria > Rickettsiales > Rickettsiaceae > Candidatus Tisiphia > Candidatus Tisiphia endosymbiont of Ditula angustiorana. The sequence goes on from NZ_OZ032143.1 coordinate 137,212, forward strand.
CCATAAACTCCCCTTTATTATTGATTATTACATGTAATTTAAAACCATAAAAATACCCCATAGAGGATTTACTATGTTTGGCTAATCCTTTAAAAACTTTATTGCTATAACGCCTTTTATTGTGACAAGCTTTAATCGTTGTAGAGTCAATAAAATAAATACCTGTTTCCTCACCAAACAACAAATGAATCAACATATTTAGCGGTATGAATAATCGTGCCATTAATTCAACAAATCTATTATAACTCAAGGCTTTAGGGAAATCATCCTTATGCATGCACTCTATATAACTTTTATAGAAAAATTTAAAATTCTTAGCATAGGATGTATGAAACATAATTATTATTGTTAACATTTCACTTAAACTCATGCTACAACAGCGATTTCTCTGCTTATTTGATGGTAATAACTTTCTCTGTTCATACTCCAAATAAATTTTACAAAAATCATCTATAAAACTATATAATTCTGTGATATCTTTTTTCATGCCTGTAGTTTGTTTTTTTGTTTAAAAATATAAATACTGCAGGCACTCCTTTTTGACAATCCTTTTATCTATTACTATTTCATCTATATCTTATCCCAAACTGACGTAATATGGGACTTTGTTATCCACTCTTTTTTCTTTTGATGAGGTAAATATATGAAATTTATTAAAGTTATCAAAAAACTACAAGTAGAAAAAAATGTTGAGAAAATAAATTTGGGAAATAACAACATAGGAGATGAAGGGGCTAAATCGAGAACATTCGTTGAACTGTGTCAGTATAGAATATCATACTTTAAAATTCAACCTATCAGGGAAGAAAATATCTAGCTGCGAAACGGTCACTGCCCAATTTGGTATTGGCATATTCCATTTAGCTGTAATCTGTTTTATAGCACAAAATACCAGTTTAAACAAAGCATTTTCACTAGTAAAAGCTCCTTTTGTTTTAGTATATTTCCTGACTTGACGGTGAAAACCCTCAATCGGATTGGTGGTATAAATCAGCTTTCTAACCTCGCCTGAATACTTAAAATAAGTTGCTAGATTATCCCAATTTTGTTGCCAAGATTTAATAACCATCGGATATTTTTTACCCCATTTTTCCTCAAGTCGTAGCAGGTTATATTCTGCCACATCTCTACTTTCCGCTTGGTAAATCATCTTTAAATCTACCATAAATGATTTCTGATCTTTGCTAGCTACATGCTTTAAAGAATTACGAATTTGATGTACTATACAAAGTTGTATTTCAGTTTTTGGAAATACTGTATTAATGGCTTCCGGAAAACCTTCTAGCCCGTCAATACAGGTTATTAATATATCTCTCATACCACGTGTTTTTAAATCGTTAAGAACACCTAACCAAAAATGTGATCCTTCTGATTCACAAGCATAAAATCCTAGAATATCCTTATGACCATTTTGGTCAATCCCCATAATATTATAAACAACTTTAGTTGTTACTTTGTTATCTTGTCTAACCTTAAAAAACATAGCATCAAGAAAAACTATCGCATACATCGCTTCAAGTGGTCTACTTCGCCATTCATTTAATTGCGGCATCAGCTTGTCGGTAACAGATGAAATTGTAGCAGCTGATACCTCTACACCGTATATCTCTTGTAGGTGTCCAGCAATCCCTTCGTAAGATGTCCCAAGAGCATAAAGAGCTAATATTTTATTATCCAGCTCCTCATTTAAAATAGTTTGTCTTTTTTTAATCAATTGTGGTTCAAAACTACCATTACGGTCTCTTGGTGTTTCAAGTTCGAAGGAACCTGTAGCCGTCTTCATAGTCTTAGTATTAATGCCGTTTCTACGGTTACTACCTTGTTCCAAACTATTTTCTAGTAAGTGAGAATCCATTTCACCTTCTAGGGCAAGTTCCGTAAAATCTTTCACTAAAGACGTTAGCAGTCCACTTGGACCAAGTAATGGCTTGCCTTGGTATAGTCCTTGTATGATCTCCATACATTTATCTTGATTAAGTATTTGTGATACTTTATCTAGTTGAATTGGTTTCATTTCATTGCTTTACTCATGTCAAATTTCCTATTATTTTACGCGAAGAACATGTGGATAAGTTGATAGTAACTTATCCACATTCTTCGCTATTTACAACATCAATAATCTTTATTTTATATATTTAAAAGATTATCTTTTTCTATTTGACACAGTTAGACGAACATTCCCAGTGAGTTTTATCTGTATTATTAAAAAATATTAATAAAATTTACTTTGTTATAAGTCGGATACATGTATGCATTTGCTTTTTTGCTATTGACGTTATTTTTTTTCTTGCATTTTACAGGAGCTCCATACATGAGTTAAGAATACATCAACGGTTAGTGATTATACAACCTTGCTGATTGTCAGATAGTTTCTTACAGATCGCTTTAGCTTGGCTTATACTTTGGTAGTTACCTACTAATACTAAATAGAAAAAACTTCCTGTACTAGATTGTATCTTCTTAATATTTACTACCGTATTATTAAGGATTTTTGCATATTTTTTTTTGATTCTTTCTCCTTCTTGATTAGCTTCTGATTCAGATTTTACCGAGGCTAGTTGAATTTTATAACCGCCTTGATTTAACTTATTTAACTGTATTTCATCAATTTTGCGATGTGATTCAGTAACTTTTATTACATTTAAACCAGCTTTATTATTAGATTGTTGAACTATTGGAACAGATTTTTGTTCTATTAAATTCTCTTTTTGCACCAAGTCATTTTTTATTATATTAGGTAAAATTGTTTCCGTTTCTTCTTCATCTTTACTTAGTTTGTGTTTTTCATACTTAGCTTGATCAGTTTCTACTATACTAAATAAAATCGTGTCTATCGAGTCAAGTTCTTCATTACTTTCTGCTAGTTTTTGTTTAGCGATATTTAATGGCTTTTCCGGTTCAGGTTGTAATATTACAGGTTTGTTGGTCTTTTTTTGTTGTAAACTCTCATAAATTATATTATTCGCATTTGGTATTACTATCCCACCGCTATCTTGTGGTTTAATTTTTGTAGGTGATAGATCAGGGTAAATTGTTACTACTTGACCACTATTTCGGCTGTAATTAGTATAAACTAAATATGTAATACCACTAATTATTGAGAGAATAATTAGTAAGAGTAAAGTGCGGTTAGTCATCAACTTATAAATTACAATACTTCATTACATTTTATTCATAGGCGTTACCCCTATAACACCAAAACCAACTTTTATAATCTTTTGAATAGACTTTGCTAAAGCAAGCCGAGCAGTGGTTAACTCTATATTATCTTCAATTAGAAACCGATAATCATTATTTTCTTTGCCAAAATTCCATAAAGCATGGAATTTTGAAGCCAAATTAATCAGATAAAAAGTTACTCTGTGGGGTTCAAAATATTTCGCCGAAATCTCTAAAACTTTTGACCATGAAGCAAGAAGTTTAATTATTTCTATTTCCTCTTCGCTGGAAAGTAACGACAAGTCATACTCATTCTCATTCTCTAGGAATTTACTATATGCTTTTGGCATGGATTCTTTAGCTTTTTCCAGTATAGACATTGTCCTAACATGAGCATATTGTACGTAAAATACAGGATTATCTTTTGATTGTTCTTTTACTTTTACTAGGTCGAAGTCAAGAGTAATATCATTTTTACGGGTTAGCATTATAAATCTTATTATATCTTTACCTACCTCATTTGTTACATCTCGTACACTAGTAAAATTACCGCTACGTTTTGACATTTTTATAGCGATACCGTTTTCAACAAAATTTACTAACTGGCAAATCTTAACATCAACTTTAACTTTTTTTCCACCAAGAGCTTTAACTATTGCCTCAATTCTTTTTACGTAACCACAATGATCTGCACCTAGAATATAAACTAGATGATTAAAACCACGATCTATTTTATCCTTAGCGTAAGCTAAATCAGAGGCAAAATATGACCAACTACCGTCAGATTTTTCTATTGGTCTATCTTGATTATCACCAAAAGCCGTAGATTTAAACAATTTCTGAGTTCTTGAATCCCAAGATTCATCTATTTTACCTTTAGGAGGGGGCAACTGCCCCTCATATATTAGTCCCATTTTAGTAAGCATTTGTACAGCTTCATCAATCTTACCACTATCATGCAGTGACTTTTCTGAGAAGAATACCTCGTGTTCAATATCTAGCTCCTTTAAATCCTGTTTAATTATAGCTAACATTTCTTCTACTGCAAAATCCTTAACAAGTTCATGACGTTGTCTATCGGTCATTGTTAATAATTTATCACCAAATTTTTCCACCAACTTTTGTCCAACATCTACCAAATATTCTCCAGGATAAAGCCCTTCTGGTATTACGATCTCTTCTTTTGTTAACGCTTGTTTATAGCGTAGAATAACTGAACTAGCTAAGTCATCCACTTGAGAGCCGGCATCATTAAGGTAATATTCTTTGGTCACAATATAGCCAGTACTATCTAGAACTTTGGCTAAAGCATCACCATAAACAGCACCTCTAGCATGACCAATATGCATAGGACCAGTTGGATTTGCAGATACATATTCAATATTAACCTTTTGATTATTACCAAAATTAATCTTAAAAAAATCCTCCTTATCCAGCAATATGTCATTGATAGAGTTATGCCACATATCTGCTTTGATAGTAAAGTTAATAAATCCTGGACCAGCAACTTCTATAGACGCAATATACGGAAGAGGCGTTAATATTTCCTTAAATCTAATAGCTAGTTCCTTGGGTTTAATATTTTGTTTTGCAGCAATAATCATAGCTATATTACTTGAAAGATCACCATTGAGATTATCTTTAGGAATTTCTATAGCCGCCAATTGTAACACATCTTCATTATCGCATATTTGTCTAGCTGCACTAATGATATCTTCACGTAATTTATTAAATATATTCATAAATCAAATATTATTAAAATTGAAGGAATAAAGATCTTGATATTCTTGAATAGCAAAGCGGTCAGTCATGCCAGCGATATAATCTGCTACTATATCAGCTTTGGATTTTATATCCCCTGGTATAATTAATTCTTTCCAACTAAATGGTAACAAATCAACATTATCCATATATACTCTAAATAACCCTTGTATAATGTTTTGACACTTTAAAGTTATAGAGGTCAGTTTATTATGTTTATATACTTTATTATACAAGAATTGTCTAATTGCCGTTATATGTTCTTTTGTCTCGTCAGTAAAATCAACAATCTGATAATCAAGATGTCGTATATCAGCTGTTGTAGTTATTTTCTGTTTTTGTAAGTTATCATTTGTTTGTAGCAATAGATCGGTAATTAAATCACTCATCAATTTACGTACAATTTCATAAATAAGACGAGAAGTTGTTATATCCTTAAACTTGGACTTAATTTCAAAAGCATATTGATCAATAAATTTAATTTCTGCTAGATGATTAAAATCAATAATCTTAGCACCAACACTATCTTCCAAATCATGAGAAATATAACTAATATCATCAGCTAATGAAGCAATTTGAGCTTCAGCTGAGGAATAGTGAGATAAGTCAAGATCATGCTGTAAATCATACTCTACTATATATTTAGGTATGTTATTTATTAAAGGACCATTATGTTTAACAATGCCTTCTAGTACTTCCCATGTCAAATTTAATCCATTATAAGCCGCGTATCTTTTCTCTACTTTAGTAAGAATCTTTAATGAGTGAGCATTATGGGAAAATCCACCATAATCTTCCATACATTTATTTAGTGCTATCTCCCCTGCATGACCAAAAGGAGTATGCCCAAGATCATGAGCAAGACCTACAGTTTCAGCTAAATCACTTGATAAATTAAGGGTTTTAGCAATAGAACGGGCAACCGTAGAAACTTCAATCGAATGAGTAAGGCGATTTCGATAATGATCCCCTTCATGATTAATAAAAACCTGGGTTTTATATTGTAAACGTCTGAAAGCCTTTGAATGAATTATACGATCCCGATCTCGTTCAAATTCATTTCTATAAGATGTAGGATATTCATTAAACAATCTCCCCCTACTCTTAGCTGGATCTACTGCATATGAAGCAAGCATATATTAACTCCTATATATTAACCATATAGCCACCCGTTAATGTTTTAGATAGCTTTTCCGTCTATTAGCGAGGAGTGCGTGAGTACGACGAAGCAATTGTAAGTTGTCATTCTTAGCAACGGCGGGAATCTAGATCCCTGCATTCGCAGGGATGACACAAAACTGGATTGCTTCGTCATGTTTCGCTACTGCTCGCTAATAGACGGAGTAATGTTAGTCAGATTAGCTATATTTACTGCGAATTAGGGTAGTATAGAATCACCTACCAAGCTTTTCAAGGTTTTTAAATGAAACTCTTGCAAAATTAGGTTTTTAGGATTATTTTAAAGGTCTTTAATAATATAAGATCATGTCAATAAAAGTTACTGATAATGCTTTTAAAAGAGTAGATGAGCTAATAAAATTAGAAAGTAATCCAAGTTTGGTTCTTAGAGTAGTTGTTGATGGTGGAGGCTGTTCTGGATTTGTTTATAATTACGCTCTCGTTCCAAGCAATGACATAACAAAAGATGACTGTATTATAGAAAAAGATAATATTAAAGTAGTTATCGATGAAATATCTCAGCAGTTTATGGTTGATTGTATAATAGATTTTATCGAAGAATTAGGTAGTTCCTATTTTGAAATTAGAAATCCCAATGCAAAAACTAAGTGTGGGTGTGGTAATTCATTCTCTGTATAATACTGTATATACTCTTCTGCTTTGCAGAACTAACTCTCTTAAGTAACCTCAAGTATCGATGTAATAAATTAATAGTAGGCTCAAGTAATCATCGCCATCAGGGGTGACATCGGAAGGGGCAAAGACACCCTAGACTATTAAACCGATGTTTTACATCGAATTGAGTTAAGTAAGTTAAGCCAAGCAATCCAGTCACGTTTGCCTAAATCTTCTTCAAATGACAATAGATCTTGCACAGATTTTTTACAAATTTCTTGAGATGGCAAGATTAACTCCTGATTTGTTGAACATGCTAAACATTGGGTCTTACATGCTTGCTCTAGATGATAAGTATAGAACATGGCCTCATGGATTGTTTTCCCACAAGCTAACATTCCATGATTACGTAGAAACATAACATAATTTTGTCCAAGATCATCAAGCATTTTATTACTTTGATTAGATGTAAGTAGAAGAGAGTTATAATCATGATAAGATAGTTTTTCATAAAAATGCAACGCCCATTGACTTATGGGCATCAATCCAACTCGCATGGATGATACAGCAACAGTTGCTGGAGTATGTAGATGAAAGATAGATAAAATGTCTGATCTGTTTTTGTATATATTACCGTGAGTGACGTAGCCGGTTTCATTGTAACTATCTTCGCTACCCTCTAGGACTGTTCCATCGAAACCAACCCGCAGTAGATTATCGCTAGTTACTTCTTCAAACCTTAAACCAAAAGGATAAATATAGTAAAAATCCGCCCCTTCAGGTCTTGCAGATAGATGTGTATAAGTATGGTCATCTAAGGCCAAAATCGCAAGAATTTGATATGCAGAAGCCAAGTTAAATTTGATCTCTTCTAAAGTCATTGTTATCTTTATACATTACTATTTTGAAATACTTTTAATTTGAATTCAGGAATCACTGCAAATAAATGATCAAAAATATCGGTTTGAATATCTTCATATATATCCCTTCTTGTTTCATTAGTAAAGACGTATAATTCTATTGGTAAACCATTAGGGGTTGGAGCTAACTGACGTACCAAAAATGTAAAATTTTGTTTATATATCGCAGGGTGATTTTTAAGATATTCTTTTACATATAATCTAAATATTTTTATGTTTGTTATATCACCATCTATAGATTCCAAATCCACTTTATTCATTACTTCCTTTGCAAGATATGGCGATTTTTTTAATTCCTGTATAAATACAGTTGGGACAAGTACAATACTGTTTATATCAATACAGATTGCTCTCTGAATCTTTCTTGCCACTGATTCAGTTATGCCACGCCAATTTACTACATTAGTTGTTAAAAGACTAGATGTCGGTATTGTTGAAATAGTTTGATCGGCATTTTTAATCTTAACTACTGTAATAGTAATTTTTTCTACAGTACCTTCAACATTATACTGATGAACAGTAATAAAATCACCAATTCGTATTATATCCTGAGAAACAAGTTGTAAGCTTGCCAACAAACCTGTAACAGTATCTTTAAATAGGAAGGTTAACAACGCTGCCGCTGCTCCTAAACTAGTAAAAAATGCACCAAGGGAAATATTCAAAATACTGGAAATAATTATAATGGTAGCAACAGAGACAATAAGTATTTTTGATATTTGTGTGTATAAACTTAAATAGGCTTGTACAGAAGTTGCCATTTTGTTTCGATAAATATTGGCAAAGACCTCTATAAGAGATAGGGTTAGCAGTGTAACGAAGCTACCTGTATAGAGTGTTATTACAATATTCTTAATACTAATTATCCAATGTGGAGTAGGAAATGCCTGTAAGATATTGCCCCAAAATATAAGGTATAAACTTAGCAATGTATGTAATAAATAGGTGTATATAGAATATTTTTTAAATATTTTTTCATAATCATGATGCCGTTTATTAATATAGTTTTTTATCATTGAAAATATTACTGTCTTAATAACGATAATCAGTGGAATGATTGAAACTATCATAATTATTAACATTAAAGTTTCTTTATCGTATTTGTGATAAAGATTCCATAAATACTGTGTCATATAAACCTTTTTGATATTTGTTCATTGTATGATATTAATTAGCCAACTATTAGTCTAATTAATTTGATGATTTAGTTAATATTTTTTCCAACACTTGCAATCTATCAAGTTGGTGTATATAATTAACCTCAACTATCGATGTAATAAATTAATAGTAGGCTCAAGTAATCATCACCAGTAGGGGTGATGTTACCCTTGCTGCCATTATGTCACCCCTACTCACCATTATGTCATCCCTGCTTCGGTGCGGGATCTAAAAAAATAGCCAAGAAAACTATTAGACTTTTTTAGACCCCTGCCTACGCAGGGGTGACATAAAAGGAGAGACAGGGACACCCTAGGCTATAAAACCGATGTTTTACATCGAATTGAAGTTAATTACCGTATGCTCTTCCCAAATATCGATCCTGTTATTTTTTCTATTGGACCATTTACCGTTTATTGGTACTCCATGGCTTATGTTTTGGGTATAATAGTTGGGTGGTTCTATGCTTATAAAATTATAAAAAAATTCGACATTGGTGTTACCGCGACAACTTTAGAAAATTTTGTTACTTGGGCTATTCTTGGCATCGTAATAGGTGGTAGATTAGGCTATGTGTTACTATATAATCCAATTAAATATTTTTCTGATCCTATTCTCATTTTAAAGAGCTATGAAGGAGGTATGTCATTTCATGGGGGTATGATTGGTTTAATCGTGTCTAGTTATTTTTTCTGCCGCAAGTATAAAATTAACCCCTTACTTTTAAGCGATATATTAGCTACAGTTTCTCCCATCGGTTTATTTCTAGGTAGAATAGCCAATTTTATTAATGGTGAATTATATGGCAGAGTAACTAAAATGCCGTGGGGGATGGTTTTTCCAAATAGTGATCTACAAATAAGACACCCCAGCCAACTCTATGAGGCCTTTTCTGAAGGAGCTATATTATTCTTAATTTTAGCTTATACCACTTTTAAGTATAAAAGTATAAAGATTCATGGTTTGAATTTTGCTATATTTCTAATATTCTATTCTATGTTTCGAATTATTATAGAAATGTTTCGTGAGCCAGATTACCACATAGGCTTTATTTTTAATAACTTAACTATGGGACAAATTTTATCATTACCTATGCTAATACTAGGAATTTATTTAATAATACGAATTAGATGCCAATCGACTCTAAAGTAAGAAAACTTATTGAACAAAATGGTAGTATTAAGCTTGATGAAATGATGCTCCAAGTAATATCGGTAAATTCTTCTTCTTACTACCAAAAACAAGATAAGTTAGGTTGCCTAGGAGATTTTACCACAGCTCCAGAAATTTCTCAGCTTTTTGGTGAAATGATAGCTTTATGGGCTATTGATCAATGGCATAAAATGGGGTGTCCCCGGAAGACTAATTTAGTTGAGTTAGGTCCTGGACAAGGAGTATTAATGCGGGATTTTCTCAATATTGCTAAATTAGTTCCAGAATTCTACCAATCCCTTTCAATAGAATTGATTGAAATTAATCCTCATTTTATCAAGAAACAGAAAACAAACCTCAAATTAACTGGTTTACCTATTAAACACCATACAGCAATACAATATATATCTAAAATTCCTTCTATTATAATAGCGAATGAATTTTTTGACGCTATGCCAATTAAGCAATATATTAAAAGCAAAGAACTTTGGTACGAGTCAATACTTATTATTGACCCAACTGATGGTAAAATTAAGTTCGATAAGATAGAGCTTGGTAAAGAATTGCAACACTACTTACTGCAAGAACACTCAAACGCATATGACGGAGCAGTAATAGAAGAATCACCTAAATCATTAGAAATCATAAAATTTATTAGCAAACATATAATGAAATTTGGTGGGGCTAGCTTAGTTATTGATTACGGTTATGATATAGATCCAATAAAAAGAATGCGTAACCAATACGACCCTACTTTACAAGCGATAAAAAATCATAAATATTGCCCACTGCTTGAAACTTTAGGAGAAGCTGACTTGTCAGCACATGTTGACTTCTATGCCTTAAAAACAATAGGTAAAAATATAGGAATAAATGTTTATGGATCAATAACACAACGTGATTTTCTAATTGCTAATGGTATATTATTACGAAGTAAACTATTGCAAAATAAATTACCTACTATAGAGGCAAATATAATAGCAAAACAAGTTGATAGGCTAATAGCTCCCAATAAAATGGGACTATTGTTTAAAGTATTGTGCCTTGTACAGGAGTAAGGTATAATTCCTTAATAACCTCGAGTATTGATGAAAGAAAAAGTATAATTTTTATTATTTAATACCATTTTGCTATTAGTGCTAGCATATATTTAGGATATTATACTAAACACGTAATAAATATAAGAAAAAGTTTTGTATGATAGATGATGCTAAAATAGAAAATATAGACTTTGGTAATGCATTATCAGAGCGTTACCTCTCTTATGCTCTATCAACAATTATGTCAAGATCCTTGCCCGACGTTCGTGATGGGTTAAAACCAGTGCATCGCAGATTATTGTACGGCATGCTCCAACTAAGGTTAGAACCAACCTCCGCCCATAAGAAATGTGCAAGAGTTGTCGGTGATGTAATGGGTAAATATCACCCACATAGTGACGTTGCACTGTATGATACATTAGTACGTCTTGCACAAAATTTTTCTCTCAGATATCCACTAATTGATGGACAAGGAAATTTTGGTTCTATTGATGGAGATAACGCAGCAGCTATGCGTTATACAGAATCAAGAATGACAGAAATTTGCACCTTATTAATGTCAGATATAGATCAAGATACTGTCGATTTTCGTGCTACATATGATGATTCCGATACCGAACCGGTAGTTATGCCAGCTATGTTTCCTAATTTACTGGCTAATGGTTCAGAAGGTATAGCAGTTGGAATGGCAACCAGTATACCACCACATAATTTACATGAATTATGTGATGCACTAATATATTTAATTGACCATCCTCAATCAAATGTTAACGATATTTTGCAATTTGTCAAAGGCCCTGACTTTCCAACCGGTGGAATAATTATTGATAGAATAGATTCAATCCGCCTAGCCTATAGCGTGGGGCGTGGTAGCTTTAGAGTAAGAGCAAGATGGGCAAAGGAAGATTTAAGTTATGGTTTATATCAGATAGTAATTACTGAAATACCTTATCAAGTACAAAAATCTAAACTTATCGAACAAATAGCTGTACTGTTAAAAGACAAAAAAATTCCTTTAATAAGCAATATTAGAGATGAATCTACAGAAGATATAAGATTAATTATTGAACCTAGGGATCGTAATTGTGATCCTAATGTAATTATGGAGTCATTATTCAAACTGACAGTTTTAGAGAATAGAATTCAGCTTAATATGAATGTTATAGGTTCAAATAATATTCCTAAAGTAGCTAATATACTGGAAATATTGCAGGAGTTTTTATTACACCGACAAAATATTATTACTCGCAGATCTAAATTTCTTATTGGCAAAATTGAACATAGGTTGGAAGTTCTCAAAGGTCTAAGGATAGCTTACTTAAATTTGGATGAAATAATTAAAATTATTCGTGAAGAAGATGAGGCTAAACAAGTAATGATAGCTAAGTTTGCTTTAACTGATGTGCAAGTTGAAGCAATTCTTAATACAAGATTGCGATCTTTAAGAAAATTGGAAGAACAAGAAATTATTAACGAGCATAATCTACTCGAAAAAGAGCATGCAAATTTACAGAAAATTCTACAAGATCCGAGTGAATTAAGAAAGATAGTTAAGAAAGAAGTTAAAATGGTACAAACAAAGTTTGGTTTTAGCACTAAATTGGGGTTACGCCGAACTAGTTTTGAAGAGGCTAATATTGTCGCTCAAATTGTTGATATTTCAGCCTTTATAGCCAAAGAACCTCTTACCATAATATGTTCCAAGATGGGGTGGATTCGCTCTTTAAAAGGTCATAATAACGATTTATCAACTGTTAAATATAAGGAAGGAGACGCAGAAAATTTTATTCTAGAATGCTATACTACTGACAAGATTCTTATATTGAGTGCAGCGGGGCGTTTTTTCACTATCCTAGCCGATAATATATTTAGAGGCAAAGGCAATGGAGAATCTATAAAGCTGATAATAGATATAGGCAATGAAGAAATAGTAAGCATGTTGGTTTATAGACCTACCCAAAAACTTTTATTGGCAAGTAGTATTGGCAAAGGGTTTATTATTGATGCAGATGAAGTAGTAGCACAAACTAAACTCGGTAAGCAAATTATGCAAATTCCTGCAAATCATTCCTGTATTGCTTGTGTGCCTGTAGAAGGTGATTGTATGGCTTGTATAGGTGAGAACCGGAAATTACTAGTATTTAAACTAGACGAAATACCAATAATGAAACGAGGACAAGGGGTAATTTTACAAAAGTTCAAAAATGCTAAACTTATGGATGTCAAGATATTTGATAGTAGTTTAGGACTAAGCTGGAAAGTAGGAGACAAGACTAGGGTAGAGAAAGATCTTTTACCATTTCTTGGACGACGAGGTTCGGTTGGTAAAATCCCTCCTAGTGGATTCCCTAAAAATAATAAATTTTCTTAAGATAAAGATATATGAATAATTCCTCTAATTATATTAATAGACCTCTTGCAAAACTAGAGATGAATACTACTCAAAAAAGGTCTAATAGCTCAGTTATGGACTATATCCTACTCATGAAACCAAGAGTTATGGCACTTGTTGTATTTACCAGCTTTTCTGGTCTATGGCTTGCTCCATACCCCATTCATCCATTTATAGCTTGCATCGCTATGCTCTGTATTACACTTGGAGCTGGTAGTAGTGCAGCTATTAACATGTGGTATGATAGGGATATTGATGCGATAATGAAACGTACACAAAACAGGCCTCTAGTTATTGGGGTTATAGAACCACAGGATGCTTTAGCTTTTGGTGTAGTTGTGGGGTTCTTCTCAGTTTTTTTGATGGGACTTTGTGTTAATCTACTATCTGCTTTATTATTACTAATAACCATATTGTATTATGTCTTCATTTATACCATGTGGCTAAAACGTTCAACAATGCAAAATATAGTTATTGGAGGGGTTGCAGGTGCATTGCCTCCTATGATTGGCTGGGCAACAGTAACTAATGAGATTTCACTTGTCTCCTTTTCTTTATTCATGATTATTCTAACTTGGACACCGCCACACTCGTGGGCATTAGCAATTTTTCGCTCAGAAGACTACAAAAATTGTGGTGTTCCGATGATGCCGGTGGTAAAGGGAGAATATTATACCAAGAAGCAAATTCTTGCCTATAGTATAATTATGTTTATTACTTCATTTACGCCCTTTTTTTTAGGAATAAGTAATCTTGTATATTTAGTAACTGCATTTATACTAGGTATAATTTTTTTATACTATGCTGTCTCTCTGTTTAATGATAAAGATCATAAACAAGCTAAAAAACTATTTGCCTATTCAATATTTTATCTTTTTAGTATTTTTTTAACATTGGACTTCTCTCGAAATTAGCCGCTTGCGGAGGGGGTATTGTTGTGTGGATCAAAAACGATGTCTTACATCGAATGAGGTTAAATTACCACATGAGCAACTATCCTTCCTACCTCAAAAGCTGTTAATGGCTTTGAAGTAGGAGGAATAATTTATGGGGCTTTATTCACTACTTATGAGTACCCTTAATAATCGCTATTAGCACACCACACACCCATGAGGTCTGTAGATGCTTCAGTAGGGGGATTAGGATATTTTGGATCTATCTCTAAGTGATGAGTGTTGTGTAATGCTGTTATATCCTTCAATAATTCTTGATCGTCTTTTAGAACAGAATAAGCCTTTAAATATAACGCATAGGCTTTCAGCCCACAATTTAGCTCCGATACTTGCTTAGCTGACTGTTTTAATTGCACAGCTATATCGTGTCTTTTAGTGACATATGTATGTGGGTAACAATCTAGAGCTTGTACTTTCTGAAATAGTTTAGAGGCAGATAAACAGACCTTAACTAAGCACTCCCTTTCTGCATCAGTATATTGATCTTGAGCAACAGTCTTGGATACTATAGTAGTTCCCTTACTATCAATTATATAACTACCACGTTCATCTTTAGAATAAATACGAATACTAATAGCTTTACTATAAACTTCTTTAGCTTTAGATTCATTTGAAGAAGATAAAAGAACTCCAGCTAAATTTAGCAAAACTATCTGATCATTGGTAGCTTTCCATATATCTGAATCAGATTTAAGAGCCTTCTCACAAACTATTCTTGCTACCTTCACGTCATTTAAAGAAAAAAGAACGTCAGCAAGAAGCACCAAAATTTTAGGATCATCTATAGTTTTATATACATCAGGATTCTCTTTAACAACTTCATTCAAAAGTTTTTTAGCCTTATCTTTAGTAGGGCCATAGTTTGAATTCCGGTAATCAAGCGACGAAATCAACTTAGCTAACTCAGTTAACTCAGCTAAAACCTCTGGGGCAAGAGGAGGAACGACCTCAGCTAAAACCTCTGAGGCAAGAGGAGTAACGACCTCAGCTATGGAAGCTGTGGGGGCATTTTTAGCAAGTTGCAAATATTTATTACCAGCTAGACCAGCTATATAGTCATACGATGGTGGAGCTGAAGGAATAGAAGAGTCACCGACTCCATCCACTTTAGTATCTTTTGTAGGTGAAGCTTTAGTTCTAAGTGCCTCTAATGCAGCTTTGTGTTGAGCTTTAACTTCCTCTAATGCAGCTTTGTGTTGAGCTTCAAGTTTCTCTAACTCTCTATTCTGTTCATCAAGAGTTCTAACCGTCTCTATTTGAGTAACAACTTTTACGAGTGTTTTTTCAAGTTGCTTTATCTTAGGGTTCACAGGTGGAACTGCAGATGCATTCGGGTTGTACTTTGAAGCATAGCTAGCGGCTTCGGCAGCAAGTTTTGTATCACCAACTATGGACAACTTGTCTTCTAATACTTTAAAGGTATCATGAATAACATCGTATGGTACATCTTTGTCTTTAGATAATTTTGACTTACAATCCTGATAAGCTTTCTCGTAACATTTTTTAGCCTCTGATGTTTTTCCAGCAGCTGCCAAGTCATCACCTTGTTCTATAAGAATCTTAACTAGATTCGGTTTGTACTTTGAAGCATAGGTAGCAGCTTCGGCAGCAAGTTTTGTATTACCAACTACGGTAAGCTTGCCTTCTAATACTTTAAAGGTATCATGAATAACATAGTATGGTACATCTTTGTCTATAGATAATTTTGACTTACAATCCTGATAAGCTTTCTCGTAACATTCTTTAGCCTCTGATGTTTTTCCATTAGCTACCAAGTCATCACCTTGTTTTATAAAAATTTGAGCGTGTATGGCAGATATATGGAAACTATTGCTATGTGCAGTCAAATATTCTAGCTTTTTAACAGCTTCACCATATTTTTTGTCCTGAAGTAATGAGTTTACTTCTGTTTTTATCGTACTTATCGATTCTGTGTATAGTTCTCTAATATTCTTTATACAGTCTTTTGCTTTTTTATTTATATTGTTTGCCTCTTTATTTATATTTTTTTCATACTTAACATACTCAACATACCAGTGTTCTAATGCTATAATAGCGGATGGTACATCAATACTGAACATCTTTTTTAAGGACTTTTCATGTGTTGAAAATTTTCCTTTTTGCCAAGCTATACCAGCTTTATCCTCGCATATCTTAAAGAGTAACAAATTTTTGTTCGTAGCTGAAAGTTCAGATTTTTGTATATCTTCATATAAATCTTTATATTCTTTCAGGAGTACTATATCACCATGTTTTTCTAAAGTTTCAAGCATATCTTGGAAAGATTGAAATTTAATCTTTAATTTGGCATCTAAAATAGGATCAGTACTAGTATCATTACCAGTACTCCTTAGGCTAGAATTTCTACCTAGAGTAGCACTATTGCCTATACTAGTAGAACTCTTATCTGGACTAGATTTCTTATGAAACACTTTAAACATAATATCCTCTACTTATTGTTTTATTATTTAATTAGTAGCAGTTAGATTTTATATTATCTAAACCTGCTGCTAAACTTTAGTTGTGTAGTACTCAAAGCTGTCATCCGAGCTACGGCGAGGATCCAAAAAATAACCTGCAAAGGCTATTAGATAAGATTCCCGCCATTGCTGAGAATGACAGCAGTTGTACTACTGGTACTCCAGTACTACAACTTATAGTATGTAGAAATAGGCTCTTGCATAACTTCATCATTGTAAGGCAATCTTGTTGTCAAAATTAAGCAAGGAATGATACATATTTTGATCCATTTATGCTCCTTGCTTAATTTTTTCCCAAAACTTCCTCTTTCATAATTTAGCGATACAAGACGTCTTCAATAAATTAAGACAGGTTTATAGCCAGTAATCAAGTAATATCATATAACATCACGAAAATTATATTAATAACCATAATAAATAGTAACTTTTTTGTAACGTATGGTATCTTTGCAAATACTTCAAGTTTTTCAGTATAGCGAACTCGAGAAGGTTTTAACCATAGTAATAACCTCAATTTGATGTAATACCATTTCCCATTATTAACTACGCTATTTAGCACTACAGTTGTAATACTAATGTCAAAACTATGTCATCCCAGCGAAAACTAGGATCTAATAATGTTTAATAGTCTTTTAGGCTATTTTTTTAGATTGTATCTTGAATATTAGCTCAATATGGAGTTAATATGGTCGGAAGGAGTGACGCCGTTTAATTTAGATTGGTCTTTAAAGACCGAGGGAATCTTGGTGCACTCCTTCCTTGAATCGCAAAGTATAATACGAACGGTAGGATGATCCTTTAGAGATCGAATTTACAATCATGTATCAAAACTTTGCAAAACAACCACTAATTATAGGTAAAGCAAATGACTGAAAAAAGCAAGATATTTATGGGAATAGATGTTTCAAAAAATACGCTTGATATATCTATGAACAATATTCATTGTAAGATTAAAAATACAGATAAAGCTATTTCTGATTTTATAAAATCAGAAATAGCTTCTCGAAATATTGTGCTTACTGTTTTGGAATCTACTGGCGGTTATGAACGTTTGGTTATGAGGATGTTGCAACAAGCCGGGCTTGCTGTGCATAGAGCTCATCCTAATAGAGTTCACGCTTTTGCTAAGGTCTGTAACCATTTTGCTAAAACTGATAAATTGGATGCGTTATTACTTGAGAAATATGCAGCTTTTATTGCTAATGATGAGAAAGGAGACCAAATAATTTCTGTTATACAAGAAGAATTACAATCTCTAAGGAGCATAGAACGTAATATAGAAGAAGATATACATGCTAATCAATGCAGAACAAAAGTTGCATCCGAGAAGGCTAAGAAATATCTCGAAAAAATGATAAAGTGTGGCAAAAAACAGCTTGAGGAAATTAGAAAAGATATAAAGGCTGCTATAAAGGAAGATAAGAGTTTAAAGGCAAAAAATGATTTACTCATAAGCTATAAAGGTATAGGTGAAAAAACAGCTAGTGTTTTGCTAATAGAACTGCCAGAGCTTGGTGTGCTGAGCAATAAGGAAATTGCAAGCTTAGTTGGACTCGCCCCAAAAACAAGCCAAAGCGGTCAAAAAACTAATGGGGCTCATATTAGAGGGGGCAGGTTTTTTGTTCGAAAAAGCTTGTATATGGCTGCTTTAGTAGCGATGCGTCATAATGACAAAATGAAGGCATTATATGAACGTATGACTAATGCTGGTAAAAAAGCAAAGGTCGCTTTAGTAACCGTTATGCGTAAAATAATTATTTGTTTAAATTCTATGGTAAAAAATAATAAAATTTATGAATAATAATCTACTTTTTTTCTTGACTAGCAAGACGGTAGATTCCCATCTCTGTCTATTTGTTGCTATTGATCGCACTTCAAAGTTTGTGTATGTAGAACTTTTACCAAGATGTACAAAGACAGAAACAGCACAATTTTTTTGTAATTTAATTAAAGCTATACCTTATAAAATTCATACTATTTTGACAGATAATGGTATTCAATTTACTAACAGAACAGTAGATAAGCATGCTTGGATGCATATTTTTGATCGTATTTGCTATGAATACAATATTGAACACAGGCTAACAAAAGTTAATCATCCATGGACTAATGGACAGGTAGAACGTATGAATCGTACTATTAAAGAGGCAACTGTCAAACGTTTTTATTATGATAATCATCAGCAACTTAAACAACATTTATATGATTTTATCAATGCCTACAATTTCGCAAAAAGACTTAAAGCTCTTAAAGGTTTAACTCCTTATGAATTTATCATAAAAACATGGACATCTGATCCAAATAAATTTATTATTAATCCTAACCACCACACCCTGGGACTAAACACCTAGTTATTTCCTTACTTGTGGTTGGTATTTTCTTTGAATCCACCATAATCTTCCTCTTTTGTTAATTATCTGCTAGTGTTTTTTCTTGTTACTTTCCCCGCTGTAGAGGCATAACTAAACTTAAGATGATAAACTACGTGATTCTATTAAAAATAAATAGGTGTCATTATCACCCATATTTTTGAAGACTACACAGTTAGAAAACAATAGTCTTCAGCTGCCAAGTGTTGGTGTTTGATGTTGTAGTATTTTTTAAGATAATATTTTTCCTAGTGTCTCTATTCTACCGCTGATCTATTAAATTTCGCAAAAAAATATCCTAGGCAAAAATTTTCTCTAGACTCTGTCAATTAGTGGGATTAAATGTGGTGTGGATACTACGCAGTGTGGTGTCAAATACCGAGGTTAGACAAGAAATAGGATGATTTTTAAATCTAACCTCAGTGTCCATTTTTTATAGACAAAAATAGGGGTTAATTATATGGTGAGCGATATTAAAGATCAACAACAAAACTATTTAACTGTCGATAACAAGGTGTATGACCGTATTTGGTAACAAGGTAATTGTCCGTAAATAGAGTATAAGTCTCTCTCAATTAGAAGAGAGAGGTTATGCCAAGTAAGACAAACATATTACAAGAGGTTATAAAAATGCGATTTGAAGAAATATACGACAGATACGATAGAGGAGAAATTAGCAACGAAGTTGCAGCAGATTTATTAGGATGTAGTGAGAGAACATTTAGACGAAAGAAAGTGAGGTATGAAGAAAGTGGATTTTTTGGTCTGTTAGATAGAAGGATAGGTCATATGCCACCTAACAAAGTAGCAGTAGATGAAGTAGAGCAAATGCTAAAATTATACGAAGAAACATACTATGATTTTACATCTAAGCATTTTCATGAACAGCTAGTAAAGAAACATAAATTTAAGCATAGTTATAATTTTGTTAGGATATCGCTGCAAGGATGTGGATTAGTAACTAAACTTACTAATAAGAAACCTCACCATCGTCTTAAAAGACCTAGGAAGCCCATGGTTGGCATGATGCTGCATCAGGATGGTTCTACACATGAGTGGATTTATGGACTAGGGTATCATCCGGATTTGATAGTGACAATGGACGATGCTAGCAATGAAATATATTCAGCATTTTTAATAGAAGAAGAAGGAACAGCAAGTTGTTTTATAGCCCTGACAGAAGTCATAGAAGCTAAAGGGTTATTTAGTTCTCTGTATGTGGATAGAGGTAGCCATTATGCTTACACGGCAATAGCCGGTGGTAAGGTAGATAAGAATAACCCGACACAAGTAGGAAGAGCGTGCAAGCAACTTGGCATTCAGCTTATCCATGCCTATTCCCCAGAGGCGAGAGGTAGGTCAGAGAGGATGTTTGGCTCTCTTCAGAAGCGGTTACCACAAGAATTCAGAGTAGCTGGTATTAGAACGATTAGAGAGGCAAATTGTTATCTTAAGGAAGTTTTTGTTCCAGAATATAATGAGCAGTTTTGCGTGACCCCAGAGCTTAAGGAGAGTGCGTTTATCCCCTATACTGGAAGGGATTTACAAGATATATTATCGATTCAAGAGGAAAGAGTAGTAGCAAAAGATAATACTGTTTCCTATAACAAAAAACTCT
The DNA here is from genome assembly GCF_964026425.1 of Candidatus Tisiphia endosymbiont of Ditula angustiorana. Lineage (NCBI taxonomy): Bacteria > Pseudomonadati > Pseudomonadota > Alphaproteobacteria > Rickettsiales > Rickettsiaceae > Candidatus Tisiphia > Candidatus Tisiphia endosymbiont of Ditula angustiorana. The sequence goes on from NZ_OZ032143.1 coordinate 158,008, forward strand.
TGCAAATCCCAAGTAATGACCAGAGGTATCATTATGTAAAATGTAGAGTAATGATACATGAATACACCAATGGAGAACTGGCTATTTTCCATGGTGCTAGGAGAGTAGCAAAATATGATGCAAGTGGCAAGGTAATTGTGAAGTTAAGCAAAAAGGCTGATAGCGTCAATATTGCAGCCTAAAGTGAGCTAGTTATTGTGAATCACTAACTTTAACTGGTTGTGGAATTATGGATAACTTCTAACGAAGTTTCCCACAATTCCACAACCACAACCATCTAAATTTTAAAAAATATTTTTTAAGAATTTAAAAAAAAGATTCACAATAAAACGGACAATTACCTTGTTACAAAACCCGGACATTTTAGAATGTTATTGACACAACAAAACTATTTAACAAATGAAGAAATAAATAATTTCACTAAAGTCTCTATACGACTGTTTTGCAAAATTTTTCAAAGCAACAATAGAACTAAACTAAATCTTGAAAAAATTAGACTTGGAACAGAAGGAGCTGAGTTACTTGCCAAGTTTCTTGAAAATAATAAAATTACCACCTATATAAATCTTACCGAAACTAATATAGGTTATCAGGGGATAAAGCATCTTGTTAAAGCATTAGAGAATAATATTGCTTTAACTGATATAGACCTTGAATACAACAATATTGGAGATCAAGGAGCAATCATACTGGCACAATTCCTAACAAATAATAAAACCATCAAGCGAATAAATCTCAATGTCAATAATATTAATGATGAGGGGTTTGTACAACTTTTCAAGGCCTTAGAAATTAATAGGACTATAAGGCAAGTAAAGCTTAGTTATAATAATATTAGTGATAAGGGGGTAATGGAATTGGTAAAAAGTTTAAATACTAATAAAATTAGTAGCGAAATAATAATGGATTATATAGATCTTGAAAACAATGATATTAGTTATGAAGTGTTAGAGCTACTAATTAAAGTGCTAGAGGAAAATAATAAAAAACTGGTGGATAACTATAACTGAGATATAGGGTTTCCGCCACTCCTCCTCCTTTTTAGTTAATCTTATATTTTTACTTTTATAAAGACTAACTGAATAACATTTAACAACTGTTTAAAATTTTTAAATTTTAAACAGTTACATCAATAATAAATGCCCCCAAAAATGTCAATAATGTTGCAATTAGCCACAATGGCTAATTACTTATCTAGCTTATTTACCATAACTACAATAATAACTGTAATAAGTGAAATTTGATTTAATTATAGCAATTATTTACTGATGTCTCATCTTGGTATCCAAAGCACAAATCCCCGCCGATAAACTAGGATGCTCTATGTACCTTATATCTCTAGGTTTACAAGGTTGTTTTTAGATTTTTTTGTAACTGTGCAACTATATCCTCTATTTTTATTGTCTCTTTTACTTGCATAAACTCATATTTGCCGATAAAGTTAATATGTTCCCACCTTACTGGAGACACGCTGTTTAAATAGTTTATTCCCTCTATATTTCCTTGTGTGGTAAGCTCTGCAAGCAGTTTGTCTAGTATAATTGCATTGTATAATATTATAGAATTCGCCAGTAATCTAGAACATTGATTCCATATCTCATTCTCTAAAATGGTCTGTCCTCTAAACTTCCCACTATGTACTTTTGCTATAGCTCTACGTAGCTGGTGGTAAGCTTCAACCCTGTTTAAAGCTTTACGAATTTGACTCCGTAAAATGTCATCATCGATGAAATCTAATAAATAGAGACTTTTCAGTATTGAATCATATTCCCAAAGAGCTGTTTTAATTCTGCTGTACCTCTTATGAGATGACAACTTACCTATAATAGTAGCTTGGGTTGATTCCATCGTCGCGAGCGATATAAATATTCTTTGAATATTATCCCATTCTTCTGTGATGAGTTTTCTATTGGCGAGTTTAGTTGGTTTGATAAAGCAGTCTTTGTATAAGGTCAAAGGCTTCATACTTCTAAGGCTTTTGACTTGTTCTTTTGGGTCGCTAAAATTTGGCATAAATAATTTGCTTATGGAATCAAGCACAGCAAAGTTAACCCTGTTAATTGAATGCATATCTCCTGATATGGCGTTTGGATCAATGTCAGAGGTATTATTATATATAATGTCGTAGGTATAATGGCTCTCATGCTCATTCGCACCAATCATCTTGCAATTGATCGGCACATGGTTAAGTACCATACTAAACGGAACAATGCCTTTATATAAGCCAAAATATTTGGGAGAGTATCTTGCTTGCATAGTATCTAACCTTGTTTCAAACTTTTGGCCATCTACTGCAGCTAGTAATTTATCCGTCAAAATGTTCCACGAGTTAAATACCTTAAGACTAGCTATTTTGTTACTGATAATATCATTAGCCTCTCGTAAATTTTCTAGGCTCAAAAAGTTTTTTTCTATATTACTCAGAGTGCTATAGCTTATATCACAACTTCGTGCCATGCGATAAGTACCAAAACTAAACCCATTGGCTACAATGCAGGCAATGATTCCTTCATAATCAGCTTTTTGCTTAGAGTAACGTGGTTTGATATGATCAAAAGCTTCACAGAAGTTGGTTTGCTCATTGATACAATATAACAACTCACTAATATTAATATTTGGTATTCCAGCGAAGAAATTATCATCTCTCTTATCTACAGTAGGATTGATTAAGTGCCATTTGTAGTTCTTGTTACCATCTTTATCCTCTTTGCCAGCTTTAGTCTTACTCTCTTTTATTTTAATGTGGCTATTTTCTTTACTAGCAATTTTTCTATTCACTTCTAAAGTTTTTGCATGAAGTTTTGTTTCTAATTCATCAAGTCTTTGTTCTATATCAACAGCAATATTAGGGTAGTTCAGTTTTTGTATGAGTTCGTCTTTATTTTGCCATACCTTATCAGAAACAAGATCCGTGCTTAGGCTTTTATACTTAGTACTTTCATTACAAAAAATATTCCCCTTATCAATTTCCTTTACAATAGATTGGTATAGATAAAACTCATATTTATCTAGATGATAAGCATTGGAGGTTGTAGCCGTGCTTGAGGTTGGTTTAGTTGCTGTAGTAACAGCCGTAGGAGTTGTGGTTACGGCAGTTCCAGCCAAGATTTGACTTTGGTTGGACGTAGGTGACGTTTGTGCTGCATCAGAGGGTTTGGTGTTAGTTTCATTGCCTTTAAAAATATATAGATATTTTCTGATACTTTTTGGAATAAATGTGTCAGGAAATTTATCGTTAGCGATCTTACTTAGCGGCACTTCTTTATCAAAAACATCCTGTAGAAAGGATATTGCTTGCATTAAATCATCATCCTTTTTACTGCTACAAAACTCTATTGATCTAAATAGCATACGGAGATTACCCTTAATACGCTTGGCTTTATTAACATAGAATTCCCATTTAGCAGACTCAAAGTCAAAGGATTGTCCCTCAATATAGTCAGCTGTTGGTAGATACTGAGTTTTAGGGAGAATATTGTACGCAGATTTCCAAAAATTTGTATGCTCTATTTGTTCCGCCTCTCCCATAAATCTTAATAAGCTACTTACTTTTGGTAAATTATCATTATAATGAACTGTATGGAGTACGAGTTGCTGATGAGCATATTCATTGGACTCTTGAATGAAGTTGTTATTACAATAGATAAAACTAGTAACTAAATTATTGATGATCTCTTTGTATCTCTGATTAATGTAGCATAGCAAATACAGGTTTCTAAGTGGTTTGCTAAATTGCTCTAATCTGTAAATATTATACTCATCTGCAATACTGGCGTAGTACCTAATACATTTAGGTGATATTTCAAGTTTATCTATTAGCTGTTTGGATAGTTTATAATATTCTGAATATATACGAGACTTAGCACATTCTTCTTTGAGTTCTGAGTATTTAAAATTCTTTGGTTCTCGCTTGAGTGTTGATAAATTCATTGTAGAGCCTGATTGAGTCATACCTAACAAAAAATTATCAAGTGCTGGAGGTATATTATCTCGAAGTATATTTTCTATACGTTTAAATTCGATACTGATTGATAGGCTGATTATATCGTGTAATATAGTGTAACTTGGTAATACAATTTGTTTTATCTGAATCTGAGATAGTATTTCCCTAAAAATATCTAGATGATTTGCATGAATACGCACTAAAAGCAAAGCTTGTTCTACAAGCTCTTTACGTGCTTTATCATTGAAGTCTCTAAAATTCAGTAAAGCCAAAATTTTCTTATTGCTTTCTTCTTTTTTTGCCTTAAGCAATATACTTTTACGCTTATCTTGTATGGCAAAATACTGAGTTAACACATAATCCAAGTCTAGCAGAACATCTTTGTAGTCAAAAGAAAATAACCGACCTTTAGCTTTAAAATAGCCAAGTTGTAATATTGCATGAACTTTAGAAGAAATATCGGGAATTTTTTCAATGAGCTGCCTCTCCTTCTTATTTAAAGAAAAGAAAACAATCCTTTCTTCTAATGTGAACTTTGGCAAAGAATAAAGATCATTGACTTCAGCCTCGCTTAAAATTTTGATGCGTTTATAACCTGTAACCATAAAACCATAAATCATAGCTTTTTGTATATGATAAAACGGTCGATAAGATACTGCTATTTTGTAAGTGCTATATATGTTATATAAATAATACAATATGTATAGTTTTTTCATAAAAATACAGTTAAAACTTAACAGGCTAGAGAATGACCAAAATTATAGCTTATATTCGTACCTCAACCGATAAACAGGAATTAAATAATCAAAAACTTGCAATATTAGAGTATGCCCAGAGAAATAATCTAAAAATATCTGAGTTTATTGAAATTCAAGTTTCTTCTAGAAAAACTTCTAAACAGCGAAGGATAGAAGACGTTTTAGGAAAACTCTGTAGTACTGATATGTTGATTGTAACAGAGCTGAGTAGGCTTGGCAGGAGTACTCCTGAAGTCATAGATCTGGTCAATGAATTAGTAAAAAAAAATATCAGAGTGGTAATACTTAAACAAAACCTTGACATTAGCAAGCAGGATATGAATTCCAAAGTCACAATTACCTTGTTTGCATTATTTTCAGATCTTGAACGTGATCTAATCAGTGTTCGTACTAAAGATGCCCTTGCACTTAAAAAAGCTCAAGGACAAATATTAGGTAAACCAATTGGTAGTATACAAAAAAGCAAGTTTGATAAAGACGTTAGTAAAATTAAAGAATTACTAAAACTAGGTCTGTCGGTAAGAAAAATATCCAAATTCTTTGGTTATAATAACCATATATCGCTTAATACTTATATTCAAAAAAGAAAATTGAAAGATAGTTTAAATGGAGACAAAAATACGAGTTTTTAAATGGTTTAATTAATAACACAAAAAACACTCTAAAACCTATATTATAAAAGGCTTAGTTCATGCTGGTTTATCGGCGGGGATTTGTGCTTCGAACCCCATCTTTGCAGCTGTTCTTCATATTTTCAAGAAATAATCATATTTATTCTACGATCTCACTGTACTCTTGGATTATATCAGATAAATGTGGATCTGATGTTGCGTTGTAGTTGCAAGTAACATCAAAGTAAGTACCACAAGGTTAGAGTTAAAACGCCAATTTTACTTATCTAACCTTGTTGTACACCGTTTTTTATAACCTCAAAAAACAGTAGGAAAATCATATGTCCAATAATGATGAAAATCAACAAGAAGTTAAAGAAATTACTAATTTGTACGAACTTCAACCACAATTAGTGGAAGCACGACTAATATTAGGGTGTGTCATCAATTAAGTTGACAGGAGCGTTTATTTGTTGTGTAATAGAGAAAAAATTAAGGATAAATTTTCTCTATGCGTCGATATGCTCTACGTGACGATCAATGGGATCGGATTAAAGATAAGCTACCTGGAAGGGAAGAGTCTGTTGGTGTAACAGCCAAGGATAATCGCCTATTTGTAGAAGCAGTCTTGTATCGATATAGGGCTGGTATACCTTGGAGAGACCTACCTGAACGTTTTGGAGATTTTCGAGTGATTCACCTACGTCATTCAAGGTGGAGCAAGACAGGTGTGTGGAAAAAGGTTTTTGAGATGCTGGCTGAAGATGCTGATAACGAGTATGCCATGATTGATTCAACCATTGTTAGGGCTCATCAACATAGTGCCGGTGCTAAAAAAAAGAGTTAGATGATGACCAAGCAATTGGACGAGGTAAAGGGGGGCTGAGTACTAAAATCCATGCCACATGTGATGCTCTAGGGAATCCAACGGGATTCCATCTTACCCCGGGTCAAGCTCATGATTTGCAAGGATCTGATGTTTTGATGAATGAATTGACGAAAGCGGATGCTGTACTTGCTGATAAGGCTTATGATGCCGATGTACGTATGCGAGATAAGCTGAAAGATAAGGGATGTATAGCTGTGATTCCCCCAAAGAAGAATCGTGTGAATCCAGCTAAGTATGATAAGGACCTATATAAAGCTAGGCATTTGATTGAGAACTTTTTTGCAAAATTGAAGCAATATAGAGCTATTGCAACACGATATGACAAAACATCTCAGAACTTTTTGGGTGCTGTTTATATGGCTTCCATGGTAATTTGGCTCAATTGATGACACACCCTAGAAAGGGTTTTAAAAACAGCTTGTTCTAATGATAAGTTAATGAAAAAAATATACGAATATTCCGGTGATAGCTCTACAACCATTATATGGTATTTACAGCAAGTCATAAAATATTTAGATGCCATAATTATTAATAATAAAGTGATTATCGATGCTTTAGCTGGTAAATTTTAGTAAAATTACTTATCTTTATTTTTTTAATCTGTGATATTAAGATAACAAAGTAGGATTTAGTAGAGTAGACGGAAAAGGTATCCTTTACGTCTACTCTAACTAAAATTATTATTTAGAAATATTTATATAATGATTTTTGGTTCAATAATTTGTTATTAATAATTCATTAGATATTTTTCTATAATTTGACATAGAATATTTAACGGTAATAGTGCTAATATTAAAACCTTTATATAAATCTCTAATAAAGCTTGTATCACTGTTAGAGAGCATAAGTTTCACACCTTTATTACTTAATTCTTTGGCAAAATTACTAAGTCTTACTTGGTCATTTTCACCAAATGGTAACCTAGTATAAAAAGTTTCACCTGATTTATGATAAGGTGGATCAAAATAAACAAAATCATTAGCCTTAGGTTCAATAAACGAGAAATCACTTGCGTAAATTAGAGTATTTTGCAAAAGATTGCTGCATTGGTTAAGTATGGTAGCAAAATTATTAGATTGACAATATTTCCTTATAGAATAAGACATTTGTACTTGGTTATATTTATTTACTCGATATACTCCTCTAAAAGAATATCGGTTTAAATACAAGAATCTTGCGGTAATTTCTAGAGGATCGTTGCTATTAATATTAGACCTCATTCGAAACTGGTTGACGTAGTTCAAAATTATAAATGCCAGAGATCAAATTAAATCTAAGACCAAATCTTTTACGTCTATTTCGATATTTGTCAGCAATAATTTTGAACCGTTTTAGCATACCAATAACGTTTTCATTTAGAACTCTTTCTCCTGCTAACCTACGATTATTCTTTTTATCATTTTTAGTTAAAGGATTTTTCTTGCTTTTTTTCTTTGGTAATTCAGAATTATTGTGAATTTTTTGTATATACTCGATGAAAATCAACAATTGCGTTGTTGTTGTCCAAGACCTGCGGTGCTCACGTACTAATGTACGCTGTGCTCCTCGGCTTGGACACTCCTAGCACTTGTTGATTTTGATCTTCGTCTACCAACTCTTCATTTACGAGCAGTATACCTTGATATCCTGTATCAGTAATCGCTTTAACCTTAGGATGGATAAGAATTTTGGATTCCTTAAATAATCTAAAGTCATGTTTTTTACCGTTAGAAAAATCTGTACATATTACTTGGTGTGTTTTCTTGTCTACCACTATTTGAGTTTTTAGTGTATGCCTTTTCTTCTTTCCTGAATAATAGAATTTTTGTTTTTTTTGGGTCTTTCTATAGGACTCTCAGTAGCATCAATCAAGACTACTTCATAATTCATATCACTCTTCATTAGAGCTTTACGACCTGGAAGAGCAAAGTTTGGGTGTTTAACTAGGGTGTCTTCTACCCATTTAACAGCTTTATATGCTGAACTTTCACTAATCCCATAGTTCTGACCTATATGGAAATAAGTACGGTATTCTCTAAGGTATTCTAAGACCATCAGCAACTGTTCCTCCAAATTGAGCTTATTTTTACGCCCACCTTTTGATTTCTTAAGACCATCAGCTTGCCTCAAAATATCCACCATCTTTGAGAATGTTCCCTTCTTTACTCCTGTTAATCGACGAAATTTTTCATCCTCTAACTCTTTAATCTGATCGAATTTCATATTATTACTTCAAATCAGATATTTATAACACCATTCTACATCATTGTCTAGTTTCGAAAGAAGCCTATTATTGTCTCTGACTTGATAATAATACTCTTTACTATGTTTTAGTTTATATAATTCACATAATGCAATAATTTTTGTTGGATTCTTTTTGACAGCATTGTAGCTTGTTGTAAGTTCAAGATTAATGTCAGATAAAAAACACTTATTGAATTTATCTTTTACTTGGAAAAACAGTGCTCCACCGCCAAGAAAAGGTTCATAATAATTATTTAAATCTAATGGAATGCGTTCAAGCAATTTATCAATAAATTTTCTTTTCCCTCCTACCCATTGAAAAAATGGACTAATAATGGGATTAACTGTAGTACGAATAGCAGTTATTTTAGTAGCCGTGTTGGTGCTTTCATTTCTAGTAATTTGCTGCTGGGTCATTTAAATTTATCCTTCAATTATTCTCTAGTAAAGCATAGAAGATTAACTAAAAACGAATAGTTGACATTTTTACCCATTTATTTTGTTGTTTGGTAGTCTTGACAACTACATAATGAATATATTAGAATACAATGTATTCAACAATACATTGACATTATTATGACCACAATTACTACACGTATTCCAGATGATTTAAATAACTCTTTATCTTTGATAGCTAAATCAATGGAAAGATCAAAAAGCTATATTGTTCATAAAGCAATTGAAAGCTACATTAAAGAACAACTAGAAGATATAGAGGATGCAGAAGATGCTTTAGTACGAATAAAAAGTCCAAACAGAAAATTTTATACTTCTGAAGAAATGAAACAAAGATTAGAAGAAAGATATCGTGCAGAGCATGGTTTATAAAACTAAATGGGAGGATAAAGCAGATGCAGATTTATCAAATATTTCTCCTGATATCGCTTTAAAAATATATAATAAAGTGGAAAACTATTTAACATCGATGCCACAAAAATTAGGAAAGCCGTTAATTGGTAAATACAAAGGTCTTTATCGATATAGATACGGTGACTACAGAATACTTTATGAAATTGATTTAGAAAATAATTTGCTCATTATAAATAAAATAGGACATAGAAGTAATATTTATTAGTGTAGAATTTTTATATTGATTTGTATTATCAGTAAGAGGTAGTAGGCTACTTATAACAGTTGGTAAGAAAATAAAAAATCTAATAATTGTCGGTGGTGATAGATGCCAATTTTATTTTTAGCATTTGTTATATGTTTTTCTGCAGTTCTGTACGATATGCCTAGTCTAGCTGCTATGTGCTTTTTAGGAAAGCCAAGAGCTGCAAGTGTAAGACATTCCATAGATCTTTGAGTAAGAATGAAAGACTTGCCTAAATATTTTACGTTAATTTTAGTTGTTTGCATAATAGGGTTATTTTAGTTAATTGTTTAAAACCCCTTCAGGAAATAATTCTGCCAAGCTATTGGGGCTAAAAATTTTTACGTATAAGCCATTGTTGTGTAAGTTTTGGCAGTATGAATTACTGCATCTTATACTACCTAGAACTAGGCTAACGTAAAGACTTACAAGACTAATAAACTGTTCAAAAGATTCAAAGTGGCTAAGGTAATAGCTAATAATTTCCGGACTATTAGTTGATGGCAAAAAATAAAACCCTTCAATTTTATCTTTGGTTCTTTGGTAAATGACAAAACTGTTACATGCTTGCTGACTGTAGAATTGTATTAGAGATTGGTAGCTAAGATTTTTGTTTTGGCTATTGTCAATATTTTTGGTGCAAAAATTCCGGGTACAGAAACCCATAGTTGTGCCATTGCTTAAAAATTGACGATAGCCAAATTCTTGAATCTGTAAGTTAAACGTACCAGTTAATTGGTCAATCAGTTTTGCTTGTAGTACATTTTTTACTAAACCAGTAAACACAACTTCATTGATTAAACACTGGTTCATTAGCCGCTCACTCATTGGATATTTAATCATTTTTTTACCATTTTATTCATGCTTACTCTCACTATTTTTGTAAATTTCATTAGACTTCTCGCATAATACTACTTCTGCTGGTGATTTAGACAATGAGTCTAGACTCAAATCCGTAACAGAATTTGAGTACGCTGCGGATTGAGGTTCTGAGTCTCCGTCAAATCCTTGCACAGAAGCAAATTCTACAAGAAGTCCATTAACTGGCTTCATTGAAGCAAGCTGAGGTTGAGATTTTTCTAAGGTAGTTTTGTTCATAATTTTTACTCTAATTGCCTTTATTAATCACAGTATGACAAGGTTTTTTTATAAAACAATAGGCTTTTCATTGCATGAAATGGTCTTTTGTATAAAAAAGAAAGACTAAAGCAAAAAAATAATTTAAATTATTTCATATTGTGAAATTTATTTTATCAAATGCACCTTTAACTTCCACTTACTACTACCCTGCCTAACAGTAACGTTTTATCTCTGGGGTGAAATAAGCAAATGATCTTGGGTGTTGAAGTTGATGCAGGCAAATGCGAGCTACTACTTGCTCGATTTTTTGGTAGATAAAATCTTTGCTAATACCGCTTTCTAGCCATTCTATAAGCAACGACGCATCTGCTGGTAAAACCATATCGTGCTTATTGAACAACCCTTGTAGCTTTTGAGTTAGTTCTGCTATTTCGGTTTTTGCTAATTTGGCAATCACTGGTGACTTATCCACAAGCCTATCATCATCCTCTAATCTTATATCAATATAATTATCTTTAGACGCGCGTGCGCGTAGGTAATACGATCGTATTACGGTCGTATATACGGTCGTATCATTAGAGGGGGTATCTTTTTCCCCTGCAGATTCGATCAGTTGACTACGATGTTTCTCCCATCTCTTTGCTATATTCAAGGAATTTTGTCGTGATACTTTTATGAGTTTTTGGCATTCGTTTTTCAACTCCAAATGTGTAAAAATTTTATCAGAAAAAATGAAAAAATTTTGCAAAATTTTTTTAGCGAAATATTTAAAAAATGTGCTAATTTTTGGTCATTATTTGGCAATTTTCCACTACTTATCCACATATGTTCAAGTAGTCTAATGTAAATTCCTAATTCATCATGTCTAAGTAAATTAGTGCCATGAAGAAAAGATGATAGAGAAAAGGGTTTGCTCTTAGATTTTAACATAATAATCTCCTATAATTTTAGATAATTTAGCTGTAAAAACTCATAAAAAAACTCTCAAAAAATGGCAAAAAAAAACTATACGAGCGTATAAATCAAAAAAAAACCTAAAAAAATGCAAAAAAAATCCCAAAAAAGTTATAAAAAAATCCAAATTTCACCTCTTATCCACAGGGTAAAAAAACTTATCCACGTGATATCCACATATTATACACATATTCATCCATAGATTAATGCACGGATTTTGTGGATAACTTTTACCACTTAGTACCTAAAATTAAGAAAATTTTATTGATATTTACAACTAATAATAACCTTGCTATTTCGGTTAGCTATAAAAACATATAATCAACTCAAATGATTATATGTAATAAAAATAACAACCTAAAAGTAAATGTTATAGATAAGCTATTTAAGTATAAGATTATTCTCTACCACTTAACTAGCTTAAGTAATTGGTCGATAAAAGAGATTTATAACGAACTGAAAGTATCAATAGCTAAAATCTATTTCAGGTTTGGGAGGGTTCTTTTTATTTTTTAATTCTTCTTCAAATATTTGGTCAGAAAGCTTAAAAAAAATGTTGGCATCAACTGCTCCCTTAGTAACCGTGTAAATTTTGATCATAGCCTTACGCCCAGGTATTGTTTCTTCGTAGACATATTTATTACTAAACTTTGATTCTTGCCTATCATTTCAGCAAATTCTCGTACCGACACTTTAGACAGTTCTAACCATGTGAGTAATTTCATAACGATTAGTATTAAGATTTAATCCTTACTAACAAAACACTATTAGTTGTCTAAATACAAAGAATTTAAAAGAAATTTCATATCATGAAATTTTTTTACATATTAAACCAAATAAGGCAGGAGTTTATCAGTTATAGATCTTTTCACGTTATGAAATGGCTATTGTAAATCAAAAAAAAATAGTTAACAGTAATATAAAAACAGTAGGACTAAAAGCTTAACAACAGGGGAATATTATGCAAAATGCTTATATACAGCAGATGATAAAAGAAATAGACAGAGATAAACGTTCGTCTGAAGAAATTTACACAGCAATTGTTAGCAAACTAACAATTATGTCTAAAGGTAAACTTACAGACCAAGAACTTCACGCAGCAGCTAGAAACTTAATAGGTTTTTGTCAGGAGATTATCGATTATAAGATGAAAAAGCAAAGGACTGAGCAAAGTAAGATGAAATGTGATTTTAAAGAAGCCCATATTTAGACTTAGAGCGTAATAATTCAAAAACTAGGCTCTAACCATAATGATACTAAAAAGCCGTGTAATAGCCTTAAAATAGCTAAATTAGGGGTATCTATGATAAAGCACTTGATAAAGTTACTCCTGCTACGAGTTAAAACAATTATTTTTACAATAACCAAAAATTATTAATGCTGAAAAAATGTTACACTTGGCTCTAATACTGGGGTTACTTGGATAATTTAATGCAAACTCAACTTGACTTGTCCAGTATTTGCTCTATCTCTGAATGCATAATACTTATTAATTTAAACTCTAATTTATTATTACTATTATCAAAGGAAAAAATATGACAGACAAAGCAACAAAATCAATAATTTTAGTTCGTGTTTCAACAAGGGAGCAAGAAGAAGGGTATTCAATTGAAGCTCAAAAATATAGATTAGTAGAATATTGCCAACGTAAAAATCTTGAAGTTATCGAAACTTTTGAAATTATCGAATCTTCCAGCAGAGGTGATCGCAAACAATTTAAAGAGATGATCAAATTTGCTAAAAGCCATAGAGAAACAATTGCTATAGTTGCTGATAAAGTAGATCGAGTACAAAGAAGAATCTCAGAAATTTCATTACTAGAAGAACCAATAAAAGCTGGTAAGATAGAATTACATTTTAGAACAGAAGGTTACATAATAGATAAAGATTCTCAGTCTCATGCAAAGCTAATGTGGGGAATGAACGTATTGATGGCACAATCTTACGTTGATAGTTTAAGTGATAACGTTAAAAGAAGCCTAGATCATAAATTGCGTAAAGGAGAGTGGATAGGACCAGCCCCTCTTGGTTACCTAAATAGTCGAGATGAAAGAGGAAACAGTATAGTAATTCTCGATCCTGTAAGAGGTTCTATCATAAAAAAACTCTTTGAAGAATATGCAACAGGAATGTATACTCTTAATTATTTGACTGAAAAAGCTAAGGAGCTTGGTCTTAGAAGCAAAAACAATTGCTACGTCAATAAAACAGTAGTGCATCGCATGATCCAACAACCATTTTATTACGGTGAAATGAGAGTAAAAGGAGAGATGTGGTCACATGGTTACCAAGCAATTATAACAAAAGAGACTTTTATGGCATGTAAAGATGTACGTTTAGGGTGGAAGAAGAAGCCTTTTAAATATGGTGGTAAGGATTTTCTTTTTAGAGGATTAATCACCTGTGCAGTAACTGGTAAAGTTGTAACAGCTGAAACTCACAGCAAAACATATTCAGATGGCAAAGTGGATGAATGGACTTATTTAGGTACATGGGATCCAAAGAATCCAAACAAGAAGATTTATGTAAGAGAAGATGAGGTTTTAAAGCAGGTAGAAGAGGTTTTTAAAAGAATAGGTATAAGAGACCCAGAAATGCTAAAAGAGACTCTAGCCTATTTAAAAAACACAAATGAGCTAAAGAAAGATGAGCATGGGCAAGCAACAGCTGCTTTAAAGAAAGAACATACCGAAAATGAGAATAGATTAAATTCATTAATAGATTTGCGACTCAATGGAGAACTTAGTACAGAAGAATTTCAAAGAAAAAAACAACAATTAAAAGATCGCCAATATGAAATTGCTCGTTTAATTAAAGTTTATGAGGAAGCAGACGATAAATTTACTGATACCGCTACAACGCTAATAACTCTAGCATCTGAAGCCTATGAAACTTTTAAAGGTTCTGAAATGCCCCAAAAACGCAAAATGATAAATTTCGTATTTCAGAACCTCAAACTAAGGGGCAAAAAACTTGAGACCTCTCTACGTTTCCCGTTCGATATTTTTGAAAAAACGACAACTTGTACCGAATGGCGGATAGGGTGGGATTCGAACCCACGGTACGGTTACCCGCACGCTAGTTTTCAAGACTAGATCCTTAAACCACTCGGACACCTATCCAAGATAATACATATCAGATAGATTGAAAAAATTCAAGTATAAATGTTTGTGAGAGGGTATGGTAATTTAAACTTTTTATTAGATCATTAAAAATTAGTGTTACAAACTCCCGTAATCCAAATCAATTAATTATAATTAATTATTAGTTATTTACTTTTTGATAGTTATACCTTATTATTTAGAAATATTAATTTTACATATAAAATCTTATCTATGGCAAATTTACAAACCAAACTTAGCTCATTAATGATGCAAAAAAATATAAATGCTGTAGAGATAGAGAAAAAAACTGGATTAAGTAGAAATACTGTTTATAGCATTTTGTATGGTAGTTCAAAAAATCCTAGTGCTAATAATTTACAATTAATTGCAAAAGCCTTAGATATTAGCCTAGAAGCTCTTGTTGTTGATAACGAAATAAGCCATGAAGTGCTAACTATTGATCAAATGAAAATTTTTAGTAAAGCCACTAGTGCAACAATTAATATGTTAATTGAAAGAAACTTAATTTTTTCATCTACAAATCTTACATCTCTAATAAAAGAAGTATATGAATATGCACTGAAAAAGCAGTCTGTTGATAATACATTTATAGATTGGATGATTGATAAATATCACAAACCTTAATCTTGCTTTGCCCATAAATCCATATTATATTGTTTGCAATATTCAAACATATCAACTGTATTAGAGTGGTGTATGCCAAACTCCTTAATTTGTGGCTTGCCAAAAAATTTATAATTATACAAACTTTGCTTTTACAAGCTGCTTTTGCTGCATGATTATATAAATCACTTACTTGAACAATATTTTTACTGTTATCTTTATATAAGTAATGATATATGGTAAATGCTTGTTTATAGGATTCGATTGCTTGTTTAATATTATTTTGAGCAAACAAAATATCTCCTTGTAGTACATAGCCTCCCGCTAAATTTAGATCTTGAGAATATTCTGTATTCTTGGGATTTCCATATTCATCTGTTAAAAATATTATAATAGCTTTGTTAATATGGTTCAAGGCTTTATCTATCTTACCTAACCCTAATTCACTTCTTGCCATTGTTCTGTAGATATAACCAAATGTCCTATGGTCTTCACTTTTTATAGGTTTATGCATGTCATATAATTGCTTAGCTTGAGCATAAGCTTCTTGGTATCTGCCAAGATAGCTTAGTATCTCTGCTCTAGATACATAAGGTGCAGTAAGGTGTAGATGATTAATATTTAATCCACTTTTTATAAATACCTCAACATATTTATCTATGTAATCTAAAGCGTCATTATATTTGCCTTGGATAAAAAATAAACGTGCCTTTAAATAATAGATTCTAAATATATCAGCTTCTTGTAAACCTTGTTTAAATAATTCTTCCATTTTTTTTAGGATTTCTTTGGCAGTGTGTACATTGCCCAAAGATACTTGAGATACAGCGATGTGTGAGTTAAGATTAAATTTTAAAAAAGCATAATCACCATTAAGATTATCTAAAATCTTTAATGCTTTAGTAGGATAAGAAATGGCTATTTCAAAATTTGCTAATGACAACCTACTATGCTCTCCTATTAACCCCAAATATCTAGCATAACAATATTTTTGATATTCAGACATTTTCCACAGTTTGAATGCTCTGTCCTTATCTTTGTATTCAAACCAATCAATCATTTGTTTTGCTTTATATAGATTATGATCCCTTACATATACAGCAAACAACTCGACTCTTAAATCAAGCATTACATATATGTCAATATTATATTTTCAGAATTCTGTAGAAGAACCTCTAGGTTGTCAGGTATAGTCTTTGCTGTCCTCCACAATTGTTCCGACTGTATACCTTTGGGTTTAGGGAGTTTAGAAATAATATTTTCTAATATTTGATTGTTTTTATTGCCATTGATCTCCATTATTTTATTAGCAACAACATCATGCATTTCAAAAATAGGATTATTTTCATTAGGATCAATATTGCTAATCAGCAGAAACTTAGATAATTGATATATATCGTCATCTAGAGTCTCTTTACTATCAGTAATGATAGTAAGTAGTTGTTTCGAGAAACTCTGATTATTTAATAAAGCTATTTTATTAAGTAACTTTACTGCACTAGGCTTTAATTCCTTTATAGCCATACTAATATTTATCGCTATTTTATCAGCTGATTGATAAACTTTCTTCTTATATTCTTCTCTATCTAATCCTTTAACCTTATTCAATAATTGAGTACCTTGAACTATAAGTATTGGATAACCACTAAAAGATTCTATCAAAAACTTAATATCATTTTTATCTTTATTATCCAATAAATTATTAGCTAACTCTATGGTAGTAGCTTTATCAAATAAAGTCATTTCTATAGTATTGGGTAAATTCTCGCTATCTTGTGAACAAAATATTACATTGCTATTATGCTCCCAATCAATTAAATCTTGAACTTTGTTATTTCCATTAACTTTTAGATTATCAAACACTAGTAACCACTTATTACTATGAGTTAAATATGATATTACTTCTTTCTTGGCAGAAGTAACATCTTCAGGTATCTTAGTTTTCTTGATACTATTAAGTTGTTTAGCTAACTTGACAAATTCCTCATTAAGATCAAGGTTACAATCAAAAAACCAAATAATATTACAATTATTTTTATTTTCATAAGCATACATTCTGACAAATTGTGTTTTGCCGATACCGCTAGTTCCTACTATACTTGCTTGTCTATATTTACTTAAGATATCCTTCAGTATCTTAAGCTGTTTCTCATGATTGACAAAATAGCTAACCGGTGTAATCAAATTAGATATTTTTTGTTCTTGAGCAAAAGATTCACAGTTTGTGATTAATAATATTATTAGCACTAAATATTTATTCATATAACCTTAATTTTTCTTTGCCCACAAATCCATATTATATTGTTTGCAATATTCAAACATACTGGTAGTATTAGGGTGATGTATTCCAAATTCTTTAACTTGCGGTTTACCAAAGAATTTATAATTATATAAATCTTTGCTTTTACAAGCTGCTTTTGCTGCATGATTATACAAATCACTTACTTTAGCAACATTTTTACTTCTCTCGTTATATAAGTAATGATATATAACAAATGCTTTCTTATAAGATTCTATAGCTTGCTTAAGCCTATCTTGGGCGAACAAAATATCACCTTGTACTACATAACTAGCTGCTAAGCTAGGATTTTTAGAATAATTTATTTTCTCTGGATTGCTGTTTTCCACTGCTAAAGATATGGGAATAGCTTTATTAATGTATTCAGAAGCTTTATCTACTTTACCTAAACCTAATTCACTTTTTGCCATTTGGGTGTAAATATAAGCAAATATCGTATCTCTTTCACTTTGTACAGGTTTATACATGTCATATAATTGCTTAGCTTGAGCATAGGCTTCTTGATATCTATCAAGAGAATTCAATATTTGTGTTCTAAGCATATAAGCTGCAGTAAAGTATGGGTCATTAGTATGTGAGCCACTTTGTATAAATATTTTAATAACTTTATCTACACATTCTAAAGCTTCATTATATTTGCCTTGCATACTAAATAATGTACTTTTTAAAAGATATATTATAAATGAATCAGCTTCTTGTATTATTCCTTGTTTTGCTAATTTTTCTATCTTTTTAAGAGATTCTTCAGCAAGTGTCATATTACCCAAAAATATATGAGATGCAGATATATAGGATATAAAATAAAATTTAAGGAAATGATTAGATGCATCATCCTCAAGCTTATCTAAAATATTTAATGATTTAGTAAGATAAGAAATCGCTGTGTCAAAATTTCTTAATATTCTTGTATGATACACTCCTATTGCTCCTAAATATCTAGCGTAATAAAATTTTTGATATTTAGACATTTGCCACAATTTAAATTCTTTGTTTTTATCTTTCTGACTAAACCAATCAACCATTTGTTGTGCTTTATTATTATTATAAAGGTTTACATATAGAGAAAGTAATTCACTTCTTAAGGTAAGTATTGGATATATGTTAATATTATATTTCTCAGAGTTTTTTAGAAGAATTTCTAAATTCTCTGGTGTAGTTTTCGCACCCCTCCACAAATATCCTGAATAAGACCCTTTAAATTTAGGTATTTTGCTAATAATATTTTCTAAATATATTTTGTTATTATTGCCATTTATCTCCATTATTTTATTAGCAACAACATCATGCATTTCAAAAATAGGATTATTTTCATTAGGCTCAATATTACTAATCAGCAGAAACTTAGATAATTGATATATATCATCATCTAGAGTCTCTTTACTATCAGTAATGATAGTAAGGAGTTGCTTCGAGAAACTCTGATTATTTAATAAAGCTATTTTATTAAGTAACTTTATTGCACTAGGCTTTAATTCCTTTATAGCCATACTAATATTTGTTGCTATTTTATCAGTCGATTGATGGATTTTCTTTTTATATTCCTCTTTATCTAAACCTTTGACCTTATTTAATAATTGAGTACCTTGAACTATAAGTATTGGATAACCATTAAAGGCTTCTGTCAAAAATTCAATATCATTCTTATCGTTATTATCCAATAGATTATTAGCTAACTCTATGGTCGTAGTTCTATCAAATAAAGCCATCTCTATCGCATTAGGTAAAATTTCGCTATCTTGTGAACAAAATATTACATTGCCATTATGTTCCCAATCAATTAAATCTTGAACTTTCTTATTCTCACTAACTTTTAGATTATCAAATATTAATAACCACTTATTACTATGAGTTAAATATGACATTACTTCTTTCTTAGCAAAAGTAACATCTTCAGATATATTAGCCTTCTTGATACTATTAAGCTGTTTAGCTAACTTGACAAATTCCTCATTAAGATCAAGGTTACAATCAAAAAACCAAATAATATCATAATTATTTTTATTTTCATAAGCATACATTCTGACAAATTGTGTTTTGCCGATACCGCTAGTTCCTACTATACTTGCTTGTCTATATTTACTTAAGATATCCTTAAGTGTCTTAAGCTGTTTCCCATGATTGATAAAATAGCTAACTGGTGTAATCACATTAGATATTTGTGTATGGGCAAATGAATTATTGACTATAAATAACATCATAAGTGACAATAAATATTTATTCATTTTTTTTTCCTAGTTAAAGAAGTTAGTAGAATCACATTATTTTCTGTTTTTACTGGTTGCGGGTTACTTTTATTTTTCTGTCTTATGCTTGAATCATTTGGATAGATTTCTATAATATTGCTTTGGTTATAACTTATTTTATAGTTGAATCCATCAGCTCTTAATATATTAAATACTTGACTTAAATTAAGTAAAAAAGGGTTAGCATGAGTTTTGAAAAAATGATTTGATGTTTTTAGCAGCTCTTCTGCTGTCATTATAGGATAACCGTCATATTCAAAACGTAGCTCTATTTTTTGTTTTATATTATCGATAGTTAATCTAATATTGTGTTTGGTAGTAGAAGATTGTTTCTTTAACAAAAAAAATAGATAGTTAATAACACTATAAATGATTTGGTACAACGCTGCATTAGAAGCAAAATATAATACTTTTGCTTTGCTTAAAATTTCAACCGATATATTTTCGTCTTCCTGATTAAATCTGTCAGTAAATAAGTCAACTAATTTACTAGCATTAATTTCTTCTATTTTATTTTCTTGATACAGAAGTATAGAGCAAGGTACTTTATCACCAAAGTTTTTTAACCTATAATCCTTGATCATATCTTCTTGATTGTTAGAACTCTTATCAAGCAAGGATATTTGATTAGCTTCCTGAGCAAATAAACAATTAATTTCTAAATCTTTTTGTTTATTGAAATCATTATTCCAAATTTTTCTCATTAAAGAGGTTTCGCAATTTTTTAATTCCTGCTGATAATTAAACTTAAGTTGTTCTAATTCTGTAGCATATTTGTCTTGATAATGTAATGCATATGATTTATTGAGATTCTTAAATAAGCTTCTAAAGAGAAAATATAACAATAGACCTCATTCGAAACTGGTTGACGTAGTTCAAAATTATAAATGCCAGAGATCAAATTAAATCTAAGACCAAATCTTTTACGTCTATTTCGATATTTGTCAGCAATAATTTTGAACCGTTTTAGCATACCAATAACGTTTTCATTTAGAACTCTTTCTCCTGCTAACCTACGATTATTCTTTTTATCATTTTTAGTTAAAGGATTTTTCTTGCTTTTTTTCTTTGGTAATTCAGAATTATTGTGAATTTTTTGTATACCTTGATATCCTGTATATTGTACTATAAGCTATAAAAATTAAGATAAATATTTTGAATAAATTTTGCCTTAATTTATCTAAATATGGTGAATTTTGCTCCTTCATGATCCAATAAACTAATAGTTAGAGATTACATAAGGTTTTTTAGGCTATGTTAGGCAAGTATTTTTATCATCTTTGTTAATAACCACGTTGCATAGCGTAAATATACCTATCACTTAGTTATATATCATACTTTTTATGCTACGCTAAGTTATTATGGCATCAATAATTTTATTTTTTATTATAATGAATGATTGTTTCGTGAAAGCAAGAATTTAAACTAATAGTAATTAAAAATATTTACTACAAGCCTTCAAATATGAATATCCGGTTACTACAGTTAAAAGTGCGGCAATCCATAAAGCTATTTGGCCTATTAAATCCATATAAATTATACCTGAACCTTTAGAACCAAGAATTAACGCTGACAAAGCAAACATTTGGGTAAATGTTTTAATCTTAGCTAATCTAGACACAGGAATACTTACTTGAATCAAAGCTAGAAATTCACGTAGTCCAGCCACCAAAAATTCACGAGCTAAAATTAATAAGCACGGTATCTCTCCCGCTGCTCCTTTTTTTACCAACATTATAATTACACAACCTACTAATAATTTATCAGCTATTGGATCAAACATTTTACCAAACCCTGATACTAAATCAAATTTTCTAGCAAGATAACCGTCAAAAAAATCAGTAATACTAGCTATAATAAATAATAACGCTGCAATTCTATGAGCGAGTTTAGAGTTATCTAGATAAAAGGTCATTACAATAATTGGAATAACCACAATACGAGCTATCGTCAGATAATTTGGTATATTTTTATCAATATTCATTTATTATATATTTTTACTTCTTGATTTCTTGAGGAAATGACAACGACGGATTATGACCTAAATCCAAGAAAATAGGAACAAATTTTTATAGAATAACTTAAAAGAACTAACCTAGTAGGCTATTAAACCGATGTCTTATATAGAACTCAGGTTAATATAATTTTTAATAACTCATGTATGGAGTTCCTGTAAAATGCAAGAAAAAAAATAACGTTAATAGCAAAAAAGCAAATGCATACATGTATCCGACTTATAACAAAGTAAATTTTATTAATATTTTTTAATAATACAGATAAAACTCACTCTATAGTCCTGATGGAATTCCCTAGCTTACAAACTTGAACATAATCACCTTAACGGCTTTATTTAAGCCCATGAGTTAGACAGTTTTTTTGTAAGCTAAGGTTTGTCTTATTTACCATCAATATTATTATTCTTTCGCATATTCCAAGTTGGAATCTCTTACATATTCTTTGTTGTTTACCTATTAATTATATAAATCACTATTTATGTTAATTATAATATCTCCGTTACTACCCACTCTTTAGCTACAAACTTTACTTTCCTCATAATCATCTCCTGACTTGAGTACTGCAAACACCACTCTTGCCAGTTTATTAGCTACAGCTATCACTGTTTTATTATGCCCTCTTCGATCAGATAAATTAAACATCCACTGGCTAAACTTACTAGGGTGTGTCATCAATTGAGCCAAATTACCATGGAAGCCATATAAACAGCACCCAAAAAGTTCTGAGATGTTTTGTCAAATCGTGTTGCAATAGCTCTATATTGCTTCAATTTTGCAAAAAAGTTCTCAATCAAATGCCTAGCTTTATATAGGTCCTTATCATACTTAGCTGGATTCACACGATTCTTCTTTGGGGGAATCACAGCTATACATCCCTTATCTTTCAGCTTATCTCGCATACGTACATCGGCATCATAAGCCTTATCAGCAAGTACAGCATCCGCTTTCGTCAATTCATTCATCAAAACATCAGATCCTTGCAAATCATGAGCTTGAGTGTGCCAAGAATCAATAACTTCATCGTAGTAAGTTATTGAATGCTTAGTAATAGATGGTGGTAGGTCCACCGAGATCGGCTAGCACGAGCAGATCTCAAACGACCCCACGGTGCTGTTTCTTTCAAGGAGATGGTGTTGAGCGGATGGGGAAAAGGCGATGTAGATCGTCACGTATGATTCAAGGAGACGAGCGTAAGCGAACCAATCGATGAGGTGTCGAAATCTGAGTAAATACTGTCAAAACTAGGGAATCTCAAGCATCGCTAGGATAAGGACTAATCGGTAATGTGTGTTTTGGATTAGTGACAGTCGATATAGAGATGGCGTGAACTTGAATTAGGCTATTACTTAGAACTTGGGAACCATTCCTATTCTCTTTTCTTCCATGGGAGTGGGGCGGATAAAGTTGTAGTAGCGATGAAGGTTTGGAAACAAACTGGAGCAAAGGGCTTTACTTTTGGAGTGATAGAAGATCAAACAACCAATTAGGTAGGAAATGATACTTATATGACTAAACATTATGATGTAAGCAAGGATGAAGTAATGAATGCTTGGAAGAGTGTTCGAAAAAGCGGAGGAGCATGTGGCTTTGATGGCATCACTATAGAAGATGTTGAAGGAGATTTGGATAATCAACTCTATAAGATATGGAATAGGATGTCAGCAGGAAGCTATATGGCTAAATCTGTGCTTTTAGTGAATATCCCTAAAGCTAAGGGGGGATATCGCCAACTTGGGATACCTACTGTTTGTGATCGCATAGCACAAGTAGTTGTTAAGAATAGACTAGAATCAATACTAGAAGACAAATTTTGCCAAAACTCGTATGCTTACAGACCCGGTAAAAGTGCAATAGATGCTGTGACGGTATGTAGAGAGAGGTGTTTTGTGCATGAGTGGTTGGTAGAGATTGATATTAAAGGATTCTTTGACAATATAGATCATGATATATTACTGGATATGCTTTTAAAACATACTGATGACAAAGTTATTGTATTATATGCGAAAAGGTTCTTGAAAGCGACAGGAATAGAGAGTGGCAGGAATATAGAAATAGCAAGGGAAAAAGGCACTCCGCAGGGTGGGGTAGTCAGTCCGATACTTGCTAATTTGTATTTACATGAAGCTTTTGATAATTGGATGCAAGAGATACATAGCAATATAAAGTATGAGAGATATGCCGATGATATTGTGGTTCATTGTTGCAGTGAGAAGCAAGCATATTTTATTAAAGAGAAAGTTCAAGCAAGGCTAAAGCAATATAAGCTAGAGCTGAACCTAGAAAAGACCAAGATAGTATACACAGGAATTAAAAACGATCATGATCATAGGAAGCATAATTTACCACGTAAATTTAGCTTTTTGGGGTATGATTTTAAGCCAAGAATATGGCACGGTAAACTTGTATATACGCCTGGAATTGGCACAGGAGCTATGAAAATGATTAAAGATAAAATAAAGAAGACGTGGCAACTTAAGGTAAGTGTGAGTGGTAGCTTAGAAGATATAGCGGAAAGGGTGAATCCGGTTATTCGAGGATGGATAAACTATTATGGTCATTATAGGAGATCGGATTTATACAAACTAGAATACGTGATAAATAACTATCTAGTGCGATTTATTAAGAAGAAGTACGAGAGTTATGCAACATGGAATAAGGCTTGGAAACACTTAGGCAAACTAAAAGCAGAATCAGCTCACACATTTTGTCATTGGTACATGATAAGTGAATCCAAAGGAAGAGCCGTATAACGCGAGAGTGTTACGTACGGTTCTGTGAGCTTACTATTACCCACAAATATTAGAGTTAGCTAATTGATAACCTTGAACTAGATCAAATAACCGTTGCCATCCTCTCCACAATACAATAGGACCAGGCTCTAGATCATTTTTTCTTGCTAAATACCCACCCAATTTAGCAACCCATATTATAGCATTTTTTATTGTAGGAATTGTATTATTAGGGGGAGCTGCTTTGTGTATCTTTACATACAAAACTCGCCATTCTTCTTCAGCTAATATTACACTACATGGTAGATTAGGATTAGTTCTGCCAATTAAAGTAATAAAAAAAATTCTCCAAGCAATTATGCTCATGATTGTCAAGTATTTTATTAATCTTTCTCCTGTTGCAAGTCTACATTGTTCAACCCTAAATCCAGATTTTAAAATTTTATGAAAAATTTCAATTCTCCATCTTAAACAATACCATCTTACTTTCTCTATAGCTTCTTCAAAATTATTGATAACTATATTGGTTAGTAACATCCATTCTAATGGTGTTGTTCCACTAGGGGGACGACGCTCAATAACATTGATGGCATATACTGGTAAATTTGGCAATGTTTCTGTTTTATGTCTTACATTGTTTACAGGAGGATTCATTATAAATTTTCCAAATCTAACTTCCAAATGTCTAATCCTATTAGCTTTATTTTCTTGACTAGTATCTTTAACTGCTATTTCTCCAGCACACTGGAAACCCGATACTACCTTCCACAAATATTGTCTATCTTTTTTGGAATATTTTGACTTTTTATTTATTTCTCTATCCTGTGCAGCTCTAACTAAAACTTTAGATTTCTGAGCTTGTGCCAATTCAAAAAAATCATATATATCAGCTTCTCTATCACAAACAGTTATAATTTGGGTATTACTATTATTCGTTGCATTAATAGTGTTCTGTAATGCATTAAGCCACTTCATACTTTCTTTATCTTTAATATGTACCGCATTACCATGACTAGTTTTTTTTAACTGTTGTATTTCTTCAGGCACTGCTGGTCTATTGTGAATCTTTTGATCCAACAACCCAAGTGCTAATCCATTGGTAGCAACCGCAAAGGCAGTATGCATTATCAGACCTTTACATTCAATATTTTTAACATTCTTTCCCTCTTTTCTTGATAACACACCCAATCCAGTAGTTTTTTTATGACTAGTATATGTGATATAACTAGTATCTTGTATAACAAGAACTTTATCATGCTCTTTGATTCTTTCTACTGCTTTAGCAATATGGGCTTCTAATATTTTTGATTCCTTAACATTATCGTTTTTAAAAAAACGATATGCTGCTTTTGTTTCTGCCCAATTTCCACATGCTTGATTAATTGAGCTTTCAGGTATATTTGCAAAATTATCAGCTATCTTTATTAACCTATTTGTCAGCCTTTTATCACCCAAAATAGCTCCACTAAATTCCTCGGTCAAATAATTATTTATTATTTCTTGACTCATACTATACCTCTACAATGTAATATTTTAATTGCAAATCAGTATATTATTTTTACTTCTTTTTCACCATTGTTATTTTGTGGGTAATAGTAAGGTTCTGTGAGAGCCTGAAGTGCAAACCTTGGGCTACTTCGACCCCGGGGTAAGATGGAATCCCGTTGGATTCCCTAGAGCGTCACATGTGGCATGGATTTTAGTACTCAGCCCCCCTTTACCTCGTCCAATTGCTTGGTCATCATCTAACTCTTTTTTTTAGCACCAGCACTATGTTGATGAGTCCTAACAATGGTTGAATCAATCATGGCATACTCGTTATCAGCATCTTCAGCCAGCATCTCAAAAACCTTTTTCCACACACCTGTCTTGCTCCACCTTGAATGACGTAGGTGAATCACTCGAAAATCTCCAAAACGTTCAGGTAGGTCTCTCCAAGGTATACCAGCCCTATATCGATACAAGACTGCTTCTACAAATAGGCGATTATCCTTGGCTGTTACACCAACAGACTCTTTCCTTCCAGGTAGGTTATCTTTAATCCGATCCCATTGATCGTCACGTAGAGCATATCGACGCATAGAGAAGATTTATCCTTAATTTTTTCTCTATTACACAACAAACAAACACTCCTGTCAACTTAATTGATGACACGCCCTAGTATAGTGTTGGATTCTGTAGGAATAGGATACGATATTGTAAATGGATTAATTTGGGCTGGTCATGGCTTAGTATCAGGTATTAAGTTGGTCACCTTTAGTGTGGCAGAAACTTACAACAACTGGAATCAAGATGTATTTTACGATGCTTCTAACACTTTGCTAGAAGAAGTTGAAGAGTTTTTTGATGCATCTTTAGCATCTTATACTGAAGACGTTACCCCAATGGGTTCAGATTTTTCTTACAACAATGATAACTCCATATAAAATGGAGATTTGATCCTGTTTATATGCAACAGGTTCATTTATTAACAATACTCTAAAATAACGCGAGTTGCCAATTAATTGCTAAGCACAAAGCTGAATTTCATCAAGCTTTTGAAGGTAACTTATAGCATTAAAAGGTTCAAAATTAGCTATATTTTTTAATATAGCTAATATCTACAAAAAACCAACAAAACTTCAATTAGAAAAAAAGGAAAGAGAAATGGGATTATCAAAACTTTCTGATATTTTTGAAAGTCAGTTTTCTTTTGATAATATGAAATTCAAGCAAAAGTAAGTTTTCTTGCTTTTTCTTATTTAACGATCAACCATCTTAATACCCGTTTCAACAACCCAAATTTAAAAGATATCAAAAAAGTAAAAATAGTGGATTCCACGCACCCACTATTTGGTCATTCTTTTCATGTATTAGAATGGCGCAATTCACCAAGTAATGAAGGATTTATTTATGTGGAGTACCAGCATCTAACTCGACTCTATATTCCTATTGATGTTACTAATATTGCTTTTGTACCTCGAATTCCTACAACTAAGTTAACATGTGAGAGCATTCTAGCATTGACTAACTTAGGAATGGAGATACCAAGCTTATGTCTCAACCACCAAAACAAGTTTGGCAGCGATTATCAGAAAAACAACAAAATGAAATCTTAACCGAACTATTAAATATTTGTCAGGAGATTACCTATGAACACATCAGAACTAATAACATCACAACACTTGGCTCTCAAAGCAATAATTTATATTCGACAGTCAACATTGCACCAAACTCTAACCAATCAAGAAAGTCTAAAATTGCAGTATGCACTTAAACAACGTGCTTTTGAATTGGGTTGGCAAGCAAATAATATTGAGATAATAGATGCAGACCTTGGATTAACAGGTGCAGAAGCTAAGCATCGCGAAGGATTTAAATCATTACTAACACAAGTAACACTTGGTGAAGTTGGTATTATTTTATCATTTGACGTAACACGATTATCTCGCAATTGCTCAGACTGGTATCCACTATTAGACCTCATTCGAAACTGGTTGACGTAGTTCAAAATTATAAATGCCAGAGATCAAATTAAATCTAAGACCAAATCTTTTACGTCTATTTCGATATTTGTCAGCAATAATTTTGAACCGTTTTAGCATACCAATAACGTTTTCATTTAGAACTCTTTCTCCTGCTAACCTACGATTATTCTTTTTATCATTTTTAGTTAAAGGATTTTTCTTGCTTTTTTTCTTTGGTAATTCAGAATTATTGTGAATTTTTTGTATATACTCGATGAAAATCAACAATTGCGTTGTTGTTGTCCAAGACCTGCGGTGCTCACGTACTAATGTACGCTGTGCTCCTCGGCTTGGACACTCCTAGCACTTGTTGATTTTGATCTTCGTCTACCAACTCTTCATTTACGAGCAGTATACCTTGATATCCTGTATCAGTAATCGCTTTAACCTTAGGATGGATAAGAATTTTGGATTCCTTAAATAATCTAAAGTCATGTTTTTTACCGTTAGAAAAATCTGTACATATTACTTGGTGTGTTTTCTTGTCTACCACTATTTGAGTTTTTAGTGTATGCCTTTTCTTCTTTCCTGAATAATAGAATTTTTGTTTTTTTTGGGTCTTTCTATAGGACTCTCAGTAGCATCAATCAAGACTACTTCATAATTCATATCACTCTTCATTAGAGCTTTACGACCTGGAAGAGCAAAGTTTGGGTGTTTAACTAGGGTGTCTTCTACCCATTTAACAGCTTTATATGCTGAACTTTCACTAATCCCATAGTTCTGACCTATATGGAAATAAGTACGGTATTCTCTAAGGTATTCTAAGACCATCAGCAACTGTTCCTCCAAATTGAGCTTATTTTTACGCCCACCTTTTGATTTCTTAAGACCATCAGCTTGCCTCAAAATATCCACCATCTTTGAGAATGTTCCCTTCTTTACTCCTGTTAATCGACGAAATTTTTCATCCTCTAACTCTTTAATCTGATCGAATTTCATATTATTACTTCAAATCAGATATTTATAACACCATTCTACATCATTGTCTAGTTTCGAAAGAAGCCTACTGAAACATTTTCAATACAAACATATTTCTAAAAAATATAGTTTTTTGAGTGTTTTAATGTTACAAATTAACCTCAAACGTTCATAAAACCTAGCTCTGCTCTTATAAATTAATTGGCAACTCGGGTTATGTACATAGAGGTTTCAAAGAATTTTATGAAAATTCGTAGTTCAGAGCAGCAGCAAGCGGTTAATGCATTGATAAGATCTTTGAGTACTAAAGAAGTTGAAACATCATAAAGTTATAATTAGTAATAGTGCTTGAAAAACAAGATATGGAAGAAGTGATAACAAGAAATTAAGATTGCCAAGATTAAGAGTTTTTGGTAAGGATATGTCTTGTAGCAAGCTACTAGCGGCAAAATTGCTTGGCAAGATCGAACAATTGGAAAAATTATGGAAAAAGCTGTTAAGGGGACACCGTCAAGTTAACTTGAATTTAACAAAAAATGAGTATTTTGTAAACGATACTATGCTGCTTACAGACTGAAAATTTTGTTAAAATTAGGCGTTTTTCAGTTAACTTGACGGTATCGTTAAAACTTATATAATATTTTTATATGTTTCTTTGTAAAAAAATATTATAAAAATAGCTAAAATAGCTAGGAAGGTTAAATAATAAGACATCGCTAATCTATCTCCTGTAACCTGATATATCCAAGCACCAATCATAGGGACTGTCCCTCCAAATATTGCTGCACTTATGTTGCATGATAGTGCTACTCCTGTAAAACGAACACTAGTTGGAAATAGTTCCACTAGAATCGTTGGTATTGCACCCATATGAAATGCTACTATTACAGCAAATAAAATTTGTGCTGTAGTTGCAAGATAATAAGATTTAGTATTTATCATGAGAAAAATTGGGTAGGTGAGTATTATAAGTGCTAAGCAACTAAAAAGAATTACAGGTTTGCGTCCTATCTTATCTGAGATGTAGGCAGTAATAGGGAAAGTAATGATCATGGTAACTAAAGTTAAGCCTCCTAATGTTGAGCATTCAGCTTGGCTATATCCAAGGGTCAACATGTAATTTGGAATGAAAATAGTTGCAGCATAGAAAGGTGCTGTAACATTAATATAAAGACCTATTGCTAACCAAAGTTTTTTCTTATAGTTTAATAGTAGTTCTCGCAAAGGGTATTGTAAGACTAGTCCACAATCTCTTACCTTGGCATATATTGGGGTTTCTGATATGCTATTTCTTATGTACATTCCTATCATACCAACAAAAAAACTACTAATAAAAGGTAATCGCCACCCGAAAGACCATAAATCTTCTTTTGATAACAAGGAACTGAGTAAATAAGCAATTATTATTCCTAACAACATTCCTAAGCATTGACTAATATATACAATACTTCCAATTATGCCCCTGTTATTTGCCGGTGCATGTTCTGTAAGATAAATAACGCAACCACTAAATTCCCCACCTAATGAAAATCCCTGAACTAACCGTACTATAGTTAAAATTATTGGAGCAACTAAACCAATTGAATTATAACTGGGTAGTAATCCTATTATGGTAGTAGGAACTACCATTGTCAAAATACCTATAACCAAGGAAATACGTCTTCCAAATTTGTCACCAATATTACCAAAAATAATTCCTCCAAGCGGTCTTACCACAAACCCAGCTGCAAATATTGCAAAAGTCAGTATTTCACTAATAGAGTTATCTGGCAAAAATTTTTGTTTGAGTATACTCAATTAACCTGAAGAGTTGCAGAAATGGTTAACGGTAATAGTTTGGAAATTATCGTTTATTAAGGTACGTAACCTATCTTTATAATCACCGATGTTGCTAAAAAATTTGTTTATTGCTTCCGAAAATTGTTCAAAATTATGATAAAATTTATTATTAGTTGTAATACGGTGCATAAACTTCCATAATCTCTCAATTGGGTTCAGATTTGGACTATATGATGGCAAAAATACTAGCTCTATTTTCGTATTTACTAGGTATTCCTTGACTTTCTTGGATTTGTGGTAACTAGCATTGTCACAGATTAAATATATTCTCTCCTTGTCACTATTCTCCTCTTCTAACTTTTGTAAAAAATTAACTATCTGCTCCCCATTTATTTTGGGGTTCTCTGTACTTACTAACTGCAAATCGGCTAGGTTAATAGCACCAATCATGTGCTTTCTTTTCCAGCCACTGAATGTTGGTAAGGTTTTATCTTGGTTCTTTCTTATCCAACCACACCTTGCCCTTGCTTGATACTGAGGATGAACACCATCCATAAAATATATAGCTTCCTTATCTCTGAGATTCCCTTTTAGCAAACTGTAGTTTAACTTAAATAATTCTTGCTTGTCAAAATCCAGCTTAGCCGGTACTATTTTCGGCTTCTTGTAAACAAATCCCAGTTTGTATAGTAATTTTGTTACTCCCGTTATCGTATATGTCACACCATATTTGTTCTCAATGTGATGCATAATATCTTTCGCATAAACATAATTATTTGCTTCTAGGTGAGTCACTAATTCTGTCTTCTCACCATCACTTAATTTGCTTGCACTACCCCCATTGTCGGTATTAAGCTTATTGGCTTTTTGATAATCAACAATATGTTTTCTTATCGCTTCGTGGCTCAAGAGTAGTACCTTAGCAATCTCTACATTACTATACCCATCGTCATACATCAAAACTGCCTTAATACGATCACGTATGCGTCCGTCTCGTTCTGTCTTATGACGTTCCTTCAACTTTTCTCTTTGTTCTTCTGTCAATACATTCTTACTCATAATGTCCTAAACTTTATAATATCTCTCCTATCTTTGCAACTCTTCATTTATGAGTAGTATATATAAGCAAACTGAGCATATAAAATAAAATCATACCATTCCAATGCATTGCCAATCATACAGGTCAAAACAATTTTTTTCATAGAAACCTATTTTGTAGACACAGGAATAATACTATTTGGAATGTAATGTAGGAAACCACTATTAATTGCTTTTTCTATAAGTTGAGATTTATTACTGCACCCTAACTTTAATTTGATTATCGCAAAGTATGATTCCACAGTACGTACTGACAGGTTTAATATAGTGGCGATTTCTTTCATGGATTTACCACGTAACAATAAGAATACACACTCTTGTTGTTTTTTGCTTAAAGGAAGAGGAGAATGCTCCTGATTTAAAATATAAATTATAGGTTTATCCTGCGAATTTATAAATTTTTTATCAAATTGATTTAATGATAGATACCAATTAAACATATTAGTGTTAGATATGTCCATAACTTGACCAAATATCCCAGTGATTTTCCCATTTTCTTGTTGTATGGGGATTTTATGACTCATTAAGGTTTTCCAGCCAGATGAATAATTGCAAATATATAAGCTTAATATCGCCTTAGTAGTATCGATAACTTTCTGATCAAGGGTTATAAATTGCTCAGCTGCTTTTACGGCTTCACAAGGTATGTCAAAATCTGTTAAATCAACGCAGTGGTCTGGACTCTTCCAACCCAGTAGTAGAGCATAATCTTTACTAATAACGGAATACTTAGAATTAATGTCTTTAGCGATAACAAAGCCAGGTACATTTACTATAGAAGCAAATTCAGATTTTAAATCGTTTTGTTTAGTACAAATGATTGATGTATTTTGTACTGAGCTTTTATCTTGGACAGGCTTCAACATAATTTGTTACACGAATATTTTGTTGTTATAATTAGCTGGACACTTAGTTGGACAGCTCTACACTATAAACTATTTTTTCAATATTACCATTATATCCTAGGGTGTGTCATCAATTAAGTTGACAGGAGCGTTTATTTGTTGTGTAATAGAGAAAAAATTAAGGATAAATTTTCTCTATGCGTCGATATGCTCTACGTGACGATCAATGGGATCGGATTAAAGATAAGCTACCTGGAAGGGAAGAGTCTGTTGGTGTAACAGCCAAGGATAATCGCCTATTTGTAGAAGCAGTCTTGTATCGATATAGGGCTGGTATACCTTGGAGAGACCTACCTGAACGTTTTGGAGATTTTCGAGTGATTCACCTACGTCATTCAAGGTGGAGCAAGACAGGTGTGTGGAAAAAGGTTTTTGAGATGCTGGCTGAAGATGCTGATAACGAGTATGCCATGATTGATTCAACCATTGTTAGGGCTCATCAACATAGTGCCGGTGCTAAAAAAAAGAGTTAGATGATGACCAAGCAATTGGACGAGGTAAAGGGGGGCTGAGTACTAAAATCCATGCCACATGTGACGCTCTAGGGAATCCAACGGGATTCCATCTTACCCCGGGTCAAGCTCATGATTTGCAAGGATCTGATGTTTTGATGAATGAATTGACGAAAGCGGATGCTGTACTTGCTGATAAGGCTTATGATGCCGATGTACGTATGCGAGATAAGCTGAAAGATAAGGGATGTATAGCTGTGATTCCCCCAAAGAAGAATCGTGTGAATCCAGCTAAGTATGATAAGGACCTATATAAAGCTAGGCATTTGATTGAGAACTTTTTTGCAAAATTGAAGCAATATAGAGCTATTGCAACACGATATGACAAAACATCTCAGAACTTTTTGGGTGCTGTTTATATGGCTTCCATGGTAATTTGGCTCAATTGATGACACACCCTAGTTCTCCTATAATAATCTTGGAGGCTTTACATACCATATTTTCTTTGAAAGAGACTGCTACTCTCTTTGCAGTATCCTGTAATTCAAACCTTGGTGGGTATTGGTAAAACAACGTCATATGAGGATTATATAACTCCAAAACTCCACTAACGCCATAATTATCGACTTGTTCACGTTGAACATTTGACATATCTTTATAAACATCTTTAGAGCGAGCCAACGGATGTTTGTGGAAAGGGCTAGCTAAATGAACGATTGATACGTGTAATTCCTGAAGATATTTAGTTTTTTCTGCTCCTAAGTCTATCCACCTATCTGCAGTAGAGTAAATTTTACTAAGATTTAAGGTAAAAAGTTGGAGTTTTAGCCCTTTAATTTTGTTATATATTTGTTGTAGATCTTTTGTTTCATATGCTCCGTGATATAAGGTA
This sequence comes from Candidatus Tisiphia endosymbiont of Ditula angustiorana, assembly GCF_964026425.1. Taxonomy (NCBI): domain Bacteria; kingdom Pseudomonadati; phylum Pseudomonadota; class Alphaproteobacteria; order Rickettsiales; family Rickettsiaceae; genus Candidatus Tisiphia; species Candidatus Tisiphia endosymbiont of Ditula angustiorana. The sequence continues at coordinate 192,126 of NZ_OZ032143.1, forward strand.
ACATGCCAATAATTTTTAACATTATTTAAATGACTTAATATTTTTGCAATATCCTGATTTAGTTTTTCAGCTACTCTTACGCATTTTTCTTCTGGTAATATAACAATCCCATATTCTTTTATATTATTATTTTTTCCTGCTGCTAATGTTCCACTACTATAAGCAAGTATAAGCCAAACTATAACAAAAAAGAGGAATGGTTTTTTAATTAAACTCCTAACAGTTGCATGTGACATAGAGCATTTTCCTAATAGATACTGTACTTGAAATTCCATAATTTATACCTCAAAATTATTTTTTAATTATCGGATGACTAACTTTATACATAAATAATATGTAAAAAATCAACTCATATCAATACCGTAAAAAATACTGTAGTAATTAATACGTCAGTATATAACTCCACAGTAAAAAATCAGACTATTATTTACCGTGAAATTATGATTATAAAGTTATAATAATATTTTTTTGAATATTAAGTAAAGTAATAAATAGGATTTACTAAATGATTAAAATAAATACGTATAGCAGCAATCAATCAGCCGACCTTATCTAGCCGTACAAAAGCCTATGCGGACAAACATAACATTAGCAAATAAAGGAAGTAGAACATGAATTATCAAATATTAGTCTTGGCCATTGGAGTATTTAGCCTAATCATCGGACAGATATTATTAATACTACTCTCGGTCAAATGGCTTAATCAAATCAGATCAACCTGTAGTGACATCAAAGTTATTTGCAATAATTTTTCTAACGTCTACATCAAAGCACAAAATGAAATAGCAGCTCTATATCAAAAGAGTACAGAGTTAGCTAATAGTACAGTTAAGAAAGAACATCATATATTACATGCTACCTTTCAGTTAGAAGATATAAATCTGCATCTTAAAATACTACTTGATGAGTTTAAAGTATTTGCTAACTCTAGCAATACTATGCCACAGACCAAGGAACAAAAATAATCAACATTAACTAACTAACCCCAATTGCCAATTAATTTTGTATATCAAAAAGTTCTAGAGTCAATCCTTGATTATTTTTGCTTTATTACAGAATTTACCTTGCATATCAAATATTTGTACTACTCCTTCTGTATGAATATCGTGAGCTTTATCAACTAGATATTTTTGCTGTGGTGGAAACCATTGTAACACAAAATAAAGGACAGTGGTTGTAGTAATAATCGATAAGATAAGACTAATTCCTACCATAGAAAAGAAATTTTTGCTACGATTAATCCTAAAAGATTCAATATCATCTTTAATTTTGTTGAGATTTTGACTACAGCTATTAATCGCTATAGTCATTTCATCGTATACTTGCAGCAAAACTGCATAACTCTATTAAATTTTTTTGCTGGTATGAATTTATTTTATAAATTTGGGTTTCTACTATGCAAATATCACCGATTAATAAAAAAACTAGTTAAAAAAGTACCAGTCATATTATAACATTTGAAATATTAACAATAATGATAATTAATCGAAATGCAAAAGCCAAAAGTAGCGACCTTAAGTTCTGAAGAACGAGAAGAACTAATACAACATATTAAGGCAAGTTCATTAACAGGAGATGAACAGCAAGCGATAATAGAACTTGTGAAATTTTGTAACGAACTAATAGACAAGCTAGGTTCTGTTGACAAAAATTTTAACGTAACCATATTAAAGTTCCAACGAAATTTAGAAAAGCTAAAAAAGTGGCTGGAGCTTTATCAAATCTAGAAAATATACGCCTAAAATGTTTGATTTTACCAAATAAGCACTCAATTAAATGTCGTTCCTTATAAGTATGTTTATCATATTCACGTTGTACTTTACGGTTAGATTTTGGTGGTATAACAATCTCACACCTCTTATTTTCTAAACTTTCTACAAATGCACTACTATCGTATCCTTTATCGGCTATCACAGTCGTATTCTGAACATCTTGAGTAAGATTTCCCGCTTGAGTTATATAGTGAAACCTATTGAATTAGGTGATACAAATTTTGTGTCATACCTGCGAAAGCAGGTATCTAGATTCCCGCCTTCGCGGGAATGACAATTTACAATTGTTATGTTCTTTGTCACCTAATCCTATGGGCTTAACTATATCATTTCTTTGCCCAGCAGTTAGTATAAACTTTAATGGATTACCAAGACCATCAACAAGGGCATGAATTTTAGTACTAAAACCACCTCTGCTTCTACCTAAAGCCGCTTCTTCTTGATTACCTTTGATATATCCAGATGAGCAAGCATGTGCTCTCACAATAGTTGCATCAATCATAATTGATTCCATATCTGCATCTACTTTAACATAATCCATTAAATCCTCCCATATACCTTTGTCAACCCATCTCTTAAATCTGCGATAAATACTGTACCAACAACCATAATCATCAGGTAGAAGACGCCATTGGCAACCTGTTCTAACAATAAACCATATTGCTTCAATAAACTGTCTCATTTTTTCTTCATTCTTGTTGTGTATACCATTTCTTTCCTTAAAAAATGATAAAATTACTTCCCATGCTTGTTCTTCTATGTAATACTTCATATTGGTAGTTCCTTTTTTTGATAACTAAAAACTACCATTTCTTCTTACTATGGCAACTTTTTATTCCTCTTTCCTAACTATAATTTTTGTCAACAGAACCTTGCAGGGTCTCTAGCATCCGCATAATGTCCATGTAGATGATCATCAGGATCAATTGGGTGTCGATTTCTACTCTTGACCTCATGATTGGTCATTGACTCAAAGCTAATTACCTCAGTATCCTGCGTACCATTAGTAACGCATTTGCGTAGCTTTGAACCTTCCTGTTGGATAACTAGGGTGATATTTTTGGCAAATTGTTCTTTAAGGCTATCGGTTATTTGTTCCATTTTTTATCTCCTCAATATTCTATCAATAGACTTTTTTAAAATTTCAAAGTCTAATATTAATCACTTCCAACAAACTGCTACATAACATATTGATTTTCAGTATTTTCTGCTGTTAAAGTAAATCCTAATTCTTTTGCACGTTTTTCAAGAGCCTGTACTAATTTGCTCTTGTATTTTTGTTCATAATTGCTTATACCTTGCTCAACATATACTTGTCCAAATTTCAACAACCTATAAAATAAGCAAGCTATTTTCCTGGCAGTTGCTGTGATAGCTTTTGGAGTTCCTTTACTGATTTTTATTCTACGCATAAATGATCCAATAGCGGTTTTGGTTTTACCTGCTGCGGCAGCTGCAATTCTGAAAGCAGTGGAAGCTCTGTTGATTACTTTTCGAGTTCTAGTACTAAAGACTTTTTCACCAGTTATTTTATTAGCAGGGCTTAAACCCAACCATGAAGCAAAGTGGTTTTCTGACTTCCATTGCGACATATCTGTACCGACTTCAGATATAATTGTTTGGATAGTTAGTACATTAAGTCCTGGTATTGTACTAAAGTCAAGACCAGTCATGTTATAGAGTTCCTGCTTAAGATTAAATTTAGGTCTGTTGCTACCGGCTCTTTTTGAGTCATCTTTTATTACTTCATTCCCTTTGGGTTCAAAATCTTTATAATGTCCTTCTATTTCAATATCAATCTCTTCAAATTTTTTTTAGATAACCCATGTATAATTCAAACTCCTGCTTCAACACAAAGAGATGTTCCTTGCGATAATCACCTTGTAGTGACTTAATTATAGTTTCTTCACTACTTTTGATTCGGTAATCTCTAAATTTTGCCAATTTTACTGGATCACGCTCACCACCTATAATCGCTCTGATAATTGCCATACCTGTTGTACCTGTGATGTCGGTAATTACATTACGTAGTTGCATATTCATCTCTGTTAAAGCTTTTTGCATACGAAATACATGCGTTGTAGAGTTTTTGATCAGACGCTCTCTTTGACGTATATAACTTCTTAGTACACAAACACTATCTTCAGGTCTGAATGATGACTGTAATAAACCACAACTATGTAATTTTTGTAACCATTGGGCGTCTTGTACATCACTTTTACGACCAGGAACATTTTTTACATATTTAGCATTGACTAGATATACTTCAAAACCTCTTTGTTCGAGTATTTGGTATACTGGTATCCAATATACACTAGTTGATTCCATGGCAATAGTTTTAATACCACATTTTTTTAGCCAATCAGCAATCTTATGCAAGTCATCAGTAAAACTCCCGAATCTTCTTACATATTCTTTGTCCCGATCTTGTGGAACACAAACATAATGTGATTTTGATCCTATATCAATTCCAGCAGCATCAGGATTGATAATTTGTAATGTATTGGTATTATTATCATTGTTCATAATAAATCCTCCTTATAGTATAGTTGCACATTAATCTTAACATGAACCTGCTACAAGTCAGAGGGATTTAAAAAATTATACTCTTCCAAACGAGGTATCAATGTCTGATCCATCAATGTACAAAACACCATCCTCCAAAGTCACGCTCCTAATCGGGTACAGAAAACACCATTGAGCTTATCGACCATAACTCTTGTACAGATCCGGTTCTAATTTTAAGGTATTGCGTCAGTTTATTCCATTATAAACTCCTAACAAACTGGTTTGAAAGAAGGTGTTATTTATCATAGCTTACCACCAACAGTTTGTTTATGTTATTACATAATGCTTAGCATTTTGTTTGGTGCTATTGTCCAGTGGCTCTTTTTTGATAGGTTATTGCGGATTGCAGCCTTAAGAGAGTTATCACTTACTTCTTGTTTGCATTATTTACTTATTGCGTTTTGTCATATGCAATTTTGTACAGTTCTTCCATACGTTTAACAGCTTGATTATGTCCTGTATGATCTTTACCATTTAATTTTACCATAAATTCAGTATCAGATTCAAGTCTATTAATTTCTTGCAATGCCTTATCTCGGCTGGTAATTGTTGGTGATTCATTACCAGTTACCAACGAATCGGATTTTAGGGTTTCACCAACCCTAACTAACAAATCTACTAAGGCTGGCGAGTAATTGGAATCTTCAATTAATTCAGCCAGTTCTTTAGTACCAAACTTAGATAAAGCTTCCTGCATCACTGTCATCTTACTGTCAAAACCTTCACCATAAGTGTTTTTCAACCAACCAATGTGAGAGTGACGTGTTTGCTCGATAGCATTTTTTTGCTGTTTTTGTAAATCCTGCGAAAAACCATACAGAGAATTAAGCAGCTTCTCACCTTGCCTTTTAGATAATCCGCTTTGGTAAAACATGTCTTCATAACGAGTTAAATACTCCTCATCTTCCTTGGATCGTTTGTCAGTATATTTCTTATCCTCAGGCAGCCCCATCCTAGAATAAAATTTATGCCACTCCTCATCAGAGCTGTCATCTTTTGGCACGGCAATTCGTTGATTCAAGCTCTTCTCTGCTTCCAAATAGCTCTGTGCTAAAGATGAGACATCCTTGAATTTACCCAGTGACTCAGCTTTGCGGATGTCCTCCGGCATATTAGCTAGCCATGAATTATTGCTAGTGGTAGTTTCGTTGTTGATAATATTTGCTTCTTCGCTCATATTTTACTCATTGATAATTTCATGCATAAATTTTCTAGAAATTCTATTTTTCCAATACAGCAATTCAATACCCTTCCTATCTAATTTTCGTCAAGTACAGTATTTTTGTCTTCAGCCAAATTCTCACGTAGCACTTCTATTTCTTCAATGGATAGTTCTGTAAACTCAATGATTTCATCTATTGGCTTTCCCTTAGCTAGCATTTTTTTTGCCATTGCTATTTTTTCTTCAGCTCTACCTTCATTAAAATTTTCTGCTAGAGCAATTTCTTCTGCATCTTCCTGCAATTTAGTCCTAATATATAAGTCGTATTCTGCTGGGGTAAGCTTATACCGTTCAATCATATGGTAAGCATCTAATACCTTACTGCTCTTAATATCTTTAGGTGGTTCTGTCTCTTGCGTTGCACATTTGAATAGATGTAACCACTCATCAGCAACACTCATTAATTTCGTTTTTTTAAATTTTCCAAGCTCTATAAATACATAAGAGAGGTCAAATAAATATTGTTTATTAGTAGTAGTCTCAATATTTTTATGAATACTTATATAAGGTACTTTTTTGTCAAATATTCTAGTTTTTACCAATGAAATCACCATTACTGGCAATAAATCAAAGTGAGTTAAACCTTCTGTAAGTTGTTGAACATATGAATGAGCAGAATAATATTGTACTCTTTTTAAATAATCGGTTTCATTTTTTTTCTGCATTTCGATAATGTACCAGTTTCCTGATTCATCTTTAACTTTTAAATCAAATACACTTCTCCTACCCTTATGAATACCTGCTAATTCTTCTACTGGAATAAATTCAATTTCCTTAATTCTGTACATTTCAGATAAATCAAGAACACTATTAAGAAATTCTTTTAAATTCTCCTTATCACGGAAGATTTTCTTAAACAAACTATCATTTGTTGGGTCTAAATATTTTTCCATATCAACTACTCCCTTTTCCTTCAATATTATCAACTCCATCATCTTCTGAAGCTTGCGAGCATATGTACAAAAACAAAGCTCGCATGCCTTCATTGAAAGCGGTGTAGTTGCTTTCTTGCAGAAAGTTGCTGCGATACACACCACTTAATTGAGCCAAGTCTTCTAATACTATTCTACCATCTTCTCCACTAAAAATCTGCAAATAAATTGATTTTAATTGCTCTTTTGTAAGTATTGAGGGTGGAGATGGGGTTGCTGAAGAGTTAATTGATAGTTTCATTTTGTTGTCCTTGCATTTGTTGTTGGATTTGTTGTTGTAAATGCATCATCCTACGTTGTTGTCTAAGCTGTAGTACTTCTTGTTCACTCTTGAGGATTGAGCTTGGTGTTCCTCTAAGCTCGCAAAATAGTTTAAAACATTCATCCCAGTTGATGTTATCGTAAATCTCAGGGTAGAAATTACTAATGCCACTTCGTTGGAAGAAGCCCAATACTTGTTCAACGCTAGATATGGTTGATGATTTCTGAGCTTTTGATAATGGTGATACATATTCAATATCAATATCGGGCGGTCTAGTTGCTCCCTCTGGGATCGGTACTCTGTTGTATTTAATTAGAGTTTGATATATCGCAGTGATTAACGGGTTTAGAAATTCCGTCTCGATTCTACCAACCATTGGTGACATTAACCGATATTGTTCCTCCGTTCTAATTTGCACCTCAGTGGCAGTCATTTCTTTGTTTTCCTTCTGCATTCTGAATATATCAACATAGAATGCCTTAAATATCGCATCGCGGCATTGATTTTGCTCGATTTCAGTCGGTAGGATACTCTCCATGCCAGTTAGGGGCATTATTTTATCCGCCATACCATTACGGTAAAAGTTAACGCTACCCGGAGTAGTGTAAAGAGGTAAGTAATATCCATCCTTAGGCACTAATAATGGTGGGTCTAGTTGTTTTTGTGCTACTTTCAGGGTAATTTGTCTTAAATTATTGAGCAGTTTTATATCAGGTAATACGTGGTGAGCGGGAGCATATCCATACACTTGACCTTCTTCTTTAATCCATCGCGTAACAAAAAATGGAAAGTACGAATAACCTGATTGACTGATAATTTTTTGTTCAGCGAGATGGATATATTCTGAACTATAGGCAAGTGTTGTCATTAATCTCTTTGCACCTTTGCCACTCTGATTCTGACTTTGTGGGCTAACTATGTGCAATATTTCTACTGTTTCATCAGGATTCTTGGCTAGTCTTTCCTTAAAATCGGCAAAGTCTGGCCATTTAGCTGATGCGGCTTTAATTGGCATGGTAAAGAGTCGGTACATTGTATTGACAAAACCAAACTTGTCTTCCTCAAAGTAACATTCTTGTAAATTAATATTACGGAAAAATAGAGTTTGGGTTAACGCTGGATCTTCTTCGACATAGAATATCGCTGTACCAAAGGCAGCTAGATTTAGGAAAAACTGATGTATTTGATTATAGAAATTAGAAGCCGGATTGTTGAATATGTCCATTATGGCTTTTTCTAGCATTTGGGCTAGGGCGTGTCATCAATTAAGTTGACAGGAGTGTTTGTTTGTTGTGTAATAGAGAAAAAATTAAGGATAAATCTTCTCTATGCGTCGATATGCTCTACGTGACGATCAATGGGATCGGATTAAAGATAACCTACCTGGAAGGAAAGAGTCTGTTGGTGTAACAGCCAAGGATAATCGCCTATTTGTAGAAGCAGTCTTGTATCGATATAGGGCTGGTATACTCGATGAAAATCAACAATTGCGTTGTTGTTGTCCAAGACCTGCGGTGCTCACGTACTAATGTACGCTGTGCTCCTCGGCTTGGACACTCCTAGCACTTGTTGATTTTGATCTTCGTCTACCAACTCTTCATTTACGAGCAGTATATACCTTGGAGAGACCTACCTGAACGTTTTGGAGATTTTCGAGTGATTCACCTACGTCATTCAAGGTGGAGCAAGACAGGTGTGTGGAAAAAGGTTTTTGAGATGCTGGCTGAAGATGCTGATAACGAGTATGCCATGATTGATTCAACCATTGTTAGGACTCATCAACATAGTGCTGGTGCTAAAAAAAAGAGTTAGATGATGACCAAGCAATTGGACGAGGTAAAGGGGGGCTGAGTACTAAAATCCATGCCACATGTGACGCTCTAGGGAATCCAACGGGATTCTCTCTTACCCCGGGTCAAGCTCATGATTTGCAAGGATCTGATGTTTTGATGAATGAATTGACGAAAGCGGATGCTGTACTTGCTGATAAGGCTTATGATGCCGATGCACGTATGCGAGATAAGCTGAAAGATAAGGGATGTATAGCTGTGATTCCCCCAAAGAAGAATCGTGTGAATCCAGCTAATTATGATAAGGATCTCTATAAAGCTAGGCATTTGATTGAGAACTTTTTTGCAAAATTGAAGCAATATAGAGCTATTGCAACACGATATGACAAAACATCTCAGAACTTTTTGGGTGCTGTTTATATGGCTTCCATGGTAATTTGGCTCAATTGATGACACACCCTAGTATGTTCAGTTCAGCTGATGTTAATTGCTGTTGGTATTGATTTTCATCCTCAACTACTATGCTAAGGTTAAACCAGTTCATCGCTGGATTAACTAGCAAGCTTTGCAAACCTGAAGCTAATTGCTCCCTTGACCAAATGGAAGTTGAATCAAATATTACCTTGTTAGTTTCAGTTTGCGGGCAAACATATTTCTTCAGCTCATCCCATATCTGATTCCATTTTTCCCGTTTGGTTTTGAGATTATCAAAATATTCAATCTTTTTGTTTACATCATTATCATGCATAGCTAGTAGCTCTTGTGTTTAAATTGGAGTTGTGTTGTAAGTATGGTGTCCCTAAGTTTTTTGATACTTTCTTAAGTTTCTTAATGAATTCAGTATTATATAACACTTCATGGCTATATTTTTTGCCACTAGCTGCAGTCATGCTAGGTAAGCCTAGAGTTAAACCTTCAATATCCTTAAGCGACACGATCTTGCCAAGAGATTCGTGCAACGGTGGTAAATCTTTTAATTGTGGCACTGACCGCATGCTAAAATGTTCCAACGCTTGTTTTAGACCACCAAGTTCAGGTATGGCTCTTTTTTCTAATCCTGATGGACCGTATCTTGCTATTCGCGACAAGTCAGCACCTATACTTGGATCATTGTTGTTAAGATTAATTCTTTCGAAACCAGCAAGTTTACGACTAATATCGGATCGGTTCATATAATGAGCAATACCAACAAGTGGAGATAACATTTTGATTCCCGAACCTATCCCAGCAAGTATTGAACCCTTAACACCAATCGCTCCTAAGCCTGCCCCAAGTCCAAAAGTTAAAGCTGTTAGCCCCAATCCCTGTACTAGCCCAGTCTCTCTCGCAGATTTTTGATACTTACCAGCTCGCCACTCTAAATCTCTGCCATAGCTATCCAACTGGCTTTGAGCAGCTTCCCCATAACTTCTTAACTGGTTTTGCAACCCTTCAGCATTCGACTGCTGCCTTGTATAGTCAGCAGTTATTTGCTCTTGTCTGTTCTGTTCTTGTTTGTATTGTTCAATCATGCTGAGTAATTGTTGTCTAGCATTATCAAAGTTACTAGTATCCTGCAACAATCGATTTTGCTGTGATTGGTAGTTAGCAAGCTGATATTCAAGATTAGCTTTTTCCCTTGTTAGCTGTTGATGCTCTTTGGTGATGCTATCCATCGAATTGCGTATTTTACTTTCTGTTTCACTACGTTGCTTTTTTAACAATTCAACGTCTTGTTGATATTGAGCAATATGGCTACCGGCTTCCTCTTCGGTTAAACCTTTCAAACTTTCTCTTCGCTGGGCTACTTGATCATACAGGTTTTGAAATTGACCCGGTAATTGCTCTACCTCACTTATTTTGAAATCAAGGGCGGGAGCTTTCTGTTTAAATGCTTCAAAAGCTTGTTTTAGTTGATTGGCTGATTCGGTCAAACTAGCTCTTTGTGATTCTATGTTTCTTAAGCCACTATCATATTGTAGAGTATGATAATCTAGTTGGTGTTGCATATCATAGCTTCTCGAGCTAGCTTGATACTGTTGCTCCTCTAAAGAACGTAAGACCTGCTGAGCTTGTTGCAATTGCTGTGACAAATTATTGATAGTATTTTGTGCTTCACTGGCATAATTACTATAACGATCTCGTGACTCATTATAGAGATTCTTCTGTCTTGCTGTATCAGCTCCAGTAACGTACTTGTTAGATGCAGCAAACGCTAAAGCACCAAGTCCTAGTAAACCGATTATTGGCCAAAACATATATTACTTTGCCTTAATTATTTATTAATTACCATATTTCATCATCAATTCTTGCTTCTTCTGCTCCATCATCTTTCCAACGCATTATAATCATTCATTACTTTACGATGTTGCACTATATCATATTGGGACTGCTGCTGTTCATTACCAGTTTTAACGTCCATAGACATATAACAAAAGCTTTCGGTGATATCAGTCGCCCTAGAGGAATTAGAATGCACTCCTCTTTTGGTAGCATCAAATTCGTAGAGTCCGTTAATGCCACGTTGACATTTTTCGGCATCTATTCGGCACGTGCCTAGCAAATTTCTTGCTTTAGTTATCATCTCTTCTCGCAAATATTTCCTGCCAACAGCAAAGGGTGAGAAGCCCACTTTCTCTGCTACCTCATTAGCTTGTTGTAATCTTGTATCCAAAGTTGGCATTTGCCTTCGACTCATATCATGGGGCAATACGTTACGTCCATATTGATAGGGTCTAGTTCTTAAATGATTCAAGTAAAACTCTAAATCTTTGCCTCGGTTCATGTAAAAGTCGATAATATCTATGTAGTCTTGTTTCTCTTGGACAAACCAAATTACTGTATAATCAACAATTCCTATATCCCAGTAAGTATGAACCTGATAGGCTGGGTCATATGGTACATAGCCAATACGCCCCTGACTTTCAGCTAGTCGTAACTGTTCAACAAAAGTACCACCTTGATCAGCTCTCTTGTAACGATAGGCTTCAAAATCACAATAAAACTCTCGACGAATTTCCTCATCAGTCATATCGACAGAATCAAGCTTACTTTTATCGACTAAGGGCTTTCCCTCATGATCTGTAGTGTCTTCGATAGTTTGGATTTGACAAAATACCTCGGAATTATCTCGATATTTTAAATATAATTCCTCACCATGTGTTAGTTTTGGGTTATCACTTGGCGTATACAGGTAAAGTAGCCAAGCATTATTCCGAACTACCATTGGTTCGATAACACAACTCATAGCCCTTGGATCATGGTAGGAATATTCCGAAATAACTGCTCCCTTGATACCGCTACCCCTAATAGTAGCATAACGATCACTACCAACAAACTGAATCACCGAACCATTTTTAAATAATATCCGTTGCTTATATTGCTGACTTCGAGCAATGACCCCATCAGGGATAAATGACATATAGGGACGACCCGACAAAGTCATACCGTCCCACACTGACATTTTAGCCTGATTATAAGTGGGGTAGACGTACCAATAAATGCCTACTTCTCGAATAGCACTAGCAGTGATCCAATTAATGCCCATAATATCTTTACCAGCTCTTCTATGCCAAATAGCTATGGCTTTCTTACCACCGCTATACAAATACCTCCACAAAGGTAATTGGAATGGGTAGGGTGACCAGTCTACTGGGAATTTAAAGCTTTTAGAGCTAGGGATATCTTTGGTAACTTTAGTTAATTTCAGCAGTAGCAGTTTTGCTAATGTTTCTCCCAGCCTTAATATTACTTTTCTTCACTACTGCTACTCTCTGCTCCGTAAGACTCTACTCCAAAGTTACTTACATCAATCATCCTTGCCATTTCCTTATCTCTTGCTTTCTGCTCAGCATTATTAGCACTTTTCCTATTACTCCTATCATCATTTTTTCTAGTTTGATATTTCTCCGAATTAGCTTTAAGATATTCCAGCAAAGACTTAGAGCAATATTTTCTCTTAGTAGCAATTGGTTGATTATCTTTGTTATAGGTGATGTCCTCATAGCCATTAATAGCCCTGTCATACAAAACCCCTTCTGCTTTATCGACCGCATATTGCAAGGCTAATTTCACACATTTGTTTAAATATTTGTCTTTGTGAATGATCAAGGGCAACTGCAAAGGCAAAACTGCACTATTTTTAGCAGCAGAAAGGCTGTTTCCGCTTTCGCATAAAGCCTGTAAGAATAGTATAACATTTTCCTGCGAACCAAATTTGCTTATTGTCTCATTCGATAGTTTCTCTAAATATTTATTGAACAACCCATAATTCTTAGTCATCTACCACTCTTTGAAAATTCTTTTTATTTTCTTAAGTCTTATTAGTTGCGTTCATTATAGCACTTTTCTATCTCTTTTTCCAGTGATGTTTTATATTATAATTCTTGTCAGTAAGTTATTTTCTATTGTTATTAAATTTTTGCTGGATTTTTTTTATATGTTGAACATTATTGATAATTATTCTCATGGCTTCAAATTTGTGTATGGTTAGCAATATAGAACATCTTTTGGTAAGTTACCATCAGTGGCTAGAAGAGAAAACAACATGGAAACAATTAAAAGATTAGGTGGAGATAACTACCCCTTATCTTGACTGCCATAATGACTACATCCAAATTTATTTAAAGCAACAAGGAGATAGTTATATTCTCACTGATGATGGTTGGACTATCGATGATTTAAGCCAATTCAGTAGTTTGCCTGATTCTGTTAAATGGCAAAGATTTCTAGAAACGACTCTTAATGGTTTTGGTGTACATAAAAATAATAATGAAATGTTTGTTAAAACCAATCAGCACAATTTTGCCTTAAATAAACATAATCTTATTCAAGCAATTCTAGCAGTTAATAATTTTTTAATAACGAACGATTAATTACCTTAAAAAAAATTTTTGCAAACGCCCCCCTATGCCCGATTTTATGCCGCACAGTCCCCCTACTGATTTCGCGGGCGTTTTCTGCCAAAAAATGAAAAAAACTGACAAAAATCGTACAAAATCTTGCCAAAATAGCTATCAACAATCAATTTAGGGTAAGGTCTTTTGGTACTCAGTCAAAAGACCAACCCTTTATAGCCCGCGTTACTCTCAAGATTTCTAAATGTTCCTAGTTCCTTATGCTATTTACATATATTAAAGCCAATTCGGGATAAGAATTAGTTAATTCTTATCCTGAATTGGGGTAAATTGTAATCAGGTTTTGACCCCTTTAGAGCAAAGATTGTAACGAAAAATGCCCCCTCTAAAAAAGTAACAATATCTCCAAAAAATTAATATTTTAAATATTTTGTTAAGGAGTTTTTAGGGAGTGTTTATCGTGGAATCAATTGCAAAAATACGCAAAATGTATCATGTTGATGGCAAAGCAATTAAAGCAATTGCCAAAGAGCTTAATATACTGCTCGTAAATGAAGAGTTGGTAGACGAAGATCAAAATCAACAAGTGCTAGGAGTGTCCAAGCCGAGGAGCACAGCGTACATTAGTACGTGAGCACCGCAGGTCTTGGACAACAACAACGCAATTGTTGATTTTCATCGAGTATATATCAAAAAATACCGTTAAGAAAGTTATATACTCAATTAACCTGAAGAGTTGGCAAAATGATTAATAAGTTATAGTCTGAAATTGGTCAGTTATAAGAGTAAGCAAATTACCTTTGTATTTATCAATATTACCAAAAAATCTATCTATAGCTTCTGAGAATTGAGCAAAATTATGGTAAAATTTATTATTTGTTACAATTCTATGCATAAATTTCCATAATCGTTCAATCGGATTAAGATTAGGGCTATAGGGTAAAAATACTAATTCTATTTTGCTATTTACTAGATACTCCTTTACTTTCTTTGACTTATGATACCCGGCATTATCATATATCTTCTCTTTATTAGGATTTTCTGCTTCTAATTTTTGTAGAAAATTGATTATATAATCACCGTTTACTTTAGGATTATCTGTGCTAACTAATTGTAAATCAGATAAATTAATTGCTCCTATTAAATGCTTCCTTTTCCAGCCACTAAATGTTGGTAAAGTTTTATTTTGATTCTTTCTGATCCAACCATAACGGGCTTTTGTTTGATACTGAGGATGAACGCTATCCATAAAATATATAGCTTCTTTAGCCTTGAGATTACCTTTTAACAAACTATATTCTAGCTTAAATAGTTCTTGCTTATCTACATCAAGCTTGCCGGGTACGATTTTGGCTTTTTATATACAAAGCCTAATCTCCTTAATAGCTTTGTTACTCCTGCTATTGTATAGCTAACACCGTATTTTTCTTCTATGTAATTGCTGATATCTTTGGCATAAACATAATTACATATTTCTAAATGCTCTATTAACTCTTTCTCTTCTAGCTCACTTAGCTTACTTGCACTACCACCGTTAGCTGTCTCTAATTTATTAAATTTTTGATAATCTCTGACATGCTTTCTTATAGCTTCTTCACTTAACAGCAATGCTTCTGCTATTTCTCCATAGCTCCAACCTTTATCATACAGCAAAACTGCCTTAATTCGGTCACATACTCTCCTATCTCGTTCATTACCATGACGTGACTTCAGTGCCATTCTTTGTTCAGATATTAAAATATTTCCCATAATCATATTCTAGCTTCTTTCTTCTCTTCCTTCAACTCTTCATTTACGAGCAGTATACTAGTCATAATCAAATAATTACCGCTGATAAAAATAGTTTTCAAGAATTAATTTATAATAATGGAAACCAAAATGAGGAAATATTTTAAAGTGGTATTTTGACAACTTGAATTATATTTTTAGTAATTAAAGCTAGGGTGTGTCATCAATTGAGCCAAATTACCATGGAAGCCATATAAACAGCACCCAAAAAGTTCTGAGATGTTTTGTCATATCGTGTTGCAATAGCTCTATATTGCTTCAATTTTGCAAAAAAGTTCTCAATCAAATGCCTAGCTTTATATAGATCCTTATCATACTTAGCTGGATTCACACGATTCTTCTTTGGGGGAATCACAGCTATACATCCCTTATCTTTCAGCTTATCTCGCATACGTACATCGGCATCATAAGCCTTATCAGCAAGTACAGCATCCGCTTTCGTCAATTCATTCATCAAAACATCAGATCCTTGCAAATCATGAGCTTGACCCGGGGTAAGATGGAATCCCGTTGGATTCCCTAGAGCGTCACATGTGGCATGGATTTTAGTACTCAGCCCCCCTTTACCTCGTCCAATTGCTTGGTCATCATCTAACTCTTTTTTTTAGCACCGGCACTATGTTGATGAGCCCTAACAATGGTTGAATCAATCATGGCATACTCGTTATCAGCATCTTCAGCCAGCATCTCAAAAACCTTTTTCCACACACCTGTCTTGCTCCACCTTGAATGACGTAGGTGAATCACTCGAAAATCTCCAAAACGTTCAGGTAGGTCTCTCCAAGGTATACCAGCCCTATATCGATACAAGACTGCTTCTACAAATAGGCGATTATCCTTGGCTGTTACACCAACAGACTCTTCCCTTCCAGGTAGCTTATCTTTAATCCGATCCCATTGATCGTCACGTAGAGCATATCGACGCATAGAGAAAATTTATCCTTAATTTTTTCTCTATTACACAACAAATAAACGCTCCTGTCAACTTAATTGATGACACACCCTAGAGCGGGCAATTGTTTTCAAAATGGTAAGTCAATTTCAAGTTGATTCAGCTCATTATCGATGATAGAAACAATTAACTATTTTTTAATTTAGTCTAATTAACCGGAGGAAATATTATGAGTATCAGGCTTCTAACCGAAATGTTGATAAAAGGAATGGTGGAGACGAAGGGAATCGAACCCCCGACCCTCTGCGTGCAAAGCAGATGCTCTACCCCTGAGCTACATCCCCAAACCGTATTAATGATAGGTAGCTTATATACCTTTTTACAGGCAAGGTCAACAAACTTGTTTGAAAACTTAATATTTAGGCTAAATTTTTGTTCTGTCCCAAGGTAATGCCTTGCCATCAGATCCAACTACCAAATCTCCTGATACATCATATTCTGCTGCTAAAAAAGAAGATTTACCTGATATAAGTTTTACAGGCCTAATTTTTTGTCCATTATGAAAATACTCCTTTGCCTGTTCTCTAGAGGTTGGGTTATTTTTAGACGCTGTTTTAGCTTTTGACATATATGTAATAATCTCAAATATTTTTCTATAATATACAAACCTAAGTACAAAATATCTCACCTTTAATATTTGTCAAGAAAAAGCTGTGAAATGATGTAATAGTGAATTATAGTGTATCACTACAATTATATCATATTTTATTAAACCACTAAGATGTTTAAAATACTTCTAAAAACATTTTATGAAAGAAATACGCTTATTGTCTCACAAGAGTTACTTGGAAAGGTTTTGTGTTTTGGTAATATAGAAGCACGAATTATTGAAACAGAAGCTTATGTTGGAGAAGATGACCCTGCTTGTCATGCAGCAAAGGGCATAACGCCCCGTACAAAGATTATGTATGGTTCTGCAGGTCATGCATATGTATATTTGATTTATGGTATGTATTATTGTTTAAATATAGTAACAGAAAAACAGGGATTTCCAGCTGCTGTATTAATTAGGGGAGTGTATCAATATAGCCCTTTACAAGTTTTACTTGATGGACCTGGTAAATTATGTCGTACTCTTGGAATTAATAAAACCCAAAATGGTCAAGATGTAACTAGTAATAAGTCTTTTTGTATTATTGATGTAGGTAATACCCCTAAATTTATTAGTACTCCTAGGATTGGTATTAGCAAAGGTACAGACAGACTTTGGCGTTATTTAGTACTCTAATCGATCAAACATATCCTGAACCCCTTCAACTACTTTTCCAATTATCCCTACATCCTCTTCTTTGATTTCTAGCATTGGAGGTATTAGTTCAGGGTCTTTACGAGTTTGAAACAATAATTGTTCAATAGAATGCCCAGCTTCATTAGGGCTTAGTAGATTTTGACTTTTCCATAACTCTGCTATCAAGCATGCCAGTTCAGAATGAATAGTTGGGACATCCTGTTTGGAACTAAAACCTACTCCTTCGATTTTAATATGATAACCTTTTTTATCTAATCCATATTCTTGTAATATTTTATCAACTTCTCTTTGAGTAGCAATTGCTTGACGTTGAATATAAGGATTATTACTAACAAATAGAATGATATAATCTTTGTGTTCACCAAGAGTCCCTTTTAAAATCTTATTAACTAGAGTAGCTGCAGCATCACGAGCAGTAGTAGCCGTATTAGGTCGTGTGTTATTATCACCTAGTTCGGTATTTATTACTTCAGCAGAAATTCTCTGGTCTTTATTAAGGAAGTTATTTAATAAATCCTCACTCATCAGGCTTTCTGTGAGTATTTTTGGGTCTGTACTCGCATAATTAGGATATACTCTTCCAGGAAAAAGACCTTTTGGACATTCTTCTTTTGTTGTATATTTAATGAAAGGCTGTGTTATATCTAAGGCAATATTATAACTTTTAGCAAGTGATTCAAGATATGTCTTCCCTTCCTCTGTGCGAGCCAAATCTTCTCCAACTAATAAAGAAGCATCTAATTTATTAATATCTCCCTTATCTTGCCATATTTTTAGCAACTTGGCGTATGTTTCAGGGTTAATGCCATCAATATTAGCCCATAATGGTCTTGCTCCGGTCAATACTAACACTGATCCATTAACTTTAATCTGTTCTATTATTTTATTATAGTAAATTATCCGTGCCAATAAGCCAATTCTAGAGGCTCCAGCAATCCAGCTTTCAGTATATTCTTGATGCTGAGGCGATATTTCATCAATAAGTCCTAATTGTCTAGCAGCTTCAATATGTTGAGATGCATATTTAGTCATCCAATCTTCACTGGTTAATTCGTTACGCTCCTGACCAACCTTACGATTAAATGCATTCTGAGCAACGTATAGTAACCAATCTTCAACATCTCGTATGTTTAGTTCATTAGTAGCTTTAAATAAATTTTTACGCAATAATTTAGCATCGAATCGCTCAGGAGTATCTTGATTAGCCCCAGCTTTAATTAAACTTTTAGAAATTGAAGCAAATATTTTTTCTAGATTACCAGTTTTGTCAAAACATGCTAGGGTGTGTCATCAATTGAGCCAAATTACCATGGAAGCCATATAAACAGCACCCAAAAAGTTCTGAGATGTTTTGTCATATCGTGTTGCAATAGCTCTATATTGCTTCAATTTTGCAAAAAAGTTCTCAATCAAATGCCTAGCTTTATATAGATCCTTATCATACTTAGCTGGATTCACACGATTCTTCTTTGGGGGAATCACAGCTATACATCCCTTATCTTTCAGCTTATCTCGCATACGTACATCGGCATCATAAGCCTTATCAGCAAGTACAGCATCCGCTTTCGTCAATTCATTCATCAAAACATCAGATCCTTGCAAATCATGAGCTTGAGTGTGCCAAGAATCAATAACTTCATCGTAGTAAGTTATTGAATGCTTAGTAATAGATGGTGGTAGGTCCACCGAGATCGGCTAGCACGAGCAGATCTCAAACGACCCCACGGTGCTGTTTCTTTCAAGGAGATGGTGTTGAGCGGATGGGGAAAAGGCGATGTAGATCGTCACGTATGATTCAAGGAGACGAGCGTAAGCGAACCAATCGATGAGGTGTCGAAATCTGAGTAAATACTGTCAAAACTAGGGAATCTCAAGCATCGCTAGGATAAGGACTAATCGGTAATGTGTGTTTTGGATTAGTGACAGTCGATATAGAGATGGCGTGAACTTGAATTAGGCTATTACTTAGAACTTGGGAACCATTCCTATTCTCTTTTCTTCCATGGGAGTGGGGCGGATAAAGTTGTAGTAGCGATGAAGGTTTGGAAACAAACTGGAGCAAAGGGCTTTACTTTTGGAGTGATAGAAGATCAAACAACCAATTAGGTAGGAAATGATACTTATATGACTAAACATTATGATGTAAGCAAGGATGAAGTAATGAATGCTTGGAAGAGTGTTCGAAAAAGCGGAGGAGCATGTGGCTTTGATGGCATCACTATAGAAGATGTTGAAGGAGATTTGGATAATCAACTCTATAAGATATGGAATAGGATGTCAGCAGGAAGCTATATGGCTAAATCTGTGCTTTTAGTGAATATCCCTAAAGCTAAGGGGGGATATCGCCAACTTGGGATACCTACTGTTTGTGATCGCATAGCACAAGTAGTTGTTAAGAATAGACTAGAATCAATACTAGAAGACAAATTTTGCCAAAACTCGTATGCTTACAGACCCGGTAAAAGTGCAATAGATGCTGTGACGGTATGTAGAGAGAGGTGTTTTGTGCATGAGTGGTTGGTAGAGATTGATATTAAAGGATTCTTTGACAATATAGATCATGATATATTACTGGATATGCTTTTAAAACATACTGATGACAAAGTTATTGTATTATATGCGAAAAGGTTCTTGAAAGCGACAGGAATAGAGAGTGGCAGGAATATAGAAATAGCAAGGGAAAAAGGCACTCCGCAGGGTGGGGTAGTCAGTCCGATACTTGCTAATTTGTATTTACATGAAGCTTTTGATAATTGGATGCAAGAGATACATAGCAATATAAAGTATGAGAGATATGCCGATGATATTGTGGTTCATTGTTGCAGTGAGAAGCAAGCATATTTTATTAAAGAGAAAGTTCAAGCAAGGCTAAAGCAATATAAGCTAGAGCTGAACCTAGAAAAGACCAAGATAGTATACACAGGAATTAAAAACGATCATGATCATAGGAAGCATAATTTACCACGTAAATTTAGCTTTTTGGGGTATGATTTTAAGCCAAGAATATGGCACGGTAAACTTGTATATACGCCTGGAATTGGCACAGGAGCTATGAAAATGATTAAAGATAAAATAAAGAAGACGTGGCAACTTAAGGTAAGTGTGAGTGGTAGCTTAGAAGATATAGCGGAAAGGGTGAATCCGGTTATTCGAGGATGGATAAACTATTATGGTCATTATAGGAGATCGGATTTATACAAACTAGAATACGTGATAAATAACTATCTAGTGCGATTTATTAAGAAGAAGTACGAGAGTTATGCAACATGGAATAAGGCTTGGAAACACTTAGGCAAACTAAAAGCAGAATCAGCTCACACATTTTGTCATTGGTACATGATAAGTGAATCCAAAGGAAGAGCCGTATAACGCGAGAGTGTTACGTACGGTTCTGTGAGCTTACTATTACCCACAAAATAACAATGGTGAAAAAGAAGTAAAAATAATATACTGATTTGCAATTAAAATATTACATTGTAAAGGTATAGTATGAGTCAAGAAATAATAAATAATTATTTGACCGAGGAATTTAGTGGAGCTATTTTGGGTGATAAAAGGCTGACAAATAGGTTAATAAAGATAGCTGATAATTTTGCAAATATACCTGAAAGCTCAATTAATCAAGCATGTGGAAATTGGGCAGAAACAAAAGCAGCATATCGTTTTTTTAAAAACGATAATGTTAAGGAATCAAAAATATTAGAAGCCCATATTGCTAAAGCAGTAGAAAGAATCAAAGAGCATGATAAAGTTCTTGTTATACAAGATACTAGTTATATCACATATACTAGTCATAAAAAAACTACTGGATTGGGTGTGTTATCAAGAAAAGAGGGAAAGAATGTTAAAAATATTGAATGTAAAGGTCTGATAATGCATACTGCCTTTGCGGTTGCTACCAATGGATTAGCACTTGGGTTGTTGGATCAAAAGATTCACAATAGACCAGCAGTGCCTGAAGAAATACAACAGTTAAAAAAAACTAGTCATGGTAATGCGGTACATATTAAAGATAAAGAAAGTATGAAGTGGCTTAATGCATTACAGAACACTATTAATGCAACGAATAATAGTAATACCCAAATTATAACTGTTTGTGATAGAGAAGCTGATATATATGATTTTTTTGAATTGGCACAAGCTCAGAAATCTAAAGTTTTAGTTAGAGCTGCACAGGATAGAGAAATAAATAAAAAGTCAAAATATTCCAAAAAAGATAGACAATATTTGTGGAAGGTAGTATCGGGTTTCCAGTGTGCTGGAGAAATAGCAGTTAAAGATACTAGTCAAGAAAATAAAGCTAATAGGATTAGACATTTGGAAGTTAGATTTGGAAAATTTATAATGAATCCTCCTGTAAACAATGTAAGACATAAAACAGAAACATTGCCAAATTTACCAGTATATGCCATCAATGTTATTGAGCGTCGTCCCCCTAGTGGAACAACACCATTAGAATGGATGTTACTAACCAATATAGTTATCAATAATTTTGAAGAAGCTATAGAGAAAGTAAGATGGTATTGTTTAAGATGGAGAATTGAAATTTTTCATAAAATTTTAAAATCTGGATTTAGGGTTGAACAATGTAGACTTGCAACAGGAGAAAGATTAATAAAATACTTGACAATCATGAGCATAATTGCTTGGAGAATTTTTTTTATTACTTTAATTGGCAGAACTAATCCTAATCTACCATGTAGTGTAATATTAGCTGAAGAAGAATGGCGAGTTTTGTATGTAAAGATACACAAAGCAGCTCCCCCTAATAATACAATTCCTACAATAAAAAATGCTATAATATGGGTTGCTAAATTGGGTGGGTATTTAGCAAGAAAAAATGATCTAGAGCCTGGTCCTATTGTATTGTGGAGAGGATGGCAACGGTTATTTGATCTAGTTCAAGGTTATCAATTAGCTAACTCTAATATTTGTGGGTAATAGTAAGGTTCTGTGAGAGCCTGAAGTGCAAACCTTGGGCTACTCGACCCCGGGGTAAGATGGAATCCCGTTGGATTCCCTAGAGCGTCACATGTGGCATGGATTTTAGTACTCAGCCCCCCTTTACCTCGTCCAATTGCTTGGTCATCATCTAACTCTTTTTTTTAGCACCAGCACTATGTTGATGAGTCCTAACAATGGTTGAATCAATCATGGCATACTCAATTAACCTGAAGAGTTGCAGAAATGGTTAACGGTAATAGTTTGGAAATTATCGTTTATTAAGGTACGTAACCTATCTTTATAATCACCGATGTTGCTAAAAAATTTGTTTATTGCTTCCGAAAATTGTTCAAAATTATGATAAAATTTATTATTAGTTGTAATACGGTGCATAAACTTCCATAATCTCTCAATTGGGTTCAGATTTGGACTATATGGTGGCAAAAATACTAGCTCTATTTTCGTATTTACTAGGTATTCCTTGACTTTCTTGGATTTGTGGTAACTAGCATTGTCACAGATTAAATATATTCTCTCCTTGTCACTATTCTCCTCTTCTAACTTTTGTAAAAAATTAACTATCTGCTCCCCATTTATTTTGGGGTTCTCTGTACTTACTAACTGCAAATCGGCTAGGTTAATAGCACCAATCATGTGCTTTCTTTTCCAGCCACTGAATGTTGGTAAGGTTTTATCTTGGTTCTTTCTTATCCAAGCACACCTTGCCCTTGCTTGATACTGAGGATGAACACCATCCATAAAATATATAGCTTCCTTATCTCTGAGATTCCCTTTTAGCAAACTGTAGTTTAACTTAAATAACTCTTGCTTGTCAAAATCCAGCTTAGCCGGTACTATTTTCGGCTTCTTGTAAACAAATCCCAGTTTGTATAGTAATTTTGTTACTCCCGTTATCGTATATGTCACACCATATTTGTTCTCAATGTGATGCATAATATCTTTCGCATAAACATAATTATTTGCTTCTAGGTGAGTCACTAATTCTGTCTTCTCACCATCACTTAATTTGCTTGCACTACCCCCATTGTCGGTATTAAGCTTATTGGCTTTTTGATAATCAACAATATGTTTTCTTATCGCTTCGTGGCTCAAGAGTAGTACCTTAGCAATCTCTACATTACTATACCCATCGTCATACATCAAAACTGCCTTAATACGATCACGTATGCGTCCGTCTCGTTCTGTCTTATGACGTTCCTTCAACTTTTCTCTTTGTTCTTCTGTCAATACATTCTTACTCATAATGTCCTAAACTTTATAATATCTCTCCTATCTTTGCAACTCTTCATTTATGAGTAGTACATACTCGTTATCAGCATCTTCAGCCAGCATCTCAAAAACCTTTTTCCACACACCTGTCTTGCTCCACCTTGAATGACGTAGGTGAATCACTCGAAAATCTCCAAAACGTTCAGGTAGGTCTCTCCAAGGTATACCAGCCCTATATCGATACAAGACTGCTTCTACAAATAGGCGATTATCCTTGGCTGTTACACCAACAGACTCTTCCCTTCCAGGTAGCTTATCTTTAATCCGATCCCATTGATCGTCACGTAGAGCATATCGACGCATAGAGAAAATTTATCCTTAATTTTTTCTCTATTACACAACAAATAAACGCTCCTGTCAACTTAATTGATGACACACCCTAGATCATGCCATAATTTTTCTGGTTTTAAATATCCTGCTAGATGAAAAATCTTTAATAGACCTTCTTGCTGGGTTGGGAAAGTAAAACCTAATTTCTTAGCAGCTATCTCAAATTTAGAAGGTTCTGACGAACGTTTATAACCTTCATATGTTACCCCAGTAACCATTCCTGTTGCTATAATAGGTAGTATCATTTTTTTAAAGACTTTAAACATATTGTAAATCCCTTAGCGTAATTATAACCCTAGACTTTTGGGCTTTTGGTACTTAATCCAAATATCAATCAACAACTTAGTAATAATAATCGCAGAAAACATAGATGATATTATACCAATAGTTAGTGTTACTGCGAAGCCTTTTATAGCTCCAACTCCAAATATAAAAAGTAAAAATGCTGCAATCAAAGTTGTAACATTTGAATCAAGGATTGTAGCAAAAGCTGATTCAAATCCCATCCTTATGGCATATAGATTAGATGCACCTTTTTTAAGTTCTTCTCTTATCCTTTCATAAATGAGTACATTGGCATCAACTGCCATACCAATCGTTAGGATTATACCAGCAATTCCTGGCAGAGTTAATGTAGCTTGGAAAAGTGACAATAACGCTAAAATATAAAGTAAAGCTAGGCTTAATGCTATATTGGCAAAAATGCCAAGAATTCCGTAAGACCAAATCATGAATATCACCACACTAACAAAACCAATCATACCTGCTTTCTTGCCTGCCTCTATTGAATCTGCTCCAAGATTTGGTCCTACGGTTCTTTCCTCTATTATTTTTAAAGGGGCTGGCAGCGAACCAGCTCTAAGTAATAACGCTAATTCATTTGCTGATTCAACAGTAAAATTACCTGAAATTATACCGCTTCCTCCAAGAATTGGTTCATTAATTACTGGTGCACTTAATAATTTGTTATCAAGCACGATAGCAAGCCTCTTGCCAGAATTATTCTTGGTTATTTCTGCAAATAATTTACTACCAAGATTATTAAAAGAAAAAGCAACAGCAGGTTGAGAATTTTGATTGAAAGAAGCTTGGGCAGTTGTTAGTTGGTCACCACTAACAATAACTTTCTTCTTAACAACTACGTAATATTCTTGCTTATTTTCATTTTCCCCTTTCACTAAAATTGAACCAGAGGGTAAATGTCCATTTAATGCTTGTTGTATGTTGGCAGTTTCATCTACTAAATGAAAGGTTAGTTTTGCAGTTTTGCCAAGAATATTTTTGAGTTGTTGTGGATTTTCTTCACCTGGTACTTGCAGTAATATATGTTTATCACCTTGCCTTTGTATGTTAGGTTCTGTTGTGCCGGTGCTATCCACTCTCATTCTGATTATTTCAATTGATTGGGCAATAACTTGATACCTTAATTCAGCAAGCTTCGAATCACTATAGCTAAACTTAATATTAGTATTATCATTTTCCACAGTAATTTCTCGGTCAACTTTACCTAAGATCTTTTTGACCTGTTTATAATCTTCTAGGTTTCTTAATTCAAACTGCACCGCCTTGTTTTTAACAACAAGATTTTTATAACCTATTTTATCTTCCCGTAAATATTTCCGTAAATGGTCAGCTAGACTGTCCATTACATCATTTAAGTAACTATCAAAATCTACATCTAGCAATAGATGAGCACCACCTCTTAAATCAAGACCAAGATTCACCTTATGGTTTGGCAGTATTTTAGAATCTATAGTTATAAAATTAGGTAAAGCACAAATAAAGGCTGCTATTGTACATAAAATAGAAAGGAATATTTTCCATTTAGGAATATTATACACAGCTTATTTCCCTTTATCTTTTTTACTTTTTGCAGTAACTTCTGTTTTATGACGACTTGTAATATCAAGTATTGAAGATTTTAGAATTTTGATTCGTATATTTTCAGCTATTTCAAGATCTACCGTGTTGTCAGCATCGTTAATCTTGCTTACCACTCCGAAGATTCCACTATTAGTTACCACCTCTTCTCCTTTCTTAACGCTACCAACTACAGCCTCTTTCTCACGACGACGTTTATCTTGTGGTCTAATTAGAAAAAAATAGAATACAACGAAGATTAATACCATCGGTACAAGGCTTGTTAATATTGATTGAGTAGATGATGATTCAGCTACTGGAGCTACTTCTTCAGTTTCTGTTATTGATATTGTATCTTTGTTATCTGCATAGGCATTTTCTATAAACATATGTATCTCCTGACGTATTATGTAAAAGTAGTTGTATTATTTATTGTAACCTGAATTCGATGTAACTTGTTACATCGAACTTTCGTGTTATATATAGAAACAATCAGGTTTGAAGCGACTGCCCACCTGATTGTTAAAATATAACACTCCATTCAATATATGATTTTAATTATTAAAATCATATATTGAATGATGAAAAAAGTTAAAATGCATTCGCGTCAGCCGCTTCAAGAGTGCATTTTTCCTTATAACAAAGCCAGTTCGATATAAGAATTAATAATTCTTATATCGAACTGAGGTTATTGTATATTCTTCTGCTTTGAAGAATTGTTTTTTGACAATGAGGGACTCGCGTACCATAGTACCCTACATTTTTTATATAACCACTATTAAAATGGCTGCTGATCGTCTATTAGCGAGGAGTCGCTGAAAGCGACGACGCGGCAATCCAGGATACGCGAAGCGTACTAGAAAAAACAGCTTCGCTGTTTACCTAGATCGCCACGGCATCTAAAGATGCCTCGCGATGACGATTATAGAAAAATGTAGGGTACTATGCTCGCGTACTCTAAAAAAGCTTGTACCCTTGCAATATAAGGCTGTTATCATTTTATTTCAATAAATATTTTTTCGGGCGAAACCTATAGCTTTCAGACGTTCGCACACTTTTTCAAACATCGCTTTTGGTAAAATATTTAGTGTAGAAATTTCAATATATCTATTATCTTTTAACTCAAGAGAAAAAGATGGTGACTGAAATCTTGGTCCATCAATTGCCCTAGCAATTTTTATAAAATTACCTATTATATGGCTGTTACAATAATCGTATGAATTAATCATTCTTTTTGCTAATCTATTAATATATGTATCACTTCTTGCTGTATAGGTCAATGCAAGAGCAATACTAAGCATCAACCTTTGACGATGACTAAAAGGAATATCTGAAGCTAAAATAAATTCAACAATAAAATTAGAGCGAAGAGTTTTATCGATATTTTTATTATATTGTGCAAGCATTATGACCAAAGTAATTATACTAATTGTTGTTGTATCTGGTTGAATTAAGATAGGCTTAATGACTTCTGTATAATTTTTGATATTACAAGTAGTTTCATCAAAATTTACTAATGTCTTGATTCTTTCATAAATAATATCTTTCTCCTGTTCTTCTTTAGGGAGACAAGTAAATCTAACACCTTCTTTTAAACCATAATTTGAAATTATTACCTTTTCAGGTAAAAAAACATTTAGCATAGATTTTGCCACCAAAATTGCGTTAGAATGAATTCTTGATTTATATTGTGTTCTCATACTATGAGCATGAGCCAATTTTTCGAGATATAGTTCAAATTCTCTACGATTTATTTCAAGGTTATGTAAGTTCTTAAGAGGATAATGAACAAACTCCATGTAAGAACGTCCAATTAGCCTTAAAGCTCCTCCTATTAAGTATAAGTTTGGACAATGATACTCTTGTTGACATTGTTGTATACCCGAATGATTTGAGTATACTTCTCCAAACTCTTTGTTGATTATTTGGCTAATTATATTAATATCATCAAAATGATTATTAGTGATTAGGCTAGTGCCTAAAGGTAGAGACTTTAAGATACCCACTTTTCTGTCTTTGATTTGGACAAGCTCAAGACTGCCTCCACCTAGGTCTGCTGCTATACCACAAGCATCATTGATACCAGAAATTAATCCGGCAGCTGTAAGATAGGCCTCGCGATCACCAGAAATAATTTCAATATTAATATTAAATTTTCTTTTAACTATTTCTCTAAATTCTTCAGCTCTTGGATGACCTCTAAGTACAGCAGTAGCAACGCATTTAACATCTGTTACTGATAACCTATCAAAAATATGTACAAAATATTGTAGTGACAGATATGCTTGATGCTTTACTTCTAGGTCATCTAGATTAAGTAAATTGATAACATCACTTTTAAATTTATCATTGAAAATTTCTGGGGCTCCAAGTCTATCACATTCATAAACTACAGCTCTTATGGCATTATAGCCAATATCAATAATGGCTGAACGCATAGAGGTTTATCTTATTTCTTACTTAAAAAATTAATCTTCTTTAGTAGTAGAATCTGTATTTTCTTTCTCCTCATCTACATTATTTTTATTAGGATCATAAGGTTTTTGAGTTGGAACAAATGTAGGCGGTAATAACCTATTTGTAAAGAACTTATCCTCATAATACTTAATTTTTAAAGATTTAATAGGTGGAAAAGATTCAATTAAAACGATTTGTTCATCTTTTGGTAATTGAATTACTTCTTGAGGCAAAAGCAGAGCCCTTGAAACTTGGGATACATTCTGAGTTCTTGTTGAAATATTAAGATCAAAAAATAGTGGTTTACTATAAGATCGTTGTTCAACTGTTTTATTACCCACTAGCTGTGATATTAGGTTAGCTGTTTCATAGTTATTAGCTGCAAAAGTAATACGATATGTAGCATTTGACAAGAACGAGTTCATTCCAGCATCCTCATAAGTTCCTTTGAGCTGTTGAGTATCTTGTATAATCAAGAATAGGCGAACTCTATATCCCCTGAAAAATGCGATACCAGCCTTAAATGTATCCATTTTGCCTAAAGTAGGGAATTCATCAAGCAGGAACATAACCCCATAAGGTTCTTCTTTTAAATCAGGCATTTTGCGGCTTAAAAACTCTGTAGCTTGCTGGTAAAAAACCTGCATCAATTTTTGTAAACGCTGTATATTATCTGGAGTTAAACCAACATAAACTGTTGTTTTAATCTTCTTAAACTCAAGTATATTAAAGTCAGATGATGCAGTAGCTGAGTCGATTAGCGGGTTTGCCCATAATTCTAAAGAAGAGTTCATTGTAGAGATGACACCTGAACGCTCTTTATCTGCTTTTTGTAGAAATGCAGCAATATTCATATAGGCCACAGGATGTATTACCTTGCCTAAAGTATCTAGAACTACTGCCAAGTTGTACACCACGTCATCACTACGCATTGTCCTGACCACTTCGCCAAAGGATTTAGTTTTTGTCGGGTCAGCGATTAAGTATAGTACCACACCAAGAAATAAACTGCGTGCTTCATTATTCCAAAAATCTTTTTCAGGCATAATCAGATTTGAGATTTTTTGTACGTCATCCACCATTTGACCTGGTTTGGTACTTACCCAGTCTATAGGATTGTAACAATGAGTTATCCCATCAGGATTGGAAGGTTCCCAAACAAATACTCGTTGTCCTTGTTTCTGCCGCCAGCCACTTGTAAGACCATGATTTTCTAGCTTAATGTCATGTACTATAATAGAGTGTTCCCAAAATAATAAATTGGGAATTACAAATCCTACCCCCTTACCTGAACCAGTTGGGGCAAAAAGCAAAGCGTGCTGAAATCCATCAGCAACAAAATATCCACCGCTATTGGTACCAAGCAACATACCATGTTTTGAACGTAGACCAGCTTTATCTACATCATCTTCAGTAGCCCAACTAGCATCACCATAAACTTTTTCCGGTTGAATAAAAAATTGTAAATTCTTTATTCTTTTAAAATTCTTCCAGTAAAATATGATAACTATAATTGTCGGCATAGTTAGGGATAATATTAACTTAATTTTTAAGTAATTATATGCTTGAAAAGTTAATTGAGACCATACACTAACTAGCCAATAAGCCCACTTATAAGCTATATCTATGGCTGTTAAGTCAACATTTATAGCTCTAATCTCGTTAGTAGTAAATGCAACTAGTACTCCACTAATCCATATCGTACAAAATACTACCAAAGGATGTATTATAAAATGACCCAAGAGGTTACGGGCAAGGTTTACTATTCTCTCCAATCCCATCATTAGTCTTGCCTATTCTTACTATAATATATTTCTGAGACATATCTCTTCCCACCACTACCACGTTTTAATTGTATCACAATATCGACGACCGCTAATATATATTTTTTCACTTCATCTGGTGGCATGCCTAAACTAGCTTGCATAACCATTAGCTTAAGTTGTTCTATAGCCATTGCTGGTGCATCAGCATGTAAAGTAGATATAGAGCCAGGATGCCCTGTATTAATTGCTCGTAAGAAACTAAATGCTTCAGCTCCTCTAAGTTCACCTACAATAATTCTGTCAGGTCTTAGACGTAAACACGCCTCAATCAAATCCTGAGTAGTAACTTTTGCACGACCTTGCCCCCCTTTTGAAGCGAGGAGATGTAATTTATTAGGGTGATTTGCTAAGATTACCTCCCTAGCATCTTCAACAGTAATTAATCGCTCGCTATCTGGAATTTCTGCTAAAGCAGCGTTAGTAAAGGTTGTTTTACCAGTTGATGTACCACCACTAATAATAATATTTTTTTTAGAAATTACAGCATGTCGAATAAATTCTTTTATTTTATTTTCTTTTAAATAATTGTTTAAGATTTTTGCATTCTCGTCAATTAATTCTCCAGTAGATGTTGAATCAAAAGCTCCCATTTTATCATATTGATCTAATGTAAGATTCATTGCACTACCTTTCCTGATAGCATACCCGACATGGCCTGGTTCACAAGCAGGAGGAAACACTATTTGGATACGATAGCCATTTGGTAGGGATGCAGAAAGTAAAGGTTTCTCCTCAGAAATTGTCTGATCAGTTGACTGAGCTACAAGCCTACCAAGCGATATAAGATGTTCAAAATCAAGTTCAGGTACTAATTTACAAAACTGATCTCCTTTCTTCTCAATCCATACTTCTCCTGGTTTATTTACCATGATCTCATTAACACCATCTTCTGCGAACAGTTCTTTAAATGGTAATAGAAAAGTCTCTAATGCAGCAAAATTATCACTCATTTTATCAATCTTGATTTTCTTAGTACAGCTTGAGGAAATTTATAATCTTTATTGACATAAATTTTAATTACCGTACCTTGATCTATGGTAATAGTTGGGTTAAATTCATGTTGCTGAATCATACCTTTCATAGTATCACTGATATCAGTAAAAGCTTGTTTTGAAGCTGTTTGTGCCTGGGTTGGAGTGCTAGCAGTTGCCGTGCTAGTTAGCAAACTAGCTGCTGCATTAGTTACTGCAGTCATTAATGCAATAATCCTTTGACCAGGCTGTGATCCAGTTGGATTTTGTGCAGTATTACAAGCCTGCATCATGGCAGTATAGGCTGTTGAGGTCTTATCGGGAATGGCGTTCATGACAGCAGAACAGATCTGTGAAATTTTAACATCCTCAGTACCAGGACCATTATTAATACTTTGTGCTAAATTTTGTATATTAGTAGCGGCAGCAGTATTAGCGGCAGCAGCTTGTGAATTAACTGGAGGAGCTACCACTTTGTCAAGGGCATTGGCAAGTCCAATATTAAATGCCGATAATAATACAGCATTGGTTAATCGTTCTCTATATTTATTATCTACTCTTCCTTGCTCACCTTTCCTTCCAAGATTATCAACAGCTACAGCATCTAAGGTAATGGTATAACCGTTTGACAGATCAATACGATTCCATATTATTGCAATTCGACCATACGCTCCATTAATACCAGTTGTATAAGTACCAAAAATCTTTGATCCTTTAGGAACTAAAATAATCTTCTCCCTTTCAGAAAATACATCTCTGCTAATTATTGCCCTTACTTCCCCACCTAAATCACTATTAATAGCAGTCTCTAGTACCGCTTCAATTATCTTACCACGACCAAGAACAAATGCCATATCTCCACGATCTTGAAAATTTGCTTCTTCGGCAATTTGACTTGGTGTTTTTTTCTCTGGAACTCCTGCAATTAATACTATAGAAGATTTTCTCTTTGCTTCACGGCGTTTCTTTTCCTCGTCACTTTCAGCTCCTCCAGGAAGGGGTGATGATACAACGGAAGGAAGAGAAACTTTGTCAGCACTATTATTATCTACTGGAGCAGTAGGTAAAGGAAGCTTTGGTACATCAGCAACCTTAGGGGGAGGTGGTGGTGGAGGCGGTGGAAGCTCCACAGGTGTTTCGAGTTTAGGTGCTTCTGGTAATTTTGGAATCTCTGGTAGATTTTGAGAATTATCTTGTGTCGGTTTAGTAATATCAGTAGGTGCTGATGGAGCTACCACCTCAGCTGGTTTATTATCAGTAATAAAAAGTTTAAAAAAAATAAATATAAAGACAGCAGAAATGACAAGTAGAATCAGAATGCTTTGCTTAGGATTAGTGGCAACTTTTGATAGTTCATTTTGAACTTCTGGTATATCTTGTTCCTCTGCACTCTGTGTACTGATTTGAGAAGAGGTATTATTTTGCTTTGCCATAGTTAAATTAATATCATTATTACGCGAAATTATAGAAACAATCAGATTTGAGACGGCTCTGCATCTGATTGTTAAATTAATATTTTTAGCTTTAGAAAGGTTTAAAATGCATTCGCGTTAGCCGCTTTAAGAATGCATTTTTCCTTATATTAAAGCCAATTCGGGATAAGAATTAACTAATTCTTATCCCGAATTGGGGTATTATTGTGAAGTACTAAACCTTTTTTTAGGATAATAGAACCTAACTACATACACCAAGTCTTTTTCACGTCCTTCTTCTAATTCTTTGGACACAACATCGAATTGGTAAGTCCTTTTATTAGTTATGATAGTCATATTTGTTCTAATGTTTTTTTCCAATGGCTTAATGAATAATCTATTTGCCAACGGAGTCATTTTCCAAGCGTAGGATTCTCCTAGAACAATATTTTGGATCTCCTCATTTTTGGCGAATTCTATACTTGACTGAAAACCAAAATGCAGAACTAATAAGTAAACTTCATTAGGATTATGTATATAAGTTTTAATTCTGTTATCAGTAGTTATGGCTAGATCATCTATATCATTATCTATATGCATATTACCTGCACAAGCGTTGGCAATAACCGAATGTACTAATATTGCCGCTATGAAAAGAAGTCTAACTATTATCATCATCTACCCTATAATCATTAACTTGAAAACCTACTGGGTTAATATCTCGATCTGCATCTGTTAATTCCATTGGAATATATGCGTAACTTACCACAGCTATTTTATTGAAAACCGTTTTATTGCCTGCTGTTTCATTAATAGAGAACCTAACCATATATTTATTTTTTTCTACTCCTGACCAAGATTTAATTATTAAAAAAGTTGTGTTGTTTTGACCATACATTAAAACTGGATTTACCTTTTTATTTTGTATATATCCGAGATAGTTATAATATACTGAACTTGAAGATAATAATCTAACGCTTTTCCTTGCTTCAGTATCAAAATCAACAGGATTATATGTTTCTCTAGCTATGAGGTATTTTTTAATAAAATACCTTGAAAGTGCCTCATCACCGTTTAGTATCTCCGAAGATATTGGATTTACAATCGTTGCCATCCCCGTACTATCATCAATTTGGATAACAAAAGGACTAAACTCTCTTGAATTTACCACTATAGTTACCGCTGCTATAGATGCCATTATAAGTATTATTAGTAATATAGATAATACCAACAAGATATTACGTTGTACAATTAACCTATCAGATCTTTCTTCGTACCAATTCCTAGTAACTTTAACAAAGTTATTAGACTGAACACTTTGATCCTCTACCGCATTAGAAGGTGATTTTAGTATATTTAATATATTAGCTAACTTAAACATTATACATCCCCACTACTTGTAAAACCTAAGACAAGTTAGTGAATAAATTAATTCAAACATTATGATCATAACTTATTTCATAACAAAAACATTGACAATATAATTCATCAATTCTCAATATTTTTGCAGTATACACTAATTTCGAGCTACACTAATAGGTTATTTGTTATAATTCAAAAATATTACTTAACCTCAGTCCGATATAAGAATTATTAATTCTTATCCCGAATTGGGGTATATTGAATGGAGTGTTATATTTTAACAATCAGGTGGGCAGCCGCTTCAAACCTGATTGTTTCTATATATAACACGAAAGTTCGATGTAACTTGTTACATCGAATTCAGTTTACTTACGACCACTACCAAAGGAATAAATTAATTTACCTATTAAGGATTCAATATTAACTGCTGACTGGGTGTATTTTATCTGATCACCTCCAGCCAAATTTTCTTCAGATGAACCGGGGGTTACGGATACGTATCTACTACCAAGTATTCCACTTGTGACTATTGCTATACTAGTGTCTTTAGGTAACTTTATATCATTATTGATGCTAATAGTTAATAAGGCAAAAAAGCTAGTTTTATCTAGAGTTATGTTGGTTACTGATCCGATTTTTATACCAGCTAACATCACGCTACTGCCTTGAACTATCCCTTCCGCATTCTGAAAATTTGCCTTAAGTATATACCCAGATTCAACTTTTGATGAGTTACCAATTTTATAAGCAAAAACAAAAAAGCCTAAAGCAACTAGTATTACTATAAAGCCAACTAAAGTTTCTATAACATTCTGTTTCATTATTTTGATTTATCTAAAGGTTTCCAGCTACTATATTTAGCTTCAGTTGTACTATTTTTTATTAGGTTATGAGATAAGCTAGTGCCAGTGATATTAGGGAGATAATTTTGTTGCCAGTCAAATTTATTATTGTTAGTTGGCACTTCATTAGTCATATAATGCAACCAAGCATGCCACATAGGAGGAACTTTCGATGCTTCCACTTTACCTTTATAAACCACCTGTCTTCTAGCTTGACCTAAATAATTCTGCTTTTTACTTTGATAATATTTGTTACCAAATTGATCTTTTCCAATTTCCTTAGAGAAAATAGGTATAAAAAAATTATCTATGAATGACATTTAAGTATTTTTATAGCAGTTTCTTTTCCTTTCACAGCTAGTCTATCAGCCATTTCATTACCTTCATTATTATTGTGACCTTTAACCCAATTCCAAATAATATAGTGTTTACTTAACTCTTCGTACAATTTTTTCCATAAATCAACATTCTTGACGGGATCATTGTTGTTTTTATGCCAGTTATTTTTTATCCATGTGTTAATCCACTGTGTTATTCCAAGCTGTAAATACTTACTATCTGTGTAAAGTTCTACATAGCATGATTTTTTAAGAACTTTTAATGCTTCAATTACTGCTGTCATTTCCATGCGATTATTAGTGGTATATAGTTCATGACCAAATATACTCTTCTGCTTTAAAGAAAAGCTATCACAAAACTTCGTGGAGTTCTCACATATATCTAACACGTTTAACTTTTTTTTGCTATACCAATTCTTCAAAGCATTTGGGTCTAGCTCTACACTAGCTCCATGAAACTGTAACAATGCCCCCCAGCCACCTGGTCCAGGATTACCTGAGCAAGCTCCATCAGTGTATATGGTAACCTTAGGCAAAGTAGCTTGACTCTTTGAAATATTTGGGTCTTGTAGATTCATTGTAATTTAACCTACGCGAATTCGGGATAAGAATTTGTCAATTCTTATCCCAAATTCGGGTTTTTCGGGTTAGCTATAGCTTCAAACCATATTTGGCTAGTAAAGATGAAAGCTCTAATTTTAT
This sequence comes from Candidatus Tisiphia endosymbiont of Ditula angustiorana, assembly GCF_964026425.1. Lineage (NCBI taxonomy): Bacteria > Pseudomonadati > Pseudomonadota > Alphaproteobacteria > Rickettsiales > Rickettsiaceae > Candidatus Tisiphia > Candidatus Tisiphia endosymbiont of Ditula angustiorana. Next base: position 227,830 of record NZ_OZ032143.1, read on the forward strand.
ACTATTTAGTTTTTCCAAACTATCTGATTCATATCTAGCAATAATTTTAGCTTCAGTATTCGAAGCTCTTAGTAACCACCATGCATATCCTTGAAATTCATTGGGTATATTATGTGAGTCAACCCTTATACCATCAATATCGTTGAAAGTGATATTTCTGCTGTTTAAATCCTCTTTTATTTGCTGAATAATATCAAATTTAAGGTTATCTGGTACAGAAATCTTAATTTCAGGGGTACTATAACATTTAGGTAACTCATCTATCATATCGTCCAAAGTTTTTTTTGACCTTGATAGTAAATCAACAAACCGTAGGGCGGCATAAATTGCATCATCATATCCATAATATTTATCAGCAAAAAATATATGACCACTAGTTTCACCGCCAAGTAACGCCTTAGTTGTTTGCATCTTATCTTTGATAAAGGAATGGCCTGTTTTCCACATTATCACGTTTCCGCCATATGACTTAATCTGATTAAATATGCTACTGCTTGATTTGATATCCATTATAATAGTGGCATTTGGATTTTGATCAATTACATCTTTTGCCAATATACCAAGGATTTGGTCGCCTAAAATTATTCGTCCTTTCTTACTTATAATGCCTATACGATCTCCATCCCCATCGAATGCAATACCAATATCGCAATCCTGAGTCTTAACTATCTCTATTAGTTGTTCTAGATTCTTGGGAATAGTTGGATCTGGATGGTGATTAGGAAAATTACCATCAATTTGCGAATTGATAACGATATTTTTGTTAGGTAACCTTAACGCTAATAAGTCAATAATATTTCCAGCCGCACCATTGGCAGGATCCCATGCGACTTTTATTTGAGGATCTATAGTTATTCCTTGCAAAATCCTATCTAGATATTTATCGGTAACATTTAAATTGCGTATATTACTTAGTGCTAGAAATTTTTTTGGTATAATAAGATTGGTGGACCAATCTTGACTTAGAATATTATTCAGTAAATCTTGTATTTGTTGGTCGAAAAAAGACTTTCCTTGTGATAACAACTTAAAGCCATTATCATCTTTGTGGTTATGGGATCCTGTGATCATTATGCTAGCTTGTGGCTTAAATATTTTATCAGCAAAATATAAAACAGGGGAGGGGACAATGCCTATTGAGGTAACCTTTCCCTTAGCTGAAATAATGCCATTAACCAAAGCATGGTAAAGGGCAGGGGAGCTTAATCTACCATCACGCCCTATAAATATTTCGTTCCCTTGCTTGGATATATGCATTTTGGTGAAACAAAAGCCAATTTTATAAGCAATAGTTGGATTAATATCTATTAGACTGCTGCCACGAATGTCATACAGTCTAAAAATTGTTCTATTTATTTCCATTGTCATTATAATTGAGTATACTTACAAAACTTGAAATATTGAGTATACTCGGTGAACTTCAAGAATTGGCGTCGTCGTGTCAAAGATCTGTGCTGCTCACGTACTAATGTACGCTCTGCTGCTCGACTTTGACACTCCTAGCTCTTCTTGAAGTTGACCTTCGTCTACCCAACTCTTGAAATCATAGCAGTATATATTATAAATGAAAATTTTAGCATTTGATACGACAAATAATAGTGCATCTGTTGCAATTTCTGAAGATCAGATTATTCTAGCCTATATTGAAGAATTAAGATCTTCTATGCAGGCTGAAACTATAGTGCCAATGATTGAAGAAGCTCTGAAAATAGCAAAGCTTTCTTATCATGACCTAGATTATTTGGCCGTTACAAACGGTCCGGGCAGTTTTACAGGTATTAGAATAGGGTTATCAGTGGCAAAAGGCTTGTTGCTAAGTACAGAGATAACAGGCATCACTACATCTAATTTTGAGTATTTTTGGTGGAGAGCCAGCAGGCAAGTAAAAGATTATAATAAAATTTTTATTTTTCTCAATGCATATAGAGGGCAATTATATAGCCAAGTTTTTGACCAAAATGAACAAGCTTCTATTCCTTCACTGATAAATTATGACCAAGCTGTGGAGTTATTAAATACAGAAGATGCTACTATTAATGTCTGTGCGGGTAGCGGGGTAGAGATGATATACGACAAGATTAGGGATATAAAAAATTTAACAATTTTACCTCGTTTTACTAGAGTGAAGGCACTGCATATATGTAAATATATAGCCGATAAAATAAGGAAGCACAATTTTTCTAACTCCATAGAGCCGTTATATATTAGACCAGCTGATGCGAAGATTAGACTTCTTACATAATTCTACTGCTGCAAGAAGTCTATTAAAAATTTTCCTAACTTCTTCCTTTACCTTCCGTCTTTTCATTATGTGGAGGTGGTGACGTTGGTGCTTTAGATGACATATGTGATTTTGCTTTTTTCCCGACAAATTTTGCTTCATTCTTCAATTGTTCAGCCAATGGTAGTTTGCTCTTGTCATCAGAATATCCATGCCATTTGTCTTTTAAATATTCACAAATTCTTGCAATAAAATGTTTCCTTGGCATTATCGTATCCGATAATGCTGCAGCTTGATCGTTTACTAACTGCTTAGTAAATTTCTTTACTGTATATTTATTTGGATTATCGATAAACTTATTTAACTGTTCCGCAGCTTTTTTAGCAATGTCATTAATGGACTGTGAACTTAATTTCCCTGTCTTTGGATCTTTTTGAGTTGCAATTGCTTGATCAATTCGCTCTATCAATATGTCAGCTAAAGCCTCTGTAGCACCATCTGCTTTTTTAAATGTGGTTATTGTTTCCGGCTTTACTCTTTCATCTGATATGATTTGTGAAACTCTTTCTTTCATAGCTGTTTTATATTGTTGCTCATTAAGAGGAGGAGTTAATAATTCTTTCGATAAAGCCTTATTACTATCAATAATTGCTTGATGGTCTTTTGGCTCACACTTTGTTTGGATTGCTTGTATATCACTAATCAATTGATCAGCAATCTTACCAGTACCAGCCACATCAATTACTACCTGCGTTTTTGGTTCAGGATCTCCTACTTTTCCTAACGTAGCTGTAATATTTATGGCCATAGAATCTTGGCTATTAAATTTCGTACCCATCATCTTCCTAAGGTCACTATATGAGGAGAAAGCATCCATACTACAATCAAACATGAAATTTTGTCCGCCGATATAGGATACGTTACGATCTTTATCTATAGTGATCTTGGACATACTACCATTTCTTAGCCATTCACTCCCAGGATCATATCCATAAATATCAGATGCTTTAATTTTTAGTGGAGTGAATCCAACTGTAGCAGCAGCTATACTACTTTGGTGATTTGCAGCTAAAATATATTCTGTTTGTGTTTTTGATAAATGATAATCATTTGTTAACATATCATGCATATCTTGATAAGTTACCTTGTAGTCCTGATCTTTGCCTAACTTACACTTAGCTAGTAAGTTTACTAGCTCTCCATCTTGGGTTTCAAGATAAAAGACACCGCGGTTTATATCCTTGTTAACCTGTTTTTCACTAGATCTAGGATTTTCTCGATAATCTTTGTCATATTTAGGATCAAAGGACTCTGCTATATATTGTAAGACTTTATCTGTATTTTGTGCAGCATCATCAGATGTAAAACTATGCGATTCCATAATACCTCCTTAATTAACTTATGTTAACCTCAGTTCGATATAAGAATTATTAATTCTTATCCCGAATTCGCGTATGTTATAATAAACTACCAAATGTGCAAGTTTTATTCACCTTGAGAATCTATGTCATCAACTTCCCTTTATGTCATCCCTGCTTTGGTGCGGGATCTAGAATATCTAAAGCACCCTTCCTGTCTATTTCTTTAGATTCCTGCTTTCGCAGGAATGACATCGTTTTATCGTATATGTCAACCCTGCCTACAATGTTCACCCCTATCCACCACAATGTCACTCCTGCTTCGGTGCGGGGTCTAAAAAAGTCTAACAAACCCTCTCGGTCTATTTTTCTAGATTCCGCACCGAAGCAGGAATGACATAGACCTTTCGCAGGGATGACATATATGCAGGGATTGCATGAACTTCGTCCATATATGACATTGACCATTACTAAAAACTTGAACAGTTGGTAATAAACTAGTTTTCAATAGTTTTTTCTACATTGACTATGATAATGGGTGATTTATTTATCTCATGTTTCAATGTTTTACGAATAGCCGACCTTACAGCATTTTCAATCTGTTCATTGAGAATGCTACCTTTTGATTTTCTCTGAATTTCTATTGTTTCAGTAATATCATCTTTAATCATATTAATTAGTTGTGCATCATCGTCAGGGTCAAGAAGACCCGGCATAGATAAAATAGGGTTGCAACTAAGTCTACCATTTTTATTTATTACCAAACTTGCCACTACTATACCAGCATCACGCATACGTCTACGAGTTCTAAAAATTGATGATTCCGCTGGTAAAAGATAATTGCCGTCAACAGCTAAATAGCCTGTTGTTACCTTGGATAAAATATGAGGGTTATGAGGATCAAGTAATAATAAGCTACCATTTTCTACCTCAATAGCGTGTTTTATACCATTTTTACGAGCTAATTTTGTTTGCTCATGTATATGTACCGGCTCACCATGCACTGGTACACAAATCTGGGGTCTAATTAGGGAGTACATGTGTTTGAGTTCGTCAATTGATGGATGTCCAGAAACATGTACAAAGTGATCTCGTTCAGTTATCACTTCAACTCCTGACCTTACAAAAATATTAAACATACGGAAAATTTTCTTTTCATTGCCAGGAATAATTTTTGAAGAAAATATAATTGTATCTTTAGGAGCTAACTTTATACTATGGTGACTATTATTTGCCATTTTTGCAGTAGCTGCTAGAGGTTCACCTTGACATCCAGTAGCAATAACTAAAAGTTCTTGCCTTTTAAATCTTGCTATATCTCGTTCATCGATCAAAGGGGCAATATCTTTCATATAACCACTTTCCTGTGCTGCAAGCAAAATTCTATGCAAACTTCTTCCCGATAGGACTACTTTTCTTTTTGCCATCTGACCTGCGTGAATTAGAGTCTCAAGACGAGCCAAATTTGAGGCAAAAGTTGTTACCACGACCATTTGAGGACAACCTGCTATAATATCTACTAAACTTTTACGCACTTCTCCTTCTGAGCCAGAAGTTCCTGCATTAAATACATTAGTTGAGTCACAGACCAAAGCTAAAACCCCTTCATCACCGCAAGATTTTAGTAGATTTTCATCAGCTTTCTTACCAAGTACCGGATCATCATCAAATTTCCAGTCTCCAGTATGAAGAATATTGCCAGCTTCTGTACGTATCATAATTGCTTGCATTTCTGGAGCTGAATGGGTTAATGGTATCATTTCTAGTTGGAATGGATCAAGATTTATTTTTGCCGAAGGTTTTACTTCATGAATTTTTATAGTTTTAGCAAAATCATATTCTGCTAATCTAAGTTTTAGAAAATTGGCTGTAAAGGTAGTGGCATATATTGGGCATTCTAGACTGCTCCACAAATATTGGATTGCTCCTAGATGGTCTTCATGAGCGTGAGTTAACACTAAAGCCAACAAATCTTTTTTGTGTTTTTTAATAAAGCTAATATCAGCAATTATCATATCAACACCTGGTAAATATTCATCGGGAAAACCACTACCGCAATCAACCATCAACCATTTTCCTTGATAATGATATAGATTGACATTTATGCCTATTTCATTTGCACCACCAAGTGGTAAAAATAGTAAATCATTTTTATGGTTTTTAATGTTGAATGGCATATTAACTTCTATATTATGTAGGGTTTGAGTATACTTTTATAACTTATTTTTGGCTTGTAGTCTATGATTAATACTAATTTAGTTTATACTAGTATATTCACCTTTGGTATAGTTTTATTATTAACTATACTATTTCCTAATTTGGATATAGATTTCTCAAAATTATTCTACGACAGCAATAATGGATTTATCTATCGTAACAATAATATTGTACAATTATTATTTGAAGTTATTCCAATATTAAGTAAACTACTGACTATAGTAATATTATTATACCTATTTTACTTAATTGTTAAGTACAAAACTTTTAATAGGCTTATTATTTCAGGGGGCTTTTATATAATTTTATCTACAGCAATAGGTCCTGGACTACTAGTAAATTATATATTTAAAGAAAATTTTGGTAGGGCTCGTCCGCTGCAGATTAAAGAGTTTAATGGTACAAAAAATTTTACTAGAGCCTTCTCAATCTCTAATGAATGTTTACATAATTGTTCATTTTCATCAGGCCATGCAGCTATGGGGTATAGCTTAACTAGTCTTGCTTATGTTGCTCCTTTGATATTTTTCTCAAGAATTTACAGTGTCACATTGATTTTTGGTACATTAGTTGGGCTAAGTCGTATATTAATGGGAGGACATTTTTTAAGTGATGTACTGGCTTCTTGTGTTGTTATATTAACAATTAATCATTTATTGTATTTATGTTGGCAAAAACTAAAATTAATTTAAATAAAATTGCGATTGTTTATAATAGTTCTACAAAATCATTAGAACTAGTTAGACAACTTGAACTAGTTTATAAGTTTTGTAAGGTAGATGAAGCAGAAATAATTGTTGTAGTTGGAGGGGATGGAGAATTACTACATGCGATACACCGTTATATGCATCTTGATGTTTCTTTTTATGGAATTAATTCTGGTAATATTGGGTTTTTAATGAATCCAGTTATTGTTGAAAAGTTAATGGATAATTTACAAGAATCTATAATTTCTCATTTATACCCTTTAAAAATGCAAGCAGAAAGCATAGACAATAAAATTTATACTGCCCTAGCTATTAATGAAGTATCAATATTTCGTAAAACCAACCAAGCTGCTAAATTTAGGATCGAAATTGATCAAGTTGAGCGTATGAGTGAATTAGTAGCCGATGGGGCAATGGTTGCAACCCCAGCTGGTAGTAGTGCGTATAACTTATCTGCTGGAGGTCCTATTTTGCCACTTGAGTCAAACGTATTATGCCTAACACCAATTTGTCCTTTCCGTCCAAGACGCTGGCATGGTGCGTTACTACCATTTTCTACTACTATAAAGTTTGAAATCTTAGAAAGTAATAAAAGACCAGTAAATGCAGCTGCAGATTTTCAAGAGTTTGATAATATTAAGTCAGTATTAATTAAATCTGTAAAAAACAAGAAGATAAAGTTACTATTTGATAAAAAAAATAGCCTTGAAAATCGAATTATTAAGGAGCAATTTAATGAGTAATAGGGCAAACTCATAGTACACGTCAGTTTGGGATAAGATATAGATGAAATAGTAATAGATAAAAGGATTGTCAAAAAGGAGTGCCTGCAGTATTTATATTTTTAAACAAAAAAACAAACTACAGGCATGAAAAAAGATATCACAGAATTATATAGTTTTATAGATGATTTTTGTAAAATTTATTTGGAGTATGAACAGAGAAAGTTATTACCATCAAATAAGCAGAGAAATCGCTGTTGTAGCATGAGTTTAAGTGAAATGTTAACAATAATAATTATGTTTCATACATCCTATGCTAAGAATTTTAAATTTTTCTATAAAAGTTATATAGAGTGCATGCATAAGGATGATTTCCCTAAAGCCTTGAGTTATAATAGATTTGTTGAATTAATGGCACGATTACTCATACCGCTAAATATGTTGATTCATTTGTTGTTTGGTGAGGAAACAGGTATTTATTTTATTGACTCTACAACGATTAAAGCTTGTCACAATAAAAGGCGTTATAGCAATAAAGTTTTTAAAGGATTAGCCAAACATAGTAAATCCTCTATGGGGTATTTTTATGGTTTTAAATTACATGTAACAATCAATAATAAAGGGGAGTTTATGGCATTAAAAGTGACCAAAGGCAATGTAGATGATAGGATTCCAGTACCGGTTAACAAAAAGATTAACTGGAATTATAGCAGCTGATAAAGGTTATATTAAGCAAAATTTGTTCTTAAATTTATATGAAAGAGGCTTAAAAATGATTCATGGAATTAAGAAGAATATGGAAAATAAATTAATGGATTTGAAAGAAAAAATCTTACTTCGAAAGCGTAACTTAATTGAAACAGTTTTTGATTATCTAAAAAATAAAATGAACCTTGAACATACTAGACATAGATCACCAATAAATGCCTTTGTCCATATATTATCTACTCTTGTTGCTTATTCATTAAAGAAAAATAAACCTTCAACAAAATTTGATTTTAATCTACATGTTCTCAATATCCTTATCCCGAATTGACGTAGTACCCTACATTTTTCTATAATCGTTATCGCGAGGCATCTTTAGCTTACTATTACCCACAAAATAACAATGGTGAAAAAGAAGTAAAAATAATATACTGATTTGCAATTAAAATATTACATTGTAAAGGTATAGTATGAGTCAAGAAATAATAAATAATTATTTGACCGAGGAATTTAGTGGAGCTATTTTGGGTGATAAAAGGCTGACAAATAGGTTAATAAAGATAGCTGATAATTTTGCAAATATACCTGAAAGCTCAATTAATCAAGCATGTGGAAATTGGGCAGAAACAAAAGCAGCATATCGTTTTTTTAAAAACGATAATGTTAAGGAATCAAAAATATTAGAAGCCCATATTGCTAAAGCAGTAGAAAGAATCAAAGAGCATGATAAAGTTCTTGTTATACAAGATACTAGTTATATCACATATACTAGTCATAAAAAAACTACTGGATTGGGTGTGTTATCAAGAAAAGAGGGAAAGAATGTTAAAAATATTGAATGTAAAGGTCTGATAATGCATACTGCCTTTGCGGTTGCTACCAATGGATTAGCACTTGGGTTGTTGGATCAAAAGATTCACAATAGACCAGCAGTGCCTGAAGAAATACAACAGTTAAAAAAAACTAGTCATGGTAATGCGGTACATATTAAAGATAAAGAAAGTATGAAGTGGCTTAATGCATTACAGAACACTATTAATGCAACGAATAATAGTAATACCCAAATTATAACTGTTTGTGATAGAGAAGCTGATATATATGATTTTTTTGAATTGGCACAAGCTCAGAAATCTAAAGTTTTAGTTAGAGCTGCACAGGATAGAGAAATAAATAAAAAGTCAAAATATTCCAAAAAAGATAGACAATATTTGTGGAAGGTAGTATCGGGTTTCCAGTGTGCTGGAGAAATAGCAGTTAAAGATACTAGTCAAGAAAATAAAGCTAATAGGATTAGACATTTGGAAGTTAGATTTGGAAAATTTATAATGAATCCTCCTGTAAACAATGTAAGACATAAAACAGAAACATTGCCAAATTTACCAGTATATGCCATCAATGTTATTGAGCGTCGTCCCCCTAGTGGAACAACACCATTAGAATGGATGTTACTAACCAATATAGTTATCAATAATTTTGAAGAAGCTATAGAGAAAGTAAGATGGTATTGTTTAAGATGGAGAATTGAAATTTTTCATAAAATTTTAAAATCTGGATTTAGGGTTGAACAATGTAGACTTGCAACAGGAGAAAGATTAATAAAATACTTGACAATCATGAGCATAATTGCTTGGAGAATTTTTTTTATTACTTTAATTGGCAGAACTAATCCTAATCTACCATGTAGTGTAATATTAGCTGAAGAAGAATGGCGAGTTTTGTATGTAAAGATACACAAAGCAGCTCCCCCTAATAATACAATTCCTACAATAAAAAATGCTATAATATGGGTTGCTAAATTGGGTGGGTATTTAGCAAGAAAAAATGATCTAGAGCCTGGTCCTATTGTATTGTGGAGAGGATGGCAACGGTTATTTGATCTAGTTCAAGGTTATCAATTAGCTAACTCTAATATTTGTGGGTAATAGTAAGGCATCTTTAGATGCCGTGGCGATCTAGGTAAACAGCGAAGCTGTTTTTTCTAGTACGCTTCGCGTATCCTAGATTGCCGCGTCACCGCTTTCAGCGACTCCTCGCTAATAGACGATCAGCAGCCATTTTAATAGTGGTTATATAAAAAATATAGGGTACTATGGGGCAAACTATACCTATCTTTAACCTGAGTTCTATATATTCTTTAATTACACCACGTCTTTGCTTTCCTAAGAAAACCTCAATTCGATGTAAGACATCGGTTTAATAGCCTAGGGTGTCATCCCTGTACCCTCGGATGTCATCGAACTCAGGTTACAATATTAAAAATGTGTAGAAAACTTTAGATGAAAAATTTGCTTTTCATCACAAGGTCTCTTTTTAATTGGCCAAGCCCAATCCATTCTGATAGGGGCAAAGCGAGTGACCCATATAAACCCCACCCCAACAGAAGCACGAAGTGACTTATCATTATAAAAACTATCAGATTTATAAATACTTTTAGAATTTAATCCTACACCCCACAGGCTACCAGCATCCATAAAAACAGCTCCAGTCAAATTAAAATCTTCTGGTAAACCAGTTGGAAAGTTGAGTTCTGTTGAAAATGTATAATATTTTTCTCCGCCAAGACCTTCATTTGTTGTTTTTTCTCTAGGACCTATTCCACTAGCAGCAAATCCTCTAAGGCTATAATCACCCAAATTAAACCGATCAGAAATTCTTACAGTTTTACCTCCTACACCCATAATATCACCGACACTACTTGAAAGTTTTAAAGTGAGTTTATTATTGACAAAAGATTTAAAATATTTACCGTCTAGTTCATGTTTTAAATATTTATTATTACCCCCAACACCAGCAAATTCCTGAGTGCCGCTAATAACATAACCATTTTTAGGAATAATCCTACTATCAAGCTGATCATAAGTGATAGTATGTCCGATGGCGGATGTGATAAATTTTCCCATCTGTTCAGTTAAGAATATAGAACTTGAATTGCCTGGAGAGCTTAATACATCTCTCTTAATAGTATAGTCAATTTCATGACTTAAGTCTTCCGCAATATCATAACCAAGAGAAGTTTTGAGTCCTATAGATTTTAACGTATAATTTTGATCTACTTGTGAAAGAAATGAAGTCCCACGACCGCTATAATTATTGAAAACATTAAAACCTAGCGATAAATCTTTATCAAGAAAATGAGGTTCGGTTATGCCACCATAGTAACTAATACTCTTTTTTCCTACTTGTACTCCAGCATTTAATACTTTTCCAGTACCAATAAAATTGCGTTCTAAAAATGATATACGTCCAAATGGTCCTCCCGCTGTGTTATAGCCAGCATCAAAACTAATTGAAGATGTTGATTTTTCCTCAACATCAATATTAATATCATATTTGTCTTTTCGTGTTGTTGGTGTAACACTAATAAGTACTTTTTCAAAATAATCCAAATTGCGTAAATTCTGATTACCTTTTTCTATATAAGAACGGTTAAATATATCTCCTTCAGAAATTTTAAATTCTCGTCTAATAACTTTATCTTCAGTTTTTAGATTATTCGTAATATTAATTTGATTAATAAATACTTTTTCTGCCTTATCTATAACGAATTTAATATCGGCAGTATGATTAGGGTTTTTACTACTTATATCAGGGTAAACATTAATTCCTGGATAACCTTTACTTGCAAAATGTGAAGAGATTTTATTTGCTATTTTATTCAAACTATTAATATTAAATGTATCACCCGACTTAACATTAATATATTTTTTAATTTCATTTATGTCAATATTAGGTAATTTATTGTCAATAGTAATGTTGCCAAAATTATATTTTGCCCCTTCTTCAATAGAGTAAGTGATGGTAAAATATTCTTTGGTTGGATTGAGTTCTGCTGTAACAGAAATAACACGAAAATCGGCAAATCCTACTGACTGATAGAATTCCTTTAACAATTCTTTATCATACTCTAAGCGGTCTGGATCGTAGGTATCATTTGTTTCTAAAAAGTTAAACCATTTTGACTGTTTTGTTAGGATAACAGATTGTAGTTCTGTACTACGGTAATTATTATTTCCACTGAAATAGATTTGTTTAACAGTTGTTTTAGGTCCTTCTGCAATATCAAAAGTAACTTTTACTCTGTCATTCTCAAGCCTCTCAATTTTTGGCGTTACGGTTGTAGAGAAACGACCTGAACGTTTGTAGAGTTCTTTAATTTTTTCCACATCTAGTTGGATTGATGCTAAACTCATTGATTCACCAGACCTGGTAAGCAATTCTTTCGATAATGAAGATGTTTTGATTTTAGAATTACCTGTAAACACTATTTTAGTAATAAACGGAGTTTCTAATACAGTAACTATCAAATTGCCACCATTGACTAGTGTAATACTTATATTTTCAAACAAAGACGTTGAGTAAAGATTTTTGATTGCTTCATCTCCTTTGGATGAAGTATATTCTTCTCCTACTTGAAGCTTTAAGTAATTTTCAATAGTCGAGTTTTCGATTATTTTATTACCTTGAATAGTTATTTTTTTAATATACTCAGCCGATAAAGCTGATGTATTATATAAAACAGTTGTTGCCAAAATAGCTAGTTTAATAGTTGATTTGACGTTTGTTTTCACAAGAACCTTCTTTTGTTTGGTTTTATAAGTCATACTGAACAGGAATAAATTACCTATTTCTACTAGGCCAAGAAATAAATCTCGGTTAACTTAATTATTTAAAATACTAAGTTTTTTATATCATTTGACAGGGAAATTACAATAAGAAAAATAATTATCCCCATACCTAGTCTTAGTATAACATTTTTTATTGCCCCACTAAGTGTTTTTCCAAAAATTATTTGATATATTATGAACATTAAATGTCCACCATCAAGAACTGGAATCGGTAACAAATTAAGTAAACCTAGATTAATTGATATCATGGCTACAAATAGTGCAAAATTTGCTACCCCTTGTTCTAAAGATTTCCCTGACTCCTTAGCAATAGCAATTGGTCCTCCCATCTCATTTAAAGATCTTGTACCCATCAGCATTTGTCCAAAGTTTCTTAAAATTAAGTTGGAAATATAAATAACATCTTTTGATCCTTGATAGATACTTTGAAAAATATTCATTTTTATAAAAATAGGTTCATTCTTAGCAATAACTCCTATATAAGGTCTTTTTATCTCAGGTTGATTATCCAGTTTTTGACTAATCTCCTTTGGAGTTATAACAATATCAATAATCTCATCATGCCTTTCAACTAAAAGATTGATGGGTTTAGTTCCGCTCATGAATATATTTCTCTGTAAATCGACAAAACTATTAATTTTATTAGTGCCAATCATAATAACTTTATCATTTTCTCTAAGCCCAGCTAATTCAGCGGGTGAATTAGCCACCACTTCACCAATTATAGGAGGTATCTCTACTTGGTCATGAAAACAATAAATAGTTGTGAATATGATGATGGCTAACAAGTAATTAGCTATAGGTCCAGCAGCTATAATTAAGAATTGAACCCATAGAGGCTTGCTAAGAAAAGCTAGAGGTCTATTATCTTGGATATTTTTAAGTGTTGCAGAGTCAAATCCATAAATTTTAACGTAACCACCGAAGGGTAGGGTACAAATTTTCCATTTTACGCCATCTTTGTCTATTTTAGAGAAGAGTTCCTTACCAAAACCTATCGAGAATTCCTCAACCTTTACTCCAAATATTTTAGCTATGTAATAATGACCAAACTCATGAATAAAGACTAATAAGTTGATTGTTAGAATAAATCCGAATATTGATAACATACAACTCATTATTTTTTAAATAGGTTTACTAAATTATGCTTTTTTGCTATAGCTAATAGATTAAATATGTTACCAATAGATCAAAGTTTTTATGACCTCAACCAAGATTAGTACCAAAACGATAGCACGTATTGCTGCGGTGCAGGCAATTTATCAGTATAAACCGGAGAGTCCTGATCAAAACATAGACCGGATTATGCAGCAAATTGTTCAATTCTATCAAGATGAACGAGTAGCTAATGATTTAACAACCAATTTCAATAAACCAATAAAAGTGAAGTTAAGTATAAGTTATTTTGAATTGTTAGTAAAGTCTGTAGTTGTAAATTTACCTCAAATTGATAAGATGATATCAAGGCATTTGACATCGGAATGGCAAATTACCAGCTTATCTATTCTGCTTCTTGCTCTCTTGCGTGTGGCAATTTGTGAATTACAATTTCTTCCAAATGTTCCAAGTAAAGTGGTAATTAATGAATTCACCGACATTACAAGTGATATGTTGAATGAGAACGAAGTTGGTTTTGTTAATTCTGTATTGGATAGAATTGCTAAAAAATCTAGCGAGATCATGTGTCATGACATCTAATATATTAGGGTTTAGAGGTAAATTTGTTGCCATTAAAACTACAAAAAAGCGTAAAAATTCGTCAAAACAGTGGCTCTCGCGTCAATTAAATGATCCATATGTTTCTAAAGCAAAGCTTGATGGTTATAGATCTAGGTCAGCTTATAAGTTGCTGGAAATCCATGAAAAATTTAATCTGTTAAAACCAGGGATGAAATTAGTCGATTTAGGTGCTGCACCAGGTGGATGGAGTCAAGTAGCTAGCAAAATTATTAAATCTGATGAGTCAAGTGGTAATAATAGCACGATAATTGCAGTTGATTTGCTTGATATCGAACCAATTATTGGTGTACATTGCTTACAAAAAGACTTTTATGCTGAAGATACCAAAGAGATTATTATAAAGATGCTTGATGGTAGTGCTGATGTGGTAATGAGTGATATGGCTGCTAACACGACGGGTCATGCAACAACTGACCATATTCGGACTCTTGACTTATGTGAGCATGCGATTGACTTTGCCTTAAAAATTTTAAGGCCGGGGGGGCATTTTATTGCTAAAATTTTTCGAGGTGGTACGGAGAATAATGTGCTAAACAGAGTTAAACTTAATTTTCATAAGGTCAAGCATTTTAAACCATCTTCTAGTCGTAAAGAGTCAGTAGAGGTTTATTTAATCGCTTTAAGTAGGAAATCTGTATAACTTTCGTTTAAAAAAATACCAAGAATAATAAAGTACAAAAGTTCCAACAACACTATATGTAGAAAATAGAAAACCCTGCCCATCATAGAGTCCATGGGATATATAAGAAGATAAAGCTCCAGAATAAATACCAATAGCACACATAGTGAAATATATTGCCAGTGCGGTTCTCAAATCTTGTGCTTCAAATTTACCGGATAATATTAATATATTACAAATAAAAATAGCACATAAACATACACCAATTATAGAAAGGAGATAGATGTTACCTATTAAAGTGACTCCATAATATGGTAAAAGAATAAAACTGGCTAGGAGGATAATTATCAATATTAAGTTCGCAAGATATTTATTGATTATTTTTAATGATAAAATAACAGGTGATATCAAGAAAAATATACTTATAAGAGTATAATGAGTAATAGTGTCTATCTTTGATACAGGAAAGTTTTTCTCTAAGGCAAATTCTTCATAATACCACAATATATCGAAAGTAATATAAGATACCATAAAGCCTGTTAGGACCTGTAATTCTATATTCTCAATTAAGAATGAAAATCTAGAAACTAAAGTTGTATTTTTATTAATATTCTCTCTTTGTAAGCAAGTTATAATAATGAAGCTATAAAGTAATGTGCATAATAATAACCCATTTATAGCTGATTCTAGAAATACAGTTAGTAAATCAACGGTAAACTGTCCAGCTATCCATAACAAAGAAAAGATAATAAGAGCAGAATATTTATAATATTTATAGTTATTGGTTAACTCTACTATTTTGATGATAGTTGTGGTTATGTAAGTGTAGTAGGCAGATGCCATTACAATAAAATTGATTTTAAGAAGGGTGTAATCCTTAATCATAATTAGGTTTAACATGCCTATTATAAGTAAGATTAAGCTAACAATAGTAGTTTTGTTATCGCTGATTTTGTTAATTAATGGGGTTAAGAATAAACCGGCTATTATATAACCTAACATTTCGATTGATTCGATATGGTCTAGTTGCTCCCCTGATAAGCCTTTACTTAGCAGAAAACTTGGCATTATAAGTGCATTGATGTAAGTGATACATGCAAAAAGAAATACGCTAAAAAACAATAGCAAAACTGTTTTTAAATGATTATTTTGGGTCATAAATAATTGTTTGCTAAACTAGATTACATCGTATATAAATTTGTTAGTTGAGAGGCGTTTAAGAGGTTTTTATATAACCAGTACATTATATCACTCATTATGATTTGTCTAATTAATTTATTATTTTGACCATTAATAAAATATTATATAACCAAGTAGGTATAATTAGTTCTCGATGTCATCCCCGCTTCGCTGCAGAATCCAAAAAACAGCCTGAATGACTGTTAGGTATCATGGATTTTCGCTTTTAGCTAGGAATGCCATCACCCCTGATTGGGATGCTACCTAGATTGGTTAAGTTGACACCGATACGTCTATGGATCACTAGTATGTCATTCCCGCACAGGTAGCGGAATCTATAATATATAAAACCTTTGCAGGTTATTTTTTGGATTCCCGCCTTTAGCTAGGAATGACATCGTTTTTGATCCTGTAAGTACCATAGTAGTATTATGTTATATCGAATTTAGGTTAAGTAGAGTTTTTTAGTTATTTGTTAGGTTAATGTACTTGTTAAATGTTTTCTCATAAAAACTTAATATTAAGTTTTAAATTTGTTATAATATTCTCTAATATTGCTAATTTACGGAGCTTAGAGATATACCTAGAAATTTACGAGTAAAAAATTAATGAGTAAAAAAATTATAGTTGATGCTAACTTCCCTAATGAAACAAGGGTGGTTTTACTGAATCATAGTAACAATATCGAGGATATTGAATATGAAACAGCCATAAAACAACAAATCAAAGGTAATATATATCTTGCAAAAGTTATAAGAGTTGAGCCAGCGTTGCAGGCTGCCTTTATAGATTATGGTCCGGACAAAAGCGGATTTTTACCTTTCAATGAAATTCATCCATATTATTATAATATACCAGTATCTGACCTTAAATCTTTGACTTCTATAAATAAATTACAAGAAATTTCTCTTTTAGATATTACCCAAGATGATTTTGTAGAATCTGAAACAAAGAGGGATTATAATCCGATAATAGATAGTGAAGAAATTGATTTAAATGCCATAGAAAGATTAGTGGACGAAAAAATTCAGGTGGAATTTAATTTGGATGTCCTAGATAATGACATTGAAACAATAAGTGTAGACAAAAGTGATAGAGAAGAAGACAATAAACAAAAGCAATACAAAATTCAAGAAGTAATAAAAAAAGGACAAGTTATGCTTGTTCAAGTTACAAAGGAGGAAAGAGCTAATAAAGGTGCATCATTTACAACCTTTATATCTCTTGCGGGAAAGTATTGCGTTCTGATGGCTAATACTCCATTGCAGAATGGTGTATCGCGTAAGATATCCAATGCTGATGAGCGAAAAAGGCTTAAGAATATAGTCAGTAACATAACTGCAAATAATAACAGTAGTGGGTCAAGTATCATAATTCGTACAGCTGGTGCTGGCTGTACTACTTTAGACATAAAAAGAGATTATGATTATTTAGCAAGATTATGGAATAAAATTAGGGAGAGTACTCTTAAATCTGTAGCTCCCTGTTTTATACATGAAGAAGATGGTCTAATTCAAAAAGTCATAAGAGATATGTGTGATCATACTGTTAAAGAGTTGATAATACAAGGTAGTGGGGCTTATCAAAATGCTGTGAAATTCATGAAGGATATATTACCTATTGATTTGGCTAAGCTCAAAGAATACAAAAATAAGGTGCCAATTTTTACAAAATTTGCTGTTGAGGAACAACTAGCAAAACTATACCAACCAGTTTTTGCTTTACCTTCTGGTGGTTATATAGTGATAAATCCAACAGAAGCACTTATTTCAATTGATGTTAATTCAGGAAAAGCAACTTCTGAAAAAAATATTGAAGAAACGGCATTAAAGACCAACTTAGAAGCTGCTAGAGAAATTGCTAGGCAAATTAAATTAAGAGATTTATCAGGCTTAGTGGTTATTGATTTTATCGATATGTATGAGGCTAGAAATCGTAGGATTGTCGAGAGGTCTTTTAAGGAATTTCTAAGTAGAGATCGTGCAAGAATTCAAACTGCTCATATTAGCCAATTTGGTTTGCTTGAGATGTCTCGTCAAAGATTAAGACCATCATTTTTGGAATCAAATTCATCGATTTGTTCATATTGTAACGGTAAGGGTCTTGTTAGGGCAGATGAATCAAATGCTATGTTGATTCTACGTACGGTAGAAAATGAGATTTTTAATGAAAATATTGATTTAGTAAATATTTTTGCTAATATTCATTCAGTTATCTATTTACTGAATAATAAACGGTCAGAAATATCTCTAATTGAAGAAAAATATAATTTAAAGTTAAAATTCCACGTTGATCCTTCTGCCACTTCTGATAATTATTCAATTGAAAAAATAAAATTGCCGAAGAAATCTAGCCATATAGAAGCTGGTAATAAGCCATTAATTCAGAATCAGTCCTCTAATTATCAAGAAGAAAAGAGTACTAAAGAGACTCCTGCTCCTAACAAGAAGAAGCAAAAATGGAAAATACCTGATAAATTAGAAACTAGTAGTGAATCAAATAAAGGTATAGAAAAAATTGATAAAGAGGTAATTGATTCTATTCAAGAAACTAATAAACCAGTAGTGGTAAATGAATCGGATAACAGAGATAATGACCTTGACACCAATAAGTCAAACCGTAAATATATTGAGAAAAAATCAAATTATTCTCGCCCCTCTAGAGTACGTAACTATAATAAACGTAAGGTAGATGACAATGATAGTGGACAATCTCAGGAGGTAGCTAATAGTTGAAAATGGTAAATATGATATGGTACGTTCAAATTTATTATTAGCTCTTGCTTACTTATTTTTATGTACCTCTTGTAGTTTAAAACCTGTATATAGTAATAAATATAGCACGCAGGAATTAAGCCAATTAAGTAGCATTGAAATTGAGCCAATAGCATCTATTGAAGGTGCAGAATTTTGTTACTATTTATCGAGTATTTTACCAAGGTCTACAACAGCCACAACAAAATATTTATTAAAGGTAAAATTTACCAACAAAACTTTACCACTTATTCTTCAAAAGAATTCTGATGTGTTAAGAGAAACAGTCAGTCAAACTATTCAATATAGGTTAGTTGATATTGTTACTAATCGAGAAGTGACAACAGGAACATTTAGTCATATAACCTCTTATAGTACAGCTTCTTTACCATATCATAGCTATATAGATGAAGAGGTAGCATTGAAAGATCTTACAAAACAAGGGGCAGATGAGATCCTAGCAAGATTAATTTTATATTTTAAGAGAGTGCCTACGAACTGAATAATTTTTGAGGAATTTTTAGGAAAAATGTAGCTGAGTATACTGCTCGTAAATGAAGAGTTGGTAGACGAAGATCAAAATCAACAAGTGCTAGGAGTGTCCAAGCCGAGGAGCACAGCGTACATTAGTACGTGAGTACCGCAGGTCTTGGACAACGACAACGCAATTATTGATTTTCATCGAGTATACCGCAGCATACTTATATGTATGTGAGGAACGGAAGCAAATTTTGACGACAAAATTACCAAAAAGAATCAGTTCGTTTTAACAAAATAGAATTAAAGATGAAGCTTTATCTATCACAAATCATTCAGCTACTTGATAAGGTAGAAAATGGACAAATTAAGGCTCTGTTGCTTTATGGTCCAGATAAAGGGTATATTGATAAAGTTTGTAAGACTTTAGTGAAGAAATTTGACTTACTAAAAACCTCTATAGAATATTCTGAAATTAAAAATCGATCGCTCGAGACGTTAGTTAATACCCAAAATTTCTTTATGCAAAAACAATTGATTATAGTAAGGTCAGTTGGCGAGTCTATAGATAAATCTTTAAAACTGGCTCTTGGTAAAGACTCATTGCATTTCTTAGTTTTTATTGCTGATGAATTATCAGCTGCTTCTAGTATACGTAAGTTTTTTGAAACTGAAACTTATTTGGCTTCTCTAGCTTGCTATCACGATGATGAACACAAAATTACTAAGATAATTTTACAAAAATGTAACAGTATTGGTAAGGTTATAAGTGAAGATACTGTTAACTATTTAACAGCTCGTTTAAAAGGTGACCATCAAACACTAGTTAATGAAATCAATAAGTTAATATATTTTACATTTGATAAAGATCAAATCACCTTGGATGACGCACTAGCTGTAGTTAGTGATGATTTTACAGGGAATGGGGATAATTTATGCGTTTATTTTTCCTCAGGAAATCTTGATAATTTTTTACAAGAATTTACCAAACTAAAACAACAAAATATTAATGAAGTGCTAATTATCAGAGCATTAATCAGGTATTATCTAAATCTATACACCGTATTGAATAAATTAGCAATGGGTGTTAATATAGATATGGCTATAAAATCACTATCTCCACCAATTTTCTATAAATATGTGCCAAGTTTTAAGCAAGCTCTAAATAAGGTTAACTTAGAAAATTGCATTAAAACATTGAAACATTTAGAGCAAGCAGAAATTGATTATAAGCTAAATCCAGCTGGCTTTGATATATATCAACAAGTTTATGTTAAAACATACTATAGTTAAGTCCATAGGATTAGGTGACAAAGAACATAACGATTGTAGATTGTCATTCCCGCATAGGCGGGAATCTAGATACCTGCTTTCGCAGGTATGACACAAAATTTGTATCACCTAATTCAATATGTTTCACTATAATTACGCGAATACGGGATAAGAATTGGCAAATTCTTATCCCAAATTCGGTAAAATTATATAATATATTCTCAAAATATGACGATAAATGTATATGAAAACTACCTTACCTAGCCGTTCTATGATAATTCAAGAAAAGCTTGATGAGATTGTAAAAGAAATCTTAGCAGTTGGAAAAGATAAGATAGCGATGATTATTTTATTTGGTTCTTATGCTAGGGGAGATTGGGTACAAGATGAATATAAAAAAGGACACATTACTTATAGTTATCAAAGTGATCTCGATCTTATGTTGGTGATGAAGAAAGGCAAACATGCCGGTCTTGCCGCCTTATGCATAGAAGATAAAATAGAAAAAAGGTTGGAAAAAAAATCATTAAGAAGTCCTTTTGAGTTATGGGTAACTTTGGTGCTAGAATCAATCAAGACGGTAAATAGTCAGTTAGAGAAGGGGCATTATTTCTTTTCTGATATAAAAAAAGAAGGAATTCTTTTATATGATAGTGGTGAGTTTCAGCTGGCGGAAGCTAAAAACTTACCCTGGGGAGAAAGAAGAGAGATAGCTAAAGAAGATTATGAATACTGGTTTGCAAGAGGCACAGGTTTTTTCTTGCTTGTAAATATCAACTAACAAGAAAAGACTTTGCTTTGTCTGCTTTTGAGTTACACCAAGCTACCGAAAGTTTTTATAATGCTATCCTGTTAGTCTTTTCTGGCTATAAACCTAAACTACACGATATAAGAAAATTAGGTAGTATAGCAGGAAATTACAATGAAGAATTATGGCAGCTATACTACTCATAAATGAAGAGTTGCAAAGATAGGAGAGATATTATAAAGTTTAGGACATTATGAGTAAGAATGTATTGACAGAAGAACAAAGAGAAAAGTTGAAGGAACGTCATAAGACAGAACGAGACGGACGCATACGTGATCGTATTAAGGCAGTTTTGATGTATGACGATGGGTATAGTAATGTAGAGATTGCTAAGGTACTACTCTTGAGCCACGAAGCGATAAGAAAACATATTGTTGATTATCAAAAAGCCAATAAGCTTAATACCGACAATGGGGGTAGTGCAAGCAAATTAAGTGATGGTGAGAAGACAGAATTAGTGACTCACCTAGAAGCAAATAATTATGTTTATGCGAAAGATATTATGCATCACATTGAGAACAAATATGGTGTGACATATACGATAACGGGAGTAACAAAATTACTATACAAACTGGGATTTGTTTACAAGAAGCCGAAAATAGTACCGGCTAAGCTGGATTTTGACAAGCAAGAATTATTTAAGTTAAACTACAGTTTGCTAAAAGGGAATCTCAGAGATAAGGAAGCTATATATTTTATGGATGGTGTTCATCCTCAGTATCAAGCAAGGGCAAGGTGTGGTTGGATAAGAAAGAACCAAGATAAAACCTTACCAACATTCAGTGGCTGGAAAAGAAAGCACATGATTGGTGCTATTAACCTAGCCGATTTGCAGTTAGTAAGTACAGAGAACCCCAAAATAAATGGGGAGCAGATAGTTAATTTTTTACAAAAGTTAGAAGAGGAGAATAGTGACAAGGAGAGAATATATTTAATCTGTGACAATGCTAGTTACCACAAATCCAAGAAAGTCAAGGAATACCTAGTAAATACGAAAATAGAGCTAGTATTTTTGCCATCATATAGTCCAAATCTGAACCCAATTGAGAGATTATGGAAGTTTATGCACCGTATTACAACTAATAATAAATTTTATCATAATTTTGAACAATTTTCGGAAGCAATAAACAAATTTTTTAGCAACATCGGTGATTATAAAGATAGGTTACGTACCTTAATAAACGATAATTTCCAAACTATTACCGTTAACCATTTCTGCAACTCTTCAGGTTAATTGAGTATATTACCTCATTCTAGCGTTGAGCAAAGGCAATGTTTTAGATTACTTGAACAGGCTTATATTGAAGCTCGCTATAACAAAGATTATAAGATAACTAAAGAACAGCTACTTTACCTTATTGATAGAGTAAAGAAGTTAAAAACAGTGACAAAAAAAATCTGTCTAGAAAGGATTCAGGGCAATTTAAAAGTCACGCTTTAAAGTTGAAAAACTGAAGCAATTTTAGGTAGATATGTGCTTACAAACGTCATTGCGAGAAGGTTGCTTGCTGCAACCGACGAAGCAATCCAGCAAAAATACGATAATTTATTTTTTTCGTTTCCCGGATTGCTTCGTCGGCACTTCACGCCTTCTCGCAATGACGTTTGATGTTCTTAATAATTACTTATTTCAACTCCAGAGTGTGACTTTTAAATTACCTTGAAAGGATTAGTGGAAAAGAAGTAACGTGATTTGGCTTAATCTTACTATAGTGAAGCCCATAGGATTAGGTGACAAAGAACATAACAATTGTAAATTGTCATTCCCGCGTAGGCGGGAATCTAGATACCTGCTTTCGCAGGTATGACACAAAATTTATATCACCTAATTCAATAGGTTTCACTATATAATAAAAACAAAGCAATTAAGAGCAGGAGAGTCTTTAAAGACTAAAAATAACTGAATTATCAGTGTTAAGTGAAGAGAATGATAATTTTTATCGATTAAATGTTAAATATTGCTTAGTGGGTGTATTAATTGTGATATAAGTAGTAATTAGAAGCTATTAAACACTAGACAGGGTAATTAAAAACCAAGGTAATTTAAAAGTCACAGTCATTAGTTGTTATAGATGCAAGTTTAACTACTACAGATGTCATCCCTGCGAAGGCAGGGATCTATATTACTTAATAGTCTTTTAGGCTGTTTTTTTAGATTCCTGACCGAAGCGGGAATGACATCGAGTACATATTAAGCACTTTTTCCCTTATCTATTAGCCTTACAACCAGACTTTTAAATTGCCCTGTTAAAAACCTACTTGCGGCTTTGAATGAAAAATAATAGACTAGTGCTATTAAACAAAAAAACGTGGAAAAGTGATGTATCCAACAGTACGATTAAGAAGAAATAGAAAAACGCGGTGGCTAAGAGAATTAGTAGCGGAGAATAGGCTTAGCGTAAATGATTTGGTGCTAGCATTATTTGTGGTTGAGGGCGAGAACCAGCGTCAAGAGATCAAAACTATGCCTGGCGTATATAGATTATCTATTGATCAAGTAGTGTTGACGGCTAGGCAAGCTTATGAAAATGGCATAAATGCTATAATACTCTTCCCTTGTATAGATGCAAAATTAAAAAGCGATAATGCTGATGAGGCATATAATCTAGACAATTTAATGTGTAGAACTATACGAAGTATAAAAAATGCCAATATCGATATTGGTATAATATGCGATGTTGCCCTAGATCCTTACACTACCCATGCACATGATGGTATTCTACATAATGGGGATGTAGATAATGATAAAACTGTTAAAGCTTTGTGCAACCAAGCTCTAGTTTTAGCAAAAGCTGGGGTAGATATTGTAGCACCATCTGATATGATGGATGGTAGGATTATGGGCATACGTCAAATACTAGATTCAGAAGGGTTTATTAACGTTAATATACTATCTTATGCGGCAAAATATGCTTCAAGTTTTTATGCCCCATTCAGAGATGCATTGAACAATAATAAGACAGCTTATCTAAATAAAGCGACCTACCAAATGGATGTACGTAATAGCAGGGAAGCTATGTTAGAGATAGAACATGATCTTGCCGAAGGTGCAGATATGATTATGATTAAACCTGGTATGATGTTTTTGGACGTCATAGCACAAGCGGCCAATAACTTTAATACTACTATATTTGCCTATCAGGTAAGTGGTGAATATTCTATGTTAAGATTTGCGGCAGATGCCAATGCCTTAAATTGGCAAGCAAGCATAATAGAATCATTATTATGTTTTAAGCGTGCTGGTGCTAGTAGCATTGTTACATACGCTGCATTAGAAGTAGCACAAATATTGAATGCATAACATCATCTAAGAGGTAATTTAAAAAATCACGATTAGTAGTTGATATAAACATAAGTTTAAATGCTCTTGATGTCATCCCAGCACCTTGGGATGTCACCTCTGCTAGGGTTAATGTTATTCCCGCGAAGGCGGGAATCTAGATCCCTGCCTTCGCAGGGATGACATAAAGGGAAGTAGGGATTGGAAGTCTGTTTTATAGTATCGTTTATCACAACTTCTTGAGGTTTATTTTTCTTTTTGCTCAAATTAACAACATTTTGGCTAACAATGTTTTGATACTGATCTTGATTTCTTTCTATTTTGATCCTTGCGGCTTTCATTTTTTTATCCTTGTTATATGATTTAAACCGTCATTGCGAGCGAACGTACGTGAGCGTGGCAATCCATGAAGCTTGTCATATAGATTGCTTCGTTGACCTACGGTCTCCTCGCTAATAGACGGAGTAACACGACAAAATTACCTGTCATATCTAGTTTTGCAAAAATATTTCTCTCTCTAATAATCGTCTTCTAACTAAACCTTTAAGCTTGATACCTCTAGCATAAACCCATTTAGGAAATTCATCGGCAGCCGATAAATATTCACCTCGTAGCAATTTTTGTCGTAAACTGGAAGCTTGAAATGCACCAGCTCCGCAGTTGAAGATAAATGATATCAAAGCCCCTTCTTGTGAGCAGTTTAATGGTACGCGACAATGTCGATAAATGGCATATTTGGCTTGTTCTATATCCTGCTCTAGCAAGTAGTTAGCGTGTTCTTGCGATATGCCATCAGACATTTGTTGTTGTTCGTACTCTTTGATCACATGCCCCCAGCCAATAGTTTTTAAACCAGCTGGGCAGTAATATGGTTGTAGTCTCAACCCTTCAAAGATTTTAATGATATATTCTGCTTTACTATTAGTAGTAATATTAGTAGCCATTAACCTTACCTGCTGCCGTTACCAAACCTTACCATTGCCACTACCATTGACATAGGTGTAACCACTGCCATTACCATAGAGATAACCTTTATTGTTACCATAACCATTCACTCTAGATCTGCCAAAAGCCCGATGACCAAACCAAAAACCAATAACTGCACAAAATATTCCTTGATCCTCACTACTCCATATGGTGTCTGATGCACCAAATTTTATGAAGATGGTTAATTTTAATGCTACATAGAGCAGAAAAAATATATAAGTAATCATTGGTCTAACAGTGGTAGCTAAAAAATCCACCCAATTATTATTGCTGTTATTGGCTATTTGCATGCCAGCATATTGGTACAGATATTTACTCTCATCATTATCAGCCTTAATTTGGATTTCCTCAAGTCTAGCACTATGACCAGTCTTTAAAGCTTTTAATTGTAAATCAATTAATTTAAGTTCATGTTCTTTGTCCTTCTTATCCTTAAGGAAATGCAAAATCTCCGGTATAAAACTACTGAAAAATCCTATAAAGGCACTTAATATCGCTATCATATAAATCTCTAAAAGTTATTAAATATTAGACCTATTGGGCAGTAATAGTACCATAACTATTACCGCCAATAGTCAGTTTCTTATTAACAAGATCAATAATAACCTCACCAGCAACATTGCTAATGTTAGCATAAGATTTCCAGCCTGATAGATTTGCTTTAACACCATCAAAAGACAAACTAGAGGTTGGTGCATTGACATTATATCTTACGGGATTTGATAAAACTATACTCCAAGTCTGAGAGGTCGCAACAGATTGTGCTTGAGTTTGTAAATTAGCGACTTGCGTAGTTAAACTACTAATCTGAGCTTGTTTTTGATTAACAACATTATCTCTTGCTCTTAGGCGTTCTTCTAAATCACCTATTTTGTTAAGCAAGTTTTCGGTTTCATCTTCTGCCGCAATATCTGATAGGTGTAAACTAGCTAGCGAGGTTAGGCTTTGGCTTAAATCTTTACTGCTCTCAAGACTAAGGCTATTTAGGTTGTCAGAACTATTAACATAGATGATGTATTTTAGCTCTCTAACATTATTAGTAATCCTGTTTATTAGGTTCTTCAGATTATCTCTACCAACTCGGCTACCTAAGTTCCAAGGCAGGACGATATAATTACCCTCATCCTCAGAACTCATGGCTATTTTGGTGAAAGGATGCTCAGTACCCAAATAAAAGCTTAGTGTAGCTTTAGAAAATGTTATAATTTCAGTGCCGCTCGCAGTTATTATGTGCAACTCTGCTTTTTCTACTTGATTTGGTATAAAAATCTTATCGCCTAAGTGAAATTTAGCGATATCCGGTAAATGATCACTATTACTTGCGTGAACATTTTTCATGATTTTTTTAAGATTTTCGATATCTTTTGACTTGTTAAATTTGACAACAATTCTTCGCATATAATCCCCTGTAGTATCTGTATTGTAGGGGAGTTATTATATCATAAAAAATCACAATTTGCATCAAGTTTTGTGATATTTTTACATCATATTTTCACTAATATAAGTTAAATTGTTTTTCAACTTAATTTGGCAAATATTTGTTACTCAAAAAGTATATAACAAAACGAAAAAACTGTTGCCTGTTAAAAGTTTTTATGTCAAAACACATTAAAGGAACTCTCTAAAATTAGGTAGGTAAAATGACTACTAAACGTTTGAAGCATGACCAAATTTTTCGCAAAGTAATGGAAAATCCACTAGTAGCACATGAATTCTTAAACGCTCATTTGCCTAAACATATTAAAGCTCTGATAGATTTTCCTAGTTTAAAATTTGAAAACACCAGTTTTATAGAGCAAAATCTAAGAGATTCTATCTCTGATGTGTTATTTTCTGCTAAGTTTGATGGTAAGGACGGTTATCTGTTTCTACTCATTGAGCATCAAAGTTCGGCTGATCATTTTATGGCATTCCGTTTGTTACGATATATGTTAAATATCTGTGATAGATATTTAACTGCAAATCCTAAGGCAAAGTCTTTGCCATTAATATATCCGCTAATATTTTTTAATGGTATAGGGGACTATAATGCCTCTCGTAATTTGTGGGAACTTTTTGAAGATAACCTACTAGCTAAAGAGATTTGGACAAATGATTATCAAATAGTTAATGTTAATGATATTCCTGATGAGCAGTTAAAGCAAAGGGTGTGGTCTGGGATATTTGAGTTTTTTGCAAAACATATAAGAGAACGCGATCTACTTAAAAGATGGCAAGAAATAGCCTATATGTTACCTGAACTAGTCAAGGTAAGTATTGGCTATAACTACATAGAGCTGCTACTATACTATACGTTGACAAGAATAAATAAAGAGGATAAACTAGAATTAGAAAAGCTATTAACAAGTAAGTTAAATCAGGAAACAGGTACAAGGCTTATGGGTAGTTTGGCACAACATTGGGAACAAATAGGAGAAGCTAGAGGAGAAGCTAAATTAATAAGAATGTTAATGAGTAAAGGAAGGTCTGTTAATGAAATCGCTACAATGACTGGCTTACCTATCAGTAAAATTAACGAGCTATTAAAAATGGATATTCAAGGAGAAAGTCCGGAATAATAGAAACAATAAAAAATGCTTCAGAGGAAGAGGAGCTATTTGGCAAGTAATCAATATTTGTTAAATTGAAACTATAAAATTCAATTTAGACTTTGTCATATAGTTGTATAATGCGAGAATCGTTATTTATTGTTTTTGGTTTACTAGAGAAAAAACATGAAGGTATAAAGCAACCTTTCTAAAAACGAGGACTCCACCGGCATTGTTGCAGTAGTTTTATTAATAAAGTGGACGGCTCTTAGCAAAATATATTTTTCTCTTTCATTTACAACAAAAGCAGCCTTTTCCTCAAAATACTTTTTGTTAAGCTTTTCGGGATTAAGCATATACCATTTTTGGTCTCGCTCAGATTCTTCCAATTTTTGATAGTCTTTAGGCTGGAGATCAAAAAAATCTGATTCTAATATCTCTGCTTTTGCGTATTCATAGAGTATTTGGATTCCTCTACCTACTTCTAAAAAACCAAACATAGTACTTATATTTTTAATTTCTTTAAGGAATAGAAAAATGATATCAACATTATTACAAGTAATAGGAAACTATTTTTTTAAGAGTTTTGCAAGCATAATATTGAACAAACAAATAAATGGAGCTATATATACATATACAACCCTTGTATTTTATTCATAATTCCTAATCAAAACCTCTTCTGCATTTTTCCTTGCATTAGCTCTACAATTAATACTTTTCAATTATTATGGGCATTCTTTTTTCTACCAATTCAAGTTATGACAGTCATGGAAACCACATAGAGCCGGCTGAAGATAGAATAAATTACGACCCTGTTTTTTGAAGCTCCACTGAAGCTCTGCTATCAAGTTCACAATTGAAGAAACAAAATTAATCCTCTACAATTTGAGATTGTGGTTGTGATAAGAGTTATGATCGGACTGCTCAATAGCGTCTTTAGTACCCGATTAGGAGCGTGACTTTGGAGGATGGTGGTTTGTACATTGATGGATCAGATATTGATACCTCGTTTGGAAGAGTATAATTTTTATCCCCCTCTGACTTGTAGCAGGTTCACAACGAAGATTAATGTGCAACTATGCTACAAGGAGGGTTTTATTATGAACAATGATGATAATACATTACAAGTTATCAATCCTAATGCAGCTGGAATTGATATAGGATCAAGGACACATTATGTTTGTGTTCCTCAAGATCGTGATAAAGAATATGTAAGAAAATTTAGCAGTTTTACTGATGACTTACATAAAATGGCAGATTGGCTAAAGAAATGCGGTGTTAAAACTATAGCTATGGAGTCAACTGGCGTGTATTGGATACCAGTATTTCAAATACTTGAACAAAGGGGATTTGAAGTGTATTTAGTGAATGCTAAATATGTAAAAAATGTTCCTGGTCGTAAAACGGATGTACAAGATTCTCAATGGCTACAAAAATTGCATAGTTGTGGTTTATTACATGCATCATTTAGACCTGAAGATAGCACTTGTAGGTTAAGAAGTTATATAAGGCAAAGAGAGTGTTTAGTTCAAAGCTCTACAACACATGTATTGCGGATGCAAAAAGTTTTAACTGAAATGAATATTCAGCTACGTAATGTAATTACTGACATTACAGGAATGACGGGTACAGCAATTATTAGTGCTATTATAAATGGAGAACGCGATCCAGTGAAATTGGCAAAACTGAGAGACCCCAAGGTTAAGAGTAGTGAAGAGACAATAGCTAAGTCGTTGCAAGGTAATTATCGTCAGGAAGATTTGTTTATATTAAAGCAGGAATTTGAATTATATACGTATTATTTACAAAAAATTGGAGAACTTGATATAGAAATAGAGAAATATTATAAAAGTTTTGAACCGAAGGGCAATGAAGTAATAAAAGATAATGCAAGAAAATCTAAACACAAACCTAAATTTAATCTTCAACAAGAACTATATAATATGACTGGTGTATTTATTAAGCCAATGATACCATCTTTACTCCGATTATCACCTTGTTAATCTCTTTGTCCTGTACTAAGGATTCAGTTAAGAGATTTCATCTGATTGTAGTAGATGAATTAGGCTATGTACCAATAAAAACTGAGGCTAGATTCCTGTTATTTGAGCTATTTGCTAAATTATATGAGCAGACTTCAGTGATCATTACTACCCATTTGAGATTTGAAGAATGGGGTGATATGTTTGGTAATGCTAAGGCAACAAAAGTAATTATCGATAGATTAACACATCATTGTCAAATCATAGAAACTGGTAATAAAAGTTTTAGAGGAGGGAAAGATGTAAATTAGTAAAGAGCAATATTGTGATAAAAAAATCATCAACTGAGTATAGTTAAATATTATCTGAATCTGAATTTTAATAATGGTTAAAATCTGATCAAAAAACTATAATTCATTTTATTTTTTAGTATGGTTTGCTGGGTCAATAGTTCGTTACAATTTACAGTTATAAAGAAACACCTCTACTAAATGATCTAATTGAAAGAGCAAAAATCGCACTACATTTTTACACGGAAAATTGTATTATCCATAAGCATTCTACTTCGCAAGATAGGATGGTATGGAATATGTTTGTAATGATGGCTCAAAATTACGTTGACAGTCTTAAAGATAACGTAAACCGTGCTATTGCCCAAAAACTACGCCAAGGAGAGTGGGTCAGTACTGCTCCCATTGGTTACTTGCATGTAACAAGTGGCAATAGTAGAGATCGAGGTAAGGGGAAAATAATAGTTGATCCTGACCGTGGTCCTTTAAAAAATATTTGAAACATATGCTAAAGGCAGTTATACTCTACCTGAGATACTAAAGAAAACCAAAGAATGGGGATTATATAATTCAAGAGGTAATCAAGGTTATTTATGCCTCTCTCATCTTTATTCTATTATTACAAATCCATTTTATTACGGAGTAATGCGAGTCCTAAAAACTAAAAAAGAATACCCGCATATTTATTCACCAATCATTAGTAAGGAGTTATTTGATGCTTGTCAAGCAGTATGCCTTAGTTGGAATAAAAAACCGTTTAAATATGGAGAAAAAGAATATATATTTAGAGGATTGATAAAATGTGCTGTTACTGGTCGAGTGGTTACTGCTGCTACTAAAAAGAAAACCTACATTAATGGTCAGATTGGAGAATGGACATATTTACGAACTTGGGATTCCACTAACTCTAGTAGGGCAATATACGTAAAAGAAGAAACAATATTAGAAGAAGTAGAAAAAGTCTTTGAATCTATGCATTTGAAACCACAGATGTTAGCTAATGTGATATCACATATTAAAAGCGGTGCCAATGCGGAGCAAGAATATTATCAACAACGTATTAAGGAACTTAATTGTGAACATGCGAAGATTACGACACGTGCGGATAAATTGACTGATTTATTTTTAGATGGTGATATTGACAAAAATACTTATGAAGAAAAACATAAACAATTAATACAAAAACGTAAAGATATCGTGAGAGCAATAGAAAGCCATAATAATGCTGATGATAAATTTTCAGAACTCCTGATTAACCTAGTAGAACTGGCTTCTGGAGCGTTCGTAGCCTTCAAAGGTTCTACTATTGAGAGAAAACGTAAATTGATAAATTTAGTGTTTGGTAACCTAGAATTAAAAGACGGAAAGCTAGACTTTATACTACGTCCACCGTTTGACGCATTCGTAAAATGTACTAAAATCGAAGAATGGCTATGCTAAGAGCATTAGAACTTATAGCTCGATATATACCAAGTTTATCATATAAAAACTTGATAATTATTTTAATAGTACCACTAACTATGGCTTTATATTGTACAATTTCTTTTCTTACACACGATAAAACACCTAATCTAACACTATGGAGTTGGCATAGATCAGATGACTTATTATTTATTGATAATAATACAGCCATTGCATCCTTAATAGCTACCATCTATATAGACCTAGATAAGATAAAAATTATACCAAGAACAAATACTCTTACAACCCCAGCTAATAGTTTTATTATCCCAGTTTTTCGTTTAGAAATGAAAGCAAAAGGAAAACTAAACGCAAAAAGTTTAACTGATTTAAGCAATATTATTTTATCTGCATCTAAACCTAGACAATTGATACAATTAGATTTTGATGCCACTTACAATCAAAGAAAAATTTACTCTCAACTAATTGAAACATTAGTAAAAAACAATAGAAAAATTTCTATTACTGCCTTATCTTCATGGTGTATGTTTGATAATTGGATAGATAAACTTTCAATAGAATATGCCGTGCCAATGGTGTATCAAGGTAGAAGAGAAAATCAAGATATAAGACGAGTAAAAAAATTTTTTACTGATAATAAAAATTGGCGTAGCAAAAAATGTCAAAATTATATTGGTCTTATGACAGATGATGTTATTATTGTACCAACAAACTTTAATATCTTTTTATTTAATAAAGATAAATGGAATAAAGAAACATATTATAAAATAACAAAAAATATTCAATCATGAAATCTAAAAACACACCAATTAAATTGATTTATGCAGGAACTCTAACATTAATTACCTTTTTCATGCATATTAGCTTAGCTTGTATGAGTTCAATCGAAATAAGGTCTTTTCCTCATGAAGAAGATCATTTTGATATTACTCTACCTTTAAAACAAGAAGGAGTGTTCAACAGCTTTGCTAGAGGTTCCATAGCAATATTGCCTGACAGGACTAATTTACTAGGACTAATTCTAGCATATCGTTATTTATCAAATAATCCACTTACTACAGAAAACCTAGATAATTTATCTAAACCAATAAATAAAGGAATTGACTCAAAAAATATATGGCAGGAAAATAGCTATAAAATAGTGGATGAGAAAAACAATTTTTCATCATATAAATCAGTTAGCAACGAAGAAAATCAGGTGCAAACTAGTTTCTATTTTGAGAATTGCTTGAACAACGCTTTTGCCTTTGCTGTAGAATTATTTAATGATAAAAGCAAGAAATATAATGATTCTCAAATAAAACAATGGGTATCTAACCAAAACAAAGTATTTAATAACTGTGATCAGAACGTATTAATATTACCTACTCTTTTGTCAGAAAATGCAACAAAAGAAGAATTAGATGATTATAACTACCAACTTGCTTCAGCTTATTTTTATGCTATGCATTATGATACTAGTAGTGAATTATTTACCAAAATCTCAGAGAGTGATTCGCAATATAAAGATTTAGCTCTTTATTTAATATTTCGTTCTCTTTTTAGACAAATAAAATACCAAAATAAAGATAATAATGATTTTTTTGCATTATATAAAAAATTACAGCCTGTAATTAATACATCACCTTTTAAAACTGAAATAGATAAATTATTAAAATATTTTCTAATCAAACAAGATATAAATAAAGAAGTAACACAACTCACTGAAGAATTAATCTCCAAAGAGATAAGTTCAGAAGGTTATAATGATTTTAGATATTTAGTATCAGATTATAACGATTGTATACTCGATGAAAATCAACAATTGCGTTGTTGTTGTCCAAGACCTGCGGTGCTCACGTACTAATGTACGCTGTGCTCCTCGGCTTGGACACTCCTAGCACTTGTTGATTTTGATCTTCGTCTACCAACTCTTCATTTACGAGCAGTATACTATAAAATATGGTTTTATTACTAGCCACCCATTTTTAGAATGGGCAAATTATTTTTATACTGAAAATAATTTTTTAAATATATATAAAAAATGGCAAAACTATAATTCATTACCTTGGCTGATACTATCTTTAAAAAAGATCAAATTATCAGATATTAAATCGCAGGAAGCTCAAGAAGTTATCAAAAAAGCACAAGAAATTACTGAAAATACACAAGGGTACATATTAACTCAATATTATTTAGCCAAACTTGCCTTATCTGAAAAAAATTACAAACTATTGGATAATATTACAGCAAAAGTTTTAAAAATCCCTAATTTAACACCTTATGAAGTAAATTTATTCCATTATTTACGTTCCTATACCGCCAAAAATTATCAGGAATATTTAACTTATATAGTACAACCTGTACTATATAATATCTATAATAATTTATATCAAGAGGATTCATCAGAAAAAATTATGGATGTAATAGAACAAAGCAACAATCTAATTGAAAATGTCCCTACTAAAATGCTTACTGAAGCCCTAGATTGTAATATACCAGAATGGTTAAAGAAACGCCTAATTAGTAGTGCTTGGACACGCTATATATTATTGGGACAAATGTCACAAGCAGAAAATATATCTTCTCTTTTGGTAAAATTAAATCCAGAATTAAATGATCTTATTAATGGATTTTTATCTGAGAAAAATTTAGAAGTTAAACAGAAATTAGCTCACATGATTATAATGAGTTCTCCTGGTTTAAATATATTTATCAAACCATATTTATGGCGCAACAATTTTTATTATCAAAAAAATCTAAATTTAACAGAATTGAGTATGAATAGTGAGAATTGGTGGGATGACCAGGATCTAGAAAATTTTGATCTAAATAATTATGGGGAATTTTTAACAAAAGAAGCTAAAGAACTAGCTAAAAAAGAATGGTCTTTTTTCAAGACAAATCTTTCTAATAAAGCGGATTATTTTTGTCATTCAAGTATTGATAGTTACAATAAATTTAAAAATAAGAGTTTTATCCCTGAAATGCTGCATCTGTGTGTAAAAATGACCAAGAGAAGTTATAATGCCCCAAAATCATCTTATGAAGCTTTTATTATATTGCATAGATATTATAAAAATAATAAATATACTCTATTAACTCCTTATCATTATTATGTAAAGCCAAAATAAAGTCGAGTACCCCATTTCCAGTTACATGTATTAATTGATACGGAGGAAGACCATTCAAAAGTAGGGGTAAAGCTAAATTGTGCTAAAAATATATTACAAAATGAATCTATAACACCTGAAACATATTTTACCCTATTTGATGTAACTGATAAATTGCTTTTATATGTCTGACAATACTAAGATTTACCAATTTAAAGTACATCTTAAAGATATAAGTCCAATGATTTGGCGTAGATTTCTATTCAAATTTAGCTTTGCCCCTACTTTTGAAGGGTCTCCTTATTCAACAAAAACGCTTATTTGTTGTTAATCAATAATATTTTTTATTTATATAAAATACAGATAAAAATATTTAATTTTTGTTTATTAGATATAAATAACGTTAATTCGGGATAAGGACGTTGTGGATATGCATATTAAAGTCAAGTTTTGTTGAAGGCTTATTTTTCTTTAGTGAATAAGCGATAAGGGTTGATAATATGTGTACAAAAGCATTTATAGCAGACCTATGCCTTGTATGCTCAAGATTCATTTTATTCTTTAGAAAATCAAAAACTGTCTCGATTAAATTTCGCTTTCGAAGTAAGATTTTCTCTTTTAAATCCATTAATTTATTTGCCATATTCTTCTTAATTCCATGAATCATTTTTAATCCTCTTTCGTATAAATTTAAGAACAAATTTTGCTTGATGTAACCTTTATCAGCAGCCATAATTCCAGTCAATCCTTTTGTTAATTCCAGTACGGGAACTCTATCATCTACATTGCCCTTGGTCACTTTTAATGCCATAAGCTCTCCTTTATTGTTAATTATCAAATGTAATTTAAATCCATAAAAATAGCCCATAGAGGATTTGCTATGTTTGGCTAATCCTTTGAAAACTTTATTACTGGAACGCCTTTTATTATGACATGCTTTAATTGTTGTAGCGTCAATAAAATAAACACCTGTTTCTTGACCAAATAATAAATGAATCAAAATATTTAATGGCATGAATAATCTAGGTGTTAATTCAATAAACCGGTTATAACTTAAGGCTTTAGGGAAATCATCCTTATGTAGATGTTCCATATAAATTTTGTAGAAAAATTTAAAGTTCTTGGCATAAGATGTATGATACATAATTATTATGGTTAACATCTCACTTAAACTCATACTACAAGGACGATTCCTCTGCTTATTTGATGGTAATAATTTTCTTTTTTCATATTCAAGATAAATTTTACAAAAATCATCTATGAAACTGTATAATTCTGTGATATCTTTTTTCATGCCTGTGTTTATTTATTTCTTTTCAAATAAACTATTTAGCACAGGCTTAAAATCCTTGCAACCCCTATTATATATCAACTATTCTCTCTTACCTTATCCCGAATTAACGTAAATAGGTAAAAGTAGATGTTTCTAATATCTTTTTCTTCCCAGTTAAAGGATACTTTATTTCTTTTTTCAAATATTAAATATAAGGTTAACTCTTTACTAGAAAAATCTGATTATACTGAAGTAGTATGTGAAGTAATTAAAAATGGGGCAGATATAAAATTTAAATTAAAAGACATTTTTCAAGAAAATAAGCTACAATTTTTTAATTCTAACGATATAATATTATTGTCTAAAGCATATTCAAAAAAGAAACCTCTCGTGCCGGAGCTAAGCAGTAATAAAAAGTATTATAATCTTCTAACTGTAACATTTGTAGTATGCCTATTGTTATCAAATATTGCTGAAATAAAAATGTGTGATTTTTTTGGTTATACGATAGGGGCTGGTACAATAATTTTTCCATTATTATATATTTTAAATGATGTTTTAACAGAGGTTTACGGATTTTTAGCCGCTAGAAGAGCAATATGGTTAGCACTCTGTTTTAACATAATATTTAGTATTTTCTTATATATTATTGCTTTATTACCTGCCTCACAATATTGGCAAGATCAGCAAGCATTTGAGACAATTTTTTATATATCACCACGGATAGTTACAGCTTCAGTTTTAAGTTACTTTATTGGTGAATTGATCAATGCAATAATAATAGCTTCATTAAAAATAAAATTCAATGGACGAATGTTTGCTTTAAGAGCTATTTTGAGTACTTTTATTGGTGCATTTATAGAAAGTACAATATTTGGTTATATTGCTTTTTTTGGCAGAATTCCATCAGCAGAATTAATGAAAATGATATATTTATTGACTGTTATAAAAGTACTTTATGAGATATTAACATTACCTATAACAGTTAAATTTGTTGCTTTTCTAAAAAGAGCAGATAGAAGTGATGTTTTTGAAAAACCATCTTTTAAACAGTTGATACCAAATTTTTTGAAGTAATTTATAAAATTGTAAATATAAACGTATTGTTAAATTATGACTCTAGTAGATTATAGAAATAATGCCTCTTTGTACGCTGAGTACTATTCTCGTTTGTCTATAAGTGGAACGCAGTTTTTAGCATTTAGGGATATACCACAATTAATAAAGCAGTATGTATTAGGTACTACCACTTTGGATTATGGTAGTGGTGCAGGGAAATCATCATTATATTTAAAATCACTTGGCCTGAATGTTGATGGTGTTGATATTAACGAAGATATGATAAATCGTGCTAAAGATTTAGATCCTATAGGAAAATATAAAGTTATTAACAGTGCTGAGATACCAATTCAGGATAAGTATTATGATTTAGTCTTTTCAAGTTGGGTATTAATGGAGGTTAGTAGTAAACAAGAGCTACTTAAAATTACTCAAGAAGTTGCTAGGATATTAAAAGTAGGTGGTACTTTTATAACTGTTTTGTGTAATAAGGATACTTACAATAATGATTGGTTATCAGAAAATACTCAGTTTGAGGAAAATAAAGGCTTAAATAGTGGTTCTATTGTTAAAATACGGTTTAAAGAAATTGACTTAACTATATATGACTATTTTTGGAGTGATGAAGATTATTGTGAAGTAATAACTAAGGCTGGATTAACTATAGTACACACTCATAACCCAATTGGTAAAGATTCAGATGGATATGCTTGGGTAAATGAAAAAGAGAAATCTCCATGTACTATATACATAGCTAAAAAACTTACTGAGGTTTCCTAAAGTATACTAGGGCGTGTCATCAATTAAGTTGACAGGAGTGTTTGTTTGTTGTGTAATAGAGAGAAAATTAAGGATAAATCTTCTCTATGCGTCGATATGCTCTACGTGACGATCAATGGGATCGGATTAAAGATAACCTACCTGGAAGGAAAGAGTCTGTTGGTGTAACAGCCAAGGATAATCGCCTATTTGTAGAAGCAGTCTTGTATCGATATAGGGCTGGTATATACTGCTCGTAAATGAAGAGTTGGTAGACGAAGATCAAAATCAACAAGTGCTAGGAGTGTCCAAGCCGAGGAGCACAGCGTACATTAGTACGTGAGCACCGCAGGTCTTGGACAACAACAACGCAATTGTTGATTTTCATCGAGTATACCTTGGAGAGACCTACCTGAACGTTTTGGAGATTTTCGAGTGATTCACCTACGTCATTCAAGGTGGAGCAAGACAGGTGTGTGGAAAAAGGTTTTTGAGATGCTGGCTGAAGATGCTGATAACGAGTATGCCATGATTGATTCAACCATTGTTAGGGCTCATCAACATAGTGCCGGTGCTAAAAAAAAGAGTTAGATGATGACCAAGCAATTGGACGAGGTAAAGGGGGGCTGAGTACTAAAATCCATGCCACATGTGACGCTCTAGGGAATCCAACGGGATTCCATCTTACCCCGGGTCAAGCTCATGATTTGCAAGGATCTGATGTTTTGATGAATGAATTGACGAAAGCGGATGCTGTACTTGCTGATAAGGCTTATGATGCCGATGTACGTATGCGAGATAAGCTGAAAGATAAGGGATGTATAGCTGTGATTCCCCCAAAGAAGAATCGTGTGAATCCAGCTAAGTATGATAAGGATCTATATAAAGCTAGGCATTTGATTGAGAACTTTTTTGCAAAATTGAAGCAATATAGAGCTATTGCAACACGATATGACAAAACATCTCAGAACTTTTTGGGTGCTGTTTATATGGCTTCCATGGTAATTTGGCTCAATTGATGACACACCCTAGAAAAGAGGAGTTTAAGCAAATAACAATTATACCAAGAGTTAAACAAGCAATCCAATGAAGCACAAGATAATTTTGTAGAACAATTAGATGCACAGGTTAGTCGGCAATTAACAACTTTGAAGAATTAGCCTTCAAATTTTGACAATAAAATTACTAAAAATTATTCCATTTGTAACATTCTTATAGTTTCTTTACCGTACTTTTTTTGGCGGTTGTTAGTGTCAATTCCCAAATTAAGTTTATAAGATAGCTTTTTGCATAATATCATTAAGTCTTTTTGCAAATCCGCCAGTATCATTGACTGGCTCACCTTCTACAATACAGGCTTGGTCATACATTAATCTAACCAATTCTTCATTAGCATAGTCCTTATTATTTGAGATTACATCAGCGTTAATTTTCTCAATAATTTTATGCTTAGGGTTTAGCTCAAATATTTTAGCAGAGGCTGCTATTAATTGTTTTCGTTCAATTAAGAACCTTTCCATACGAATATCCATAGCTCCGTCTCCAACGGCGAGACAAGCTGGGCTTGAAGTAAGTTTTTTAGAAATCCTTACATCTTTTACTAAATCACCTAATATTTCTTTAAAATATTCCGTTAATTTTATATATTCATCATTTTCGTCTTTTACATCTTCTATTTTCTGCTTAGATTTCTCTAAATCAATATCACTTCTAGTAACTGATTTAATGGCATAACTCTTGTAGCTACTATTGACATTAACCCAAAAATCATCAACTGTATCAGTAAAAAGAAGTACATCTATGTTTTTACTTAAAAATCCTTCTATTTGAGGACTAGACAGTAATTTTGCTGGATCATCACCACTAAGATAATATATAGTGTCTTGCCCTTCTTTAAAGTTGCTAATATAGTCATCAAGGCTAATCATCTTATTTAAAAGGCTGCTGCTAAATATACATGTTTCAAGTAATTTGTCATGATCACTAGTTGCTTCACACAGTCCTTCTTTTAAAGCAGCTCCAAAATTGGACCAAAATTTGCTGTATTCCTCTATAGATTCGTCTTTTTTCTTTTTAAGTTCACTCAAGACTCTTTTAGTTATAGCTGCTTTAATCTTTTCTAAAGTACTATTATGCTGCAAAGATTCACGACTAATATTTAGAGGTAAATCTTCTGAATCTACTACTCCTCTTAAAAATCTTAGGTAAGAAGGTATTAAATCTATATTTTCATCAGAAATAAAAACTCTTTTGATGTATAATTTTACTCTTCTTTTACGGTCAGGGTGGAATAAATCAAAAGTCTTGGTTGACGGAATAAATAACAAATTAGTAAATTCAACTGTACCCTCATTTTTATTATGAATAGTTAACCAAGGATCATCAAGTGAATAAGACAGAGTTTTATAAAATTCTTTATATTGCTCAAAAGTCAAATCAGATTTAGGTCTTGTCCACAATGCTGAAGCTGAATTAAGCTGTATTTCATTAGCAGTTGACTCATCAATAAAATATATAGGTATGGCTATATGATCAGAATAACTTTTAACTATATGCTTCAATCTAAAATGATCAATATAACTATCTTCATCTTGCTTGACGTGAATAACTACCTCAGTTCCCCTTGTAAAATCATGGTCTAGATCATCTACAGTATATTCTCCAAGACCATCTGACTGCCAAACATAAGATTTTGTTTCTCCTGCTTTTCTTGAGGTAACGGTGATGCTATCAGCAATCATAAAAGCTGAATAAAACCCAACCCCGAACTGTCCTATTAACATACTGTCTTTTTTAGCATCTCCAGACAGATTGTTTAAGAAATTTCCTGTACCAGACCTTGCGATAGTTCCTAGATTATCAATCAAATCTTCTCGGTTCATACCAATACCGTTATCTCTAACAATAATCTGCCTTTTATCTTTATCAATTCTGACAGTAATTTTAAAGTGAGGATCATCTGCAATAAGCTTTGCGTCACTTTGTGATAAATATCTTAATCTATCACAAGCATCAGAAGAATTAGATATTAATTCACGCATAAAAATCTCTTTATTACTATAAAGAGAATGAATCATTAAGTTTAAAATCTTACCAACTTCAGCGTCAAACTTCTTTTTTTCTTGGGTCATATAAGTCCTATAAAATACTATACTTCGATGTTATGTATATAATGCTTTAAATGTAAATTTAAATAGTCTAATTCAATATTTTTTATTGCTAAGAGTTTTAAACTATTAGAGTGACCTAATATTATCTCAAAATTATTTTTACAAATTTTCCATTTTTTGGATAAAAAATTGACAATAGCATCGTTAGCCTTACCATCCTCTGGAACTGCTTTTATAGATAATTTTAGATGATATTGATTATTAATTATGACAAACTCGCCTATCTTATTTGTCTTTGCGTTAGCTTTAACCTTAAGAGCAATAATGGCTAATTTCTTATTGGGGTTATAGTTAAAAATCTTACTCATTATATTGCATTATCAACTTATTTTATAGTCCCATTATATTATCTATTCTTTCCCAAGGAAAATCTTGATCTTCCCGTCCAAAATGCCCATATGATGCTGTTTTAAGATAAATTGGATTATATAAAGATAGTTTTTTTATAATACCGCCTGGGCTTAAATCAAAATTATTCTTTATTAATTCAATTATTGCTGATTCACTCATTTTGCTAGTCCCAAACGTTTCAATACTTATAGACACTGGCTGGGCAACTCCAATAGCATAAGAAATTTGAATCTCACAACGCTGTGCAACACCTGCTGCTACAATATTTTTTGCTATATATCTTGCTGCATAAGATGCAGATCTATCGATTTTTGTTGGATCCTTACCAGAAAAACATCCGCCACCGTGGCGTGCCATTCCGCCATAAGTATCAACTATTATTTTTCTTCCTGTAAGTCCACAGTCTCCTAAAGGCCCTCCAATTACGAACCTTCCTGTTGGGTTCACAAGATATTTAGTATTTTTATCAATCCATTCATCTGGTAACACAGGCTTAATGATTTCTTCAATTACTGCTTCTACTAAATCAGCATGAGAAATATCAGGGTGATGCTGCGTAGAAAGCACAACGGTGTCTATACCAACTGGTTTATTCTCAACATATTTAAAAGTGACTTGGCTTTTAGCATCTGGTCTTAACCAAGGCAAGATGCCCTTTTTTCTGAGTTCAGCTTGTCTCATAACTAATTTATGAGCATAGATAATTGGTGCAGGCATAAATGTAGGAGTCTCATTCGTTGCGTACCCAAACACCAAACCTTGATCACCAGCACCTATTTCATGATCTTCACGATTATCTACACCTAATGCAATATCCGGAGATTGATTGCTTATTGAAGTAATCACACTACAAGAGTCTGCGTCAAAACCTATATCAGAGCTAGTATAGCCTATCTTTCTTATAATATTGCGTACTATTTGATCAATGTTAACCCAAGCATCTGTTGTAATTTCTCCAGCTATAAATACTAGTCCAGTTTTTATAAGTGTTTCGCATGCTACCCGACTCTTTTTTGGATCCTCTTTAAGAATTGCATCCAGTATAGAATCTGAAATTTGGTCAGCCATCTTATCTGGATGTCCCTCAGAGACAGACTCAGAAGTAAATAAATGATAATTCGTCATAATATTATTTCCTAAATTTAGTATTGAGCATTAAGGAGTTATAGAGTATGTATTACAAATTGTGAAGTTTAAGTATATAATACCCCAATTTGGGATAAGAAATAGTTAATTCTTATCCCAAATTGGCTTTAATGTAAGGAAAAATGCATTCTTAAAGCGGCTAACGCGAATGCATTTTAAACCTTTCTAAAGCTAAAAACATGATTTTAAAAGATTAAAATCATGTTTTTAGCAAAATATTAATTTAACAATCAGATGCAGAGCCGTCTCAAATCTGATTGCCTTGTTGTTGTTTATCAACTCTTCATTTGCAAGAAGTATATATTTTTTTATGAATTTGTTTATTACTATTTTAATTATGGAAGTTTTAGCTGGGGCTGAAGTGGATTTATTTGTCCCTAGTTTTCCAGATTTACAAGATAGCTTTAATCTTTCTACTTTTAAGGTCGAATTCTTACTAGGAATAAATCTCATAGCCCACTGTGTTACTTCCTTGATAGTAGGAAATTTAGGGGACAGGTTTGGCAGGAAGTTAATTATCATTATAGGTCTTATAATATTTATTGTTGGTAGTAGCTTTTGTACTTTTGCTCTCAATTATTACATGTTACTATCTGGTAGGTTTCTGCAAGGGGTAGGTATATCTGGGGTAGCAGTATTAGGCTATGTAGTACTGGCTGATTTATATTCGGTTAAGCAACAACAAAGAATGATGGGAGCTTTAAATGGTGCAATTAGTTTAGCCATGGCTTTTGCACCGGTAGTAGGAAGTTATGTAAATTTTTTGCTTAGTTGGCGAGGTAATTTTGCTATACTGTTAATATTCGGGCTATTTTGTTTAATAATCGGTGTATTATTTATCCCAAAAGGACAGGTAAATTATAATGTTAAAATATCCCTAAAAGAGTATGGCTTGGTCTTTAAATCGAGAAAAGCTATTTATTATATAATAACCTCATTAATGCTTTTTCAAGCTTATTGGGTTTTTATTGGTATCGCTCCCATCTTGTACATGCGAGATCTAGGGTGTGTCATCAATTGAGCCAAATTACCATGGAAGCCATATAAACAGCACCCAAAAAGTTCTGAGATGTTTTGTCAAATCGTGTTGCAATAGCTCTATATTGCTTCAATTTTGCAAAAAAGTTCTCAATCAAATGCCTAGCTTTATAGAGGTCTTTATCATAATTAGCTGGATTCACACGATTCTTCTTTGGGGGAATCACAGCTATACATCCCTTATCTTTCAGCTTATCTCGCATACGTGCATCGGCATCATAAGCCTTATCAGCAAGTACAGCATCCGCTTTCGTCAATTCATTCATCAAAACATCAGATCCTTGCAAATCATGAGCTTGACCCGGGGTAAGATGGAATCCCGTTGGATTCCCTAGAGCGTCACATGTGGCATGGATTTTAGTACTCAGCCCCCCTTTACCTCGTCCAATTGCTTGGTCATCATCTAACTCTTTTTTTTAGCACCGGCACTATGTTGATGAGCCCTAACAATGGTTGAATCAATCATGGCATACTCGTTATCAGCATCTTCAGCCAGCATCTCAAAAACCTTTTTCCACACACCTGTCTTGCTCCACCTTGAATGACGTAGGTGAATCACTCGAAAATCTCCAAAACGTTCAGATAGGTCTCTCCAAGGTATACCAGCCCTATATCGATACAAGACTGCTTCTACAAATAGGCGATTATCCTTGGCTGTTACACCAACAGACTCTTTCCTTCCAGGTAGGTTATCTTTAATCCGATCCCATTGATCGTCACGTAGAGCATATCGACGCATAGAGAAGATTTATCCTTAATTTTCTCTCTATTACACAACAAACGAACACTCCTGTCAACTTAATTGATGACACGCCCTAGGAGTGTCTATTCAACAGTTTGGTTTTTATCAGGGAGCAATGGCTGCAGTATTCTCGGCTGTAAGTTTTAGCAGTGGTTATTTATTGAAGAATTTTGGACAAAAAAAATGTTTTTTCTTTAGTATTTTAATGCTTGTGGCTTTTATAATTGCCGCTATAGTTTTGGTGA
Source organism: Candidatus Tisiphia endosymbiont of Ditula angustiorana (assembly GCF_964026425.1). Lineage (NCBI taxonomy): Bacteria > Pseudomonadati > Pseudomonadota > Alphaproteobacteria > Rickettsiales > Rickettsiaceae > Candidatus Tisiphia > Candidatus Tisiphia endosymbiont of Ditula angustiorana. The sequence goes on from NZ_OZ032143.1 coordinate 272,597, forward strand.
TATGCAAGACTAATGACCCATTAACCATAACAATAGTAACACAATTAGTGGCTATTGGCATGATATTCCCTTGTAATATTTTATGGCCTTTGGCGTTAGAGAGTATACCAAATGCTAAAGGCAGGATTACTGCTATATTTGTATCAGGAAGATTGATTGTTACCACTTTATGTTTGCAGTTGGTTAGTTATTTTTATCAGGGTACTTTTAAGCCATTAGCAATTGTTATGTGCATCACTATAGTTATAGCATTGATTGGTTGTTATAAATTATTGCAATTAGATAGAATATTTGATGAACCTAAATGATAAAAGATAATTTTATTCTAAAAGTAGCAGTCCGATATTTTAGAGCTAAGAAGAATGAGCGATTTGTTTCTATTATTGCTGGTTTTTCTTTGATGGGTGTAACTATCGGTGTTGCTGCATTGATAGTGGTTATGTCCGTTATGAACGGTTTTCATTATGAACTGACTAAAAACATTATTGGTCTTAATGGTGACATTAGCATAACACCAGTATCACGTTTTATCGCAAATTATGATGAAATTAACAAAAAATTAATTAGTCAGAATTATATAAAACATATTTCTCCAAGCATTGTCGGTCAAGCTCTTGCACTAGGTAAAAGAATGAATAGTGGTGCTATAATTAAAGGTATAGATTTAACTGAACTCAAATATAAAAATCAGATTTTACAAAATGTTAATACTGGAGATTTTACCGATTTTTTTGGCAAAGATGTTGTGGCAATCGGTAATGAATTGGCTCATAACCTAGGAGTTCAAGCAGGTGCAAAAATAAAATTAATTTCTCCCAATTCAATTTCTACTGCTTTTGGTAGTATGCCTAGATCTAAGGAATTCAGGGTTGTGGCTACTTTCACTAGCGGTATGTATGATTATGATTCAGCAACTATTTTAATGCCACTTATTGCTGCCCAAAATTTTCTGTCTTTCAAGGAAGTTATTAATCTAGTCGAAATAATAACGATAGAACCGAGTAACGCGGGAATTTATGCTTGGGAGATACAAAATCTTTTAGGATCAAAATTACGAGTGACAAGTTGGCAGAAATCACATTTACAGTTTCTAAATGCTTTAGCTGTTGAAAGGATAGCAATGTTTACTATTCTCTCTTTGATTATTATGGTAGCAGCCTTTAACATCGTGTCTAGCTTATTTATGTTAGTTAAAGACAAGACTTCGGATATTGCAGTGCTTCGTACCATTGGTGCAAGTACTAGGCAGATTATGCTTATTTTTATTTGTAATGGCATGTTTATAGGTTTGCTCGGTACGATTTTAGGTATCATATTGGGTACAAGCTTTGCTTATAATATCCAGTCTATTAGAAATATCTTGGAGAAAGTCACTGGTACTAAAATTTTTGAAGCAGCGATTTATTTTTTATACACTCTACCATCAGAGGTAAGATTAGAAGATGTTATATTAGTATCAACTATCTCTATAGTTCTATGTTTTTGTGCAACAATTTATCCTTCATATAAAGCTGCTAAGTTGAATCCTGTGGATGCCTTGCGTTATGAATAAAGCTGTATTAATGTTAAAAAATATTTCTAAAAAATATAAGCAGGGAAAATCTATTATTGAAGTATTAAGTAATGTTAACTTAACTGTAATGCAAGGAGAACTAGTTGCCATAATAGGCTCTTCTGGTAGCGGAAAATCAACTTTACTGCATATAGCTGGTCTACTTGATACCCCAAATAGTGGAGAGGTGCAGATAGAGTCAACAAACTATTGCCAAAATCACGCTCATATAATAAGACTGCGTAATATAGGTTTTGTCTATCAACAACATCATTTACTCAAAGATTTTACTGCCTTAGAGAATGTAGCAATGCCAAAATTAATTGCTGGTGATAGTTATAAATTAGCTCTTAAGAAGGCAGAAGAGCTATTAGCAGAGTTAGGGCTAGCTAATAAAATACATAATGTACCGGGTGAGCTATCTGGTGGTGAGCAACAAAGAGTAGCTATCGCTCGTAGCTTAATTAATAATCCTCAAATTATTTTAGCTGATGAACCTACTGGTAATCTAGATCCTAATACTGCTAATGAGGTTTTTAACTTATTGCTTAAAACCGCCAAACAACAAAATACCTCTATTATTGTGGTAACTCATAATCATGAAATGGCACATAAGATGCATAGAGTGTATGAATTGCAGTATGGGGAGCTGAAATAGGCGGTAAATAAATTGATGAATCAAATACTTGATTTTTATAGATATAAGATTACCATTGAATATTTAGGCACTGCTTTTGTTGGCTGGCAGAGGCAGTGTAATGCTATATCTATTCAACAAATATTGGAAGAAGGAATCTACAAATTTACTGGTGAAAAAGTAGTGGTTCATGGAGCTGGCAGGACTGATGCAGGGGTTCATGCTTTAGGGCAAGTAGCACATTTCGATTTAGTGAAATATATGCAGCCCTATAAAGTTATGCAGGCTATTAACTATTTTGTAAGATCTCATAATATAGGGATAATTGATTGTGTTCTAGTAGACAAAGATTTTCATGCAAGATTTTCTGCTGTAGAACGTCATTATGTATATAGAATTATTAATAGGTCTGGTCAAGTTATAATAGATTTAAATCGTGCTTGGTGGATAAAACAACCTCTTGATGTTGAAGCAATGAAATATGGGGCTTTCTATCTCATAGGAAATCATGATTTTAGCTCATTTAGAGGTAAATATTGCCAAGCAAAGTCACCTATAAAAACCTTATCTAAGTTAGTTATTACACAAGAAAACAACGATATAAAAATATATGTTTCTGCTCGATCTTTTTTACATCATATGGTTCGAAATATTGTTGGTAGTTTAGTATTAGTTGGACGCAATATATGGCAGGAAGGTGATATACAAAAAGCTTTGGATGCTAAAAAAAGAGAGGCAGCAGGTGCAAAAGCTCCAGCATGTGGGTTGTATTTTCTTAGAGTTGACTATTAAGATACTAGGGGTTAGGGTAATTTAAAAGTCACAACCATTAGTTGATATAGATGCAAATTTAACCGCTATCGATGTCATCCCTGCTTCGGTGCGGGATCTATATTACTTAATAGTCTTTCAGGCTTATTTTTTTAGATTCCCGCCGTTGCTCAGAATGACATCGAGTGCATATTAAGCACTTTTTCCTTTATCTATTAGGCTTGCAGCCCGACTTTTAAATTACCCTGCTAGGAGCGATTCAAAAATTGCTGGATTTAAACATAGTAATAAGGTATTATAAACTGAATTTAGTTCGTTATTAAATAATAATTATGCAAACAACAGCTGCGGTTACCAACAAAAAAACACAAATTAAAGAATATACGTCTTTTATCTTTACAATATTTTTGGCACTGATGATAAGATTTTTTATCATGGAACTTTTTTTTGTGCCAACAGGTTCAATGAAAGCAACCGTGCTGGAGAATGATTATATTTTTTCAACAAAATATTCTTATGGATATAGTAATTATTCTTTTCCTTTTAGTCCTAATATTTTGAATGGGAGAATGTTGGCGTCACAGCCACAAAGAGGAGATGTAATAGTTTTTTGCCCACCAAATAATATGGATATTCGATTTATAAAAAGACTAATTGGGCTACCTGGAGATAAAGTACAATTAATCAATGACGTAGTGTATATAAATGATAAAGCCATAGAACGCACTGAAATTGGTACATATACAAGTGAAGAAGGAAAAAATTATATAAAATATAAGGAAATATTACCTAATGGTGTAAGTTATTTTTCTTATAAATTAAAACAAAATAATCATTCACTAGTAAATAAATATGGTAATACGGAAAGCTTTTATGTACCAGAAGGTAAGTATTTCTTCCTTGGAGATAACAGAGATGAATCAAATGATAGTAGGATAGATCTAGGATTTGTACCGTTTAAAAACTTTATTGCCAAAGGACAATTTATTATTTTTTCTACAAAAGAAGAATTATGGCAAAGTGATATTGGGATAATTAATCAAATACTCCGTGTGGGTACTTGGCTGGCATCTATTAGATTTAACAGAATATTTACGTCCCTTTATACAGATAAAATATAAAATGATAACAAGTAAAGAATCAGCTCTTTCTGCTCCAGAAAAGCTTGAACAAGATATAGGATATAATTTTAATAATAAAGATCTTTTACTTGAAGCGTTAAGTCATCCTTCCCTTAAGCAACATATCCTAAAGCATGGAATTCAAAAAAACTATGAACGTTTAGAATTACTTGGTGATGCAATAATTAATTTTATCATTACTGAAATTATATTTAAGAATTTCTCTACCTATGATGAGGGGAAATTAGCAAAAATTAGAGCATATCTAGTCTGTAAAGAATCGCTTTGCAAAGTAGCTGCAAAAATCAATTTGTCAGACTATATTATTATGACCCATGGTGAAGAAGTATTAGGGGGAAGGCAAAATCCTAATAATATTGAGAATACTATGGAAGCATTAATTGCTGCCATTTATCTTGATAGTAATATTGATACGACCCAAAAAATAGTATATGATTTGTGGTATGAGTTTATATCTATTACTGATTTAGCTGATTATGATCCTAAAACTACTCTTCAGGAATTAGCACAAAGAAAGGGAATTGCAAGACCCGTGTATGAAGTGATAAAAAGAGAAGGATCACCACACGCATCTATCTTCACTGTATTAGTAAAAATGGAAGCATACCAACAAACTGGAACTGGTCATTCAGTTAAAGAAGCAGAAAAAGTTGCTGCTCGAAAATTAATGAACTATTTCAAAAATTTGAAATAGTTACCAAGTGTGCAAGTTTTTAATAGTTATAATAGCCCTCTCTAAGGGCTGGTGTCACCCCTGCGAAGGCAGGGGTCTAAAAAAATAGCATAGATAATGTTGTTAGATATTTTAGATCCCTGCCTACGCAGGGATGATATCGGGGCTGTTTAAGTTAACAAAACTTGCACACTTGGTAATAGTTGTAAGGTTTAATCCGTGGAAATATATTCTCAGAAAACAATAACTCTATGTATAATCGGTAAACCAAATGCTGGTAAATCATCATTATTAAACAAACTTATTGGACAAAAAATCTCCATAGTAACGAATAAAGTTCAAACTACTCGCTCCATTATAACTGGAATAGTTACCATAAAAGATACGCAGCTGATAATATTAGATACGCCAGGTATATTCGAGCCAAAGAAACAGCTGGAAAAAGCAATGGTACGGTGTGCATGGTCAAGTTTACATGGTGTAGATTTAGTTTTATTGATAATAGATAGTACGAAACCTATAGACCAATTTACTTTACAAATACTGAAAAAATTACAAAACCTTAAAATAAATTTAATATTTCTGTTAAATAAGATCGATATTCCTTCTAAATATATAGAAGAAATAGAAAATATTATAAGGTCTCAGTTCCTAGATGCTAATATATTTAAAATATCCGTTTTAAACGGCGAAAATATTAATAATTTACTAAGCTACATACAAAGCCAAGCAGGACTGTCGTCTTGGCTATACGAAGAAGATGATGTTACTAACCTACCTATGCGCTTTTTAGCAGCTGAGATAACTAGGGAACAATTATTCTTGAATCTTCACCAAGAATTACCTTATAATTTAACCGTTCAAACTGAAATGTGGCAGGAAAATAATGATAAGTCTATCAAAATTCATCAGGTAATAGTGGTTTCAAAGAATTCTTATAAGACTATTATTTTAGGAAAAAATGGTTGTAAAATTAAAGAAATAGGATCTAAGGCAAGAATAGAGATGCAGCTAGCTTTTGATTGTAAAATTCACCTTTTCCTTTTTGTGAAAGTACGTGAGTTTTGGGAAAATGATCCTCACTCATATAGCCATATGAGATTGCAACAAGTTTAAATATGAATTTTAAAGATATAGGTATAATAATTGCCAAAAAACCACTAAAAGAAAATACGGCTATTATTACAGTTTTTACTGAAAATCATGGCTTATATTCTGGTGTAATACGAGAAACATCTAAAAAATTTGGCTCTGTAAATCAACAAGGTAATATTGTTGATTTTCTTTGGCAAGCTAGATTACACGAGCATCTAGGAATGGCTAAATGCGAATTAATAAAATCTTACGCTGGTCTTTTAATAACTAATAAAATTAAGCTCTACGCTTTTAATTCAATTATTAGCCTTATTAAGATGGCATTTCATGAAAGAGAAAATCACAATAAATTTTTTCCAATTTTTGTAAAATATTTAAGTAGTCTAGCAAATGATTTTATTTTTGAGGAATATATTAAATTTGAATTAGCTATACTCCAAGAATCAGGCTATGGTCTTGATCTGCATAAATGTGCGGTAACAGGTAGTAGAGAGAATCTAGCTTACGTCTCGCCAAAATCTGGAAGAGCTGTATGCTTATCAGAGGGGTTACCATATCAAGACAGGCTTCTAATCTTACCACAATTCCTAACCTCCACTAATAGCCAAATTACTAATAATGATAAAAAACAAGCTTTTAATTTAACTACATATTTTTTTAACCGGTATTTCTTTCACAACCAACAACAACTATATGCACGAGAGAATTTCATAGAATATATTATTCGATTCGCAACACTCACACTGTAAAAATAAAATAAAGTCTATAGAAAATCAGCCTCCAAAAGCAGACTCTGAAGAATTGTTTTGCTTTCTAGAACCACCCCGGAAACTACTAAGTTTTTTAGATCTAGTCGGATGCTTCAATTTGCGTAGTGCTTTGGACTCTATTTGCCTAATACGTTCCCTAGTAACGTTGAATTGTTGTCCAACTTCTTCTAGTGTATGATCAGTACTCATTCCTATACCAAATCTCATTCTTAGAACTCTTTCTTCACGAGGAGTAAGAGTTGCTAAAACTCTAGTTGTGACCTCTCGTAAATTCGATTGAATTGCTGCGTCAAGCGGTAATATAGCATTTTTGTCTTCAATAAAGTCTCCAAGATAACTACCATCATCATCGCCTATTGGATTTTCTAAGCTAATTGGCTCTTTAGCTATTTTCATTACTTTTCGTACTTTATCAACTGGCATAGAAAGGCGAGCGGCAATTTCTGCCGGAGTCGGTTCATAACCTAGCTCGTTAAGCATCTGCCTAGAGGTACGAATAATTTTATTGATCGTTTCAATCATATGCACGGGAATACGTATGGTTCTAGCTTGATCAGCTATAGCTCTAGTAATAGCTTGCCTAATCCACCAAGTAGCATAAGTGGAAAATTTATATCCCCTACGATAGTCAAATTTATCAACAGCCTTCATTAACCCAATATTTCCTTCCTGAATTAAATCTAAAAACTGTAATCCACGATTTGCATACTTTTTAGCAATTGAGATAACTAGACGCAGATTAGCCTCTATCATAGCTTTTTTTGCCCTAAGGACTTGTCTTTCACCCTTTTGTATTGTATGCACTAACTTTTTAAATTCAATAATTGGCAAACCAATAGTCATTTCCATGGTTTTTAATTCACTAATCACTTGATCAATAGCATCAGATTCTTTAGCAAGGAAATTCTTCCAATTAGATTGCTTATTTTTTTGCATTTGCCTTTTCCAGCTTTCATCAATTACTGCTCCCATATATTCATTTAGGAAGTTTTGACGACTTATGCCATATTTTTCAGCTAATTTAAGGAAGCTCCCTTCTTTAGTTACTAATTCTCTATTTAAACTATATATTCTATTAAGAATTTCTTCTGTCCTTTTAGAGTGGAAATGGATACTAGAAATTTCAATAATTAGTAATTGTAGATTCTTGGCATATTTTTTGTTATCATGCAATCCCTTAGGTTGAGGATAACGGGTGTAATGTTTTTTTGCTTCAATTAACAACTCTTCAGAAAGCTTAGAAACTTTTGCCATACGCTTGACAACACTAGGTAATAACTGTAACTCAATAGTAGCTATTGATAAATTGCTAGCTTCTTCATGATCTGATTCTATATAATTATTTTGACTCTCTTCAGAATTACTATCATCCCCGTTGACCATATTAGCTTCTAGATCAATCAAATCTCGGAGTAGTATTTTTTCATTAACTAAATCTTCATGCCATTTTATAAAGAATTTCATCGATATTGGATTTTCACAAAGTGACTTAACCATTATCTCTTTGCCTTCTTCAATATCTTGGGCTACTTCTATTTCAGTCTCACGAGAAAAAAGTCCAACTCCTCCCATATCTCGTAAATATAACCTTACTGGATCATCGGTCGTACCTAAATTTTCTTCTTCACTTTCGTCTTCAGGCTCACGATCAACATTATTAGACAGTTTAAATTCATCATCTACATTAATATCAAGTTTGATCTCGTCATCATCACCTTCTATAATATCAACTCCAGCCTCAGAAAACTTTGATATTACCTTTTCTAGATCGTTTACTGATATATTATTAGTCATTGGAATGACTTTATTTAGATCATAGTAAGTGACTGCAGTGCCTTTTTCTTTAGCTGTTTTAACTAGGTTATCAACTGCAGTACCTTTTACATCTATTTTCTCTTTTGCTTCTGTCATAATTTATAAACCTTGGGTCAATTAGTAAAAGATTCGTTTAGATTATAAATCTCTTTAGAGATTTTCAAAATTTCTTCTCGATATAATATAACTTTTTTTAGCTCTTCGTCTGAGCCATTTTGCATAATTGAGCTATATTCTTGTTTTAATAGTACTAGGTAATGTGCTTTATGAAACCATTGGTAAAGTAAGTCAAAGTCTATGTCATCCATATTAAATAACAAATCTAGATATGGATTATTGGATTTTGACAATACTGAAAAAGTGTTATAAAATCCAGTTTTTTCTGCCAAACTAATAATATTTTCCTGATCTAATATATTGTTGCTAATAATTTCTGCAAAATACCAATCACGAAAAGCTTCAAGCATTTTATTTTGGAAATTTAACGTTAATAAGAAATCCTTTATTTCTTGCTTTTTGATTATCTTTGGACACTTTACTAACATTATACAAAAGACTTGTTCTAACATCTCAATTTCTGAATAATACGGAGCTGAAAATGTTATATTTGAATTTTTTACAGCTACTTTACTTTGACGTTTAATTAAATTTTGCCATATTTGATCTTTAAAATATCTATAATAATTATGGCTAAGTAGCTTATCTTTTATTTGTTTACAATAATCTTCAAGATTTCTTTCCAAAATAGCTTTGTCTTCTGGAGTTGAGAAAGTCTTACCTTCATATTCGGAACGCCAAATCATTTCAGACAGATTAATTCTTTTATCAAAAATTTGTGTGAAACTTCCCGCACCATCTTTATTTATCATATCATCAGGGTCACTTCCGCTAGGTAACATCACAAAGGAAATTTTCTTATTACCATTTATCAGAGGTAGTACTAGATTAATTACCCGATGGGTGGCTTTTATTCCTGCTATATCACCATCTAAACAGAGTACTATTTCATCTCCGGCACGCCATAATTTTTGTAGGTGATTCTCTGTAACCGAAGTACCAAGACTTGCCATTGCCTCTTTAAAACCAGCTTGGTGCAAGGCAATAACATCCAAGTACCCTTCAACTAAGATTGAATGATTTTTCTTATAGGCAACACTAATCGCATTATTCTCCCCATATAATGTTTCATTTTTTTGAAATAATATGGTTTCCGGAGAATTTAAATATTTAGGTAACCCATCACCAAGCACTCGCCCCCCAAAACCAACTACTTTATTATAAACATTTTTAATCGGAAAGATTATCCGATTATAAAATATCTCATATATTGTACCATCATCTCGCTTGCCCACTAAGCCTGCTTTTTGAAGTTTTATCAAAGATATTGATTTTTTTTCAAAAAATTTCTGTAATGCTTTAGATGGAGGAGCAAAACCGATGGAGAATTCCTTAATTGCTTCTTTACTAATACCGCGGTCATGTAAGTAGCTACATACTTCTTGTGACAATTGTGATGTAAAAAATCTTTCAGCCATCTCTAAGATATCAAATAGTTCATCCGATTCTTCATAGAGTTTTTGTTGTGCTGCTGTTAATTTAGGCAATTCAATGCCATAATCATTAGCAAGTTTAATGGCTGCTTCCTTATAAGATAAACCGCTAAAGTTGGAAACAAACTTTATAACATCCCCGTGAACAGTGCAGCCAAAGCAATAATAAAACTTCTTGGCATCATTTACAGTGAATGATGGAGATTTTTCAACATGGAAAGGACATAGTCCCAAGTAATTTCCAGATTTTTTAGTTAAGACTACTTTTTGTCTAACAACATCTGATAAATTAATCCGAGTTCTAAGAAGTTCATAAAATTCTAATGGAATTCTCATAAACTTACAATAAAGGTGAATATGATTGTAGAGAAGCAGTAGCTAAGAGGTATTAACAAATTATCGTTTATTGATAACTCTTTTGAGTAGAATTCACTAATAGTAGCAACTATAGAACTAATTATGATAACAGTAAAACTAGTGTGATAGCCGATGAAAAAATACACTAATATACTAATAAAAATTGCAGAAATTAGAAAGGCAATGGAACCTTCCAATGATTTGCCATTTTTTAGAGGCGTACCTATTTTTGTACCCACTAACGCAGCAAGACAATCAGCTATTATCAATATAAGCCAAGATGAAATCGCTAAACCTTTTGAAAATAAAAGAGCAGTTAAGAAAAATCCAACCACCATAAAACTGCTACCACTTAGTCTGAATAAACCACTCTGTTCTTCAGGTCTCATAAACTTTCCAAGAAATTTATCTGTCAATTTCTTAACATATAAATTATAATGCCTTGTAATATCTATATATAATACACATACTATAAGTAGAAGTAATAGTGTAGTAACAACTAATTTAGATGAAAATAAATAAAAAAGTGGTATAATCAAGCTGTATAAGTGGAAAGTTTTACGTTGTATTTCAAAATTAAAGAGTTTAGTTTGCATAATAACCTAAAAGGCCTATTTGACAAAGTTTGACACAACAAATATACTAGAAAACTTAACTTAGACAAGACATATTATTATGGCAGATTTTCCTATTACACATAAAGGGTTTGATAGTTTAGAAAAAGAAATTAAACATCTTAAACATATAGAACGACCAAAAGTAATTGAAGCTATAGCAACAGCTAGAGATTTTGGAGATTTATCTGAGAATGCAGAATACCATGCAGCACGGGAAAAACAAAGTTTTATTGAAGGTCGCATTTTGGATCTTGAAGATAAAATAGCAAGAGCTAAAATTATTGACACCTCAAAACTCTCCGGTGATACCGTAAAATTTGGGGCGTTAGTTAAGTTGATCGATGACGAAACAGAGGAAATAGTGATGTATCATATTGTTGGAGAGTATGAAGCAGATATAACCAAAAAGAGGGTATCCATAGTATCGCCAATTGCTAAGGCTCTCATCGGTAAAGGGGTTGGAGATGTAGTAGAAGTAACCACTCCTAAAGGTTCAAAATCTTATGAGGTTTTAGAAGTATCTTATCAAGAATTAGTAGATATTTAAGATATTAACTATTAGTGCTAGCCTATTTATATATTAGACTTCTTTCGAAACTCACTTGTGCTGAGGGATTTGAAGGAGACACGGAACGCAGAACCGCAGCGTACTTGAATGTACGTGAGGATTCGAGTACCACAACTGTCGAAAGTTAGAAGAGGAAGGGGTTTTAAATAGGGTAACGTCATTGCGAGGAAGACCGTAGGTCGACGAAGCAATCCAAAAAAGTAACCATAAGTGGATTGCTTCGTCGGCTTACGCCTTCTCGCAATGACAGCGGTTATAAGCCGACAACTTTTAAACTGTCATTATGACTTCTAAAACCGCTTCCTCTTCTAACTTTCGACAGCTGTGATTCGAGTACCGGATCGACGTACAAATCACCAGCAGAAGTAGAGTTTCGAAAGAAGTCTATTATAATACTCCTTATAGCTAACCCGAGAAACCTCAATGCGGGATAAGAATTAGTTAATTCTTATCCCGCATTCGCGTGAGAAGGTTTTAGGCATAATAATAGAATTGATGTCACCCCCTAGTTAATATTATGGTTCAATTTGTTACCTTATCAGGCTTTTCAGAATATGAAGACACAGTAAAATTAATGGAAGATAAGGTTGCAAGTTTAATCAATAAATCTTCACAAGAGATTGTTTATTTAGTTGAATATAAGGATATTTATACCGCAGGTACTAGTTTTAAGGCAAATGAATTGTTAAATCCTAGAGATATACCGGTAATTTATACTGGTAGGGGAGGGAAGCTTACCTACCATGGTAGCGGACAAAGAGTAATATACCCCATTCTTGATTTAGTCTCAGAACGAAGGCAAAAGGATTTAAAACTATATATTAAACTATTAGAAGAATGGATTATAAATAGCCTTTTATATTTTGGGATTAAAGCTTTTACTATAAGTGGTATAGTGGGGATATGGGTAGAAGAAAACGGTGTACCTGCAAAGATTGCATCAATAGGTATTAGAGTTAAAAAATGGGTTACATATCATGGTGTTGCTGTAAATATTTCAACAAATCTTGATATGTTCTCCGGAATTATTGCTTGTGGTCTGAGAGATATGCCTGTGACCTCGTTTAAGAAACTTGGTGTTGATATAACGTTAGATCAGTTTGATGAAGTTATTAAGGATAAATTCTTTGAGGTTTTTTAAAATATTCAGTATACTCGATGAAAATCAACAATTGCGGTGTCATTGTCCAAGACCTGCGGTGCTCACGTACTAATGTACGCTGTGCTCCTCGGCTTGGACACTCCTAGCACTTGTTGATTTTGATCTTCGTCTACCAACTCTTCATTTACGAGTAGTATATACCCCTATGAGTTCAATTTATCATATACTTGATAAGATTCCTGCTATTTATCCTGAGGACATGCAAATAGAATATGAACAATTAGCTCAACAATTAATCAAATCAGGAAAACTTAGGATAGATACCGATAATAGTTGTAATTTTGCAAGATTTTCTGATCCAAAGTTCAATATTAGTTTGATGGTAAGTAAAGAGGAAATAACTGAGCCAAATTTAATTGAACAAACTAATCAGTTATTTAGATCTCTATACAAATCTTCTATATCAGATAAAAAACTGGCATCGATTTATACAGATCTGAAAAAACAAATTCAAAAATTACAACCAGTTGACCAATCCGTTACTGAAAAATTAACAAGGCTTTTTGTTCAGTCAGCCCATCCTATAGTTATTAGGTGGTTATTGCATGATAAGGTCCAAGTATTTATTACTTATTCCCATAATATCGGTGATATGATGGATATAGTTGATTGGCAACGTTCGGGTTCTAATAGTGGTATGCAAAGTACTGACGGTAAGAATGTAGCAGTCTTTGTTTCCTGCGGTGGAAATCCATTTGCTGAAAATGATAAAAATCACCCAACTTATGGTGATGGATGGGCAGCAGTTGCTAGATTGCAAATTATAGCTGGGCAAGAACTTGGGCATTTTGCTGATATTAAAAGAGATGCAAGTGGCCGTCAAATTAGTCGTCATTCAGCAAATTTTTCTGGAACAAAAGCAACACCCCATGTAAGACAGGCTAGAATAGATGATATTATTAATTGTGATAAACTATTAGCCAAGCTTCTCTCTATAGGGATGAGGCAAATGATTATTTATGAAGAAAAGGTAAAATTTTATAATAAAAACAAGGTACGGGGTATAAGGGCTTATTGGGCAAGATTACTTGGCTTTATATATAAACAGAAATTTTTATTTTCCGTTAATAGAAGAAAATTATTTTTTATTAAGAGATTCATAAAAGAGCAATATATGGGGCTGATGATTAGAGCTATGATTGAAGATATGAAGTTTAATTTAGCACCAGTTGCAGATGTTTATAAAAATAGTAACCCTGAGATCGAAGAAACAATTGCCTGTATAGAGGCTCTAGCAAGAGTCCCCCAACAGGTGATGAAATGGGGATATTTAACGACTATGGCAACAATGAAAGGATTATATAAAGTATATTATTCCGAAGTTATACCTTCCTTAATTTCTAACTATGTATTAATGACTAAGCAAAGCTATAAACGTGATATGTCAAAGCCAAGGTCTCTAACTAATTTTTTTCGTAAAATAAATATATTTAGTAAAAAAAAGTTAGTATTTAAACAAGTCAGAGAAGTATAGGTTTATGTCATTCCTGTGTAGGCAGGGATCTAGAAAAATAAACCGAGAGGATTTGTTAAAATTTTTTAGACCCCTGCCTTCGTAGAGATGACATCGGTAGCGGTTAAATTTGCATCTATAGCAACTAATGGTTATGACTTTTAAATTACCCTGCCTTCTATAGCCTATAATGTAGAACTTCTTATCTTAAAACTTTTTCTATGATAAGGTGAAAGACCGTGAAGGCTTATAGCATTTAGATGTTCTTTAGTACCATAACCGGAGTTTTTGTGCCACATATATTCCGGAAATTCTTTGGCATATTCAAGCATTAAGCGATCTCTAGTAACTTTCGCAATAATAGATGCTGCTCCAATAGAAATTGATAAATTATCGCCATTTATTATACTAATAAATCTTGGGTCGTGAAATTTCATGTTACCGTCTATTAATACCGTATCCGGTTTAACAGCAAGATTTGCTACTGATATAGTACAAGCTTTTTTAGTTGCTTCAAGGATATTAATTATATCTATCTCATCGTGATGCACTATACCAACAGACCAAATATAATTTTGGGTTATTTGTTTATATAACAACTCCCTCATTGTTTTAGTAAGTTTTTTGGAATCTTTGATACCATGTATGATTTTTGTTTGGTCAATGATAACAGATGCAGCTACTACAGGACCAACTAGTGGTCCTCTGCCAGCTTCATCTACTCCAGCTACTAATCCTGAATATTTTTGTTCTAATTTAAACATCACGCTTCCCATAAAATGACACTTTATGTATTTCACCTTATATATAGTTTTTCATCATCGCTATCATCTATTGTTACTGTAGTAATACCATTTCCCATTATTAACTACGCTAATACTACAGTTGTAGTTACTACCTAGAGCTGTCATTCCCGCGTAGGCGAGAATCTACCGTCCTTTATCTTTATTAGAATGCTTTGTGTTAGAAGGGGTAGTATTGGGTTTAATAGTACTACTACCATTTCCCATAGATATATCGTTTTTATTGAGAGTTTTTCTTAGACGGTGATATATTTGAGATCCGGCTGTACTCTCAAGTTTGCTTAATATCTTTTCTAATGCAGTCTTACTAGTTTGCAATCCATCACTTCTATTTGCTTTATCAATAGCTTGGATTGTCTCAGCACCATTTTCAATAAAAGCCTCTTTCTGTTCCTCAGGTGATTTAGCAAATGATTTAATATAATGCCTCAGTTTTGTACCTAAATCTGTAATGGTTCTAACATGCATTGGATCAGCCGGTGAAAATTCCAATGCCGAATACATTTTTTCTGTACCAGCTCCTATAGTTGCAATTGTCTCAATTTGTTCAGTTTCCTGTAAGGATTTATGTGGAAACTCTTCTATCAATGTATCCATTTGTTTAGCTTGTTGGCCAAATTTATCTAAATTAGGTTGTCCTTTAACATATTCGGCAGAATATCCTTTAGCAAGTTCACCATGAGCATTAAGGGTGGTGCTAATATTGCCTTTAAATTCACCAAATTTCTGACCGGTAGCTTCAACAGTTTGTGAAAGTACATTTGTTGTGTCATCATCCAACGACACCTGTATTTTTACTTCTTTCTCTATTCCCATGCTTTCCATAGCTTCAGCAAGTTCAGGAGTATATTTCGAATCAAAGCTAAAGTTGAGTAGACTTTTGAACCTATCTATATCCTTTACAAAGCCTTCCTTTGGTTCACCAATAATATTAGCTATATCTGATTTAAACTTCTCTAATTTGGGCATAAAAATATCTTTAATTACGTTTGATGTCATTCCCGCTTTTAGCTAGGAATGAGGGGATACTCGAATGATTTGAAGAATTGTTTTTTGAAAATATTAGGAACTTGCGTACTCATGTACTAAATGTACACCTAGTTCGCTCGCCCCTCATTTTCAAATCCAATTCGTAGGATCATTCGAGTATATACCCATAATAACCAACATTATAGTAGTTTGTAATAATTTTATTGAAAACTAAATCTTTTTTTATTATTTGTTTCAATTGTACATTCATGCTGATTACAAAATATCATTATTACTTCAAACTCTCTTAAAAATTCTCTAGTAATAGTAATTTTGTTACCTTTACATTGGTTTCTACTTGACATGTTAATATATATATCGACATTTTCACATATTTTATTTGGAGCAATTGGCTTATAGTTTATCAAAATTGTGTATCCATCGGAAGTAAAAATATTTTTTTCTATAGGGAATATTTTAGCATCCTGTTGACCAAACCAGTTGGCCCAATATATACGCTTAAACTCTGGTATCTCATTCACATAAATGTCAAGTTCACCATTGTTATTTTTTATACCAATAGCATTTAAATTTATATCAAATATGAAATTAGGTTTAGGAGAATTTAGCATTAAGATTACAGATATAATCATTATAATCAGACCTAAAAAATGCCATTTTGTTCTCCATAAACAAGTCCAAAAAAATCCAAATAAGAAAGTAATTAAACTAATTTTGGTTATATAACCAAAATACCATACTGATAATGGTAAGGTATTAGTAAATTTCACTGCTGCAATAATTATATTAATGAAAAAACCTATTAATTTTAAACAATATTGATCTATACCAAATATCATTAAGAATAATGAGATAATAGATAACGGCATCAGAAAGAAAGACATTATCGGTACAGCAATAAGGTTCATGGGAATAGAATAAGTAGGAAATGTATAAAATTGGTTTATTACCACAGGAGCGGTTACTATACTTGCAAGGAAGCTTGAATAAATATTAGAGGCAATATAAAATTTTATGGAAGAAAAGATGCCCTTGCTTTCACCTAAAATCCATTGATTTTTTATATAAAATTCATAACCAGCAGTTAGCGATAATACTGCCACAAAAGATAATTGGAAGCTTGGATGAAATATATATTCGGGATTTACCGATAATATTATGAAAGCCGCAATCGCGAGCGATCTTAGGGGGTAGGGCTTCCGTCCTATCATAACTGCATAAATAAAAATTGTCGTCATAATGAATGCCCTTGTGGCAGCAATTTGCATGCCACTTAGCTGCAAATAACCATAACTGCCTATTAAAGAACAAATTGCTGCAATTGACTTTATGTTGTAATTATAAGCAATATAATTTGATAGATTTAATAAGAATCTTGCTGATATGAAAAACAGCATAGCTACCAATGACAAATGTAAACCGGAGACGCAAAGTATGTGAGATATACCGCTTTGTCTCATTTCTTTCATTAATTTTCTATCGATGGCTTTGGTTTCTCCTAGTAATATTGCTGCGGCGAAATTACCTTTAATAGGACCGAGTATTTGGATTAGGCGGTTGTAAATATTTTTTTTAATTTTATAGATAAAACTATTAGTGTAGAGATTACTATGTGCTATAATTTGGGGGGGTGATAGTGCATAGCCAGTGGCGTTGATATCCGCCAAATATGCATAAAAGCCAAAGTCATAACCACCTGGTAGGATACTACTTTGAGGCTTATAAAGCTGAGCCACTAGGTTAATGCTATCGTTAATATTAATTTCTTGAGCATATTTTGCTGGCATGCTTATCCTTACTTTTTGTAAAACCTGCTTAAGTTTTTGAATTTTTACCTGATATAATATAACCTGCATACCATGAGTAGTCGGTTTCATCGATTCTATAGTGCCACCTATTTGTGAAATTATCGGCTTTTTAATGCTAACAACATGTAAATTTGATATACGATATTTGCCCACTAACATACCACATGAAAAAGCGATAATTATGCCCGAAATAAATCGCCCAAATATGTTATTTCTTAAGATTATTAGTGATAAAGAAATTGTGAAAATAGCTAGAATAGATATAAAGGAAGGTTCGTTACTTAAAGTAAAATAAATAACGATACCATAAATGAAACTAACGAAATACCAAAGGCTGAGATTGTGATATTCTTGTTCTAAAATGCTTTTGGCAAGCTTAAAAATTAATTTATAATCTCTTAGGGTCATTACATCTAACAGTAGATTTTTATTTAAAATAAGCTACTATTAGATGTAATTCAAGAAATCTATTCCCTCATTTCACCCTGAATATATAAACCATGAGCTATCTGATAAAAACTAATAGCTTCTTCTACTAAGTTAGGAATATTTTCAGTCTCTATTTTATCTTTACCAACTAATTTATAAGTTTTTGGCTGCCCTTGTGGGCTTAAGATAACTAAGTGATTATCTTTCATAAAACCAAGTAATTGGTAAGTGCTGATAAATGCTCTTTTTGCCGGTATGTTTAACATATCTTGACCGAAGAACTTACTGTTATACGAGAAATTTAATAATCCAAAAATAGTAGGAGCAATGTCAATTTGACTTGCTAAACTATCAATTATCTGTGGTTTTAATATATTAGGAGCATATATTAATAGAGGTATATGATATTTGTTAATAGGCAAATCAGTTTTACCAGCACTTGATGCACAATGATCAGCAGTAATAACAAAGATAGTATTATTAAACCAAGGGCGAGTTTTTGCTAATTCAAGAAACTTACCAATAGCATAGTCAGTGTATTTAACAGCTGCATTACGTCCACTACCAGATGGCAAATCAATTCTACCTTCGGTGAAAGTATAAGGACGATGGTTAGAGACAGTCATAATTAATGAGAAGAAGGGTTTGCCTTCCTTATGACTTTGATCGGCTAACTCTAGTGATTTTATTAGTATATCCTCATCAGCTACTCCCCAAATATTGGAGAAACTTATTTCATTTGATTTCAGATTACCTCGATCAACTATATTATAACCATTACCATGAAAATAATTTGCAAAATTATCAAAGTAACTATAGCCACCAAATACGAAGTTAATAACATAACCTTCATTCTTAAAAATAGTACCTATATTAAATAGCGATTGGTTATCAGGTCTACGAATAATGGAAGAACCAGGAGTTGGTGGTACTGATAAAGTAATAGCTTCCAAACCTCTTACTGTTCTAGTTCCTACTGCATATAGATTGGTAAAAAATATGCTTTCATCAGCTAATCTATCTAAATTTGGAGTAATATTTTGTTGATTGCCAAATTTACCCATGAATTCGCTACTCAGACTTTCGACGGTAATAAAAATAATATTATATTTTTTATTATTAGAAGAATTAGCTCTGATATTTCGTTCTATAGTAGCATCGTTTAAAAATATTTGTTTATCTTTCGATAAATTGGAGCGGACAATATCTAAAGCCCGCTTTTTATCAATTACTGGATAAAAACTATTATAGTCCAAGCTATTATTAAAATAGGCAGAGCAGAACTCATATGGACCGTTTTTAGCAAGCTCGATAGCATATTTATTATAATTAAAAGCAATTTTATTGGGGTTATAAAAATTAAAAACAAGTAGGCTAAACAAAAATAGCATTATCACACAAAAAATATGTTTCTTGCCATTTAGAGTACTTGCTTGATTAATTATGTATTTTCTTAAGAAAAAAACAATCAGTAGTGTAATAATTATAATGCCTAGTAATATTTCTATATAGGGCAAAGACTCTTTTACAGTACCAATGATTTCATGAGTATAAATTAGATAATCTACAGCAATAAAATTAAATCTAACGCCGAACTCATCCCAAAAAGTAATCTCTGCGATGGCAATAAATATTAGTAGTGCAATAGTACAAAAATAAGCGATAAAAGAGCAGCTTACATACAAAAATTTATACCGAACCAATAACTTGTAGAAGCCAATGATAACAAGCGACATTACTGGTAAAAAATAACAAAGAGATATTAGATCATTGAATGTACCAATAACAAAAGTTGATACTAGATCAGATATGGTTATTTGTTGTTGCCATAAAGCATATGAGCTTAATAGAATACGAGTAATAAACTGAAACATTAGGTAAATTCTAACAATAGGAAAATGTAGTAGTGTTTTTATCATATATATCTAAATTAACCTCAGTTCGATATAAGAATTAATAATTCTTATATCGAACTGGCTTTGTTATAAGGAAAAATGCACTCTTGAAGCGGCTGACGCGAGTGCATTTTAACTTTTTTCATCATTCAATATGTGATTTTAATAATTAAAATCACATATTGAATGGAGTGTTATATTTTAACAATTAGGTGTAGAACCGCTTCAAACCTGATTGTTTCTATATATAACACTGAATTCGATGTAACAAGTTACATCGAATTCAGGTTAAATTAACGTCATTGCGAGGAGGTCGTAAGACCGACGAAGCAATCCAAGAAAAATCGGTTAAACAATATCTTCATACGCGAATTCGGGATAAGAATTAACTAATTCTTATCCCGAATTGGGGTATATACTCGATAATCAAGTTTTTTTCTGAAGGCTACAATTCATGGCAGTTTATGTCATCCGAGCTACGGCAGGGATCTCAAAAGCCTTCAAGTCTAAGGTGTTTTTGTATTTTTAGATTCCCGCCGTTGCTGAGAATGACATCTTCTCGACTTCTTTTCATGACTTTTACACTGTCCTGAATTATATAACTCAATAAAAACTTGATTATCGAGTAAAAGACTAAATAGTATACAATTATACCGTGAAGTAAAACCTTTGATCATAGAATTCATGTTATTAGAGGTAGTGAAATTTCAACCAATAAACCACCTAGAATTTTACTATCCTGCAAGGATATTGTTCCATTATGATCAATGATTATTTCTTTAGTAATAGCAAGACCAAGTCCAACATTACCTGAATTATTAAGTGGTCGTGACTTATCTGAACGATAAAATGCTTTAAACACTAATAATTTCTCTGCATCCTTTATGCCAATACCGTTATCTTCAATTTTTATTATTACGTTAGTAGAGGTAGAGCATACAGTAATTTTTATTTTTGTAGAATATTTTATAGCATTACTTATTACGTTAGATATTGCACGTTCAAAGTTGATAGGCTTGATTTGTGCTGTTATCTGCTTTGTTGCAAGCAGCTCAATATTGGCAACAGGCCATTTATTTATGATAGTAGATAGCCAAGAAGATAATTCAATTATTTGAGCTTCTTCACCATTTTCACCCTTAGCAAAGTCAAGGTATGATTTTATCATTTGTTGCATGGTAAGTATATCTTCCTTAAGACCTTCTGTTTCCTCAGATTCTTTCATTAACTCCAGTTGTAACTTCATTCTAGTTAGGGGAGTACATAAGTCATGCGAAATCTGTGCCAGCATTCTAGTTCTTTTAGAAATTTGTTGTTCAATTCGTTCTTTCATTTTCAGAAAAGCAATACCAGCTTTTTTAATTTCTTTTGCACCAGAAGGTTTAAATGTTGGTAATCTTGTGATTCCTTGTCCGAATTGATCAGCAGCATCTGCAAGAGTTAAAATGGAGTTAATTTGCTTTTTAGAGAAGATTAAGGAAACAGAAAGTAGTAAAATAGTTAAGAAGATTAACCATAGAACAAAAATGTAAGCCGTTGGATTCATCAATAATTTTGCAGGGAAAGTTATTTTTAGTAAACCATCGGTTAATTGGAATAATACTTCAATTCTTTTTGAATCATTAATCTTTACTATATTTTTCTTATTAATTTTTACGTTAATAATATTTTTAAAAATCTCTAATTCTTCACTAATTCTAGGTTGTTTGCGTGGCAAGTTTAATTCTTGATGAAACTGATACGACAAATTTAAATAATTTGTTTCTGTTGTATTTTTTTCTAATAAATTATTGTCGTCTTGTTCAAGAAGGGAAATAATTTCATTAGCAATAATATTGCTAGTATAGTAAGAGACATTATACCAGTGACGATCATAGAACAAAAACACTGCTAGAATTTGTCCTATTAATGTTGGAACAATAATGATGAGAACAAATCTAGCCAGTAAAGTTTGTGGTATAAGTTTATGTATAGATAGCATAACCGCTATTCCGAATGGTTTTTAGATATTTTGGTTCTTTAGGGTCATCTTCAATCTTACTTCTTATTCTGACAATTTGTACGTCGATAGAGCGAGGGCTAAGTCCTCCCATTATTTTTGACAACTCATCACGTTTCATTTCTTGTCCATTGTGTTTTAATAATACTTCTAGCAATTTTTGTTCTGTAGAACTCAATTGTACAAGTTGATTATTTTTTATAAATTCCTTTGATTCTAAGTTATAATAATTATTGCCTAATCGCTTGATTTTATCTTGTTTTTTATAATTATTATAGCTATTTAATAGGTTATTAATCCTGAGTAATAATTCTTTCGGTTCGAAAGGTTTGGTCAGATAATCAGATGCACCGGATTCTAATCCCTTGATACGATCACTTGGTTGTGATAGTGCAGTTAGCATAACAATTGGTATAAGGTTTTTACTTGATCTTATAGTATGGGCAAAATCAAGCCCTGTAACATTCGGCAACATAACGTCTAGAATAATTAAGTCATAAATAGAGGATTTTAATAGTTCCTCAGCTTCTTGGACGGAAGCTGCTGTTGATACTAAAAAGTCGTTTTTATACAAAAACTGTTTTAAAAGTTTTTGTATTCGAGTATCATCATCGACTACAAGAATGTGGGGCTTAGGACTTTGCATAAATAAAGTTTTGGTATTTGAGGTTAGGTTATACTAACTGAATAATGGAAGGTTGACAATGATAATAACACAAGAAAATCTAATTGTAGAAGAGCGGCATAGAAACCTTAAACAATTATCAGGTTATATCTGGATTAACGGTAATTTTATTGCTTGGCAGGAAGCTAAAGTAGATGTTCTTACTCATAGTTTACATTATTCTGGTGGAGTTTTTGAAGGAGAAAAAGCCTATGATGGAAAAATTTTTAAATTAGAAGAACATACGCAGCGTTTGATAGAATCGGCACAAACTTTAGCTATGGAAATGCCATATAGTTTTGAAGACATTATAAAAGCCCATCACTTACTTATAGAAAAAAATAATATTAAAGATGCGTATGTTCGTCCTTTAATTTGGTATGGTAGTGAATCTCTTAATCTAACTAATGTAAATTTATCAGTTAATTTATTAATTGCTGCTATTCCATCAACTCCTAGACCTTCTGATGCTTTAAGTTTACATATTGCACGTTGGCGGAAATGCCATCCAAACTCGCTGCCGCCGCAGTGTAAATCGTCAGGACATTACAATATGATGATAGTATGCCAAAAAGAAGCTAAGTCTTTGGGTTATAATGATGCAATTCTATTAGATTGGCGAGGATTTATTGCTGAATGTACTACTACAAATATCTTTTTTGTTAAAGGAGAGCAATTATTTACACCGATAGCTGATAGTTTTTTAAATGGCATAACGCGTCAAACAGTTATAAAACTTGCTAAAGAGTTAAATCTTGAGGTTAAGGAAGAGTACATAACTCTAGATAGGTTAGGGGAGTTTAATGAATGTTTTATGACTGGTACAGCTGCAGAAGTTAAGGGGATTAAATCGATTAACCGTGGTGATCAAAATATTATCTTTGAAGATAGTAAAATTACTAATTTGTTAAAAAAAGAATATAATAGCTTAGTGCGTAGGTAAATAGTGATATAATGGGACTGATGCAAGATGAACAATAATATATTTAAAGGGCTTATTACAGCCATTATAACCCCTTTTAAGGATAATAAATTAGATTTTGTTTCTTTGGAGAAAATACTTAACTATCAAATTGATAATAAAGTTGATGGAGTAGTGATTGCTGGTTCTACTGGTGAGGGGGCTAGCTTAAGTTTACAGGAATATCAATCTTTGTTAGAAATGGCTGTAGAAATTACTAAAAACCGTACCCAAGTAATAGCAGGTTGCAGTGCTATTACTACCAGTATAGCCATAGATATGATAAAAATATGTACAAAAATTCCTGTTGATGGGTTTATGTGTAGTATTCCTTCTTACGTAAAACCTATGCAAGAAGGAATTTATTTACATTTTGAAGCTATACATAATGTAAGTAATTTGCCCATAATGCTGTATTCAGTACCTAGTAGAACTGTGGTTGACTTTTCAGATGACACGATAGTTAGGCTCAGTAAACTACCACGTATTGTAGCTTTTAAAGATGCAGGTACTGATTTAGAACGTCCTTTGAGAATTAAGGATGCTGTAAGCAAAGATTTTAACTTATTGTGTGGTAATGATGGAATAGCTTTATCTTATAATGCTCACTCGGGAGTAGGGTGCGTTTCTGTTGCCTCTAATATAGCACCTAGTTTGTGCAAGAAATTACAGGATAATTGTCATGCTGGTAATTATAAAGAAGCTCTACGAATAGAGCAGCAGTTACTACCCTTATATAAAGCATTATTTGCAGAAACAAATCCAATATCAGTGAAATATGCAGCGTGCAGATTAGGGCTATGTTCTAATGAGTTAAGGCTTCCTTTAACTTCAGCGTTGAAAGTTACCGAGGAAAAAGTAAATAAAGCTATGGACTATAAAGCTATGGACTATGTCGGAATATAAGAAAATAATAGCACAAAATAAAAAAGCATATTTCAATTACTTTATTGAAGAAAAAATTGAAGCTGGCATAATATTAACTGGGAGTGAAGTTAAATCACTGCGTCAAGGAAAAGCTAGTATAGAAGATAGTCATGCAGAAAATTCGGCAAATGAAGTGTTTTTATATAATTGCCATATTGCGGAATATGACAAAGCTAACAGATTTAATCATTCGACTAGAAGGACCCGTAAGTTGCTTCTTAATTCTAGTGAAATAAAGAAAATAATTGGTAAAATTCGCCTAAAAGGCTACACT
The DNA here is from genome assembly GCF_964026425.1 of Candidatus Tisiphia endosymbiont of Ditula angustiorana. NCBI lineage: Bacteria > Pseudomonadati > Pseudomonadota > Alphaproteobacteria > Rickettsiales > Rickettsiaceae > Candidatus Tisiphia > Candidatus Tisiphia endosymbiont of Ditula angustiorana. Next base: position 297,509 of record NZ_OZ032143.1, read on the forward strand.
CTTGTTGCTCTTTCTTTATATTTCAATAAAAAAAATAAAGTAAAAGTTGAGTTAGGCATAGCAAAAGGTAAAAAATTACATGATAAAAGACAGTCTATTAAAGAACAAGATTGGAAGAGGGATCAGGGGCGGATTATGCGTGCGAAGTAGGGTGAAAATAATACATCGTATGTTTACATAATGGCAAGATGTAAGAAAAGTGTTTGAGAATATCAAAATTTATTACCCAGTTCTTTGGGAGACTTACCAAAAACTAGCACAGTACCTTGGCTTCTTAGAGACTAAAGCACCCATTATACTTCCATATAAACAAATAGGTAAAGTTAATGACAATAACTCCTGACTACATAATTGAAAGAAAGCAAAATAAATTAAAATTAAGGCTGTGGAAGTTAGCAGCAATTTTAATGTTTATAGTTTTAATTGTTATGATGATTAAGAAATTTGATTTTCCAAGTTCTGAATATGTAACTACTAATAGTAACTATATAGCTACAGTTTCAATAGAAGATATAATTTTTGAGGATACAAAACGTGATAAAAGATTGGAGAAAATCATTGATGATGATAAGATTAATGCTCTAATTGTTAATATCAATTCTCCTGGTGGAACTGTGGTTGGATCAGAGAAAATTTACAATATACTCAGAAAAATATCAGCAAAAAAACCGGTAGTGATTGTTATGGGTACATTGGCAGCGAGTGGAGGATATTTGATATCATTAGGAGGGGATTACATAATTAGTCATAATGGAACGATTACTGGCTCAATTGGTGTGATTTTCCAAACTCTAGAAGTCACAGATTTAGCAAAGACACTAGGTATTACCTTCAATAATTTTAAATCTGGGGAATTAAAAGCCGCTCCTAATCCTACTGAGAAAGTTACAGAAGCTGTTCGTCAGGCTATAATGTCTAATGTACAGGATACATATGATTATTTTATTGAACTCGTTGCTTTAAGAAGGGGATTAGCAATTGAAGAAGTTAAAAAAATAGCTGATGGTCGGATATATTCTGGTCGCCAAGCTTTGAAACTAAAACTTGTTGATGCTGTGGGTTCTGAGGATGATGCGATTAAATGGTTACAGGAAGTCAAAAAAATTGATAAAGATTTGAAGGTAAAAGAATTTAAAATAAAACCGAAATCAAAATTTCTTGAAATTATTATGGAGGATTTTGATAGTGTTTTACCAAGTTTTTTTAAAAATAAATTTCAAGGAATAAAAGCAATTTTTTAATTTATGGCAAGAAAGTCTGATTTAGTGGATAAAATATCTAAGGAACTTAATTATCTTTCTAAGGAAGATATAAAAGATTCTATAGATTTGGTATTTGATTATTTACAGTCTAGCCTCGCTGAGCAAAATCGTATTGAAATTAGGGGCTTCGGTAGCTTCTCAATTAGGGAGCGGAAATTTCCCAATAGTGAGCAGTCATATAAAACTGTCTATTATCGTGGACATCGCTAGACTTTTGGAAAAGGGAGGGAATAATTATATACTTTAGCCTCAGTTTGATGTAACAAGTTAATACTAGACCTAGTATCATCTCTATTGTGGGGGATGTTACCCCTGCGAAGGCAGGGGTCTAAAGAAGTAGCAAGGATTAAGTGCTTAAACATTTTTAGATCCCTGCTTTCGTAGGGATGACATCGAGCGTGCAGAGAATAATAATTATTCTTACATCGATACTCGAGGTTATATTAAAGCCAATTCGGGATAAGAATTAACTAATTCTTATCCCGAATTGGGGTTACTTCCTAGCCTCTGCTGATTTACCAGTATAAACTATATTTTGGTAATTAAGTTTGATAGCGGTAAATAAAGCTGCGTGATCGTTTCCTACATTAACAATAATTTTTACAATTTGGGGAAATTCTTCAATTAGTTTTTTAAAAATATAATCCCACACTAGCATACCGTAATATCTCGTGCTACCACTTTTGTTAGTTAAAATAACCGGCTCATGGAATTTGGATAAGAACTCTCGTGCATCGCTTAAGTTTTCTATTGTGTAAGTTATTGGATTTGGCATATTTTTTGACTTTTTACTTACTCAAATTAGTAAATTAAACCTCAGTTCGATGTAACAAGTTAATACTAGACCCAGTATCATCTCTATTGTGGGGGATGTCACCCCTGCGTAGGCAGGGGTCTAAAGAAGTAGCAAGGATTAAGTGCTTAAACATTTTTAGATCCCTGCCTTCGCAGGGATAACATCGAGCGTGCAGAGAATAATAATTATTCTTACATCGATAGTTGAGGTTAAATTAAAATCAAAAGCTCTTTTGAATCTAAACATATACTGCTATAATTTCAAGAGTGGGTGGACAATAGTATAACTTCAAGAAGAGTTAACAGTAGCAAAGTCAAGCTAGCTGTGCGTTGAGATATTTAGGATACGATGACCTTAATTCTTGAAGTTCTACCTGAGTATATACTCAAATCTAATTCAAACAACTAATATATCCATGACTTTAGAAGAATTTCGCCATAAATATAATTATGATCAATCAACAAAGATGATGCAACAATATTTAGACATCAAATTTGCTAATCTTGATTGTCTTCTATTATTTAGGATGGGTGATTTTTATGAAATGTTTTTTGAGGATGCAATTCTTGCCAGCCAAGTTTTAGGTATTGCTCTTACCAAAAGAGGGTCTAATGGAGACTATGAGATTGCTATGTGTGGTGTCCCTCATCATGCTCTTGAGACCTATTTAAATAAATTAATTGAAGAAAATTACAAAGTTGCTATTTGCGATCAATTAGAGACGCCGGAAGAGGCAAAGAAACGCGGTGGCTATAAAGCTGTAGTAAATAGGGATGTAACGCGTATTATCACCCCAGGTACTATTACCGAGGAATCTTTAATTTCGTCATGCGAACCTAATTATTTGGCAAGCTTAGTTTTGCTAAAAAACAGGGCGTCAATTTGTTATGTTGATCTTTCTACTTCAGAAATTTCAGTTATAGAGATTCCGCAGGATGAGATTCTAAATGAACTATCACGTCTTAAGCCTAAAGAGATTTTACTTAGCGAAAATTTACAGGGAGAGCAATTAGCTAATAGTATTCAGCACCAATTACATTTCCGTGTCTCGTATCAAGTTGATAGTTTTTTTGCTCCTAAAAAATGCCATAAAATTATTTTAGATTTTTACAAAATCAATGATCTAAAAGGCATAGGGGAAATATCTGAATGTCAAATAAGTAGTATTGGTAGTATCTTAGAGTATTTATCTTTAACGCAAAAGCAAAATATACCTTCGCTACCTTTGCCCTTGTTGGTCAATTACCATAATTTTATGATTATTGATTCGGCGACTCGGCGGAATTTGGAAATTACTAATAATTTATTAGGAAAAACCAAGGGTAGTATGCTGACCACTATTGATCACACAGTTACTAAGGCTGGTAGTCGTTTACTATATCACTTTTTATCTACACCACTAATAGATATTGATGAAATAAATTATCGACAAAATATCACAGAATTTTTTTATTCAAATATTGAACTAGTAGGAAATATTAAAAAGTTACTCAAGAAAACTGGGGATTTAGAACGTTGCTTGGCTAGAATTACCATGAATCGTGGCTGCGGGCGAGATCTGCTAAATATTAAATATACGTTAAATGCTGCACTGGAAATAAAAGGAGAGTTTATTTGCCATTATGGGCTAAATTTACTAGATTATATAGAGAACTTAATTAAACCACTATCCGGAGATGAACAGTTATATTCCTTAATAGATCAAGCAATTAGAGAGGATGCACCTAATACTATCAATGAAGGCGGGATAATAAATCATCATTATCATCCTAAAATACAAGAATTATATGACTTAATTAACAATGGCAAAGCACATGTAGAAAAATTAAAAAATGTATATCGCCTTGATACTGGCATCGACACTCTAAAAATATCGCATAATAATGTCCTTGGGTTATTTATTGAAGTTACCCTAAGACATAGTGATAAGATGTACGAATCAAAATTTATTCACCGACAAACAACTTCTAATGCTAGTCGCTATACTACTATTGAATTACAAAAGTTAGAAAGCGATATGGTTAATAGCAGGAGTTTAGCGGTTAGTCTTGAACTAGAATTATATAATAAAATATGCCAGCAAGTTATTGATAAAGCTATATTCTTACGATTACTTAGCTGTTCCTTGAGTCAGCTTGATGTATTTTGTAATTTTGCTTATATTGCTGATGAATATAATTATGTCAAGCCTAGCTTAAGCAATGATTTGAGTTTTGAGATTATTGAAGGGCGTCACCCAGTCGTTGAACAAAGTTTATCAAATGATAAAAAAAGCTTTATTCACAATAACTGTACTTTATCGGAAGCTAATAGAATTTGGTTAATTACTGGACCTAATATGTCAGGTAAAAGTACTTTTTTACGGCAAAATGCCCTAATAGCTATATTAGCTCAAATTGGTAGTTTTGTGCCGGCTAAAAGTGCCAAAATAGGTATTGTAGACAAGATATTTAGTAGGATAGGGGCAGGGGATGATTTACAAGCAGGACAGTCGACTTTTATGGTGGAAATGCTTGAAACATCAGCTATTTTAGCACAATCTACTAAAAATTCTTTAGTCATATTAGATGAGGTTGGCCGCGGAACTTCCACCTATGATGGTGTATCAATTGCTTGGTCAGTGCTTGAATATATTCATGATAATCTCAAATGTAGGTGTTTATTTGCATCGCATTATCACGAATTAACCAGTATGAGTAACTTTTTGCCAGCCTTGCAAAATTATACGGTGGCTATTGAGGAATTAGGGAAAGAAATATTATTTTTGCATAATATTATAGCAGGGACGGCTGATAAATCTTATGGAATTCATGTAGCCTACTTAGCGGGCCTACCAAAATCTGTTATAATTAGGGCGAACGACATTTTAACAAAACTAGAAAAAACCGCAACGTACAAAAATAAGAATATATTAAATACCGAATCAAACAATTTAAGTTTATTTAGCTTACCAGTAGAGAGCAAAAAAGAGATAAAATTCAATAAGTTAGAAGAAGAAATTAATAAAATCGATCCTGATCAGCTCTCCCCTAAACAAGCCTTGGAGTTGGTTTATAAATTAAAGGAACTAATTTTTTGAGTAATATAACCTCGAATATTGATGTAAGACATCTGTTTAATAGCATAGGGTGTCACCCCTGCGTAGGCAGGGGTCTAAAGAAGTAGCGAGGATTAGGTGCTTAAACATTTTTAGATCCCAGCTTTCGCTGGGATGACATATACGATGAAACGATGTCATTCCTGCTTCGGTGCGGAATCTAAAGAAATAGACAGGAAGGATGCTTTAGATATTCTAGATCCCGCACCAAAGCAGGGACATAAAGGAAAGCAGATGACATAATGGCGGTAACATCACCCCTAATGGCGATGATTACTTGAGCCTAATATTAACTTGTTACATCGATAGTTGAGGTTAATTAATGGGCTTTAATTTTTTAAATAGGGTTGCCTTACATGATAGTACCACTAGAACCCAAACGTTCAGTAAATGGAAAAATTTGGCAACAGCGATCAGTAAACGAAGGTGATGTTTCAGAACTTTGTCGTTCTGTAGGAATCAGTGATTTTCTAGCACGGGTTCTATTCCCTCGCTTAGAGAACTTGTCACAAGCTATAGATTTTTTATCACCTAAGCTCAAGAATTTACTGCCAGATCCTTTTCATTTACTTGATATGCAAAAAGCAGTAGATAGGACTATAGAAGCTATTATAAATAAACAGAAAATCTGTATATTTGCTGATTATGACGTTGACGGGGCTACATCTTCATCACTACTTAAGAATGTATTTAGAGATTTGGGGCAAGAAGCTGATATTTATGTTCCAGACCGAATTGCTGAAGGGTATGGACCGACCCCAGCTGCTATGCAGAAAATTAAGGATAATGCTACTGAGCTACTTATTACTGTTGATTGTGGAGCAATGGCACATGAGGCTCTAAAATATGCATCGCAAGTAAAGCTTGATGTAATAGTTATCGATCATCACATTAGTAGTGATATATTGCCTGACGCTGTTGCTGTTGTTAACCCGAATCGTATCGATGAAACGAGTAGATATAAGTACCTAGCAGCTGTAGGAGTATCATTTTTATTTGCTACCGCCTTATTATCCGAGTTAAAAAAACAAAATTTCTTTGCCGATATAGCTTCGTGCTCGATACAAAATAGTGTATATTTAAAATGCAATACTCTACCCAATTTAATGCAATATTTAGACTTAGTCGCACTTGGAACAGTATGCGATGTAATGAAGCTTATTCACTTAAATCGTGCTTTTGTTGCTCAAGGATTAAAAATCCTTGGTCAAAGAAAAAATTTAGGTATGAAGACTTTATGTGATGTTGCTGGTTTAAATGAAAAACCAAACTGTTATCATTTGGGATTTGTGTTGGGGCCTAGGATCAATGCTGGTGGAAGAGTTGGTAAATCATCCTTGGGCGCTAGTCTTTTATCTACCGAATGTGCAATAGAAGCCAATCTACTTGCACAGGAGTTGGAGAAACATAATAATGAGCGAAAAGTAATAGAGCTGATAATGATAGAGGAAGCTACTCAAATAGCTTTAACCCAAGAAAATGATAGTTCATTATTTATAGTTGGTAAAGGCTGGCATCCGGGTGTTATCGGCATTGTCGCTGGCAGATTAAAGGAAAAATTTAATAAACCAGTTGCAGTTATAGCTTTAAATGATGCAATCGGTAAGGCTTCTTGCCGTTCTGTCAGAAATGTTGATTTTGGTAGTAAAATTATCAATGCCAAGGCTAAAAATTTAATTATAGCTGGCGGGGGACATGCAATGGCAGCTGGATTTACAGTATTGGAAGAGAAATTACAAGAGTTACAAGAATTCTTAAATCACGCCTTTAAGATTGATATTAGTAATCAAAATGACATTGCCTATGAAGAATATGATGCGGAACTTACTACAAGTAGTGTAAATTTGCCGCTAATGGATGAGCTGAGTAAACTCGAACCATTTGGTCAAGGAAATCATGAGCCAATATTTAAATTCTCTAATCTTTTTGTGTTAAAAGCTGACATAGTCGGTGGTAAACATATAAGATGTTTGCTTGCTCCTTCTAAGGAAGCTTTTGGCTCTAAAGCACTTCCTGCTATTGCGTTTAATAGTGTATCTAGTCCTATAGAAAATATTTTACTTAATATTAAGTCACATAATATTTCTGTAATTGGTTCATTAAAAATGAATAGCTGGAAAGAATCTAATACTATTCAATTACAAATAAAGGACTTGATAATATGATATTTGTTAGCTATTTTGCTATGATTATAAGTTTTTTATCAACTCCAAGTATAATGTAAATTTCCTATGTCAAAATCTAAACAAGTTAAAACAAATAGCCATGTTCCCATTGAGGAAACTGGTGATTTGGCTGTAGTTCAAGAGCATTATCAAGATTATCCCTATCCTTATAGAAATCCTGAAGATGAAACAAAAAGATTACTGGTAATTAGCGGTGAATTTTTGGGTGAGTTAAATCATTATTTATATAAAGGTAAAGAGGATTTTAATTCAGGTTTTCGGGTACTAATTGCAGGTGGTGGTACTGGTGATTCTGCTATATATATGGCAGAGCAACTAAAAGATAAAAATGCTGAAGTGGTGTATTTAGATTTTAGCAAGCCTAGCATGGAAATTGCCCAAAAACGTGCTGAAGTCTTACCAATATTAAATGGGTATATGATTCTATCTTAAATATTCCAAAGCTTAATTTAGGTAAGTTTGATTATATTAATTGTATAGGAGTATTGCACCATTTAAAAAACCCTCCCAATGGTTTAAAGATCTTAAAGGATTCTCTCTCTGATCAGGGAGCAATTAACATAATGGTTTATGCTAAATATGGTCGTACTGGATTATATCAGGTACAAGATATCATGAAAATGGTAAACCATGGTGTTAGCAATAGAGTAGAGGAAATAATGAATGCCAAGGCTGTTATGGCTGGTTTCCCTGCAACTAATTGGTATATACGTGGGCAAGAACTATTAAGAGATCATATTAATTTTGGTGATGTAGGTTTATATGACATGTTTTTGCATAAACAGGATAGGGCTTATTCTATTCCCGAATTATATGAATTTATTCATAATGCAGCTTTAAATTTTGTGGAATTTTCTGATGTTAGCGAAAAAGTAGCTCTAAGGATCGAAAATTATATTAGTGACTTTTCTCTTCTACAGAAAATTAAGAGGATGGATATCATAACACAGCAAGCAATTTGTGAATTAATTGTTGGAAATATTATTAAACACAGTTTTTTTGTTTCTAATCAAAAAGATACTATTGCTAGTCTTGATAATTTGGATAATATACCATATTTTTATGGTATTACTGAGACTATTTCTAAACAAATTTATGATCATATAGAAACTAATGCTTTAGTAGCTGGCAATATTGTTAACTTTACATTAAATAATTCATTATTAAAGGATATCAATATTACTATACCAATTTCTAATTATACCAAATGTGTTTTTAAACAAATGATAGATGGTGGTAAAAGTTTACAGGAAATCTTTGATTTAATCAGAGAAGATTTACAACAAGAAATTAGTAATGAATCCTTATTATTGGAAGTAAAGAATATATTCGCCCCATTTTTTTCTACGGGAATTATGTTACTTCATGACAAAGCAGTAAAGCTTTTTTAACTAATTTGACATTTATAGCTAACTTCAAAAGCTGTAACTCGATAATCAAGTTTTTATTAAGTTATATAATTCATGGCAGTTTGAAAATCATGAAAAGAAACCAAGAAGATGTCATTCCCGCGTAGGCGGGAATCTAAAAAAATGACCTAAAAGACTATTTAAACTTTTTTAGATACCAGCCTACGCTGGGATGACATAAACTGCCATGAATTGTAGCCTTCAGAAAAAAACTTGATTATCGAGTGTAAAAACAGTTTTTGAAATGGTAGGTTTGTGGTTTATCCTTCAGAGCCTTCGCTGTCGTCTCCTAATATTGGTCGAACATCCTGCTCATCAGTGAACCGTAAGGTAGCATTTGAACTAAACGTAATTACGGGAGACTGTAAGGTAGTAAGCTGTAAGGTAATATTTTTGCCAATAATGTGGTTGTTAGGATTTAAATTACTAAAATCATTATTCTTAATATCGAAGTTATTTGAAATCTTGCTGTTGTACAGGGGCATATATAATCGTCCTTTATTAATTTTTCAGAGGAAGATTATACACATTATGCAAATAATATCAACTGTTAATTAGGTTCTGTTGACAAGTCTATAGAATTACTCTGTAGGAGGTTCAAGATATTCACCCAATAGAGAAGGATGATTATCAATATAGGTAATAGAGGTAGGTATTAAAAGTGTTGTATTGGGTATCGTTACATTGTTGTCCTGCGATGATGATGTTCCAACCTCAATAAGTGTATTACTAACATTAGCATTATGGGCTTGAGAGAGTAACACAGCTGCTGCCTTTAAAAGCTTTGGGTTAATATTGTTTATATGGGGCAAAGGCTCTCTGTTAATGACATTATTAACTGTGTTACCAATATCATTATTACTACTAATCATATATAAAATTTCATATTATAATTGTTAAAGGGACATTATATAATATTTATCAAAAAAACACAGTATAAATTTTTATTAATCAACAATTCTTGTATGGGGAATGTGGATTACTCTGTAGGATGCACTCCATCTCCTAATAGTGTAGGGTGATGACCGTCATGCTCCCCTATCATCTTAACATCAGATATCCTTAAATGAGAACAAATTTCGTCTAACATTTCCTTAGGAAGAGATGTTAAGTTAGTGGTAGTACTCTTTGAGCCAAAGTCAACTGTTAGTTGACAAGCAATACCAGCTAATTCAAAAAAATACTTTTTTATAAACAACTCTACTTTCTTAGGATCAAAAATCATATTATTTTGCTCAGCAAATAAACTTATCCATATTTTCATAAGTTCTTAAATATGGTGCTGCTTTACCAAGATCAATCGCAATTGTTTCTTCAGGATTTGTGACGATAGTGTTTAGGAGTTGACAAGTATTTGTAAATGAAATTATATCTTTTATGAAGAATCTTTCTAAATCTGAGTTTTCAAAAAGATAGCTAATATCATCTTTAGTAAAGATAATTTTTTTTCCTGGAGCTAGAATTAAGGTAATAGTAGAACCATTTTCTAGGACTAGATTCTTTGTAGAATCTGCAATATCTTGTGTTTGGAATTTATAGTGATGACCATTTTGAGTAAAGTTAACCGTATCACTAAGTTCTATACCAATGTCATTATTGTTCTGCATTATAGATATAGTGTTCAGTACTATAAGAGTTACTGAACACACATTACTAACATTATATAGGTCATATGCGGTATTGATAGCACCGCCACCAATGTTATCTCTATTATAATCTGCCATATATAAAATCCTCTAATTTTTAAGTCATTAAATATTTATCAAGAAAATACAATTATAAATCTTTATTAATACCAAAAATTACTATCCTTCTAAACCGCCATACGTTTTTTAGTAGCTTTTCCGTAGTTTTTTGCTGTAACTATGGGGGTAGCTTTGCCATCTATGACATCTTTTGAAATATGTACATGCATTTTTTTCAGATTGGTAACATTATACATGCTGTCAAGTAGCAGTGTCTCAATTATCGATCTAAGCCCCCTAGCTCCGGTTTTTCGTGCCAGTGCTTTCTCGGCTATTCCTTCTAAAGCATCATGATCAATTGATAGTTCAACATCGTCTAGCTCAAATAGTTTATGATATTGCTTGATAACAGCATTTTTTGGTTGAGTTAAAATTGCCACCAAAGAGGCTTTATCTAGATCATCTAAAGTTGCTATTACTGGAAGCCTACCGATGAATTCTGGAATTAACCCAAACTTTACTAGATCTTCAATTTCTAATGACTTGAGTATTTCACTGTGGTTTTTTTCTTGTTTTGATTGGACATTTGCTGCAAAACCAATCGAACTTTGAGCAGTACGGGCATTAATGATATTATCTATCCCCATGAAAGCTCCACCGCATATGAACAAAATATTGGAAGTATCTACTTGAACAAAATCTTGCTGCGGGTGTTTTCTGCCGCCTTGGGGGGGAACAGAAGCAATAGTTCCTTCCATGATTTTAAGTAATGCTTGTTGGACTCCTTCTCCCGATACATCTCTTGTTATGGAAGGGTTTTCAGATTTTCTAGCTATTTTATCTACTTCATCTATATAAACAATGCCTCGTTGGGCTTTAGCTATATTAAAGTCTGCTGCTTGTAATAATCTTAGCAAGATATTTTCAACGTCTTCACCAACATAGCCAGCTTCGGTTAAAGAAGTGGCGTCTGCCATAGTGAAAGGTACATCAAGAATTTTTGCTAAGGTTTGTGCCAAAAGGGTTTTACCAGAGCCAGTAGATCCAATAATTAGGATATTTGATTTATTTAATTCGACATCATTATTACCTGACTCGATATATTCTAATCGTTTATAGTGATTATATACCGCAACTGATAAGACTTTTTTTGCTTGATCCTGACCAATTACGTAATCATTAAGAGTAGAAAAAATTCTTTGTGGTGTTGGAATTGAAGAGGCAACTTGTTTAAGAGTTACTTTAGTCTCTTCTTTTATAATATCACGGCAAAGTTCAATACATTCATTACAAATAAATACTGTTGGTCCAGCAATTAATTTTATTACTTCATATTGATTTTTACCACAAAAAGAACAGTTTAATTCTTTTTTTTCAACTTCCCCTGACATGATTCCACTTTTTTAATTTATGAGTTTAATATAGCTTATATAACCTCAATTCGATGTAAGACATCGATTTAATAGTCTCTCTCCCCTTACCCATCTACTATGTCACCCCTGCTAAGGTTAATGTCATTCCCGCACCGAAGCAGGGATGACATAATGGCAAGTAGGGACGGACACCTAGGCTATTAAATTAATGTTTTATATCAAACTCAGATTACTTATATACATCTAATTAATATAGATAAGTTATTTAAGTAAGTCTAATATATTTTCAAGGCACGCGAATTCGGGATAAGAATTAACTAATTCTTATCCCGAATTGGGGTAAGGCAATACTTCTATTATGGGAAACGTGATTTTCTTTAAGTTCATAGTAATCTAGTTTTGCAGTATCTTCATTAACAGACTAAGTTCCTCACGAAATTCTGCATCAATTTCACATAATTCTTCTACTTTTTTGATGGCATGCATTATTGTAGTATGATCTTTCTTACCAAATTTCTTACCGATATCAGTAAGGCTTTTTGGGGTTAATGTTTTACTTAAATACATAGCTACTTGCCTTGGTCTAGCTATTGAGCGAATACGTCTAGGAGAAGACATATCAGAAAATTTAATATTATAACGATCAGCTACTTTTCTTTGAATATCTTCAATCGTTATAATTCTTTCATTGGAACGTAGTAAGTCACGTAAGATATTTTGGGTATTTTCTAAAGTTATCTCCCTACCAACTAAAGTTGAATGAGCGATAACTTTATTAAGAGCTCCCTCTAACTCTCTGACATTTGATGTTATTTTTGATGCCAAGAATTCTACAACATTTTTAGGTATGTGAATATTCATCTGTTCAAGCTTAGATTCTAAGATACCCAATCTTAGTTCATAAGTAGTACTGTGAACATCTGCAACCAATCCCCAACCAAGCCTGGACTTAATTCGATCTTCAATATTATCTAAATCTGACGGTGAACGGTCACATGATATAACCATTTGACGATTATTATCAATCAAAGCATTGAAAGTATGGAAAAACTCTTCTTGAGTACTATCTTTACCGGATATAAATTGAATATCATCGATCATTAGCACATCAACTGAACGAAACTCTTCTTTAAAGGACATAACATCTTTATTACGAAGTGCTTTGATGAATTGATACATAAACTTTTCTGCCGACATGTAAATTACTTTGCGAGTCGGGTTATTATGTCTTATATACCAAGCAATAGCATGCATTAAGTGTGTCTTACCAAGACCAACACCCCCATACAAAAATAAGGGGTTAGATTCAGCTACGGCACTTTCTGATTCAGCAACTGCTCTAGAGGCTGCATATGCTAACTCATTTGGTCCACCAACTACAAAATTTTCAAAAGTAAATCGTAAGTCTAATGCTGAAAAAATGCCTTCGGAATTGAGATCCATTCCTTCTTTTATTGATGGAATTTTTGCTAAATATTCAGGTATATTTGGATTTTGTTCTAGTAATTCTTTAGTAACTATCTCAATTGATTTAATATCTTTGTCATAGGACTGCCAAGATTGCAATATAGCACGTGCATATCTTGATTTTATCCAATCTCGGATAAAATTTGTTGGTGTAGAAAGTATAACAGTAGTAGTAGAAGCTTCTAGAAAGTTAATCTTACTGAACCAACTTTTATACAAAGACTCACCGTAATATTTATTAAGATCAGAACAAACATGCTGCCAAATATCTCTATAATGAGCTACTTCCTTTCCTACAGTCAATTGATTTTGGTTAGTATTCACAGAACTTGCCATGGTAAATTATTTTGTTTCCAACCAGCTCCATTAGTTCCTCCTTCAAAACCATCAATGATGTTGTAGCAGTTTGTATAACCTAAACCACCAGCACACAAGGCCGCTTCATGAGATCGTGTACCTGAACGGCAAAGGAATAATACATTATTTTTATTACTGACTTTCGACATGAACTGGTTGTTAAATTCACGATTTAATGACATATCAGGCAATAAACGCCAGCTAAGAAAAAGTACTTGATCTTTATCAAGCTTTGGAATACCTATTTTCTGCCATTCTTCAGCAGTTCTAACATCAACAACAATGGTACACTCATCCATTTCTAGCAACTTATAAGCTTTTAAGGAAGATATATTTTTGATACTTATAGGCTTCTGCATTTTTTTGAATATATTAAAATTTATTGAATAAGGACAAGATTTAGACTAATTAAATTTGAGTATATACTAGTTATATACAGTTTACATTTTATATTTTATATTTGGTAATTGTCAAACTATCTGAATCATATTATGATATTTTTTTGTAAGATTATCAATATGGACTATTTTAAAAAAGCATTCCTAGCTAAAAAATTACTACACCAAAGCAAAAATCGTGGTTGCAAAGAAACCGGGTTAATATTAGGTAAATTTGCTGAACAATTTCTTGCTAATATGGATATAGATAGTTTAACAGATTTTGCTTTAATACTTAATCAAAATGATATAGATATTTATGATTGGATTACTAATAAAACAACTCCTCCTGTTCACTTAAATTCAAAAGTGATGTTACAAATACTTAATTTTGATATTAACCGCCTATAAGCTTAATAAACAATGATACAACAACCGCTGCCACTCAGTGCAAAAAGTTTTTTTGCTAATGAGTATTTCTCAAATAAACCAACCAAGAATATTTTACTTATTTTTGCCAGTGAAGATGATGCAATTAATAGCCATAAACAGTTATTATTTTTTGCACAAAGCATTAAGACTAGTAATATATTATATTTTCCTAGTTTTGATACTATACCATATGATCGCATTTCACCACAGTCTAACATTTTATCAGAAAGAGCTAATGCACTAAGTTATTTAGCAACTAATAATGAAAAAAAATTGGTAGTTACTAATTCTGTGAATTTACTGAGCAAATTACCGCCTTCGGAATTCCTAGTTAAGTCTTTTCTGAAATTACATAATACAATGAAGCTTTCAGCGGGCAAGCTCGCTGAGTTCCTAGTACATAATGGTTTTACAAGGAGTAGTAGTAGCATTGATAGTGGTGAATTTTCAGTAAGAGGAGAGATAGTAGATATAGTTTTGCCAGGGTATAAAGCCTATCGTATTAATTTTAGTTGGGATCACATAGAGTCAATAAGAGAATTTGATATTGATAGCCAAATTTCTACTAATAGCTGTACGGAGCTAATAATTAATTCTGCCAGTGAGGTAATATTAAATCTAGAAACAATAAAGAATTTTAGAGATAATTACCTAAAAGCTTTTGGTGTTAATTACGTGAATAGCCCTTTATATGAATCAGTAATTGAAGGAAAAAAATTTCAAGGATATGAACATTTATCTCCTTTATTCTATAATTCTTTCAGTAGTTTAATTAATTATTTAGATGATCCTATTATTATTTATGATAATTTGTCGTTACAATCAATTCTTGAGCAGGAGAATAATTATACAGATCTTTACAGATCCCGCATTGAGTCTAATAAAATAAAATTAAACACATTCTATCCTGCATTGCCTCCTGAGCAGATTTACTTTACCAGTCAGGAAATACAAACTTTACTAGAACAGGATAAGAATATTTTAATTAGTCCTGAAAATTCATCTTATGCATATTCATTAGAAAAAATTATTGCAACTAGTTTTATTGAGGATAAGACAGTTTTTGATAAACTATTTGAAATTATAGAGAACAATAATACTAAAATACCAATTATTTTTTGTCAGTCTAAAAGTAATTTGGAAAGACTGAAGAGCTTGATAAATAGCTACTCTCGAGAATATATCGAGATAGACAATCTACAACAGGCAAAAATTGCTGTGATAAATCTTGCATATGTTCAGCTTAGTCAAGGATTTTATAGTGATAAATATTTGTTTATTGCAGCTCACGATATTTTAGGAAAAAGTGCGGTAAACGTTCGTCAGCAAGGTGCTAAACGTAAGCTTAAAAACATTCTAATGGAATTAGATAATTTAGGTGAAGGAGAGTTAGTTGTTCATAAGGATCATGGTATCGGTCAATTTCTTAATGTTGAAACACTAGATGTTAAAGGCAAAGCTCATGATTTCCTAAAAATTTTATATGAGAATAATGATAAATTATATATTCCTGTTGAGAATATAGAGCTAATTAAAAAATATGGTAGTAGTGAAGCACAGCTGGCCAAGTTAGGTAGCAGTAGCTGGCAAAGAAGTAAGGCTAAGCTCAAGAATCGTATTACAGAAATTGCCGAGCAATTATTAGCAATAGCCGCTAAGAGGAAATTAACTGTAACTAATCCAATAGAGTTTGATCATGAAGAATATGACAAATTCTGTCAGAGATTTAAATATACCGAAACTGAAGATCAGTTAAATGCTATAAATGATATTAGAAAAGATTTTGACTCAGGTCTTTTAATAGATAGATTAATTTGTGGTGATGTTGGTTTTGGAAAAACTGAAGTGGCCATAAGGGCAACTTTTATGGTAGCTAAATCAAACTGTGACCTCCCTCCTCAAGTAGCCATTGTCGTACCAACTACTATTCTGGGTAAGCAGCATTATTTAAGATTTCGTAAAAGATTTAAGGATTTAGGGCTGAATATAGTACAATTATCTAGCCTAGTTACCAATAGTGAGGCTAAAATTGTTAAAGAACAAATCAAAAATGGTACAGCTAATATAATAATTGGTACACATGCCTTGCTGAGTAAGAATATAGAATTTAGTAACCTCAGATTATTAATAATTGATGAAGAACAACATTTTGGTGTTGCTCAAAAGGAACATTTAAAGAAACTAAGAACTACAATGCATGTTCTATCTCTTTCGGCAACACCAATTCCTCGTACAATGCAGATGTCTATGGTAGGGCTGAAAGACCTTAGTATCATTGCCACACCACCGATTGATAGGCTAGAAGTTCGGACAACAGTTACGCCGTTTGATCCGGTGATTATTAGAGATGCTTTACTTAGAGAACGTTTCCGTGGTGGTAGAAGTTTCTATGTAGTGCCTAGAATTAAGGACATCCCGGATATAGAGAAATACTTACAGGAGGTTGTACCTGAACTAAAATACAAAGTTGCTCATGGCCAAATGCCAGCTGCCAAAGTAGATGAGATTATGAGCGAATTTTGTGATGGTAAGTTTGATATACTCGTTTCTACCACAATAATTGAGTCAGGTATAGATATTGCTGAAGCTAATACAATGATTATTCATAAATCTGATATGCTTGGTTTGAGTCAGTTATATCAGCTCAGGGGTAGGATAGGACGAAGTAAAGTCAGAGGTTATGCCTATTTAACCTTAGCTAATTATAAGAAAATGACCGCACATTCAATAAAACGTCTAGAAATAATGCAGAGTAGCTGTACTCTTGGTTCTGGTTTTACCATTGCCAGCCATGATATGGATTTACGTGGTTTTGGCAATTTGGTAGGAGAAGAGCAGTCTGGGCAAATTAAAGAAGTAGGAGTGGAACTTTATCAGGAGATGTTAGATGAACAAATAGCAATTCTTAAGGATGAAGTTATTGAGCAACCAAAAGCTTTTGTTCCAATAATTAATTTGGGATTACCTGTTTTCATTTCCGATAATTATATTGCAGATTCTGCTCTTAAACTAAGTTTGTACAGAAGAGTTGGAAATTTAATTGATGATATAGATATTGAAAATTTTAAGGACGAAATGGTTGATCGTTTTGGTCCTATCCCATCCGAGTTTAATAATCTACTTAATATAGTAAAAATAAAGCATAAATGCAGTAAGCTTAATATTGAAAATTTAGACTCTGGTGATCGAGGATTTGTTTTAAAATTTTATAAAGAATCAGATATAGCTGATAAGATTAGAAATTTTGTTATAAAATATCCTCAGCAAACCAAAATAAAACCGGATACTAAGTTAGTATTTACCAAAACATTGGTAGGAAAGGATATTATAGAGGAAGCAAATAGTCTGTTGGAGCAATTATTGGTGGCATAATACCATATAGGATGTCATTATGTCATTCCTGCTAGGGTTAATGTCCATAACTGTTGAAAGTTGTGATCCCTGCCCCTTCGGATGTTACCTCTGCGTAGGCAGGGGTCTAAAGAAGTAGCGAGGATTAGGTGCTTAAACATTTTTAGATCCCAGCTTTCGCTGGGATGACATCGTTTTGACGTTAGTACTACAACTGTAGTACTAGGTTAACTAGGAATAAAAATTAGGAAAGTGAGTAAAATTAAAAAGCAATATATATGTACAAATTGTGGTAATAGTACATCAAAATGGGCGGGACAATGTTTTGATTGTGGCTTATGGGGAGCGATTGAGGAAGAGGTAATTAGTCAAGTACAAGTTAGGTTAGGCAATAAACAACAAATACAAAAACTTGATGGTGTTGTTGTGGAATCATTACGTACTCCTACACCTATAAATGAATTAAATAGGGTGTTGGGTGGCGGGTTGGTTTCCTCTTCAGCAATTTTAATTGGTGGTGATCCTGGTATTGGTAAATCAACTTTATTATTACACTTAGTGGCAAGTTCTTTTTGTGATAAAATTAGAATGAATTGCTTATATGTAACTGGTGAGGAATCCATTGACCAAATAAAGCTAAGAGCCTTAAGATTAGGTCTTAATAATGAAACAACATCTATCTTAGCTGCCACTAATATCGAAGATATTATCTCAACTATTGATGCTGATAAGAACAATATTGATTTAGTAGTAATCGATTCAATTCAGACAATAGGCTTCTTTCGAAACTAGACAATGATGTAGAATGGTGTTATAAATATCTGATTTGAAGTAATAATATGAAATTCGATCAGATTAAAGAGTTAGAGGATGAAAAATTTCGTCGATTAACAGGAGTAAAGAAGGGAACATTCTCAAAGATGGTGGATATTTTGAGGCAAGCTGATGGTCTTAAGAAATCAAAAGGTGGGCGTAAAAATAAGCTCAATTTGGAGGAACAGTTGCTGATGGTCTTAGAATACCTTAGAGAATACCGTACTTATTTCCATATAGGTCAGAACTATGGGATTAGTGAAAGTTCAGCATATAAAGCTGTTAAATGGGTAGAAGACACCCTAGTTAAACACCCAAACTTTGCTCTTCCAGGTCGTAAAGCTCTAATGAAGAGTGATATGAATTATGAAGTAGTCTTGATTGATGCTACTGAGAGTCCTATAGAAAGACCCAAAAAAAACAAAAATTCTATTATTCAGGAAAGAAGAAAAGGCATACACTAAAAACTCAAATAGTGGTAGACAAGAAAACACACCAAGTAATATGTACAGATTTTTCTAACGGTAAAAAACATGACTTTAGATTATTTAAGGAATCCAAAATTCTTATCCATCCTAAGGTTAAAGCGATTACTGATACAGGATATCAAGGTATACTGCTCGTAAATGAAGAGTTGGTAGACGAAGATCAAAATCAACAAGTGCTAGGAGTGTCCAAGCCGAGGAGCACAGCGTACATTAGTACGTGAGCACCGCAGGTCTTGGACAACAACAACGCAATTGTTGATTTTCATCGAGTATATACAAAAAATTCACAATAATTCTGAATTACCAAAGAAAAAAAGCAAGAAAAATCCTTTAACTAAAAATGATAAAAAGAATAATCGTAGGTTAGCAGGAGAAAGAGTTCTAAATGAAAACGTTATTGGTATGCTAAAACGGTTCAAAATTATTGCTGACAAATATCGAAATAGACGTAAAAGATTTGGTCTTAGATTTAATTTGATCTCTGGCATTTATAATTTTGAACTACGTCAACCAGTTTCGAATGAGGTCTAATGGTAACTCGCACACTATCATCACCACCTGGCACTATTTCGCAGATTCGGACCTGTGCTAATGAATTGGTTAGCTATGCTAAGCAAAATAATATTATTATTTTACTTAGTTGTCATGTGACAAAAGATGGGCAATTAGCTGGTCCTAAGTTACTCGAACATCTTGTTGATACCGTACTATATTTTGAAGGTGATCATAATAGTCATTTTCGTATTTTGCGTTCTATTAAAAATCGATTTGGTGGAATAGGGGAAATCGGTGTTTTTGAGATGACTGCTAGTGGTCTTAAGGAAGTCTCTAGCCCTTCCGAGCTATTTCTGATGAAAAGGGATAAAAATGTTAGCGGAACAACGGTATTTGCTGGAATTGAAGGGTCTAGACCGTTATTAATTGAGATTCAGGCATTAATTGCTCCTTCCAATATGCCAATGCCAAGACGTTCGGTTGTAGGATGGGATTTAAATAGATTATCAATGATAATAGCTGTACTTAATGTACGGTTTGGTCTTAACTTAACTTCTAAGGAAGTATATTTAACTGTTGCTGGTGGGCTTAAAATTTCAGAACCAGCTTCAGACTTAGCTGTTGCAGCTGCTTTAATTTCTGCAGCAAATAATAAAGCTGTGCTAGAACATAGTGTTTTTTTTGGAGAAATTGGTTTATCTGGTGAAATAAGAAAAGTCAATGCAGCAGAAATGAGAATAAAAGAAGCAACGAAATTAGGATTCAATAAATTAATTTGCTCCAAACTTGAAAAGTTAAGTAATAACCTAATTTGCCCAATTAGTAATATAAAAGAATTGAAAGAGTTGATATAGTTAAAATTCAGAGTAGAGGTATACTTGAATGATCCTACGAATTGGATTTGAAAATGAGGGGCGAGTAAGCGGAGTGTACATTTAGCACATGAGTACGCGAGTTCCTGATATTTTCAAAAGACAATTCTTCAAAGCAGAAGAGTAGGCTCAAGTAATCATCGCCATTAGGGGTGATGTCACCCCTGCCGCCATTATGTCACCCCTGCTTCAGTGCGGGGTCTAAAAATGTATAACATACCTTCTATGCTATTTTTTTAGACCCCGCTACCTTAGCAGGGGTTACATTCGAAGGAGCAGAGGGACCACCCTAGGCTATTAAACCGATGTCTTACATCGAATTAATGGCTTTAATATAAGGAAAAATGCATTCTTAAAGCGGTTTTACGAATGCATTTTAAACTTGATAATCAAGTTTTTATTGAGTTATATAATTCATGGCAGTTTAAAAGTCATGAAAAGAAGTCGAGAAGATGTCATTCCCGCTTCGGTGCGGAATCTAAAAAAATAGCCTACAAGACTATTAAGCTGGGATGACATCGTTTTGACGTTAGTACTACAACTGTAGTATTAATTGGGTTGATTTGGTTTTTCTCTCACTATTTTAAATAAGTTATGCATAATATTTACCTACAAAAATTAAAATTACTAAATTATCGTAATTTTCAGAATTTAGATATTAGTGCTGGTAATAATCCTGTTATACTAATAGGGGGGAATGGTAGTGGAAAAACTAACATTCTAGAATCAATATCACTATTTTCACCTGGTAAAGGTTTGAGATCAGCCAAATTAGATGATATTTGTCAAAGGGGAGCAGATAATTGCTTAGCTTATGCATTATTACACAGTAAACTTGGCTTAGTTGAAATTTCAACGAATTTAAAGCGTGAATCTAATAGACGTTTTACGGAATTTAACGGTGTTAAAATACAAAATAATGAACTAAGTAAGTTCTCTGCTATGATTTGGCTTACACCCCAAATGGAAGGTATTTTTTCTTCCGGTATTAGCGATAGGCGTAAATTTTTTGACAGGATTGTTTATAACTTTAATCCATCGCATGCAGGAATAGTTAGTAAATACGAATATTACATGTATGAACGTAGCAAAATACTAGCACAAGACCAAGTGGATACAAATTGGCTAAGAGTGGTTGAAGAAAAAATGGCGGAATTATCAATTGAGATCGCTATTAATAGGCTAAAAATTTTAGAACATATGCAAAAAGCTATCAATGATTTGGATAATGATTTTCCTAAAGCTATTTTATCGATTAATGGGGTTATAGAAGATATAATATTAAGAAATTCTGAAATAGATATTGATTTTATAAAAAATGAGTTAGTGGTGTCTCGTGTTCGTGATAAGATATCTAATAGAACTAATTTTGGAGTGCATAAAAGTGATTTTGTAGTTATTCATAAAGAAAAAAATGCCTTAGTTAAACACTGTTCCACCGGTGAACAGAAGGCTATGCTCATTGCCATAATACTTGCCCAAGTTAATTATTCTATTAAAGAAAACATTGCTATGCCTATTTTACTGTTAGATGAGGTTTTTGTACATCTTGATAACAAAAGGAGGCAGTACTTAATTGATTTCTTCCTAGAATTAGGATTACAGCTATGGGTGACTGCAACTGACTTAAATGGCATAGAATCTTTAACAAAAAAAGCAGAATTAATAAAATTATAGGATGAAATTTCTCTTATTTAATATTTAACAATCAGGTGGGCAGCCGCTTCAAACCTGATTGTTTCTATATAGTGAAACCTATTGAATTAGGTGATACAAATTTTGTGTCATACCTGCGAAAGCAGGTGTCTAGATTCCCGCCTACGCGGGAATGACAATTTAGAATTGTTATGTTCTTTGTCACCTAATCCTATGGGCTTCACTATATATATCCCGCAAGTTCGATGTAACAAGTTAACCTCAAATATTGATGTAATAAATTAATAGTAGGCTCAAGTAATCATCCCTATTAGGGGTGATGTCACCGCCATTATGTCATCCCAGCGAAAGCTGGGATCTAAAATGTTTAAAGCACCATTTTTGTCTATTTCTTTAGATTCCTGCCTTCGCAGGAATGACATCGTTTCATCGTATATGTCCCTAGGCTATTAAACCGATGTCTTACATCAATACTTGAGGTAAGTTACATCAAACTTCCGGTTAATTTTAAGGCAATGCCTTAAAACTTGATCACGGCGTTCTAATATAGCATTAAGGTAAGAATTATTTAAAAAATCAGAACCTTTTGCTGCTGTAAAAATCTTTCTAAGAATAGGTAAGTCTAATTTTTTAAAAACAGCTTTTACCTGATCATCTAAAGTAACTAAAAAAAACTTCTCCATTGAATTCCACTTTTTTACCTTTCTCCGTGAGAAATTTTCTCATAGGTTCTATATGGTGTATTGTAGATGTTTTAAGCAATTTTGAGATATCAACTTTTTTCCATGTTTCTGGATGGTTAAATGGGGTGGCATATACAAAATGTATAGTTAATAAGGATGGTAGAATCACATAGAAGGGGGCTAATAATATTCTAGAAACTTGCATATAATTTTATTATTAGTTGATATTTTTTAATTCAAAATCTTTTTCTATTTTGTAGAGCTTCCTTGGCTATATCGAAGTCGCTAAATGGTAGTTTTTTATTACCGATTATTTGAT
Organism: Candidatus Tisiphia endosymbiont of Ditula angustiorana; assembly: GCF_964026425.1. Lineage (NCBI taxonomy): Bacteria > Pseudomonadati > Pseudomonadota > Alphaproteobacteria > Rickettsiales > Rickettsiaceae > Candidatus Tisiphia > Candidatus Tisiphia endosymbiont of Ditula angustiorana. The sequence goes on from NZ_OZ032143.1 coordinate 320,627, forward strand.
AATTTTCGTGACCTTTGCCGGCAATTAGCAAAATATCATCTTCTTGTAAATTATTTATTGTTTCAGTAATTGCAATTTTTCTATTATTTATTTCTATATATCTATTAGTGATAGCTATAATACCTTGTATAATTTGCTGCCGTATGAATTTTGGGTCTTCATTCCTTGGATTATCGTCAGTGATAATAACTCTATCTGCAATTTTTGCAGCAACTTGTCCCATTAATGGTCTTTTGCCACTATCTCTATTACCCCCACAGCCAAAAATTACTTTTAATGAACCCCTATTTGAGTATATTTCTGATTTTATTTTTTTTAGTTCTAGCAAGCTTTTTTCTAAGGCATCTGGAGTGTGAGAGTAGTCAATAAAAATATTGCTATTAGCTACTCTCTCTAAACATCCTTTAACTGCTTTAATTTGTGGTAATTTCGATATAATTTGTTCAAAAGGAAAGCCAGTCAAATGCACCATCATAACGGCAATCAGCAAATTGGTTGCTTGAAAACTACCAACTATATCGGTAGTAAAATTATATTTCTGCCCGTTATAAGTACAAATTGTGCTGTCGATAATTTTCAGATCACCATTCATACCAACGGTTAAAAATTTTATATTACGTTCTTGTAAATAACTTTTGATATAATCTAATTGTTCTATTTCCGAGTTTAATACAGCAACTCCTGCCTGCGATAAATTATCTGTAAATAATTTTAGCTTGGCTAAAAGATAATTATCCATATTTTTATGATAGTCAAGATGATCTTGACTAAAACTAGTAAAGCAGGCAGCATCTACTTTTATACCATGTAATCTTTCTTGATCTAGACCATGGCTGGAAGCTTCAAAAGCTACATATCTTATATTATTCTCAGCTAGATTATGTAAAATATGTCTGAAAGTTACAGGATCAAGGGTAGTGAGGGCAGGGGAGTTATCTAAAATCTCTTGGATGGGTGTTAAATCGAAATTTTCAGGACATTCTATACCGATAGTACCAATAGAACAGCTGGATGCTCCTAGCAATGTGTATAGCTGTCTGCAATAGGATACTACCGAGGTTTTACCGTTAGTACCAGTAGCAGCTACCATATATTGTGGTAATAAAGGGTAGAGAATATTAGCAGCTTGGCTTAGTGCCACCCGTGCATCACTCACAAGCGTTATATGTACACCATTAGCGATAATGTTAGGGTTTTTCAAACTTTCAGCATCATCGGTAACAATGAATTTTACTCCTTTGTTTATTACATCATCAATAAACTTATTACCATCCGAACTTGCTCCTTTAATGGCGAAGAATAGACTAGTTGATTTAACTAGTCTAGAGTCGCAACATAAAGTTCTAGGCTCAATCTGAGAGGTAATTGTTAAATAGTCAAATAATTTTTGCAATTTAAATATAGCCTAATTAGTTTTTATGTGTATGTTTACCCATAGTACCCTACATTTTTTATATAACCACTATTAAAATGGCTGCTGATCATCTATTAGCGAGGAGTCGCTGAAAGCGGCGATGCGGCAATCTAGGATACGCGAAGCGTACTAGAAAAAACAGCTTCGCTGTTTACCTAGATCGCCACGGCATCTAAAGATGCCTCGCGATGACGATTATAGAAAAATGTAGGGTACTATGATGTTTACCACGTATATACTCAAATCATTTGAGTATATTATCGTCTACCAACTCTTGAAATCATAGCAGTATATAGTAGCCCATGTAAAGTTAGTAGATAATTTGTTAACAAGAAATTTAGGGTTTCTTATGCAAAAAAAAGATATATCAATTCTAATAGGTAATGCTCTAGATCATTTTGATACGGCTATTTATAGTTTTCTTGCTCCAATTTTATCAATGATCTTTTTTCCCAAAGATGATCCTATAGTTGCTTTAATCTTAACCTATAGTGTGCTAACAACTTCAATCATTACTAGACCAGTTGGCTCGATAATTTTCAGTATAATTGTCAAAAAACGAGGGGCAACTCTGGCTCTATCCTATTCATTAATAGGTGTTGCTATTACTACTATGTCAATAGGATTTATACCAACTTATCAAATGATTGGCTGGTTTTCACCATTGATGTTGCTCATTATTCGAATGATGTTAGCAATTTTTGGTGAAGGAGAACACTGTATTGCCAAATTACATATTGTAGAAAATAAGACGCAGATTCAAGGGGTGCAAGCATCTTATCTATACGAGTTATCAACAATGTTTGGCATTATTATTGCCTCTTTTGTAAGTAACCTTCTAATTAGTTCTAATTACCATGAATATTGGCGTTTATGTTTTATATTAGGAGGGAGTACAGGGATTGTAGGGGTTTATCTTAGACGTTATTCTAATACGTCTCAAAGAGCAATAGAACAGAAATACTCTACATCAAATGTGATATTGAATAATAAGTGCAATATTCTACGTGTATCTATAGTTAGCGGTTTTTCCTATATGACATATGTCATACCTTTTGTCGTGATGAATAGTTTTGTCCCTCTTATCACTCCTATATCTTTGGAGGCGATGATGAGTGTTAATACTATTTTATTAATCATAGATGCAGCAATGGTTCCATTAGTAGGGCATTTTATTAAAAAATATCGCCCTGCAAATGTAATGATCATCAGTACTAGCATTTTGTTTATTAGCATAGTACCGTTATGGTTATATATGACTGAGGCTTCTGTATGGTATATTAATTTTGTTCGTTTATGGATTATTACGTTAGGGGTAACTTTTGCATGTCCACTAAATTATTGGCTTAATAGCTTATTCCGTAGTTCAGATAAATATATGCTGGTCAGTATTGGTGATGCTTTAGGTACTTCAATATTTGGACGATGTACCCCTGCAGTGTGCATAGCTCTTTGGCATTTTACTGGCTCTTCTATAGCCATAGGAGTTTATATTGCAATGATTACTTTAGTTACCATATGGGCGGTGAAGAGTATACTCAAATGATTTAAAGAATTGGAGAAGTACTACTAAATAATAAATATCAATCTATTCTACAGTCTAGTTCTCTGAATACTCCTGTTTCTTTCCATAAGCTCTTATTTCCTATAACATAGATAACTTCTTTAGCACGTGTAACTGCTACATTTAAGATATTAGGAGATTTACCTGCCCATATCCGAGTTTTATTTTGGTTTGGTGCTTGAGCCCCTAATACTAGAATTACCGCTTCAGCTTCTCGTCCTTGTACAGTGTGTATTGTTCCAATTCGTTCATTAAGCCAAAGATTCGTATCCGTAGTTATCCAAGAATCTAAAACATAATGATCTTTTATAATTTTGCGTAAATTACCTGCAACAAGTTTAAAAGGGCTTACAATATATAGATTTGGGAATATCGAGGCACTCTTTAATTTATATAATAGTTCAACTACCTTTTTTCCTTCTTCTAGACACCATGTATCTAGTGCTTGACCTTGAACATCAAACCACATAGAAGGTCCAAGACAGTTACGTATTGGAGAATTGTTGGGGCTCTTTGCTTGTACCATTAAATTTTCGTAGGCAATTGCATTGGAAATACTAAACATAGGATCTGCACAACGCCTATGAACCAATAAAGGTACACCGACTAAACGACTTCCGTCTTTGGTATTAAATTCAGAAAAATATGAAGTTACAGAATCTGATAGGGTTTGAACTGATGCTTCTGGTGCATTAAAACGATTTGGGTCTACCAAAAATTGTTCACAGATACTTTTTGTTAAATTGTTAGGCAACGTAACCACTGGTTCTATCTGTAAAGGATCACCTGTAACTATAGCGCGTTTTGTTCTCATTATAGCTCCTACAGCAGCTTGCGGCAGAGCCTGTCCAGCTTCGTCAATAAGAAGCCATCCAAGAGAATTTGTAGGGAGATCTTTTAACATTCTTCCTATAGATGCAAAAGTTGTTGATACACTAGGTACTACAAGGAAAAAAGATGACCATAAATCTGGCAAAAGTTCTACGGTTTTTTTATCTATTTCACTAGAAGAGCCACCAAAATTTCTCATCAGAACTCCAAGATTGTGACGTAAAGGTTTTGCTGCTGCGTCTATAAAAGCTTTATGCAGCTTTATAGCAGAAATAAATACCTCATCGCGTAAGGATTGTGTTTGCGTGTCACACCATGGGGAAACTATATGCCTTTCTTCATGGGATTTTGAAAATAAATTATTATCAATAAAATGAGATCCAAGTTTGTTAGCAAATGTAGGTACAATTCTTTTTACATAATCAAAATGAACAAGTTTTTGGCTTTCTTTATGGGCAATCCTTTGCCCTTCTTTTTGCCAAGCACGAAATGAAGGAGTATTTAGAATACGCCAAATAACATGTGGTTTTGATTTATAATGTTCTAATAAAAGCTCTTCTAACGTTCGCCCCTGTTCTGATCCACTTTCTAGATTTGCTAAATCTTGAACTAGATTTTTTATTTCTTGTAATTCAGAGAGTCTAGTTTGGCTTGCTTGTAATACATGTTTAAAATCTGTACTGGCTTGTCTCCAACGTTTTAAAGCATCACTGTGATTATGTGGGGGATCACTTTCTTCAATAATTCTCGGTTTTCTACGTTCAAGGATTTTGCCGGTTTTTGGATCTTTAATTTCAAATATCTGTGGCATTCCGCTTGCTTCTGCTAAATATGTTAAAAACCCAAAATCATTATTCCACCAAAAATTTTTACTAAAATTATTACAATTAGCAATATTTCCAAGTACTGCTGAAATCAAACCCCAACTTTTGCATCCAAATACTAAATCAGATAGAACTGTAAAATAACGCAAATCATTCGCATCGTTTGCAATAGCTTTTAAACTAGGTAACTCAGCACTAATATTTTCAACAGCCTTATTGTTAGAGGATGCAATTAATATTTCAAAACCTTTTAGACTCTTATCTAATTTATAGAGATTTAACCAACTCTGTCCCGTTTTTATTTTGTGTCCTGAATCGGTAAAAGCTTTTTCAGGATCAGCAAACTTCAGTAACGCTTCTGCTCGCTCTGTGACTAATTTTGCAACAATATCACGTAATAAAGTTGTTTTTCCTGTTCCTGGTGGTCCATTAATTGCAAGAATTCCACTGTCTTTTAGTTCAGTCATGGATAAATTAACTACAGCCTGTTGAAGTAATACTAAAGGATGTCGTCCTAATCCAGGCCATCTTGCTGTAGGAATGTTTTGTAAAACAGAAGGATCTAGGATATTATAACGCTTTAATGGGATATTCACACCTAAATACTGCAAGAGGTTTGTTTGAACATTTGGCTTTTGAATTAAATTACTAGCTTTAATTAGATCATTTAGGTAAAAGCTGTTAAGTAGTAAAGTTTTAGTAGGGGTATCTTTTTTACTTGATTCATAACTTTTGATAGCAAATTGTTTATTTATTAGCATTTCTGCTGGTATCTCAAAAGTATTAGTAAGGTAATTATGAGCCTCATCTATTACTATTTTATTCAAAGGAAGCGTTTGACCATTTTTATCTCTTTTACACAAGATTGTTTCAAGAGCTATTTCGGTATTTTTTTCAGTTGATGACCATTTACCTAAGTTTTTAAGATTTCCTTTTAAAGCTTGAGGAGCACCCCATGCAAAACTTGAAATATTAACAGAACTATCGTTTTTAATAAGATGGCCATATTGATCTACAATAATTACACCCATAATGGCTTCCCCTGATACATATTTTGCTTCTACATTTGTGTCACCATATTTTTTAGTTAGAGCGGAAAATACATTCTTAAGATTAATTGAACCTATTATTATTTGATAGAATAATTGGAGATAAGAAGGCAATTTTTCGCCGCCATTCTCCCAAGGTAGTATATTATCTAATAAAACAACTAATTCTTTATTTCCTCCTACTAGGTCTTCTGGTTTATTAAATGATTGAGGCGTTAATATTTCCAAGACAGTCCAAGCTGATAAAACGTCACATGCTTCTTGTGTAGTTAATTTTTTCATTTTATTAGCAATTTAATGTTCTAAGAAGTTTGCCCTTTAAGCATGCATTTTAAGAGAGTATATTGCAACTCGTGTAAAATAATAATTATTATAAAGTTTGGTTGAAAAACTTTATAATTATTCCTTATGATTGTAACTTAATAGTCTCATACCACAATATTTACTATTTTTGAGGGTATTATGATAATCTTTCCTTTTTGCCAAAGTTCTCCTGTAATATAATTATAAATCAAAGGTTTGCTGGTAAATTTCATTTGCTGGTAAACCTATAGCAGTTATATCAAATTTAAGAGATGGAGTTACTTTGCTTTCTGCATTGTGGATTCTAAAGTTGATGCTATAACCACGGTTAAATACGATGGTTTTTGAATATTGACCACCATTCTTATTGCTTATTGCATTAATACATGTTGGGTGCTTTGTACGTTTGATAGATAAGGTGTTATTTAAATTAAACCCTTGTACAATAACCCGTTTTTTTCCTTCTCTAATGATTTTGTAAAAATCAAAACGTCCAACGATAAAAGATATAATTGTCTTGCAAAGTTCAATCTCTTTTATCTCGCTGATGGCACACACTCTACTTATTTCATTGCTCCACGCATCCAATATCGGTCAATAAAAGCGAGATGGTTTATTAATAACATCCCTCCATAATGCAGTTCCATTAGAATCGTTTTTAATTTTAGCTAACTCATCAAAGATTGTTGTGACAATGAGCCAATATTCATCACTACAGCCAGAGTCATCAATACTCCATTCTTTAATAAAGTTAACTGTTCTTGATAACCTTGGGTGTTTTAAGGCTTTGTGATTATTTTTACAAGATATGCCGAATGTTTTGCCATTTATTGTTATCAACACATCTCGTACATCACCCTGCTTACCTGCAGTATCACTATTAAATGAAATTAATCCATTGTTACCGGATTCAAAGAAGACCTTTTCTTTCAACATAATATGTTTGATGGCGATAGTAGCTGCATTCAGGAAATCAGATTTGTCCCTATCTGCTATTTCATAAAATGCTTTCTCATTAATTTCTGAATAGGCATTTTCTTCAATTGACATATTTGTTTGTAATTTAAGTACTAAGCCTACCGCCCACTCAAAAGCTCTGCCATTATTTGTTTGCGTAGCCATTTATACCCCCAAGTCCTTTCTAATTGATTTGGCTACCCAGTACGCCAAATTTACTGGTACAGCATTACCAATCATTTTATAGCCGTTTCTGATATTGGTATAAATGAACTCATAATCATCTGGAAACGTCTGAATTCGTGCACATTCTCGGACTGTTAATCTTCGATATTTGTTTTCATGACCAGGAGCGAATTTTCTTAACTCTTGTCCATCAACTTTTATCATTTTAGGAGCTTGTGGATGGAATGGAATATGTCTATCTGTTGCCAAAATAGTAAATGATTGTTCATCCCAACCTCGCACCCGATTTCTCGACATAAAAATTGGGGAATAGCCTGAATCAATTAGCTCATGATTTTTAACTTCTCTAGTTGTTCCAACTTTTAGATTAGCTAGGTCACCTATCACTTGTTTTAAAGTGGTTTTGCTTCCCAAAGGTTTAGGAAATTCAAATTTTTTGTTCAAAGATTTGTGATAACCAATTATAAAAACTCGCTCGCGATCTTGGGCTACACCGTAGTCACTTGCTTTTAACAACTTCCAACTAACCTCATAGTCTTCTTTTTTGAACATATCTATGATATTCATAAAGGATTCAATATTTCTTGAATGGATTATTCCATGAACATTTTCTGCAACACAAAACTTTGGCTGTACATGCCTAATAACCCTGATATATTCGTGGAATAATTGACCTCTTAAGTCATCAAGTCCACGCTTGGCACCAGCTTCTGACCATGATTGACATGGCGGTCCACCAATAACACCTGTTGCACCAAGTGGAATATCTTCATCTGGAATATCCAAAATAGAACGCCCATCAAACTTTGATTCAGGAAAGTAGTTTTGATAAGAAGGGGCAATTGTTTTATCATACTCGTTTGCCCAAATTGTCTTGAACCCAGCTTTTTCAAAACCAATATCCATACCACCTGCACCGGCAAATAATGAAATAAGAGTAATGTTTGAGGCAGATTCTTTTTGTTTTGCTGTTTTAACTGTAGTATTTTTATTGACATTGTCTTTCATCCTTATTCACACCACAATATTTACTATTTTTGAGGGTATTATGATAATTCTTTTGGGTTCTTTACCGCTTAGGTATTTTTGCACCTCGGGTAATTGCATTACTGTGTTCTGAATTTCAATATTGCTCGCCACAACAGCGAATTCATGCGTAGCTCTCAGCCTACCATTAACTTGGATGGTCATAGTATAAGATTCTAGTTCTAAAAATGATTCGTTGAAAGAAGACCAAGGGGTTTGATATAATCTTTGCTTTTTACCTAATTTTTGCCAAATTTCCTCTGTAATATGTGGAATAAATGGGTTAAGTAATATAATCAAGATGCTGAAACCCTCTTTAATGCTATCAATATCAGCTTCCTTGTCCTTAGATATTTCATCTGACAACGCATTAAATAGTTCCCGCATCCTTGCTATGGCTTTATTTATCTTAAACTCCCTTATCTCGCTGGTAACATGCTTAATAGTGTGATGAGTAAGCTTTGTTAGTTTATTCAGTCTATTTCTAGGAGTTTCTGTTATTTCACTATTAATTAGTACTTCAGCCATATTTTCTAACTTACTAATAAAACGGCTGCACCCTTCAAGACCATTTGCTGACCATTCACAATCTTTCTCCGGTGGGCTATCAGAGAGTACAAATAGCCGGATAGCATCTGCACTATGGTTTGCTAATATTGATTCTAAATCCACGACATTCTTTTTGGATTTACTCATTTTTTCTATTCGTCCTTGAAATACTTCTTCTCCTGTATTTTTATGAACCCATTTATTAGATTGTTTTGTTACCTCATTTGGGTACAACCAATTATTATTGGCATCTTTATAAGTAGCATGTAATACCATACCTTGAGTCAGCAAACTAGTAAAGGGTTCACGAATATTAAGATAGCCTTGTTCGTTCATTACTTTAGTGAAAAACCTTGCATAAAGAAGATGCATTACTGCATGTTCAATTCCACCAATATACTGATCAACAGGTAACCAATAATCACAGGCTTGTTTGTCAGTCATATCTTTTGCATCTACATTACAATAGCGGGTGAAATACCAAGAAGACTCAAAAAATGTATCTAACGTGTCAGTTTCACGAATAGCTGGTTTCTGACATTTTGGACAATTAGTATGTTTCCAAGTAGGGTGTGAATCAAGAGGATTGCCATGCCCATCAAATGTAACATCGTTTGGTAGGGTTATTGGTAATTGTTCTTTAGGTACTGGTGTGATCCCACAAGTCAAACAATGGATTATTGGAATAGGACAGCCCCAATATCTTTGTCTAGACACCCCCCAGTCCTTCAAGCGGTAGTTAATGGTACGTTTGCCTAAACCACGTTTCTCAAGTTCTTCTATAGATTTTTGCTTGGCATCTTGGACAGCAAGACCATTCAGAAAGTCTGAATTGATCATGATGCCATCACCTGTATAAGCACCTAAGCATACGTCTATTTGAATATCCTCATTAATTACTACCTGCTTTATTGGTAATGCCATTTGTTTGGCTAATTCATGATCTCTTTCATCATGTGCTGGGCATCCAAAGACCGCTCCAGTACCGTAATCCATTAGTACGAAATTTGTTATTATAACAGGGATAGTAATGCTAGGATCAAATGGATGAATGGCCAAAAGGTTAGTACATACCCCTTCTTTTTCAGCTTTATCTACGACAACATTAGTGTCTAATTGCGAACATTTTTCAATAAAAGATATTATAGCATCATTTTTATCTACTAATTGCCCAATTATTGGGTGGTTATAGGCTATCGCAACAAAGCTTGCTCCAAAGATAGTTTCTGGTCTAGTAGAAAACACTTCTATCGCACTGTCATTCGAGCTGAGGCGGGAATCTAGATCCTCGCCTTCGTGAGGATGACATAAGGAGGAGCGTATTTTAAAACTAAAATTTACTCCTTCTGATTTGCCTATCCATTTCTCCTGCATAGATTTAACAGAATCAGGCCAAGAGTCCAGTTTTGCAATTTCATTTAACAGTTCTTCAGCGTAATTAGTGATTTTTAAAAACCATTGTTTTAGCTGTCGTTTTTCAACTAAAGCACCCGAACGCCATCCACGACCATCTACTACTTGTTCGTTAGCTAAAACAGTGTTATCTACAGGATCCCAATTGACTAAAGATTCTTTTTGGTATGCTAAACCTCTCTCATAAAGTTCTAAAAAGAATTTCTGTTCATGCTTATAATAATCCGGATTACAAGTTGTTATTTCTCTCGACCAATCATATGAAAAACCAATTAATTTTAGCTGATCTCGCATAGTTGCGATATTTGAGTAAGTCCAGTCCTTAGGGTTAGAGTTATTATTGATGGCAGCATTCTCTGCTGGCAAGCCGAAAGCATCCCAACCCATAGGGTGTAATACGTTATAGCCCTGTGATTTCATAAAACGAGCTATGCAATCTCCGATAGAATAGTTACGTAAATGTCCAACATGAATCTTCCCAGAAGGGTAGGGTAACATTTCAAGTACGTAATATTTAGGCTTGTCGCTATCGTTTGTTACAGCAAAAGCTTTTTCCTCAAGCCAAATTTTTTGCCATTTCTTTTCAATATCTCTCATAAATTTGTATTGTAAACTATCCTTATTGTAGCAAGTATATCATTCTTTTCTTTCAGCACTAATATATAATTCTCTAGATTTTCTTAAAATTTTATCTTCTATGCTATTAGCTAGGTCCGAAGTAGTATGATTGTCTAGCCAATTACCATTTTTAAGTGTTTGTTCAAATATTTTTACTTGGATGGCATCCGGGCTAATAACGTTATCTTTAATAAAAATATTTATTTTAAATCGAAAATTTGTTTGTCCTTTTGGACTATACCATTCAGTAATAATGACCCCGCCGGCTGAATCGGTTGAAGCAAGAGGCACAAAACTTAAAGTTTCTATAGAAGCTTGCCATAAATATTTATTAACGTTACAGCCTACAGTTTTGGTAGATTCATTTTTGATTCTACTTGGTCTAAACACCAAACCTTCTCCTCCAACTATCGACCCCATTTCATCCATATTTCTTTCTTGCACAGTTTTGGGATAGTCTCCATTCTTTGCAATTGTAGAAGTTGGAAAAAGAAATAAAGCTAACATTATGCCAATAATAGTTTGTTTTAAGTGTGTTTTCATAAATGATTTTATTTTTTTACTATTTACCCCAATTCGGGATAAGAATTAACTAATTCTTATCCCGAATTCGTGTTATACCATTTCCCATTATTAACTACGCTAATACTACAGTTGTAGTTACTACCCAGAGCTGTCATTCCCGCACAGGTAGCGGAATCTAAAAAAATAGCCTAAAAGACTATTAAACATTATTAGATCCCAGCTTTCGCTGGGATGACATCGTTTTGACATTAGTACTACAACTGTAGCACTAAATAGCGTAGTTAATAATGGGAAATGGTATTATTTCAAGTAGTTTAGCTTCAGTGTACCATAAGAACCATGTGATGTAAAGGATAGCCCCGTTCTTTAATTAACAAAATAAATATAATATAGTTGTAAAAGAATAAAGGATACGATAATTTAAATCTCTATAAGAAAATGTAGAATATCCATCTTCTAATAGAAGTTATTAAACATAAATGGTAAAAAATGAAAAACTTGTTATTTTTAATCTGTTTGTATTCCACTATTGCTATAGCCAGTGAATCTAAGTTTTATCCTAATAAGCTTAATTGTTGTAAGATCACTAAGAGTGCAATGAATGATTACGAACCGGAAGAATTCCAATTATCCAATAACTTACTTAGAAAGACAGGACAACAAGCAGTCTATCGTGGTATAAAAATTATAGTAAAGGGTAGATTATTAGACCAAGATTGCGTTCCAGTAGCAGATGCAAAAATATATTTATGGCAGGTTGGAAGTGACGGAAAATATCCATACATACCACTTCGTACTCGTATCAATAAAAAAATGCTAAACCTTGTAAGTAAATCAAGTTTTACCGGATCTGGCATCGCTACTACTAATAATAAAGGGGAATTTTATTTTATTACTATATATCCTAGTGGAGTTTCGCGTGAAACGCCTAATGTAAACATTAGAGTCGGTCACCTATATCTTGGACAGCTACAAACAAAGCTATATTTATCTAATTCAAGGGCTAATTTAGAAAATTGCGGAGAAGTTAGTCATGCTTTGTCCACTGCACTAGATGGCATTAAAACGTATGAATTTGATGTAGTAATGCCGGGACGAACTTTCAAAAGATATTAATGTTTTGAGTGTTCACACCCTCCGCAACAATCTTCTGCAACTGGATTTTCTGAAGGTGGGTTTTCTAATGGTTTTTTTAATCCACAAGAAGTTAAGATTAAGCAGCTTAATAATATTAGAGATAAAAAAATATTGTTTTTCATGATGATAAATAAATTAATTGGAAATATATTTGTTATTTATATGCATATTAGAAAATATAGTAAACGATTTTTTTTAATTGTAACATATTTGTTGATCAGCACTAATAGTTTTGCATTAGATCAGATCAAATCAGGTGTTAAAATGCTTGATTTATCTAGTGTTCCTGATACGGTGGTTTTCTTTGATGATAAAGGAGAAAAATATTCTCTTGATAATTTTGAAGGAAAAACGATATTATTGGTATTTTGGGCAACATGGTGTGCATCTTGTATTAAAGAAATGCCGGATTTAGATGTATTGCAAAAAGATTTTAGAAAGCTGCCATTTGCGATAATTCCTGTATCACAAGACTACCAAGGAATAGAAATTATCCAAAAATATTATAAAGATTATGATATAAGATATCTGCCAATTTACCATGATTTTAAGAATCAACTATTTAAAGCTTTTTCAATAGTTGGTCTACCAACTGCTATTCTAATTAATCCAGATGGAAAAATGTTAGTAAGTTTTGTTGGTACTATTAATTGGTATGATGAAGAAATTCGCAATATTATTTTGTCAAATATTCCTGGAAACCACCCAGAACCTAAAAATAGTTATCGGGAACAAACGCTTAATCAACCGGTTAATAAACAGTTAAAGTCTGAAGAGCAGGAAAACAAAGATGAAAAACCAAAAATACAACAGAATAATGAGGAAAATAATGCTTCTAAAAACGATAATAAGGAGTAACTAATGCACATAGAACATAATAAAAGTTCAATTGCTGAGGCAAAATTTGATCAGGTAATTGCTAAACGTCAAATAGGTAAGTTAGAACAATTACTTTCATTACTACCTGGAATAGGTTCTAAGGCATCAAAGCCGGTAATTGCTGTTCTTCGACTTAGTGGGATTATAGGTAAAGTAAGTTCAGTAAAATCAGGACTCAGCATTGAGTCACTAAATGAGTTAATTGACAAAGCTTTTGAGATCAAAAATCTTAAAGCTTTATGTTTAACTATCAATTCTCCAGGTGGTTCACCTGTACAATCTGAACTGATTAGCAAACGTATAAGATCATTAGCTGGGGAAAAGAAAATACCAATTTATAGTTTTGTAGAAGATGTAGCGGCATCTGGTGGATATTGGCTTGCTTGCATTGGTGACCAAATATATGCATCTAAGAGTTCAATTATTGGTAGTATAGGGGTGGTTTCGGCTGGTTTTGGTTTTCCTGTTGCTATTAATAAGCTTGGAGTAGAAAGGAGGGTTTATGCAGAAGGTAAAAATAAATCTATTCTCGATCCATTTCAACCAGTGCAAGAGGAGGATATTGAAATTATTAAGCATATACAAAAACAGATTCACGGGCATTTTATAGATTATGTTAAAGAGCGTCGTATTGGTAAGTTAACACAAGAAGATGATATTTTATTTAATGGAGCATTTTGGTCTGGGGAAACTGCTGTTGATTTTGGTTTAATTGATGGTATAGATGATATGTATAGTTTCATAAAACAGAAATATGGTGATGTAACTATTAAATATATATCTGCTAAACAATCGTGGCTTAAGAAGAGGGTTGGTATAGTAAGGCAAGATTTCGTGCAAGAATTTTCTGATACATTGATTGAATCGGTAGAGAATAAGATTAGTTATGATAGGTTTAATATACGGTAATGGGAATATACTCGGTGAACTTCAAGAATTGGCGTCGTCGTGTCAAAGATCTGTGCTGCTCACGTACTAATGTACGCTCCGCTGCTCGACTTTGACACTCCTAGCTCTTCTTGAAGTTGACCTTCGTCTACCCAACTCTTGAAATCATAGCAGTATACCAGCGTGGATCAAAACCGCCAACATAAGTAATGGTACTTAACAAGGGCAAAAACGATGTCATATATGGACGAAGTCCATGCAATCATCCTTGCATCGATGTCATCCTCGCGTAGGCGAGGATCTAAAAAAATAGCCTAGAAGACTATTTAAACCTTTTTAGATCCCAGCCTACGCTGGGATGACATAAGAGGAAATAGGTATGATTGCATGGACTTTGTCCATATATGACATACTAATTCAACTTACAATAATATATTATGAATTTTATCGATGAAGCTAAAATATACTTAAAAGCCGGTAATGGTGGTGATGGGGCGATTAGTTTCCATCGAGAAAAATATATTGATATGGGTGGACCTGATGGTGGCGATGGTGGTCGTGGTGGTAGCATTATTTTTAAGTGCAATTCTCATCTTAATACTTTAGTAAATTTTAGATATAAACTGCATTTTAAAGCAGAAAATGGTGAGAATGGTAAAGGCTCAAACCGTAGTGGTAAGTCTAAACCTGCTTTACTCCTAGAAGTACCAGTAGGAACACAAATATTCTCAGAACATGGCGATGTTCTACTATATGATTTCACTTCCGATGAACAAACTTTTGAAATTCTTAAGGGAGGCAAAGGCGGGCTTGGTAATAGCCATTTTAAGTCATCTACCAATCAAGCTCCGCGACGTAGGACTGAAGGTGTTGTGGGAGAAGAGATGTGGGTAAATTTACAACTCAAACTACTTTCAGATGTTGGTCTTATAGGTCTACCTAATGCAGGGAAATCGACTTTCCTTGCAGCCACGACATCAGCAAAACCTAAAATTGCTGATTATCCATTTACCACACTAAGCCCTAATCTTGGTGTGGTTTATGTAGATGATGAAGAATTTGTGATAGCTGATATCCCAGGTTTAATAGAAGGGGCTCACTTAGGACATGGACTCGGTGATAAATTCCTAAAACATATTGAGAGATGTAATTTATTGATTCATTTGATATCAGCAACAAGTGATAATTTGATTGCTGATTATAGAACTATTAGGAACGAGCTTGAATCATATTCGAGCTTATTAAAAAATAAGCTCGAAATAATTTGTTTGAATAAGTGCGATGTTTTGTTAGAAGAAGAAATTAAAGATAAAATTACAGAATTGCAAAAAATTACTAGTGAGGAAATTTTTGTAGTGTCTAGCTATACAAGAACTGGATTAAATAGGGTAATTAAAAAAGCTCTTGAAAACGTAAAAAACACAAATCAAAGGTTTGCATGATTGATTATATATAACCTCGAGTATCGATGTAATAAATTAATAGTAGGCTCAGTATCATAGCCATTAGGGGTGATGTCATCAACTATGATTTTTAAAAAATTAAAAAAAAGTTTAAAATAAAAAACCAAATTGGTTTAGAGAAATAACAAAAAATCTCTAGCTTAACATTCACAGTAAACCACGACTTGATAAAAATTTAAATAAATATAGGTTTAAATTTTTATCAAGTCTTTGCCGATTTTAAATAATAATCTCTAACCCTTGCATTAGCAATGACAATAATTTTATGCATTAAAGCAGTAATGGCAACTATAGGCTTTTTACCTCTAGCAATTAGCTCTCTATAATATTCACCTAACTTGCTCTTTGATTTAGCTGCTGCCATTGCTGCAGTAAATAATTTGGTTCGTACATTTTGTCTACCACCACTAACTGAACGATACCCTTTATATTGTCCACTATCCTTAGGATGTGGGGCTACTCCGACTAAACTAGCTATTTGCCTCCGATCAACCTTACCAATCTCTGGTAAAAATGCTAATAAAACTTTACTAACAACCTTACCAATACCGGTTACTGTCTCCAATACCTCAAGCTGTTCTACAGTCTTTTCATCGGTTGTTAACTCGGCTATCTCTTCTTCTAATTTCTTTATAGCTTTGGATAAACATAACAATAAATCTTCTATACTATCTTTTATCATATCATTATTAGGTCCTGCCATCCTATTTTTCTCTTGAGTCTGCAATTTTACTAAATCATCACGACGAGATAAAAATATTTTTAGCTTGCTCATCTTTTGATCAGGTTTTTGTTGTAAAGATAATTCCTTATGCCTTTCTTGTCCATATTTTACTAAAGCTTGAGCATCTACAGAATCAGTTTTAGCACGAGTACCAAGTGATCTTATAAAGTACTTTACTTTTTGGGCATGTGCTCTATGAACAGCACATTTTTTGCTTAATAAAAAATTTACTAATTCAGTTTCATATCCACCTGTAGTCTCTAATACTATTAGGGAGTCAGTCAAAAAACTTTTATATTGCTTAAAAAATTCCTTAAATCCAATAGTGTTATTAGAAAAAGTCATAATTTTATTATTATTAGATATTGCTACTGCAAAAGTTGATTTTGCTATATCAATACCAATAAAATTGTTATATAATTTATCCGTTGGGGTCATAAAATCCTCGACATATTTACGATTGTAAGCGGGCGTTTCAGCCCAATGAACTATTTAAACGTTCGAGCTTATTAAGTAAGTGGTCTCTTGATGACAATGTTTGTATAAACTCACCCCTGACGAGCACCACTTACTTTTTTCATTATATCATAGTTTTATCTTACAACCCCTGCCGCCATTATGCCATCCCTACTTGCCATTATGTATCCCTGATTCTCTTTATGTCATTCCCGCGTAGGCGGGAATCTAGAATGTCTAAAGCACCCTTCCTGTTTATTTCTTTAGATCCCTGCCTACGCAGGGGTTGTTCGATCGTATATGTCATCCCTGCTTCGGTGCGGGATCTAAAAAATAGTCAAGAAAAAACTATTAGACTTTTTTAGATCCTGCTACCTTCGCAGGGGTGACATCCTAAGGGGCAGGGATAACACCCCTAGGCTATTAAACTGATGTTTTACATCGAATTGAGATTAAATAGAAACCTTCACAACCTAAAAATTAAGTTGAATATAAACTATTAACAAGCTAATATGAAGGTGCTAAAATTAGATAAAATAAAATGATTAATATTACTTTTCCAGATAGAACGCAAAAACAATTTGAAAAAAATATTACGGGATTGGAGATAGCCAGTAAAATCTCTACTTCTCTAGCAAAAGATGCCTTGGTTATTGAAATAAATAATGAACTAAAGGACTTAAGTTTACCTATAGAATCTGATTGTAATGTAAGGATTCTGACCCATAAAGATCCTGAATGTTTAGAGATAATACGTCATGATGCCGCTCATATAATAGCAGAGGCAGCTAAAGAATTATTCCCAGATATCCAAGTTACCATAGGCCCTGCTATTGAAAATGGCTTTTTTTATGATTTTGCTAAGGATAAACCTTTTTCATCTGAGGATTTGCTTAAGATAGAAGCAAAGATGCATGAGATTGTCAAAAGAAATGAAAAAATTACTAGAGAAGTATGGAATCGTGATAAAGCCATAGAATTTTTTAAATCAATTGGTGAGCATTATAAAGCCGAGATAATCTCGGAAATTCCGGCAAGTGAGGAGATTACATTATATCGGCAAGGTAATTTTATTGATCTTTGCCGTGGTCCGCATGCTCCGTCAACTGGTTTCATCAAACATTTTAAATTAATGAAAGTGGCTGGGGCGTATTGGCGTGGTGATAGTAAAAATCCTATGCTACAAAGAATATATGGGACAGCTTGGGCAACAAAAGAACAGTTAGACAATTACCTTTATATGATTGAAGAGGCAGAAAAGCGTGATCACAGAAAATTAGGTCGAGAGCTTGGATTGTTTCACTTTCAGGAAGAAGCTCAAGGTATGGTATTTTGGCATGATAAAGGTTGGAGTATATATCGCATTATCGAGCAATATATCAGAAATAAAATCAGAAAAACTGGATATATCGAGGTAAAAACTCCTGTGCTTGTCGATAAAAGCCTGTGGGAAGCTTCTGGTCACTGGGAAAAATTTAGGGAAGATATGTTTGCTCTAAATCTCGCTGATGATAAAACACTAGCTATGAAGCCAATGAACTGCCCATGTCATGTGCAAATTTTTAAACAAGGTATCAAGAGTTACCGAGACTTACCGTTACGTATGTCTGAATTTGGTTTATGTCATAGAAACGAAGCATCTGGTGCATTGCATGGTCTGATGAGAGTGAAGGCTTTTCGGCAAGATGATGCACATATTTTTTGTACTGAGGAACAAATTAATAGTGAGACAGTAAAATTTTGTAGCCTCTTAACCGAGGTTTATAAAGATTTTGGTTTTTCTGATATTAAAATTAAATTCTCAGATCGTCCTAAAATACGGGCTGGCAGCGATGAAGTTTGGGATAAAGCAGAAAATGCTCTAAAAGAAGCCGGTTATTCTTACATATTAAATTCGGGTGATGGTGCTTTTTATGGACCAAAACTAGACTTTTGTCTTAAAGATTCAATAGGTAGAGAATGGCAGTGCGGCACTCTGCAAGTTGATTTTGTTTTACCGGAACGTCTTGACGCTCATTATATTACTGTAAGCGGTGAGAAAAAAAGACCAGTAATGTTGCATAGAGCTGTAATTGGTTCTTTTGAACGGTTTATTGGCATATTAATTGAAGAATATGCTGGACGTTTTCCTTTATGGTTAGCCCCTGTACAGGTGGCTATTGCCACCATTACAAGTGACTTAAATGACTATGCACTGGAAGTACACAAATTGTTGATTAGTGAAGGAATACGGTCAGATGTCGATATTTCACCTGAAAAGATTAATTATAAAATACGTTGTTTTTCTAATAATAAAGTACCTATAATAGCTGTTGTTGGTAAACAAGAACTGGCAAATAATACTGTGACTATAAGACAACTAGGATCAAATGAGCAGGAAATTATTTCTCTACAAAATCTAGTAAAGCTTGTAAAAGATCAGAATACCCGCTATTTAACGTAAGTAGGAGAAGGAAGGCAATTTAAAAAAGCATAAACCTAGTACTACAGTTGTAGTACTAACCTCAGTTTGATGTAAGACATCGGTTTAATAGCCTAGGGTGTTATCCCTGCGAAGGTAGGAATCTAAAAAAAGTAGATCGAGGTACTGTTGAGTATTTTTAGACCCCTGCTTTCGCAGGGGTTGTAAGATAAAACTATGATATAATGAAAAAAGTAAGTGGCACTCGTCAGGGGTGAGTTTATACAAACATTGTCATCAAGAGACCACTTACTTAATAAGCTCGAACGTTTAAATAGTTCATTGGGCTGAAACGCCCGCTTACAATCGTAAATATGTCGAGGATTTTATGACCCCAACGGATAAATTATATAACAATTTTATTGGTATTGATATAGCAAAATCAACTTTTGCAGTAGCAATATCTAATAATAATAAAATTATGACTTTTTCTAATAACACTATTGGATTTAAGGAATTTTTTAAGCAATATAAAAGTTTTTTGACTGACTCCCTAATAGTATTAGAGACTACAGGTGGATATGAAACTGAATTAGTAAATTTTTTATTAAGCAAAAAATGTGCTGTTCATAGAGCACATGCCCAAAAAGTAAAGTACTTTATAAGATCACTTGGTACTCGTGCTAAAACTGATTCTGTAGATGCTCAAGCTTTAGTAAAATATGGACAAGAAAGGCATAAGGAATTATCTTTACAACAAAAACCTGATCAAAAGATGAGCAAGCTAAAAATATTTTTATCTCGTCGTGATGATTTAGTAAAATTGCAGACTCAAGAGAAAAATAGGATGGCAGGACCTAATAATGATATGATAAAAGATAGTATAGAAGATTTATTGTTATGTTTATCCAAAGCTATAAAGAAATTAGAAGAAGAGATAGCCGAGTTAACAACCGATGAAAAGACTGTAGAACAGCTTGAGGTATTGGAGACAGTAACCGGTATTGGTAAGGTTGTTAGTAAAGTTTTATTAGCATTTTTACCAGAGATTGGTAAGGTTGATCGGAGGCAAATAGCTAGTTTAGTCGGAGTAGCCCCACATCCTAAGGATAGTGGACAATATAAAGGGTATCGTTCAGTTAGTGGTGGTAGACAAAATGTACGAACCAAATTATTTACTGCAGCAATGGCAGCAGCTAAATCAAAGAGCAAGTTAGGTGAATATTATAGAGAGCTAATTGCTAGAGGTAAAAAGCCTATAGTTGCCATTACTGCTTTAATGCATAAAATTATTGTCATTGCTAATGCAAGGGTTAGAGATTATTATTTAAAATCGGCAAAGACTTGATAAAAATTTAAACCTATATTTATTTAAATTTTTATCAAGTCGTGGTTTACTGTGAATGTTAAGCTAGAGATTTTTTGTTATTTCTCTAAACCAATTTGGTTTTTTATTTTAAACTTTTTTTTAATTTTTTAAAAATCATAGTTGATGACATCACCCCTAATGGCTATGATACTGAGCCACTATTAATTTATTACATCAAACTGAGGTAGTACTAGGAAAGGTTATGCTAAAGATGATTTTTATTTAAACAATAATTATGGAGAAGTTTTATTTCTGGATTTAAAAATAGTAATTTTCCTAAGGCTAATAGGGAAATTAGGGCTAGTCAAGTTCGTTTAGTCGATGAAAATGGTGAGATGCTTGGCATCGTTAATATTAGAGAAGCTTTGGAACGTGCAGAAAAAGTTGCTTTAGATTTGGTAGAAATTTCACCAAATGCCGAGCCACCTGTTTGTAAGATTTTGGATTTTGGTAAATTTAAATATGAGAGTAAAAAGCGTGTCCAAGACAGTAGGAAAAAACAAAGGGTTGTTGTCCTTAAAGAAATGAAGTTTAAGCCAAACATTAGTCAAGGTGATTTTAATGTGAAACTTCGCAAGATCAAAGATTTTTTGAAGGAAGGTGACAAAGTAAAAATTTCTCTATGGTTTAAAGGCAGAGAGATTATTCATAATGATATTGGTATGAAGTTATTTGACCGCATATCGTTAGAACTAGAGGGCTTAGCTAAAATTGATTCCGCTCCTAAAATGGAAGGTAAACAGATAATTATGTTAGTCAGTCCTGATCCAACCAAAATACCAACTAATTAGAACTATTTATGCCAATTAAAATTCTAATGCCAGCTTTATCGCCAACTATGACTGAAGGAAATATTGCAAAATGGCTTAAAAAAGAAGGAGATAAAGTTGTTCCAGGAGATGTTATAGCGGAAATAGAAACAGATAAAGCTACTATGGAAGTGGAAGCTGTAGAAGAGGGAATTCTTGCTAAAATAATTGTAGCGCAAGGTACAGACAATGTGCCGGTGAGTTCGCTTATCGCTGTATTACTTGAAGATGGTGAAGATGCCAGCTTATTGGATAGTTTTATAGCAAGTAGTGATAATTCTGCTAAACCATCTACAGAACCAATAATATCTATAGAAGAAACTAAGCCGGTTAAGTACGATCAGCAACCGCAAACAATGAATGTGAAAGCTTTAGGCAGGATATATGCTTCGCCTTTGGCTAAAAGACTAGCTGCTATTGATAATATCGATCTGTCAAATATTCAAGGTAGTGGACCTCATGGAAGAATAATAAAAAAAGATGTGTTATCATACTTAGTGCTACCCACAAATAGTGGTAAGATTAGGGCGGTGAACAGAAATAAAGAAGAGTACAGGTGCGTTCCCGATAATAATATTCGTAAAATTATTGCTAAACGTTTGCTTGAATCTAAACAAACCATACCGCATTTCTATCTCTCAATAGAATGTAATATGGATAAGTTACTTGATATTAGAGAAGATATCAATAAATCACTTATAGAAGAGAGTAAAATTAAAATTACTGTTAATGATTTTATTATTTTAGCAGTGGCAAAAGCTTTAAAAGCTGTACCGGAAGCAAATGTTAGCTGGGATGAGTCTGCTATTCGGTATTATAATAATGTTGATGTATCAGTTGCTGTGGCAATTGATAATGGTCTTATAACGCCTATAGTCAGAAATGCCGATCAAAAAGATATAATTACATTATCGCAAGAATTACAAACTCTTATAAAAAAGGCTCGAGATAATAAACTAACTCCTGAAGAATTTCAGGGAGGAAGTTTTTCCGTTTCTAACTTAGGTATGTACGGTGTTAAGAACTTTAGTGCTATAATAAATCCGCCACAAAGCTGTATCCTAGCAGTAGGAGCAAGCTCAAAACGTTCAATAGTTGAAAATAATCAGATAAAAGTCGCTACTATCATGGATGTTACTCTTTCTTCTGATCACAGAGTTGTTGATGGTGCTGTTGGAGCTAAATTTTTAGCTTCATTTAAAAAATTTATGGAGAGTCCTGCGTTAATGCTCATATAACGTTTGATTGGCATCCTACCCTCACCATAACTTAAAACTTAAATCATAGAATAAATTATGAGTTTTTCCGATAATCTAGCAAAAATCTTGAATAAACATGAAGAATTATCGAAAAAGTTGGCCACTGGTATAGTCGGAGATGAGTTTATAAAAGCATCGAAGGAATATGCCGAGCTAGAGCCTATTGTTCAAACAATTAATGAATATAATAAATATGTATCTGAATTGCACGACATCAAAGAGATGGCTCAAGAAGCAAATTTGGACAATGATACACAGACGATGATATATGATGAGGTGCATCGTTTAGAGATCCTGATGCCTAAATTAGAAAGGGCAGTAAAACTCTCTTTGTTGCCAAAAGATGAAGCTGATACAAAAAATGCTATTATTGAGGTAAGAGCTGGTAGCGGAGGAGAAGAAGCGGCGTTATTTGCTGCAACTTTATTTAATATGTATCACCGATACGCAGAATTAAAAAACTGGCGTTTTGAAATATTATCAATCTCTGATACTGGTATTGGCGGATATAAAGAAGCATCAGCACTAATTAAAGGACGAGATGTATTCTCTAAACTTAAGTTCGAATCAGGCGTCCATCGGGTGCAAAGAGTTCCTGAGACTGAGTCAAGTGGTAGGATACATACTTCTGCAGCTACTGTTGCTGTCTTGCCTGAAGCAGAAGATGTAGATGTTAAGATCGATGACAAAGATTTACGAATTGATACATATCGTGCATCGGGAGCCGGCGGACAACACGTAAATACCACAGAATCAGCGGTAAGGATTACCCATTTACCAACTGGTATTGTCGTTGCATTACAAGATGAAAAATCACAGCATAAAAACAAAGCTAAGGCTATGAAAATTCTTCGTTCTAGAATTTATGAAGCAGAGCGATATAAAAAGGATATGGAAAGAGCCGAGGTACGCAAAGGCCAAGTTGGTTCTGGTGATAGATCAGAAAGAATTCGCACCTATAACTTTCCACAAGGCCGAGTTTCTGACCATAGAATCAATCTAACCCTTTACAGAATAGAGGATATAGTAAAAAACGGGCAATTAGATGACTTTATTGAAGCTTTGATATCGGCTGATGAAGCAAGAAAACTTTCAGAAGTTTAAATTATAGCTTACTCATCATTGCGAGGAGCCGAAGGCGAACGAAGCAATCCACAAAAAATATAATAAGTAATTTGGATTGCCGCGTCGCCACTAAAGTTGCTCATCGCAATGACGTTGAAGAATTTTGTGTGCATCGCCTAGGTTAA
Organism: Candidatus Tisiphia endosymbiont of Ditula angustiorana; assembly: GCF_964026425.1. Classification (NCBI taxonomy): domain Bacteria; kingdom Pseudomonadati; phylum Pseudomonadota; class Alphaproteobacteria; order Rickettsiales; family Rickettsiaceae; genus Candidatus Tisiphia; species Candidatus Tisiphia endosymbiont of Ditula angustiorana. The sequence goes on from NZ_OZ032143.1 coordinate 344,521, forward strand.
CGGGGTGTTACCCCTGTGAAAACTTTTTAAGAGCTTAAAAAATGATTAAAAATGAAATATTATCTTACCCAGAAGTAAAAAGTTTGAATGACCAATGTAAAAAGCTTGTTGTATTGTTACATGGGCTTGGTTCAGATGGGCATGACTTAATAAGCTTAGTTCCCTTTATATCTAAGGAATTGCTAGATTGTCATTTTATTTCGCCGCATGGAATTGAAAAATTTGATAATGCACCGTATGGTAGACAATGGTTTAGTCTAAATGATCGTACCTCTCATGTAATAGAGGAATTAGTTGCTAAAAATAGTGGTTTAGTTACAAAGATAATTCAAACAAAACAAGCAGAACTAAATTTAACTAATAAAGATACTATCATAATTGGTTTTTCACAAGGCACTATGATGGGACTATATTTAAATTTGGTACAAAAAGAGCCTTTTGCTTGTATGGTAGGTTTTTCTGGTAAATTAATTGCCCCACTAGAATGTATCAATAAAACTACGCCAGTTTGCATAATACATGGCGAATTAGACGATGTGGTTGATGTAAGTAGCATGGACGAGATAATAGAATATTTACAGAAATATAATATTGTTCATAGTAACTACAAGATACCAAATCTTATGCATTCTATTGATGATAGGGGACTACAATTTGCTGTTAAGTTTATAAATACTAAAGTACAGTAAATTTCTGCATTATAACTTAGTGCTTTATAATTTCTGTGCTATACTAGCTTTATAATTGATAACTACTAATAGCAACATATATGGATAAAATAACTCCTCGCGTGGATTTAGCTTTCAAAAAGATCTTTGGTGTTGAAGAGAATAAGGACTTGCTGATATCCTTGATTAATTCTATCGTTGGACAAGAGGATCAAGTGGCAGAGGTAACGCTGCTTAATCCATATAATCCTAAAAACTTTAAGAACGATAAACTCTCAATATTAGACGTTAAAGCCAAATCTGTTGATGGCAAAAGGTTCAATATTGAAATTCAAATTAGCGACGAAGCTGATTATGATAAGCGAGCTTTATATTACTGGGCTAAATTATATACCGAGCAATTAAAGGTAGCTCAGGACTATTCTACCCTAAGCAAAGCCATTGGTATTCATATTCTAAACTTTACTTCTATTCCGAATGTAACTAAGTATCACAATGTTTTTCATATAGTAGAAAAAGATAGTGGATTGTTGTATTTCAAGGATCTCGAATTACATACTATTGAGCTTAATAAGTTTACTGATAATTCTTATGAGGAATTACCTGATATACTGAAAAAAGTAAAAAACTCTCTAGATATGTGGATAGCTTTTTTAACAAGACATGATCTACTTAACAAAGATAATTTACCCAAAGAATTAGACAATGTTGCCTTAAAAAAAGCTCTAACAGTGCTAAATGTTATGAACTTTACTGATGAAGAACGGCAGGCCTATGAAGACCATCTTAAATGGCTTCGTATAGAAGCTAATACTCTGAAAAAACAACTGGAAAAAGGCAGAGAGGAAGGTAAAAAGGAAGGTAGAGAGGAAGGTAGATATGAAGAAAGAATATCTATGGCAAAAGAAATGCTATTAAACAATGAGCCGATGAAAAAAATTATTAAATACACTAAGTTAAGTAAATCTCAAATAGAAAATCTAAAATGACTTACGATCCTCAAACTGCTACACCTCTTGGTATAGTATTTGCGACGATCCTGTGTTAAAGTTGCAGTTAGCCGAGTTGGTTAAAGAACTATAATAGTCAAAATCAATAGTGTAGTGTATTTGAGTATATATGATTAGCTTATTATTGAATTTTTTATATATATTAAGAGTGGTAAGCAAGCAGCAAATACTGACTTATCCTGGTACAATAAGGTTACCATCTAGGTTGAAAATTCTTGGCTGGATGATAACCATAGTAGTTTATCCAATTGGTCTATTTAAAACACCAAAAGATGATTTTGGTATAAGGTTAACCGATTGTTTTAAAAAATTAGGTCCTGTTTATATAAAATTTGGTCAAACTCTTTCCACAAGACCGGATCTTATAGGAGTTAAGATTGCCAATTATTTGCAGACTCTTCAAGATAAGTTGCCACCTTTTAGTAGTAGTATAGCACGAAAGATTATTGATGAATCTTTTGGTCAAAGTACCGATGAGTTATTCTCCGTCTTTGAGGATATACCAATTGCAGCAGCTTCGATTTCTCAAGTACACAGAGCTAAGTTGAAGACCGGTGAATTCGTTGCAGTAAAAATATTACGCCCGAGAATTCATTATACATATAATAAGGATATTAAACTTTTATATATTCTTGCTAAACTAGTAGCAAGAATATTTATAAAATTTAAAAGATTGCGACCAGTAGCGGTAATAGATGTATTTAATACTACTATTAAATTTGAGCTTGACCTACGTTTAGAAGCAGCGGCAGCTTCAGAACTATCTGATAATCTGCAAAATGATGTTGATATATATATTCCTAAAGTTTATTGGCAACTGACTCATGAATATATAATAACCACAGAATGGGTAGATGGAATATCAATTTATGCTCGAGATAAGCTTGTAGAGCAGGGCTTAGATTTAACTAAAATAGCCAAAAGATTTGCTACAATATTTTTTAACCAAGTATATAGAGATGGTTTCTTTCATGCAGATTTACACCCCGGCAATATTTTAGTTAGGTCGGATGGTAGCATAGTGTTACTAGATTTTGGTATAATGGGTAGGTTATCTGATAAAGATAGAATGGCAATTGCTGAAAGCCTATTTGGTTTTTTAAGTAGAAACTATAAGTTAGTAGCACTTGTCCATCTTAGGGCTGGTTATATTCCTCAGAATACCGATCTTGATCTTTTTGCTCAGGCGTGCAGAGCAGTGAGTGAACCGATTATGGGATATGCCGTCAAAAATATTTCTATAGGTAGGTTACTTGCACAATTATTTAAAATCACCGAAGATTTTGGCATGGAGGTACAACCACAATTGCTATTATTACAAAAAACTATAGTAGTAGTTGAAGGGGTAGGGCAGCAACTTGATCCAGAAATTAACGTATGGCAGCTTATAGAACCATGGATCAAGAAATGGGCGGCTAAGAATCTTAGCCCAGAGGCAAAAATTCTTAGAATTTTAAAGCATGTTGTAGTGGAAATATTGGAGAGATTTAATAAATGAAAATAGTAACTTGGAATATTAATTCGGTACGTTTGCGACTTAGTTTGCTCAAAAAGCTAATTGATGAACATCAGCCTGATATTATATCACTGCAGGAGATTAAAACAATTAATGAATTATTCCCTCACCAAGCTATTAATGATATGGGCTACCAGCATATATATTGTTCAGGGGAAAAATCTTATAATGGAGTAGCAATTTTATCAAAATTTCCTTTTACCAATAAATTCATTCTTGAATTATATAATAGCAATAAAAGGCATGTAGCAGTAGAAGTTTTAGGTATTGAGATACATAATTTTTATGTACCGGCTGGTGGTGATATAGCTGATGTGAATGTTAATGAAAAATTTAAACATAAATTGGCATACGTCAAATTAATGCAAGAATGGTTAACCAATAATCGGAGTAAAGATAGTAAGATTATCATAACGGGAGACCTAAATATTGCCCCTCATGAGCATGATGTATGGTCTAGTCGTCAATTGCGTAATGTTGTCAGCCATACAGACATAGAGCGTTCAACTCTGTTGGAATTACAGGCTTCCTTAGGTTTTATCGATAGTAGCCGCTATTTCATACCGTATAATGAAAAATGTTATACTTGGTGGAGTTATAGAAATATAGACTGGCAAAAATCTAATCGGGGACGTAGATTAGATCATATTTGGACTAGTTCTAACTTACAAGATAAGATGCTATCTGTCAGTTCCTTATCAGAAGCTAGGAATTGGCTTATGCCCTCTGATCATGTACCTTATTTTTTAACATTGGGGAATGTTGGGTAAAAGGTAAAACTGTTATGTTAAATTCGTGTTATTAATGATTAATAATTTAAAAATTGTTGACATGAGTCCATCTCTAATTATATTAGATATATACAATTATTTTTGTTTAATATAAAAATTGCTTTTTACGTTTAAATTATAAAAAATATCTTAATTATGTAAATAAGAGGGAAATGTGCGTTTAAGTACACTAATAATGATATTATCTGTTTTTCTATTTTTAACAGGGTGTGTTGGAGATGGGGTTTTGATGCCGAAGGCTAATTTAGCCCAAGACATTACAGGTATCCAAGTAACATATATTTTACCACATGGGGTTGAACAAAATGCTGGGACAGTTAATGGACTAAGGTTCAAGCAATATAATTGTGGACCTGAGAGTAAAAGAGAAAGGTTACATATTAATTCTAAACATAATGGTTTGTTAATAGAAAGAAGGACTGACAATGGGGTGGCAGGTTCTGGTGTGATTTACAATGTTGACGTAAATACTATATCTAAGCCTGATAGCACATGGGTTATACTAACGCCTAAGACTCAAGAAACATACCAACAGGGTGTAGTTTTGCCATTTCCTGTGCCTGATTTTGATATAGAATCTTATTTATCAAGTGCTGTATTTGATTATGTATTTGAACTCAATTCATGTATTTGAACTCAATTCAGAATATAATGGTGATTCAATAAAAGCAAACTTTGATCGCCTGTTAGGTAAAGATAGCACTAATTACAGATTAAACCTTAATGATGAGCAATTTGACATTTCTATAAAAATATATCCTTACAGAAATGGAACAAAAGTTGTTGCCGATATTACGATATATAATCAAAAAACAAAAAATGGAGTGATTAATGTGATTCAAAAAATAGAAAGAGTCAAAGAAGAAATACGCAGAATAGTTAATTCTTAAGCAAGGTTAAGTAAATAATCTTAGGTATAGCTAACACGTTTAAGGGAGGTGATAGCCTTGGTATCATTCCCGCGTAGGTAGAGATCTAAAATAACTTAACACACCTATCTTGGTCATTTTTTTAGATTCCTGCATACGTAGGAATGACATAAACCCTCGCAGGGATGACATCGCTTTCTAGCTAAGCAAGATTAACATATACCTAAAACCTTTTCGGGTTAGCTATAATATAATTTTAAAATTGTGAAGATAACTTTATTGCAATCTGATCTTACCTCTTTATTATTTTAAAAAGTTATTAAAATAATAGAAGGTATGGAATTAATAAATGAAAGTTCAGGACTATAAATTTTATAATGATTTAATATCACAGATTGTGGTCGAGGAAGTTTGGTTATTTGGTTCTAGGGCAAGGAACGATAATCAGGATAGAGCAGATATTGATTTAGCTATAGTATGTCATAATGCTACTACTAAGGATTGGTTGAAATTACAAGAAATTGTTGATAATGCTGATACACTCTTAAAAATAGATTGTATAAGGCTTGACGAATTAGAGGACTCATCAGACTTAAAATTATCTATAATACGAGAAGGGGTGAAATTATATGAAAGATCCTAAAATAGAGTTAGGTTTCTCAAAGCTAAGTAGAGCTTTAATATCTTTAGAAGATATTGTATTTAAGCCCATGCTAGAAGATCGAAGTAATATAGATGCTAGCATTCAAAGATTTGAGTTTACAATAGAACTATTTTGGAAATTATTAAGGGTGATTCTTGAAAGCAAAGGAGTAGCAGTGCAATATCCTAAAGATGTTTTAAGAGAAGCATTTAAAGGACATCTGATTGATCATGAACAAGAGTGGTTAAAAATGCTGCTAGATAGAAATATTACCTCTCACACTTATGATGAGCAGCTAGCGGATAAAATTTATAATAATATTAGATCTTACATTCCCACATTAAGAAGTACATTTGATAAGTTGAACTTTCTTAATCAGCAATTATAACTTAACCTGAATTCGATGTAACTTGTTACATCGAATTCAGGTTATTAATAACCTCGAGTATCGATGTAAGAATAATTATTATTCTCTGCACGCTCGATGTCATCCCTGCGAAGGCAGGGATCTAAAAATGTTTAAGCACTTAATCCTTGCTACTTCTTTAGACCCCTGCCTACGCAGGGGTGACATCACCCACAATAGAGATGATACTGGGTCTAGTATTAACTTGTTACATCGAATTCAGGTTATTAATACATGATTATGATTTTTTTGTGGTAAAGGTTTTTGTTGCACTAATAATTCTATAATTAATTTTAATTTATCTAAGTTTTTTCTGTGTTTTTTTATATACTGCTCGTAAATGAAGAGTTGGTAGACGAAGATCAAAATCAACAAGTGCTAGGAGTGTCCAAGCCGAGGAACACAGCGTACATTAGTACGTGAGCACCGCAGGTCTTGGACAACGACAACGCAATTGTTGATTTTCATCGAGTATACGTTTTATATCTTTGCTAAAATTAGTGGTGTATACAGGTGTTAACACAAGCTCTATATACCTAGTTTTTTATACATTTCGTCAGTATTCCTGCACTTTATTAACCCAATATCTTTATCTGTTTCTTTAAATGTCTTAATTGTTTTTGCATTAGGTATTTTTAATTCAATAGGCCATTCATGTTTACGAGCTATATATTTATAAAGCATTGTTACCGCTTGAGATGGCGTAATACCTAACTCATACAATATTTCTTCTGCCTCTTTTTTTATTTCAGGTTCTATTCTTGCTCTAACAAATACAGATTTGTTCATAATGATCTCAAATTGTTTTTTTAATTGTAGCACTTATGAGACACTTATACAAGATAAGTTTTATAAATTAAGGATTCCATCTTTGACAAAGTAGTGTAAAAGTGTTACGCTACTTGTTAAGCACAAAAAAGCATAGAAAAATACCAAGTTACCCCAATTCGGGATAAGAATTAGTTAATTCTTATCCAAAATTCGCGTAAGTTTATTAGATAGGAGCAATTTAATTACTAATACTTCAAAAATACTTATTATTGATAATCAGAAAGCATTAAATGAATTCTGTCGACAGTTATTGGATTGTAAGACTATAAGTGTTGATACTGAGTTCTTGCGTAAAAATACCTATTTTGCTCAGCTTAGCATAATTCAAATTATGACCAGTAGTTACAAAGTGATAATTGACACTTTGAGTAATTTGGATCTTTCTCCTATTAACGAAATATTTTTGAACGATAAGATTCTTAAAATAGTTCATGCCCCTAGAGAGGATTTTGAGATATTTTATCATTTATTTAAGAAACTGCCAAAAAATGTTTTTGACATACAAATTGCAGCTGCTATTTGTGATTTTGGTAAATATTTGAGTTATGCGGATATATGTAGCAAAATTTGCTTCGTTCACATTGATAAAACTTACCAAAGGTCTGATTGGTTAAAGCGTCCAATTAATGCTAATATGTTAAATTATGCTATTAAAGATGTTGAATATTTAGAACCGGTTTATAAGGTATTGCAACAAATAATTCAAGATAATAACTTACAAAACGAATATGACGAGCAAATAAAATCTTTGCTTAATATTGAAAATTATATTGTTAATGTACAAAAAGCTTGGCAAAAAGTCAGATTCGATAATCATTCAGAGTCTTTTATTCATAAAATGAAAATTATGGCAGCTTATCGGGAAGAACAAGCCAGTACAATAGATTTACCAAGGAGACATTTTATTTCTGATGAGGAATTAGTACAGATTTGTCAATATTTACCTACCAGTAATAAAGATTTTGAAAATCTTAAATTAAATAGTCGCTATCTTAGTAAACAAAAATATAGAACTCAATTAGCAGATCTGTGTCTTGCTATACAAGAATTAGGTGAATAAAGGTACTTTATTTATGTTAATTGTGGAATAAATTTGCTATTTTCTAAAAGGTTAAGTAAAACAGCATCTGATATCTTTTGGCTTTTATTGCATGGCAATTTTTACTATAGTTTTTTTTAAAACCATTTCTGTATTACTGAGCGTAGTAATTGGTTTTTTAGCAGGAAGATATTCTAAAGTTGAGAGAGATAGTATAGCTTCTTTGTTATTCTATTTTATATCTCCTATTGTTTTTTTTGCTATTCCCGCCAGTACTACTTTGACTTTATCAGCATTAAGCGTTACTGTAGTTGTTTTTTTCATTGCCACTTCGTTATCAATATTTTCCTACTATTTTTTTGGGCGATATTGGCTTGATCATACACGAAACATTATAGCATTATCTGCGGGTACCGCTAATGGTGGTTATTTTATGTTGCCAATAGCTGCTGCTCTCTTTGATGATTATGTTTTAAGCATCTATATGATGGCAGTTATAGGAATAAATATTTTCGAATCATCAGTAGGTTTTTATATTTGTGCTAGGAGCTTTGCTAATAGTAGTGAAAGTATCTTAAAGGTTGTGAAGTTACCAATTTTAAACGGTTTTTTACTAGGTTGTTTATTTAGTTTTGCTGGTTTTACTTTACCTGATTTCCTAGATGATTTTATATATAACATGCGGGGGGCATTTTCTATACTTGGTATGGTTATGGTTGGTTTAGCTCTTTCAGCTTTGAAAAAGTTTGAAATAGACATAAAGTTTACTTTAGCTACTTTCATGGCAAAATTTTTATTCTATCCACTAGGGGTTAACATATTTATTCTTTTGGATAAGTTTGTTTTAGGATGGTATGATGAGAATTATTACAATGCTTTAAGGCTTCTTTCAACTGCTCCTATGGCAGCAAACGTAATTGTCATAGCCAGTTTACAAAAATTCTATCCAGAAAAAGTTGCTACCACAGTATTTCTTTCCCTGCTTTTTGGTGTAGTATATATACCAATTATGGTAACTATATTTTTAAGCGATTTGAATTAACCAATGAACACAGTGTGTGCAATGCGGGAAGGCTTTGTTGTGTGTATCAAAAACACCGACGTTAGTATGGTACTTACAGGATCAAAAACGATGTCATTCCCGTGTAGGCGGGAATGACATCGTCCTGAAATAAATTCAGGAGGACATACCCGACTTAAAATTAATTAGTAGAAAAAAATGATACAAAAATTTATCCAAGTTGGGTCTTATATTAATTGGTTAGGCTCACAATATATTCCAGCTCATAAAATAGCTTATCTTGAGTTTGGTGACCCTAATAATGAAAATGTAATAATTTGTGCCCATGGTTTAACTAGGAATGCTCATGATTTTGATAAAATCGCTATGGCATTAAGTGATAATTTTCGAGTAATTGCTATAGATTATCCAGGACGTGGGGATAGTGATGTTTTTAAAACGAAAAAGTATTATAATTATCAAGTATATGTAAAAGATACGGTGCTTTTTTTAAAAAAATTAGCTATTAACAACTGTATTTGGCTTGGTACTTCCATGGGTGGAATAATTGGTTATGTGCTAGCTAGTAAATATAAGGAACTTATCAAAGCAATGATTATAAATGATGTAGGACCTTTTATTCCAGCAGCTCCTTTGGTTAAAATCGGTCAATATGCAGGTCAAACTCCCTCATTTGTTGATTTAGTTAGTGCCAAGCAACATTTAAAGCTAATATATAGCCAATTCGGTATTAGTAGTGAGGAAGATTGGGATCATCTTGCCAAATATAGTTTTATAAAAATCCAAGATGGAAAATATAAAATGCATTATGATCCTGGCATCATACAAGGTATGAATGCTAATGCAGATAAGCCAAAAAATGTTGATATATGGACTATATGGAATAAGATTGTTTGTAAATTGTTGGTTATCCACGGGGCTAAATCAGAAATTTTACAACAAGATACTATTGAGGAGATGAAAAAAACCAAAGATTTTGATCTTTTCGTTGTTGATTATGCTGGTCATACACCTTCATTAATGACCGATGATCAGATTAGTTATATAAAATCTTGGGTAAATGCTTTGAAAATATAAAAATTTAGGTTGCTATGAATCGTTCTACTAAAGTACTTATTATAGGTTCAGGTCCTGCTGGACTGAGTGCAGCAATCTATACAGCTAGGGCAGCACTAAAACCGATATTATTGCATGGTATGCAGCCAGGTGGGCAGCTAACTATTACTACAGATGTTGAAAATTATCCAGGTTTTGCAGAGCCTGTTCAAGGTCCATGGTTAATGGAGCAAATGACACAACAGGCAAAAAATGTTGGTGCGGAAATTATCTATGATTATGTAGAAAAGGTTGATTTTTCAAAAAAACCCTTAGTGGTAACCACCTCGTCTGGTATAATTAGGGCGGACGGCGTTATAATATGTACCGGTGCAGAAGCAAGGTGGCTTAATATTCCTTCCGAAGCACAATTCAAAGGGTATGGTGTTTCAGCTTGTGCTACTTGTGATGGTTTTTTTTTCAAGAATCAGGATGTATTAGTTATTGGTGGGGGAAATAGTGCTGTTGAAGAGGCATTATATTTAACTAATCATGCACGTCAGGTGACTATTGTTCATCGCCGGGATAGTTTTAGAGCCGAGAAGATTTTACAAGAGAGATTATTTAAAAATCCCAAAATATCGGTCATTTGGAATCATAGATTGGTTGAGGTCATTGGTACTGATAATCCTAAATCGGTTAATTCAGCCAAGCTTGAAAACACTCAAACAGGTGAGCTTAGTTCAATTAATTGTACTGGTATATTTGTAGCAATTGGTCATATGCCGAATACTGGTTTATTCAAAGGACAACTAGATATAGATAGTGATAATTATATTATTACTAAACCAAATTCAACAGAAACCAGTGTTAAAGGTGTTTTTGCTGCTGGAGATGTACAAGATAAAATTTTTAGACAAGCAGTTACCGCTGCTGGTACGGGATGCATGGCGGCTTTGGAAGTAGAAAAGTTTTTAAACCATTAAATAAAAAATTATGCCTCGTAGTAAAAAAGAGAGTGATAAAGCAGATAAGTTAAGTGGATCAAATGAGACAAGTATAGTTTTGCCTGTTGCTCGAACTTTACCGGCAAATGTTCAGGCCGAGCAAATGTTAATAGGAGCAATTTTAGTCAACCATGATTACTTAAATACTGTCTCAGAATTCCTAAGACTAGATCATTTTTTTGAGCCGATACATCAAAAGATTTATAATGCTATTGAAGTTATTACCGAAAAAGGCTTAATTGCTACTCCGGTAACGCTTAGAAGTATGTTAGAACGAGATGAATTATTTCAGCAATTAGGTGGCAGTGACTATCTAAATAAGTTGGTTACTCTGTCAATGATGGTAATTAATCCTCTTGATTATGGAAGAATAATCTATGATTTGGCAGTAAGGCGTAGTTTAATTCAGATAGGGGAGGAGGTAGTTAATAATGCTTATGACTCCTCTTTAGAATATGATGCAACTCAACAAATAGAGCATGTAGAGGGTAAGCTTTATAACCTTGCTAGTGAAGGAATTAATGACAAGAGTTTTGTTAAAATTGCTGTGTCTCTTTCAGAGTCTCTTGCTAGTATTAACAGGGCGATGAAGAATTCTAATCACGTAATAGGTATTTCTACAGGATTAATTGATTTAGATAGGGAGTTATCAGGTTTTCATAATTCAGATTTAGTTATCATTGCTGCACGCCCATCAATGGGGAAAACAGCTTTTGCCATAAATCTTGCGATAAATGCTTGTAATTCTATGCAGTTAAAAAATAAGGAACAAGAAAAAGATAAGTCAGTAGGTTTTTTCTCTCTTGAAATGTCATCTGAGCAGCTTGCTACTCGTATTCTTTCCATGCATACTAACATTGACTCTTCAGCCTTACGGTCTGGTCATGTGACAGAAGAGAATTATAATCGATTACGTAGAGAAATTATAGCTCTTGACCTACCATTTTTTATTGATGATACGCCAGCTTTATCCATTGCGGCTATTCGTACTAGGGCAAGAAAAATGAAGCGTAAATATAATCTTGGTATATTATTTATAGATTATCTGCAGTTGATTAGAGGGATAAATAAATCTGATAATAGAGTAAATGAAATTTCGGAAATTACTCAAGGATTAAAAGCTATAGCAAAAGAATTAAATATCCCAGTAATTGCTTTATCGCAATTATCTAGAGCTGTAGAACTTAGAGAAGATAAGAGACCAATGTTATCTGACTTGCGAGAATCTGGGTCTATTGAACAAGATGCGGATATAGTGATGTTTATTTATCGAGAAGAATATTATCTAACTCGTAAAGAGCCTTCTTTGAGTGATGCAAAATACGCAGAAAAACACGCAGAATGGTTGAGTAATTTAAATCAAGTATATAATATTGCCGATATTATAATAGCAAAACATCGTAATGGTCGTGTTGGTAGCGTAAAACTTCAATATGATAGTCAGTATTCAAAATTTAGTAATTTACAGAAAACACTATAGGGATAATAAATGTTCAAGAAACCTTTAATATTTGGTATTGCTGGTACTAGTTTGACGGTGCAAGAAAAGGAATTATTGTCAAAAAATCCAATATATGGCTTTATTCTCTTTAAGAGAAATATTGTAGATCGAGAACAGTTACTGAAGTTAGTACAAGATTTAAGAGGCTTATATGACTATAATATATTGATTTTTGTCGATCAGGAGGGGGGCAGGGTTGCGAGGTTGAAGCCACCTATCATAGATCTAGAATATCCCCCTGCTGGTGATTTCGGTAAAATATATGATCAAGAAGGTGCAGAGAATGCATACTTAAAAGTTTTTGCAAATTATTCAAGTCTGATGAAGAGTTTAAAAGAATATAGAATAGACTCGCCATGTTGTCCAGTTGCTGATTTGCGTTACCCTTATACTGATAATGCTATTGGAGATCGTAGCTTTGGAGATTCTGTAGTAAAAGTAGTTGACTTATGTACAAAAACAATAGAGGCGATAGAAGGGCAGGGGGGCATTGCCATTATTAAGCATATACCAGGGCATGGTAGAGCTACGTGTGATAGTCATTATAAGTTGCCGCGTGTTACCAGTTTGCTTGCTGAATTAAATAATACAGATTTTGAAGTGTTTAGACAACTATCTAAAAATGCTAAGGCAGGATGGGCTATGACAGCTCACATTGTATTTGAGGCTTTAGATCCCAATTTACCAGTGACTTTATCGCCAATTGCCATAAAGTTCATTAGAAATGACATTGGTTTTAAAGGTATGTTAGTTTCAGATGATATTTGTATGCTTGCCCTGCATGGTGAAATTGGAGCTAAATACTCAATAGTTAAAAAACCTCTGACGATTTTTGAAAAGCAGGATTCTACGACTACTATAAGTGATCAAGATTTAGAAAAACTTATTGAATACGGAATTATTAAAGACAAATCCGACCAGACCGGACTAAAAAAATATTTAGTAGAAGAATTCCCAAAACTGAAGGCAGAATTTGTTACAAGTATAGCTAAAGTTGCTAGGCAAACTATTGCAGCTGGTTGCGACTTAGTGCTACATTGTAGTGGTGATATACAAGAAATGACTGCTGTTTGTCAGAACCATTAGGGGTGATGTCACCGCCATTATGTCATCCCAGCGAAAGCTGGGATCTAAAACTATACAACATACCTTCTATGCTATATACCTTCTATGCTATTTTTTTAGACCCCGCACCGAAGCAGGGATGACACCTTAGGTTATTAAACCGATGTCTTATACCATTTCCCATTATTAACTACACTAATACTACAGTTGTAGTTACTACCCAAAGCTGTCATTCTTAGCAACGGCGGGAATCTAAAAAAATAGCCTAAAAGACTATTAAACATTATTAGATCCCAGCTTTCACTGGGATGACATCATTTTGACATTAGTACTACAACTGTAGTGCTAAATAGTGTAGTTAATAATGGGAAATGGTATTACATCAATACTTGAGGTTAGCTAAAAGTGGGAATGACATCGAAGACACACTACTTATTTCAAGAGTTGTTTTTACAACTCTTGAAATAGCAAGAGTATACTTTATTTTATAGCAGTTACAGCTCTACGATTCTGTGCCCAAGCTGCTTCGTCACAACCCATAACAGCTGGTTTCTCTTTACCGTAAGAGATAGTATCAAGTCTGTTATTCTCAATTCCTAGACCAACCAAGTATTTTAGTACAGCTTCTGCTCTTCTTTCACCAAGTGCTAAGTTATACTCTCTTGTGCCTCTTTCGTCACAATGTCCTTCAATAGTAGCTTTAGTATGACAATGTTTTTTTAACCAAACGGCTTGTTTATTTAGCTGTTCTTTTGATTTACTTGAAAGATCTGATTTATTGAAAGCAAAAAATATCCTATCACCAACATTTCTTTCGAAATCAGCAGCTAAAGAACTTTCCTCGACAATAGGAGTCACCACCCCTTCTGCCGGTTTCTTTTTAGTATTACATCCAGAAAGCACAAATAGTGCTAAAAAAGCTATTGCAGTTTTTTTTAGTAGCATAATAAACTCCTTAATTTAAATAAAGCTATTGGTTATATTTGCTTAACAGAAAAATTGTTAAACATCTCATCTATGTATTATATATTATCATACTGCCACTTAAAAGCCTAAAATAGTTTTAGCATTAAACTCTTGGATAAATGTGGTAAAAATATCGTATATAGCCGGTGTTTAATAATTCAGAACTTAGATAACAACTCTCTTATCATATCTTACGTCAATTCGGGATAAGGATATTGAGAACATGTAGATTAAAATCAAATTTTGTTGAAGGTTTATTTTTCTTTAATGAATAAGCAACAAGAGTAGATAATATATGGACAAAGGCATTTATTGGTGATCTATGTCTAGTATGTTCAAGGTTCATTTTATTTTTTAGATAATCAAAAACTGTTTCAATTAAGTTACGCTTTCGAAGTAAGATTTTTTCTTTCAAATCCATTAATTTATTTTCCATATTCTTCTTAATTCCATGAATCATTTTTAAGCCTCTTTCATATAAATTTAAGAACAAATTTTGCTTAATATAACCTTTATCAGCTGCTATAATTCCAGTTAATCTTTTTGTTAACTCCGGTACTGGAATCCTATCATCTACATTGCCTTTGGTCACTTTTAATGCCATAAACTTCCCTTTATTATTGATTATTACATGTAATTTAAAACCATAAAAATACCCCATAGAGGATTTACTATGTTTGGCTAATCCTTTAAAAACTTTATTGCTATAACGCCTTTTATTGTGACAAGCTTTAATCGTTGTAGAGTCAATAAAATAAATACCTGTTTCCTCACCAAACAACAAATGAATCAACATATTTAGCGGTATGAATAATCGTGCCATTAATTCAACAAATCTATTATAACTCAAGGCTTTAGGGAAATCATCCTTATGCATGCACTCTATATAACTTTTATAGAAAAATTTAAAATTCTTAGCATAGGATGTATGAAACATAATTATTATTGTTAACATTTCACTTAAACTCATGCTACAACAGCGATTTCTCTGCTTATTTGATGGTAATAACTTTCTCTGTTCATACTCCAAATAAATTTTACAAAAATCATCTATAAAACTATATAATTCTGTGATATCTTTTTTCATGCCTGTAGTTTGTTTTTTTGTTTAAAAATATAAATACTGCAGGCACTCCTTTTTGACAATCCTTTTATCTATTACTATTTCATCTATATCTTATCCCAAACTGACGTAATAAAGGGGGATTATTTTAATGACAATTTAACCAAATTAGAACAGGTGCTTTTTAAGATACTTTTAAGGCTTTTATAGAAGAATTTTATTTTTAAGCTATACGACCTAAAAAATAAATATCAATGCTATAATAGCCTTAAAACATGTAATTTATGGATATTATTTTAATGATTATCCAACGTTTCAAAGAAACCAAAGAATTATTAAAAAACTTACTCTCCTGAATTTCATAATTTTATAACCTTTCTTTATGATTCTCGAGTAGTTATTTTGTCCATGATTATGTTGTTATTAGTAATAATTAGCTATAAAGCGAGTATAGTACAGAAACATTTTAGTTATGCTAACTCTGCTTGCCAGTTATAAGTATTCAATACGTTTCAATGTAGGTTTTTGTTTTTAAATTATTTATTTATTAGTATAATATCTTATATATTATCTCATATGGTTTTTAATATGATAAGTTTGTCCATAACTTTACCAAATAACATAGCTACAGCCAGTAATGAAGTAGCAAAAAAGTTAGGTATATCTCGAACTGAATTTATACGCAAAGCAGTTATACATGAATTAAATAATTTTCAGGTTCATCTTGAACAAAATGACATTATTAAGAGTTTTACCGCTATGAAAAAATCGAAAGAATATCTTAAGGAGTCAGAGGAATTAATAGAGGGTTTAAACTCAAATCTACCGCAAGAAAAAGAGGAATGGTGGAACAACAGAAAATTTTAACTCAAGGTGGTATCTACTTAGCTAGACTTGACCCAGCAAAGAAATCTGAGATTGGAAAAATACGCCCCATCATAATATTAAACTCACAAATAATATTGAATGCTAGTCCACCCATCATTTTCGTCTGTCCTCTTAGTAGTAAGTCACAAACTGAATTTAGTAAACTTCATTTTGAGTTAGAGGTTAGGGATAATTTACAAGTTAAGAGTTATGCTTTAGTAGAGCATTGTCGCTCAATTACTGTAAATCGTGTTATTTACCCTAGATTAGCACAAACTACCTATAATGAATTAAATAGTATTTTATATAAGTTACGATTATTAGTTGATTTATGAACTACTAAACTTTAGGTCGTTTGATAGTCTACCTTAAAAAATCGGATAGCTATTAAATAATACTCCAAATGTACCTTTTAAAGACATTCTAGTATAAGAATTTATTTTTTGGTTTAAGGTGTAGCTTAAAAACAAAATTCTTCTGTAATACGTTAATTCGGGATAAGGTAAGAGAGAATAGTTGATATATAATAGGGGTTGCAAGGATTTTAAGCCTGTGCTAAATAGTTTATTTGAAAAGAAATAAATAAACACAGGCATGAAAAAAGATATCACAGAATTATACAGTTTCATAGATGATTTTTGTAAAATTTATCTTGAATATGAAAAAAGAAAATTATTACCATCAAATAAGCAGAGGAATCGTCCTTGTAGTATGAGTTTAAGTGAGATGTTAACCATAATAATTATGTATCATACATCTTATGCCAAGAACTTTAAATTTTTCTACAAAATTTATATGGAACATCTACATAAGGATGATTTCCCTAAAGCCTTAAGTTATAACCGGTTTATTGAATTAACACCTAGATTATTCATGCCATTAAATATTTTGATTCATTTATTATTTGGTCAAGAAACAGGTGTTTATTTTATTGACGCTACAACAATTAAAGCATGTCATAATAAAAGGCGTTCCAGTAATAAAGTTTTCAAAGGATTAGCCAAACATAGCAAATCCTCTATGGGCTATTTTTATGGATTTAAATTACATTTGATAATTAACAATAAAGGAGAGCTTATGGCATTAAAAGTGACCAAGGGCAATGTAGATGATAGAGTTCCCGTACTGGAATTAACAAAAGGATTGACTGGAATTATGGCTGCTGATAAAGGTTACATCAAGCAAAATTTGTTCTTAAATTTATACGAAAGAGGATTAAAAATGATTCATGGAATTAAGAAGAATATGGCAAATAAATTAATGGATTTAAAAGAGAAAATCTTACTTCGAAAGCGAAATTTAATCGAGACAGTTTTTGATTTTCTAAAGAATAAAATGAATCTTGAGCATACAAGGCATAGGTCTGCTATAAATGCTTTTGTACACATATTATCAACCCTTATCGCTTATTCACTAAAGAAAAATAAGCCTTCAACAAAACTTGACTTTAATATGCATATCCACAACGTCCTTATCCCGAATTAACGTTAATAGTAAGCTAGGGCTTTCAGCTAAAACCTTAACACTGCCAAATCTAGACAAAACCTTTAAAGCTGCTGATTCTCTCTTAAGTCCAGCAATATCTAGACCCAACTTTAAGATAATTGGCTGATGACCTTGAAAACCTACTAAAACATAGTGGTAACTCAAGTTTTTAATAGGATTTAAACTAGACAAACCGTACTCCTTAGCCAATTCATCCACAATTCTTGGTAAATCATCTAACCAAATCTTACCTTGATCGCCATAGATATTAGTGATGTTAGTTTTTAATCTTTTCATGCTGATAAACTTATATTTTTTTATGCTAGATCAAATTAACTATTTACTATAGTATTATAGTAGTTTTAACTTAAAACTTACAAAATTGATATTATGGGAATGAGCTTCAGTCACTTGTTAGTGATCTTGTTAATTATCTTAGTGTTATTTGGTGCTGGTAAATTGCCTCAAGTGATGTCAGATCTTGCAAAAGGTCTTAAAGCTTTCAAGGAAGGAATGAAAGACATTGATAAGAAAAAAGATGAATAACCTGTTTTGCTAGGTGATGTGAAGATTTCTATCTAATGGTTTTATCGATCGTTATTTTCGTTCTCGAATCCGTAACGGAATTTAGTACGCTACGGTTTTGTGCTTACTATTACCCACATCTTTGGATTCGTGGGACATCATCCTGAATTTATTTCAGTATCTAGAAAATCAAGTAGTTAGCAAAAATTATCGTAAGTAAGATTGACAAATCATCCTTACGACAATTTTAAGTCCTTTGATCCCGGATCGAGCGTTCGTACCTAAGGCTCTCACTTGCCTAAGATGACGTCGCTGACTTAAACCGAACACTAGGGTGTGTCATCAATTGAGCCAAATTACCATGGAAGCCATATAAACAGCACCCAAAAAGTTCTGAGATGTTTTGTCAAATCGTGTTGCAATAGCTCTATATTGCTTCAATTTTGCAAAAAAGTTCTCAATCAAATGCCTAGCTTTATAGAGGTCTTTATCATAATTAGCTGGATTCACACGATTCTTCTTTGGGGGAATCACAGCTATACATCCCTTATCTTTCAGCTTATCTCGCATACGTGCATCGGCATCATAAGCCTTATCAGCAAGTACAGCATCCGCTTTCGTCAATTCATTCATCAAAACATCAGATCCTTGCAAATCATGAGCTTGACCCGGGGTAAGAGGGAATCCCGTTGGATTCCCTAGAGCGTCACATGTGGCATGGATTTTAGTACTCAGCCCCCCTTTACCTCGTCCAATTGCTTGGTCATCATCTAACTCTTTTTTTTAGCACCAGCACTATGTTGATGAGTCCTAACAATGGTTGAATCAATCATGGCATACTCGTTATCAGCATCTTCAGCCAGCATCTCAAAAACCTTTTTCCACACACCTGTCTTGCTCCACCTTGAATGACGTAGGTGAATCACTCGAAAATCTCCAAAACGTTCAGATAGGTCTCTCCAAGGTATACCAGCCCTATATCGATACAAGACTGCTTCTACAAATAGGCGATTATCCTTGGCTGTTACACCAACAGACTCTTTCCTTCCAGGTAGGTTATCTTTAATCCGATCCCATTGATCGTCACGTAGAGCATATCGACGCATAGAGAAGATTTATCCTTAATTTTCTCTCTATTACACAACAAACGAACACTCCTGTCAACTTAATTGATGACACGCCCTAGTGTACCGAAGCGGGAATGACATTACCTTGACAGCAAGGGATAATTATATTCATTCAATAACTATCGCAGCTCGCTCAAACTTATTCTCTAAATTGCTTTTAAGGTTTTTATACTGAGGAGTTTTTAACTCTTCATTGGTAATCAAACTTTTTCTTATGGAGATTATATCTGTAAATTCGGTATCTTTATCCTGATATTTACATGATCTATTGACATATATCCACGGAGTATCAACCTCAAAGTTTAATTTTTTACAGTCTTTAATTATAATATTTTTTATAATTATATGTCTTGTGTTAGTGTTAGGTATACCTATAAAAAGGTCTGATACTTGGTCAAAAGCTGTATTGGTAATATCCTTCATTTCATACAATTTTAACCTTAAACCAGACCCCTTATTGGTTTTAAAAATTCGGTTTTTTTGCTGATATGCGTATTTAATTGTAAGATCCTTAACAATACGAGAAGTAAGGTCAGGTAATTCTAAAAATTTCTTGTCTTCTTCATCAAGATATACTCCTGTCAACATGTGGAAAGTAATATCTCTTAGCTGTTCATTTGATTCATATAACCCAGCACCTGTTATATTTACTGCTTCTTCTCCTTTCAAATCAAGCTGACCTTGCACATCTACAATATTATTTCTTATTACGAACTCATTGTGTATTATAGCTTGTGAATTTTGATAGGCTATTTCAGGAATTTTGGTATAACCTGCTTGTTGAAGATCTAATACCAAGGCTAACTTACCTGCAACATCCGGAAAAATTCCTTGTGCCATACTAACAAAGTTTGTTGGGTCAATCCAATATATTTTTCCATTTTTATTAGCTATTTTAAGCATCACATGATTAAAATTTCCTATGTTAGGTAGTGCATTTGGGTTAGAAAAATTAGTAATACCTCGCATTACTAAAATGGGTTGAACCTTAAACCCAAGCTTTTGCAAGATAGCAGCAGTACTTGCAGAAAAATCTTTGCAATCACCAATTTGAGAAGTAGCAATCTTTTCTAAATCTCTAGGAAAATACCGACCTGATACTGTTCGCCAATCACCCATATATTGGATTTTCTCAGCTAATGAAGAAGTGACAAAATTAATTTTTTCTTCATCGGTATTTTTATCTAGAGCAGATTCCGCTATATTCATGAAGATTGTAGGAAGTGGTTGATTGATTACCTTAAAATAGCCAGGAGCAAGTTGTTTAGCCAAATCTTGCCATTTAGTTAAGCTTGACAAGGATATCCAAGTAGTATGTTTAACATTTAATACACCATTATTTGGTTCATTGGTTAATTGATTATAAACAGGTTTTTCTAAGATAATCTCTGCCGAATGAAAGTCACTTTTAGCATCGGTAATAACTTTTAATACGCCTTTTGGGTCGTTTACTTTGATATTTAGAGGTAATTTGGAATTAATCTTAGTATGATCTGCTCGCAAGTAGCCTTCCGTACCATAAAATAAAGTAGTACCATAAAAATTATCTACAGGGACTTTCGTTTTAACAAACTTACATTTTAAGTATATTTCTGCACCAAGTTCCACTTTAGGGAATGAGATAGTTATCTGATTTAATTGATCAAAACCTTGTCCAAAACTAGCTAGCGGTTTATCCTCAATCATATCTTTAGAAACTACATATTCTTGTCCATTATAAATAGTCTTGGCTTCTAATATAGAGATATGGGAACTATAGTTATTATAAGTCAATCTATATTGAGAGAACTCACTACGTCCTGATTCTTTTAGTATTTTTGCGTGCATTTCCGTTATTTCTTCAGAAGTACCATCTTGGTTAATAGTAATATTGTTGTTACACAATTTTATTTCAACAGGAGCATCTTCGTAGTTACTCCATCTTCCTTGAGCGGAGTAGTTTATTAAAAATACCAATAATATTAAACGAAGACAAAATTTTAAATAAGTCATTATAAATAATCCTAAAAGAGTATAGTCTAGTTAATAACAAAGCCCATAAGGTTTTATACACTAAAAAATAGAGACCACTAAGTAAAAATGATCTTTTTTCTTGGAGGGATATAAACAATTTTTTCTTGGTCATTTATATTATTGTCACAATTCATTTTTTCCATGACACCAATAAAATAATTACCATGTGGCATTAGTTTTACTATTGCCCAACCGTCCATAATAGATTGAGTAATTTTATCTAAATCAGATTTATTTTCAGCGAAAGATATAATCTTTTGATGGGGTTTTACCCTTGTCATAATCTTATTTTTTATTAATTTTAATTTCTTATAGGCTGATTATTGCATATTTGTTAAGTAATTGCAATTACTTAACCTTCGGATATTTATTATGATTCTTCTTCCATCTATTATGAAACCAAAACCATTGACCTGGATTTTCTTTAACCCAATTACCTAAAATTTGGTTAATGGTAAACATTATATTATAACAATCTGTTTTACTATTATTAGTTTTTTGTAATTGTATTGGTGGATGGATAATAGCTTTAAAATAACTGTTATTACTATTAGTGCGAACCACTTGTAATGGTACAATCGGGTAGCCGAATTGTAAGGCAATTTTAGCAATTGCGTGAGCAGTCATGGCCGGCTGACCTAAAAATGGTACTTCAATGCCATTATTCATTTTTTGATCTACAAGCATGCCAATTGCATATCCTGATTTGATTGCAGATATGAGATCTCTTGCCCCCTTTTCTCCTTTTGGAATTAGCTTTATATCACTAGTTTTACGCGTATTATTAATTAGCTTATCAATATAAGGATTATTTAATTTACGATAGATAATAGCAAACTTAGGATAAAATTTATTTATAATTTTAAGTGCAAAATCCCAATTAGCAAAATGCCCCGTAAATAATAAGAAAGGTTGGTGTGATTTCTGAAATTCTATTATATTATCAAGTCCGCTTATTTCTACCCTTCTAGATAATTCTTCCTCTGACATATTATTAATATATGGAAATTCTCCTATAAAACTGCTAAAATTATCCCATACTTGATTAATGGTTGCTTGAGTCTCCACGCTTAGACCATTTGTCTGATTCTTGCCAAAAATATTTTGAACATTTTCTTTTGCAATTTTATTGACTGGCAATAGAGGTCCTATTTTCCTTGCTATATACCGACAAATTTGTACAGATTTGTCGATACCAAATGCTCCTAGTATCTTTAGTACTATTAAAACAAAAAAATACTCAAGCAAATACTTAATATTTTTAAAGAATTTTTTCATATATTAAATCTACTAATAATTTGTGATTATTTAGTAATAAATGTACATCACAACATATTACTGACAAGTCAGTATCACATATTTTTACGTAATCTTTTCTAGTTGTTATTAGAAGAGAATTAGATTTTTCTGATTGTTCTTTTAAATAGTCTAAATCTTCTTCACGATATTGATGATGATCCGGAAAAATTTTATTACCAACTAACTGCAATCCATAATTTTCTAATGTAGAAAAAAACCGTTCCGGATTACCTATACCACTAAAGGCAAAATAGCTCTTTGTTTTATCTATGTCTATAGTTGGGACTATTTGGGCTTGAAAAAAGGGAAGGTCCTTATGTAAGAAAGAAGGAGCAACATTACTCGAACCGACGAGAATAACTATATCCGCTTTTTCAATAGCTTGTTTAGGATACTCACGCAAAGGACCGGCTGGAATTAACAATTCGTTGCCAAATAACCTGTCAGCATCAACTGACAGAATAACAAGATCCTTATAAAAATTAGGATTCTGCATTGAATCATCTACTATAATCACCTTTGGTTTAATTCTCTGTATAAAAGGTAGTATATATTGAATTTTCTTGCTAGCTATGACTTTACCATATTTTAATAGCATTACTGCTTCATCCCCGACATCTAGTACTGTATGATGTGGTTCAACTAACAACGCCGTTTGCAGTTTACTGCCATAACCTTTAGTAATAATTATAAAATCAATATTAATAGCCTTCAACATTTCCGCAAGGAACATCACTATTTGAGTTTTACCAGTACCTCCAATGCTTATATTACCGACACAAATTACTTTACAAGGAAATATTATAGGGCATGCAATTATTTTTCTTAAATAACTAGCAAAAAGATATAACCAACTTAGTGGTAATAATAAATATGCTATAATGTTCTTGGTGTGCCAAAATTTAGGATAAATAAGCCTGATCATAAGTTTAAGACAACTTAAGCCCTATCATAGAAATTATCATAGTCGTAATAAAGAAAACTCGCATGGCAGAGTATGGCTCGTTAAAACACACCATCCCTACTATTACTGTTCCTACAGCTCCGATACCAGTCCATATAAGATAAGCAGTACCAAGAGGAAGTTTATCTAGAGTTTTACTTAGACAAACAAAACTCAATATAGAAAAAATAATAAAAGCTATAATGGGTTTTACTTTGGTAAAACCATCTGACAATTTCAGCGATATAGAGAAACCTACCTCAAATAATCCTGCAAGTATAAGGAGAACCCAAGTTACTAGCATATTGTTACCTTTGTTTAATTTGTCCTGAAGATTTGCTATTTTTATTATTTTGTAAAGATTTTTTACTAGGTAAGTTAACCGATACCTGATCTCTTATTATATTTAATTTGTTAGATTTTAGATCAACTACCGACTTTATTTGACTATCTAATTTTTGTATGGATACATTATGTTCTACTGCTTGCTGTTGAGACAAGAATTCCTTATTATTTTTCCATAAATTAGTTTTTAGAGTGGTAATTTTTTCTTCTTGCCTACTCATGGATTTATCCTGACTCAGAATTACCCCGCCAATTTTTTCGCCGATTTTGGGAGCATATTCTATTGCTAGAATAGAAGCTGGTACTACCATAAAAGCAAATGTAGCACCAGCTGTTGCAACACTGATAGCCCCAACTGCTAGAACAGAAATGGCAGTTATAATTTTACTAGTTGCTTGTTTAAATATTTCAATTTTCTTATTATGTTTTACTGCAACATTTACTATTCTATTAATTTCTAATCTAGCATTAGTACTGACTTCCTTTGGGTTTTGATATTTTTTCACCGCATGCATTACCGTTGTACAAAATATTTCTGGTTCAAGCTGTATAAAATTTGTTAATTCATAACTATTCCTTGCTGCCAGTAAATCTTTTAACACTTGTTTTATTAATTTTCTCTCTTCAGAATTTGCCTTACCAAAATTTGTACTTATTAGTGTATCAATTATTATATCTTCTGATTTGTTTAGAATATTATCTCTATCTTGATATTCTACTGCATCAGGAGAGATTGCTACCGAAAATAACATTAAAACTGTTGAAAAACTATCATCCGTAATAACTTTCTGACCGAGAAAAACTCTTAATTTACCAATACAATTACTTATATGGACATCAATCTCAGGTGTTGATTTAAGTCTAATTTCGTAATCAATAACTATTATATTAGCAAGTGTTAAACACGCATGTTTTGTTATATTATTAAATAACTCTTCACTTATTCTTTTTCTACATATAGAAATGTTTATACTGCTAAAGATGTTCATTAGTCTTTGACTCTTTATTTTTTAACATGAGAGTGTTTTTTTATAAATGAAGCTATCGTATCCTCAAAAAAAATAAACTTTTCATTTAGTAAATTAATTTGCTTTATTTTTTCATCTTCAGTTAAGAAAGAATATTTAATACTATTAGACACTATTTCTTTTAGCTTATCATAAGATGGCTTGTAGCGAGTGACAAATTTTAAATATTCATCCGTTAAATTATTACGTGATACCCCTGGATCATCAGTAGAAATTGCAATTGGTACTCCATACCGCATATAAAGTCTCACTGGATGATCGTTACCTTGTACTCCTAGTAACGTTTCATTACTAGTCAAATTAATTTCTACAAGTATATTTTTGTTTAATAATGTATTTATTAATTGGTAGGGGTTAGATTCGTGCATAATATCGACACCATGTCCTATACGGTTTGCCTCTGCCACATTAACCGCATCATTAATATGATAACTCAATTCTTCAGGAGTAACTTGCCCTAAAGTAAGCTCTCCCGCGTGCAGCAACAATTTTACGTTAGGAAATTTTTGTTTTAAGAAACGAAACATTTTCATATGCAACTTATAATCACGTAAAGCAATAGGATGAGCCTCATTACCAACAATGTTAACTCCAACAAATTTGGTATTATTTTTGACCATTAAAAACGCTGAATATAATCCAGAAAATATCAGCGATGGTTTGTTGAAACGTAGTACATATGGTTGAAATCGCATACTAAAATCATCATCATCAATATCTTGGGAGTTAGATACGATTTCACGTAAATTTTGAGCAATTTCATTTTGTATAATGCTATCTTTATCTAAAACATCAACAGCCTGCCTTAAAACGCTATTGATCGTAGTATCATCTGTATTACTTGTTAGTTGATTAAT
This sequence comes from Candidatus Tisiphia endosymbiont of Ditula angustiorana, assembly GCF_964026425.1. Lineage (NCBI taxonomy): Bacteria > Pseudomonadati > Pseudomonadota > Alphaproteobacteria > Rickettsiales > Rickettsiaceae > Candidatus Tisiphia > Candidatus Tisiphia endosymbiont of Ditula angustiorana. Next base: position 370,441 of record NZ_OZ032143.1, read on the forward strand.
CTTATCAAGTGCAGGATTGAAACTAGTTGGGGCTGGGAACAATATAGTTTCAATATATTGGATATTTTCTGATTTAGCTCTTAGCTTCAACAAAGTCAAACTACTTTTGACATCTACTGCTTCTATCGGGGCTAAATATCCAAAAACATTAAAGAAATGCTTTAATCCATCTTCTTGAGTATAATCATGGTCGTAAAAGAATTTACCATATGACCAGTGACGTAAAATGGTGGTATATAGATCATAATTATCTTGCAGAGCAGTAACACTAAGGCATGTTTTATTTGGTTTATTTTTTTGCACTTGATAGCTATTCTTATCTATATAAAAACCGGCCTTACTAATAAAATCTAAATAATTTTCAGCATATATAGCTCCACTAAAATGATGATGAAGCTCCCCTCCTTTGGGTAATAAACTTAAAAACATATTAAGCTCTACCATATCGTTACTGGATATTAAATTATGGTAATATTTACCAGTAGCGATATAATCTTTTGTTTCTTTTGATGAGGAGTTACTAGCCATCGTCACTTCTGCAATAAAAATAATATTTAAAATAATGATAAATCTTATTAACTTTTTTACAATAATATTCATATATTTCTTTAAGATTTATTACTCGATAATCAAGTTTTTTTCTGAAGGCTACAATTCATGGCAGTTTATGTCACCCCTTCCTACGATGTCACCCCTGCGAAAGCAGGGGTCTAAAAAAGTCTAACAAACCCTCTTGGTCTATTCTTCTAGATTCCGTACCGAAGCAGGAATGACATAAACCCTACAACCCCCTTCACAGGGATGACATCTTCTCAGCTTCTTTTCATGACTTTTAACATGCCATGAATTATAAACTTCAATAAAAACTTGATTATCGAGTATTAATAATTTTGTTATAAAATATATAATAACTACTTAAGGTTACAATTACTTATTTGCCGTTATTTCTCTTATACGCATGTTAAGTTTTGTAAATATCATATCAGGTGTTCTTTCTGTTGATAGTTTATAAACAACCTTGGGTTCTAATACATCTTCTTTCTTTATGTCTATAGACAATACAATAGTATTCTCCGGCATACAAGAGTAGATTTCTCTTATAATTGTCAAGAAAGTTGCAAAATCTTTAGTAGCAAATCTTATATAAACATCATAATTCTTTATCCTTATAGTATCCTGCTTTGTTCCCACCATTGGGTTAATACCACTTAAGAATTCTTGTTTAATTAATATAGTAATAGGCTCATTTAAGTTGTATTTTTTTGAAAAACTATCAATTGTTGTTATTAACCTTGCTCGTGCTAAACAACTTTGTCTAGCAGAAATAGATAATAATTTCGAATATCTTACATAAGTTTCTAGTATTTTATGTTTGGAATTTATTATAGAATACAACTTTAACGTTTCTTGAGCTAGAGATTCTTCTATATTTTGATTCTTGGCAATTGACTCCATATAATCTTTATTAATACTTTGCAGTAACCAAAAAATAGTAGAAATACACAAACAACACATAATAAACTTAAAGAATATAACATTTTTTAGATGAACAATAAAATTTTTAAGCATCTCTTATCCTTTCTTCTTAGTAATAATGACCTCAGCAGGTATTACTACTCTATTAGGTAACTCTAATATTTGATCAGTAAATATTGTAAAATTAATATCCATATTGCTAAATATTTTACTAAAATTTGCAATTTCTTGTTTTAATATCTGAGTAGCATCTTCAACTAGCATATCACTAACGATAAGTTTTAATAATATCTCGATTTGTATATACTGATTAGATGATAATAACGTATTATCTAGATCCGACCTTTGCCATTTAATCTCCTCTAGGTGCAGATTAGGTGGTAAATTTGTTAAAAACTTTTCTAACGAGTCAAATGGCGTTGGTACGGGGATTTGCAATAATGCTTCAAATACGTATAAATCAGCTAAATTAGTGGTATTTTGAATATATGGATAGGTTTGCTTAACATTATAATAATCTTGTTCAGCACTAAAATAGTGTGAATTTAAAAGATCTAATTCTCTGTAATTTGCTATGGTTTTAATTTTGATAACGCATGCAGCAAATATCAATACTATTATTATAGTGATAAATGGTTTGAAAATTAAAGAACTAATAATATTGAGTTTAGCTATGGATTCTAAATATTTGTTAGAGGCTGGAAAGCTTTTTTGTTCATTAAATAACTTGGCAACCATTTCATCTGAAAATTTGCTATTATCATCTAATACACTGTTAGACTTACATATTACTGGATGTTCACCAAAACTGGATTGTTCTAATAACAACTTTAGACTTTGGTCTGCTATAAGAATTATACAAACTTTAAGGGTTAAACTATCAATATAGCTTTTACAAGATATCAAACAATCTTCCACTTCTTGTTCAATTATACCTTGAATGTATAAGTCTGACTTATCAGCTGGATAATCAAATGTTTGAATTGAGATTATATTACCTCGGTGTTTAACAACAAGTTTAATACCGTTTGTACTTAAAATACATACAAAAATTTGTAAATATTCACTATATTTATTATTTTCAACATTTTTTACAATTTTATCTATAATTGTTTTCCATTCCAAAGCTAAAAAATAAATCCCACCAAACTTTTGCCTCTTACTTGCTAGAAGATTCTCAAGTAGCTTACTTAAAGGTGAGGTATAAGGAGTAGATACCAGCAAGGTATTCCACACCTCACTATATTTGGTATTGATGTTATAGACATTGTAAGCAACTATATCATCTATAGAAAAATACTCCTCAATAAACTTTTCTACAGGATTGGTTTTTACTATTGAATGTAGTACAGGTACTATATCATGGCGTACTTCACATGCATAACCGCTTAATAAGAAGAAAACGTAACAGTTTTTGAATTTACCAAAAAATTCTTTATAGCAGTCTAAATTATCTTGGTTTTCAGCAGGGACAAATAAAGTATCCACAACTTTATCGTGTATTAAAGCACAAAGAAATGTACCTTTACCTCCTATTAAAATAATAATATTTCTTTTATATAAAAAATATACCACCAATTCATGTAGTTTTTTTAGTAAAACTTGTAGTTTGGGTAGTTTGGATATGTTAATCATGTAACTAATACTTAGACTTAAATATTTAAACATAGACTATTATAACAGCAATTATCTTTCCACTAAGTGGATTTAGTATTTTTTTATGATTTATCTATAAAAAAATATTAAACATTGATTGAATAATTACAATATCATCCGTTTTAAACGGATGATAGCTATATGAATGATATAGGTACAACATCTTAAATTAACCTCAATTTGATGTAATAAATTAATAATAAGCTCAGTATCATCGCCATTAGGAGTGACATCCGAAGGTGCAGGGATTGACACCCTAGGCTATTAAACCGATGTCTTATACCATTTCCCATTATTAACTACGCTATTTAGCACTACAGTGTAGTACTAATGTCAAAACGATGTCATCCCAGCGAAAGCTGGGATCTAATAATGTTTAATAGTCTTTTAGGCTATTTTTTTTAGATTGTATCTTGAATATTAGCTCAATATGGAGTTAATATGGTCGGAAGGAGTGACGCCGTTTAATTTAGATTGGTCTTTAAAGACCGAGGGAATCTTGGTGCACTCCTTCCTTGAATCGCAAAGTATAATACGAACGGTAGGATGATCCTTTAGAGATCGAATTTACAATCATGTATCAAAACTTTGCAAAACAACCACTAATTATAGGTAAAGCAAATGACTGAAAAAAGCAAGATATTTATGGGAATAGATGTTTCGAAAAATACGCTTGATATATCTATGAACAATATTCATTGTAAGATTAAAAATACAGATAAAGCTATTTCTGATTTTATAAAATCAGAAATAGCTTCTCGAAATATTGTGCTTACTGTTTTGGAATCTACTGGCGGTTATGAACGTTTGGTTATGAGGATGTTGCAACAAGCCGGGCTTGCTGTGCATAGAGCTCATCCTAATAGAGTTCACGCTTTTGCTAAGGTCTGTAACCATTTTGCTAAAACTGATAAATTGGATGTGTTATTACTTGAGAAATATGCAGCTTTTATTGCTAATGATGAGAAAGGAGACCAAATAATTTCTGTTATACAAGAAGAATTACAATCTCTAAGGAGCATAGAACGTAATATAGAAGAAGATATACATGCTAATCAATGCAGAACAAAAGTTGCATCCGAGAAGGCTAAGAAATATCTCGAAAAAATGATAAAGTGTGGCAAAAAACAGCTTGAGGAAATTAGAAAAGATATAAAGGCTGCTATAAAGGAAGATAAGAGTTTAAAGGCAAAAAATGATTTACTCATAAGCTATAAAGGTATAGGTGAAAAAACAGCTAGTGTTTTGCTAATAGAACTGCCAGAGCTTGGTGTGCTGAGCAATAAGGAAATTGCAAGCTTAGTTGGACTCGCCCCAAAAACAAGCCAAAGCGGTCAAAAAACTAATGGGGCTCATATTAGAGGGGGCAGGTTTTTTGTTCGAAAAAGCTTGTATATGGCTGCTTTAGTAGCGATGCGTCATAATGACAAAATGAAGGCATTATATGAACGTATGACTAATGCTGGTAAAAAAGCAAAGGTCGCTTTAGTAACCGTTATGCGTAAAATAATTATTTGTTTAAATTCTATGGTAAAAAATAATAAAATTTATGAATAATAATCTACTTTTTTTCTTGACTAGCAAGACGGTAGATTCCCGCCTACGCGGGAATGACAGCTCTAGGTAGTAATTACAACTGTAGTATTAGCGTAGTTAATAATGGGAAATGGTCTTACATCAATACTTGAGGTTAAATTACTATTACTTTAACATAAATTTTTATTTTTGTAATATTTTGTTGAACATTCTTAAATAATAAATATACTTTCCTTGAGTTAGGTTATTATAAAGGATGATAACCTAATAAAATTCTAATGGTTTTAATAATTGAAAATTTGTAGTATTACAAAATCAATTATTAGTAATATGTTGAACTAATTGAGGATTATATTATTATGTCTAAACAACAAAATGATTTGGTTACAAAACAGGATGTAGAGGAAGCTTATTTGTTTACAAAACCGAATGTAGAGGAAGCTAAGAAGATACTTATATCTGTGCAAGACCAAGATATTGAGGCTGTATACAAAGTAGATTTACCTAGTAGAATACTACAGAAACTTATAGTAGCTTTACCTAGCAGAATACAACAGGAACTTATAGCAGCTTTACCTAGTAGAATACAACAGGAACTTAATGATCAAAATATTAAAGCAAATGCTGTATACAAAATAGTAAGTTTACCTAGTAGAATACTACAGAAATTTAATGCTAAAACTAGTGACGCTAAAAAGATATTGACTAAAGAACTCTCAGACTTAAAAACGAGTTACGCTACAAACGAAGAACAATACAATATTATAGACTCAAAATCCCAAGAACTAAACAATTTATGCACAAAATTAGCTACGGAAAAAGAAGAATTAGAACAAGTACAAAAATGTCTAAATTTGATTCATGCCATGAATAATATAATGAATAATATAAATGTATCTATTAAACAAATACTTAATATGAGCGACGTATCTTATCGTATAATAGAAAAACTGCATTTAGACGAGGATACACCTATATCTAAAGTTGTACAACAATTGGAAAACTTATTGTCTACATTTGATACTCCAGTATCAGATAATGATCTAGTATCAGATAGTGATCTAGTATCAGAAAGTGATTCTGATTATACATCTAGCGATGATGATCTTAGTATATTAACTAGCAAAACACAACACACAGTGAAGTTTCTAAGTTATATATTAACAAATAATCCAAAGCATGAAGTATTGTTAAAGATCAAGGAAATATCAAATGCATTCACTCTAACGAGAGGATTCGACAACGCTGAACATCATATTAATAATAATACTGATGACTTTAGCGTAGCAGGGGGACATGTAGAACATAATGATACGTATTAAACTATAGCTAACACGGAAAAGTTAGTTGCAGTAATGGGATAGAATCAATGTCATTCCTGCGAGGATTTATGTCATTCCTGCGTAGGCAGGAATATAAAAACATGACCAAGATTAGGTTGTGTTAAGTTATTTTAGACCCCTGCTTACGCAGGGGTGACATCGTAAGATCGTATTTGGATTCCCGCCGTTGCTAAGAATGACATACTAGTGTTCCACGTGGGCAATATCGTAGCTAGGATGACATCTTTTCAAATTCTCTTCATAATTTTTAAACTACCATGGCGGTTATATACTAAAAAAAGTTATTATTTGCAGTAGACACCACACCCCCTATTCTCTATAATACTGCTATCTTCAAGGATTTTACAATATTAAGAGCCTAAATTATACCCCAAATTTGAGATTGCTAAGTTTTAATAACTCTTGATTTGCAAATATGTAGAGTCAGTATAATTCCCAATTGAAGAGGTGAATTTAATAAAGAGAGTTTAGTATGAATAAATTGTTGAATATAATTCACCCCCATCCTTCTAAAGACATATCAGATAAAATTGGGGGCAAAGAGAATTATATCAATATGACGGTAGGCAATCCAAATTTCAACTTTCCTGAAAAACTTTTGAATAGTTTAAAGGCTACAATAGAAAACAATGATAGCACTCTTAATAAGTATGCAGATTCAAGAGGTTTTTACCCTTTACGTACCGCGATTGCAGAAAGATACAAGATAAAATACAACATTAAGCTGCAACCAAATAACCAAATACTTGTTACTAACGGTTGTGCGGAAGCTATTTGGTTAACAATCTTTACTGCAACTAACATAGGAGATGAGGTAATAATTCCTGATCCATGTTATATGCTTTATGAACCTATTGTTATTTCATTAGGACGTTTACCTATAAGAAGTGCTACTTCGCATCTTAATAGATTTGAATTAGATTTTGACGATATTTTAAAGTGCATAACTCCTAAAACCAAATTAATCATCATTAATACTCCGTGTAATCCAACGGGTACAGTTTATACTTTAGAAACATTAAAAAAATTGTACCAAATTATAGTAGAAAAAGATATTTATCTTATGCAAGATGAAGTTTTTGATGATTTTATCTTTACAGGACAACCTCATATACCAATAATTAAATTTTGTGATAACATGCATAATTTAATTGTTGTAAACAGCTTTTCAAAAAGATTAGGAATTACTGGTTGGAGATTAGGATGGCTAGTTGCATCAGAGAAGTTTACTGCACAAGCACTAAAGGCTCATACTTATAATTGTTTGGCTGTTAACACATTGATACAAACAGCAATAGCTGAGGTAATGAATGATCAAGAGGTTATAAATACGACCCAAAGTAATGTATCACTGTTAGAGAAAAAGCTAACTCGCTTTTTCTCTTCACTGCAAAAAATTGATGGTTTTGAGCTTGATAAAGCTCCAGATTCAGGTATGTATTTATTTCCTAACATTAGTACCTTATACAAAAAAATTCCTAATAGCTATCAGAATAATTCTGCAAGTGAATCTGTTGCTAATTTTCTTTTAGATAAAATTCATGTTGCGGTTGTCCCTGGGACAGCCTTTGGTAAAGCCGGAGAAAATCATATAAGAATATCTATAACTGGCTCAGAAGAAAGTTTATTAGAAGCGATAGCAAGGCTTAATACACAGTTAATAACATAATAGACATACTCCATTACAGTATGTCTAATTTTTAAGGATCATTATTAATGACTAAACTTACCACTGAAGAAATTAGAAGTAAATTTATAAGTTATTTTGTTGCAAATAATCATATGCACGTTCCAGCTAGCTCCCTAATTCCTCATAATGATCCTAGTTTAATGTTTGTTAATTCCGGGATGGTACAATTTAAAAATGTTTTTACCGGTCAGGAAACTAGAAACTATCAAAGAGCAACTACTAGTCAGAAATCACTACGGGCTGGTGGTAAGCATAATGATCTTGAAAATGTTGGTTATACTGCACGACATCATACATTCTTTGAAATGTTAGGTAATTTTTCTTTTGGTGATTATTTTAAAGAACAAGCAATATATTACGCGTGGAATCTCTTAACCAAGGAATTTGCTATAGATAAAGAAAAATTGTATGTAACTGTTTATCATACTGATGAAGAAGCGGCTTCATATTGGAAAAAAATTGCTAATTTAAGTGATGACCGAATTATTAAAATAGCAACCAATGATAATTTTTGGTCAATGGGAGATACCGGACCTTGTGGACCATGTTCAGAAATTTTCTATGATCATGGAGATAAGATACCAGGGGGCTTACCTAGTACAAAAGATCAAGATGGCGATCGCTATATTGAGATTTGGAATATGGTCTTTATGCAATTTGAACAATTGGATAGCAATACTAGGATTGCCTTACCTAAACAATCCGTTGATACCGGCATGGGGCTAGAACGTATTAGTGCTGTATTGCAAAATGTATATGATAATTATGACATAGATTTATTTAAGGAAATAATTGCTTATACGGAAAGTATAGTAAAAGTTAAAGTAGAAGGGGAAGCAAAATTTTCTTACCGGGTTATTGCTGATCATTTACGAGCTTGTGCCTTTCTAATTAGTGATGGTGTCATGCCGTCTAATGAAGGCAGAGGATATGTGCTAAGACGTATTATGCGTCGGAGTATGAGGCATGCACATATACTTGGTAGCAATGAACCTTTAATGCACCGATTGCTACCCAAATTAGTAGATCTTATGGGTGCAACTTATCCTGAACTGAAGAGAGCTGAGGCTTTTACCCGTAGTATCTTGGAACAGGAAGAATTAAGATTTAAAGCAACTCTTGAACGAGGTCTTAAGCTGCTTGACGATGAAACAAAGCAACTCAGTAAGAATTCGCAGCTTTCAGGAGAGATAGCCTTTAAATTATATGATACATACGGTTTTCCCATTGATTTAACTGAAGATATATTAAAAAGTAAACAGATATCAGTTGATCTTGATAGCTTTAATAATAGGATGCAAGAGCAAAAAGAAAGGGCAAGAAAAGCTTGGTTAGGTTCAAATGAGTCACAAATTGATCAAATATGGTTTGATATTAAAGGCGAATTTGGTAGTACTGAATTTTTGGGTTACTCTTTGGATAAAGCAGAAGGTAAGATATTAGCTCTAATTAAAGACAATAAGTTAGTCAACAGTATAGAAACTAGCGAAGAGCAATTTATTCTAATTAGTAATCAAACTCCTTTTTATGGGGAGTCTGGTGGACAGATGGGAGATATAGGATTTATCAGATCAGCAGGCAATAAAATTAAGGTAGTAAATACTTTAAAGCATCTTGGTTCAATAATTGCTCATATATGCGTTTTACAGGAAGGAACAGCTATCCAAGTGGGAGATAATGCTGATTTTGCTATTGATGTCAAGTACCGTAAAAATTTAAGAATTCATCATTCTGCAACTCATATATTACATGCAGTATTACATGAAGTGCTGGGGAAACATGTAACACAGAAAGGATCTCTCGTAGCACATGATCGTCTGCGTTTTGATATTAGCCATATGACAGCACTAACAAAACAAGAAATTATATTGATAGAAGATAAGGTAAATCAAATTATCACTGATAATTTTAAGGTTACTACAACATTAATGTCAACAGATGAAGCTATTAAGGTAGGGGCTATGGCTTTATTTGGTGAGAAATATGATTCTGAAGTAAGGGTGGTAGCAATGAGCAACTCGCTTGAGTTATGCGGTGGCACGCATGTTAATAGAACTGGGGATATTGGAATATTTAAAATTACTAGCGAAAGTGCTATTGCAGCTGGCATTCGAAGGATAGAAGCTGTTTGTGGTGAATTTGCATTAAAATTAATTAGACAAAACGATACTGTAATTGATGACTTGTCTTCAACCTTAAAAATAGGTAAGAATGAAATTACTGATAAAGTAAATAACCTGATTGCTAGTAAAAAACAATTAGAAGATAAGTTAGTAGCTACTCAGGTCTCTATGCTTGATTTGAATATTGAGCAAATTGCCAAAGAATCAATCCATGTATCAGGTATAAATTTTGTCTATAAACTAGTACAAAACTTGGATACTAAAATATTACGCTTATCTGCCCAACAAATAGCTGATAAGTCGGATAATCTAGTGATTGTATATATAGGTATGCCTGATTTGCAGGGTAAATTATCTATTACTATTGCGGTTAGTAAAGAAATTAGCAATAAGGTACATGCAGGTAACTTAGCTAAAGAAGTGTCTGTATTCCTTGGCGGTAGCGGCGGTGGTGGTCAGGCAAATATAGCCCAAGCTGGTGGCATGGATGTAAGTAAAGTAGGAAAGTTACAAGATATGATAAGAGAGTTGTTATCTAAGTTCTGAATTATTAAACACCGGCTATATACACGTCAATTCGGGATAAGGATATTGAGAACATGTAGATTAAAATCAAATTTTGTTGAAGGTTTATTTTTCTTTAATGAATAAGCAACAAGAGTAGATAATATATGGACAAAGGCATTTATTGGTGATCTATGTCTAGTATGTTCAAGGTTCATTTTATTTTTTAGATAATCAAAAACTGTTTCAATTAAGTTACGCTTTCGAAGTAAGATTTTTTCTTTCAAATCCATTAATTTATTTTCCATATTCTTCTTAATTCCATGAATCATTTTTAAGCCTCTTTCATATAAATTTAAGAACAAATTTTGCTTAATATAACCTTTATCAGCTGCTATAATTCCAGTTAATCTTTTTGTTAACTCCGGTACTGGAATCCTATCATCTACATTGCCTTTGGTCACTTTTAATGCCATAAACTCCCCTTTATTATTGATTATTACATGTAATTTAAAACCATAAAAATACCCCATAGAGGATTTACTATGTTTGGCTAATCCTTTAAAAACTTTATTGCTATACTCGATGAAAATCAACAATTGCGTTGTCGTTGTCCAAGACCTGCGGTGCTCACGTACTAATGTACGCTGTGTTCCTCGGCTTGGACACTCCTAGCACTTGTTGATTTTGATCTTCGTCTACCAACTCTTCATTTACGAGCAGTATATAACGCCTTTTATTGTGACAAGCTTTAATCGTTGTAGAGTCAATAAAATAAATACCTGTTTCCTCACCAAACAACAAATGAATCAACATATTTAGCGGTATGAATAATCGTGCCATTAATTCAACAAATCTATTATAACTCAAGGCTTTAGGGAAATCATCCTTATGCATGCACTCTATATAACTTTTATAGAAAAATTTAAAATTCTTAGCATAGGATGTATGAAACATAATTATTATTGTTAACATTTCACTTAAACTCATGCTACAACAGCGATTTCTCTGCTTATTTGATGGTAATAACTTTCTCTGTTCATACTCCAAATAAATTTTACAAAAATCATCTATAAAACTATATAATTCTGTGATATCTTTTTTCATGCCTGTAGTTTGTTTTTTTGTTTAAAAATATAAATACTGCAGGCACTCCTTTTTGACAATCCTTTTATCTATTACTATTTCATCTATATCTTATCCCAAACTGACGTGTAATAGCCTTAAAAGCATCTTAAAACGCATTTGCTTGTCCCAGTTAATACTATACAAGATATTGAAATTGCAGCTGTAAGACTTAGATGTATTGGCTTGCAATCATAAACACAAATTCTAGCAATCAAGGAAAGTTTTTGATTAAGGATGTTAGACCAATAGCCTCTACTTTTTCAGATAATTTAAAATTGATGTCTCCAGGAAAAATAATTTTTATTTGATCAAGTTTTAAATCTTCTAAACTGATTTTTATTGATGGGGTAATTTTAGGAGTATCAGTGTACTTAAATTCAAATCCTATACGTTTACCATCTTTGAAAATTAAAAGGTCTATTTCTGCCATGTTATGAGAAGACCAAAAATAACACTCTTCTGTTTCTGCATTGTAATATCTAATGGTTTGTTCTAAGGCAAAACCTTCCCAAGATGCACCTATTTTAGGGCTATAAATAATAGCTTCACTATTATTTAGTCCTAAGAGAGTATGATAAATGCCACTATCTCTAAAATAGATTTTTGGTGTTTTAACTTGTCTCTTTTTTAAATTTTCATACCATGGTTGCAAGACTCGAATCATAAATGTTCCTTCTAAAATATCGAGATAATGCTTTGCCGTGTGATAAGAAATACCTAAAGATTTACCTAACTCTGAAGCATTAAATATCCCTCCGTGATAATGACAAATCATAATCCAAAACTTACGTAACTGCATTGCAGGTATCGAGAATCCCAAATTTGGTATATCTCTCTCTAAAAAGGTTTTGATATAATTTTGTCGCCATAAAAAACTTAATTCATCACTTTTAGCAAGATATGATAAAGGGAATCCTCCACGTAACCATAATTTGTTAGTGTCTGAAATTTCTGATATCTCAAATGGAGTCATTTCTATGTAACCAATTCGTCCAGCCAATGTTTCTGAACTTTGTTTAATTAGGTCTTTTGAGGCACTTCCTAATACTAAAAACTTAATATTTTCTCTGTCGGCTAATACTCTAAGGATAGAAAATAAATTGGGTTTATATTGGATTTCATCAATAATAACGAAACCTTGTAAGTCGGAAAGAGCAAGCATAGGTTCTCTAAGTCTTGCTAAATCTAAAGGATTTTCAAGATCAAAAATATTAATTTGGGGGATCTTTTTTAAACTAGCAAATTGTCGAGAAAATGTTGTTTTACCGCACTGCCTTGGTCCAAGTAATGCACAAACTTTATGAATTTGAAAATGTTGCTCAACTAGTGAAAGGAATTTTTGTCTAAGCATTTTAATTTACTAACTATGAAAATTAGCAATTATACTTCTAATTTTCATAGTTAGTAAATTATTTTGTGCTTATTAAGGATTTCTAGGGTGTGTCATCAATTAAGTTGACAGGAGCGTTTATTTGTTGTGTAATAGAGAAAAAATTAAGGATAAATTTTCTCTATGCGTCGATATGCTCTACGTGACGATCAATGGGATCGGATTAAAGATAAGCTACCTGGAAGGGAAGAGTCTGTTGGTGTAACAGCCAAGGATAATCGCCTATTTGTAGAAGCAGTCTTGTATCGATATAGGGCTGGTATACCTTGGAGAGACCTACCTGAACGTTTTGGAGATTTTCGAGTGATTCACCTACGTCATTCAAGGTGGAGCAAGACAGGTGTGTGGAAAAAGGTTTTTGAGATGCTGGCTGAAGATGCTGATAACGAGTATGCCATGATTGATTCAACCATTGTTAGGGCTCATCAACATAGTGCCGGTGCTAAAAAAAAGAGTTAGATGATGACCAAGCAATTGGACGAGGTAAAGGGGGGCTGAGTACTAAAATCCATGCCACATGTGACGCTCTAGGGAATCCAACGGGATTCCATCTTACCCCGGGTCAAGCTCATGATTTGCAAGGATCTGATGTTTTGATGAATGAATTGACGAAAGCGGATGCTGTACTGCTGATAAGGCTTATGATGCCGATGTACGTATGTGAGATAAGCTGAAAGATAAGGGATGTATAGCTGTGATTCCCCCAAAGAAGAATCGTGTGAATCCAGCTAAGTATGATAAGGACCTATATAAAGCTAGGCATTTGATTGAGAACTTTTTTGCAAAATTGAAGCAATATAGAGCTATTGCAACACGATATGACAAAACATCTCAGAACTTTTTGGGTGCTGTTTATATGGCTTCCATGGTAATTTGGCTCAATTGATGACACACCCTAGAAGAGTTAGATTCTATTGTAAAAATATGTGGTGGTTATAAAAAATTAGGTTTAACTCCAGTAATAAAACAATCCCCTGAACTTAGTAAAATAAAACAACAATCTGTTAAAATGGAAAAAAAAGCAGACAAACTAATGGCTAAGTTAGAAACAACTACTCAATCTTTGCGTAAAGAACTTAACAAAATACAAGCACTAGCTGATAATTTACTAGAATCAGATCCCTATAAAGAGAAATTAACCATTTTTGTTAAATTAAAGCTAGAGGAGCAAGAGGCAATTAGGACAGGTAATCCACTACCAAAAAGTAAAGAAAAAGATGAAGCCTTAAGAAGAACTGAGGCAGCTAAACAAATTGATCAAGGAACAAATAATAATCCAGCTAATTATTGTAAAACTCTAACAGATCGTATGATAAAAAAATTCATTGGTAGTGATTCTCAATTGCATGGAGAAAAAGCCGAAGAAAAAACGAGCTTGGTTTGCAATGTTAATCCTAAGCCTAATGCTAATATAATACTACCACCAGTACAAACACCACAAGTACCATCAAAAAAAAACCAAGTACATAAGAGGTAACTATGCCAAGCAAGAAATTTTTATATATGGAAGAAACAAGCAAATTTACTCTTGTTTCCTAGAAGATTCTTTTTAACAGCAATATTTAATATTATGAGTGAATTTGTACAAGGCAGAGTGATCCAACCTCAAACTAGCTTAACGAAAGAGCAAAAAGAAGCTGTGGGTCTACTGTCGATAGGAACATTCTTAGAATATTTTGATCTCATGCTATATGTCCATTTAGCAGTATTGCTGAATGATCTGTTTTTCCCCCCATATGAAGATATAGCAGCTGCTGGGAATGTTCTCCAAATTTACCTAAATCTACTGCTAAACTTTCTGATGTAATAAGGGTAAGTAAAATGCCAATTATTCCATAACTAAGATATAAGAACCTAGCTATTTTCTCAAATGCAGATCTTTTTATTACTGTTAATTTACGAAACTCATCATCTCCAAAATCTTGTAATTACATATATTCCATGATAAAGATTATTTTTATTTTTTATCATCATGATCATTTATTTTAGGTTACATAAGAGGTCTAATATAGAAATTACTTCTATGTCCTATTTTTGCTATTCATAACATTGTTTAGTTATGTCTGTAATCTGTAAGCACTTCATCAATAACACGCCATGATTGTGTAACTTCTGCAGCATTTGTACCCGGGAGACCTGCTGCTACAATCAAGGTCTTCCATAATGTCCATGCACGACCGCGAGTCCAAGTGCCAGCATCTAACGGAAGCATTGTTCGAAAGATTTCCCGACTTTTTCCTTGAAACAACGTCCAAGTAATCGCCAAATCACAGGCTGGGTCGCCGATCCCTAGCCCTCCAAAATCAATGACAGCACTTAACTTTCCTTCTTGCACTAGCAGGTTGCCGGTGCTGAGGTCACCATGAATCCATATTGGTGAACCTTGCCAAGTAGTAGTAAGAGCTTCTTCCCAAATTTTAGTAGCAGTGCTGACATCGATCTTGTTACTTAATTCAGAGATTGCTTGTCGTGTCTCAGTGTCGTAGATCATTAGAGGTCCACCACGATAGAAGTTATGTAAGCCTGGTAGAGGTCCGTCCGTGGGATCAATGCTTTGCAGAGCGATGAGAAATTGTGCGAGACTGGTTGCGAAGTCATCTAGGTCGACTATGTGTGCAGATGTAGCAGTTTCGCCCTCAATCCAGCGATAAATGGACCATCTCCATGGGTAGCCCTCACCAGCTTCTCCCATTGCTACAGGCAGTGGAATTGAAAGTGGCAGCAAAGATGCCAACCTAGGCAACCACTTTTGCTCTTTTTCTACCTGTATTGCATACCTCTCAGCACTTGGCATGCGTACAAGCATGTACTTACCCAAGCGAAATGTTCTGTTGTCCCAACCACTAAGTTCGACCGGTTGAACAGGCAAATCTCTAAATTGTGGAAACTGGGTGGCTACTAGGCAACTCACAAGTTGACTGTCTATCATTAGTTATTTACCTATCATTAATTTCTTATTATGGGATCAGTTTGTAGGATTAGTTCATAACACTCCCATATTTCTTAATAGCCTTTCAGACTATTTTCTAGATTCCCGCCGTTGCTAAGAATGACATCGTTTCATCGTATATGTCCATACCATCATCCCTGCTTCCATTTATGTCATTCCCGCGAAGGTAGCAGAATCTAAAAATATTTAATAGCTTTCTGTGCTATTTCTTTAGCCCCTGCACCGAAGCAGGGGTTGTAAGATCACCCTTAACAGGGGGATGAGTTCGATGCAAGACATTGAGAGTAGTTAAACTTATGTTTACACTAACTATTGATTATGACTTTTAAATTGCCCTGCTTATTCATTACTTCCGTGACAATATTTATATTTCTTGCTAGAACCACAGGGACATAACTCGTTTCTAGCCACTTTTCCCCAACTTGATGGGTCTGATTGCACTCTATCCTGTGGATTGACTTGAGTTTTGATGGTTTTAAGTTGAGTTTCAATACTAACACCAGCATTATATTTATTAAAAGCTGGATCCTCCCTAGTTTCTCGCATTGTCTTTTGAAGTTTTTTATTTTCCAAAGACATTGACTCTTTTTTAATATGGCTAGTATCCATATGGAGATGACAAACTCTTTGGATAAATAATTCCTTCAAATTATCGAGCATTTGTTCAAATAAATTGAAAGCTTCTCTTTTATACTCGTTAAGAGGATCTTTTTGGGCATAAGCCCTTAGTGATATACCTTGTCGTAAATGATCTAAATTATGTAGGTGATCTTTCCATACTTGATCTAAAGTTGTTAGTAAAATATACTTAATTGCGTCATTCATCAAGTTAACGCTATATGCTTCATCTTTTGCTTGGTACAAGTCATTTACCATTTGTACAACGTTAGATACCACCTGTACTTCGGTAACATCAGCTTTTGTTATAGATTCATGATGTAGTTTTATAGCAAAAATACGCTGCAACTCTCCTGTTAGAGCGTTTATATCCCAGTCTTCTCTATAAGAACTAGGTGGAATAAAAGTTAATACCACTTTTTCCACCAGTTCTTTTGTCATGTTAGTTAAAAAATCATGTGCATCTTTTGACTTAATGATGTCACTGCGTTGTTCATAAACTATCTTACGTTGATCATTCATAACATCATCAAAACGTAATAAATTTTTACGTATTTCGTAATTATGTCCTTCAACTTTCTGTTGAGCTTTTTCAAGTGAACGACTAATCATAGGGTGATGGATTGCTTCACCATCTTTTAAACCTAACGTTCTTAAAACTCCGGAAATACGGTCTGAGGCAAAAATACGCATCAGATCATCTTCTAAAGACAAGAAAAATTTTGTATTGCCTGGATCACCTTGTCTACCAGCTCTTCCTCGTAACTGGTTATCTATCCTACGACTCTCATGCCTTTCAGTACCTATAACAAATAATCCTCCAGCCTCTATTACACGCTGCTTCTCTTCAGCTATCTGCTCTTTTATTTTTACTATTTCTAATTCATATTGCTCTTTTGGTAGATTCTTTAGAGATAGTTGTTCTATTAGCATTTCTGGGTTACCGCCAAGCATAATATCTGTACCACGACCTGCCATATTTGTGGCGATAGTCACAGCCTTAAATCGTCCAGCTTGAGCTATAATAAATGCTTCCTGCTGATGAAATTTTGCATTTAAAACATTATGAGTTATTTTATTTTTGGTAAGTAAGTTAGAAATTTCTTCAGACTTCTCTATACTAACCGTTCCAACCAAAACAGGTTGACCACGATCATAACATTCTTTTATTAATGTTAGGATAGCTTCATATTTATCTTGTTTACTGCCATAAATCTCGTCATCATAATCAACTCTAGTAATTGGATTATGGGTAGGAACAGCAAGAACATCAAGATTGTATATGTCTTTTAGCTCTGCAGCTTCGGTCATTGCTGTACCAGTCATGCCTGATAATTTGGGATAATTCCTAAAATAGTTTTGGAAAGTAATAGAAGCCAAGGTTTGATTTTCATTTTGAATTTGTACATGCTCTTTTGCCTCTAGTGACTGGTGTAACCCTTCGGAATAGCGTCTACCTTCCATAACGCGTCCAGTAAATTCATCAATAATCATAACTTTTCCATCGCGTACTAAATAATCAACATCACGATTGAAGAGGATATGAGCTCTTAATGATTGATTGATATAATGAACCAAACTTAAATTTTCAAAATCGTAAAGGCTTGAATCTTTTTCAATAAGACTATTAGCTACAAGCATTGATTCTACATGAGTTATACCATTCTCAGTAAGATTAACTGTCCGTAATTTCTCATCTTTTTCGTAATCTTCATCTTTAAACTGACGAACTAATTTATCAATTATGCTGTATAAATCTGAGCGATCGTCTACTGGACCTGATATAATTAGCGGAGTTCTTGCTTCATCAATTAAAATTGAGTCAACTTCATCAATAATAGCGAATTTAAAAGGGCGAAGTACCTTAGAATCTTCACTATATTTCATGTTATCTCTGAGGAAATCAAATCCAAGCTCGTTATTAGTTGCATAAGTAATATCTGCTCTATAAGCGTTACGTCTATCATCATCACTGATATTAGCGATGATACAACCAACAGATAACCCTAGGAAATTATGAATTCTTCCCATCCACTCAGAATCACGTGTTACTAAATAATCATTTACCGTAACAACATGTACCCCTTCACCAGTAAGAGCATTCAAATATGCGGGTAATGTGGCAACTAAAGTTTTCCCTTCTCCTGTACGCATTTCAGTAATCATACCACGGTGCAATATCAATCCACCAATTAGCTGAACATCAAAATGCCTCATCCCATAGACTCTTTTTGAAGCTTCCCGTACAACAGCAAAAGCTTCATAAGTTAAGTCATCTAATGACTCACCATCTTTTAACCTTTGCCTAAATTGCTCTGTTTTATTTCTCAAATCATCATCAGAAAGTTTTTGTATTGAAGGCTCGAGCAAATTAATTTTTTCAATTTCTAGAGATAGTTTTTTTATACTTCTATCATTTGCTGTGCCGAATAATTTTTTAAGTAAAGAAAGCATTTATATCCTAGATTCAAATTAGTAAATATCCTGTAAAATATGATATTTTATGATATTTATCAAACAAATTGTAAATAGCTGTTGACGTAGAAGGGTTATCCTTATAAAATCCAGCTATCATAAACAATATATAATAATGGATAACAAATGAAAAGAACAACTATAATTTTTTTAGCTGCTAGTTTACTTGCGAGTAATGCTTTTGCTGATGAAGATAAAATTGTTGCTACCTACAAAGGTGGTGAAGTAAAAGAATCACAGGTTATGCAACAATTCCAACCTTCTTTAGATACCCAACCAAGTGCTAAAGGAAAAAAGTTTGCTGATTTCGATGCGAATATACAGGAAATGTTAGTAAAGGGCTATCTCGATACAAAATTGCTTGAGCAAGAAGCAAAGAATTCTAATATTGAATCTTCAAAAGAATTCCAATCTAAGTTGAATATCGTAAAAAACCAATTGCTTCAACAAGAATTGATGGAGCGTTATGTAAAATCTCATGTTGATGAGAAAATGATTAATGCTGAATATGATAAATTAGTTGCTAGCCTAAAAGGAAAAGAGGAAGTAAAAGTAAGTCATATTTTGCTTGCAACTGAAAAAGAAGCGATAAATGTAAAAAATAGACTTAATAAAGGAGAAAAATTTGCTAAGCTTGCTAAGGATTTCTCAAAAGATGAAGGGTCTAAAGCAAATGGTGGAGAAATAGGCTATATTACTTCTGGACAGCTAGTACCTGAATTTGAAGATAAAGCATTATCAATGAAAGTAAATGAAATCTCTGCTCCAGTTAAAACCCAATTTGGTTGGCATATAATTACTGTACTTGATAAAAGAGCTGCACAAATACCTTCTAAGGAGGAAGCTACTGCTGGTATAACCAATCAACTTAGTAGAGATGCTATATTAAAGTATGTTGCTGATCTTGAAAGTAAAGCTGATATCAAAATAATGTTACCAAAGTCACAAATAACAAATGAGACTAAAAAATAATCTAACACCTTAATTTGATGTAAGATATTGGTTTAATAGCCTAGGGTGTCATCCCTGCTAGGGTCTAGATTCCCGCGAAGGCGGGAATCTAGACCCCTGCTTTCGCAGGGGGGATGACATCGGAGTTGTTAAACCAATGTCTTACATGTCATCCCAGCGAAAGCTGGGATCTAAAACTATATAACATACCTTCATGCTATTTTTTTAGACCCCGCTACCTTCACAGGGAGTGACAGCACTTCTATCACGCAGGAATCAATAATCCGCCTTGGTTTATCCTCAACGTGTTCTTGACCCCTCCAATGCCTTGCTAATCGCTTTACCTAGGGCTTCTGTTGATTTGGTAAAGTTATTATAAGCTTTTCCACGCTCTTCTGGAGATTTACCAATAGATCCTATTAAAGCGATAGTAGATTTTAAAAAATCACCGAATTGAGTGATAACTTTTGGGGTTTTCATATCTTTCATAAAATTATCTGTGAGATTATGTAAGTCATCAACTATTTCAGTAAGATTTTGTGGACTTGGCTTAACCCCTATTTTTCCTTGTATTTTCCGCAAATTTCTTGCAGCGTCTGGGCTTACTTGAGCAACTTTAGAGTTAACTTTTTGTAATCCATCTCGGAGTTTGTCTATTATCTCATCATCATTTGGTACAGTATCAACAAATTGCTCTACCTTTTGTTCTACCTTATCCGCTAATCTTCTTGCCCCTTTTTTTAATTGTTCTACAAAGCTTTTTGGCATTTTATCCTCCATTTATTGGTTATTATTAAAAATTTTTATGATGTCCTGTTATAGTAACCTCAGTTTGATGTAAGACATCGGTTTAATACCACGATGTCATCCCTAATGGCGATGATTACTTGAGCCTACTATTAATTTATTACATCAAACTGAGATTATAGTAATATAATTAAACTTCTTGAAATAGTCGTCTTTTTTTAACAGAAATCTAATAAATTAAAATTACTTAACTACTACCAAATAATTGCTGTAAATTTTTCCATTCTAAGTAAGTTGTAGGATCGCTAGGACACATGCCAAAACCACATTCAAAATAAGTTGCAAACACATTAACAAGAGTGATAATTATCAAACTAATCTCAATTAATGTAGGTACAAAACTAGGATAAAATTGTAGTATACTAAATTTACTTAGAATAAGGCTAACTATAGGGATTATAGACATTAATAGGATTAAAGAAAAAGAAATTATTGCTGACCATGTATAAAAATGTAACCCAAGAAAAGTATTACCATATCCTAAATCATGGGGTAAAATATGCAGCAAAACCTGCCTAATCCCTACCATCAACGTATAAACACTAGAGGTGAATATAATCATATCATATTTCCAAGAAGGATTATATATTATGCTAAGTAGTGCTCCAAGTCCGATAGCAATAAAACCGAATCTTTGTAATAAACATAAAGGGCAGGGTAGTTCATAATAAAAAAATTGGAAAATAAAGGCTACGACATTTGTTACTATACATAAAATAGCAATAGCAATATATATAATTGTAGGTCGGCTTAAAACTGGATTCATAACAAATTAAAATGAGATATTTAAGTGGTCAGTAGCATGTAAGTAAAAATAGATACTAGCTATTAAAAAATTAATATAAAATAATGGTATGATATAATTATAGCTCTTTTGGGTATTTCTATGCCTATTAATTGTAAAAACATAAAACATTAAAATAAATATCAAGATCATAATTACCACTACTACTGCCTGTTAAAGCCTAGTTTGCCTCTAGGCAAAGAAAATGTCAAGATATAATTGCGTATATGCTTAGTGCTAATATTATTTATGATATAATTAAAGTGAATGAGCCTACTTTTTAAGGAAGTTGCCTTAAAAATAAAACAAAATAGTTGCTTTAAAGAAGAATATTATCTAGCATCAATATAATTAGAACTTAAGAATAGGGTGGTAAAAATGAGTAAGAGTGAAGAGAAAAATCCTAGAGAGTATTTTGATTATTATACAGACTTGATGATTGAAATAGATAAAGCTGGAGAAAAAGTAGACAGTAATGTAGAAGATACTCCAATTGAAAATGCAGCCATTGATTCTCTATTTGACTATCTACTTAAAATTCCAAATAGAGTTTTGGGAGATCATTCGATTTCAAAAGAAGGCAAGATTGCTGTAATAAATGATGTATTAGACGGTTTTGCTGAAGCAATTAAGACTAATGCTGATGAATGTGAAAAGATAGGGGAAAATACTGAACAAGATGAGTTAACAGTTAAGAAAGCTATAGTGTTTGAGAAACTAGCTGACAAATTGGCACAGTCCATACAGCAAGGGGAAATGCCTAATGGTTGGCAAAGATATAAAGATAAGTTGCAGGCAATCATTGCTTCTACTAAAATAGAAGAACCTGCTAAAGAAGAACTTGCTCAGGACGTCTTTGTGTTGCAAGATTCTGCTGAGGAAAGTCTTAAAGAATTAGAAGACCCTTCTTTTGACGCTATCCGTACCTCTTCTTTTTCTGCTGCCGATCGAGATGTTGACCCTATAACCCAAGCAATTAGAAATCAAATCTTAACCAAGCAGAGGGAGCTAATAGTTGAAGCTCTAGTAAATAATAATATAGCACAACCAAAAGAAATTGGAGATATAACTAAATTTCGTGCATACTGTGAAAATGAAGAAAACAAAGAAAAAATCAGTGAAGTTCTTAGAGGGGTTGAATTAAAAAAAGCTTTAGAACAAGTAGAAATTGCCGGCTACAAAAATGTTCATACCCAGTTTGCAGATAGATTTAGTACTATGGAATGGAAGGATGGAGTTGGAGAAAGTGGTAATGGTATTACTACTAAAACGCAGATAGTACGAGATGTAAATGACAACGAGATTGCTAGATTAACAGAAGCAACACATCAAATAAATCCTCCTCAAACAGTGCAAAAAAGTGATGGTACTACAGTAGAAATTAAAAATTATAGGACGATAGATTTTCCGATAAAACTTAATGAAGGCGGTCCAATGCATTTATCGCTAGCGGTAAAGGATTCATTTGGCAGAAATATTGCCGCAAGTAAGGCTGTATATTTTACTGCTCACTACGATGATGATGGTAAGCTAATCGAGGTCAGCTCACCACGTCCAGTTAAGTTTAATGGAACTAGCCCTGATGCAGTTGGGTATATAGAACATGGTGGACAGATCTATACCTTGCCAGTAACGCAAGAAAAATATAAAGCAATGATGAAAGAAGTAGTCCAAAACAAGGGACATGACGTGGATATTTCACAATCTATCGATACACCATCTGTGGACCGTATTATAACTTCCCCTCAGAAGACTGAAGAGCTGGGTAGAACAAAAGAGGCTGTGGTTTCTCTTGCTGACACGACCCAAGAGGAAGGAGTAAATGCAAGGGGTAATATTCTAGATGAACCTCTTGATGTCCTAGATAGCACACCTGTTCTAACACCAGAAAAAGTAAATCCAAGGGGTAATATTCTAGATGAACCTAACCCCACTCTTCAAAATGCCCCCGTTCTAACACCAAAAGTAGTTGATAATGTTCGTACAGCTAGCAAATTAGTTGAGTCAAAGTCTGTTAAGGAAACTGTAAACGAGGTAGTACAATCTTTTAGGAAGAACCTAACAACACGGGTAATTCTACCTCGAAAAACCAATGTTGAGATTACTGCACAAGCAGAAGATATATATAAAAATTTGCAAAAAAAAGAACTTGAAAAGCAGAAACAATATATCAATGAAGAATTAAAAAAATTATCAACTCCTCAAGAAAAGATAGAACTGTTACAGGAATTGGCACGGGTTGAAGCGGATGGAAGGGGAGAAAGAGTTAAAGAAATTGGTCCTGGAGGAGAGAAAGAAGCAAATGTAGGGCAGGTTAGATTAAGAACAGAACAGAGGAGAAAAAGTACAAATGGATCTCCTCAAATAGGATACCAACAGAAAGGAGAACATGTTAATGTTAAAGATGATGTAAATTTACAAACATTCCTAAAGAATAGAATTGTTGAAATTAATCAAGAAGAATCCAAAAAGCTAGTTCCTGCTTTTAAAACTCAGAAGGTGAAAGGTCATGGTTTTCCCTAATTTAACCTGAGTTCGATGTAACTTGTTTACTTCCCTCGATGTCCCAGCGAAAGCTTTGCCAACGTGGATCACTAGTATGTCATTCCCGCGTAGGCGGGAATCTAAAATGTCTAAAGCACCCTTCCTGTTATTTCTTTAGATTCCCGCCTACGCGGGAATGACATCGTTTTTAGTCCTGTAAATACCATTTTACTTACGTTAGCGTTTTTGATCCACGTGGCAAAGCCTCCCAGCGAAAACTGAGATCTAAAACTATATAACATACCTTCTATGCTATTTTTTTAGACCCCGCTACCTTCGCAGGGGTGACATCTGCGAAGGGGCAGGGGGGTGACATCCGAAGGGGAATCAGGGGGGTAACACCCATAACAGTAATGATATACTCAAATGATTTGAGTATATCATTACTTACGTTGGCTTTTTGATCCAGCAGGCAATGCCGTTGCTGAGAATGACATCAACACAAAAATCAACTTAATCTTTTTATAATTTCCTCTCTGCGAAGTAAGGGTAATATTACTGACATTTCCGGTCCGGATGTCATTCCCGTTATGCTAAGCCTTAGAGGTAAGAATACATCCTTGCCCTTTTTACCAGTAACGACCATAATTTTTTTAGTCCATATGCTCCAGCTGTCGAGGGTTATTGGTTCGTCTGGTAACAATATAGTTGCCTGTTGTAAAAAATCTTTATCTAAGCCTTCAACTTTAGATGGTGAGTAACAAATATTCCACCAATCTTTTATTTCATATAATTTTTGCAAATTAGCTCTCACTGCCAACCAAAACTGTTCAGTTACTTGCTCAGCCTTAATTTCTCTTAAGCGATCTTTTACTTCATCAAAACTAAGGCTAATTAGTAATTTATGATTCAGACGTTCTAATTCTTCCGGCAAATAAGTTGTTGGACTTTTAGAAAAATTATTAATGTCAAACTCTTTTATTAGCTGATCTAAATTCTTAAACGATACAATACTTGATGACGAACCAATTAAACTAAAAAAACTATTAATTGCCATTGGTTCTAATCCAATTTCATCCCTTAGAGCAGCGATCTCAAACCCTCCTATTCTTTTAGATATTTTTTCATCTCGGCTAATGACTAGACCAAGATGAGCAAAATTCGGTATACTCTTTTGATTTGAGTATAGCTCTTCCTGTAGGGCTTCAAACATTTGTAGCTGAATCGCCGTATTAGTTACATGATCTTCGCCCCTAATAATATGGGTAATCGAATAATCAATATCATCAATAACTGAACAAAGCATATAAGTCATACTATTATCTTCTCTGATAACTATCGGATCACCAAGATTCTTCCCATCATATTTAACTTCACCCTTAATCATATCTTGCCACATAATTGGAGTATGCGATACCAAAAATCGATAATGCGGCTTTCTTCCTTGACTAATATAGTCATTTATTTGTTGTTGAGTCAAATTCAAGGCTGCCCGATCATAGATGGGGGGGAGTCCTCTTGATAATTGTAATTTACGTTTCAGTTCCAGCTCTTCTTGAGTCTCAAAACAAGGATATAATCTATTTTTTTGCAATAATAATGTTTTTACAGCCTCATATTTAGCAAGTCTATTAGATTGGCAAAAAGTTTGATCCCAGTTAAGTCCTAAAAATTTAAAATCCTGTTCAATGGCATTTTTATATTGTTGTTTGCTACGTTCAAGATCGGTATCATCAAACCTTAAAATGAATATGCCATTATGCTTTCTAGCATATAACCAATTTATAAGAGCTGTTCTACTATTACCTATATGCAGCATACCTGTTGGTGATGGTGCGAATCTTGTGATAACCCTACCCATAATTTTATCTTAACCGCTTATTGTACTTTTTTCTTTCTTGTTGTTTTTTTTGCTGTAGCCTTCTTTTTAGAAGTTTTTTTTGTAACTATCACCTGTGTGCCATTATCTTTCTCTTGTTTATTCTTTAACTTATTATTACTAGCTTCAATTATTTCTACAGCGATCTCTGTTGTTATGGTAAAAGGATCGTATCTTTTTGGTATTGAAATAAACCTATCAAGATATTTAAGATACGGACCATATCTACCTATACCAAGTATAATCTCTTGTTGAGATTCAGGATGTAAACATAATTTAACTGGCAACTCAAGCAACCTCATAGCTAAAGCAAGAGTAACATCACTTTGTGCAATAGAAGGGGGCAATGATGCACGCTTTGGCTTTTCACCCTTGGCAACTTGCTCACTAGTCTGTACATATAAACCATATGGGCCTTTCTTTAGAAAAACATCAAAACCATCTTTATTTACTCCTAATAGTTTGTTCTCTTCCATAGTAGCAACATCATCACTATTTTTAGAGGTAATTTGTTTTTTGAAAGTACATTCTGGGTAATTACTGCAAGCTAAGAATGCTCCAAACTTACCAAGTTTCAGACCTAATTGACCTGTAGAGCAGGATGGGCAAATTCTTGAATTGTTACTTTCTGACTTTTCTCCAAATAAGTGATAATCTAAGGCTTCTTCAACATAAGTAATTATATCAGATATTTTCTTTCCACTAACTACTTCTACATTATTATTAAACCCATCCCAGAATTTTTTTAGTAAAGATTTCCATTCTATTTTACCTTCTGCCACCTCATCTAAATCATTTTCAAGATCAGCTGTGAAATCATATTCCACATATTTCTTAAAAAAACCTGTCAAAAATGTTGTAACTAAACGCCCTAATTCCTCTGGAAAGAATCGTTTTTTCTCAACAACTACATATTTTCTATCTTGCAACACTGATATAATCGAAGCATAAGTAGACGGGCGACCAATACCAAGTTCCTCAAGCCTCTTCACTAAACTAGCTTCAGAATATCTTGGTGGCGGATCAGTGAAATGTTGTGCTGGATTCACTGAATCTGTAATTAATTTCTCTCCTTCTTTTAGCGGTGGTAGAAGCCTATTTTCTTCTTCTGTTTCATCATCTAGACCTTCTCGATAAATTTTATAAAAACCATCAAACGCAATAATTGAGCCATTTGCCCTGCATGTAAATTCTTTATCTTCTGTATCAAGCTGAGCTACTACCAAATCAATAATAACATTTTCCATTTGGCAAGCTACCGTCCTCTTCCAAATTAGGTCATAAAGCTTGTAATAATCTTTATCTAGTTTATCCTTTAACTTTTCTGGTAGCAGGGTAATATCAGTTGGTCTAATCGCTTCGTGAGCTTCTTGGGCATTTTTCGCTTTAGATTTATACACTCGCTGGCTAGCTGGCAGATATTTATCCCCAAAATTCTTATCTATCAATTGACGTATTTGCTCAACAGCTTCACTAGCAAGAGTTGTCCCGTCCGTTCTCATATAAGTGATCAAACCTATAGTTTCATTACCTATATCCATACCTTCGTAAAGTTTTTGGGCAATTTGCATAGTCTTCTTAGCAGTAAACCCTAATTTTCTTGCAGCTTCTTGCTGCAGCGAAGAGGTAATAAAAGGCGGTTGCGGTTGACGTTTTTGCTGTTTTTTTTCTATAGCTGCAACATGAAAATTCTTTAATTTTATTTTCTCGACTAGATCATTGGCAGCCAGTTCATTAGTAATTGAGAATTTCTCTAATTTTTTACCATTAACATGAGTTAATCTCGCTAAAAACGGTTCATTATTACTATTAAGAACATTAAGACTAATATCCCAATATTCTTGTGATTTAAAACGTTCAATTTCATCTTCTCGTTCGCAAATAAGTCTCAGTGCTACAGACTGCACTCTTCCGGCTGATCTACATCCTGGCAATTTACGCCATAATATCGGCGATAAAGTAAATCCTACCAAATAGTCTAATGCCCTCCTTGCTTGTTGAGCATTAACCAAATCAATATCAATTTTTCTTGGGTTTTCAATTGCATGTAAAATAGCTTTTTTTGTAACTTCATCAAATGCTACTCTTTTAAAGAAATCACTAGATTTAACCAAGTTTTTTTCTTTTATTATTTCTGCAACATGCCAAGCAATTGATTCTCCTTCTCGGTCTCGATCTGTTGCTAGATAAATCATTTCAGCTTTGGCAGCATCTTTAGTTATTGCTTCAACATATTTTTCTGCTTTATCTGATATAATATATTTCATAGCAAAATCTTCATCTGGCAGAACTGAACCATTTTTAGATGGTAAATCTCTAATATGCCCAAACGAAGCAATAACTTTAAAACCATTATCTAGATATTTATTTATCGTTTTCGCCTTTGCTGGCGATTCTACTATTACTAATTTCATATTTATTTATAAATTAAAGAGATCTTGTTGCCAGGATATCTAGTTATTTTTCCAGCCAGTTCTAGCTCCAGTATTATCATATATATAACCTGTAAAGGTAGCTGCGTTTGATGCAAACAATCAAAATCTATAGGAGTTGAAGATAAAAGCTCCTTAACTTTCATACGCATATCGTTGGTAATTGGATTAGCATATTTTACATCTAACGCTTTAAACTGGTTATTCTCAGCTGAATCATTTGCCACATCCTTAGATTTGCTGACAACCTTAGAAAAATGTGGTAGATTAGTTACTATATCTTGGGTAGATTCCACCATGTATGCTCCTTCCTTGATAAGTTTATTAGTACCCTGACACCTAGTATCTAGCGGAAATCCCGGCACTGCAAATACTTCTCTATTCTGTTCTAAAGCAAACCTTGCTGTTATTAATGATCCAGATTTTAGGCTTGCCTCAATTACTACCGTTCCAAGAGATATACCAGAAATCAATCGATTACGCTGTGGGAAATGTTGTCCAAGAGGTTTTGAACCTATTGGTAATTCAGCAATTATTAACCCTTCTTGCTGAATTTGCTTGAATAATTTAACATTTTCTATGGGGTAAACATGATCAATTCCTCCGGCTATAACTCCTATTGTTTTAGAGGTATTAACTTGATGCACTGCCGTATCAATACCTCTTGCAAGTCCAGAAACCATTATATAATCTGCGTCTGTCAATTCCTTAGCGATTTTAGCTGCAAAAGCACGACCATTTACTGAAGCATTTCTTGCTCCAACAATTGCTAAACATCTTTCGTGTGATAATAACCCGATATTGCCCTTATAACTTAGTATCGGCGGGCAATCAAAAATCTCTAACAATAACCTTGAATATTCTAGAGACTTATAGGTAATAATTTTGGCGTTATTCTTTTCCAAAAGCTCAAGTTCTTTACTTGCCTCACTTTGTGAAAATACCTTTACTGGTTTAGAGCGTCCACCTCGCAGCGAAAATTCTTGTATATTTTCAATTGCAGTACTACTACTACTACCAAATAACTTTATTAAACTCCAAAAAGTTCTCGAACCAACATTTTCACTCCTAATTAGTCTTAGAATATCAATTGTTTCTTTTGTATAAGATACTCGGTTAGTATCCAAAAATAGCTCCTTAAGCATCAAATCTCTTTCTTTGGCTTTAAGCTTACTTTGACATAAATTATCCCTTGGATGATATTTGCAGTATATAGCAAAATTTTTTCCCACTAAGTAAAAAAATAAAAAAACAATTAATTTCTAACTAGGGAAGTTTAAAAATTACAACTAGCAGTAGAAAGCTACGTAAACCTATGTGTGTCAACTTAAGCAATCTCGATGTCATTTCTAGCTACGCTATATACTATAATTTTTCTGCATTAGAAGCTAAGTAATCTGCCACTCCTTTATATGATGGGGTAATGCCTTCATCACCTTTATGCCACCCAGCTGGACATACTTCACCATGCTTTGCATTATAGTCTAGAGCATCTATCAGTCTTATTACCTCATCAATATTTCTGCCAATTGGCAAATCATTAACTGACAAATGGCGTACTATAAATGCTTCATCAATAACAAAAGTACCACGCAGTGATATTCCATCATCATGAAGTACATTATAACTATGTGAGGCACTTTTATTAAGATCTGACACCATGGGAATTTGGATATTGCCAACACCACCTTTATTGTAAGGAGTATTCTTCCAAGCTAAATGAGAAAAATGCGAGTCAACGCTTATTGCTATTAATTTTGTATTTCTCTCAGTAAATTCTCCTAATCTATTATTAAAGGCTATAATTTCTGATGGACAAACAAAAGTAAAATCTAGGGGATAAAAAAACAATACAACTTTATGACCCTTAGCATAATTTTTAAGATTAAATTCAGATTCTATACTATTATCAGGCATAATAGCTTTAGCTGTAAAATCCGGTGCAGCTTTTCCAACGAATACTTGCATTTTAAATTCCTTCAATTTCAAGTGATTAAAAATATTTCTTATGATAACCTCAAGTATCGATGTAACAAATTAATACTAGGCTCAGTATCATCCTCATTAGGGGTGATGTCAGCCTGCGAAAGTAGCTTACTATTACCCACATCTTTTAAAAGCCATAAACTTTGAAGCTACCGACATCATCCTGAATTTATTTCAGAATCTAGAAAATCAAGTAGTTAGCGTAAATTATCGTAAGTAACATGAATTCGACATAAAAATAATTATTATTCTAAACCCCTTCGATGTCACCCCTGCCTACGCAGGGGTGACATCGAAGGGGAATCAGGGGTAACATCAACCCTAACAGGGATGATACTGATAACAAGTTATATCAAACTCAGGTTAAGTAAGATTGACAAATCAGCCTTACGACAATTTGAAGTCCTTCGATCCCGGTTCGAGCGTTCGCACCGAAGGCTCTCACTTGCCTAAGATGACGCCGCCGACTTAAACCGGACACTAGTGTGTCTACGCAGGGATAACACCTAGGCTATTAAACCGATGTCTTACATCGAACTCAAGTTATGATACACAAAATAATAATGTATTACAATAGCAAATCTTAAATGAATTAGCAGGGTAATTTAAAAATTGCAATCAATAGTTAAGTGCGTGCCATGATCAGAAATGGTATTACTATCCAGAGCTGTCATTCCCACGTAGGCGGGAATCTACCGTCTTGCTAGTCAAGAAAAAAAGTAGATTATTATTCATAAATTTTATTATTTTTTACCATAGAATTTAAACAAATAATTACTTTACGCATAACGGCTACTAAAGCGACCTTTGCTTTTTTACCAGCATTAGTCATACGTTCATATAATGCCTTCATTTTGTCATTATGACGCATCGCTACTAAAGCTTACTATTACCCACAAAATAACAATGGTGAAAAAGAAGTAAAAATAATATACTGATTTGCAATTAAAATATTACATTGTAGAGGTATAGTATGAGTCAAGAAATAATAAATAATTATTTGACCGAGGAATTTAGTGGAGCTATTTTGGGTGATAAAAGGCTGACAAATAGGTTAATAAAGATAGCTGATAATTTTGCAAATATACCTGAAAGCTCAATTAATCAAGCATGTGGAAATTGGGCAGAAACAAAAGCAGCATATCGTTTTTTTAAAAACGATAATGTTAAGGAATCAAAAATATTAGAAGCCCATATTGCTAAAGCAGTAGAAAGAATCAAAGAGCATGATAAAGTTCTTGTTATACAAGATACTAGTTATATCACATATACTAGTCATAAAAAAACTACTGGATTGGGTGTGTTATCAAGAAAAGAGGGAAAGAATGTTAAAAATATTGAATGTAAAGGTCTGATAATGCATACTGCCTTTGCGGTTGCTACCAATGGATTAGCACTTGGGTTGTTGGATCAAAAGATTCACAATAGACCAGCAGTGCCTGAAGAAATACAACAGTTAAAAAAAACTAGTCATGGTAATGCGGTACATATTAAAGATAAAGAAAGTATGAAGTGGCTTAATGCATTACAGAACACTATTAATGCAACGAATAATAGTAATACCCAAATTATAACTGTTTGTGATAGAGAAGCTGATATATATGATTTTTTTGAATTGGCACAAGCTCAGAAATCTAAAGTTTTAGTTAGAGCTGCACAGGATAGAGAAATAAATAAAAAGTCAAAATATTCCAAAAAAGATAGACAATATTTGTGGAAGGTAGTATCGGGTTTCCAGTGTGCTGGAGAAATAGCAGTTAAAGATACTAGTCAAGAAAATAAAGCTAATAGGATTAGACATTTGGAAGTTAGATTTGGAAAATTTATAATGAATCCTCCTGTAAACAATGTAAGACATAAAACAGAAACATTGCCAAATTTACCAGTATATGCCATCAATGTTATTGAGCGTCGTCCCCCTAGTGGAACAACACCATTAGAATGGATGTTACTAACCAACTTACGTCAATTCGGGATAAGGTTATAATTTAGAGGGAAGTCGAGATTGCAATTTATAGAAGGTTTATTTTTCTTAAGAGAATAGGCAACTAGTGTAGAAAGTATATGAACAAAAGCATTTATAGGTGATCTGTGTCTAGTATGCTCAAGGTTCATTTTGTTCTTTAAATAATCAAAAACTGTTTCAATTAAATTACGTTTTCTTAGCATAATCTTCTCCTTTAAATCCATTAATTTATTTGGCATATTTTTCTTAATCCCATGTACCATTTTTAATCCTCTTTCATATAAACTGACGAATAAGTTTTGCTTAATATATCCTTTATCTGCATACATAACTCCAGTTAAACCATCTGTTAACTCAGGTACTGGAATCCTATCATCTACATTGCCTTTGGTCACTTTTAATGCTATAAATTGTCCTTTTTCATTAATAATTAAGTGTAACTTGAACCCATAAAAATAACCCATCGATGATTTGCTATGTTTTGCTAGCCCCTTAAATATTTTATTACTATATAGTAAAATACATTGAATTAGGTGACAAAGAACATAGAAATAGCTTCGAATAATTTACTAGTTTCTGTTATCTTATTTTTAATCCATTTTTTCATATTAGCCCAAAATTTTTCTATTGGATTTAAGTCTGGTGAATATGGGGGTAAAAAAATAACCTTACAACCTACTGATTCTATTAATTCTTTCGTCTTCTTTGATTTATGGAAACTAGCATTATCCAGTACTACAACCTGTCCTGCTTTTAATTCTTTAATTAAAAACTTCTCAACCCAATTATTAAATAGTTCTGTATTACAAGTTCCATTAAACACAAAAGGGGCTATCGGCTTATTATTTACCAAACCAGCTATGATATTAGTTCTTTGATACTGTTTACCACTTTTTTGTCCTAGCAACAATTCTCCTATCTTACCCCAACCTCTATCTTGGCAAATAGTCCTATCTATACCACTTTCATCAAGATATACCATTTGCTCTTTGTCATATTTACTGACCTTTTCTAAATATTCAGATCGTTTCTCTGCACTTGCTTCCAAATAACGTCAATTCGGGATAAGGATATTGAGAACATGTAGATTAAAATCAAATTTTGTTGAAGGTTTATTTTTCTTTAATGAATAAGCAACAAGAGTAGATAATATATGGACAAAGGCATTTATTGGTGATCTATGTCTAGTATGTTCAAGGTTCATTTTATTTTTTAGATAATCAAAAACTGTTTCAATTAAGTTACGCTTTCGAAGTAAGATTTTTTCTTTCAAATCCATTAATTTATTTTCCATATTCTTCTTAATTCCATGAATCATTTTTAAGCCTCTTTCATATAAATTTAAGAACAAATTTTGCTTAATATAACCTTTATCAGCTGCTATAATTCCAGTTAATCTTTTTGTTAACTCCGGTACTGGAATCCTATCATCTACATTGCCTTTGGTCACTTTTAATGCCATAAACTCCCCTTTATTATTGATTATTACATGTAATTTAAAACCATAAAAATACCCCATAGAGGATTTACTATGTTTGGCTAATCCTTTAAAAACTTTATTGCTATAACGCCTTTTATTGTGACAAGCTTTAATCGTTGTAGAGTCAATAAAATAAATACCTGTTTCCTCACCAAACAACAAATGAATCAACATATTTAGCGGTATGAATAATCGTGCCATTAATTCAACAAATCTATTATAACTCAAGGCTTTAGGGAAATCATCCTTATGCATGCACTCTATATAACTTTTATAGAAAAATTTAAAATTCTTAGCATAGGATGTATGAAACATAATTATTATTGTTAACATTTCACTTAAACTCATGCTACAACAGCGATTTCTCTGCTTATTTGATGGTAATAACTTTCTCTGTTCATACTCCAAATAAATTTTACAAAAATCATCTATA
This sequence comes from Candidatus Tisiphia endosymbiont of Ditula angustiorana, assembly GCF_964026425.1. NCBI lineage: Bacteria > Pseudomonadati > Pseudomonadota > Alphaproteobacteria > Rickettsiales > Rickettsiaceae > Candidatus Tisiphia > Candidatus Tisiphia endosymbiont of Ditula angustiorana. The sequence goes on from NZ_OZ032143.1 coordinate 404,532, forward strand.
AAACTATATAATTCTGTGATATCTTTTTTCATGCCTGTAGTTTGTTTTTTTGTTTAAAAATATAAATACTGCAGGCACTCCTTTTTGACAATCCTTTTATCTATTACTATTTCATCTATATCTTATCCCAAACTGACGTAATATAGTTATCAATAATTTTGAAGAAGTTATAGAGAAAGTAAGATGGTATTGTTTAAGATGGAGAATTGAAATTTTTCATAAAATTTTAAAATCTGGATTTAGGGTTGAACAATGTAGACTTGCAACAGGAGAAAGATTAATAAAATACTTGACAATCATGAGCATAATTGCTTGGAGAATTTTTTTTATTACTTTAATTGGCAGAACTAATCCTAATCTACCATGTAGTGTAATATTAGCTGAAGAAGAATGGCGAGTTTTGTATGTAAAGATACACAAAGCAGCTCCCCCTAATAATACAATTCCTACAATAAAAAATGCTATAATATGGGTTGCTAAATTGGGTGGGTATTTAGCAAGAAAAAATGATCTAGAGCCTGGTCCTATTGTATTGTGGAGAGGATGGCAACGGTTATTTGATCTAGTTCAAGGTTATCAATTAGCTAACTCTAATATTTGTGGGTAATAGTAAGGCTACTAAAGCAGCCATATACAAGCTTTTTCGAACAAAAAACCTGCCGCCTCTAATATGAGCCCCATTAGTTTTTTGACCGCTTTGGCTTGTTTTTGGGGCGAGTCCAACTAAGCTTGCAATTTCCTTATTGCTCAGCACACCAAGCTCTGGCAGTTCTATTAGCAAAACACTAGCTGTTTTTTCGCCTATACCTTTATAGCTTATCAGCAAATCATTTTTTGCCTTTAAACTCTTATCTTCCTTTATGGCAGCCTTTATATCTTTTCTAATTTCCTCAAGCTGTTTTTTGCCACACTTTATCATTTCCTCGAGATATTTCTTAGCCTTCTCGGATGCAACTTTTGTTCTGCATTGATTAGCATGTATATCTTCTTCTATATTACGTTCTATGCTCCTTAGAGATTGTAATTCTTCTTGTATAACAGAAATTATTTGGTCTCCTTTCTCATCATTAGCAATAAAAGCTGCATATTTCTCAAGTAATAACGCATCCAATTTATCAGTCTTAGCAAAATGGTTACAGACCTTGGCAAAAGCGTGAACTCTATTAGGATGAGCTCTATGCACAGCAAGCCCGGCTTGTTGCAACATCCTCATAACCAAACGTTCATAACCGCCAGTAGATTCCAAAACAGTAAGCACAATATTTCGAGAAGCTACTTCTGATTTTATAAAATCAGAAATAGCTTTATCTGTATTTTTAATCTTACAATGAATATTGTTCATAGATATATCAAGCGTATTTTTTGAAACATCTATTCCCATAAATATCTTGCTTTTTTCGGTCATTTGCTTTACCTATAATTAGTGGTTGTTTTGCAAAGTTTTGATACATGATTGTAAATTCGATCTCTAAAGGATCATCCTACCGTTCGTATTATAATACTTTGCGATTCAAGGAAGGAGTGCACCAAGATTCCCTCGGTCTTTAAAGACCAATCTAAATTAAACGGCGTCACTCCTTCCGACCATATTAACTCCATATTGAGCTAATATTCAAGATACAATCTAAAAACAATAGCCTAAAAGACTATTAAAACCTCAGTTCGATGTAACAAGTTAATACTAGACCCAGTATCATCTCTATTGTGGGTGATGTCACCCCTGCGTAGGCAGGGGTCTAAAGAAGTAGCAAGGATTAAGTGCTTAAACATTTTTAGATCCCTGCCTTCGCAGGGATGACATCGAGCGTGCAGAGAATAATAATTATTCTTACATCGAACTGAGGTTATTAAACATTATTAGATCTCAGCTTTCGCTGGGATGACATCGTTTTGACATTAGTACTACACTGTAGCGCTAAATAGCGTAGTTAATAATGGGAAATGGTATAATAAATAATCAGCAATTTCTTTAAATTATTAAGCCTTTTACTTGTGATTTCCATAGTTTTTTGTACAATTTACTGTTTTTTAGTAATTCCTCATGTTGTCCATCTTCAACTATGCTACCTTCATTAAAAACCAAAATTCTATCCATATTCAACAAAGTTGATAATCTATGAGCTATAACTAATACAGTTTTATTTTGCATTAAGTAATATAGAGAATCTTGTATCAACTCCTCAGTCTCACTATCTAGACTACTTGTTGCTTCATCAAGAATTAATATTGGAGCATTCTTTAATATGGCTCGTGCTATTATTATTCTCTGTCTCTGACCACCTGACAAGTTATTACCCCTTTCGCCACATAAGCTTTGGTATCCTTCTGGTAGACCCTCAATAAATTCATGTATATGAGCTAATTTTGCTGCCTCTATTACCTCTTCTAAGCTAGCATCTTTTTTTCCATATCTAATATTATCCATGACTGTCCTATGAAATAGGATCGGTTCTTGCGGTATTATACTAATATTTTCTCGTAAAGAGTCTTGTGTGACATATCTAATATTTTGCCCATCAATTAGAATTTCTCCTTGGTCTATATCGTGCAACCGTGTAATAAGATTAATAAAAGTTGTTTTTCCTGAACCAGAAAACCCTACTAATCCGACCTTTTGTTGACTAAAAATTGTAACGGATTTATTCTCAAATAAATTATTATTATGATAATATTTAAAACTAACATTTTTAAATATTATCTCACCTGTTGTAACTTTTAGAAGATGGGCATTCTCAATATCTTCTATAATATGAGGTTTCATTAATGATACACTTTGATTAAAAGAACCAAACTCTTCGAACATATCTCCTACTTCCTGCGTTAGATCCCAAATTTCACTACTAACCGTTATAGACAAAGTAAGTATCAATACGCAATCTCCTATAGTTATTTGCATTTGACTACGAAGCTGAGCTAGATAATAAACCATTATAAAAATCATTATAGAACAAGCTATGCCTAGTACAATACGTAGCTTAAACATAAAGAGTTGCATAATTTGTTCATTAACTACAGCATCATCTATTCTTACTTCTAGATTCTGACGTTCAAATTTATGAGAAGTAAACATCCGTATTGCACCAATATTTGCAATTGCATCAACAATACTGCCGGCAACTATTGATTTGCTTCGTGCATAATTTACTGAATATTTGTTTATTGTACTTGAACAGATAACGCTAGTTCCTACAAAAACACAAATATGTATAAGGAATATAGTAGCAAATATTTGATGTACCCAGTACATTGTTCCAAGAGCAAAAACAATTATAGCTAGTTTGTATAGAATTTTCTCTCCAAATAAAGACAAAACTATTTCAAAAGATCTAGCTCCTTCAGTAATACGATTGGTAATATGACCAGCAAGGTTTTCTTGAAAAAATCTATGATTATGGTACTGAGTGTAATTATACATTTCGTCTAATATCTGAGCTTTGATATACGGTATTGTTTTTAGATAAACATAATCATAAATTCGCCACATAGTATTTACACATACCCACCAAAATGCATATATTATTGCCCAAAACAACATGGAGGAAGGTAGGTCTTTAACTGTTTCATCAGAAAAAGACTCAATCAAATTTATAATTTTTTGTAGCAACACACTATCAATAGCTGGTATTATTCCCCGTATTATGCATAACAACCCTAAAATAGTTAGTTTAATTCTTCTTTTCTTTAAAAAATAGAAAAATAACCTTATTGCAGACTTTGAAAAATCAAAACCTTCTAGCACAGCACACACCTCATTACAAAAAAACTAATTAGACTTAAATTAACCTAACAACAAACTCTTGCCACCTTATTACTAAACTGTTATAAAAACGTACACAATATCTGAAGTTGTTTAGAATGAAAGAAAAAAACGTACCTATTTTGAATACCCCAACTAAGAAAACTATAAGCTCATTAGATACTGATAATAATCCCTTTTTTAATGTTAGGTATATTTGTCAATCAACGACTCTAATTACTGAATCTATACAAAAAGGCTTTGATGTCGCCCAGTTACCTAATGGAGATATTACAGTTACAGAAATTAAAACAGTAAATGTTCACTATCGTTGGGATTCTGTTAAACAAAGATTTGTTAAAGTGAGCCAAAGTTAGCATTATACACTATAAATAAAATATATTATTTTTTTTGCAAAATATACTTAGTGTATGTATAATATATTGTATAATTAAGTGACTCGAGTGTGTAATTAATTTAATTTATGGTAATAATATGCTACTTAAGAACATAGTAACCCTCATTGCTGTTACTTTATATTTTAGCCTATCAATATGTTTTGCAACTACCACGCCAAGTAATAACAATCCAGCAGCATCATTAGAAGTATCAACTCCTATTGCATCAACTGCATCTATTAAAATACTAAATGCTTGGGCAAGAGATTCTGCTACTAATAATTCTGCAATATATTTTGAGATTTTTAATGACTCTGACCTCGATTATAATTTGGTAAATGTTTCTTCAGATATAGCTAACAAGGTTGAATTACATAAAAGTTTTGTTGATGAAAAAGGGGTTAGCAGAATGGTAAAACTCGATAAGCTAGTCATCCCAGCTAAAAGTAGTGCTATTTTACAACCGGGTGGTATGCATATTATGCTCTTGGATATAAAAACCATACTAAAAGTTGGTGATCACTTTGATTTATCCTTATATTTCGATAATGGCCTTCAGAAAGTTGTTCAAGTAGAAGTAAAAACAAAGTAGTTAGTCGTTCTTATAATGAATGGATATTTATACGCCTTATGTGCCAGCTATCATAGTACCCTACATTTTTCTATAATCGTCATCGCGAGGCATCTTTAGATGCCGTGGCGATCTAGGTAAACAGCGAAGCTGTTTTTTCTAGTACACTTCGCGTATCTTGGATTGCTGCGTCTCCGCTTTCAGCGACTCCTCGCTAATAGACGATCAGCAGCCATTTTAATAGTGGTTATATAAAAATATGTAGGGTACTATGGTCAGCTATCGTTAACTCTAGTATCGGTAATCGTCTAGATGTCATCTACGCTGGCAAAGCCTCTCTTGGTTATTGTTCCCATTCTTTAGATCATCCGAGTATACCCTTCGCCTTTCAAGTGTTGGCGTTGTGGCACGATGGGACTTCGCGTAGGAACAACGGTTTGACTACGCTCCGCTTACTCGCCTTACTATTACCCACAAAATAACAATGGTGAAAAAGAAGTAAAAATAATATACTGATTTGCAATTAAAATATTACATTGTAGAGGTATAGTATGAGTCAAGAAATAATAAATAATTATTTGACCGAGGAATTTAGTGGAGCTATTTTGGGTGATAAAAGGCTGACAAATAGGTTAATAAAGATAGCTGATAATTTTGCAAATATACCTGAAAGCTCAATTAATCAAGCATGTGGAAATTGGGCAGAAACAAAAGCAGCATATCGTTTTTTTAAAAACGATAATGTTAAGGAATCAAAAATATTAGAAGCCCATATTGCTAAAGCAGTAGAAAGAATCAAAGAGCATGATAAAGTTCTTGTTATACAAGATACTAGTTATATCACATATACTAGTCATAAAAAAACTACTGGATTGGGTGTGTTATCAAGAAAAGAGGGAAAGAATGTTAAAAATATTGAATGTAAAGGTCTGATAATGCATACTGCCTTTGCGGTTGCTACCAATGGATTAGCACTTGGGTTGTTGGATCAAAAGATTCACAATAGACCAGCAGTGCCTGAAGAAATACAACAGTTAAAAAAAACTAGTCATGGTAATGCGGTACATATTAAAGATAAAGAAAGTATGAAGTGGCTTAATGCATTACAGAACACTATTAATGCAACGAATAATAGTAATACCCAAATTATAACTGTTTGTGATAGAGAAGCTGATATATATGATTTTTTTGAATTGGCACAAGCTCAGAAATCTAAAGTTTTAGTTAGAGCTGCACAGGATAGAGAAATAAATAAAAAGTCAAAATATTCCAAAAAAGATAGACAATATTTGTGGAAGGTAGTATCGGGTTTCCAGTGTGCTGGAGAAATAGCAGTTAAAGATACTAGTCAAGAAAATAAAGCTAATAGGATTAGACATTTGGAAGTTAGATTTGGAAAATTTATAATGAATCCTCCTGTAAACAATGTAAGACATAAAACAGAAACATTGCCAAATTTACCAGTATATGCCATCAATGTTATTGAGCGTCGTCCCCCTAGTGGAACAACACCATTAGAATGGATGTTACTAACCAATATAGTTATCAATAATTTTGAAGAAGCTATAGAGAAAGTAAGATGGTATTGTTTAAGATGGAGAATTGAAATTTTTCATAAAATTTTAAAATCTGGATTTAGGGTTGAACAATGTAGACTTGCAACAGGAGAAAGATTAATAAAATACTTGACAATCATGAGCATAATTGCTTGGAGAATTTTTTTTATTACTTTAATTGGCAGAACTAATCCTAATCTACCATGTAGTGTAATATTAGCTGAAGAAGAATGGCGAGTTTTGTATGTAAAGATACACAAAGCAGCTCCCCCTAATAATACAATTCCTACAATAAAAAATGCTATAATATGGGTTGCTAAATTGGGTGGGTATTTAGCAAGAAAAAATGATCTAGAGCCTGGTCCTATTGTATTGTGGAGAGGATGGCAACGGTTATTTGATCTAGTTCAAGGTTATCAATTAGCTAACTCTAATATTTGTGGGTAATAGTAAGGCTTACTCGCCACTCGTACGCCTAGCCAACTCTTGAAATTCATCGGGTATATACGCAAATCTCCCACATTTTTGCGAAACTAATTCTTTAAAGCAGAAGAGTATATAAATATTTTAATGAGGCTGCCCTGCTAATTAAAGTTTTAGTACTTTTAATTTTTAACTATATCATTTATATTCGAGAACTTAAACATAGTATGTGTAATTATATATGACCATTATGTCTGATAATTGGATAAGAAAAATGTGTATAGAACACGATATGATTGCACCTTTTACTGATACGCAGGTTAGATTGAATAATTCAGAGAGAATTATTTCTTATGGTTTATCTTCATACGGTTATGATGCAAGAGTCTCGAAGGAATTTAAAATATTTACTAATATTAATTCGGCAATAGTTGATCCAAAAAATTTTGATGAATATAGTTTAGTAGACAGAGAGGTTGATGTTTGTATTATTCCACCAAACAGTTTTGCTTTAGCAAGAACAATTGAGTATTTTAAAATTCCAAGAGATGTGCTAGTTATCTGTGTTGGCAAATCAACCTATGCAAGATGTGGTATAATTGTTAACGTAACGCCGTTAGAACCGGAATGGGAAGGGCATGTGACATTAGAGTTTTCCAATACTACCCCACTGCCAGCAAGAATTTATGCTAATGAAGGAGCATGTCAATTTTTGTTTTTAAAAGGTGATCAAACTTGTAATATATCTTATGCCGATCGTTATGGGAAATATATGAAACAAAAAGGTGTTACCCTTCCAATAACTTAAAATTTAAAATGTAAAGGACTATATTATTATGAAAGATACTAACCAAAAAGAAATGCCTCATATCGCTGTTAATGCACAATACATAAAGGATTTGTCTTTTGAAAATCCAGATGCTCCGAGATCTTTAGTATCTTTGGAACGTAATCCACAAATTGATTTATTCCTAGACCTCAATATTTCTAATTTACCTGAAGAGAATTTTTATGAGGTAGAATTAAGTATAGAAGCTAAAGCAATGAGTGAAAAGCATAAACTATTTATAGTGGACCTAAAATATGCGGGGGTTTTTAATTTAATTAATATAGAGGAAGAACAACACCAAATAATACTAGCAATTCATTGTCCAGCAATGATTTTCCCATTTGCTAGAAAAATTATTGCTGATGTCACTCAGGATGGTGGTTTCCAACCATTGATGATTGACCCGATTGATTTTGGTGCTTTATATCATAAAAAAATGCAAGAAAATGATAATTAACCAAGTAATATTTATACTACTCGTAAATGAAGAGTTAATAGACGAAGATCAAAATTATGAAGTGCTAGGAGTCGAAGGGTCGAAGAACGGAGCGTACATTTAGTACGTGAGTACTGAAGATTCCTGAAGACGACAACGCAATTCTTGATTTTCATCGAGTATACTTGATATATACTCAAATGATTTGGATAATTGGATTCGAAAATGAGGGGCGAGTAAGCGGATTAGCAAAACCGCTTTAAGAATGCATTTTTCCTTATATTAAAGCCAATTCAGGATAAGAATTAACTAATTCTTATCTCGAATTGGGGTTGCTTGGATCTTATTTTGATAAAATTACTTGCTCTTATAGAGATAAAATGAGAACATAGACTATGTAATAAAGAATAATAAATTAATATTATAGAAAAATTTGTTAATGGGAGAAATGTCATGAGGGTACTGTTAGTAGAAGATAATAGTGATATAGCTAGTTCTATTGAATTAACCTTAGCTTCAGAAGGAATTATTTGTGAGGTGGTGGAGTTTGGTACAGAAGGAATAGAAATAGCTAAAATTTATAATTATGATTTAATTATTTTAGACCTGATGCTGCCAGATATTAGTGGATTCGAAGTCCTACTGAGATTACGTTCTGCTAAAGTAAAAACACCTATACTGATTTTATCAGGTATTACTACAGTTGATCAAAAAATCAAAGGACTTACGTGTGGGGCAGATGATTATATCACAAAACCATTTAACCGCGAAGAGTTAATTGCTCGTATTTATGCAATTGTTCGTCGTTCTAAAGGACATTCTGAGTCAGTGGTTAGGTTTGACAAGGTAAGTATTCATCTTGATACTAGAATTGTAGAAGTTGATGGAACAAGGGTTCATTTAACGAATAAGGAATATGCTATTTTAGAATTATTAGTCTTACGTAGGGGAACAGTACTGAATAAGGAGATGTTCTTAGACCACCTTTATAATAGTGTTGATGAGCCGGAGATTAAAATTATAGACGTATTTGTATGCAAATTACGTAAGAAATTAGCTGATGCTGCTGGTGGTACAAACTACATTGATACAGTATGGGGACGTGGTTATATGTTGAAAGAATATGATGAACAAGAAACATTATTACATCATTTTCAAGGAGAAGTTATTGAACCATCTCTAGAATCAGGAGTAGAAGATAACAAAGAGTCGTGATAATAAAATAGATTGTGATTTTTATCAAAGATATGACAGAAACTTAATTTAATATAGATAGAGCATCATGATACCTAGCAAGATAGAATTAACCGGTAAAGTCTATATTAAATATGTTGATCCTATACCAGCACCAGATGTCGGGGATGTTAAGCTTTTATTAAATGATGATGCATTGAGTCTTAATAAAGGAGATTATGATAACTTAAAGTCAAGTGGTTATATTAAAGCAAAAATTTTTGATGGACTTGTTTGGCAAAATATTAGTATAAGTGAGTTATGTCTCGAAAAAGAACATAAATTTACCAAAAAACAAAAATCTATTGACTCAGCCTTGCTGTGCCGAAGTATAATTGAAAAACATCGGGGAGTCACGTTGCACCGAACTTATAGAGGACATTTTACTACTCAAGAATAGACTTCGTAAACAGGGGACTAATAAATGGAAACAGATGACAAAAAACCAAAGGACTCTAGAAAATTGGCAGACCAAATTAAGGATGCATTAGTAGGCATCACTGATGATGAACTTGGATCTGATGAGGCGATGGAAATTTTCAATGAGTTAAGTAAAAACGATGCTTTCGAACAGGAAATAGAACAAATATTGGCTTGTCTTAACGAGCAAACAATGGATCTAACAAAATTACAGACACAGATCATCCTATTAATAAAAAAATATTTAGGTAAACTTGGACACAAGAAATTAGAAAAATTAGGTGTTAAAATTGATGAGAACCTTGTTAGTAAGAATGTTGCTGAAGTAAGTAGTTACTTAATGCAACAACATTCGCAATTGGTAAAAGAAGCTAACCGAGGTTTGATAAAATCAAAAGATAAGCTACAAGGTATAAGTAATCAATCTAGATTGGAAGCAAGGCGTTTAGTGAAAAATTTTGCTTTATACCAAGTTTATAAGTTCATGAACCCTAAAAGAATAGCTGGAGAAACAAAGGAAGAAAATTTTGCTTATAATATGATTAGAGGGGGGATAGATCTAGCTAAAAAATATGAAGGTGGATCGAAAAATGATCTTAAATCTTATTCTCCAGAATTTATCAAAAAATTAGATAAGGCTCATCAGAATTTTAAAGGTAGTGGTAGGACAATTTATTGATTAATGCGAGTTACCCATTATACCCTAATTCGGGATAAGAATTATAATTCTTATCCCGAATTAGCTGTGATATAAAGAAAAATGTACTCTTGAAGCGGTTCTGCGAGTACATTTTAACTTTTTTACCGTTCAATAGATGATTTTAATTATTAAAATCATCTATTGAACGCAAATGATATTTTAACAATCAGGGGTAGAACCGCTTCAAACCTGATTGTTTCTATATATACAGCCGAATTTGGGATAACTTGTTATCCCGAATTCGCGTATTATGGATTATTTTATGTTCCAATTGAAGTAGGAGAAGTATACGCGAAATTTTGCAAAGTCAATTCATTAGAGTAGAACCACTATGAAAGCAACATTATATATCTTAAGTGCATTTGGACTTGGAGCAATGAAAGCTAGTATAGTAAAATCTCTTAATAGTAGTATACCTATTTCTCTAGTTGTATTTTTACAATTCTTTCTTTGTGCTATCTTTTTTTTACCAAAAGTTATTAGGTCTCGTGGTCAATTAATAGTATCACAGCGATATTGTGCATTAATTACAAGGGGATTATTGGGTACAGCATATTGGTATTGCATGTTTTCATCAGTAAATTACTTGTCTCTTTTCAATGTTAGTACACTTACGAATCTGTCTCCAATTTGGGTACTGCTAATAACGGGTATTTTTACTGATAAATCTATAAAAAATGATCTATTATTTTTAGCAATAATTGGGTTTATTGGCTGTTTATTAATACTGAAGCCATCAGTAGAAATTATAAATTTAGGAGCCATTTTTGGATTATTTAGCGGAATATTTATGGCATTAACTATTATATCATTACACAACCTACTAAAAACAGAGACCTCAGATAGAGTATTAGTGTATTATTTTTGGATTTCCTCTCTTATTATGTTACCATTTTTAGTGGATTTTAATATAACGCAAGTTTCTTCAAAGGATTGGATATTGCTATTAATCAACGCTCTGTTGATGCTTTTACACCAAATATTATTAAATAAGGGATTAGAAATTGGTTTAGCTACTGAAATGAGTATACTAGCTTATAGCAGCGTTGTATTTTCTTTAATTTTAAGTGTAGTTATATGGCAGGAAATACCGGATAGTTTTCCAATTATTGGAGCAATAATAATAATTTCAAGTGGAGTATATATATCTAGGAGACAAAAATCGTAAGCAAAAAAAGTAGAGTAAGATGAATATACCTATTAGTTTAACCTCAGTTTGATGTAATAAATTAATAGTAGGCTTAAGTAATCATCGCCATTAGGGATGACATCGGTAGTGGTTAAACTTACATCTATAACAACTAATGACTGTGACTTTTAAATTACCCTGCCTAACAAGTAGTAAATGAAGCTTTACAAATTGGCAACATTTGTAGTATATAAGAGCCTAGGATTAAATTATTTAAAGAATTATAAAAATGAATATTCATGAATACCAAGCAAAGATGATTTTGAGGCAATATGGTATACCTACTTCTACAGGAGTTGTAATATTGCAAAAAGAAGACATCGATAGGCTAATTGATGGTTTAGAAGCAGAAATATATGTGGTTAAAGCCCAAATCCACGCAGGTGGTAGGGGAAAAGCTGGTGGTGTAAAAGTTGTAAGAACTAAAGAAGAGGCAAAGAAAGCAGCACACGCAATGTTTGGCATTAACTTAGTAACTCATCAGACGTCAGCTATTGGCCAAAAGGTTCGCCATCTCTATGTTGAATCTGGGTGTGATATTTTAAAAGAATATTATTTTAGTGCCGTTTTTGATCGTAGTAATAGCAAGGTAACTTTTATAGCTTCTACTGAAGGTGGGATAGATATCGAAGAAGTTGCTCATAATACTCCAGAGGAAATTATTAAAGTATCAGTTGATCCTGCAACAGGCATACAGCCATTTCATTGTCGTAGAATGGCATACAAGCTTGGCTTTAAGAATGAGCAGGCAAAACAAATGATGAAAATTGTTGAATCAACCTATCGAGCTTTTATAGCAACTGATGCTAATCAAATTGAAATTAATCCATTAATAACAAAAGCTGATGGTAGTTTATTGGCACTTGATGCCAAGATTAACTTTGATGATAATGGATTATTTAAACATCCTGATATTTTAAATATGCGGGATGATGATGAAGAAGATGCTCTTGAAATAAAAGCAGCTGGTCTTGGTCTTAGTTATGTTAAGATGGATGGTACTATTGGTTGTATGGTGAATGGGGCTGGGCTAGCTATGGCTACAATGGATATTATCAAGCTTTATGGTGCTGAACCGGCAAATTTTTTAGATGTTGGTGGTGGGGCTGATCGTGAGAAAGTAACGGAAGCGCTAAAAATAATTTTATCAGATTCACATGTACAAGGGGTTTTAGTTAATATTTTTGGTGGTATAATGCGTTGTGATATAATAGCCGAAGGAATTATTGCTGCAGTGAAAGAGATTGGCATTACAGTTCCACTGGTTGTACGTTTAGCTGGGACCAATTTTGAATTAGGTAAAAATATTTTAGCAAATTCTGGTTTAAAAATAATTGCTGCAAATGATTTAGGTGATGCTGCTGTTAAGATCGTCGATGCAGTAAAATAATTCATATAAAAAATACGGAAAATGCATATATGTCAATATTAGTTGATAAAAATACAAAAGTAATTTGCCAAGGTTTTACTGGCTCTCAAGGGACTTTTCATTCTGAGCAGGCCATCAGTTATGGTACTAAAATGGTAGGAGGGGTAACTCCTGGAAAAGGTGGAAATACTCATCTAGATCTACCTGTATATAATACAGTACATGAGGCAGTTGCAAAAACTAAGGCTACTGCCAGCGTTATTTATGTTCCACCACCTTTTGCTGCTGATTCAATTTTGGAAGCTATAGATGCAGGAATTAGTTTGGTAGTGTGTATTACAGAAGGAATACCGATACTTGATATGATAAAGGTCAAAAGGGCATTAATCGGATCAAAAACTAGATTAATTGGGCCAAATTGTCCTGGCATTATTACTCCTGATGAATGCAAAATTGGCATAATGCCTGGTTATATTCATAAGAGAGGCAGGGTGGGAATTATATCCCGGTCCGGTACTTTGACTTATGAAGCAGTAGCACAGACTACAGCTGTTGGTCTTGGTCAATCTACCTGTATTGGTATTGGTGGAGATCCAGTTAACGGCACCGATTTTGTTGATTGTATTGAAATGTTTTTACAAGATGATGAAACAAAATCGATTATTATGATTGGTGAAATAGGTGGGGGTGCTGAGGAAGATGCTGCTGAATTAATAAAAAGCTCAAAGATTAAAAAACCAATGGTTAGTTTCATTGCTGGTGTTACTGCTCCTGAAGGTAAAAGAATGGGGCATGCTGGTGCAATTATTTCTAATGGACAGGGTTCAGCTGAAGATAAGTTGGAGGCGTTGCAAAGTGCAGGTGTTACTATCACTAGATCGCCAGCTGATATTGGTAAAACTATGTTTGAACTATTAGAAAAGCTCTAAACCCATAGTACCCTACTTTTTTTATATAACCACTATTAAAATTGCTGCTGATTATCATTGCGAGGAGTCGCTGAAAGCGGCGACGCGGCAATCTAGGATACGAGAAGCGTACTAGAAAAAACAGCTTCGCTGTTTACCTGGATCGCCACGGCATCTAAAGATGCCTTACTATTACCCACAAAATAACAATGGTGAAAAAGAAGTAAAAATAATATACTGATTTGCAATTAAAATATTACATTGTAGAGGTATAGTATGAGTCAAGAAATAATAAATAATTATTTGACCGAGGAATTTAGTGGAGCTATTTTGGGTGATAAAAGGCTGACAAATAGGTTAATAAAGATAGCTGATAATTTTGCAAATATACCTGAAAGCTCAATTAATCAAGCATGTGGAAATTGGGCAGAAACAAAAGCAGCATATCGTTTTTTTAAAAACGATAATGTTAAGGAATCAAAAATATTAGAAGCCCATATTGCTAAAGCAGTAGAAAGAATCAAAGAGCATGATAAAGTTCTTGTTATACAAGATACTAGTTATATCACATATACTAGTCATAAAAAAACTACTGGATTGGGTGTGTTATCAAGAAAAGAGGGAAAGAATGTTAAAAATATTGAATGTAAAGGTCTGATAATGCATACTGCCTTTGCGGTTGCTACCAATGGATTAGCACTTGGGTTGTTGGATCAAAAGATTCACAATAGACCAGCAGTGCCTGAAGAAATACAACAGTTAAAAAAAACTAGTCATGGTAATGCGGTACATATTAAAGATAAAGAAAGTATGAAGTGGCTTAATGCATTACAGAACACTATTAATGCAACGAATAATAGTAATACCCAAATTATAACTGTTTGTGATAGAGAAGCTGATATATATGATTTTTTTGAATTGGCACAAGCTCAGAAATCTAAAGTTTTAGTTAGAGCTGCACAGGATAGAGAAATAAATAAAAAGTCAAAATATTCCAAAAAAGATAGACAATATTTGTGGAAGGTAGTATCGGGTTTCCAGTGTGCTGGAGAAATAGCAGTTAAAGATACTAGTCAAGAAAATAAAGCTAATAGGATTAGACATTTGGAAGTTAGATTTGGAAAATTTATAATGAATCCTCCTGTAAACAATGTAAGACATAAAACAGAAACATTGCCAAATTTACCAGTATATGCCATCAATGTTATTGAGCGTCGTCCCCCTAGTGGAACAACACCATTAGAATGGATGTTACTAACCAATATAGTTATCAATAATTTTGAAGAAGCTATAGAGAAAGTAAGATGGTATTGTTTAAGATGGAGAATTGAAATTTTTCATAAAATTTTAAAATCTGGATTTAGGGTTGAACAATGTAGACTTGCAACAGGAGAAAGATTAATAAAATACTTGACAATCATGAGCATAATTGCTTGGAGAATTTTTTTTATTACTTTAATTGGCAGAACTAATCCTAATCTACCATGTAGTGTAATATTAGCTGAAGAAGAATGGCGAGTTTTGTATGTAAAGATACACAAAGCAGCTCCCCCTAATAATACAATTCCTACAATAAAAAATGCTATAATATGGGTTGCTAAATTGGGTGGGTATTTAGCAAGAAAAAATGATCTAGAGCCTGGTCCTATTGTATTGTGGAGAGGATGGCAACGGTTATTTGATCTAGTTCAAGGTTATCAATTAGCTAACTCTAATATTTGTGGGTAATAGTAAGCTAAAGATGCCTCGCGATGACGATTATAGAAAAAAGTAGGGTGCTATGCTCTAAACCTTAGAGGTAATGACTGCAAAAGCTACAGAAGTTGGGTAATCGTCTGAAATGGACAAGTGAATTTTGATTTGTCCAAATTTGTTTGGATTTTCAGGATGACAAATTTGGACAAAGGGCTTTCCTAAGGCATCATTTAGTACAGAGATGTCTTTAAATTGTAAACCCCGCCCAATTCCGACACCAAGGGCTTTGCTAACTGCTTCTTTCGCAGCAAACCTTTTTGCCAAAAAACAACCATATTGGTCTTTGCTTAGAGAAGTTAGCTTTTGTATTTCCGTTTTAGAAAGAATTTTGTTTATAAAACGCTGGTCATATAGGTTTAAGATCCTTTCTATTCTTGGAATTTGTACTATATCTGTACCAACACCAATAATCATTTTTGTTCATCATCACTAGCAGTATCATCAAATATTTGATCATCTAAATCAGAGTAGTCTTCAGTAACACAAAGATCTGAGCCGCTTGGTAAATAATCAAACTCTTCTACAGCAGTATCAAGGGAAGCATCAGTATTTTCTTCATCAATAGGATCGATTCTACTTTTTGTTCGAAGACGTTTTAATAATTGTGCCTTTAGGGCTGGAATCGTTATATGACCAGCAGCTATTTCACGTAATGCCAGCACAGTTGCCTTATCACCTTTAACGTTATTAATAGTCATTTTACTACCGGAATTTATATCATTTGCTCTTTGAGCAGCTAAAGCTACAAGTTTAAACCTATCGTGAATTTTGCCAACACAATCTTCAATCGTTATTCTAGCCATAATACTCTCTTTTTAATCTTACAATAACGGATCAGTATAAAGTATAATTAGTATATTTCAAGAATAGAATTTTCATTGCCTCTCTATGGTAGTTTAAAAATCGTAGCTACAGGTGGAAAGATATAAGGGAACTACAAAGAACTGGGGGAAATATTATGTTTTTTTGAGCATTTCTTTATATAAATCTAAGGTTTTACTAAGCATTAAATCAAGGGAAAAATTATCGATTACTGCTTTTCTTGCTGCTTGTTGTATTTTTTTACCTTCATTGGTTTTGAGTATAGATAAGCAATGTTCGATTTTTTCTGCTAAATCGACAGCATCGTTTGGTTTGACATGAAATCCAGTTTTTTTATCTAATATTGTTTCAATAGCTCCACCTATATTTGTAGCAATTACTAGCTTTTCCATTGATTGTCCTTCAGTTATAGTTCGACCAAATGCTTCTGGCTCAATTGAAGTAGATATTACTATATCTGAAATACCGTAAAGGCTGAGCATATCAGCTTCATTACCAAAAATTTGAATTTTACTTTGTAGCTTCAATAAGTTTATAAGAGATTTTACTCGGTTGGTAAAATTGGGATGTTTGGATAAATCTCCAACCATTAGACAGTAGAAATCTAGATGTTTTAATTTGCCAAGTGCTTCAACAAGGGTAAGATGCCCCTTCCAACTGGTCATTCTTGATGGTAATAATATTATAGGAGTATTGTTAGATATACCGTATTTCTTTTTATGTTTTAGTAATTTTTCTTCTGTAACATTTTTTGGATCGAAATAACGATAATCTACCCCTCGACATATTACAACAATTTGATCTTCTAGGATTTGATAATTAATTAATATATGGTGTTTTACAAAATTAGACACAGCTATGATCTTTTCGCCTTTGACCATGACGCTATTATAAAAATGTTTGAAAGGATTCGAGATGTTGTAGACTCCGTGAAATGTTGTTAAGAATTTAGCACCTGTAGCCTTTGCCGCCATATAACAACTCCAAGCTGGAGCTCTCGATCTTGCATGTACTATATCTACGTTATATTCCTTAATTATTTCTGACAGAATTCTTGCGTTTTTCCATATTGTCAAAGGATTTTTAGTAGCACTATTCATAGAAATATGTGGCACTCCTGCCGCCACTAATTCTTCAACCAATGAACCACCAGATGAAACTACAATCACGTTATAATCAACTTTTTTTAACATTTTAGCCACTTCAATTGTTCCTCGCTCTACTCCACCAGAGAATAAAGCTGGAACTACTTGCAAAATGGTGGGTTTATGATATCGTTTGGGTGAATCTGATGAAATCATTAATCTTTTACATAATTAATTTAAATGCGTAAAATATATAATACAGAAAAGAAAAGATTTATCACTTACAATCATCACGAAAGTAGTAAAAAAAATATGCCATCGGTAATTTTTTTGCATGGCTTAATGTCGGGTATGAATGGTAAAAAGGCTATATTTCTTGAGAATTACTGTAAAAAACGTGATTATAATTTTATCACATTTGATAACTTTGGTCATGGAGAATCATCAGGTAGATTTCTAGATGAAACGATTGGATCTTGGCTTACAGGGGTTGAACTAGTTTTAAATAAACTTGTAGTGCAACCAGCTATTATAATAGGCTCCAGCATGGGTGGTTGGTTAGCCATTCTTGCTGCTATAAAATTTCCTAGTAAAGTTTGTGGTCTTGTTTGTATTGCTCCTGCCCTAGATTTTACAGAAACTATTTGGCAAAATTTAACTGAAATGCAAAAAACACAAATGCAACAACAAAATCACCTTGAAATTGGCAGCCCTAATTGCAACTATAAATATCCAATAAGTTATCAATTAATACTCGAAGCTAGAAATCACTTGTTACTAAATTCAAATAGTATTAATCTTAAGGGAGTTATTCATTTAATTCACGGGATGCTAGATGAGGACGTACCTTATACCATCTCAAATAACCTTGTAGAAAAGATTACTAGTGATATGGTAGTGATGAAATTAATAAAAGACGGAGTTCATACTCTTGTACGAGAATCAGATTTAGCTATAATAGCTAATTCTTTGGAAGAAATAATAAACTTATCATTAGAACTATGAATAAACATATATTTGCTAAAACAACTAAGGTTTCCGATTTTTTAAAAATATCAGAAGTAATAGATAAGCTAGATCAAGATAGTTTGGTGCTTTTTGATGTAGATGACGTACTTATCATGGATCAAGATGAATATCGCTTAACTCATCCTTATAGACGGCAGTGGCGTGCTGAAAGCAAAAACCGTCTTACGAGAGAAGAAAGACATCTTTTATTCAGTATTATTTTAAAAAATCGTACTATTCGCTTAGTGGACTATAATATAACTGATATACTAGGTAGATTATGGAAGATGCAAATCCCAACTGCTGCTCTGACCAAATTATATACAGGGAAATTTGGTGTTATTGAGGATTTTACCAATTGGCGTCTTACAGAGCTTAAAGGGATAAATATAGATTTTATGAAATCTACTCCGATAAAAGAGGAAATATTAGTTGATGAATTACATATTGGGGGTGGTGTGCCAATGATGAAAGAAGGGGTGATTCTTACAGCCGATGTTGATAAAGGTGCAGTATTAGAGAATATTTTACACAAAAAAAACTACTATCCTAAAACAATAATATTTGTTGACGATATTTTAGAAAATATTGAGTCAGTGGCAAAAATATGTAGCAAATTACAGATTAATTTTTATGGTTTTGAATTTGACGGAGCTTCTTTGATCCCGGAAACAGAACTAGATAAAAAAAGTGAAAAAATTCGTTTTGAGATTTTAGAGAAGGAACATCGTTGGATAACAGATTTAAAACTATAATTATTTTTTTGTGTATATGCATTACTTCTTGCTGTGCTATAGCTGAAGAACAAGAAAGTATTGGGGTAAAAGCTACTAAAGTACAAATGGCTGATTTATATAATGTTTTCAGCGTTATAGGACAATGTAAGAGTGGTATGAGCCGTGATTATTATGCAAATGTTTCTGGTAGACTTGATTTAGTATCTACTTCCCAAGGAGGTAAGATCCATCAAGGTGATGTTTTGCTTATTATTGACCAAGATTTAGCTATGTCAATTAAGTCACAAGCGGAAGTCTCTTTAAGAAAAGCCAAGGCTTCTTATAGCCGTAACAAGGAATTACTTGCCAAAAAATATATTAGTAGTGATGTGCTAGACAAATCTAGCAGCGAGTTAGAAGAAGCTAAGCTTGCTTTTGCTAAAGCAATGAATAGTTATAACGATATGGTTCTTATAGCTCCATTTGATGGATATATTGGTATAATAAAATCCAAAATAGGGGATAAGATAAAACAAGGAGATTATCTTTTTAGCATTATTGCTCAAAACTCTACTACTAATAATATTTTAATGGAGCTACCTGAGGGGCTTTATAATCAGGTGTCAGAATCCACTAATTTAGTGATAACCGATAATAAGGGTGGATTAATTAATGGAAAAATTGCTGAAATCTCACAATATGTTTCAGATAATGGCACTATAAGTGCTAAAATTATCGTTGATTCTAATAGTAATATTGTGCATGGAAGCTATGTAAATATAGATCTAATTCTTAACAAACATAGGAATTTAGCTGTGCCTAATCAATCAGTACAGAGTAATAATAAAGGTGAGTATTTTGTATATAAACTCAATGACAATAAGGTACAACAACTTTATGTTACACTTGGCACTAGTTTAAATGGTTTAACAGAGATTATATCAAACGAAATTAAGGAAGGAGATATGGTGGTACTGGAAGGAGTTACTAAGATTTATGATGGTAGTGTCGTCAAATTGTTAGATTAACCTGAATTCAATGTAACAAAGTTACATTGTTAAGCATCAACTGCGAACGATGTCATCAACTAAGATTAAATTAACAGAGGATTAAAATGGAATATATATTATTAGTTTGTAGTATCGTGGCAATTCTTATTATTGTACAGATGGTTAAGGTTGTACCACAACAACAAGCATGGGTTGTAGAAAAGTTTGGAAAATTTGATAGGGTTTTGCAGCCTGGATTGAATATTTTGATACCAGTGATTCAGAGAGTAGCCTATAAACACACTTTGAAGGAGGAAGCTATTGATGTTACTGCTCAAACAGCCATTTCCAATGATAATGTTACGTTATTAATAGATGGTGTTTTATATGTAAAAATTGTTGATCCAGTTGCTGCATCTTATGGTGTTAGTAGTCCATATTATGCCATCACACAGCTTGCACAGACAACCATGCGTTCAGAAATAGGTAAATTACCATTAGATAGGACTTTTGAAGAACGAGAAACCTTGAACATCGCTATTGTGTCTGCTATTAACCAAGCTGCAATAAATTGGGGGATACAATGTATGCGTTATGAAATTAAAGATATTCAGCCACCGCAAACAATACTTAAAGCGATGGAATTACAAGTTGCAGCAGAACGTCAGAAACGAGCTCAAATTTTGGATTCAGAAGGCAATAGACAAGCAAAAATAAACCATGCAGAAGGTGAGAAGGCTCAAGTTGTATTAAATTCTGAAGCTTCCTATACTGACCAAGTCAATAGAGCTAAAGGTGAAGCTGAGGCAATAGGATTAGTAGCAATGGCTACTGCTAAAAGTATTGAAGTTATTGCCGCATCTATTCAAAAGTCTGGGGGTAATGACGCAGTATCTTTAAAAATTGCTGAACAATATATAAATGCTTTTGGTGAGTTAGCCAAAGATAGTAATACAGTAATTCTACCAGCAAATCTTTCTGAACCAGGAAGCTTTATAACTCAAGCTTTAAGCATTTTTGATCAGCTAAAATCAGTGAGCAATAAAAAATTGTCTAAAGAATCTTCTGTGAAGAAACAAACGAGTGCTAGTGAGTAATTACTTATTTAACTTGAATTCGACATAAAAATAATTATTATTCTTAGCATCTTCGATATCACACCTAACAGGGGATGATACTGATAACAAGTTATATCGAATTCAGGTTACAATAAATTTAGGAGAAAATTTAATGACATACGTGCCTATAGTAATTGAACAAACCCCTAGGGGGGAAAGAGCCTATGATATCTATTCTAGGTTATTAAAGGAACGCATCGTTTTTGTTTGTGGTCAAATTGAAGATTATATGGCCAATGTGGTGATTGCACAATTACTATTCTTAGAGGCAGAAAATCCAGAAAAAGATATTTTTATGTATATTAACTCTCCTGGTGGTGTTGTGACTTCTGGCTTGGCAATTTATGATACTATGCAATATATTAAACCTAAAATTTCTACTCTTTGTATAGGGCAGGCTTGTTCCATGGGGTCTTTGTTGCTTACTGCTGGTGAGAAAAATATGCGTTATTCCCTACCACATAGTCGTATAATGATCCATCAACCGTCAGGTGGTTACCAAGGGCAAGCTACAGATATAGAAATTCATGCTAAAGAAACCATGAAATTAAAAAGAATGCTCAATAACTTATATGTCAAGCATACAGGGCAAGAACTAGATTCTATTGAGAAAAGTATGGAACGTGATAATTTCATGGATCCTGAAGTAGCTAAATCTTTTGGACTTGTTGATGAAATCATCACCGATAGAGCAAAAATCTTAGTAAGAAAATAGCCTTTGCAGGTTATTTTTGCATCCTCGCCGCAGCTCGGATGACATAAACTAAAAGTCGGGCTGCAAACCTAATAGATAAAGGAAAAAGTGCTTAATATGCACTCGATGTCATCCCAGCGAAAGCTGGGATGACATCGATGGTGGTTGAATTTATATCTATAACAACTATTAATTGTGATTTTTGCATTATCCTGCAATTGAGTGGCCTTAAGGCTAATTGTTAAACTGAGTCTTGACTCCTACTCATCCATTGACGATGCTCCCATTAGTTGTGGTTCGTTATTATGATTAGTACAATAAATCTCTTCGTAAGTAGTGTTTTCTGTATATTTTGCTACTTCTTTATGATTCATTTCTTTAGTAAATAACATTAATTTTTTGTTATATTCATTTATATAAGTTTTATAAGCCAGTAATCTAGGGTGTGTCATCAATTAAGTTGACAGGAGCGTTTATTTGTTGTGTAATAGAGAAAAAATTAAGGATAAATTTTCTCTATGCGTCGATATGCTCTACGTGACGATCAATGGGATCGGATTAAAGATAAGCTACCTGGAAGGGAAGAGTCTGTTGGTGTAACAGCCAAGGATAATCGCCTATTTGTAGAAGCAGTCTTGTATCGATATAGGGCTGGTATACTGCTCGTAAATGAAGAGTTGGTAGACGAAGATCAAAATCAACAAGTGCTAGGAGTGTCCAAGCCGAGGAGCACAGCGTACATTAGTACGTGAGCACCGCAGGTCTTGGACAACAACAACGCAATTGTTGATTTTCATCGAGTATATACCTTGGAGAGACCTACCTGAACGTTTTGGAGATTTTCGAGTGATTCACCTACGTCATTCAAGGTGGAGCAAGACAGGTGTGTGGAAAAAGGTTTTTGAGATGCTGGCTGAAGATGCTGATAACGAGTATGCCATGATTGATTCAACCATTGTTAGGGCTCATCAACATAGTGCCGGTGCTAAAAAAAAGAGTTAGATGATGACCAAGCAATTGGACGAGGTAAAGGGGGGCTGAGTACTAAAATCCATGCCACATGTGATGCTCTAGGGAATCCAACGGGATTCCATCTTACCCCGGGTCAAGCTCATGATTTGCAAGGATCTGATGTTTTGATGAATGAATTGACGAAAGCGGATGCTGTACTTGCTGATAAGGCTTATGATGCCGATGTACGTATGCGAGATAAGCTGAAAGATAAGGGATGTATAGCTGTGATTCCCCCAAAGAAGAATCGTGTGAATCCAGCTAAGTATGATAAGGACCTATATAAAGCTAGGCATTTGATTGAGAACTTTTTTGCAAAATTGAAGCAATATAGAGCTATTGCAACACGATTTGACAAAACATCTCAGAACTTTTTGGGTGCTGTTTATATGGCTTCCATGGTAATTTGGCTCAATTGATGACACACCCTAGTATCACTACTACAATCTTTTGCTTCATAAATACCATGTTTTAAGTACTTAATTCCATTTTCAGCATTTTTTCTTGAGGTAAAACCTTTTGTTAGAATATTCTCCCACTTACTAAGATTAATATCTAATTTTAAACTAGAATCAATAGCAGCGTATAAATTAGGAAATATATTAATTGCATCTAATAACTTAATTTTAGTCTCTTCATTGATTGTCCATCCAGCATCTTGATCTTTATTAACTGGATTTATCGATTGTTCTAAAAGAAGTTTTTTACTTAATTTGAAGTATTGGTCTATTTTTTGAGGGTCATAGCTATCAATTATATCATCATACGAAGACAAAGTTTGTGTTGGTCTAGTTTTTTCTTTTGTAACTCTTTTTTCTATCTGTGACTCTTCGTCATTACTTAGAGTTATTTCATTCAGTTCTTTGTGTGCAATTTCTGCTTGCTCTTCCGGATACGATTCCTGAGGAGTCTCTAAAAGTTCCTTACAAATTTCTAAAATGTCTTTGTGAAATAAGTATAAAGGATCGTTTGATTTATAGCATATAGCTAGATCTATATATTTTAAGGCAATGTTATAATTGGAAATATCAGAATATAATACTGACAGCTTATAAAATAGTGCTGATGTTATATCAGGATCAAGCTTTTTTATAATTGCACTGACATTCTCAACACAATTATCTAATAATAATCTAGCTTCTGCCTGAAATTTAGGTAAGATTTTTTTAAACTCTTCTTTTTTCTTTACTATCTCATCTTTTAATATTGACCTATAAGATTCTATGTGTTCTTCATCATTTAATGATATAGCCAATTTAAGATTGCTAATAACTATATTGTACTTATCTGCATAACATAAATCTTTTATTAATTGCAATTCAGTATATTCTTGGTTATGTAAAATATTTTTCATCATCTTTACACAAGGTAACGCATCTTGATGTTTATTAAATATATCCTCTGCTTTATTATATACTCAATTAACCTGAAGAGTTGCAGAAATGGTTAACGGTAATAGTTTGGAAATTATCGTTTATTAAGGTACGTAACCTATCTTTATAATCACCGATGTTGCTAAAAAATTTGTTTATTGCTTCCGAAAATTGTTCAAAATTATGATAAAATTTATTATTAGTTGTAATACGGTGCATAAACTTCCATAATCTCTCAATTGGGTTCAGATTTGGACTATATGATGGCAAAAATACTAGCTCTATTTTCGTATTTACTAGGTATTCCTTGACTTTCTTGGATTTGTGGTAACTAGCATTGTCACAGATTAAATATATTCTCTCCTTGTCACTATTCTCCTCTTCTAACTTTTGTAAAAAATTAACTATCTGCTCCCCATTTATTTTGGGGTTCTCTGTACTTACTAACTGCAAATCGGCTAGGTTAATAGCACCAATCATGTGCTTTCTTTTCCAGCCACTGAATGTTGGTAAGGTTTTATCTTGGTTCTTTCTTATCCAACCACACCTTGCCCTTGCTTGATACTGAGGATGAACACCATCCATAAAATATATAGCTTCCTTATCTCTGAGATTCCCTTTTAGCAAACTGTAGTTTAACTTAAATAATTCTTGCTTGTCAAAATCCAGCTTAGCCGGTACTATTTTCGGCTTCTTGTAAACAAATCCCAGTTTGTATAGTAATTTTGTTACTCCCGTTATCGTATATGTCACACCATATTTGTTCTCAATGTGATGCATAATATCTTTCGCATAAACATAATTATTTGCTTCTAGGTGAGTCACTAATTCTGTCTTCTCACCATCACTTAATTTGCTTGCACTACCCCCATTGTCGGTATTAAGCTTATTGGCTTTTTGATAATCAACAATATGTTTTCTTATCGCTTCGTGGCTCAAGAGTAGTACCTTAGCAATCTCTACATTACTATACCCATCGTCATACATCAAAACTGCCTTAATACGATCACGTATGCGTCCGTCTCGTTCTGTCTTATGACGTTCCTTCAACTTTTCTCTTTGTTCTTCTGTCAATACATTCTTACTCATAATGTCCTAAACTTTATAATATCTCTCCTATCTTTGCAACTCTTCATTTATGAGTAGTATATTCTCCTATTTTATCGTATAGATGATATAATTTAATGACAGCATCTTGATCAGCATTATATTGATAATATTTTTCAAAATAATCTGTAGCTTCTAAAAGTTTATTCTCAAGTATTAGCAGCAGTCCATTATTCCAGTAATGATTGGCTTGTAATACTTTAAAATCTTGTTGTTTATCAATCTCATGAAGTTGAGAAGAACGTATTAATTGATCTGTAATGTTTAAAAAATATTTTGCGTCTTCTATATTATGAATATTAATAAAATACTGTGTTAAGTTTTGGGAAAGTATTATTGAATCTTTAAAGAGTTGCTTATTACGAATTACTGTTAAAGTATCTCGATCCATTGATCCAATAACTTTGGTAAAATCATAAAATAATTCAATAAACAGATCGTTCTTATCTATAGAATCTATAATTGATAGGAAAGACTGTTTTATACAGGATATCTCTTTAGGTGTTACTGTGTTTTGTGATTTATAGTTGTGTAAGTTTAGTAATGCTTCGGCATAAGATGTCCATATCTTTTCACTTTGACTTATATTTAAATTATTTTTGCTAGAGATTACTTTTACTATATTATCATTTGGTTTCTCAAATTTGATTCTTGGATCAGTTGGATGAATTTTGCCAATTTTAATATTGGCATAGTTTTCAATAAATTTGGCAAATGATTTG
This sequence comes from Candidatus Tisiphia endosymbiont of Ditula angustiorana, assembly GCF_964026425.1. Classification (NCBI taxonomy): domain Bacteria; kingdom Pseudomonadati; phylum Pseudomonadota; class Alphaproteobacteria; order Rickettsiales; family Rickettsiaceae; genus Candidatus Tisiphia; species Candidatus Tisiphia endosymbiont of Ditula angustiorana. The sequence continues at coordinate 430,700 of NZ_OZ032143.1, forward strand.
TTGTATGTATACTGCATCCCCTTATATTCTTGATGAGAATGTAAATTAACAAGCAAATATTCTGTTGTTAGTTCTGTATTATCCCCCAACATTTTTTTCTTAATTAGTTCCATTAACACTTCATAATGAGCATTAGAACAAATATTGTTTATAAAAGCTTTATTACTTTGTCTTGTTGGAAGTAAATAAAGTGAATCAAAATTCACTTTATTTTCTCTTTGTGGTAAAAGCTGAAATTTTATTTTGCTCATATAATTTGCATTTAATTAGTTAAACATTAACTATTACCGTTATAAACAGATTGACGGTTAATGCAATAACTTTTTTGCATTAGAAGTCTAGGGTAATTTAAAAGTCGGGCTGCAAACCTAATAGATAAAGGAAAAAGTGCTTAATATGCACTCGATGTCATCCCAGCGAAAGCTGGGATCTAAAGAAAATAGCCTGAAAGACTATTAAGTAATATAGATCCCCGCCTACGCGGGGATGACATAAACTGCCATGAATTGTAGCCTTCAAAAAAAAACTTGATTATCGAGTATATATAAAATCCCTAATTATCGGTACAATAAACTGTTTGAATTTGCTACCACTAAATAAGCCGTAATGCCCAACTCCCTTTTGTAAATGATATTTTTTCATTACCATAGGAATACCGGAACACAAATCTAATGCAGTTTTAGTTTGTCCAACCGCAGCTATATCATCATTCTCGCCTTCGATGCCTAGTAAAGCACATTTTGTTATATTTTTTAAATGAACTTTACGATTTTTTGAGACAAATTCATCTTTGGCAAGAGCAAAATCTTTAAATACTTCTTGTATTGTTTGGAGATAGAATTCCGATGTCATATCCATAGTGGCTAAATATTCATCATAAAATTTTATGGTATGATTAGCTTTTTCAAGGTTGCCATCTAGCAAATTTTGTAGTAAATCCAAATGCGAATTAATATGCCGAGGAATATTTAAACTGATAAAACCCATAAGTTGTACAAACCCTAGATAGACATTTCTTCCGTAACCAGGATAGTTAAAGGGGACGGATGTAATCATCATTTGGCAAAACCATTGCATGCTTTTATGGATTGCAAACAAGTCAACATCTGTAGAATTAAGCCTTGCATCAATAGGTCCACCTATCAAAATCATTGACCGCGATACATTTACATCATTATTTGCAGACATTATACTAATGGCAGCTAGAAGGGGGACTGTTGGTTGGCATACTGCCGTAGTGTGCAGATTTGATCCTAGAAGCGTCATAAACTCAATTAAGTAGTCTATAAAATCATCTAAGTTAAATTTACCAAGTTGATTAGGTATAGTGCTTGCATCAAGCCAATCTGTAATATATACATCTGCGTATGGGAGCATTTCAGTTACAGTGTCCCTAAGTAAGGTAGCATGGTGTCCTGACAGTGGAGCGATTATTAATAATTTTGGCATTTTTTGCTTAATACCAATTTTGCTAAAATGCTTTAATTGACAAAATGTTTTAGTAGCAACTGTTTTTTCTTTAACAACATAAGACGTACCATCAATAATACATTCATTAATGTTAAATTTTGGCTTCTTGTATGTTCTAGTCATCCTCTCAGCAAGAGTCAAATATGCTAACATAACGTGACTATAGCCGCTATCTTTTATAGGATTATTACTATTTTTAAACCATTGCTCTAAAATTTCTATGTTTGCTCGCATTGGAATAAGCATAGTTTTAAAGCCTTCTAGTGCATAATAAAGATTATTAGAACTGCCATTATGCATAATATTTGTCCTTGAGAAGTCTGTTTATGCTTTAATTTTATATAATTAAGTGTTAATAATATACTCAAATACTGCAATATTCAAATGATTTGGGTATTAGTGCTAATGAATTATTATGATAATATAAAGGTGATGCATAAAAAAATTGTGGCGATTATTGGTAGACCCAATGTAGGGAAGTCTACGCTCTTTAATCGTTTGGCTATAAGGAAAAAGGCTATCGTACATGATCTCCCGGGGGTAACACGTGATCGAAAATACTCTGATGCCCAAATTGGACCATTTGATTTTACGGTAATTGATACTCCTGGTTTAGAAGAAGCAATCGGTGAAAAATTAGAATATAGAATGATGCAACAGACTGTAGAAGCCATCCTAGAAGCAGACTTGCTATGCCTTATGGTGGATGGTAAGGATGGCGTATTACCGGAAGATAAGTTTTTTGCTAATTTTATCAGAAGATATGATAAAAAATCTGTGTTGATTGTCAATAAATGTGAAGGACGGTTTGATTTTGCTAAAGAATACTACAAGCTTGGTTTTGATAATGTAGTGCCAATTTCTGCAGAACATGGTGTTGGTATGGCAGATTTACACGATGCAATAACTGAAGAATTAGGAGATGAGGAATTAGAGGAAGAATTAACTGATCCAATAAAGGCTGACTGTATACAAATAGTGGTGAGTGGTAGACCAAATGCAGGAAAATCTACTCTTATTAATAGTATTATTAACAATGAAAGATTGTTAACAGGACCTGAAGCCGGTATAACAAGGGAATCTATAGAAATTGATTGGCTATATAATGATAATAAATTTAAATTAATTGATACGGCTGGTCTAAGAAAAAAGGGAGCTATTAACAAGTCCTTAGAAAAATTATCAGCTTCTGATACTATTAATAGTATTAAGTTTGCTAATACTGTTATTTTGATGGTTGATGCACGAACGAATTTGGAGCAACAAGATCTAAATATTGCCAGTTATGTTATAGAGCAGGGCAGAAGCCTGCTCATAGTAGTTAATAAGTGGGATTTAATTGAAGGGAAAAATAAAGATAAATTTAAGGAAGAATTTCTTTATAAGATGGAAAGCAATCTACCGCAAGTTAAAGGAGTACCGATAATATTCATATCAGCCTTAAAAAAGCAGAATATTAATATGGTACTAGATGAGGCTATAAAAATTTATACTTTATGGAATAAAAAAATTGCTACCAGTAAACTGAATAATTGGTTAGGTTTTGCACTCGAGCAACATCCGCTGCCCTTACAAAAAGGTGGCAGACGTGTTAGAATTAAATATATGACCCAAACAAAAACTCGCCCACCAACTTTTAAACTATTCTCTAATAATCCTGAGAAAATCACGGATAGTTATACTAGATACCTTGTAAACAACTTGCGGGAAGCTTTTAATTTACCCGGTGTGCCAATAAGATTTACTTATACTAAAACTGAGAATCCATATGTAAAGTCATAGGATTACTATTGACAAGAACTATCAGAAATTATAAATTCAAATTTTAAGCCTAAATAATCTGAATTTACCAAGTGTGCAAGTTTTAAGTAATGGTCGATGTCATCCTTGCTTCGGTGCGGGATCTAAAATATCTTACTATATTATCTTTGCTATTTTTTAGATTCCCGCCTACGCGGGAATGACATCGTTTTTGATCCTGTAAGTACATTACTTACGTTGGCTTTTTGATCCACGCGGGCAAAGCCGTAGCTCGGATGACATAAACTACCATGAATTGTATCAGGGTAATTTAAAAGTCACAATCATTAGCTGTTATAGATGCAAGTTTAACCACTATCGATGTCATCCTTGCTTCGGTGCGGGATCTAAAATATCTTACTACATTATCTTTGCTATTTTTTAGATTCCTCACCGAAGCGGGAATGACATAAACTGTCATGAATTGTAGCCTTCAGAAAAAAACTTGATTATGTGAGTAGAGTTAATTAACTTTCATTCAAAAGATAACCAATTATTTTGAAAAAGAGTTTATCGTGAACAAGGGATAGTACAACTTCTATGGTAATTAATATTATAATGATCCATTCAAGTCTAGTGGAGTGTTTATAGTTTAAGTCATTTGACAAAATATTGTAGAGTTCATGGATCATGTTCAGTCGATGGTTAAGAATATTCTGACGAATTTGAATATCTTGAAACTCTGCAGTCATTAAGTATAAAGGTTCATAACTAGGACGACGCCAAAAAAATTCAGGAGTATCTAGTATATCGCTGTGTAAATTAATAGAATATCGTTCGTTAAATAATATACCAATTTGTTGGGATATTTCTTTTTTGGAAAGTGATACACTACCAGTGCTGGCTAGCTCTTGTTGAATCGGGGTTGTTTTTACAATTAGATTACTTACCGATTTTTCTAGTACACTAAGCTTAACTGACTGAGCTAAAGCATGCGATATAGATAATTTTATAAAAGTTGATTTATCTGCTAGAATGATTTGGTTTTTTTCTTCATCTATAAAGGTTTTGCCTGTAGTTTCATCATAATCAAAATAGATAAAGTCAGACATTATCTCGTCAGTTTGATTAGCTTGCAGAGCTACTATGTCTTCTAGAATCATTTTTTCTTGGCTTTCTTCAGCTCCCCATATAGTAACACAGCCAAATGGGAAAAAGAAAACATCTATAGGGTCTAAGTTTTTTACTTGTTCTTTTTGAATATATAGTACATCATCGAAGTGTTTAGGTTCAAGACCAATCTTATTAAGATTTATTACTAAGTCATTCATCTTATATTCAGAAGTCGTACAGTAGGAAGCACATCTCATATAATAAATAATTTATAGCAAACAACTGTTGCATCAGTATAATATAGTATTATAAAACTTATTAAAGTCAATTAAAATATCATAGTTGGTAATTATGCATGAAATATTAACAAATAGAGCAATTATTGAAGTTGTTGGTAATGATGCGATGAATTTCTTGCATAATTTGACAACTAATGATATAAAAAATAATAATTATTGTTATAGTTATGCTCTAAGTAATCAAGGAAGGTATTTATTTGATTTCTTTGTATTAAAACTATCAGCAACAAGGTTTTTTATTGATATAAATGTTAATCAGTCTGATTTATTTAAAAATCACTTAGTGCGGTATAAATTACGTGCTAAAATTGAAGTGAACGACTTAACTAACATCTATCAGGTTATTTACTCAAAACAACAGTTGGAATTTAATGAATATAAAGACCCTCGTTATGATCAACTCGGTTTCCGTTCCATTGTTAGTAAAGATGTACTAATAACTGCAGGAACAGCAGGACTATACCTGCAAGATAAATATAATTTTGCCATAGTTGATGGGTATGAGGATCTAATTTTCAACAGATCTATTCCGGTTGAATATGGCTGTGAGGAATTAAACGCTGTAAGTTATACCAAGGGTTGCTATATTGGACAGGAAGTTATTTCAAGAACAAAATACCAAGGAGTAGTAAGGAAAAAAATATTTAAATTATCCGTTAACACAGACAATCTAGATATCTCAAAAGATGATGAAATTATGGCAAATAATACAAAAATTGGAGTGGTATGTTCAAGCTATAAGAATAGTGCAATAGCTTTAATTAGATTAGACAACTATCATTCATTACAAAACACAGTTATTACTGTAAAAAACCAAACTGTTTCTTTGTGTGTTCCACCTTGGAGGAGCTGTACATATGAGTAAAATTATATTTTTAAATGGATGTGGTTCTGCTGGTAAAACATCTATCGCAAGAGCAATACAGTATTTAAGTAAGGATTCTTGGCTTACTTTTGGTATAGATACTTTTATTAGTATGACACCATTACCATGCTCATCTGATGATAAACTGGATGTTGGATACTTTTCCTTCGTTCCGGGGATAAATGACCGTGGACCAACCATGCGTGTTGAAACTAAGCCAAAGGGTGAGCAGCTCTTTGGTATCATGCCGGATTTTGCCAATCTACTTGCAAGTCGTAACAACAACCTTATCATCGATGAAGTCTTATTTGATGATGTTTATCTCAAATCTTACATAAAAGTCTTGAAAGGGCATATTGTATATTTTGTCGGAGTTTTTTGTGATCTTTCAGTGATGCAAGAGCGAGAAATTTTACGCTGTGATCGTGCTATAGGTTTATCGAATGACCAAATAGATAGAGTCCATGCAGGTAGCATGCGAGAATATGATTTAACAGTTGATACTACGAGCCGGTCACCTTTTGAGATTGCCAAGCAAATTCTGACTTTTGTAGAGGAAAATCCTGCACCACAAGGTTTTATGACTATGCATGAGAGATTACAGTTATGATGCTTCCCTTAAAACCTTTTTATTTTTTACGTCATGGTGAAACAGATTGGAATAGACACCATATTTACATGGGTGCACAGGATATTCCTCTCAATCAAACTGGAGAAAACCAAGCACGGGAAGCCTCTGATATTCTTGAAGAAAAGGATATAAAGCATATTGTCACAAGCCTGCTTATAAGAGCATACAGGACTGCTGAGATTGTCAATGAAAAGCTAAAGGTTGATATTACAATTGTCCCGGAGTTAGCAGAATGTTGTTGGGGTGAATATGAAGGTCAACCCATTGATGATAATATTCTGAAGAGATGGCTAGATGGCAATCCTCACCAAGGAGCAGAATATGTAAATGATTTTGACAAGAGAGTTCTGCGTGGTATTAATATTGCACTCAGCTTTCAAGAGCCAGTTTTAATTGTTGCACATGGTGGAGTTTATTATGCTATCCAAAGACTTTTAGGCTGGCCAATTATACATCTTAAAAATTGTTCTGCTATTTTTCACAGTCCACCAATAGGACAAAGTCAATCATGGTCTATGTGTGAACTCAGTTAACCTCAGGTTAGTTGTGAGCTTACTATTACCCACATCTTTGGACTTAGGGGACGTCATCCTGAATTTATTTCAGGACTATATTAATAAGAGTGGTAAGGGGTATATTAGTGGCGGCAAATTTTATGCTAGAAAAGCTTTATATATGGCGGCTTTGGTGGCTATGCGTTATAATAGATATCTTTCGAAACTCTACTTCTGCTGGTAATTTATTCGTACTACCGGTACTCTGCTCCTCACGTACATCTGAGTACGCTGCGGGTCAAGATTCCGTAGCTTCTTTAAATTCCTCAGCATAAGCGAGTTTCGAAAGATATCTAATGATATAGCTAACCCGAAAAGGTTTTAGGTGTATGTTAATCTTAGATTAGCTAGAAGCGATGTCATCCCTGCGTAGGCAGGGATATATAATATCTAATAGTCTTTAGGCTATTTTTTTAGATTCCTGACCGAAGCGGGAATGACATCAAGGCTATTATAGTTAAGCCCATAGGATTAGGTGACAAAGAACATAACAATTGTAAATTGTCATTCCCGCGTAGGCGGGAATCTAGATACCTGCTTTCGCAGGTATGACACAAAATTTGTATCACCTAATTCAATAGGTTTCACTATACATTACTATGCCTTAAACCTTTTCGGGTTAGCTGTAAAATGAAAGTCTTTTACGACTGCTTAATTGAATCGGGTAAACCGGCTAAAGTTGCATTGGTAGCTGTCATGCGTAAAATTATTATTTGTTTAAATTCTATGTTAAAAGATAACAAAATTTATATAAAATAATGTTTTTTACTCTTGACTCTTAAGACGGTAGATGACATCATTCCCGCCTGAGTACACTGGTATTCGTTGGCTTTATTAATGGAGATTACTTAAGAGTGTTAGATGTTTGAGCAATTACTTGATTTTTCTTCTATATATTTTATTATGCAAGGGATGGTAGTAACACTGAAATACAGTATAGTTTCAGTGTTATTAGGATTGATTATTGGTATCTTACTAGCAATTTGTAAGGTAAGTAAAAGTTGTGCGTTAAGACTATTTGCTAATTTCTATACATCTGTTTTTCGTGGTACTCCGTTACTTATACAACTTAGCATAATTTATTTTGGTTTACCTAGTGTAATTGGTATTAAGCTTGGTGTCTTCGTTGCTGGTAGCATAGCTTTCTCATTAAACTCCGGGGCATATGTTTCGGAAATAATTAGAGCTGGAATTAATAGTGTTGATAAAGGGCAGATTGAGGCAGCTAAAGCATTAGCTATACCCGAGAGATTAATGATGAAAGATATTATCTTGCCTCAAGCCATAAGAAATATTTTACCTTCACTAGTTAATGAGCTTATTAATTTAATCAAAGAGTCGGCGATTATATCAATGATCGGTGAAATGGATTTAATGCGGAGAGCTCAGCTAGTATCGGCTGAACATCTTACTTTTTTTACTCCTATGTTAATAGCAGGGCTTTGTTACTATGTTATGGTAATAATTATCAGTAAATTAGCTAAGATTATTGAAAAAAGATTAATAATTGGAGTTGAGTAGGATTTATTGATAATATGTACTTAAGTGAAATATGTATAAAACGTCCAGTATTCGCAACAGTGTTGAGTTTAGTGGTTGTTATTTTAGGGGCGGTATTTTTTACTAAACTGCAAATTAGGGCTATTCCCGATATTTCTTTTCCTGTAATAACAGTACATGCAGAATATCCTGGGGCAGATGCTCTTTATATGGAAAAAGAGATCACAACTCGTATTGAAAAAGCCCTGAAAACTATAAAAAATCTTGATTCTATTACTTCCCAAAGCTCAACAAGTAGTAGCTATATCACTTTAACATTTCGGTCATCTGCTAATATCGAAGCAGTCTTAAACGATGTTCGATCTAAAATTGCTGAGATAAGTCATATATTTCCCAAAGATATGCAAGCTCCTTATATTGCTAAGCTAGATGGCAATAATTTCCCTAGTTTGTTCTTAAGTATTAGTAGTGATGTATATAATGATTTGCAATTAACCCAAATTGTTCAAGAGAGTGTTAAAAGCATTTTAGAAAAACTTGAAACAATAGGTCAGGTTAAAGTGCAGGGTGGAAAATATTATTCTATGCGAATAGAACCAGATCCGGTAAAATTATATCAGCATAAAATGTCAGTGTTAGAAATTGAGAGTGCTATAAAAAAACAAAATATCTATTATCCAGCGGGAACTATTAAAACAGCTGCACGTGATTTTACTGTAAGATTAGATGGCTCTTTAAGTAAACTGGAAGAGTTTGAAAGAATTATACTAAAAGTAAAAGATGCTAGTATATTAAGGTTACAAGATATTGCTAAAATATATTTAGGTCCTCCAGAAGATGATGTAATTTTTAGATATAACGGTAAAAGTTCGGTAGCACTTGGTCTTATAAAACAATCACAGGCGAACCTGCTTGATTTATCCAAAGAAGTTAGATCGTCACTAGATAAAATTAAAAAGAATCTACCTAAGGGTATAACAATTGATATAGCCTATGATGCTTCGATTCCAGTTAATGCCTCAATCAAGTCAGTGTTCTTTACTATCGCTGAAGCATTAATTTTAGTTATAATAGTAGTATATTTATTTTTGGCATCAGCAAGAATCACTCTGATACCACTTGTAACCATTCCGGTATCGCTGATTGGCACATTTATGGTGATGTATTATTTAGGGTTTTCTATCAACATATTTACCCTTTTAGCAATGATATTGGCTATTGGTTTGGTGGTAGATGATGCAATAGTAATGCTGGAAAACGTTTTTAGATACAATGAGATGGGGCATTCTCCTATAGAAGCTGCCTTTCTTGCATCTAAGGAAATTGGTTTTGCCATTATAGCAATGACTATAACACTGGCCTCAGTATTTTTACCAATAGGTTTTATTGATGGATTTATGGGCAAGTTGTTCATTGAATTTGCTTGGACCTTGGCATTTTGTGTGTTAGTTTCTGGTTTTGTGGCGATTACTTTAACGCCAATGATGGCAAGTCGAATGATTAACAAAAATAATCAACTTCCTTTAGGGTTTTTAGTCAAATTTGATCAGTTTATTAAATTAGTCCAAAGCAAGTATTTGTCTTATTTAAATCTTGCTTTTGATCATAAAAAGCAATTCTCACTTATTATTGCATTATCTTTAGTGGTGCTAGTTGTTAGTTTTATCTTTGTTCCAAAGGTTTTTATTCCTCAGGAAGATGATGGTTTTTTGCAGATTTTTTTCTCAGGTCCTCAAGGATTTAATAGCGAACAATCAGAAAAAGCAATAGTAGAAGTTGAAAAAATACTTAGTTCTTGTAAAGATATAATAGGTCATTTGATAGTAATTTATCAGGGAGGTAGTGGTAGCGGTTTCGTATCTCTTAAAGATTGGAAGGCAAGGTCAAGGTCACAAAAAACTATAAAAAATTTACTTAATCGGCAATTTCAACGAATAGCTGGAATATCGATTTTTGCAATGGATCCACGTTCAATGGTTAGTGGTAATGCTAAAAGTCCCGTGGAATTTACTTTGCAATCCTCGCTTGAATATGAGCAGCTAGATCAAATATCGCAGAAATTCGTTAATAGAATGAAGAAAGATCCAGTTTTTATCAATGTGGGTAGTGATTTAAATTCTTCTATGCCGACAATTGACGTAATTGTTAACCGAGATAAAGCTTATCTGCTTGGTGTGAGTTTAGAAAATATAGGGTTAACATTGCAATATTTACTGGCAGGAAAGCAAATTGGTGATTTCAGAATGGGCAATGAACTGTATGATATAACTATGCAGTATAATTTAAAACATCGTAGTAATATCGATCATTTTAGTAAGATACTAATACCCACTAATAAACCAACTGATAATTTGTTGCCATTAAGTGTAGTCGCTAATATGGTTGGGAAAGTGTCTATTGAGTCTTATAACCACTATAATAATTCTAGATCAGTAACCATCTCGGCAGATTTAGCCCCAAACCAAAAAGTTAGCGATGCAATAAAACAAGTGAATAACATAGCTAATGAATTATTGGATAGTAATACAACTATCCTAGAATATATTGGCGAGATTAAGCAAAAGTCTGAATCACAAAGTAATCTTCTTATTACTTTCTTATTTGCTTTGTTGTTTATTTATTTAGTGCTTTCGGCACAATTTGAAAGTTTTACTGATCCTATATTAATACTTATTGCTGTACCATTCTCAATTACTGGAGGGGTATTAATGCTCTTAATATGTGGTAATACGCTGAATATATACAGTAATATTGGCTTGATCACTTTAATTGGTTTGATCACAAAAAATTCTATTATGATCGTAGAATTTACTAATAACTTAAGAAGCCAAGGATTAAATATTAGAGAAGCTGTAACTAAAGCTTCTAACTTAAGATTTAGACCAATTTTAATGACCACTCTAGCGACTATTTTTGGAGCAATATCATTAGTCATTGCCTCGGGAGCAGGGGCTGAAGCTCAAAAGTCTATTGGTCTGGTAATAGTTGGTGGAATGAGTATAGGAACTCTTTTCACTATATTTGTTATTCCAGTTTTATATCAAAGTTTTAAAAGGGAATATATTCAAATAAACGTGAATTCGGGATAACAAGTTATCCCAAATTCGGCTGTATATATAGAAACAATCAGGTTTGAAGCGGTTCTATACCTGATTGTTAAAATATCATTTGCGTTCAATAGATGATTTTAATAATTAAAATCATCTATTGAACGGTAAAAAAGTTAAAATGTACTCGCAGAACCGCTTCGAGAGTACATTTTTCTTTATATCACCCTAATTCGGGATAAGAATTATAATTCTTATCCCGAATTAGGGTAAATAAATGAATTGAAGAATTAGATAATTTTTTACAAAAATCTATTAGTGGGGGAATAATTTTGATTATACTAGGAATTGACCCATCTTTAGCTGGTATGGGATGGGGGGTAATCGATACCGATCCTCTGAAATATTTAGATAGTGGGGTTATAAAGACTAAATCAAGCGAACCAATGCATAAAAGGCTAGCTTTCATTAGCTCGTCCTTGCAAAAGATAATAGTACAATATAAACCTGCTATTGTTGCTATGGAGGAGACATTTGTTAATATGAATAGTGTTTCATCTTTAAAATTGGGATATGCTAGAGGAGCAGTCATGTCACTTATAGGAGGATATGATATTGCTTTTCAAGAATTTAAACCTAATGTTATCAAAAAATCGGTAGTGGGTTATGGTCATGCTGAAAAAAATCAGGTTCTGCAAATGATTAAACTTTTACTACCAGGAGCAATTGCAATCAGTAACTTTGATCAAGCAGATGCCCTTGCAGTGGCTTATGTTTGTTGGGCTTATACTTCAAAAACTCCCATAATTGAATTATAGCAATTCTTTACCTTTTACTTTTTCTTCTTCTTTTTGCTTACCTTTAAATTTTGTTAGAAACTCATCTGTTATGTATATAAGACTCATACTAAAGCTAAGGAATGGAGCATCTAATATAATAGTACAACCACCATCGGCAAATCTAATCTCCTTATTACCTAAATTAGGGTTTTGGCTATGGGTGAGTTTATATTTTTCTGAAAGTAACTCATAAAACTCTGTGAATTTATTGTTATTTATCGTTAAGATGATTGCTTGGATAATATTGTCATCATTACATATTACTAATAACTCAGTCAGCCCCTCTAATTTGACATCTCTAACATTAACATAATAATTATATCCATCCCAATGATTCCTTTCTTTTTTGGTAATCTGATATACTTGCTCTACATCTGCTATACTTGCTTTATTTAATTCAAAACCCAATGGAGTTGGATTAGCACTAACATTTAAACTAAAAATTGAAATAAATAATATGTAGAATAGTCTAGTGATCATAAAAGTTACCTTTTTATATATTAAATAAGAAAGGTATAATATATAAACTATTATGATTTTCAACTAATTATTTCATTTAAGCAAAAATAATATACTATTAACTAGTTTTAAAGTTTAGTTATTAGTTATAAGACTAGTTAAATTACCTCCTAACTACAGGATAAGAAACTAACTTGATGTAAAATAGATACAATTTTATTGAAATTAGATTATAAAATAATATATTCAAAAGTTCTAAAGAAGTCTCAGTTGCAGTCAATTTAGTGTTTGCTATAATCTAGCCAACGAGATATAACAAATCTTGCTGGCATGTTAGTATATACTCTTCTGCTTTGAAGGATTGTTTTTTGAAAATATCAAGGACGAACGTAACAACGTACCTTATGTACGCTCCGCTTGTTCCTCATTTTCAAATCCAATGCTCCAAATCATTTGAGTATACTAAATACATTAATGTCTGAAATGTTAACAATTTATTTGGAGAGTTGATCATATGAATAAAGGAGAATTAGTAGCATTAATGGCTGAAGCAGGTCATTCAAAAAGTGATGCAGAGAAAGCCCTTACTTGGGTTGTAGACAGTGTACTTAAAGCCCTTAGTCGTGGTGAGGACGTTAACCTAGTGGGGTTTGGTTCTTTCCATATACAAAGTAGAGCTGCACGTGAAGGTCGTAATCCAAAAACTGGTGAGAAAATGCATATTTCTGCCTATAAACAACCAGTATTTAGAGCTGGTAAGAAAATGAAGGAAGCCTGTAATAATTCGTAACTTCGTGTTTTACTTAGAACCTGTTTCTATAAAATATTGTAGTTTTTACCAAGTGTACAAGTTTAAGTACTCTGAGTTCAATACAACAAAGCTAGTGTCATCCCTGCCTATGTAGGGATTGACATCGCTTTTGCCATACAAGTACCATTACTTATGTTGGCGTTTCTGACCCATGTTGGCAAAGCCTAGAAACTTATTTTTTATTATGCCATTAGCAGAATGATCAAAGAATATCTTGAATGTAGATTCAAACAGGCCAGGCTTTATAATAGTTGGCTGATTGATGTTGATGATACTGCAAAAGCTTTAGAAGATTTGCTTATATTTATAGAAAGCAGTTTGATTGTAGATAAAATTCAATTAACAAATCATCCAGATTATCGGTTAGTAGCTAGGGATAATTCTGTGACGAGCAGTGTCAAAGACATATCTGTTGACCAAATTAGAGATTTACAGCAATTTTTTTATAGAACATCATCAATCTCTAAATATAGAGTAGCTGTTATTTATCAAGCAGATCTAATGAATCTCAATGCAGCAAATTCCTGTCTTAAACTTTTAGAAGACACGCCAAAGGATGGTTTTATTTTCTTGATTACCTCAAGGGCTGCCGGAATAATAAGTACTATAAGATCTAGATGTGCTAAAATTAACATAAAATCACAAAATCGCTTAGTGAGAAGCGATATATATGTTAAATTTACGACGTATATTGCTAACTATGCAAATCCTAAAATGAGGTTAGATCTTATCGAAGAGTTTACTAGTAAAAACAAGGAATTATGGGGAGATTTTGCTTGTAGCATGCTATATCTAGTTAATAGAATTACTAAAAAATCTCTCAATATCAATATTGAATTCAATGAATTAGAGAATAAAATATTTAATCAATTGCATTCTAATTCCCCTGATTATTTGATAACAAAATTTGCAAATATCAAGCGAATAATAAATAACACCATAGATTATGACCTAGATCTAAGGGCTAATACCATAGCATTAATAGAAGAGTTATGGTAATTTTGTCGTCAAAATTTGCTTCCATTCCTATTCAATGTCATTCCCGTGCAGGTAGCGGAATCTAAAAAAATAGCCTATACGTCCGCTACTTTCGCAGGGGGTGATGGCATCCTTGGTAGTTAATACTACTACATATACCAACTGATGATTGTGGCTTTGAAACTGCCCTGAGAAGCAGAAGATATATTTTTATCTTGCATTGTTTGAATGAGTATGTTATAATGCGTTCACAATCATAATATCCGTTTGATACGGCAGGAAGATTTTTTTAATTTTATAGAAAAATATAAGAACATGTCCCAAGATGTTTTAACAGTAAATGCAGTTACACTTGTTCAGGAAGCTTTTCCTTTAACAAAGGAAGTAGATAACACAGAATCTTCAAGTGAATTAGCTGTATCTAAAACGGCACAAGAAGTGGATGATACTATTAATCATTTGAGGGAAAATAGTCTACATGTTTTTGAGAAATATTTACGTAAAGAGTTTTTTAGCACAGTAGCTGGCAATCAAGGTGAAGTTGATATAACAAAGGATATTTTTCAGATAATGTGTCACTCATTATTATATAATGATCAGAAAGGTGCATTAAGTCTATTTATGACTATAAAAGATATAAAGAAAAGGCTTGATGAAATAAAGACAACATCAGAGGGTGCAAAAAAAATTAATAAGTTTAAAGAGGAAATTGAGCAATATAGAGCAGATATAATTAAAAAATTATCAACTAATGAAGGAATCGCAGAGATTGTTACTGGACGTTTACAAGATGATCTTGTTAGTATGATAGTTTTAAGCGACTCGAATGAAGAGGCTAGATTTAGTACGAAAGATATTGCTTTGGAAGTTACGGAACATATAACAATCCCTGATAAAGTACAAACTTATATGTTAAAAAATGGTTATGGTGTATCTCCATCTTTTAAGGGAGTCATTAATAGAACCGGACTTAAGCATTTTGCAGTAGAAATACAGCAAGGCAAAAAGGTAGGAGAGTGGGGTTATTTTGATCAGGGAAAGTTCACTTCAGAGAATATTCATGAATTTGCTAAGTCTGTGAATAATATTATTTCCTCTATGGAAATAATATTATTATCAATTCAGAAGTTAAAAATAACCAAAAAAATACAAAGTGAAAAACTGATAGCTAAATTATTGCCAGTATTAGCTGATTTTAATGATACATATTTAGAGAACAATAAAGATCAAATTGTAATACAAATTACTACAAATCTTACTAGGAAGTATAGTAAATGGGTCGATACTTCTGCTAAGAAGTTAGAAAAGGTCTCTAAAGGGATAACTGAATCATATAATAAGGCAAAAGGGATTTATATAAAAGAAGAAAATACGGATGCTATAGATATTAATGGTGAGTTAAGTGATATATCAATAACTTCCTTTGAAGCAATAGAGTCTCAAGATGAAGACTCTATTACAGATATAGATTATGATATAGAACAGCAACCTGTGCCTACTGAGATATCCTATGTAGTAGAAAATTATGAAGAAACGATAGAAGAAGAAAAGATAGAGTCTATTACAGATATTGGAGAGCTAGAAAATATAACAATAATTTACCCTGAAATAAGAGAGTTTCAAATAGACATAGCTACTGATCAATTAAGCTGTGATGTAGAAGCGGTAGCACAACATGATGTAGAACAGCAATCTAGCCCTATGCAAGAAGCCCTGACTGAGTTTCAAGATTGTAATGATCAACAAGAAAAAACTAACTCTATTAATATAGCAAGCGATAATCTTGATAATACAGAGGTAACAGTTTTAAATGAACAACATATTGTTGATAGTAACCAATCTGATATATCACCAAAGGATAGAGGCTGTGATGTAGATACAGAAGCATCTTCTCTAAATAGCACTACTACAGTGATTGATAGCACTAAATCTGAGCTTGAGTCTTTAGAAGCTAATAATACAGAATTAGTAGAAAGCCCAATAGTTATAAGTCACATTTCTAGTTGGAGTATAGGGGCTATGTGGACAGCACTTAAATCATCTATTAGTACATTACATGAAAAAATTAGTGATACCGTACTAACTTCTATAAAGCAGTGGGATCATCATCACTATGGAAGTTATGACTTAGGTCATCCTTATAAAAGTCATAATCTAGGAGAAGAGTCAAGCCTAATAGGGGAGAATCCAGCCTTATTAGAAAGTGTTAAATACTTCATCTTGTAATTTAAAGGCTAGACTTCCTGCATAAGTCAAAAAAGCTTTCGGGATTTTTAGAAGAAACGAAGCCGAGTGCCGCAGCGTATTCAGATGATTGTTACGGAGCAAGGCGAGTTTCGGCGACAAAATCACCAACTAGATTGATTTATGCAGGAAGTCTACTTTATAGCTAGCCCGAGAAGGTGTGCTATATGGTGATGTTATCTTGGCTAAAAGCGATGTCATTAACTAAAATTTGGGAGATAATTATTTAATGCAATTAACCACAATATTACAAATATATTCAATAACTATGTGATAATTTAATTGTCAACCTTAAACGGTACTAATCCTTTAATACCTCTCATTCTTGGCAAATAGAACAATAGAAACTAGTTCTGCCGGATTGTTTTATTTTCCTTATTATTCCCTCGCAGTTTAGGCATTTTTGATTTTCTCGTGCATAGACCTGTAATTCTTGTTGGAAGTAACCAGGTTTACTATCACCGCTAACAAAATCTTTGAGAGTAGTACCTCCTGCTGATATTGCCTTTGTTAAAACATTTTTAATGGCTAATACCAAATTACTTATTTCCTTGTTTGACAAACTACTCCCCAGTCTGCTTGGGTGTATTTTAGCAATAAAAAGGCTTTCAGAAGCATATATATTACCAACACCGACAATAATCCGATGATCCATTAATAAATTTTTTATCGGAACAGAGCGATTCAATAATTTTGTTTTTAGATACTCATCAGACATATCATTTGACAAAGGTTCTACACCTAAATTTAGTAAAAATTTTTCTAGGGCGAGGTTTGTTGGCATACTATAAATCATCCCGAAACGTCGTGGATCATTAAAAACTAATTTCTCGCAACTTGTCAAAGATATAACCACATGATCATGCGTTTGTAGCTTATAATCACTAGGTTGTAGCGTTAGCCTACCAGTCATGCCAAGATGTACAATAATGGAATAATAATTATCCAAATCTATTAGCAAATATTTTGCCCTACGCCTTAAAGCTACAATTCTTGCTGACTCTACATTTGACTCTAACTGATCGCTTAGTTTATAACGTATATCATCTCGTCTCTTATCGAGTTTATTAATGGTAGCCCCTATTATTCGCTGTTCTAGGCAACGTTTTAATGTTTCAACCTCAGGAAGTTCTGGCATTTTTACATTTTAATAGTATTAATAATTCATTATATATCATAATATAACACATAAACAACTTAGCACTAAGTAGTAATATGCAAAATAATGATAACCAATCTGATCAAGTAAATTTTGGCTTCTCAAAAGTGAGCTTTGATCAGAAAAGAGATTTAGTTAAAGATATCTTTTCTAGTGTTGCTAATAAATATGATGTAATGAATGACTTCATGAGTTTAGGAATACATCGTTTATGGAAAGATGAATTTGTTAGGCAAATCCCCAATTTAAAATCAAATATATTGGATGTGGCAAGTGGTACAGGTGATATAGCTTTTAAAATAATAAAGCGAGCATCGGCAAAAAATGTATTAGTGCAGCTGACGATGTGTGATATAAATCATGATATGCTGGAGGTAGCACGTCACAAAGCTATTGATAGTAATATATTACAGGGATTAGAGTATGTCGTTGCTGATGCAGAAAACTTACCTTTTCCTGATAATAGTTTTGATTATTATACTATAGCATTTGGTATTAGGAATGTGGCAAAAATTGACAATGCCCTAAAAGAAGCATATCGAGTACTAAAGCCTGGGGGTAAATTTTTATGTTTAGAATTTTCTAAAGTGGAATACGATTGTCTGAAGCAATTATACCAGTTTTATTCGTTTAATATTATTCCTAAGATTGGTAAAATTATAGCAAACAACGAATCAGCTTATCAATATTTGGTGGAAAGTATTAATGTATTCCCAGATCAGGAGAGTTTTGCAATTATGCTAAAGGATATCGGCTTTACTAATGTTAGTTATAAGAATCTTACTTTAGGTGTTGCTGCTATTCATAGTGCTTATAAATAATGGAGATGTTGCTAAAATATCAACGGAGATCAGAGAGTTATTGACCACCATCCACATATCCCATGTTGGTGAATTATTGGATATTGTTTTTATACTCGATAATCAAGTTTTTTTCTGAAGGCTATAATTCATGGCAGTTTATGTCATCCCAGCGAAAGCTGGGATCTAAAAAAATAGCCAAGAAGGATGTTATACATTTTTAGACCCCTGCCTACGTAGGGGTGATATCCGAAGGCTAGGTGATGCCGTTGCTGAGAATGATGACATCTTCTCAGCTTCTTTTCATAACTTTTAAACTGTCCTGAATTATATAACTCAATAAAAACTTGATTATCGAGTTATAGATAACAAATAGTAGAAATTAATAATGGTTACAATTTAAGAATGCTTGACTAATAGTTTAGTATTAGTTTTAATAATTAAAGTAGTTAATCAAACCCTAACATGGTGAAATATAAGTGAAGTATAAAATGACCAATGATTTAGATAATGATGCTTCTAAGAGGGATTTCATTAAAAAAGAATATGAAAAACTTGAGGGGAGGGTATGTAATGCTACTTCAAGGACGCAATTAGCTTTGATTATATCTGATGCTGGTAGTTTAGCTTTAATGGCTAGTCAGTTAGGGATAGATCTTGGAATACTGGAATTAATAGCAACTGCAGTAAGTAAAACTCTTTATTATGAAACAACTGAGCAAATCCAAGTTGTGGATTTCAATGAGGGCATAAGATTAGTAAAAGAACAAGAAGAAATTGATAGAGAGCATAAAGTTCAAGGCATTTATAAAGCTTTTGATTCTTTTTATGATGATTCTCTTAATAGACAAAGGAAAGATAATGAAAGTTTACACGAAATTTTTGAAGCTATAAAAGCAGGTCGGCAACTTACTGAGGAAGAAAAGCAGAAATTCGGGAAAACACCTGAACAAATAAAAGAAGAAAAAGCTTGTAGTAAACACATGCGGCTAACTAAAAAGCTAGCTAAAATAGAACGAGAACATCACTCTAATGAAATAAAGAAAATTAAGGAATGTGAGGAACAAGTTAAGCATTTATCAGAGAACCACCCGGAAAGAGTCTTGTTGGCTAATCAGAAAAAACATCATGAAGGTTACCGTAATTTAGTTGATAAGAAAATAGATCAGTACAAAGCATACAAGCAAGAAATAAAACAACATGCTTACAATATTTGTCTTAATAAAGAGTTAGCTGAGGAAAATAGATGTAATGAAGATGCAGCACAATTTTGGGAAGAAGTATTTCATAATATATACGATGTTACTCCAACGGAAATGGCTAAAAAATTAACTCCAACGGAAAAACAGCCCAAAACTTTTATTACTTTACCACCTGCTAAAAGTGCATTATCGTCAAAAAGCCTAGCCGTTCTAGCATCTCAACAAGAGTTAGATACAAAACAAATAATTTCTGATTATAAGTTAGAGAAACATATGGGAATATTAAGTGGTAAAGAAAATAAGGACACTCAATTACAAAGAACGAATTCTATAAATCTTAATAACCCAAATACTAAAGATACTAGCAAAGGTATAGGTGGAAGAGATTAGTAATATTACAACCTTAAGTATCGATGTACCCCAATTCGGGATAAGAATTAGTTAATTCTTATCCCGAATTGGCTTTAGTATAAGGAAAAATGCATTCTTAAAGCGGTTTTACGAATGCATTTTAAACCTTTCTAAAGCTAAAAACATGGTTTTAATCTTTTAAAATCATGTTTTTAGCAAAATATTAATTTAACAATCAGATGCAGAGCCGTCTCAAATCTGATTGTTTCTATAATTTTACCGAATTTGGGATAAGAATTGGCAAATTCTTATTCCGAATTCGCGTGATGTAATAAATTAATAGTAGGCTCAAGTAATCATCGTCATTAGGGGTGATGTCACCCCTGCCGCCATTATGTCATCCCTACTAGGGTTAATGTCATTCCCGCGTAGGCGGGGGAATCTAGATCCCAGCTTACGCTGGGATGACACCCTAGACTGTTAAAACGATGTCTTACATGAGGTTATTATAGCAGAATTAAAAGATTTAAAGATAAATAATAGGTAGTATTATGGCAAAATCAACATCACAAAATAAACTCACGTCTGAACATCATCACCGTTGGGGAGAGTATTATTATGGCTTAGCCGCTGATATGGAGGATATGGATGAAGCACAAAGAAAAATAGATGCATGTTGGAAAATGGCTGCTATGGAATTTTGGTTTGCATTAACTTTAGGTAGTGAAAAAGCTCCTCTCTCCTTGTTTAAATGTTTTAGACAAGGTGTTGGTGTAGAGAAAGATACTTATATGAGAGATCTCATGTATGGTGCAGCATTACAACTTACACCTCAAGACTGTGCTGATAAGGTCAAACCTGAAACTAAACCAATAATTGCTAAATCTATGCAACCTAAAATCGATGCACTAGTAAAATTAGTACAACAAACTCGTGATCAGCTGCCAGTTGAGGGAGTGGATGTAAAGGTATTTAATGAGCAACTAACTAAGTTCAATCACGCCATCAAACTACCATCAGGCAAGTCAATACAGAGTTGTTTTATTGAGAAAAGTGCTAAAGCTACTTCTAAAGAAAAAGATTTAAAGTCCAAAGCATTAGAATTAACAAAGAATCTGCCAAGTCATAATAAACCAACCACAACTACTATGAACCATGTACCTAGAAAGACTAATAAATCTTCATCTAGAATTGGTTGCATTATCTCATAAATCTGTAATTTATACAACAGGATTAGAAAATATGCATCTTTTTAAAAATAAAAAGTAGTAAATGCTTTAAATAGTCAAAATTTTAGTTTATAATAACTTTATAATTAAAATATTATGGTTTCTTATGGAAGATATTAACTATTGGGATAATTCAAGATACCAGTATTGTGCATATGCTGAGAGGTTGCTTAATAGGCTTCTTTCGAAACTAGACAATGATGTAGAATGGTGTTATAAATATCTGATTTGAAGTAATAATATGAAATTCGATCAGATTAAAGAGTTAGAGGATGAAAAATTTCGTCGATTAACAGGAGTAAAGAAGGGAACATTCTCAAAGATGGTGGATATTTTGAGGCAAGCTGATGGTCTTAAGAAATCAAAAGGTGGGCGTAAAAATAAGCTCAATTTGGAGGAACAGTTGCTGATGGTCTTAGAATACCTTAGAGAATACCGTACTTATTTCCATATAGGTCAGAACTATGGGATTAGTGAAAGTTCAGCATATAAAGCTGTTAAATGGGTAGAAGACACCCTAGTTAAACACCCAAACTTTGCTCTTCCAGGTCGTAAAGCTCTAATGAAGAGTGATATGAATTATGAAGTAGTCTTGATTGATGCTACTGAGAGTCCTATAGAAAGACCCAAAAAAAACAAAAATTCTATTATTCAGGAAAGAAGAAAAGGCATACACTAAAAACTCAAATAGTGGTAGACAAGAAAACACACCAAGTAATATGTACAGATTTTTCTAACGGTAAAAAACATGACTTTAGATTATTTAAGGAATCCAAAATTCTTATCCATCCTAAGGTTAAAGCGATTACTGATACAGGATATCAAGGTATACTGCTCGTAAATGAAGAGTTGGTAGACGAAGATCAAAATCAACAAGTGCTAGGAGTGTCCAAGCCGAGGAGCACAGCGTACATTAGTACGTGAGCACCGCAGGTCTTGGACAACAACAACGCAATTGTTGATTTTCATCGAGTATATACAAAAAATTCACAATAATTCTGAATTACCAAAGAAAAAAAGCAAGAAAAATCCTTTAACTAAAAATGATAAAAAGAATAATCGTAGGTTAGCAGGAGAAAGAGTTCTAAATGAAAACGTTATTGGTATGCTAAAACGGTTCAAAATTATTGCTGACAAATATCGAAATAGACGTAAAAGATTTGGTCTTAGATTTAATTTGATCTCTGGCATTTATAATTTTGAACTACGTCAACCAGTTTCGAATGAGGTCTATTGAATTAATTTTGCTAAATACAAAAATAAAATAACCAATAGACATTGATGAAGTCAAAAAAGGCATCTACTATGCTAAAAAATATCATGGTAGCCAAATGAGACAATCCGGTGAGCCTTATTATTCTCATCCAATTGAAGTAGCTTATATGGTTGCCCAGTACACAGCCCTAGAAATTCCACGATTGTTTAGAACCGACATGATTGTTACCGCATTACTACACGACACCCTTGAAGATACGGAACTGACCAAAAAGATGATTGCTTACATCTTTGGCAACAAGGTTGCTAGTCAAGTAGAAGACCTGACTAGGGTTAAGTCTCATGGCAAGATTAGCTCAGCGGAAATGGTTGAAATATTATATAAAGAAAAGAAACCTGATGTGCTATTAGTTAAGTTACTTGATCGACTTCATAATATGCAGACTAAATATGCTAAATCTCCTGAAAAAATTCGAAAAATAGTCAAAGAAACTTTACTATCTTTTTTTCTTTTTGCACAGTATTTTGAACTACCAAAATTAGAACAAGCGTTACACTCCAATACGGGATAAGAATTAGTTAATTCTTATCCCGTATTGGCTTCGCAAAATTGCGAGGAATTCGTCATAGTACCCTACATTTTTTATATAACCACTATTAAAATGGTTGCTGATCGTCATTGCGAGGAGTCGCTGAAAGCGGCGACACGGCAATCCAGGATACGCGAAGCGTACTAGAAAAAAACAGCTTCGCTGTTTATCTAGATCGCCACGGCATCTAAAGATGCCTCGCGATGACGATTATAGAAAAATGTAGGGTACTATGGGAATTCGTATACACATTATCTACACCTAGTTCGCTCACCCATTGTTTGTTGTTCCTATTCTTCAAATCTTCGAGTATACTTACCATTGAATTCAGGGGTTAAGTAGAAACAATCAGGTTTGATGCTCGCCTACACCTGATTATTAAAATATAATATTCCATTCAATAGGTGATGTTAATAATTAAAATTACCTATTGAATGATGAAAAAAGTTAAAATGTACTCGTGTCAACCGCTTCAAGAGTGCATTTTTCCTTATATTAAAAGGAGCTTATACTTAGCTAATTATAGATCTATCTACTGTTATAAATCTCGTTTATGTTTATCGATCTCTATGATATCATCATTTTCTAGTCCTTGTTCTATTACATGTTTTTCAAACATTGAGTATATCATACTCATATCTTGAAAATTTTCTAGATACTCTTCTAGTTTATCAAGCTCAGTCAGACAGCTATTCTTATCGCCCTGTTTAAGATGTAATTTGGCTGATTCTACTAGTTGCTGTAATGTACCTAAAACATCCAATTTCATTAGCTCCTTCAGAATCACATTGCGTAGCATAAGTACACCTCTTTAAGTTATATATCATATTTCTTATGCTATGCTAAGTAGTTTAGATGTCAACAATTTAATTTCTATTGTAATAAATAATTATCTTTAAAGAGTGAAAGTTTAAACCAGTAGCGATATTATTGCAACCCTAGATTCATTTATACACATACCTTATGTACACCTAGTTCGCTTACCCCTTATTTATTGTTCCCATTCTCCAAATCATTTGAGATACTTCTTTAATTTTGCTACTACCCAATAATAAATATTAAAAGCTGCAGAAGTCAGGTGAGACTATCAATTAAATCAGCCATTTTTTCTTCATCTAAGTCTTCAAAGAAATCATCATTAATTTGTACAACTGGTGCATTGACACAAGCTCCCAAACATTCAACTTCTGTAAGGCTAAATTTTTTATCACTTGTTAGTCCCCCAAAGTTAATACCAAGTTTTTTTTTACAAATAGTTACAATTTTATCGCTACCCCTTAGCCAACAAGGAGTAGTACCACAAATTTGTATATGATATCGTCCTACTGGCTTTAGATTAAACATGGTATAAAATGTTGCAACTTCATATGCTCGGATGAAAGGTAAATTTAGAAAATTTGCTACATACTCTATGCAGCCTCTTGGTAACCAACCATTCATTTGGCGTTGTGCAAGGTCAAGTAATGGCAGGATAGCACTCTTTTGTTTGTTTTCAGGATATTTCTTAATGATATTTTGGGCTTTTCTTAAGTTCTCATCATTAAAACTGAAATTTAGTGGTTCATCATTCATCGATCAATTTCTCCAAAAACAATATCAAGACTGGCGATAATAGTAACCACATCTGCCATCAAATGTCCTTTTGACATGAAATCTAGACCTTGGAGATGGGCAAACCCAGGAGCTTTAATCCGGCATCTATAAGGTCTGTTTGTTCCATCAGAGTATAAATACACACCAAACTCGCCTTTTGGTGCTTCAACAAATTTATATATTTCGCCTTTTGGCACATCATATCCTTCAGTGTAAAGTTTAAAATGATTAATCATGGCTTCCATTGATTCTTTCATTTTTTCTCTTGAGGGTGGTGCAATTCTAGGATCATCAGTTTTAATAGCACCCTCTGGCATTTTTTCAAGACATTGCTGTATAATTTTAAGCGATTGGTACATTTCTTCAATACGAACCAAATACCTATCATAACAATCACCAGATTTGCCAATTGGTATATCAAAATCTAGTTCATCATATACATCATACGGGGTGGCTTTTCTAAGATCCCATGCGATGCCTGAGCCTCTAAGCATTGGGCCAGAAAACCCCCAATCCATAGCTTCTTTTTGACTTACTACTCCGATATCTACTAAGCGTTGTTTCCAAATTCTATTGTCATTTAACAGAGTCTCGACGTCTTCTAATTTTTTTGAGAATTGCTGAATAAAAATATTTATATCTTCTAGTATACCATTTGGTAAGTCCTGTGCAACACCACCAGGTCTAAAATAATTTGCATGCATTCTAGAGCCGGAGACACGCTCATAAAATTCCATAATTTTTTCGCGTTCCTCAAATAACCATAATAGAGGGGTAGTAGCACCAACATCTAGGGCTTGTGTTGTTATATTCAGTATGTGATTAAGGATACGAGTAAGCTCAGAAAACATCACTCGAATAAACCCCGCTCGTCTTGGCACATTGCAGCCAAGTAATCCTTCAACTGCTAAGGCAAAAGCGTGTTCTTGGCACATTGGCGATACGTAATCTAACCGATCAAAATATGGTATAGCTTGTAGGTATGTTTTATGCTCAATTAATTTTTCAGTACCACGATGCAGCAACCCAATATGCGGGTCTGCTTTATTGATAACCTCACCATCCATTTCTAAAATTAATCTTAATACCCCATGGGTAGCTGGATGTTGTGGACCAAAATTTAACACAACACTTTTATTATTATCACCCACCTTGTTTTAGACCCCGGCAATTGTTGATTTTAATCGAGTATATACCAAAATTTTTGTCCACTAAGTGAAAAAATTATATAATATTAAAATAATAGCATTATTTTTCCATGTCCTCTATTAAAGCTTGCTCTCCATCATTGAGATTTTTTGGAGAATGAACTTTGTGGTTCTTTGTATCTTTTTTTTCAATAGAAGGTAAGTCATAGTGAGGGGGGACTTCTAAGGTTTTATTGCGTTGTACCCTATACTCATCAGGACCAGGTGTCACTATACCCATTGTTTCTTTTACTTTTTTATTGCAGGCAGACAGTGTTACTAAGGTAGTAAATAACAAAAAAATTATACGCATATACCCTTCGCCTTTTAAGTGTTGGCGTTGTGGCACGATGGGACTTCGTGTAGGAACAACGGTTTGACTACGCCTAGTTCGCTCGTCACTCGCAGACCTAGCCAACTCTTGAAATTCATCGGGTATACTCTTCTGCTTTAAAGAATTGGTTTCTGCAAATACTATCGGGGAATTCGTGTACTCACGTACTTCATGTATGCCTAGTTCGCTCACCCCTTGTTTGTTCCCCCCATGCTTCAAATCATTTGAGTGCATATCAATCCTCTTTATAAATTTATATTTTTCTTAAAATCAAGTTCACGAATCCTATCCGCTTCAGTTTGCAATCGAGCGTGATTATATTCAACATCTTGTTGTTGTTCAACAATTTTCTTGGTCTTATAATAATCATGCAATAAGAATATTGCACCTAATGAAATGAAACTATCTGCTAGATTAAATACCGGAAAACCAAAATCTTTATAGTGAAAATAAATAAAATCAAATACCGCCCCATGAACAAAACGGTCGATCAAATTACCAATAGCACCACCAATGACAAAACTACAACCAACAAAGCTTGGCATCGTCTTACATTTTAATAAGATATACCACAAATATGCTATAAGGGCAGAGTTAACAACTATAAAAAGCATATTACTATACTGATAATAATTTCGAAGCATCCCAAAACTAATTCCATAATTCCAAATATAAACCATATCTAAAAAGCTGGTTACTTCTAGTGTTAGACCAACTTTACCTCTTAGATAACCTATAAAATACCATTTTACTAATTGATCTATAATTACTAATTTAACAATTATACGACTACTTTGGCGAATAATTAGTAATATTTTCTTAAATATTGATGGTATACGCATATTAGAATTTAATTTTTGATTATATCTTCTGACTTTATTTCTTCTGCTCGTTTTTTTCTATATTCTTTTATACTCATAAGCTTATCTTTTGGTACAAGATCTATAAATAATTTACCATCAAGATGATCTATTTCATGCTGGATAACCCTAGCTGCAAACCCCTCTGCTTGTCCTTCTACTATATTACCTTCTTGGTTGAAGGCTGTGTAACTTATTTTCTTATAACGCTTAACTAGAGCAGCTACATCTTTTACGGAAAAGCATCTCTCATAATCTTCATGCATCTCCGTGCCAATTGGTTTATAAGATGGGTTAATCCACAGAGTTTTAGGCATAGTTTCAGTTAAATCTGGATGCCGTTTTTTTAACAAAGGATCATTAGGTACTGCAAAAACAATAACTCGTTTAGAAATTCCTATTTGCGGAGCTGCTAGACCAGCACAATTTTTTTCATTATCAAATTTGCTTATAAGTATTGCTATATCCTTGTTATCTTCCTTAGATAAAGGAAATTTAACATGACTTGCAACTATTCTTATTGATGTTTTTGCAGTCGCTTCTAGATTAGATACACATGCAGTTACATAATTTGGTAATGAATCATCTAAAAGTGTTGCTTCACTAGATTTGTTAGGCATCTCCGCTCCTTTATTAATTTTAGTTGGCTTATCATACTTCTATTGTATTAATCCTTTCTAGACAGATCTTTTCAGTCACTATCTTTAATTCCTCTACCCGGTTAATAAGGTAAAGTAATTGTTCTTTACTAATTGTATAATCTTGATCATACCTTGCATCAACATAAGCATTTCGCAGTAACGTAAAGCACTCTTCTTGCTCAGGAGTCTCATGTGGAAATATCTTGTAGAGATCGTAATGATGACTTCTAGCCCTATCGCCAAGTCCCAGTATATCATGTGACTTGGCCTTGTAACCAGTAAAAACTAACAAGATAGCATTATAAAAGCTCTCGGTAGCTTGGTGAAGCACAAAGGCTGCATTATTCAATTATTCTATATCCAAACACAAATGAGTGAGCAATAGAAAGTCCTTAGCTTTTTTAAACCAATATTTATATTTTTTTTCAGCTATTGGTTTACGTTCCTGCCATGATAGTTCCTCAGCTTCAGACAGTATAAATTCACCACTATCATATAAAAGAATTCCCTCTTTCTTGATATCACTAAAGAAATACTGACCTTTTTCCAGTTGTCTATTTACCAGCTTAATAGGTTCAAGTATCAGAGTAATTGGTGGTTTTTCATCTAATGAGAATTTTTTACCTAGCCTGTTCTCTATCTTATGTTGTAGGTTTATAGCTGGATAGCTAGCATATTCTCCGTTCTTTAAAATCAACAAAAGATCAAAATCACTTTGATACTTATAATAACTAATATCCCCTACCTTCTCTATATCCTCTACCCAATCTCCTCTAGCATAAGAGCCAAATAAGATAATCATCGCTATTTTTGACTTGCCTACATGTAGGATTTCTTTAACAATATTCTCTAGCTTTTCTTTAATAACTAGTGAGCGGTCAGGTAAGGTAGTTTTCATAAAGCTATTTTTTTATCCTAGATCAACTATATACCAAATAATTTAAATAATCAACAACAGTTTAATCGTAAATTATAATCAATAGTTGTTATATGTGTCATAATGCAGTAACAATAACATAAGGAAATCAAGACTATTAAACAGGTGTCTTATACTATTTTCCATTATTAACTACGCTATTTAGCGCTACAGTGTAGTACTAATGTCAAAACGATGTCATCCCAGCGAAAGCTGGGATCTAATAATGTTTAATAGTCTTTTAGGCTATTTTTTTAGATCCCTGCCTTCGCAGGGATGACACCCTAGGCTAGAGGTCTAGTTAATTTATAATATCTCCAAATCAATAATCAATTCTTCAAATTGCTGATTATTAGAATATTCTAGAGTTATTTTGTCTTTTATTTGGTTTTTGAACCAAGTAATTTGCCTTTTTGCATATTGCCTAGTTTTAATTTGTGCTAAATTTATAGCATTTTGCAAAGTAATTTCATTATCTAAATAGCATAATATTTCCCGTAGACCAATGGTTTTTATTGCAGAAGAATATATATCAGGAAAATCTTTTTTAATTTGAGCTACTTCTTCAATTGCTCCTTCATTAAATAATTTTTCTAACCTAGTATTACATGTTTGATAAAGAAATTCTCTCTTTGGATGTAGAAAAATTACCTTAAAATCAAATGCTGGAAGAATAGATTTATTTTGTAAGCTTTGGAAAGCAAATATAGATTGCCCGGTTTCCATAAATACTTCATAGGCTCTTATAACCCTTTGAGTGTCGTGTTCGTGTAACTTTTGGCTAGCCAGTCTATCTAGCTCTTTTAGTTTATTAAAAAACTGGGTCGAACCAATCTTAGAGTGTACCTCTCTAACATATTGCCTAATTTTAGGAGATATTGATGGTATTTCATTATAACCAAAAAGTAATGAATTAATATATAACCCAGTACCGCCAACAATTATTGGTAGCTTGCCTCTACTACGAATGTTTGTAATTTTTTCAAGAGCATAATTTATATATTGTATTACTGAAAATTCTTGATCTATAGATAAAAAATTATAAAGATGATAAGGAATCTCATTACGGTATGTTTGTGATGGCGAGGCAGTAATAATAGGAATCTGCCTATATATCTGCATAGAATCACAGTTAACTATCTCACCATTATATATTTTAGCTAAATAATGTGCCAAATAAGACTTGCCGCTAGCGGTAGGTCCACATATAACTAACATTTTCTTTTTTTGCATTAATGTATATACTCAAGAATAGAAAATTAACATGAAAGCTATAACTATAGTCAATTCAGGAGAATTTGATGCTAGGAACGATGGAGCGAAGCCTATAGATAATAGGCGAGCGATCGAAGACGACGTCACCAAATTCTCATCAATTGACTATACCCGACTATCATTACTTCGTCTATGAGCAAGGAGTGCATAAACACAACTAAGCAAACATCACTTTCTTGGATTGCTTCGTTGCCGCTAAAGCAGCCCTCGCAATGACATTTGGGTAAAAGTACTGCCACCATTGCGAAGAATGCGTGAGTACGACGAAGCAATCCATTTTTAATCATTTTTTATATTGCTTCGTCGCCACTGAAGTGACTTCTTGCTAATAAACAAAGTAATGCTAGTCAGGTTAGCTATAAGATGAAAAATTATATACTCGATGAAAATCAACAATTGCGTTGTTGTTGTCCAAGACCTGCGGTGCTCACGTACTAATGTACGCTGTGCTCCTCGGCTTGGACACTCCTAGCACTTGTTGATTTTGATCTTCGTCTACCAACTCTTCATTTACGAGCAGTATACCATGACAAAAATAATAGGTCTAGATGTATGACAAGACCGGCATTCCTAATTGCTTTTTTTACAACAATTGTGCGTTATTATGATTATGCTCTTTTTGGTCTCTCGGCAGCAGCTCTATCCAAGAATTTTTTACCTCTAGGATCAAATGATAGGCAGATATTATTATTTTTTGCTATATTCAGCATAGCTGTAATAGCTCGTCCCATAGGCTCGATCATTTTTGGTTTTATCAGTGATAAATATGGTAGAGTTGTATCAGTTAAAATTTCAGTATTTTTGGCTACTATCTCTACAATTCTTATAGGATTAACCCCTAATTTTGATAAAATTGGTATGTATGCTACAATAATTTTAATATTTTGTCGTATGACATTTTTAATGAGTTTGGCAGGGGAGGGTGATGCAATAAAAATTTATGTTGTAGAAAAGGTGGGAAATAGGCATAAAAATTATACTTATGGTATCGTGTCATTTTGTACTCAGGTTGGGGCATTGGTTGCTGCAGCAATTTATCATTTTTCGACAAAGTTTGAACAAATGTCTCATTTATGGCGGGCAAATTTTATTATTGGTGGAATCTTTGGTTTATTTATCATAAGTCTAAGGCACTATTTTCGTGAAAGTGAGGAGTTTTTAAAGTCTAAAAAGGATCATAAATCTATAGATTATAACTTTTTTGATTTAGGAAAGATTATAAAAAATTCATTTGGCAGATTTATCATAGCAATATTAATAAGTGGTTGCATAGGAGGTATTTACCATTTTTTAATTATTTTTTGGGGAGTCTTTGCAGCAAAAAGTGCGTTGCTTATGAATAGCAATCAAGCTCAAATTATCAATATAGTCTTAATAACCATTTACGCTATTATGTCAGTGTTTTCTGGTTTTTTATCCGATAGGATTTATCCTAAAAAACAAATTATTACATCGTTATCATTAAGTTTGTTAGTTATAATTATTGTACAGTTTCTATTATATAAAGAAATCTTTGTGATTTACTTCCCTATCATTCTTATAGCACTCTCTCCATTTTATGTAGTACCATTACAAGTTATTGTCCAATCTCTATTCATTACTAATATTAGGGCTAGAATGTGTAGCCTATCGCATTCACTTGGTGGCATGATAGTTTCGTCAACAACACCATTTTTTTGTATGTTATTGTGGCAATATTTTAATTCAATATTCTTAGTGCTAGGATTTTTTCTGCTATTGTTATTAATATTGTTCAGTACAGTAATTTATCTGTATAGTACAAACGTTATAACAAATTATCAAACTGAAGGAGAGAATTTTGCAAAAAAAACATAATCTAATAAATTATGACTATAGTGCCTATAATACTTTAAGAAGGTTAATAGTTGATCATATAAAGCCATATCTCAAACAGATCGGCATAGCAGTATTTTGTATGGTAATTACGGCTGTGTGTGCTGCTTATAGCGTTAATTTAGTACAACCAACTATTGATCAAATATTTTTAACAGGCAATCGTCAAATGCTACTATTTGTACCTTTAATGGTAATAATAACTTTTACTGTTAAAGGTATTGCTGAATATTATTCAAATTATTTAATTAAATTTGTTGGTCAGAGGATTTTAACTGATCTGCAAATTAAGATGTATGAGCATTTATTGTTTGCCGACATTCTCTTTATTCAATCTCAATCATCGGGGCGTTTAATATCACGTTTTACTAACGATATTTCCATGATGCGTGGTGCTATATCGCATTTACTAGTAGGTTGTGCCAAATATTTTTTAACAGTAGTAGGCCTTATCATAGTGATGTTTAAGTTAGAACCTAGGTTATCTTGTATGGTATTTCTAGCATTTCCCCTAGCAATTTATCCAATACAGAAATTAGGGAAAAAAATTCGTAGAATATCAGGTCAAGCTCAAGAGGAATTAGCTAATTATACTTCTAGGTTAGATGAAACTTTTCAGTCAATTAAAATTGTTAAGTCCTTTTTAGGAGAGAAGATTGAAAGCAATCGAGCTTTATTGCTCTCTAGCAATATTTTACGTTTTCTAAAGAAGACTGCAAAATTGGATGCATTGGTCTCACCAATCATGGAAGTATTAAGTGGTATGACAGTTGGAGGGCTTATTTGGTATGGTGGGTTGTTAGTCATAAAAGGAGAAACTACACCAGGAGCATTTTTTGCTTTTATTACTGCCTTTCTTGCAGCTTATAGACCTTTTAAAAGTTTGGTTTCTTTAAATGTAAACTTACAAGAGGGTATTGCTGCAACAAGAAGAGTCTTTAATATTCTAGATACTGAGCCTATTATTAAAGATAGTGTAAATGCTCAAAATGTTCAGTTAGTTAATCCATCAATAGTTTTTAATAATGTTGAACTAAAATTTAATAATAAAGTAGCTTTAAAGCTCGTTAATCTAAAAATAATGCCAGGGAAAACTACAGCTTTTGTTGGACGTTCTGGCAGTGGCAAAACTTCATTATCTAATTTATTAGTAAGATTTTATAACCCAACTAGCGGACAGATTTTAATTGATGATTACGATATTAAAGATATAAGGATTGACTCTTTAAGGCAGCAAATCTCTTTAGTGACGCAAGATACTACATTATTTGACACTAGTGTTGCAGAAAATATTGCTTATGGTAATCCAAATGCAACTCGTGATCAGATTATTATAGCGGCAAAATATGCTGATGCTCATGAATTTATTTCACACCTTCCAGCAGAGTACGACACGATAATTGGTAATCAAGGTTCAACACTTTCAGGTGGACAACGTCAGCGTTTAGCCATAGCTAGAGCTTTTTTGAAATCAGCGGCAATTTTAGTTTGGGATGAAGCAACCAGCTCGTTAGACCAAAATTCTGAGCGATTAATTCTAAATTCTTTAGTAAATATTCGTGAGAATAAAACCACCCTAATTATAACACATCGTTTATCGAGCATTAAGGATGTTGATCATATAGTTGTTATGAAATCTGGCATGATATTTGAACAAGGAACTCACTCACAACTTATGGACAATAAAGCGGAATATTATAAATTATATAATAAGGAATTAGAGGAGGAAAAAGTGGGATAAATAATTTTTTATTCAATACCCAAAATCTTATGAGTTTGTAAAGAAAGGCGATGACCATACTTAATGGTCAAATCAATAGCTAACCGTTCATTTTCTTTATTTAGCAACGGATTATTTTGATCCATAGGCTGAATAAATACTGGTATATTATACTTGCTTTGTCCTACTTCTGGTATGTTAGAGTATTTGGGTATATTTTTAGCCACCAAAAATTTCAGGGCATTAATATGAGATAGTAAGTCATCTCTCAATAGTGCATAACCATTTTTCCCAGCTTTTGGTGAGCAAACTATATGGACTTTATCTGGAAGATCACGATATAATGTGCCATTAGTTTCAATTTGCACTATATAATCCAAATCTATTAATTTATAGCACAATAATTCTATAGGTTGACGAAAAGGCTCACCACCAGTTATAACCACTAATTTGATATTAGACCTATTGCATAATTCTATTGCTGCTGGTAATTTGTGTGTGCTACCGGTACTTTGCTCCTCACATACATCTAAATACGTTGGGGGTTGAGATTCCGTGGTTTTTGCAAATCCCCTAGCAGAAGCGAATTCTGCAAGAAGTCTATTAATTGCCAGTTTTTCAACTTCTTCGATAATATTATTAATAGTTAATATATTAAAATCTTCAAAGTCGGTATCGCAGAAATTACAAGCAAGATTGCATCCACCAAGCCTAATAAAAACAGCAGGCATACCTACAAAAGGTCCTTCTCCCTGAATAGTCTTAAAAATACTTTTGATTTCTAGACTAGTTCCATCATTAAATATGGCTGGCCTTTTAGGGTTTTGTCCAAACATAATGTATTAGTATAAAAATATTGTTAATTTTTAAATGGAAAGGCTAATAAGATTGGAGTAGTATAATTAATATTTTAGTATATAATGCTCAACTATAAAAATTAGTTATTCAAAATATAACTATAATATATAATTTATATTAACTACTCAACATATAAATAGCTCTTTATATGAAAAGGTTTAATAATTATGGTGGTAAAAACATGAGAAGTGACAGTGAATATTTAAAAAATAATTTTATTGATGCTATTAGGAAAGAAATTATTTTGCTAGGCACAAATAAGGACCTTGATAGCAATGTATCATTATGTGGGATAGATAATATTCTTGAAAAAGATATAGAAGGTAGTTGTTATAAAACATTTTACAGTGAAGATGGTAATGTTAAAGCAGTCCATCAGGACCCAGCAGGTAATAATTGTTTACTTTTTGCGATTGCCTCGAAATTATATCCACTAGCTGAGAGGTTAATTGATGATGCAAAAGGTAAGTTGTCAGATGAGGAATACAAAGATTTCCTGAATTATCAATATGTAGATGTAACTGGTCAGAAAAGAAGCTGGTATACCAATACTGCATTAACTTTAGCTACCAAGCATAATCAATATCAATTAGCTCAAAAATTACTAAATGAAGGTGCTGATCCAAATGGTACTGATGAATATGGGCTAACATCTTTGAGTGTGCTATGTTTTCATTTAGGATTAGTATCAGAAGAAAAAAATACTGAAACAGTTAAACTTATTAAACTATTAAAGTCTAAAGGGGCTGATTATACATATAAAGATCTGCTAGGTTTAAAGCCATTAGATTATTTAACGAAAGACCTAGATGGTCAAGAAATAAGAGGATATAAGCTTCTTTCCGTGAATGAAATCAAGCAAATTAAGAGTATAACATTTGGTGGATGGTATGTTGATGACAACAAGACACCAGTAAATATTCCAAAAGATTGGCCTGTAGAAGCTTGCGAAAAAGAATTAATGACAACTATTGGTAAAGAAAATGTTGATAAATATTACATTTATGCAACACAAAACAGTTATGCCGTAGATGGAAAAATATTTAATTCTTTCATTTGGGGTAATGGTTCAAATTTAGTCAGTGTAATGAGGGATTATGAATTTAGTAATCTTAAGAACAAGTGGAGAAATGCAGGTCCAGTAACTCGTAAGCAGGATTTTTTTAATAGTCAACAAGGATTAAAATTAAAAAGTTTACTAGAAAAAGAAGGGGAAATTGAAGAGTTAGTTGATATTACAAACAGTTTACTAGCAGTAGCACTTGAAACAAAAGATAGTCCTTCTGTAGAGCAATACATTACTCAAGAACATAATCAAGAGAATGACGTCCCGCTTATTGCTTCTGTTGATCCCATGTTTGTAGAATGCTAGATTTATTAGGTTTCGTGAAGGTTAATAGCCTACAACTGTCGACACTTGTGGGGCTTATTGCATAGTACCCTACATTTTTCTATAATCGTCATAGGAAGGCTCTTTAGATGCCGTGGCGATCCAGGTAAACAGCGAAGCTGTTTTTTCTAGTACGCTTCGCGTATCCTGGATTGCCGCGTCGCCGCTTTCAGCGACTCCTCTCTAATAGACGATCAGCAGCCATTTTAATAGTGGTTATATAAAAAATGTAGGGTACTATGGGCTTATTGTGGTAGCAATATGCTAACAAATTCGGTTTTTGATAAGTCAACTACAGGCTTTACAAGAACATTCTCTGCATTTGCTTTTTTTACGTAACCCACTGTTATGCCGTAAGGATAAATATTACCATAACCAGATGTTATAACTTTTTCGCCTTTTTGCACAAGATGAGTTTTTGGTAAATAGAGTATTTTGCTACCGTTCTCATAGCCGCTCATGATACCTTTTTCTTTTGAAGATACTGTAGTGATGGGGATTCGAGAGTTTACGTCATTAACTAAAATTATTTTAGAGTAATTGTTGCTTACTTGTATTACTCGCCCAACTAATCCTTCACTGTTGGTAACTATCTGATCAACTTCTACACCATGTCTCACTCCAGCTGACACTAAAGCAGTTTTACTGAAGGGGTTTAATGAAACACTTAGTAATTTAGCACTGACATAGTTATATTGCTCTTCTTCTACAACTGACAGTAATTTTTTTAGCTCTTTATTCTCAGATTGGATCAAATATATATTGCTCTGTAAGTTTCTTAGTCTTGCCACTTCTAATTGTAGTTCGATATTTTCTCTTGCTAAGTCTCGTAAATAAATAAAATTTTGGGTTATTAAATTAATTTGCTTAAATATGTTTTCATGAATTAGCAATCCACCAAAAATAACATGTCCAACGACTTCAAGAGAAATAGAAGAAAATCTTTTTGGAGCAGCAATAAATAAGTAAAGTGAGGCGATAACAAAAAATAAAACGAAAACACGTCTCAAAGTAACAAGTATAAATCTAGCAAACTCTACTATTTTACTAGAACGCTTTATTCTGTTTGCAAGTAATGCCATCGGTTAATCTTGTTTAAATAACACATGCTTGAATTTTTGGAAATCTTCTAGTACTTTTCCCGTGCCAAGAGCTACGCATGATAGTGGTTGATCAGCAATAATTACCGGTAGTTTAGTTGCTTCTTTTAGGACATGATCTAGGTTTCGGAGTAATGCCCCACCACCAGTCATAACAATTCCCGTATCTACAATATCAGATGAAAGCTCTGGAGGAGTACATTCCAACGCCACTTTTACTGCTTCTACAATTTGACTAACTGGTTCAATTAGACTGTCAGCAATTTGTCTTTCATTTAGTAGCATTTCTTTAGGGATACCATGGATTAAATCCCGTCCTTTAATTTCCATTACTCTTGGTTCTAAACTATCATCTACGTAAGCAGCCCCAATCTGTTTTTTGATTTTTTCTGCTGTAGCTTCACCGATTAGTAAATTATAATGCCTTCTAATATAAGAAATAATAGACTCATCCATTTTATCGCCACCTACCCGTACTGATCTAGCATACACAATACCACCTAATGATAGGACGGCTACTTCTGTTGTTCCTCCGCCTACATCAACAATCATTGAACCAGTTGCTTCTGTTACTGGTAATCCAGCACCAATTGCTGCTGCCATAGGTTCTTCTATAAGGTATACATCTCTACCTCCTGCACTCTCTGCTGCTTCTTGAATAGCTCTACGCTCAACTGGTGTAGAACCTGATGGTACACAAATTATAATCATTGGACCAGTAAATGATCTACGATTATGTACTGTTCTGATGAAATATTTTATCATTTCTTCAGCTCCCTTAAAGTCGGCTATAACACCATCTTTTAGTGGTCTTTTTGCTTCAATGTCTGTTGGGGTACGTCCTAACATATTCTTTGCTTCCTGACCAAATGCGTATGGCTTAAATGCTCCGTCCACTTTAATCAATGCAACTACAGAAGGTTCGTTAAGTACGATTCCTTTACCTTTGACGTACACTAAAGTATTAGCCGTACCAAGATCTATGGCCATATCACATACAAATTTCCTGAAAAATTTTGTTAGCATTTTTATTTCTCCAAAATCAAATCATTTTAACGCATCACCCTAATTCGGGATAAGAATTAGTTAATTCTTATCCCGAATGGGCTTTAATATAAGGAAAAATGCATTCTTAAAGCGGCTAACGCGAATGCATTTTAAACCTTTCTAAAGCTAAAAACATGATTTTAATCTTTTAAAATCATGTTTTTAGCAAAATATTAATTTAACAATCAGATGCAGAGCCGTCTCAAATCTGATTGTTTCTATAATTTTACCGAATTTGGGATAAGAATTGACAAATTCTTATCCCGAATTCGCGTGCATCAGGTTTCTTTAGAATGCATAATAACAAAATTACTGAAAAATAATATACATATATTTGGCAATAAAATAGCTAAGAAAGGGGGGGTTGCATTATATGCGAGTATTTTAAACAAAATCTCTAATAGAAAATAAATAATAAAACCTAGAAATAAGCCAATTACTAAGATTTTTTCTTGAGAATTATCACGTTGCTTAAGACTAAAAAAGCAGGCTGCTAAAATCACTGTGGTAGCCATAATTATAGGCTTAAATAACTGTTTATAGAAATAAATTTGGTAGTTAGTTATTGGTAAACCAAATTCTACTAAATGTTTAATTGTATCTGGTAAATCCCAAATAGCAATCATCTCAGGATTTATAAAACTATTTAGTAAGTTACTTATTGATAAATTTGTTGGAACAGTAAAATGCTCATATTGTTTGACATTATAGTTATCCGAAATTTTTACAGAAGTTAGTTTTAAATTATTATCAACTAAAATAGCATGTTCTCCATCAATTCTTTTTAAGAAATTATTTTTGTCATCTAAAAATAATATAATAATCTTATTTAACTTATTGTTCACTACATCAATAGACCCAGCCTGAATAATTCTTTTATTGCCTTGATAATTCTCAAAAAATAGTAAACCAGATTTTGATATTATAAAATTATTAGATGTCTTTTTACTCAATTTTGCTTCTAAATATTCATATTTTTGTAAACCAAATGTACCAATAGGGTTACATATAGTTATTAGTATTATACCAAAAATCACCGCTGCAAAAACCGGAACAGCAATAACCCTCCAAATATGTATACCATTGCATAAAATAGTTATTAGTTCGTTATGTTTAGTTAGTCTTTTTAGAAAAAATAACATCGCAATGAAGCTAAGAAGAGAAGCTACTTCATTAACTAAATAAGGTATTTTATATAATACAAGTTTCCAAAAAAAATGTGTTGGAATATATGCAGCTTTAAATTTTTGCAAAAGGTCAAAGATATTTGAAAGAATTAAAACCCCGATAAGCAGAAGCAATATACCGATGAAATAGCCACAATATAGCCTGAGCAGGTAAATTGAAAGAGTTTTAAAATTAATCATTTTAAAATAAAAATTGGTGACCGTAGTGGATGATTTTACAACCAAAAGTGAAGCAAGAGCTATTATAACTCGATAATCAAGTTTTTTTCTGAGGGCTACAATTCATGGCAGTGTATGTCATCCCAGCGAAAGCTGGGATCTAAAATATCTAACAACACTATCTATGCTATTTTTTCATATTCCCGCCGTTGCTAAGAATGACATTTTCTCAGCTTCTTTTCATGACTTTTAAACTGTCCTGAATTATATAATTCAATAAAAACTTGATTATCGAGTATAAAACACCATAGTACCCTACATTTTTTATATAACCACTATTAAAATGGCTGCTGATCGTCTATTAGCGAGGAGTCGCTGAAAGCGGCGACGCGGCAATCTAGGATACGCGAAGCGTACTAGAAAAAACAGCTTCGCTGTTTACCTAGATCGCCACGGCATCTAAAGATGCCTCGCGATGACGATTATAGAAAAATGTAGGGTACTATGATAAAACACCACTGGTATCATACATGTATAATATAATCTCAACTATCGATGTAATAAATTAATAGTAGGCTCAAGTAATCATCGCCATTATGTCATCCCTACTTGCCATTATGTCATTCCCGCGTAGGCGGGAATCTATAATATCTAATAGCTTTTGTAGGTTATTTTTTGGATTCCCGCCTACGCGGGAGTGACATCGTTTTTGATCCTGTAAGTACCATTACTTACGTTGGCTTTTTGATTCGGGCAAAGCTCCGCAGGGATGACACCCCACAGCTGTCGAAAGTTAGAAGAGGAAGCGGTTTTAGAAGTCATAATGACAGTTTAAAAGTTGTCGGCTTATAACCGCTGTCATTGCGAGAAGGCGTAAGCCGACGAAGCAATCCACTTATGGTTACTTTTTTGGATTGCTTCGTCGACCTACGGTCTTCCTCGCAATGACGTTACCCTATTTAAAACCGCTTCCTCTTCTAACTTTCGACAGTTGTGGATGACACCCTAGGCTATTAAACCGATATCTTACATCGAATTGAGGTTAATATAATAACTATATCAGTAATAATACTCGATAATCAAGTTTTTTCTAAGTCATTGTCAATACCATGTTATTGACATTTGCTTCTAATTAATCTAGACATATAATAAAATTTAGTCTAATCTTTAAGGCTCGATATTATTATTAACTTGTTATGGATCATCTAAACCAAATACTAAAATCTGCACAAAACAGAATAGAATCAACTCAAACTCTATCAGAGTTGCAACAAATTAGGGTGGAGTTTCTTGGGAAACAAAGCTTACTTAACCAAGAAATGAGAAAGCTTGGTAGTCTTGAGCAAAATGATCGTAGAAAGTTAGGCGAGGCAGTTAATCTGCTTAAAGGGCAGATTAGTAATTTGCTAGAAGCAAAACAAGCAGTCTTGGAGGAAATTGCATTAAATAAACGATTTGCTGAAGAAAAGACAGATTTAACAATTCCAGCCCGGCAGTATAAGAAGGGGAGCATACACCCCATTACCCAAGCTACCGAAGAATTAATTCAAATATTTGCAAAATTTGGGTTAACAATTGAGTATGGTCCAACTATTGAAAATGATTGGTATAATTTTACTGCCCTAAATTTTTATGAAGATCACCCTGCAAGGCAGATGCATGATACTTTCTATCTAAAAGCAAAAGAAGGAGAACAGCCTTTATTGTTGCGTACCCATACTTCAACGATGGAAATCAGGACAATGGAAAAGGGTAAACCACCTTTTAGGATTATTGCTCCTGGTAGAACTTATAGATCTGATTCAGATATGACTCATACACCAATGTTTCATCAGATTGAGGGGCTGGTGATCGATAAAAATATCAATATGGGACATTTAAAATACATTATTACAGAGTTTATCAAAGATTTTTTTGAACAAACAAATATTGACATACGTTTTAGACCAAGTTTTTTTCCGTTTACTGAGCCGAGTGCAGAAGTGGATATTAAGATGCAAGGTAGCAATAAATGGCTTGAGGTACTTGGCTGTGGTATGACCCATCCAAACGTTCTTAAAAATGTTAATATAGATAGTGAGTGCTATCAAGGGTTTGCCTTTGGTCTAGGTGTTGAGCGTTTTGCTATGTTAAAATATGGTATCAAGGATCTCAGGCAATTTTTTGAAGGAGATATAAGATGGTTAAAGCACTATAATTTCTCTGCTTTTGACTGGCCAACTCTAGCTGGAGGATTAACAAGATGAAATTTACTTTATCTTGGTTAAAAAAATTCCTAGATACCGAGAGTTCTGTTGAAGAAATTGCTGAATGTTTAACTATGCTTGGTCTTGAAGTGGAAGAAGTAATAGATAGAAGGACGGAGCTAAAGGATTTTGAAGTAGCTCATATACTAGCTACTAAACCTCATCCATCGGCGGACAAGCTAAAAATATGTGATGTCCAAACTAGGGAAGGTATTTTACAGATAGTTTGCGGAGCAAGTAATGCTAGGGAAAATATTAAAGTAGTACTGGCAAAAATAGGTTGTGAAATCCCTAATGGTAAATTTAAAATTAAAGAGTCGGTAATACGAGGAGAAAAAAGTTGCGGAATGTTATGTTCTGAAGCAGAACTATTAGTGGGTACTAATTCTGATGGTATAATAGAACTGATGCCCAATGCTAAAATAGGAGAGCCATTTATACAATATTATGGGTATGATGACCCAGTTTTTGATATTAACGTTACCCCAAATCGTGGTGATGCTCTTGGCGTCTATGGTATAGCTAGAGACCTAGCTAGCAAGGGTATTGGTACGCTTAAAGAATTAGAAGTACCATCAAT
The DNA here is from genome assembly GCF_964026425.1 of Candidatus Tisiphia endosymbiont of Ditula angustiorana. Taxonomy (NCBI): domain Bacteria; kingdom Pseudomonadati; phylum Pseudomonadota; class Alphaproteobacteria; order Rickettsiales; family Rickettsiaceae; genus Candidatus Tisiphia; species Candidatus Tisiphia endosymbiont of Ditula angustiorana. The sequence continues at coordinate 472,743 of NZ_OZ032143.1, forward strand.
TGCCGGAGAATTTAAATCTACTGTGGCTTTAAAGATAGAAAATAAAGAAGCATGCCCATTATTCTGCTTTCGGGAAATAAGAAATTTACAAAACAAGACAAGCCCTGATTGGTTAAAGCAATTATTGCAAAATATTGGGCTAAAACCGGTTTCAGCCCTAGTGGACGTCACTAACTACATATCTTATAGCTTCGGGCAACCAATGCATGCTTACGATAGAAGTGAATTATCAGATCACCTGCACATTACACTACTTAAAGAAAAAACTAAATTTCTAGCTTTAAATGGTAAAGAATATGATTTAGATGCAGGAGATTTGGTAATTCAAGATGATAGGCGAGTAGCTACTCTTGCTGGTATTATAGGGGGGGATAATAGCAGTTGTGGGATTGAAACGCAAAATATCTTGCTAGAAGCGGCGTGTTTTTCTCCTAAATATATTACTAAAACTGGCAGACATCTGCAGATCGATACTGATTCTCGCTATCGTTTTGAACGTAATATTGACCAGGAATTTACCTTAAAAGCCTTAAATATTGCAAGTAAAATGATTTTATCTATTTGTGGAGGTAAAATTTCTGATATAGTGTATAATGGGGATATCACCTTTGCTCAAAGATTCGTGGAATTCCCTGTAGATTGTCTAGCTAAAATAACTGGTCTGAGCTTAAATAAGATAGAGATTTGTAATATTTTAGAGAAACTTGGCTTTGCTATAGTAGATATAGGTGACACTCTAAAACTTACCATACCCTCTTGGCGACATGACATAGCAATCAAAGAAGATATTGTTGAAGAAATTGTTCGTATTTATGGTTATGACAAGTTAGACTCGATTAAATTACCAGAAATGCAACTAACAAGGATTATACCTAAAGAGCAAAGAAGAATTTCTGATATTAAAAGGATTTTAGCCACTTGCGGGTATGATGAAGTCGTAACAAACTCATTTATGGATAGTGAAGTTACAAAATTATTTGCTCCAATAAAAGAGGAATTATTTCTACTAAATCCTATTAGTGTAGATAATAATTATATGCGACCTAGCCTCATTGCAAATTTACTTAAATTAGTTCAAAAAAATTTAGCAAGATCAATTAGAGAAATTGCTTTGGTGGAAGTAGGTCCAATCTTTAACTCTTGCACATCTGATGGTGAGTTGGTTTTTGCTTCTGCAGTAAGATGTGGACAATATCATGTGAAAGATTGTCATTCTGAAGCTCGCTTAGTAGATGTTTTTGATATTAAATCTGACCTAGAAAATGTTTTAAATTATACTGGCTTATCAATTGATAAGTGCCAATTTTGTCCAACTGAGTTACCTTATTACCATCCGACAAAATCAGCTCTTATAAAACTTGGTAAAAATGTCATAGCATATTTTGGACAAATTTATCCATCTATATTAAAGCATTTTGATATTGATTGTGAGATATTTGCCTTTGAAATAAATATTGCCAATATACCATTTGCTAAAGCAAAGTTTGCTAAAAGAGACGAGTTTATTGTTTCCGACTTCCAGCCAACTTTTAGAGATTATGCTTTTGTAGTTGATCTAGAACAGCCGGTTGGCGAGATGATGACTTATATAAAGAATTCTAATAAAAAAATAATAAAATCAGTTGATCTATTTGATGTTTATGTAGGGGATAAACTACCATCTAGCAAAAAATCAGTAGCAATTAAAGTGCAATTCCAAGCAGATGATCGTACGCTAAATGAAGCAGACCTAAATTTATTGAGTCAAGAAATTGTTACAATTGTTTATGAGAAATTCCAAGGTAAGTTAAGAGAATAAACTTCTACTTTCAGACTAATATATATCCAAAAAATGCTAAAGTAACCTAAGTTTGATATAATACCATTTCCCATTATTAACTACGCTAATACTACAGTTGTAGTTACTACCTAGAGCTGTCATTCCCGCACAGGTAGCGGAATCTAAAAAAATAGCCTAAAAGACTATTAAACATTATTAGATCCCAGCTTTCGCTGGGATGACATCGTTTTGACATTAGTACTACAACTGTAGCACTAAATAGCGCTCAGTACAGGACAAAGAGATTAAGGAGAGAATAAAAAATAGTAGATAACGCGTAGCCAAAGCTCTATTACTTAGGTTATTGAAGACTTAAGAGGCAAGAGAATGATTACAGCGTTATCACAATTAATAGGAGACTACTTTTTTAATAGTTTTGCAAGCATAAAATTAATAGAACAAATAATATTAGGATTATTGCAAGTGAGAGATGTAAATCTTACACAGCTTGCCTTAACGATAAAAGGAGATAAGCAAGAATCACGCTATAAGAAATTACAGAGATTTTTTGCCAAATGTGAATTATCATATACGTCCTTAGCCAAGTTACTGGTTAGGTTGGCTGGAATTGATGCTGAACAATGGTTACTAGTGCTTGATCGGACAAATTGGGAATTTGGCAAGCTTGACATCAATATTTTAGTATTGTCAATTTGTCACAATGGTATAGCTATACCAATTATGTGGGATATGTTGCCAAAAGCAGGAACTTCTAATAACGTTGAACGTCAGCAATTAATGGAAAGGTTTATGAGTGTGTTTGGCATAGAGAAAATGTCAGCATTGCTTGGGGATCAGGAGTTTATTGGTGATTTATGGCTAAAGTTTTTAGCCGATAAAATGATACCATTTTATATTAGAATCAAAGCCAATCTTACCATTGGTAGAGCAGAAGACGAGTTAGTTACTGCTAATCATTTAATTAAGAAGTTACAGAATGGTGAATATATGTTATTTAAAGGAAAAAGATATTTGGGTAAGAATTATAAAGGACCTAAAGTATCTGTGGCTGCACTGCGTAATGATGAAGGCGTATTAGTAATCATAGCTACCAATGATAATCCGCATGTAGCACTAAATATATATAAAAAAAGATGGGAAATAGAAAGCCTTTTTGCTTGCCTTAAGACGCGGGGCTTCAATTTTGAAAATACCCATATAATACATTTAGATAGAATTAGTAAATTGCTTGGTTTACTTGCTATAGCATTTACTTTTGCTTATGTTGTGGGTCAATGGCAAAATTCTATCAAACCTATAAAGCTTAAAAAACATGGTATACTCGATGAAAATCAACAATTGCGTTGTTGTTGTCCAAGACCTGCGGTGCTCACGTACTAATGTACGCTGTGCTCCTCGGCTTGGACACTCCTAGCACTTGTTGATTTTGATCTTCGTCTACCAACTCTTCATTTACGAGCAGTATAGAAAGTCTATCTCCTTATTCAGGTATGGCTTAGATTACTTGCAGAGAATATTTTTGAATATTGCAGAAATGATGGAAAAATGGATGGAAGTTATAACAAAATTTATTAAGCCAATAATACCATCTTTACTCCGATTATCACCTTGTTAATCTCTTTGTCCTGTACTGAGAAATAGCGTAGTTAATAATGGGAAATGGTATAAGACATCGTTTCATCGTATATGTCCCTACTTTGTTCATCCCTGCTTCCCACAGTTGTCGAAAGTTAGAAGAGGAGGCGGTTTTAGAAGTCATAATGACAGTTTAAAAGTTGTCGGCTTATAACCGCTGTCATTGCGAGAAGGCGTAAGCCGACGAAGCAATCCACTTATGGTTACTTTTTTGGATTGCTTCGTCGACCTACGGTCTTCCTCGCAATGACGTTACCCTATTTAAAACCCCTTCCTCTTCTAACTTTCGACAGTTGTGCCCTGCTTCCCTTTATGTCATTCCCGCTTCGGTGAGGAATCCATAATATCTAATAGCCTTTGAGGTTATTTTTTGGATTCCCGCCGCAGCTCGAATGACATACTAGTGATCCACGCGGGCAAAGCTTTCGCTGGGATGCCATAATGGCTAGCAGGGACATCGAAAGGGAATCAAGGGTTCACCCCTAATGGGGATGATACTGATAATTTATTACATCGAAATTTGCTTTTTTTATTTACAGTCCTTGACTTCGTTAAATTAATAACGTTATATTGTATACTCAAGAAATATTAATTAAGTAGGAGTAGTTGTATGACAAGTGGTAATGAAAACTTAAATTTTGCCAATGAATCTGTGAATAAGCTAGCTGAGGCTGCAATTGCAGCTTATGTTAGCTTACCGCCATCTTCTCCTGATAAGAAAAATTTAGAAGATGTTGCTGAGATTATAACTAGTACGATAAATGTTGCGGATGGAAGTAACTCACAGAAAAATCTAGAAGCATTAAGCAAAAAGGTCGAAAACAGTAAAAATAGTTCTCTAATTGTTATTAAAGTAAAGGAATGGGCTCGTTCTCTTATTAAGTTTTTAAAATTTCCATTTAGTAAACAACATAAAGAAGAGTTAAAACACGTAGAAGCAGATTTTATTAAAGAGCTTGAACTTATAAAAAAAAGTTACGATAAGGGTATTTCCCCTGTGCAGGAACAAATATCTACAAGTATTCCAGCAAAAGAAACCGGGCTTTTGCCCCCATCTTTGGTAGAAACTCAGCAGAAACCTCATGTAACGACGGCTACCACAGCACCGGTAGTAGTACATGAAACTGCACACTTTACTATCTCAGTGCAGGCAACAGTTACTCCTCCTAACGATCCAGTTACGCCACCGCCACCACCGCCTCCTCCGCCTTCACCTTCTCTTTCTGATGTAGTGCTGCAACAGATATCTCAAGCTGATTTGTTGGCGGCTATAACAAGAGGTAACTTTAAGTTAAACAAAGTAGAAGACCGAATATTAAATGAATTACCTGCAGACCAAGCAGATGATCCATTTATGAATGAGTTGCAGAAAAAGTTGGCAGCACGTCGAGGATCTGAGGAGCAAGGCGATAAGAAGCTATCTCCAACATATGTTAAAGATGCTGCTGAATTTGAAAGGCTGGGAAGAGAAGAAGAAGCACGCCAAAAAAGACAAGAGGAGATAGATGCTCCAAGGATAGCAGCAGCACTAAAGGAAGAAGCGGAAAAGAAGGCAGCAGCTGAAAAGATACTATCTCCTCCTAAGGTTCAACCTAAGTTTGGAGAAATTCCACCACCACCTCCTCCGCCACTTCTTTCGCCTAGTACAAACCCACTAGCTAATATTAGAAAATTAGAAACAGCTGTAAAAGAATCCCCAATAACCAAGCCACAGACTGATCAAAATAGACTTGGGTTTGCTGTCGGCTCAGCAGATATCACAAATGCACTAGCAGGGTTGAGGAAAGCAGTCACTTCTCCTCAAAAAGAAACAGAAGCACCTACACCAAATTTTGGAGTAAAGCTTAAACAAAAAACAGATGTACATAATAGGTAACTGACAAAACAGTGCAATCCAGCTCAATAGGCTTCGATGTCATTCCTGCAAAAATAGCGGGGTCTAGAAAAGTCTAAATAGTTTTCTTGGCTATTTTTTTAGCCCCCTGCCTACGCAGGGGTGACATCGAAGGTGCAGGGGTTGTAAGATAAAACTATGATATAATTATAGTTATGATATACTAAGAAAGTAAGTGACACTCGTTAGGGATGACAAATCACAACTGTCGAAAGTTCGAAGGTATAGCGGGTTTTAAATAGGGTAACGTCATTGCGAGGAAGACCGTAGGTCGACGAAGTAATCCAAAAAAGTAACCATAAGTGGATTGCTTCGTCGGCTTACGCCTTCTCGCAATGACAGCGGTTATAAGCCGACAACTTTTAAACTGTCATTATGACTTCTAAAACCGCTTCCTCTTCTAACTTTCGACAGTTGTGGGTGACATCACCCCTAATGGCGATGATTACTTAAGCCTACTATTAATTTATTACATCGATACTTGAGATTAGAAAATAATTTTCATCAAAACTAAAGATTATTTCTCCCCTTTTTCTTAAAGCTTTGTTATAATCACTCTTAGTTAACCTGAATTTGATAGTAATAAGTTAATAGTAGGCTCAAGTAATCATCCCCGTGAGGGTTGATGTCATTCCCGCTTCAGTGCGGGGTCTAAAAAAATAGCATAGAAGGTATGTTATATAGTTTTAGATCCCAACTTTCGCTGGGATGACATATACAATGAAACGATGTCATTCCTGCGAAAGCAGGAATCTAAAGAAATAGATAGGAAGGGTGTAGATATTCTAGATTCCCGCCTACGCGGGAATGACATAAAGGGAAGCGGGGATAACATAATGGCGGCAGGGGTTGACATAACCCATAATGGCGATGATTACTTGAGCCTACTATTAATTTATTACATCGATAGTTGAGGTTAGTATACTTAAATCTTATAATTTAATATGAGAATAAATGAATAAAGAATTTGTAAGACATTTCCTAATAGGCTTTTTTAGTGTATTTAAAATATCTCAAACGACAATAAGAAAAAAGCCAGAGACAGATTTGCTTGAGTACTTTATTAAAATAGAAAAAGATATTAATTCAACATTTCAAGAAATAAAAAAAGAATATGAAAGATAGTAAAAGTTTTTTTGCTAATAACAATAGGTTGAATAAAGGATATTTAAAAGTTAGTAATCCTAAGGAGTCTGATAATAGCTTCTATAGTAAGAAGTTTGCACATGTTTTGCCACCTATAGATTTAATGGTAGAATATGAAGATATTTATCCAGGAACATTGACAAAACTAATGGTCATGGCAGAAAAAGAGCAAGCACATAGACATCAGATGGATATTAAAAGTATTGAGGTTTATGAAAGCGTAACAAAAAAAGGTAGAATAAGTAGCATTATATTCATGATAATGGTCTGTATTACTATTGTAGTTTTGGCTGTGTTGGGGCATTTTATGATTGCCAGTATTTTCACTATTTCAGTATTGGTAGGCATAGGAACTGGAATATTCTTATCTTCTGCTAAATTTACTAAGAGGAGAGACTATACTAGAAGGTGAAATTATACCCTATAAGATCTAATTAACATCTAATACAAATAATTGAGTAAAGATTATGAGTAAATTACAAAAAGAAATGCAAGAAAGGCAGCAAAGCCCTTTTAAGTATGTGGTTTTTAGTGGTGGTGGAGCTAAGGGTGCTGGATATTCTGGTGTTTATGAGGGTTTGAATGAGTCTAAAGTAATTGAAGGGGTAGAAGCAGTTGCAGGATCATCGGCAGGTGCAATAGCTGCTGCAGTGACTGCATTTGGTATCCCCCCTAAAGAATATGAAGCTATTTCAAAAAATACAAACTTCAAAGATTTACTTGGGACTCAAGGATTTTCAATTGGTCCGGTGCCGCTTAGCAAAGATGGTACTCCATTATACGAGCTTGTAGATAAGACTATAAGAAAAAGTGCTTATAATTTTTTAAAGGGCAAGAACTTTGTGGAGCTTGCTACAGCGAGACATGAAAGGATTTCAGAAGAACTAGGAGAGTTGGATAAAAAAAGGCAAGATCTTTTAAATACGATTGAAACATTAAAACAACAAGATGATAATAATAGTCAGCAGATTGCTGATATAAATGAAAATATTCGAGGTTTAGATTTTCAGGAACAAGATTTTAAAAAACAATCCAAGAAAATTCAAGCTATAATAGAATCTAATGGTAAAGAATTCATTGAATTAACAGACAAATGTCAAAAGGGTGGTGAACTCCTTTTTAAGGATTTAGCTCTTTTAAGACTTCTTGATCCAGTGCAATTTAAAGACTTATTAATTACTGCAGTAAAGCGAGATGATAGTACTTTGCGAATTTTTAGTGCTGAAAATACTCCTATTGTTTCAATTGCTAGAGCTTGCCATGCTTCCGCTTCTCTTCCTTTAGTTTTTCAACCTGTGAAAATTGATGGTGTCGAATATGTCGATGGGGGGTATAGAGACAATACTCCTATAGGCTATTTCCCTGAAAATGACAGTAAAGTCGATGTTGCAGAAGAGTTGGATGGTTTTGAGAATGTTACCCTAGCAAAAAAGCAAGGTAGGGTTTTGGCTCTTGCCTTCGGTAGTGGCATGGATGATTCAGCAAATATTGCTATATATAGTGCCAAGAATTTTGAAGGTCCAAATGTCCTAGTGAAATTTTTACTTGATGTAGTATATAAAATGCTAGCTAAAGTTGGTGGAAATTTTATATACACAAAAACTAATGAAAAGACTTTTGATGATTTACGTGAGAATGCATTAAATACGGTTACATTAGATACTCAAGGTATATCTACTCTCAGCTTTGATGATGCTGAAAAATATGCAGGTTACTTACATATTAAAGGTCGTTTTCAGACTTTGGAGTATTTAGATAATTTTGAACTTGGTAAAGGGGTAGATAAAGCATTTGAACAACAAAAATTTCTCCTAAATGTTTATGAAGTTTATGATAATGAAAATTTGAATAAAACTTTTTTTAATAAGCTATTAGATCATATAGCCCCACAGGAAGAAACTAGGAAAAAGAATTCTTGGCAAGATCGTGATGTTATGCGAAATCATCAAGAAAAAGCTGATACATTGTTATCTTTTTGTACTGAAAAACGCTGGCAGGGGAAAGATAACAAGACTGTGTTAAAAGAGTATGTAATAGTTGCAGCAACTGCACGCAATAATGAAGTCAGAAATGATACCAAGTCTATAGAATCGCTGATTAAGACCTTAAATAATCCAACAACACCGAGTAAAATTAAAAATGATTTTGTAGAATTATTAGCTATTGATAAAAAACAAGATCAGAGATTTGATACAAGTAAAAGTCCAGCAAAGAATATTACTGAATTTAAGTTTACAAAAGAAGATTTTAATGATTTTCTAGGTAAAAATAAAAGTGAGGCATTTCGAATTAGTAGTGGAGGAAAGGGAGTAGGGCAGGCTAAGGGGGGATGACCATAAATATGGAAATTAATTATTAAAATCACATATTGAATGATGGAAAAAGTTAAAATGCACTCGCGTCAGCCGTTTCAAGAGTGCATTTTTCCTTATAACAAAGCCAGTTCGATATAAGAATTATTAATTCTTATATCGAACTGAGGTTACGTCTATTAGCGAAAAGGCATAAACCGACGAAGCAATCTATTTTTGGTTACTTTTATGTATAATATTCATTGTAATGACTCTTTGTTCATTATATCCTCTCGTTGAATAGCTGGATATTTATGAGCAAAGGGGTGCTAATTCAAAAGCTATTCTCAACTTTTAACAAATTTGTGGTACTATATGAATAATCTTATTTGTAATCCTACCAGCAAACCTTGGAGTACTAATGATTTAATCCACTCGGAACTTATTACATCGAGAGATCTAATATATAATCCATGTCAGTTTATATGTTCTGAACCAGTAATGGAAAGTGAAAGTATTGCATATGGGACCTACATGTTCAAGTTAAATTCTATGAATGTTAGATTCCGTGTTGCTAAGATTACTCCTACAAAGATTGGTCAATTTGTAACACTATGGAAGAGAATTGGGAATGGATCAATTCAGCCATATGATATTGCAGATTCAATTGATCTTTTTATTGTGGCAACACGTAAAGGAGATAAGTTTGGTCAATTTATATTTCCACAATCTGTTTTGTATAAATATGATATAGTCTCGCATAATAACCAAGGTGGTAAGAGAGCAATAAGGGTATATCCACCTTGGGACATTGTTATAAACAAGCAAGCTAAAAAAACTCAAGCATGGCAACTAGAATATTTTTTAGAAATTCCAAGAAATAAACCAATTAACTACGCAAGAGCACAAATGCTTTATAATCAAGTTAAATAGTCATTACTAATTTTGGATCAAGGCAATAGATTGGCTTGCCTATGTCTAATCTCTTGATTGCTTAGTCGCTGCATCGCAGCTTCTCGCAATGACGGTGGTACTCTTGCTGACAAAATATTTGTGGGTAATGCTAAGAAATTATCAGCAGAAGTAGAGTAGAGTCTTGCAAGAAGTCTATTCATTAGGTTGCTTTTGTTGCTTTAGGCTTTTCGTAGTGACGTAAGTTTGGTATAAATACTTATTCGGGTTAGTCGTAAAAATTAACCATCTTCTCGGATATTAATTGGCAATCATATTTTTCTAAAATATCTTGTCGAATTTTTTTACCTAGGTGTTTTCTAAGTAGAGGCATAGTGATTAATAGCTCCATAGCTCTTGCTAAATCTTCTGTATTTTGTGGTTTAACTAATAATCCGTTTATTTGGTCTTGTATTAATTCTCTACCACCTGGGGCATCAGTAGTAATAATGGCTCTACCATATGCCCCAGCCTCTAAAAGACTACGGCTTAGCCCTTCACGGTAGGAAGGTAATACTGCAATATGTGCTTTTTTCCATATTTCTTCTATATTTTTCTGATAACCAAGATATTTGATATATCCTAGATTTTGATAGTCTTCTAATATTGATTGTGCTATTGATTGCTTATTATCTTTGTCAGGTTTGCCAACTAACCAAAACTCAGCATCTATACCTTTTTCTTTTAATATTTTTGCAGCATATATAAATTCATATATACCTTTATCAATAATCATTCTAGCTATCAATGCCACCACTATTTTACTACCTAGTGGTTCTAGAAGAGAAGGAAACTTTTCAGTTTCTATACCAACGCTGCATTGTTTAACAATTAAATTTTTGGGTGCTATAGCTAATTTTACCAGTAAGGCTAAGTCATCATCATTTTGTACGACAAATAACATGCTTTTATAATATCCTATTATGGATATTATTCTAACTATAATGCTTCTAACTAGTCTTAGCAAAAAATTGTTGCTTATAAAAACTAAACCCATACCAACAAAAGTGTTAATAACTTGCGGTAAACTCTTCTTTTTTGAGTATATACTGCACAAGAAGGCAGTTATACTCCCATAAAAAATTGGTTTTATAGTAAAATTATGCAATATATCCGGTTTCTCCTTATTTAATATGCTAATTAACTTGCTTAATAATACTAAATCAGTAAAAGGGTTGATACTTCCACGCTTTATTGAAATTGGAATTACTTGTAAACCATGCTGTTCTATCTTATCTTTAAATTTACTAATATTTGTTAACACTTTAACTTCATAGCCTTGCATTTTAGCGGTTAAAGCAATTGGCAGAAGATGAGCGTAAAAGTGCCAATCTGTATTTGTGAAAATGATAATTTTTTTCATTTGCTTTTCTTAATAATAATTCTATAAATAATACCATATAGCAAATACCCACTTAACTATATCATAAAAATTAACTACACTAATACCATATGTCAAATTATTTAGTCACTGGAGGTGCTGGTTTCATCGGTTCACATCTTGTTAACTTACTAGTAAAAGAAGGCAGTCAGGTTGTAATATTAGATGATCTTTCAACAGGTAATTTCAATAATTCGTTTAATAAAAATGTTGAATTTGTTCAAGGGAATATCTTAGATCAAGATATTTTAGAAAAACTATTTAGAAATATCGATGGTTGCTTCCATCTTGCAGCGATAGCAAATGTACAGGAATCAATTGATAATTGGTATCATAATCATCAAGTGAATTTAACGGGAACTATTAATATATTCCTTCAGGCAAGTAAACAGAATATACCAGTTGTATATGCATCATCTGCTGCCGTTTATGGCACAGTAAGTGACTTTCCTTTACAAGAGAATGGTAAGGTAAACCCGCTTTCTCCTTATGCAGTGGATAAATTAGCCTGTGAGCTGCAAGCTAAGGTTTTTGGTGAGCTTAAATCTCTTAAAACCTGTGGTTTACGCCTTTTTAATGTTTATGGTAAAGGGCAACTTAGAGGTTCTGATTACTCTGGTGTAATATCGATATTTAAACAGAAAGTAGAAGAGGGTAAGGAACTGGTTGTTTTTGGTGATGGTAATCAAAGTCGTGATTTTATACATGTTTCAGATGTTACCAATATGTGTGTTAGAGCTTTGTCTATTGCGAATACCTCAGCCCCTGTACTAAATGTTTGTACAGGACGTACCTACTCTATAAATGAACTTATTCAATTAATTAATAAGATTGCTATTGTCAAAGGGATAAAATATCTACCAAGTCAGGCTGGGAGTATAAATAGTTCTGTTGGCAGCACAGAATTGGCTCAGCAGCTTTTAAATTATATGCCAGTATATGAGTTAGAAGCTGGATTATTAGAGTTATTTAGTGTAAATTTATGAATTCAAAAGAGACCCTGATTTTAGTATCTGATGTTAGGGGATGGGCTTTTGATAACGTCGCTCAATATGTTCAATCTTTGCTAAACGAGCAATATGATTGTCATATTATTTACAGCTGTGATTACAAAACATATAAGGATTTTTTAATCAAATTAAATCAATATACTTCTATTAAATTAATACATTTTTTCTATCGTGGCTATCTGACAGAATTACTAAGAAGCATAGCAGATAATTCTAGTAATAGTAAGGCTACAGGAGGAATATTATTAAATACTACCATTACCACTAGCATACCTGATCATCTATTTATTGAAAGTGAAAGTGAAATATTAAAAAATTTACCAACTTTCCAATTTATTGATAACTACTACACTACTTCTAAAAAATTATATGATATTTATGCAAATATCATAGATTATCCAAAACCTTGGCAAGTAATTTATGATAATGTACTAATTCAGGATGCGGAATCAAGTCATGATGAAGATCATGCAAGTTTAGTTGTAACATGGATTGGTAATAGTTCTTGGGGAAGTTGGCATAGTAGTACTCCTGATTATAAAGGTCTAAAAACAGTAATTATACCAGCACTAGAACAGCTTGATAAAGATGGAATTCATATCAAAAGATGTATAGTGGATAAAAATGAGCGAATACGTTCTAAACAAGAAATTTGGGAGATTTTAAAAAAAACAGACATTTTGCTAATAGCATCTGTGCAAGAAGGAACGCCGCTAACCATCATTGAAGCTATGGCATTTGGTTGTGCAATTATCACTACGGATGTAGGTATTGCTAGGGAGGTGTTACCTGAGGTGCAACATGAATTTATAATTAACAGGAATCATACAGGATTTATAAATGCAATAAAAAAATTAAATGTTGAAAGGAAACTATTAGCAAAGATTAAACAACAAAACTGTCTATCTTATCAGGAAATCTTTGCAAATAAAACTCAAATGCAAAACTTATGGTATTCATTTATAGAAGACTCAGTAAACAATCATACCAAAAAACAGATATTACAAACAAAACAACAAATTTTAAGCAATATAGAGCTTGTTAATAATAAGAATTCTTCCTTTGTAACGTATAGACTGCTCTCAAAAATCCTTTTTCTCCCATTTCTTAAAGAAATAGCACGATTTCTTCTAAAATATTCTTGGATTAAGTTGTCTGTTAGACGAATAATTACTATGTTCTATTCTTTTTTTTCAAAAAATGACTATGACAATTTTAAAAATTTTATAATCAAATATCAAGGACAAAAACAAGATCGATGTCATTCCAGCAACGGCGGGAATGACATTGAAGAAAGCAGGGATGACATCGGAGAAGTTCAAATGCCTCTAGGACAAAAAGATATTGATGATATTTATGTAATTTATCCTAGCATTTTTCCTGGAGTTGCTAATTCCACTAAAGGATTATTTGATAAAATAATTCCTTTTCCTATGGGGAAATTCAATGTTTTGATAAGTTATATTAACTCGTATTTACCTGACAAAGTTATTACTCCAATAGCAAAATTACTTATAAAAACAGGCATTAAAAACTTAATTATATCTGGAGGGCTTGATGTTCATATTCAATTAGTAGAGAAGCTGCATGAAATGAAAGGGGATAATTGTTTAAATATCTACTACTTATGGCATGGTTCCCCTGCCCAATGGGTAGGTATTGGTCATTGCCAAACTTTTTACAAATGGTTGAATTTATATAAGCAGCATAAAATTAAATCCATTATTACTCTGAAAAATGGTCTAGAACAATTTCTTATAGCCAATGGTGTACAATCTTATCTATTACAAAACTTCATACCATTACATTCCCGCTTTTCCCAATGTCATTCCAGCGAAAGCAAGAATTTAGATACGCTATCTGTGCAGGGTGACATATACGATGAAACAATGTTATCCACCCTTCTCCCAATGTCATTCCCGCGTAGGCGGGAATCTAAAGAAATAGACCAAAAGGGTGCTTTAGACATTCTAGATTCCCGCCGTTGCTGGAATGACATTGTAGGAAGCAAGGATGAAATCGGGGAAGTTCAAATGCCTCTAATAGAAACTGGTAAATTTAAAATTGGTATATGGAGTACATCAAACAGATGGATCAAGAATCTCTACCCTCAATTTGCAGCGATAAGTATGTTTAAAGATCGGGTTTGTTGTTATACTAATTTCTCTTTTGATAACAATAAATATGCTTCTTGGATGATGGAAGATGTAGAACTTAAAGTTTTTCCTGAGAATTTACCACATAAAGAATTAATAAAATTGATGGCAAATACTAATTTAACTTTATACATTACTAATTCGGAATGTTCCCCTATGATAGTTTTAGAAAGTCTAGGTTTAGGAGTGCCTTGCTTAGTTGGTCCTACAGCGGATATTTATGATGATGAATTTTTACGTGATATGTTAACGGTTAACCGTGTTGACTGTCCGTTAACTATATTTAATGCCGTAGAAAAGGTTCAACAAAATATTGATATAATCTGTTCTAAGCTACCTGACTTCATTAAAAAATATAATGAAAGAGCTCTTGCTTTAAAAAACTCTTTGCTGACAGTTATAAAAGATAATCATAATACTACAATGTAGATTTATAGATATTAGTACTTAATACCATTTCCCATTATTAACTACGCTAATACTACAGTTGTAGTTACTACCTAGAGCTGTCATTCCCGCACAGGTAGCGGAATCTAAAAAAATAGCCTAAAAGACTATTAAACATTATTAGATCCCAGCTTTCGCTGGGATGACATCGTTTTGACATTAGTACTACACTGTAGCACTAAATAGCGTAGTTAATAATGGGAAATGGTATAACTTAACTTCAACCACACTACCCCCATTCGGGATAAGAATTAACTAATTCTTATCCCAAATTCGCGTACACTGGTTAATTTAATTATGAAGCTAGTAGTACTATTGATTTTATGCTATATTAGCTTTAATAACTGATTACTACTAATAACATAAATAATTATCATGAGTAACGACAAACCGTTAATTTCCTTTGACTATGCTATTAAGTACCTTCTGAAAGATAAAGGCGATTATACTATAGTAGAAGGTTTTATCTCAGCTCTTCTTAAGACCAAGGGTTATAAGGACGTTAAAATAGTAGCCTTACTTGAGACCAAGAGTAACAAAGAAGATAGTAAAAGTAAAAGAAGTCTAGCTGATGTAATTGTAGAAGACGAAGATCACCATAAATATATTATTGAAATCGAGCGTAATGTTAAGGATTCTTTTATTCATAAGGCCTGCTTTAACACCTCAAGACTTATCGTTGATAACCTTGCCCAAAGGGAAGATTATACCCAAATAATAAAGATATTTCATATATCCCTACTCTATTTTCCTATAGGAAATGGTAATGGAGTTATTTACCATGGTAAAACTATTATTCATGAGATAGAAACTAATGAAAGATTAAATGTGCATATTAAGAATATGGAGACTTCTGAGGTTTTTGATGCTACTGACATCCTACCAGAGTATTTTTATATATCAGTGCCTTTATTTAATGATCGTTTAGAGAAAGAGATTGATGACTGGCTACATGTCATGAAATATGATAAAGTACCACCAAACTATCATTCGCCTTATATGAGCCAAGTAGCGGACAAGCTTAACATTCTCAAAATGACCAAAGAAGAGAGGGAAAACTACTCCTATTACCAAAAAAAACTTTATAACGATAGAAATGAATTGCAAGCTGCTGAAGCTAGAGGTGAAGCTAGAGAAAAAATTGTTATAGCTAAAAATTTACTTAAAGCTGGATTATCAATTGATGTCATTGCTGAGTCTACTGGTTTGAGTATAGAGGAAATCCAAAAATTAACTCTTATAGCTAATGAATCTCAACTTGAACAAGCTTGATGTCACCCCTAACAGGAATGATACTGATAACTTGTTACATCAAATTTAGGTTAATTAACCATAAAACGCGAATTCGGGATAAGAATTAACTAATTCTTATCCCGAATTGGGGTATAAACAAAATATTAAACTATCTGACTATAACTCCACTAATCTACAACTGTAGTACTAGATCATGACACAACAAAGTTTCCTAAAATCATTAAACCCTCAACAACTGTTAGCAGTGTCACATATACATGGTCCTATTCTTGTGCTTGCTGGAGCAGGGACTGGCAAAACTAAAGTGTTAACGACTAGAATAGCCAACATAATCCAGCAAGGGTTAATTCTACCTCAAAATATTCTAGCAGTTACTTTTACTAATAAAGCTGCTAGAGAAATGCAAGATCGAATCAACAAAATGATTGATTGTTATGGGCTAAATATAGGTACATTTCATTCTATAGCAGCAAAAATTTTGCGTCAGCAAGCAGAACATTTGAATTTTAGTTTGAATAGTAGGTTTACTATTATTAGCCCTGATGATCAACTTAAATTGGTTAAAGATATAGTTAAGCAGAAAAATATAGATCCCAAAAAATATGTCCCCAAACTTTTACATATTATTATTTCGTGTTGGAAAGATCAGGGATTATTGCCGTATAAACTTTCTGAATCTGATATTAAGCTACCAATTCATAAAGTGGCTAAATTTGTCTATGACGAATATCAGCAAAATTTACTAGCATCTAATGTAGTAGATTTTGGGGATTTACTACTTTACAATAATGAATTGTTTATAAAAAACCCTATAATATTAAAGTATTATCAGGAACAATATAAATATATTCTGATTGATGAGTATCAAGACACTAACGCTGTTCAGTATCTTTGGGCGAGGATGCTGGCAAGTAGCTCAAAAAATATCTGCTGTGTTGGTGATGATGATCAATCTATATATAGTTGGCGGGGTGCAGAAGTCGGGAATATATTACGTTTTGAAAAGGATTTTCCAAATGCTACAGTAATAAAATTAGAACAAAATTATAGATCTAGCTCAAAAATCTTATTAGCTGCATCAAGTGTAATTGACCATAATAAGAATCGTCACGGAAAAACATTATGGACTGATAAAAATGATGGAGAAAAAATTAAAATTATATCTTGTTGGAATGATAAAGAAGAAGCAAGATTCGTTGTATCTGAAATTAGCAAGTTAGTTACAGAGGGAAAGTATAATGCAGGATTAGTTGCGATATTAGTTAGAGCAGGTTTCCAAACTAGAGCATTTGAAGAAGTGTTTATTAGTAATGCATTACCATACAAAATTATCGGTGGTCTTAAGTTTTATGAACGAATGGAGATACGTGACTTACTTGCCTATATACGTATCACTTTAAATCATAGTGACAATCTTGCTCTTGAACGCATAATAAATGTTCCAAGGAGAGCAATTGGTAATACCACATTAAAACAAATAAAAGATCATGCGGTTGAACATAATATACCTATTATTCCTGCCATTCGTCAGATGTTACAAGCAGAAACTTTTAAAAATAAAGTCAAAGATAGTCTAAACAAATTTATTAGTAATATCGATAATTGGAGTTTACGATATAGAAATGATCCAGCTATTAATGTCACTAAATCTTTACTAGAAGAATCAGGTTATCTTGAGATGCTACAAGAAGAAAAAACAGATGAAGCAATCGGTAGAATTGAAAATATTAACGAAATGCTTAGAGCAATCGCAGAATTCGATAATATTCAAGATTTTATAGAACATTCTAGTTTAGTAATGGAAAATGAGGAATTAGAATCAAATTTTGGGGGTTCTGTTAGCATTATGACGCTCCATGCTGCTAAAGGTCTTGAATTTGATTTAGTTTTTCTACCAGGTTGGGAAGAGGGGGTGTTTCCACATCAGCGATCACTAAAAGAGGGTGAAAAAGGTCTAGAAGAAGAGAGGAGAATCGCCTATGTTGGTATTACTAGAGCTAAGAAAGACCTGTATATTACTTATGCAGAAAGTCGTTTTATGTTTTATGAAATAATAAGATCCTCTCCTTCTAGGTTTCTTGGAGAAATACCAGATAATGTTTGTATTAGAACTTCTTCAACCAAACAACTTAATTATTTAAGTACAAAACACAAAGTTTCTTTTTAATCTTTAAAGAATATGTATACAAATGATATTATTAAGTTATTAAAAGAGAAAAAATATGCAGGCAGAGGAAGAACAATATTTAAAAATAATATATCAATCTCCTATAATTTTTAAAATTAAAGAGATAGCTCTTACGGCATTAAAGATATTTAAAGAAGAAGTAAAGAAAAAATATCCTCAGATTCAAATAGAAACTGATACTCAAGTAATAATAAAAGAAGCAATAGACTCTTTGGTAAAAGCTATTCGTAGCTTATTCAAAGATGAAAAAGAAGAAAAGCGTAATATACCCTATTGGTCAGTAGGATATGTTTTAGGTTTTTTTTCATCTAATTTGTGGACTCACTGGAATGGTGAATATTTATACCCTAAAACTAAGGAGTATCAAAACTTAATGTTTTTAAAATCCATTTTTTTATATAGTAAAGTTGATAGTAAAAATGTCTATCAATTTATTTCTACAATACAGAAAATTTATGATTGTTTCATATCTGATCAATTTAATCCTAATTATATTGCAAATACTGAAGATAAAATAATATCTCTAGAAAATTTTAAAAAGAAAAAAGGAAATTTTGCCCATAAAGAATTTGCTAATTCACTCATTAATTATTTAGAATCTCTTCTTTTACAAGAACATTACAAAGCCTTTGATAATATTACTATAAATGGTAATTTAAAGGATATTCAAAATCTTTTTGAAGATGATGAAATAAATGAGTTAATAAACTTTACTAAACAGCAGTTAAGTGATAAACCAAATTAATTTAAAGTCTAGCTTTTAGAAATGTAAGTTATAATTTATTGCTGAATACTATTAGTGTATTCAAATTTTATGATATATTGTTCTACAAGTTTTAAGAGAAATTTAGCTTGCAAGGATGAAGAAGCTTATTGCTTAATAGAGATATTTTTATATAATCCTTTCATTTTAAGAGATATAGAATGCATAAATATAGGACGCATAATTGTAATGAATTGCGATTAAAGGATGCTGGGCAAGAGGTAAAATTATCTGGTTGGGTACATAGGAGACGAGATCACGGTAATTTAGTGTTTATTGATCTTAGAGATCATTTTGGTATAAGCCAGTTGGTATTTACTGATCAAAATCCAAGTTTAATGGATGATGCTAGTCGGTTAAGGTATGAATCAGTTATAACTGTTGTAGGTAGAGTGGTAGCAAGGAGTGATGAAACAATAAACGACTCGTTAATGACTGGTAAAATTGAAATATTGGCAAGTGAGTTTATAGTTGAGTCTAATGCAGAAGCACTGCCTTTGATAGTTAATTCTGAGCAACTCGCTCCCGAAGAAACTAGGTTAAAATATCGTTTCCTAGATCTTAGACGCGAGAAATTACATAATAACATTATATTAAGATCGCAAGTTATAGCTCACGTGCGCCATCTGATGACGCAAAAAGGGTTTACCGAGTTTCAAACACCAATCCTAACTGCTAGTTCGCCAGAAGGGGCGAGGGACTTCTTAGTTCCAAGCAGATTGCATCCTGGTAAATTTTATGCATTACCACAAGCTCCTCAGCAATTTAAACAATTACTGATGGTGTCAGGATTTGATCGTTATTTTCAAATAGCACCTTGTTTTAGAGATGAAGATGCTAGGGCTGATAGGTCACCAGGCGAATTCTACCAATTGGATGTGGAGATGTCTTTTGTCACGCAGGAAGAGGTATTTAATACCATTGAGCCGGTAATGTATGAGATATTCAGCAAATTTTCTGATAAAAAAGTATCAAATACGCCTTTTGTACAAATTCCATATGAACAAGCGATGCTAAAATATGGTTCTGATAAGCCGGATCTTAGGAATCCACTGATCATTGCAGATGTTACAGAATTATTTAGAGATTCTAACTTTGCTATTTTTAAAGAAAATATAAAAAATGGCTCTGTTGTTAGAGCCGTGCCAGCTCCTAAAGCTTCTGCTTTACCTAGAAGCTTCTTTGACAAAATGGCAGAATTTGCGACTGTAGAGGGGGCAAGTGGGCTTGGTTATATCCAGTTCCTAGAAGATGGACAAGCTAAAGGACCTATTGTTAAATTTCTAACAGATGAGCAATTATTGAATTTAAAGTCTTTAGCGAATCTACAAAATGGCGATGCTGTCTTCTTCTCTAGTGATAAAGTTGATAAAGCATCTAAACTTGCTGGCAAGCTACGAACTAAATTAGGGGAGGAATTAGATTTACTTAAAAAAGATTGTTTTGAGTTTTGTTGGATAACAGATTTCCCATTTTATGAATTAAATGAACAAACCAAAAAAATAGATTTTAGCCATAACCCATTTTCGATGCCACAAGGTGATATGGAGGCACTAGAATCAGCCAAAACAGTAGATGATCTACTAGCCATTAAAGCTTATCAATATGATATTGTTTGTAATGGTATCGAGTTATCTAGTGGTGCAATTAGAAACCATAAACCGGAAATAATGTATAAAGCTTTTGAGATTGCTGGATACTCCCCGGAAATTGTCGATAAAAAATTTGGTGGTATGATCAGGGCTTTTAAATTTGGAGCCCCTCCACATGGCGGGATAGCCCCTGGAATAGATAGGATGGTTATGTTATTAACTGATTCAACTAATGTTAGAGAGGTAATAGCTTTCCCACTAAATCAGCAAGCGGAAGATTTATTGATGAATGCTCCTGATTATATTGATGAAAAAGCTTTAAAAGAGCTTAATATTAACTTATCACCTTCAGCTAGAAATAAATTGTTAACTGAAGGTTCTTAAGTACTAAATTATGAGCAGTATATAGTGAAAAAAAAAACAAGAAATAAAATTATCGGAGCATTTCTAGGTACAATAGTTGAATATTATGATTATGGTTTGTATGGTTTGTCTGCTGGTATTATGGCAGCAAAATTCTTTCCAAATACTGATTATCTAACTAATCTAATAAATGTTTTTGCTATTTATGCGATAGCATATTTATCAAAACCTATGGGATCACTGATTTTTGGTCGTATCGGAGACTTGTATGGGCGTAAAGTTGCATTAAGTATAACCATCATAGGTATTGTAGTGCCTACGCTGGTTATAGGTTGTTTGCCAGAATACTCGTCTATTGGTGTGTGGGGTGCAATAATTTTAGCTTTGTGTCGCTTTATGCAAGGTTTTTTTATAGGTGGAGAATATGATGGAGCGGCTATTTATGTTATCGAACATTTAGGGGAGAAATACCGATATACAGCTTCAGCAATAACTCGTTGTACAGGGGTTGTAGGTTTATTACTAGGGAATGGGGCGACCAATTTTTTTAATGCCCATATTTTTCCAGATTGGAGTTGGCGTATTCCTTTTTTACTTAGTTTACCTTTAGCTTTAATCGTTCTATATTTTCGCCAAAAACTTGATGAAACACCTGAATTTAAAAAGAATCAAGACAGTAAAGCGAAGACGCAAAGCTTGGCTACTTTAATTAAGAAACAGTGGCGAGTTATTTTGATGGCAGTGTTTCTTGCTGGTGGATTTGGTGCAACTTATCAAATATCCATTATATTTATGAAACAATATTTGCCTTTGGTCCTACCGCAGACTAGTTTCATTATTAGTACATTTTCAGTTTTAATAATCATATGTTTTGCCATTCCTATGCCTATTGCTGGCTTACTTGCAGACCGGCTTAGTCAAATGTTAGTATTTAAGTTTAGCTTATTTGGTACTATTGTATCTAGTCTATTATTTATTATATCCGTTAACTATCAGATGGTTAATTTAGCTTTGGGTTCTTGTTTAATGCTAGCATGTTTTGTTGCTCCTTTCAATGCTCTTTCTCATGGTATCATGACAAAAGCTTTTGCTGTCAATGATCGTTATCGTGCAGTAAGTCTTGGTCATAATATTGGGTCAATGTTGATGTCTGGTACAGCTAATTCTGTCTGTTTAATATTAATGAGATACCTAAATTTTCAATTATTCCCAATCATATATCTTATGTTCTTTGCAATATTAGCATATTTTATGGCAAAATGTTTTGAGAAAGATTATAAAAACAAAATTAAGTTGCAAACTGATATTAATTTATAAAATTTATCTTTTACTCGATAATCAAGTTTTTATTGAGTTATATAATTCAGGACAGTTTAAAAGTCATGAAAAGAAGCCGAGAAGATGTCATGAATTGTAGCCTTCAGAAAAAAACTTGATTATCGAGTATTAGATAATATGGATTCCCGCCCACGTGGGAATGACAGCTCTGAGTAGTAACTACAACTATAATACTACTCAAATATACTTGCAAGAATAACACAATAATTATTACAAAAAAGTAAATTTTTGTTTAATATATTGTTTTTTATTGTATCTTATAAAACAATATCGCAAAATCTTTTTCCTAGGTTGTTATATCACCTTTTTAAGATAAAACAACCTAGTTATTTTTAACTAAAAAGATTATTATATATGGCTAAACAACAAGATTCATCAAGAGTTTCTTTTATATCTATTACTGATATGTCTCTTACTAATACAACTACACTCACTGAAATACAAAAAGCTCAGAAAGTGCTTAAATCTGTTCAAGAACTAGATGTTCTACCAATATGCTATATAGTTAATGTATCTAAGAAAACACAGCACGGCAGTCTGATGAATAAAAGTTAAGTAGATTGTAATAATAAAGTTTTTGCAAAAAGTACAGAAATGACATAAGAATCTCTAAATAAGATAATTATTTTAGAGATATTGATGTTAAAAGAAAAAGAATTTATCAAGAGTTTTGCAGAACATTTTTGTGATATTAAAGAACATAGACAAGAGAGTAAAATAGCTTATCCGTTAATAGAATTATTGTTTTTAGCAGTAGTAGCAGTTGCAGCAAGGGCAGAGAGTTGGGAAGAAATTGAAGAATTTGGTAAAGCTCATATTGATACTTTAAGAGAATATTTACCCTTTAAAAATGGCTCTCCTAGTGATTGTACTATTAGAAGTTTTATTACTAGATGTGATTCTAAGCAATTAAATAAAGTATTAGTAAAATATTTTAATCATGATTTAAATGAGAAACATTACGTAATAGATGGCAAGACGCTTAGAGGTTCAAAATATAAAGATAGTAGAGCGTTACATTTTTTAAATGTCTATGCAGCTGAATCGGGTGTCACTTTGTTTGGTCAAGCAATTGATAGCAAAGACAATGAAATCACAGCTATTCCAGAAGTAATAGAATGTTTGGATATTAAAAATGCAATAGTTACTATTGACGCCATGGGGTGTCAAAAAAACATAGCCAAACAGATTGTAGAAAAAGAAGCTGACTATATTTTAGGCTTAAAGATGAACCATCCTGGATTATATAATGAGGTTGAAAAGTCCTTTCAGGTAGACATAGCTAAGTTTCTAGAAACAGATGTGGCAGAAACTTATGATAAAGGGCATGGTAGAATTGAAGAAAGAAAATGCTGTGTAATACGTGATGTTAAAAAAATATTTGGTTATGAGCAATGGACTGGTTTGAATTCTGTTATCCAAGTAAAAAGAAAAGTAGTTGAAAAAAATAAAGTATTAGAATCAGTAAATTATTATATTAGTAGTTCTAATAATTCCGCTGAAACAATGTTAAGAAGCATAAGATCTCATTGGGGGATTGAATCTATGCATTGGGTGCTCGATGTGGTATTTAATGAAGATGCAAACAGCATACGTCAAGGCAATGCTCCTGCAAATATGGCTATTATTCGAAGGTTTGTATTGAATATTTTAAATAGAATAAAGACAAAAAGAGAGACCAAGCCAAAAATGATGCTTACTATGGGTTGGTCATCAAATAACTTAAAGCGTTTTATTAATGCATTAATAAAAATTAACTAATTGTTCATCAGGTCACCGTGGAAAACACAGGAGAAGTTTCTTAAGGAATTCAATCATAAGCCTATTATACAACATATACAACACACTAAAAAATTCTTTAATAAGGAGAAAGTTAAATTAAAAGATGAAGTTGAAATAGAGGCAATCTGTAAAGTATTAGATATAGCTACTCTCCTTGAAAAATTTAATCTAAATATTAGAGATATACTCAAAACAGCTGGTATATCTCCAGATATATGTGATAAGCTTGATAAGGACTATACTATAAAGCAGGCTTTGCAATGTCTTGAAAAGTGGAATAATGAATTAACAACAGGAAATAATGATCCAAATACACCTAGTCCTACAAAATCAAAAGTGCTTACTGAGGCACATGATCAGTTAGTTTCTAGATATTCAGCCTCTATAAAAGAGTTGCAAGCTAAAAATAATGATCCAAATACACCTAGTCCTACAAACTCAAAAGTGCTTACTGAGTCAGTACATGATCAGTTAGTTTCTAGATATTCAGCCCCTATAAAAGAGTTGCAAGCTAAAATGAAGAAAAATGATTCTCAAGAATCGGGTTATTCTGGTTCTTTTAGTGATGAATTAACTAATACTAGCACTATTAGTAATAAGCTACCACCATGTCCACCTTCTAGGGACTATTCTAAATATAAGCATAATGTAGATATAGCCAATAAGTATCATGATAGTGATCATCATGATACTTATTATCATCCTATACTAGGAGAACATACTGATGTTTCGTTCTAAATTATAAAGCAGATAACATCATTTTACCATATATGTCATTCCCGCATAGACATTGCTAGCGTGGATCAAAAACGCCAACGCAAGTAATGGTAATCTGAATTTGATGTAAGACATCGGTTTAATAGCCTAGGGTGTCATCTCTGTCTCTTCGGATGTCACCCCTGTTTGTACCATTATGTCATCCCCGCGAAGGCGGGATCTAAAGAAACAAGCAGAAAGGGTGCTTTAGATATTTTAGATCCCAGCTTTCGCTGGGATGACATAAAGGGAAGTAGGGACATATACGATGAAACGATGTCATTCCTGCTTCGGTGCGGAATCTAAAGAAATAGACAGGAAAGGTGCTTTAGATATTCTAGACCCCTGCTTTCGCAGGGGTGACATCCACAACTGTCGAAAGTTTACAAATACCTATACCACAACGTCATTGCGAGCGTAAGCGAAGCAATCTAGGAAACAATTTATAGATAAATGATGTTACTGGATTGCTTCGTCGCCACCAAAGTGGCTCCTCGTTAATAGCTCTAGGCTATTCTCCCTATGACTTTTAAATGCCATGCGTAAGGTGAGTATATAAGTACCCTCATTATCACTTAAATCTGAGTCTGTAATGATGGCGTCATTCTCTACCGAATGTTGCATTTCACGACCATAAGTTTTTCATTTTATTAAAAAAACTAGCATCATCCTCATCTTTGTCGCTTGTAAATTCTTTATCCAGCAATTCTAGTAATTCTTTTTGTTTTTTAGTAAGATTCTTTGGTATCTCAATATGTATGTGGGCAAACATATCACCTCTAATGCTTGATCTAACCTTAGACATACCTTTGCCTTTTAACCTAAGTTGTTCGCCATTTTGTGTACCAACGGGTATTTGTAATTTTACCTTACCACCTTCTATATCTGGGACTTCTACTTCTCCACCTAAAATAGCTTTAATAAAGCTAATTGGTAGTCTGCAATGCAAATTAATTCCATCAACTTTATAGAGGTCATGCGGTTTAATAGTAACAAAAATATACAAATCCCCGTTATTGCCTCCTCGTACTCCGGCATCTCCTTCACCAGTAAGCCTTATTCTAGTACCTTCTTCAATACCAGCTGGAATATTTACTAATAAATTTCTATGTTGTGAGTAACGCCCCTGACCATGACATTTTTTGCATGGATTTTTAATGATTTGTCCTGAACCTTGGCATTTTCCACAAGTTTGTTCTAATGTAAAGAAGCCTTGTTGTCTTCTTGTAACCCCTTGTCCTGCACAAGCGTCACATTTGGTCATTCCGGCATTACTTTCTGACCCGTTGCCGTTACATGTTTGGCATTTTACTTCACTGGTAAAACTAATATTTTTGTCGATACCACGAAATGCTTCTTGCAGAGTAACTATGATATCATATTTTAGATCTGAACCTCTAATAGTAGTTGATGGTCGTTGTCTTCTTGCCCCGCCACCCATAAAATCATTAAAAAACTCACCAAATATATCATTTATATCAGGTCCACTATTGTTATGTCTTCCAGTTGACGATGCTGCACCTGAATTCTGAAAAGCATCATGTCCAAAACGATCATAGGCAGCTCTTTTTTGTTCATCTTTTAGGATATCATAAGCACTGCTTATTTCCTTGAACTTTTTTTCTGCTTGTTTATCCTGTGTATTACGGTCAGGATGATATTGCATCGCCAATTTATGATAAGCTTTTTTTAGCTCTTCCTGGGTAGCAGTTTTACTAACCCCAAGTATTTGGTAATAATCTTTTGTCGACATAATAAGAATATCTGATTTTAAATTTAGTTAATTTATCCTTTTGCATCATTCGATGTCACCCCTACTCACCATTATGTCATCTCAGCGAAGGCTGGGATCTAGAATATCTAAAGCACCCTTCCTGTCTATTTTTTTAGACCCCTGCTTACGCAGGGGTGACATCCGAAGATGCAAGGATGACATCTCAGAGCCTAAAATTCCTACTTGTTGCTGACATCTTCGTAGTTAGCATCAACTACTTTGTCATCATTCGTCTCAGGTTTTTCCTCACTATGATCATCTGGCTGAGATTTATACATAGCTTCTCCTATTTTCATACTACTAGCCATAAGAGCATCAGTTTTTGCTTTAATTTGCTCAAGATTATCAGACTCTAAAGCTGCTTTTAACTCTGTTATGCTATTTTCTACTTCTTGTTTATCACTAGCTGATATTTTACTATCATGTTCTTTTAGAGTTTTTTCGGTTGAATAAATTAAACTATCAGCACTATTTCTAGCCTCAATTAATTCACGACGCTTTTTATCATCCTCAGCGTTTTTTTCTGCATCTTTTACCATTTGTTCAATTTCCGTATCACTAAGACCTCCAGAAGCTTGAATAGTTACTTTTTGTTCCTTACCACTAGCTTTATCCTTGGCAGAA
Source organism: Candidatus Tisiphia endosymbiont of Ditula angustiorana (assembly GCF_964026425.1). NCBI lineage: Bacteria > Pseudomonadati > Pseudomonadota > Alphaproteobacteria > Rickettsiales > Rickettsiaceae > Candidatus Tisiphia > Candidatus Tisiphia endosymbiont of Ditula angustiorana. The sequence goes on from NZ_OZ032143.1 coordinate 499,868, forward strand.
ACATGAACTATACCATTAACGTCTATATCAAAAGTTACTTCAATTTGCGGTAATCCTCGTGGTGCAGGCGGGATGCCATCAAGATTAAATTGACCAAGTATTTTATTATCAGATGCCATTTCCCGTTCACCTTGGAATACCCTAATCGTTACAGCATGCTGGTTATCGTCAGCAGTAGAGAATACCTGACTCTTTTTAGTCGGAATAGTAGTATTACGATCAATCAGCCTAGTAAATACCCCACCAAGAGTTTCAATACCTAAAGATAAAGGGGTGACGTCTAGCAATAATATATCAGTAACTTCTTTATTTAACACTCCTCCCTGAATAGCAGCACCTAGAGCCACGACTTCATCAGGGTTAACTCCTCTATGTGGTTCACGACCAAAGAATTCCTTTACTTTCTCAATAACTTTTGGCATTCTAGTCATACCGCCAACAAGTACTACTTCTTGAATATCCGAAGCTTTTAGCCCAGCATCTTTTAAAGCTTTCTTACATGGTTCTATTGTATCATCAATTAACGTTGCCACTAAGGATTCTAATTTCGCCCTAGTAAATTTTATATTTAAATGCTTAGGACCTGAGCTATCAGCTGTAATATATGGCAAATTAACATCAGTTTGAGGTACAGATGATAATTCTTTTTTAGCTTTTTCAGCAGCTTCTTTCAGACGTTGCAAAGCTAAAGGATCTTTGCGTAAATCTATACCACTTTCTTTCTTAAATTCATCAATTAAATAATCTAGAATTCTAGAATCAAAATCTTCGCCACCAAGGAAAGTATTACCGTTGGTAGATTTAACTTCAAATACACCGTTACCTATCTCTAAAATTGATACATCGAACGTACCACCACCAAGATCATAAACGGCAATTATTTTGCTCTCAGCTTTATCGAAACCATATGCTAAAGCAGCTGCTGTTGGTTCATTGATTATCCTTAATACTTCCAAACCAGCAATTTTACCAGCATCTTTAGTTGCTTGACGTTGTGCATCATTAAAATATGCTGGTACAGTAATGACTGCTTGTGTTACCTTCTCACCAAGATAATTCTCGGCTGTTTCTTTCATTTTTTGTAAAATGAAAGCACTAATTTGGCTTGGAGAATATTTTTCGCCCTTAACTTCAACCCAAGCATCGTTATTAGCAGCTTTTACTATCTTGTATGGTACAAGATCTTGGTCTTTTTTTACCATAGGATCAGAGAAACCTCTACCTATCAATCTTTTAATGCCGTATAAAGTATTCTCTGGATTGGTTACAGCTTGACGTTTAGCTGGTTCGCCAATTAATTTTTCACCGTCATTACCAAATCCTACCATTGAAGGAGTAGTCCTAACTCCCTCAGCATTTGCTATGACTCTTGGTTCTTTTCCTTCCATTACCGCGACGCAAGAATTTGTTGTTCCTAAATCTATACCTATGATCTTTGCCATATACACTCCTAATCCCAATTTAATAAATCAACTTGATAAGTTTTGATATAGTGTCTTCTCGTCCATTTTACAAGAGGTAGATGTGAAAAAAAGTTATATCATATCCTTATGCCTAATTAGTTTTATAATGCTGATTTATAGCCTTGTTTATAATTGACACCGGAGCAGAACACTTGGACGAGTCACCTATTTCACTTTGTACATTTCTACGATTTTGAATACCCCTAATTCTCTCTTTATTAGAATTTTCTCTTACCTCAATCAATCCTTGTGTAAGATATTTTAATCTAGAACTTTCAGTATAAAGGATCATATGTTTAAAAAACTTGGTATATTTACCTACTAGCTTATTACCACCATTCCAATACAGATCCTCAATCATCAGCCTTACTATTACCCACAAATATTAGAGTTAGCTAATTGATAACCTTGAACTAGATCAAATAACCGTTGCCATCCTCTCCACAATACAATAGGACCAGGCTCTAGATCATTTTTTCTTGCTAAATACCCACCCAATTTAGCAACCCATATTATAGCATTTTTTATTGTAGGAATTGTATTATTAGGGGGAGCTGCTTTGTGTATCTTTACATACAAAACTCGCCATTCTTCTTCAGCTAATATTACACTACATGGTAGATTAGGATTAGTTCTGCCAATTAAAGTAATAAAAAAAATTCTCCAAGCAATTATGCTCATGATTGTCAAGTATTTTATTAATCTTTCTCCTGTTGCAAGTCTACATTGTTCAACCCTAAATCCAGATTTTAAAATTTTATGAAAAATTTCAATTCTCCATCTTAAACAATACCATCTTACTTTCTCTATAGCTTCTTCAAAATTATTGATAACTATATTGGTTAGTAACATCCATTCTAATGGTGTTGTTCCACTAGGGGGACGACGCTCAATAACATTGATGGCATATACTGGTAAATTTGGCAATGTTTCTGTTTTATGTCTTACATTGTTTACAGGAGGATTCATTATAAATTTTCCAAATCTAACTTCCAAATGTCTAATCCTATTAGCTTTATTTTCTTGACTAGTATCTTTAACTGCTATTTCTCCAGCACACTGGAAACCCGATACTACCTTCCACAAATATTGTCTATCTTTTTTGGAATATTTTGACTTTTTATTTATTTCTCTATCCTGTGCAGCTCTAACTAAAACTTTAGATTTCTGAGCTTGTGCCAATTCAAAAAAATCATATATATCAGCTTCTCTATCACAAACAGTTATAATTTGGGTATTACTATTATTCGTTGCATTAATAGTGTTCTGTAATGCATTAAGCCACTTCATACTTTCTTTATCTTTAATATGTACCGCATTACCATGACTAGTTTTTTTTAACTGTTGTATTTCTTCAGGCACTGCTGGTCTATTGTGAATCTTTTGATCCAACAACCCAAGTGCTAATCCATTGGTAGCAACCGCAAAGGCAGTATGCATTATCAGACCTTTACATTCAATATTTTTAACATTCTTTCCCTCTTTTCTTGATAACACACCCAATCCAGTAGTTTTTTTATGACTAGTATATGTGATATAACTAGTATCTTGTATAACAAGAACTTTATCATGCTCTTTGATTCTTTCTACTGCTTTAGCAATATGGGCTTCTAATATTTTTGATTCCTTAACATTATCGTTTTTAAAAAAACGATATGCTGCTTTTGTTTCTGCCCAATTTCCACATGCTTGATTAATTGAGCTTTCAGGTATATTTGCAAAATTATCAGCTATCTTTATTAACCTATTTGTCAGCCTTTTATCACCCAAAATAGCTCCACTAAATTCCTCGGTCAAATAATTATTTATTATTTCTTGACTCATACTATACCTCTACAATGTAATATTTTAATTGCAAATCAGTATATTATTTTTACTTCTTTTTCACCATTGTTATTTTGTGGGTAATAGTAAGAATCATCAGCATCTCGTTGGGTTTTAACTTATCCCAACACTTGCCATAAATATTTTTTAATTCTAGGCGATTAACAGCACTCTTATAGTCATATATCATTCGAGATTGTTGTATTGTAATAGCTTTATCGCCATTATAAACTTTGTCAAATGATAAAGAGCCTTGGAATATTGTCTGCCACACAATTTTTGCTTTTGGATTATCCATGTTAAAGCCTATCCCTATAGTGTTGTACCCCTTAATGTCTTTATATACTTGTAATATTTCATTTTCATTACCTTTAATAAAAATAAATACCATTTCTTGGTAAAATTGTAGATGTTTTGGGTCAGAAAGATTTAATCCATATAATTTATCCCGTAATTCAGCGGCAAATTTTATACTTACTACCATAATTATAACTATTATTATCTTGAAAGAATTAATAATAGCATGTTTTTAGCTAGCACTAAGTGATCTAGTAAAAAAAATCATTGACGAGACAACTATATTAAAACATAATCATCTCGATGGTCGTGCAGTTGCGTAAAAATCTATACTAGAATTTACGAGGAAAGTCCGGACTCTACAGAGATATGGTGCTGGTTAACGTCCAGCGGAAGAGTAATCTTTTAGGGAAAGTGCCGCAGAAAATATACCGCCAAACTTTGTTATCAAATTTTGGTAAGGGTGAAATGGTGTGGTAAGAGCATACCGGTAGGTTGGTAACAAGCTACGCATGGTAAACCCCACCAAGAGCAAGATCAAATAGGCATTACAGAACTTACGTGTTCCTAGGCATCTCTGACTAGAAGTAATGTGGGTGGATCGCTTGAGATAAATGGTAATATTTATCCTAGATAAATAACTGCAGTAGATAATAGAAATATTATTTATACAAAATCCGGCTTATAGACCATCATATTTGCAACCTCAGTTTTGGATTAAAATTAAAAATTTTAATCCAAAACTGGCTAGAATATCAGAAAAATGCATTCTTGAAGCGACTGGCACGAATGCATTTTAATCTATTATCGCTAATAATCTTATTTTTATACCAATAAAAATAAGATTATTAGCAAATGAAATATTTAACAATCAGGCGTCAAACCGCTTTAAGCCTGATTGTTTACATTCTCATTCCAATTTCGGATTAATTCCATTAATCCGAAATTGAGTTTTTGAAATAATAAATTGTGAACATGAATTGTTGTACAGAGTTTTTGCGTAAATATTACCCTGTCATTTTGTGTTTACTCTTAATGTCTTTACATTTTGCCTCTGCCTACCCTGGTGGGATGTCGTCTGATAGTTTCGATCAATATGGGCAGAGTATCAATAAAAATTATTTTTCTCATCATCCACCGTTAATGTCAATGGTGTGGTTCTTACTTCACTATATTTACCAAGGTCCGCAGACGATGCTCTTGCTTAATTTAGGACTGTTGTGGGGTGGAGTATTGCTGCTTTTCTATGCTGATCAACAAAATAAATATAGATGGCTTTACTTATTAATACCATTTCTACCTAATAGGCTTCTTTCGAAACTAGACAATGATGTAGAATGGTGTTATAAATATCTGATTTGAAGTAATAATATGAAATTCGATCAGATTAAAGAGTTAGAGGATGAAAAATTTCGTCGATTAACAGGAGTAAAGAAGGGAACATTCTCAAAGATGGTGGATATTTTGAGGCAAGCTGATGGTCTTAAGAAATCAAAAGGTGGGCGTAAAAATAAGCTCAATTTGGAGGAACAGTTGCTGATGGTCTTAGAATACCTTAGAGAATACCGTACTTATTTCCATATAGGTCAGAACTATGGGATTAGTGAAAGTTCAGCATATAAAGCTGTTAAATGGGTAGAAGACACCCTAGTTAAACACCCAAACTTTGCTCTTCCAGGTCGTAAAGCTCTAATGAAGAGTGATATGAATTATGAAGTAGTCTTGATTGATGCTACTGAGAGTCCTATAGAAAGACCCAAAAAAAACAAAAATTCTATTATTCAGGAAAGAAGAAAAGGCATACACTAAAAACTCAAATAGTGGTAGACAAGAAAACACACCAAGTAATATGTACAGATTTTTCTAACGGTAAAAAACATGACTTTAGATTATTTAAGGAATCCAAAATTCTTATCCATCCTAAGGTTAAAGCGATTACTGATACAGGATATCAAGGTATACTGCTCGTAAATGAAGAGTTGGTAGACGAAGATCAAAATCAACAAGTGCTAGGAGTGTCCAAGCCGAGGAGCACAGCGTACATTAGTACGTGAGCACCGCAGGTCTTGGACAACAACAACGCAATTGTTGATTTTCATCGAGTATATACAAAAAATTCACAATAATTCTGAATTACCAAAGAAAAAAAGCAAGAAAAATCCTTTAACTAAAAATGATAAAAAGAATAATCGTAGGTTAGCAGGAGAAAGAGTTCTAAATGAAAACGTTATTGGTATGCTAAAACGGTTCAAAATTATTGCTGACAAATATCGAAATAGACGTAAAAGATTTGGTCTTAGATTTAATTTGATCTCTGGCATTTATAATTTTGAACTACGTCAACCAGTTTCGAATGAGGTCTAATATATTATCCCAATCTGGAACAATTTGGAAAGATGTAGCTTTTGCCTTTGGTAGTTTCTTTGTAGTAGCTACTTGTATTTTTTATACTTATCGCCAAAAACCTGCTCCTTTGTTGGTAGTTATTGGATTATTGTCAATTGTTTTTTATATTGTTGGTGTTAAGTTTCAAGCACAATTTATAGCTCCAATTCTGATTTTGTTTGTATTGTCAATTTATCTTAAAACTAGCTTGTTAATAAGAATAATATTAACCTGCATCATTTTGCTATCAATAATATATGGTAATGCTAAACTTACTAAGCATTTTTCCTCTGAAAGTCATGCAGAGCAATTACGTCAATTATTTGATGTTGCTGGAGTAAGTGTTGCTATCAATAATGATGATTTAGTGCCAAAATATGTTAAAGAAGACCTAGATTTATATAGTTTTGAAAAGCTTAAAGTTCATTACACTCCTAGATGGGTTGATCCATTAATTTTTGGTGATACTAGGATTTATGCCTCTACAGCAGATCTTATAAAGTTACAAGAAATGGAATCTGCTTACAAACGAGCCATTACTCACTATCCACTAGATTTTCTTAAACATCGTACAATAAATTTTGTTATGTTAATGAAAAACTGGGGATTCCATCATTACGCCTTTATTGAACTTAACGAAGCTCAAAAACATGGTATGGTTATTAAAAAGAATTACTTAAAAAATTGGACAATTAAATATTTAAAATTATATCCAAAGATTTTAACAATAAATCTTATTAGTTTTATATTAATATTTGTGTATTTAATATCTATTCTAACAAATAAACAATCTAATAGTCCCGAGAAAGTTATTTTGGCATATATCGTAGCAATATCTATTGTTTTTTCAATAGTACTATTTTTTGCTACCATGGCATCCGATTATCGTTATTATTATGTTATAAGAATTTTAACATTATTTAGCCTGCCGATTTATCTAAAATTCAGGCAATCTAAAAAAAGATGTTATGTATAGCTAACCATAGTAAAATGGCGTCATTGCGAGGAGGCATGAGCACAGCTGTCGAAAGTTAGAAGAGGAAGTGGTTTTAGAAGTCATAATGACAGTTTAAAAGTTGTCGGCTTATAACCGCTGTCATTGCGAGAAGGCGTAAGCCGACGAAGCAATCCACTTATGGTTACTTTTTTGGATTGCTTCGTCGACCTACGGTCTTCCTCGCAATGACGTTACCCTATTTAAAACCCCTTCCTCTTCTAACTTTCGACAGTTGTGGAGGCATGAGCCGACGAAGCAATCCATAAAAGTGATTAAAAATGGATTGCTTCGTCGCTGCATCGCAGCTCCTCGCAATGACGTCTTGAGCTTTTAAACTTGTCCCTATCTATTTAATTCCTTTTTTTCCTCAACTGGGAAATCTGCTCTTCGGGTTATATACTACTTGGAAAAAAATAGCTTTTCCAGCTAGTCTACGCTCATTCAGCAATAGATTTTTTTCCGAATATGTAATATACTTAAACTATTCTAATATTACTTTAATAAATGTAGGTTCTAACTGTGACTAATTTAGCTCGTCAAAACTTAATATCTATTAGCATTGAAGATGAGATGAAAGGCTCTTACTTAGATTATGCTATGAGTGTAATTGTTAGTAGGGCAATTCCAGATGTACGTGATGGTCTAAAGCCAGTGCATCGTAGAATCCTTTATGCAATGTATGAAGCATCTAATTACTTTAACAAACCTTATCGTAAGTCAGCAAGAACTGTCGGTGATGTGATGGGTAAATACCATCCGCATAGCGACTCTGCAATTTATGACTCATTAGTGAGAATGGCACAGGATTTCTCTTTAAGATTACTGCTCGTTGATGGGCAGGGTAATTTTGGTTCAAGAGATGGTGATGCTGCCGCTGCTATGAGGTATACAGAGTCAAGACTTGCTAAAGTTACTCATACATTGCTCGAAGATATTGATAAAGAAACCGTTGATTTTACGCCAAATTATGATGGCTCTGAGAGGGAGCCTACGGTATTGCCGTCAATGTTTCCCAATCTCTTGGTGAACGGAACTAATGGTATTGCTGTGGGTATGGCTACCAACATTCCACCTCATAATCTTGGAGAAATAATTGATGCTTGCTGCCTATATGTTGATAATAATGATGTAGAAATATTAGAACTTATGACCGTAGTTAAAGGGCCTGATTTTCCTACTGCTGGTATAGTACTTGGTACAAGCGGTATTAGGTCGGCTTATTTAACGGGTAGGGGGAGTATTCTAATTAGAGGACGCAGCGAAATTGAAGAGATTGCTAATAATAGACAGGCTATTATTATTACAGAAATACCATATATGGTTAATAAAGCGAAATTGGTTGAGAAAATTGCCGAACTAGTCAAGGAAAAACGTATTGAAGGTATCAGTGATCTTAGAGATGAATCAAATAAGGATGGTATTCGAGTAGTAATTGAAATAAAGAAAGATGCTGTAACAGAAGTGGTGCTGAATCAAATATATTCCTATACCCAGCTACAAACTAGTTTTGGTGTGATTATGTTAGCTCTAAGAGATGGGCTACCAGAAGTTATGAACTTAAAAGAAGTGATAGCTGCTTTTGTCAATTTTAGAGAAATAGTAATAACTCGCAGGACGATATATTTGTTAAATAAGGCTCGTGATAAGGCTCATATTTTATTGGGACTAATGATTGCGGTTAGTAACATTGATGAGGTTATTAGAATAATTAAATCTTCCAATGATCCGGCAAGTGCTAAAGAGCAACTAATGCAAAGAACTTGGGATGCGTCATCTATAATAGATCTAGTAAAACTTGTTGATGATAGAGCAATGATAGCAGATGATGGTAAATGTTATTTTACTGAAACACAAACAAAAGCAATTCTTGAAATGCGATTGCAACGTTTAACTGCTATGGAGAAGAATAAATTAGAAAATGATCTTGCGGAACTAGCGACGGAGATTAGGGGTTATACTGACATTCTAGCATCACGTGAGAAACTTCTAGAGATCCTAAAAAATGAGTTAATTAGAATCAAAGATGAATTCGCTACCCCCCGCCTTACTAGCATTGAATTAGGTGATTTTGATCAAGATATTGAGGATCTTATCCAAAGAGAAGAAATGGTTGTGACCGTGACATTGGGTGGTTATATTAAACGTGTACCTCTTGCTACCTATAGAGCACAGAAACGAGGAGGGAAGGGGAGATCAGGGCTGTCAATGAGGGACGAAGATATTACCACTCAAATATTTGTTGGCAGTACTCACACACCTATGTTGTTTTTCTCAAATACCGGGCAGGTATACAGCTTAAAATTATATAAACTGCCACTTGGTAATCCTCAGAGTAAAGGAAGACCAATAGTCAACATTTTACCTTTAAAAGAAGGAGAACGTATAAATAATATTATGCCATTGCCTGAAAATCAGGATGAGTGGGATAGTTTGAATATTATTTTTGCTACAAGCCAAGGTAATATTAGAAGGAATGATTTATCAGACTTTAAACGTATTCAATCAAATGGTAAAATTGCTATTAGGCTTGATGATAATGACCATTTAATAGATGTTAAAGTTTGTAAGGATGAAGACCATGTTTTACTGGCAACCAAAGCTGGTAAAGCTATAAGATTCCCAGCTAGTTCAGTTAGGGTATTTAAAAGCCGTACTTCTGATGGTGTAAGAGGTATGAGGATTGCTTCTAGCGACTATGTTATTTCTATGACAATATTAAAAGGAATATCGTGTACAATGGAAGAAAGGGAAGCCTATTTATCAATTCCTATAGAGAATAGGTTGCTAATAGCGGGTGGCAAGGAATTTACCCCGGAAGAATTTGATGTACAGTTAAATAAAGAACAGATTTTAGAAATGGCTGTTTCAGAAGAATTTATTCTTACTGTTAGTGAAAATGGTTTCGGAAAAAGAAGTTCCGCATACGAATATAGGATTACTAACCGTGGTGGTAGCGGTATTGTTAATATGGATGTGTCTGACAAAACTGGATTAGTTGTTGGAGTAATGCCGGTTGATATGTCTGATGAGTTGATGTTAATTACTAATAATGGCAAACTAATTAGGTGTAAACTTGAATCTGTACGTATAACTGGTCGTAATACTAGTGGTGTAATATTATTCAAAACCGAACAAGAAGAAAAAGTAGTTTCTACCGCATTGATTGCTGATAGCCCTGAGGAAGAGGTGGATGTGGATATACTCGAATGATAATATATAAATATAACCTGAGTTCGGTTTAACAAGTTATCAGTATCATCCCTGTTAGGGGTGATGTTACCCCTGATTCCCCTTCGATGTCACCCCTGCGAAAGCAGGGGTCTAGAAAAGTTTAAATAGTTTTCTTGGCTATTTTTTTAGACCCTGCTACCTTCACAGGGGTGACATCGAAGGTGCTTAGAATAATAATTATTTTTATAATGACATCAACCCTCACGATATAAGAGCCTAGAACGATAATTTTAATTTAAGTGAACCTTGATGGCTTGAATATTTATTATTAGACGCTAAATAGTTATATACTGCCATGATTTCTGTTGAGCCACGTTTTATAGTGATAGTTCCGCCAATTTTGTAGTTGTATTTAGCAGGTTTTTCAAGCAGCAATATTTCCTCTTTACTGCTTGGATATGACATAACCTGCATATGAAGCTTCTGCTGCTTATTATGTAAAAACTTTTCGACTTCCATATGAAATCTAGGAATCACTTGGGTAGTATCACTAATCTTCATTGGCATAATTACTTCAAATCCTATAAGCCCCGAAGATCTTCGGCTGTTAGTAGCAGCTACCGATAGACTTTGTTTTTCAAAGCTTGCCTCATATCCAGCAATATCCTGTCCCCCATATTTAAGCCCAATATGGGGGATAATTAAAGCTTTACCAACCTTTGATTTGTAAGCAACTACTATCTTACTACTATATGAGCTATTAGCAAATTTAGCTTTAGCTAGCTGGTTTTGTACTGGTAATTTTGCAGAAACATTAACAAAAGCACGGGAAAGAAACCCTTGTAGTATCAGTTTTTCAGATAAGTTAGTTTGACCATATATAGATATTACGTGAGTGTGGGCAGCAACTTTGTCAGTATGATTCTTGTATTTAAAATTAGAGAGAACATAGTTATAAGCTCCTCCAATAATGTTGCCATTAGGTAACTCTAAATCACCCCCAATAGTTGTGGCACTAGTTCTAGTAGTATAGCTACTTAATAAGCATTGCCCATTATATTTAGTTATACCTATCGTACCACTAACCCACACATTTTTAGGAACAATATTATCTTCATCACCAGCAGCGGGAGGGGAAAGATTGTTTAGATGTCTTAAATCGCTTAATCTTAAATCAATAGATGAGTTTGCGAATTCATGAGACAAGATAATTATTTCATTCAGTGCTAAGGCAATATTTCTTACTGTTTCTTTTTGTTTTTGTAATAATTCTTCCGCTAATACCGCTGTTACCCTTGCTACCTGTGCAACTTTTTCTTGTGGTGCTATAGCTTCTGCTGGCGGTGCAGGTACTCCTGCTCCTCCTTGTGGCGGTGCTTCTCCTGCTGGTTCTAATCCTGCTTGTTGTGGTACATTAGCTACTGGCACTATTGGTTGTTGTCCATCAGTTGTATCCTCCTGATTTTTTTTTGTTTTTTCTATATCCACATAAGGTTCATTAGGGGCTATATCATCATAAAATTCAGAAGAAGTAAGTTCAACATTCATCTCTTCTAGAGGGATTTCATTTTGCCCTTGTGTTTTTTTACAGAAAAAATTAGCCACCTTAGTTAGGTAAGAGTGGGGTCGGTTAACACCCAACTGTTTTTTAAACTGTTCAAATGTTCGTTTTTCATTAATAACCAATGGAGTATTAAAAAGTTCTACAGCCTCATGTCTAGATGAATCACCAGTTCCATATACCGTAACTGGTATAATAATTACAGTCCCCAATGCAAATATTACAAATAGCACCTTTGCTATAAGTATTTTAACCTTAGATAAGCACATAGAACCTGTTTTAATAGGTTAAAATATAATAATTGGTATAGAATAGTAGAAAAGAAACCTATAATTGTCTAGCTAATATTACAGTAACACAAGGGATTTGTGAAATAATCATTGACGAGCAGATTATATTAAAACATAATCGCCCCAAAATTTATATGAGAGGTACAATGAAATTATCTGATTTTGATTTTACCTTACCGACTGAATTAATAGCTCAGAAACCAGAAAAAAAACGAGATGAGTCTAATTTGTTGATAGCTGCACCAAATAATCACTTAGTGCAGGTTAAGTTTCATGATATAATTAACTATCTATGCCCTGGTGATTTAATGGTGTTTAATGATAGTAAAGTTATTAAAGGCAAATTGCTATTGAATAAAGCTGGTAAAAAGATCGAGTTATATCTAAATAAGGCAATAAGTAATAATTATTGGCATGGTTTTGCTAAGCCGTCAAAAAGACTTAATGAAGGAGATCAATTTGATTTTGGTTGTAATAAGATTATTATAAGTAAAAAACTTGGGATGGGGCAGGTTGAGATAGCATTTGTTCTAGATAATATTTCAGTTTTTGAATTTTTAGAGAAATATGGTGAAATTCCGCTACCTCCTTATATAAAGAGGCACGAAAATTTACTAGAGGATAATAATAGATACCAAACAGTTTATAGTAAGAACCTTGGAGCAGTAGCCGCTCCAACTGCAGGGCTACATTTTTCTAAACAGTTATTAGCCTCAATTAAAGTAAAAAATATTGAAACTGCTTTTATTACTTTGCATGTTGGAGCAGGGACGTTCCTACCAGTTAAAACTGAGGATATTGATCAACATAAAATGCATTCAGAATATTATCATATAGATAAAAAAACTGTAGATATAATTAACAAGGCAAAAAAAGAAAATAGACGGATAATAGCCGTGGGAACTACCAGCTTACGAGCATTAGAAAGTAACGCAATTGCCAATTCTCTTGATGGACAAATAACAAATGGCGGATTTGAAACAGACATTTTTATCAGACCAGGATTTAAATTTCAAATTGTTGATATGTTAGTTACCAACTTCCATTTGCCAAAGTCTACATTATTCATGTTAGTTTGTGCGTTTGCTGGTTATCAGGAAATAACTGATATCTACAAATATGCTATAGATAAGAGAATGCGGTTTTTTAGTTATGGTGATGCAATGCTTCTTTATAAAAAGCTATAAGAAAGATAAGAATTATTATTTCTTATCTTTCTTACAAAGAGCTCTTAATGCTTTGAAAGCATTAAGAAATATCCATGGTAAAAATACAAAATATGCCGCTTTTCTATTCATATAGCAATATTCAGACCAACTGCTCAACTACACAACCTATCAATATTATTGCTATATATTTTTTAATCATATTTAATAAACGTATAATAGAGTAATTTATTATATATAACAAATCAATATTTTTTATAAAGAATTTTATTTTCCATAATATATATTATGGAACATTCGTGTATACTCAATTAACCTGAAGAGTTGCAGAAATGGTTAACGGTAATAGTTTGGAAATTATCGTTTATTAAGGTACGTAACCTATCTTTATAATCACCGATGTTGCTAAAAAATTTGTTTATTGCTTCCGAAAATTGTTCAAAATTATGATAAAATTTATTATTAGTTGTAATACGGTGCATAAACTTCCATAATCTCTCAATTGGGTTCAGATTTGGACTATATGGTGGCAAAAATACTAGCTCTATTTTCGTATTTACTAGGTATTCCTTGACTTTCTTGGATTTGTGGTAACTAGCATTGTCACAGATTAAATATATTCTCTCCTTGTCACTATTCTCCTCTTCTAACTTTTGTAAAAAATTAACTATCTGCTCCCCATTTATTTTGGGGTTCTCTGTACTTACTAACTGCAAATCGGCTAGGTTAATAGCACCAATCATGTGCTTTCTTTTCCAGCCACTGAATGTTGGTAAGGTTTTATCTTGGTTCTTTCTTATCCAACCACACCTTGCCCTTGCTTGATACTGAGGATGAACACCATCCATAAAATATATAGCTTCCTTATCTCTGAGATTCCCTTTTAGCAAACTGTAGTTTAACTTAAATAATTCTTGCTTGTCAAAATCCAGCTTAGCCGGTACTATTTTCGGCTTCTTGTAAACAAATCCCAGTTTGTATAGTAATTTTGTTACTCCCGTTATCGTATATGTCACACCATATTTGTTCTCAATGTGATGCATAATATCTTTCGCATAAACATAATTATTTGCTTCTAGGTGAGTCACTAATTCTGTCTTCTCACCATCACTTAATTTGCTTGCACTACCCCCATTGTCGGTATTAAGCTTATTGGCTTTTTAATAATCAACAATATGTTTTCTTATCGCTTCGTGGCTCAAGAGTAGTACCTTAGCAATCTCTACATTACTATACCCATCGTCATACATCAAAACTGCCTTAATACGATCACGTATGCGCCCTTACTATTACCCACAAATATTAGAGTTAGCTAATTGATAACCTTGAACTAGATCAAATAACCGTTGCCATCCTCTCCACAATACAATAGGACCAGGCTCTAGATCATTTTTTCTTGCTAAATACCCACCCAATTTAGCAACCCATATTATAGCATTTTTTATTGTAGGAATTGTATTATTAGGGGGAGCTGCTTTGTGTATCTTTACATACAAAACTCGCCATTCTTCTTCAGCTAATATTACACTACATGGTAGATTAGGATTAGTTCTGCCAATTAAAGTAATAAAAAAAATTCTCCAAGCAATTATGCTCATGATTGTCAAGTATTTTATTAATCTTTCTCCTGTTGCAAGTCTACATTGTTCAACCCTAAATCCAGATTTTAAAATTTTATGAAAAATTTCAATTCTCCATCTTAAACAATACCATCTTACTTTCTCTATAGCTTCTTCAAAATTATTGATAACTATATTGGTTAGTAACATCCATTCTAATGGTGTTGTTCCACTAGGGGGACGACGCTCAATAACATTGATGGCATATACTGGTAAATTTGGCAATGTTTCTGTTTTATGTCTTACATTGTTTACAGGAGGATTCATTATAAATTTTCCAAATCTAACTTCCAAATGTCTAATCCTATTAGCTTTATTTTCTTGACTAGTATCTTTAACTGCTATTTCTCCAGCACACTGGAAACCCGATACTACCTTCCACAAATATTGTCTATCTTTTTTGGAATATTTTGACTTTTTATTTATTTCTCTATCCTGTGCAGCTCTAACTAAAACTTTAGATTTCTGAGCTTGTGCCAATTCAAAAAAATCATATATATCAGCTTCTCTATCACAAACAGTTATAATTTGGGTATTACTATTATTCGTTGCATTAATAGTGTTCTGTAATGCATTAAGCCACTTCATACTTTCTTTATCTTTAATATGTACCGCATTACCATGACTAGTTTTTTTTAACTGTTGTATTTCTTCAGGCACTGCTGGTCTATTGTGAATCTTTTGATCCAACAACCCAAGTGCTAATCCATTGGTAGCAACCGCAAAGGCAGTATGCATTATCAGACCTTTACATTCAATATTTTTAACATTCTTTCCCTCTTTTCTTGATAACACACCCAATCCAGTAGTTTTTTTATGACTAGTATATGTGATATAACTAGTATCTTGTATAACAAGAACTTTATCATGCTCTTTGATTCTTTCTACTGCTTTAGCAATATGGGCTTCTAATATTTTTGATTCCTTAACATTATCGTTTTTAAAAAAACGATATGCTGCTTTTGTTTCTGCCCAATTTCCACATGCTTGATTAATTGAGCTTTCAGGTATATTTGCAAAATTATCAGCTATCTTTATTAACCTATTTGTCAGCCTTTTATCACCCAAAATAGCTCCACTAAATTCCTCGGTCAAATAATTATTTATTATTTCTTGACTCATACTATACCTCTACAATGTAATATTTTAATTGCAAATCAGTATATTATTTTTACTTCTTTTTCACCATTGTTATTTTGTGGGTAATAGTAAGGTTCTGTCTTATGACGTTCCTTCAACTTTTCTCTTTGTTCTTCTGTCAATACATTCTTACTCATAATGTCCTAAACTTTATAATATCTCTCCTATCTTTGCAACTCTTCATTTATGAGTAGTATATCTTAAGATAAGCAACTTACTATCACCGTATATTTTTTCTTTAATTAGCTGTAAAGAATCATCAAAAAAATCATCGCTTTTAGCAAGTTCGACTACAATAATGCTACCATCTTTTAACCATTGACCTTTTTTTAAAGCATTAACTGCCTTCGGTACAAGATTATGATAATATGGAGGGTCAATAAAAATTAAGTCAAAACTGTGACAAGCCGAAGGTAGAGCTACTGCATTAATATTTAGGAAAGTCATTTTATCCAGCTCACCTATTTTACTGGCAAATTCCTTTGCTGCCTGCAAATAATTAGCATTTATATCAACTAATGTAACTGCTCCAGCACCTCTAGAACAGCTTTCAAAAGCTAGACTAGCTGTGCCGGCAAATAAATCGAGAACTTTAGACTCCTTGGTAAATAATCTGCCATCACTAAATTCTCCTGAAGTTAGTATACTAAAGATGGCCTCTCGGATTTTCCCTGTAGAAGGACGATAGTTAGAGTTTTTTAAGGTAGGTATGATCCGGTTTTTATGTTTGCCGGCGATAATTCGTATCATAAAAATTTCTTAAATTTTTCGAATGGCTGTTCTTTATACTGATTTGGTTGCAAATTACCTAATAAAAAATCTCCATAGCTAATTCTAATTAACCGGTTAACAGTCAAGCCAAAATATTCAAATATCTTTCTAATTTCACGATTTTTACCTTCAGTCAAAACTACTTCAAACCAACAATTTGTTCTGCCTGATTTTATTAATTTAATTGATTTAGGATCATAACGTATTTGATCAATTTCTATATTTTTATAATTTTTTAACAAAAAGTTTGGGTTACCATATGCTCTTACTTTATATACACGTTCTATCTTACTTGATGGTAGCTCAAACTTTCTTGCTAAATCACCATTATTGGTTAGTAATAATAGCCCTTCACTATTGAGATCCAGTCGCCCTATTGAGATTACTCTAGGCAGATTCAGCTTTGCAAGACTGGCAAATACCGTTTTTCTACCACTTGTATCTTTATGCGAAGTAATGAGTCCAACAGGTTTGTAATATACCCATAAACGCGGGATCTGTTGTTGATTTATTAGTTTTCCCGATACTTCAATAACACTAGTTTCATCAACATTGGTTGCTGGTGAATCAATAATAACGCCATTTACTTTTACTTGATTATTTTTAATAAGCAGTTCTGCATCACGTCTTGAGCATATCCTTACTATTACCCACAAAATAACAATGGTGAAAAAGAAGTAAAAATAATATACTGATTTGCAATTAAAATATTACATTGTAGAGGTATAGTATGAGTCAAGAAATAATAAATAATTATTTGACCGAGGAATTTAGTGGAGCTATTTTGGGTGATAAAAGGCTGACAAATAGGTTAATAAAGATAGCTGATAATTTTGCAAATATACCTGAAAGCTCAATTAATCAAGCATGTGGAAATTGGGCAGAAACAAAAGCAGCATATCGTTTTTTTAAAAACGATAATGTTAAGGAATCAAAAATATTAGAAGCCCATATTGCTAAAGCAGTAGAAAGAATCAAAGAGCATGATAAAGTTCTTGTTATACAAGATACTAGTTATATCACATATACTAGTCATAAAAAAACTACTGGATTGGGTGTGTTATCAAGAAAAGAGGGAAAGAATGTTAAAAATATTGAATGTAAAGGTCTGATAATGCATACTGCCTTTGCGGTTGCTACCAATGGATTAGCACTTGGGTTGTTGGATCAAAAGATTCACAATAGACCAGCAGTGCCTGAAGAAATACAACAGTTAAAAAAAACTAGTCATGGTAATGCGGTACATATTAAAGATAAAGAAAGTATGAAGTGGCTTAATGCATTACAGAACACTATTAATGCAACGAATAATAGTAATACCCAAATTATAACTGTTTGTGATAGAGAAGCTGATATATATGATTTTTTTGAATTGGCACAAGCTCAGAAATCTAAAGTTTTAGTTAGAGCTGCACAGGATAGAGAAATAAATAAAAAGTCAAAATATTCCAAAAAAGATAGACAATATTTGTGGAAGGTAGTATCGGGTTTCCAGTGTGCTGGAGAAATAGCAGTTAAAGATACTAGTCAAGAAAATAAAGCTAATAGGATTAGACATTTGGAAGTTAGATTTGGAAAATTTATAATGAATCCTCCTGTAAACAATGTAAGACATAAAACAGAAACATTGCCAAATTTACCAGTATATGCCATCAATGTTATTGAGCGTCGTCCCCCTAGTGGAACAACACCATTAGAATGGATGTTACTAACCAATATAGTTATCAATAATTTTGAAGAAGCTATAGAGAAAGTAAGATGGTATTGTTTAAGATGGAGAATTGAAATTTTTCATAAAATTTTAAAATCTGGATTTAGGGTTGAACAATGTAGACTTGCAACAGGAGAAAGATTAATAAAATACTTGACAATCATGAGCATAATTGCTTGGAGAATTTTTTTTATTACTTTAATTGGCAGAACTAATCCTAATCTACCATGTAGTGTAATATTAGCTGAAGAAGAATGGCGAGTTTTGTATGTAAAGATACACAAAGCAGCTCCCCCTAATAATACAATTCCTACAATAAAAAATGCTATAATATGGGTTGCTAAATTGGGTGGGTATTTAGCAAGAAAAAATGATCTAGAGCCTGGTCCTATTGTATTGTGGAGAGGATGGCAACGGTTATTTGATCTAGTTCAAGGTTATCAATTAGCTAACTCTAATATTTGTGGGTAATAGTAAGGAGCATATCCCTGCGTTACTAATCGTTTTTGCTAGCCTTTGTGTACTATCCTGTTTCAAATGAACATCCTATATTTTTTACTTACTAGTTCACCTTACGTATAGCATTTAAAAATTGCAGAAAAGTACAAGAGTCTATTAGCGAGACCACGTGAGTGTAGTGGCAATCCACATTCATTAGAGCTTCGTCGCTACTAAAGTAGCTCCTCGCTAATAGACGCCGGGCTGTTTTCTTCCTATGTATAACTACAATAATAGTCTTAATTTTGATAATATAACATTTATGAGTATTTTGTCTAATGTAAGAATTTTAGTTGTTGTGCGGGCTTTCCAATCCATAGATCGTACTTGATCGCATAATACTGCTCCCTTTATTTGTTCAAAGTTTATTATCACTTCAAAAGGATAGCCCTTAATTTGACTAGTGATAGGTACAAATAGAGCAAGACCACTCTTAAGGTTATATTTATAAGGAGTAAGAACTACCGCTGGTCGTGTTTTTTGAATCTCTTTGCCTTTTTGAGGTTCAAAATTAAGCCAAACTACATCACCTCTTTCAGGGATGAATGTTACCACGATTCATTACCTACAGTAATGTCATCATTTAATATTTCATGATGACAGTTAGAATCTGTAATATTATCCAATAATATATCTAATTCTGATGTTTCTGTACTGATAATCAAATAGTTATCAGCTATTTCTAAATTAATAAATGTACCTTGTTGAAAATGTAACTTATCAGCTAGATGTTTAGGAATTCTAATTCCCAAGCTATTTCCCCATTTTTGGATTTGAGTTTGCATAATATTATTAATATTGTTACTGTATAAACAAGTATATACAGTAAACCTACATTCTGCAAGTTAAAAATTCTTTTTCGTCATTGCAAGGAGCTATATCACCATAGTACCCTACATTTTTCTATAATCGTCATAGCAAGGCTCTTTAGATGCCGTGGCGATCTAGGTAAACAGCGAAACTGTTTTTTTAGAGTAACGCTTCGCGTATCCTGGATTGCCGCGTCGCCGCTTTCAGCGACTCCTTGCTAATAGACTATCAGCAGCTATTTTAATAGTGGTTATATAAAAAATGTAGGGTACTATGCTATATCACCCCCCTACCCTGTTATTACGTAGTTGTAACATCCCCAAAAGGAGTAAAAAATAGGCAAACATCTGTATAAAAAATACCATGTCACTCAATTCTGGTAAAAATATAACGATAATAGGTTGTAATAAAATGGCTACTCCACTTGAAAATAATACTATCCTAGTGCATGTTTGCCAAGAGGATTTAGGACCAAAATAATTAGTTAACAGATATATTAATATGATAATAAAACTTTTTTCGAATAAAATTGTTACAAAACGAACAACTATCATTATCGGCATTAAAATGTAAATAAATACCTTCGGTGCTTGTGTAAGGATTCCGGAAAAATGCTTTTTAATGACTTCTTCAGTTAGAATTTTTTGATCAGAAGTAAATAATTTAGAATATCCAATACTAAATGCACTCTTTTTTTTATCAGTTATTTCAATCGTAGTAAGGGTTATATTATTGCTACTAAAGAGGATAGGAACTTTAATTTTCTCGCTATAAGGTAGTTGATTCTTTGAGTCTATAACAGCAATTTTATTACCATTTTCATCAAGTAAATATATAGGTTCATCTTGATTAACTAAAATTTTACTACCATCATAATAGATTTCCGGTAACTGTTTTAATATATATTCAATAGTTGTGGTGCTTTTTGTAGTGCGGTTTTCAGTAAAATAATCCGTCAAAGCCAACAAATAATTAAATATAAAAAGACAAAAAATCAATGATGATATAAAAGATACCGTAAATATGTACTTAATTCCATACCCTGTATATGATCTATAAACATCTTGGTAAAAATTTATTGAACTAATTGATAACCGTAATTGATGAAATAAAGTAGCAAACCACGAGAAAACGGATAATAGTTTTGTTGTCATAATATCTATTTTGATGTAGATTCATAAAAAATTTTTATCAATGTATTCCAATTCTTGAAACTAGAAAAGTAAGCAAGTGTGCAAGTTTAAGTAAATATAATAGTTTTTAAGGGTTGATGTCATTCTTAGCAACGGCAGGAATCTAAAAAAATAGTATAGATAATATTGTTAGATATTTTAGATTCCTGCCTTCGCAGGGATGACACCGAGGTTACTTAAGTTAATAAAACTTGCACACTTGGTAAAGTATATATCTTTTAACATAAAATTAATATTTATTATAATGAAGTTTAATAAAATACCAAAATATTCAGAAAAATATTGTAAATTAAGTGACTGTATTAGAGTTTTAGCAAGTGATAGCATAGAACATGCCAAGTCAGGGCATCCGGGTATGGTACTTGGTATGGCAGATGTGATGACAGTTTTAGTGTTTGATTTTCTTAAATTCAATCCTAATGATCCAACTTGGTTTGACCGTGATCGCCTAGTTCTATCAGCTGGACATGGATCTATGTTGCTTTATAGTTTTTATTATTTAACAAATTATAAAAATTTTTACTTAGAAGATTTAAAACAATTTCGAAAATTACATTCAAAAACTCCTGGACATCCAGAATATGGGGCATATGAAGCTATTGAGGCTACTACAGGTCCTTTAGGTCAGGGATTTGCCACTTCAGTGGGTATGGCGATTGGTCAAAAAAAATATCAACAAAAATTGGGCAAAGATCTTAGTGATCATAAGATTTACTGTATAATTGGAGATGGATGCCTAATGGAAGGTATAAGCTACGAGGCTGCTTCTTTAGCTGGGCATTTATGCCTTAATAACTTAATAGTTTTATTTGATGATAATAAAATTTCCATCGATGGTCCTACCAACCTTACCGTATCTGAAGACCATTTGCTTAAATTTGCTGCCATGGGTTGGATTACCGAATCTATTGATGGACATGATTTTGAGCAAATTAATGCCAGCTTAACTAGGGCAAAAAATTCTGATAAACCCTACTTCATTGCCTGTCGTACTTTAATTGCCAAAGGTTCTATTAACAAGGTAAATTCAAATGCAGCCCATGGTTCGCCCCTTGGCAAAGACGAAGTTAAACTGCTAAAAGAAAATTTAGGTTTTAAGGATGAAGAGTTTGGTCTGCCAAAAAAATTAAAAGACCTATGGGGCATCGCTTGGCTAAGAAATCAAGTGAGTTATAATAATTGGCAGGAAAACTTTGTTGATATAAGTCAAGAACAAAAAGCGTATTTTGCTAGACCTAATATCGATTGTTCTTTTCTTGATAATATCCCTATCCCGGTAAAAGATGAAGCAACTCGTAGTTCATCCGGTAGAATTGTAGAAGAATTAAGCAAACTATCTGATAAAATTATTTTTGGGTCAGCTGATTTATCATTATCCAATAATATTAAAAATAATCATAGTAAGGTAATCAGTAAAGATGATTTTAGCGGCAATTACATCCATTATGGTGTTCGTGAGAATGCTATGGGTTCTATCATGAACGGACTGTCATTATCAGGATTTTTGCCTGTAGGTGCTACTTTTCTAGTCTTTTCTGATTATATGAAGCCAAGTATGCGACTTTCTGCTATTATGCAGCAACAAGTAATCTATATAATGACTCACGATTCAATCGGTGTAGGAGAAGACGGGCCTACTCACCAGCCAATTGAGCATCTAGCATCCCTCCGAAGTTTACCAAATATGATGGTACTACGCCCTGCAGACTATATAGAAACAGCTGAGTCTTGGCGAATTGCACTATCTAATAAACAAGGTCCTTCTGTTCTTGCTTTAACAAGACAAGCTGTTCCTCAAATTACTAAGATTCAAGATAGAGAAAATCAAATAGTTAGCCACATCAGTTCACAAAATTTATGCTCTAAAGGTGGGTATATATTGTCAGGTTTTATATCATTCCCGCGACTACATTCACTGTCATCCCTGCGAAGGCAGGGATATAAAGAAAACCATGAAAGGTTATTAGACATTATGGATTCCCGCCTTCGCGGGAATGACATCGGGAACAGGGATAACAATGAGTGTAGTGACGAGGATGACATAAGCAATAGGGATGACGGTCAAACTATTACTATATTTGCCACAGGTTCTGAATTATCAATTGCTTTAAAAGTACAAGAGCTGCTAACTAACCATGGTTTTAAATCTGAGGTCATATCAATATTATGTTTTGAGCTGTTTTTTAAACAAAAACCTAGCTATATCCAAAATATTTTATCTAGGGGTAACTTAAAAGTTGCTATAGAAGCTGCAAGTAGTTTCGGCTGGCATCGAATCATCGGAGAAAACGGGCTGTTCTTTGGAGTCGACCAATTTGGTCTATCTAGCTGTTCTGAAGATGTATACTCATATTTTGGCCTTACTCCTTCAAATATCCTAGAAAAGATTATGGTAAAAATTAAGGAGATGAAAGAGCGAATTCGGGATAAGAATTAACTAATTCTTATCCCGAATTCATACATAATACCATTTCCCATTATTAACCCAGCATTATACTACAGTTGTAGTTACTACCCAGAGTTGTCATTCCCGCTTCGGTCAGGAATCTAAAAAAATAGCCTAAAAAACTATTAAACATTATTAGATCCCAGCTTTCGCTGGGATGACATCGTTTTGACATTAGTACTACACTGTAGTGCTAAATAGCGTAGTTAATAATGGGAAATGGTATTAAACATAAATCGGGAAATTATCTACTAATTTTTTAACTTGCTTGCGAGTTTCTTGCTCACAATCATTATTATCTTGCGTAGCTTTCAACCCATCTAATACTTTGCAAATCATCTCGCCAACTTCTATAAATTCCTTTTCTTTGAATCCTCTAGTGGTGCATGCTGGAGTACCAAGCCTAATACCAGAAGTAATAAACGGTGAAGTTGTATCAAATGGTATAGCATTTTTATTACAGGTTATGCCGGCTCTTTCAAGCGAATCTGCGGCCATCTTACCAGTTATACCATATTTTCGCAGGTCCACTAATACTATATGATTATCAGTGCCATTAGTTAAAATATCGTAGCCTCTTGCCATTAAACTACTAGCAAGAGCTTTTGCATTACTCATAACCTGTTTTATATAAAGATGATAGTCTAGTTTTAAGGCTTCCAAAAATGCTACTGCTTTTGCTGCAACAATATGCATTAACGGTCCACCTTGCATGCCAGGAAATAAAGCAGAATTTATCTTTTTGCCCAATTCCTCATCGTTTGAAAGAATAATACCACCACGTGGACCACGCAGAGTTTTATGAGTAGTAGAGGTAACAGCATGAGCATAAGGTAAGGGGCTTGGATGTTCCTTTGTAGCAACAAGTCCGGCAATATGGGCAATATCTGCTAGCAAATATGCCCCTACTCTATCAGCAATTTCCCTAAATTTGCTAAAATCTAATTGACGTGAGTAAGCAGAATAGCCAGCTATAATCAATTTAGGTTTATGCTGCACGGCCATTTGCTCTATTTGTGAATAATCAATTAAGAAAGTTTCTTTATTCACCGAATAGGACACAGAGTTAAACCATTTGCCAGACAAGTTAGGGGAAGCACCATGAGTCAAATGCCCCCCTGTATCTAGCGACATACCAAGTATGGTGTCATGTGGCTTTAATAGGGCTAAAAATACTGCCTGATTAGCCTGAGAGCCGGAATGAGGCTGAACGTTAGCATAGTTACAATTAAATAGTTTTTTTACTCGTTCTATTGCTAAAAGCTCAGCTTTATCAACCTCTTTACAACCATTATAATAGCGTTTTCCCGAATATCCTTCAGCATATTTATTGGTAAGAACTGACCCTTGTGCTTCTAATACTGCCGGGCTTACAAAATTTTCAGAAGCAATCAATTCGATAAAATCATGCTGACGCTTTTTTTCAGCATTAATAATTTGGTATATTTCATTATCTGTTTCAGATAATTTATTAGGACAAATACTCATTGGGCTAACTTACTATTTTAGTTGTAAAGTTATTTTTAACTTCAGGAGGAGGTATGTCATCCACTCACCCACTCGATGTTATTTGGGAATGGCATCGAGAGTACGGTAACGTTATATCGAACTCACGCCAATTCGAGATAAGAATTGACAAATTCTTATCCCGAATTGGCGTGAACTCAGGTTACTTTAACGCTTTCAAGCCTTCTTCAAGACCTTTCGTAGAAAGTGGAAGATTTACTTGTTGACCAGCTGAATTCATTATCCCCACGATAGGATTAGCATCTTTTGATAAAATATCTTTAAGATCTTTATCTGATATTTCAGCAACAGCCTGACAAGAATCTTTTGTACAAGTAACGTACTTACCTGGAGCAACTAATTTTTGAGAACTAATAATTGACGTACCTGGAGCAACAGAAACATCCGTAGGAACTATTTGTATCATTTTTAAACTTTTTGCCTTACCACTACCCAAATAACCTACTTGATACACAGCTAACACTTGTTGTTTACCATCTTTATTAGTAGAGTTAATTGCTTGACTTAAATAACAGACCTGTCTTTTTTCAGCATCTGTGGTGCAGTTAACTACCCAATCTGAAAATTTTTGCCCCTCTTTAACCGCAGCATCAACTCTACTAGGATTACCAAGAAATAGTCCCAAACCCATTACAGCAAGACCAGCTGTAACAAACAATGATTTTTTAATACAGTTTGTCATAATTCTACTTATTTAATTATTTATATTATTAGTGGGCAATGACAGATTCGAATTGCCGCCCTTTTGTAAGCGAGGATGTCGTAATTTTGACGCCTAATTTCTCTTTTTCAGTCCTTAAAACCTAGTCCTTAAGATTTCTTCGCTTACTCGAATTTAAGGACTAGAGGATATCTGAATCTAATATATTTGTCAATCTGTTAAAATTAAGTTATCTATTTATAAACCTCAAGTATCGATGTAATAAATTAATAGTAGGCTCAAGTAATCATCGCCATTAGGGGTACATCCGAAGGTGCAGAGATTGACATTGCTTTTTATTTAAGATAACATTAACATGTAGCTTAAACCTTTTTAGGTTAGCTATAAGGTTTAAGCATAGAAAAGAATATGATAGATACTACTAAACCTAAAATTTGGGTACTGGCTGACAGCAGCGTAGGTAACGCCAATCAAGCCATAGCTCTAGCAGAAAAGATCAAGCTTGGTTACGAATTAAAACCTATTGAATATAATTTTTGGGGTAATTTGCCAAATTTCTTACTCCGATTAAGCCCTATCCATGTAAAAAAGGAACTATTACAATCGTGGGAATTTATTACAGACAGGCAAGGATTCCCAGACTTAATAATTTCTGCCGGGAGAAGAACTGCTTCTTTAGCAAGTTATTTAAAACATAAGTCTAATGGTAGAATAAAAATTGTTCAAATTATGCACCCTAACCTACCGTTCAAGCAATTTGATCTAATTATTTTACCACACCATGATAAAGTTAGTAAGGAAGAACTAAATATGTACTCAAGTGATTTGAGTATATTGAGAATTACTGGGGGTCTGAACAATGTCCAAGCAAAAATACAGGATGGCGGCATTGAATTACGTAAAAATTATCCAAAACTTGGGAAATTTATCTCAGTAATTATCGGTGGTAATAGTAAAAATTATACTTTTACCGATGATAATGCTCGCCAAATTACAACAATATTATCTAATCTTATACAAAAAAGCAAAGAATATAGCTTGTTTATTAGTTTTAGTAGACGCACCCCCAATTCAGCAAAAGAAATTATTAAAAACAATATATCTTCCTCTGCCATTATTTATGATCCAACAGAGGAAAACACTAAACCTAACCCTTATTTTGGTATGTTATCACAGGCAGATTACATAATTTCTACTGCTGATTCGATTTCAATGTGTAGTGAGGCAGCCTCCACTGGCAAGCCTCTTTACATATTTTATCCTAATAATTTTAAATCACCTAAACATCTATCGTTTACACAAAAATTGGTAGAATTAGGAATAGCGAGAATATTAGACGAATCTGTAACTCAGCTTGAACAGTATAATTATCTCCCACTTAATGAAGTAGAAAAAATTGCTAATATAATAGTCTCAAAAAATTGGATACGCTCATGATATTAATTGACTCTCATTGCCATTTAAACATGTTGAAAGAAGATTTATCAACAATAATAGCTCGGGCTAAGGATAATGGTGTTCAGTACATGCAGACTATTTGTACTACCCTTGAGGAATTACCGGCTATTTTAGAAATAACCGTAAAATACGGTAATATATTTGCCTCATGTGGCGTACATCCTAATGAAGTCAAAGAAATCGCTATGTGCGAAACTATTGTGGATTATTCTAATCACCCTAAAATTATTGGTATTGGTGAAACTGGTCTTGATTATTATTACCAAACATCCGACAAAAATAAACAGATTGGTTCTTTTGGGCAACATATACAAGCATCTCAAAGTACCGGGTTACCAATTATAGTACATACAAGAGAAGCAGAAGAAGATACTATTGATATTTTAAGCAGTGAAATACAAAACGCACCATTTACCGGTCTTATTCATTGCTTTACATCCTCAAAACATTTGGCAAAGAAAATGCTTGACCTTGGTATGTATATATCGGTTGCTGGAATTGTAACTTTTAAAAATGCAGCTAGTTTACAGGATATAGTACGTTATATTCCACTAGATAGATTATTAATTGAAACAGATTCTCCTTACCTAGCCCCCGTTCCAATGCGTGGAAAGCAAAATGAGCCAGCCTTTGTTAAATATGTAGCAGAAAAAATAGCTGAAATAAAGGAAACAAACCTAGAAACAATAGCAAGTGCCACTTCCAAAAATTTTATGTCTTTATTTACTAAAACACATCTTATGTATTCAACTACTGTTTGAAAGGAAATTGTCACATATTGCTAATAAAAATAATATATCTTTAAATCAGATTTATTTACATAATAGACTAATGCATATGATGCTGCTAATAGTTAATAATCAACTTTAATTAATGAGTTAGATATGTTTATCACCTTATTAAACTTCAATTCGATGTAAGACATCGGTTTAATAGCCTAGGGTGTCCAACCCACAACTGTCGAAAGTTAGAAGAGGAAGGGGTTTTAAATAGGGTAACGTCATTGCGAGGAAGACCGTAGGTCGACGAAGCAATCCAAAAAAGTAACCATAAGTGGATTGCTTCGTCGGCTTACGCCTTCTCGCAATGACAGCGGTTATAAGCCCACAACTTTTAAACTGTCATTATGACTTCTAAAACCGCTTCCTCTTCTAACTTTCGACAGCTGTGGGATGTCACCCCTAATGGCGATGATTACCCTACTATTAATTTATTACATCGATACTTGAGGTTATAAATATACTCATAAGAACGAAACTGTATGCAAGAATCTAGTTATAGTTAAGTCAGTTGGATTTGCTACGTAGTTGTTCGATTTCTCTCTAGAGTAGTGAGTACTAGGTTTTGCTCCTCACTCTTAGTATCAAATCCAACTGACTTGACTAACTTCAAAAGTTGAACAACTTGTAAAGCTAGTTAATTACTACGGTTTAGACTTGATTACCTTGAGATGCTACTATTGAATTAATCAGTTCAACTATTTTCTGCCTAATCTGTGGATTTTGAATCTCGGTAAATCCTTTCACAAGATAAGATACTTCTTTTTCTGTATCGTATTTTAAAGGTACTAAATATTCTGCTTTATCTTCAGCAATAATATTATTTACAAGACTATTGTTGTATTGCGTATCAAATAGGTAATCCTCTGATACCTCAGTAGTTTTAGTTATATCAAGAAAATATTCAATAGATACATTTAATATTTTTGCAAAAAAATACAATATACTGCCAGCTATTGGGGTAGTAGCATCTTCATATTTTTGTATCTGTTTTACACTAAGATTAATAGCTTCACTCAATTCTTGTTGGCTTATGCCGAGCATTATACGACGCTTTTTTAAACGCATACCTACAATTATATTTATTCTTTCTTTTGATTCATTAGATTTATTCATTGTTATAATAATTTAATATTTCCCTATCTATTACAACTAATGATAGTATAGTATTCTAACTTAATCAAGTAATTTTTTATTGATATTGATAAGATTTTTTATTAAAATGTAACTAATAAGGGTAGTTATTATTGCTAACAAGGCACATATATCTCCAAATTGTGAGTATAAAGTTTCAAATTTTAGCTTGTCGGGAAGTAAGTTATCTATATAACCTACTTCATTGATGCTACGTTGTTGAATAATTCTGCCTAAGGGATCTATTACAGCCGATATACCATTATTAGCCGCTCTAAGCATAGGAAGACCGTTTTCTACACTACGCATACGACTGATCTGTAAATGTTGGTATGGGCCAGTGGAGTTTCCATACCATGCATCGTTAGTGACATTAATGATCACATCTGAAAGTTTATTACTCGTTCGAACAAAATTTGGAAAAATTGATTCATAGCAAATAAGTGGTTTTATGGTTATATTAGGTTTATCAAGACTAACGAGCTGTCCATCTCCTGCGGTATAATCTAAGAACCCAGGGGTTAATTTCTTAAATGGGAATAGCCATTTGAGAGGCATATACTCACCAAATGGTACTAAATGAGATTTATGATACTCAAATAATTTATTTCCTACTTCTGTTAAAGCGTATAAACTCGTATAAATTTCAAAATCCTCCCCATTCTTACCATTATTTGTTATACCACCAGTGATTAAAATTGCCTTTTTACTTTTCAGCATCTTTAATATTTTTATTTTGATTGGTTGATAATCATATGGTACTACCATAGCAGCTTCCGACCATATAATTAGGTCTACGTTGCCCGGCTCTTTAGACAATGCGATATGAAGATTAAAATTTTTCCAAAATTCTTCAACGTCCCACTTGGCAATTTGTGGAATACTTGGCTGAACTAGTCGGACTTTTATATTTGAGAAGCTGGTAGGATTGTTATGTAGCTTTAATAAACCATAGGAAGTTATTAGAGCGATTATTACCAATGAATTTGCTAATAATATTTTTAATAGATTATATTGTTTAGTAAAGATATGATAAAAACTAGTTGATATATATATTACAATAAAACTTAAACCATATATTCCTATGATACTAGAAGACTGAATTAGAATATCAGAAAATGAAAAAGCATATCCAAGCAAATTCCATGGTAACCCGGTAAATATCCATGATCTTACCCATTCAAAAAATACCCAATAAAGGCAAAAGATAAACTGATAAAAATGATGATTCTTGGCTAGGAATCCGAAGCCACAGATTGTAGCAATGAAACAAGCCAAAATAATTGGTAGACCAAATAATGCCAGTGGCACTGCCCACCAAAATTCATCAATATAAACAGTAACCCCTATACTAATCCAGTATATACTGACTAGAAAATGCCCATAGCCAAATATAAAACCTAATATAGAAGCTTCTTTCCAGCTATTAGCAATTTGTACTTGATAACATAGCAGTGCCAAGGCAAATAATCCAGGTATAAAGAAAATTGGAGCAAAAACTAAACCACTAATCATACCTGAAATCAGGGTGAATATTTTGGATAAGAACATTAATGTTATTTTGATAAAAGTTGTTTACAAAAATATACATCATGCTATTGTTTGGGCAAGGTTTTAATAAAAATAAAAGAATATATATGCAAGTTAAAGTCACTGGTTTGCTTGATGGTAAGAAGGGATTAATTACAGGTGTCGCTAATAATTTATCAATATCTTGGGCTATTGCTCAAATGGCCAAAGAACATGGTGCAAACTTAGCCTTTACCTATCAAGGAGAAGTGCTTGCAAAACGCGTTATACCACTTGCTGAAGAAATTAAGTGTGATTTCGTTGTTCCGTGTGATGTAACAGATGAAGAATCACTTGATAATTTGTTTAAAATTATTGAGCAGAAGTGGGGCAAACTCGATTTCTTGGTTCATTCTATTGCTTTTTCTGATAGGAATGAATTACAAGGTAGATACATAGATACCTCATTGTCTAACTTTCTTAATACCATGAATATATCATGTTATTCTCTGATTGCCTTGGCAAAACGTGCAGAACCTTTGATGAAAGACGGTGGTAGTATCCTTACCCTAACTTATTATGGTTCACAAAAAGTAGTCCCTAATTATAATGTCATGGGGCCTGCTAAAGCTGCGTTGGAATCTAGTGTAAAATATCTTGCAACTGATATGGGATCAAATAACATCCGAGTAAATGCCATATCAGCTGGTCCTATAAAAACTCTAGCATCTAGTGGTATTAATGATTTCAAAACTATGTTAGCTCTCCATGAAGCTGCATCGCCGTTACGCAGAAACACTTCTCAGCGTGATGTTGCAGGGGCTACATTATACTTGCTGAGTAACTTAGCAGAAGGAGTTACTGGTGAAATACATTATGTAGATTGTGGCTATAACACTACAGTAGGGATGGGTAAAGCTTCTAGTAATTGCCATTAACTATACTGAATCGTATATGTCCCTACTCGTTCATCCCTGCTTCTCTTTATGTCATTCCCGTGCAGGTAGCGGAATCTACAATATCTAATAGCCTTTACAGGTTATTTTTTGGATTCCAGCTTTTAGCTAGGAATGACATACTTTTTGGTTCTGTAAGTACCATTAACCATAGTACCCTACATTTTTTGTGTAATCGCACCTACAGACACCACAATCGTCATTGCGAGGAGCTGCGACAGCAGCGACGTGGCAATCTTTATGCAGTATTACGCCTCACTTCACTAGATCGCCACGGCATCTAAAGATGCCTCGCGATGACGATTATAGAAAAAAGTAGGGTACTATGGACATCTAGTCTGCCTTACCTAAATCACTTTGATAAAGTTATCATCAGGAATCAATGGCTCTCCTCTGAAATTTACTGCATTGTTGAACTTATTGCAACAAGTTATAAATTTTTTATCACAACCTACAGTAAGTAAAACAGTTTTATTATGCTTCATACTATCGGGAATTGTTTTATCCAATGTAATTAAATTCTCAGAATGACTAAGGATTTTACTATAAAACTGAACATCAGCTTGATCATCAGCTAAAATAGCATCCCCGTAATTGAAATAACCATTTTCTTTATCAAGGTTTGAGATAACCATAGTTCTACCAAACATTTCCTTAATATTATATATCTGACTATAAACTTTTTTATCTATTTTGCATTTCAAATCACCAAAATTAGCACGACAATTCTTACTAAAAGATTGCAGTAACGACTGATTATATACGTCTATATTTGGCTCTAAACGTAAAGTAAAATCCAAATCTCTTTTGGTATAAGTGATGCAGCGATAAGTAACAAAATGCCTACAAGAGTTAGCAAAACAAACATATATCTTGACCATAGCTTGTGCTAAATCATGATGTTGCTTTACTCCCTCATTCTCAAAAACTCCTTCTAAGATAATGTAATTCTGGGCAGAATCATTAAATCCTCCTTCCTTTAAAGTCACTCCAGAATTCGGAACAAATATTACATTATCAATTGATAAAGATCTATCAGACTCGGTAAGATACAGATCAAGACTATCTTGTAGTTTTATATGGAAACAATAAGTAAACCCCTGTAATTCAGCTATGGGATTATCAATATTTTCTGCTAAAGCTACTGTCATATAACCTCCAATAATTCTATGGGAGATAATTCTATTGACCCGTCAGAAGAATAAAAATATTCAAAACTATCACTAGCAAATCGCATAGCTACATCAAAAATAAAATTACCTGTCAAAATTTGATCTTTATCTAATGGTTTTGGCAAGGTTACTACTCCAGTATTATAATCAACTTGAATCTCTGTATTGATATCATTAACATAGAATTCTCCACTACCAAATACCGGTTTACTAATTGTCCTAGCATAGGGCAAAATTGGGTCTTCATATAGTTTAACTAGTTGGAATTGCGTTAATTCCCCATCACCTTTGCCAATAATTTGCCTTGATACTTGATAATCAACATTATCTCTAAAACGGAAGGCAAAATTCCCTCCTCTTCTTGCTCTAAAGAAAGAACTAAACTGTTCAAATTCGAGACTACTCAGGCGACAATTTTTAATCAAATATTTTTGTTTAGCATATTCTCTATCTAAATTTCTCACTTCTCTGCCCGATAATGTCATAGCACAAGAAGTAGCAAATTCTGGTCTGCCAACAGCAAAAGTTTCAATAAATTTTGGCATACGTATATCATGAAAATTCATAATTTCTCCTGTAAATGTGTCATACCATTTCCCATTATTAACTACGCTATTTAGTGCTACAGTTGTAGTACTAATGTCAAAACGATGTCATCCTAGCTTTCGCTGGGATCTAATAATGTTTAATAGTCTTTAGGCTATTTTTTTAGATTCCCGCCGTTGCTAAGAATGACAGCTCTGGAAGTAATTCTTCATCACTTATTAGCTCCATAATGCAGAGGTCAAGATCAGAAAATTTCCTATTGCTACCTTTACTGCGAGAGCCATATGCTTGAAATGTATATGGATATTTTTTTAAGATAGATTTCAATAATAAAAAATCTTCTTGTTCAAGATTAATCATTTAATTTCTCCAAATCATTTGAGTATACAAAGCTTATTTCTTTAGCTGTTCTACTTCTTCTATGGATAGTTTTGTATATTTAACTATTTTTTCTATCGGCTCATTATTAGCTAGCATTTCTTTTGCCATTGCTATTTTTTCTTCAGCTTTACCTTTAGTAAAATGTTCTGATAAAGCGATATTTTCTGCATCTTCCTGCAATTTAGTCCTAATATATAAGTCGTATTCTGCTGGGGTAAGCTTATACCGTTCAATCATATGATAAGCATCTAATACCTTACTGCTCTTAATATCTTTAGGTGGTTCTGTCTCTTGTGTTGCACATTTGAATAGATGTAACCACTCATCAGCAACACTCGTTAATTGTGTTTTTTTAAATTTTCCAAGCTCTATAAATATATAAGAGAGGTCAAATAAATATTGTTTATTAGTAGTAGTCTCAACATTTTTATGAATACTTATATAAGGCACTTCTTTGTCAAATATTCTAGTTTTTACCAATGAAATCACTATTACTGGCAATAAATCCAAGTGAGTTAAACCTTCTATAAGTTGCCCAACATATGAATGGGCAGAATAATATTGTACTCTTTTTAAATAATCGGTTTCATTTCTTTTCTGCATTTCGATAATGTACCAGTTTCCTGATTCATCTTTAACTTTTAAATCAAATACACTTCTCCTACCCTTATGAATCCCCGCTAATTCTTCTACTGGAATAAATTCAATTTCCTTAATTCTGTACATTTCAGATAAATCAAGAACGCTATTAAGAAATTCTTTTAAATTCTCCTTATCACGGAAGATTTTCTTAAACAAACTATCATTTGTTGGGTCTAAATATTTTTCCATATCAATTACTCCCTTTTCCTTCAATATTATTAACTCTATCATTTTCTGATCTTTGAGTATATGGAATAGTTGATTTTCATTAACTATTCCCCTTCAATAAAGCTTTATAATCTATCGTAAGCTTAGTAGTTATAAGGTCAGAACTACGCTGAAAATTTATATTACATGCTTTCATACTAGCAACAATATAATCTTGAAGAATACATGCATTAGCTGTTAATTTATTAGTAATTTTTTCAGCAAGTAAAGTCAACAGGCCTTGGTTTTTATCCCTAGCAAAAGCACTTATCTCAAATTCCACCTCGTAAATATTTTGATCTAATCTTGATATATTTTCAACTTTCAAAATATTTATTAGCAAGAACGGATATTTTGCATCCTGAACTACCGATATATAAATTCGGTCAACGCTAAGTCTAATATCTTGGTCACTAGATAATAATTTATATATTACGTCAGTTTGGGATAAGATATAGATGAAATAGTAATAGATAAAAGGATTGTCAAAAAGGAGTGCCTGCAGTATTTATATTTTTAAACAAAAAAACAAACTACAGGCATGAAAAAAGATATCACAGAATTATATAGTTTTATAGATGATTTTTGTAAAATTTATTTGGAGTATGAACAGAGAAAGTTATTACCATCAAATAAGCAGAGAAATCGCTGTTGTAGCATGAGTTTAAGTGAAATGTTAACAATAATAATTATGTTTCATACATCCTATGCTAAGAATTTTAAATTTTTCTATAAAAGTTATATAGAGTGCATGCATAAGGATGATTTCCCTAAAGCCTTGAGTTATAATAGATTTGTTGAATTAATGGCACGATTATTCATACCGCTAAATATGTTGATTCATTTGTTGTTTGGTGAGGAAACAGGTATTTATTTTATTGACTCTACAACGATTAAAGCTTGTCACAATAAAAGGCGTTATAGCAATAAAGTTTTTAAAGGATTAGCCAAACATAGTAAATCCTCTATGGGGTATTTTTATGGTTTTAAATTACATGTAATAATCAATAATAAAGGGGAGTTTATGGCATTAAAAGTGACCAAAGGCAATGTAGATGATAGGATTCCAGTACCGGAGTTAACAAAAAGATTAACTGGAATTATAGCAGCTGATAAAGGTTATATTAAGCAAAATTTGTTCTTAAATTTATATGAAAGAGGCTTAAAAATGATTCATGGAATTAAGAAGAATATGGAAAATAAATTAATGGATTTGAAAGAAAAAATCTTACTTCGAAAGCGTAACTTAATTGAAACAGTTTTTGATTATCTAAAAAATAAAATGAACCTTGAACATACTAGACATAGATCACCAATAAATGCCTTTGTCCATATATTATCTACTCTTGTTGCTTATTCATTAAAGAAAAATAAACCTTCAACAAAATTTGATTTTAATCTACATGTTCTCAATATCCTTATCCCGAATTGACGTGATATGCCTCTATACCAACTTTTACATCCCTAAATTCTGAATTCCCTAGAGCAGTAAAATCAATAAATGTATGTGATTTACAGGACTTAGCTTTAAAGATTTTTTTAAAATATTTTGTTATCATATTCACCTAAAATAAATAATAATTATCACTTATAACATATTTTATACTTGCACTAAGTATTTTGGTGCATAAATAACTTCCAAATCTTTAAATTTTACAATAGAATATGTATAATCTTAAGTTCGATGTAAGACATAGGTTTAATAGCCTAGGGTGTCATCCCAGCGAAAGCTGGTATCTAGAAAAGTCTAACAAACCTTCTTGGTCTATTTTTTTAGATTCCTGCCTACGCAGGAATGACATAAACCTTAGCGAGGAAACATCAACCCTAACAGGGATGACACCGAGTCTAGAGTTAACTTGTTACATCGAATTCAGGGATATATAAAGAATTCAAACTAATAGAGTTATATTAATGTCTGCTCAAATAATAGAGTTGTTAATTTTTGCTGGAGTCGCTTTTTTTATTATAAATAGGCTAATTGCTACTCTTGGCTCTACATCAGAGGATGATCCAGCTAAACACAAATCTTCCTTTTTCGGTGAAACAGGAATCAAAGACGTTACTTATACAGCAAAAACTGCTGCTGGTAATATTTTTAAGAATAATTTGCCTCATAGTGTGGTAAAAACCCCTCCTATTAACCCTATGGAGCTTGATGGGTTAATAGTTGAAGAGAATTCTACTGCTATAATAGCTGGTCTTGCAGCTGTATCGGCTAAACTTCCATCATTTAAAGCAAGAAAATTTTTACATAGTGCAAAAGCAGCCTTGGAACTGATCATTGAAGCCTCTAATGATGATGATATTGAAAATTTACTTACATTGGTAGATAAAAGATATATACAAGAATTCCATATTTTTTCTGAAACCTATGGAGAATTTGTCAATGGCAGCGTACTAGATGCCAAAATTTCTGAAGCTTATACATTCGCTAATAATATTTTCATAAAAGTATTATTCACAGGTGAAAAAATAACTAGTAGTATAAAATATATGCAAGAAGAATGGACATTTTCTAGAAGCCTTATCTCTAAAAATACAGATTGGTTCTTAACTAAGGTTGATCGCCTAGAAGAGGAGAAACAGCCAGTTTCCTAACTTCTATTGATCACCCCCAAATTTGAATATCCAATGAAGTTTCAACAAGAGTCTATTATTTTAAACAATGAACAAGACTCTATATCGTTTGCACAAACTATTGCTAAAAATTTAGAATCTAGTGACATTATAACTTTTTCCGGTGATTTAGGCTGCGGAAAAACATTTATAT
This sequence comes from Candidatus Tisiphia endosymbiont of Ditula angustiorana, assembly GCF_964026425.1. Taxonomy (NCBI): domain Bacteria; kingdom Pseudomonadati; phylum Pseudomonadota; class Alphaproteobacteria; order Rickettsiales; family Rickettsiaceae; genus Candidatus Tisiphia; species Candidatus Tisiphia endosymbiont of Ditula angustiorana. The sequence goes on from NZ_OZ032143.1 coordinate 536,955, forward strand.
GTCGAGAGATTATAAAGTATTTTTGTGGGCCTGCTACTCATATCATCAGTCCTACTTTTAATTTACTACAAATTTATACTACATCAAAATTCACGATTTATCATTTTGATCTTTATCGTTTAAACTACTTAGAAGAAATTTATGAACTAGGTATAGAAGAAGCCTTCCAAGGTAATCTTTGTCTAATTGAATGGCCAGAACTAATTGAAAAAATATTACCTAGACCTATAACCAAAATTCACTTACAAATACTCGAAGGTAACAAACGATCTTGTAGCATTGCTTGTTTCTGATATCCCTTGACAAAGTGATGTAAAAGTGTTACACTACACTTATCCTAAACATTAATGAAACTATACATCATGGCAACAAAAAACCCAAGAATCAATGTAACTTTTGAAGAAACAACTGCTGGCTTACTTTCACATTTAGCTCATCAGGAGCATAAGTCTGTTGCGAGTTTAGTGCGTGAATTAGCTCTTGAAGCTTTAGAAATGCGTGAGGACTTCTATCTATCTAAAGTAGCAGAGAAACTTGATAAGGACGGTGTCAAAACTTATAGCCATGATGATGCATGGAAGTAAAATATCAAGTACGTTATTTAGAAGAAGTAATAAACAAACACATTCCTTCTCTCTCTACAAAAGCTAAGGCACTTATTAAAAAAGCTATTGAAGAGCGTTTGATAATCGACCTATTGGTTTTGGAAAACCTTTACGTTACAGCCTGAAAGGTCATAGACGCCTCTGAGTTAGCGATTATCGTATTGTCTATAGAATTGATCCAAAAATTAAAATGATTTTCATAGTCGCTATAAAACATAGAAAAGATATATATAAAGATGATTGCAGTTATTGAATACGCAAATATGCATAAACCCGAATTCGCGTCATAAGGATGATATTATAACACTCCATTCAATATGTGATTTTAATAATTAAAATCACATATTGAATGATGAAAAAAGTTAAAATGCACTCGCAGAACCGTTTCAAGAGTGCATTTTTCCTTATAACAAAGCCAGTTCGATATAAGAATTATTAATTCTTATATCGAACTGAGGTTATTATACCATTTCCTATTATTAACTACGCTATTTAGTGCTACAGTTGTAGTACTAATGTCAAAACGATGTCATCCCAGCGAAAGCTGGGATCTAATAATGTTTAATAGTCTTTTAGGCTATTTTTTTAGATTCCGCACCGAAGCGGGAATGACAGCTCTAGGTAATGACTACAACTGTAGTATTAGCGTAGTTAATAATGGGAAATGATATTACCCCTAGAACTCCAAACATATAAGTGTACTTTAAGTGATACAAAAAAGTTTTTTTGTACTATACAAAACTTACGCTATGAGAAAAAAAATGGTAAATTATGTTGAGTATAATTTACAAATGCCAAGAGGATAAAATTGCAAGCAATACCAGTTAATAGGACAGATTACTGTCAATTTCTAATAGTGAGTCAAAAGAATTATAGTTTGACCTACTATGCTGAACATGCCAAAAAATGTAGCCATGATGTTATTAATAGATTTTTAAAAAATGAAAAATATACACCTTCTTTGTTATGGGAACATATTAAGGATGATGTTATTTTATCGCCTAACGGATATACAATATTTGATGATACGGTGTTAAATAAAAGAAATACCAAGAAAATAGAAATTGCTAGATCACAGTACAGTGGGGCTACAGGTGGTATTACTACTGGTATAGGAGTAGTAAGTTTGGTATATTATAATCCGGATATTAATAAGTTTTGGGTAATAGATTACCGAATTTTTTCGCCCGAACATGATGGAGCGACAAAAGTAGAACACCTATTAAATATGTTAAATAATGCTGTGTATAGCAAAAAGATTCCTTTTCAAACTGTGCTTTTTGACACATGGTATGCTACGCATAAAATTATGCAACATGTTGATTCCTTGGGTAAATATTATTATGCTCCTATTAAAGCAAATAGAAACGTTACTAAAACTTCCTCTTCTAAGCCTTATAAAGCTGTTAGCAAGTTAACGTTTTCAGATGAGGAAATTAAGAGCGGAGTGGAGATTCATATAAAGGGCTTTGCAAAAGATAAGCATGTTAATTTGTTTAAACTTACTGTTTCTACCAACAGAGTTGATTATATTGTTACCAATAACAAAACTCAAAAATCTTCTAAAGCCGTACAAGATGAGTGTGGCTTTCGTTGGGTAATTGAGAGCATGCATAGAGAAATCAAGCAACTTACCGGTATAGAACGATGCCAATGCAGAAAACAACGCATCCAGCGTAATCACATTAGTTGTGCATTTTTAGTGTGGGCTTTTCTAAAAAGAACTGCACACAAAATAGGTAAGACGGTTTATCAAATAAAGTTAGGGCTTTTAGATCATTATATGCAACAGCAGTTACGTTCACCCTCTTTACGCTATTTAGAACCTTACATAGCGTAAGTTTTGTATACTCTGCCACTTTCAATAAAAATAGTTAGAATGACCCTTGATAATATTATTGTATTAGTATACTTGGTATCGATACTTGTTGTTGGTACATACTACAGATCTAAACTTATAAGTTTTACAGATTATGCTACCGTTCAAGGTAAGACTAGCAATAGTAAACTATTGTTGGTTGCAACTATTTTTGCTTCATCTGTTGGGGGAGGTGCTACTTTTGGTATTGCTGAAAAAGCCTTTTCCGGTGATTTATCGTATAGCTACGGACTAATACTCACTCTACCAATCGATATACTCATAGCTATTTATCTTGTACCCCAAATAACTAAACATTATGGAGCAGAAAGTGTCGGCGATATAATGGTAAAATATTATAGTACCTCAGGTCGTTTTATTGCTGGCACTGCGTCTGTTATGGTGTCTATAGGCTTTGTTGCTGCCCAAATTAGCGTTAGTGGTTATATTTTTCAATATATTTTAAAGATTAATTATTTAGAAGGAGTAATATTAAGTTATGGAATTGTTATCATCTACACAACTATTGGAGGATTACAATCGATTATGTTTACTAATTTATTACAATTCTTTGCAATGATAATGGCTATTCCAGTTATTGCCATATGTGGTCTCAATAAAGTTGGCATCAATGAATTTATCCAACAACTACCTAGTGAAAAAGTATATTTTATCTATAATAATAATTTTGCTAGTGAGATATTTATTAATACGATAACTGCCATGCTAGGTTTTTGTGTAATGAACTTATATCCTAATTTTATTCAGAGGGCTCTAATTAATAATAATGCAAAAAAGACTAGTACCGCTATATATATAAAATCAGTTATATATGCTATATTCTTAATATTTATCACCTTAAATGGTCTGATTGCCTATAATCTTTATCCCAACTATTCTTCTAATCTTGCATTACCACACCTAATTGATCAAATAGTACCCTCAGGGTTACAAGGCTTTGTGATAGTTGGCTTACTTGCAGCAGTTATGTCTACCGCTGATTCTGATTTAAATGTCACCTCAATAGCCTTAGTGAAGGACTTATTAAATCCTATTTTTAAAATACAAAATCAAAAGAAATTATTGTTAATTGCTAGAATTACTAATGTCGTAATTGGCAGCTTTGCAATAATTATTGCCTTAAAATTTAATAATGTAATTGATTTAGTAATGTTTATTACCGGATTTTGGGGACCACTAATATTAGTCCCTCTAGTATTTGCTCTTTTCAACATTACTATAACACAAAGAATGATGGTTTTATGTGGATTAAGCGGGATCACATCTTTTCTCATTTGGACATATTTTTTCACTCATAATTCTCGTCTAAAGGGGGTCTTTGTTGGTACTATGTGCAGTTTGTTAGTCTTCTGCATAGGATTAATTACCAAAAAGCTAGGTTCTATGGGACGATAGAACTAAATCTGAATTCGATGTAACAAGTTAATACTAGGCTTAGTATCATCTCTATTAGGGGTGATGTCACTCGAAAGTTCGATAGAGAAGGGGTTTTCAATGGTAAAACAATAGATATATACTTATACGCGATCCATATCGAACTTTCGATAGTTGTGATGATGTCCCTGCGAAAGATCCATGTCATTCCTGCGTAGGCAGGAATCTAGAAAAATAGACTGAGAGGGTTTGTTAGACTTTTTTAGACCCCGCACCGAAGCAGGGGTTGTAAGATAAAACTATGATATAATGAAAAAAGTAAGTGGTGCTCGTCAGGGGTGAGTTTATACAAACATTGTCATCAAGAGACCACTTACTTAATAAGCTCGAACGTTTAAATAGTTCATTGGGCTGAAACGCCCGCTTACAATCGTAAATATGTCGAGGATTTTATGACCCCAACGGATAAATTATATAACAATTTTATTGGTATTGATATAGCAAAATCAACTTTTGCAGTAGCAATATCTAATAATAATAAAATTATGACTTTTTCTAATAACACTATTGGATTTAAGGAATTTTTTAAGCAATATAAAAGTTTTTTGACTGACTCCCTAATAGTATTAGAGACTACAGGTGGATATGAAACTGAATTAGTAAATTTTTTATTAAGCAAAAAATGTGCTGTTCATAGAGCACATGCCCAAAAAGTAAAGTACTTTATAAGATCACTTGGTACTCGTGCTAAAACTGATTCTGTAGATGCTCAAGCTTTAGTAAAATATGGACAAGAAAGGCATAAGGAATTATCTTTACAACAAAAACCTGATCAAAAGATGAGCAAGCTAAAAATATTTTTATCTCGTCGTGATGATTTAGTAAAATTGCAGACTCAAGAGAAAAATAGGATGGCAGGACCTAATAATGATATGATAAAAGATAGTATAGAAGATTTATTGTTATGTTTATCCAAAGCTATAAAGAAATTAGAAGAAGAGATAGCCGAGTTAACAACCGATGAAAAGACTGTAGAACAGCTTGAGGTATTGGAGACAGTAACCGGTATTGGTAAGGTTGTTAGTAAAGTTTTATTAGCATTTTTACCAGAGATTGGTAAGGTTGATCGGAGGCAAATAGCTAGTTTAGTCGGAGTAGCCCCACATCCTAAGGATAGTGGACAATATAAAGGGTATCGTTCAGTTAGTGGTGGTAGACAAAATGTACGAACCAAATTATTTACTGCAGCAATGGCAGCAGCTAAATCAAAGAGCAAGTTAGGTGAATATTATAGAGAGCTAATTGCTAGAGGTAAAAAGCCTATAGTTGCCATTACTGCTTTAATGCGTAAAATTATTGTCATTGCTAATGCAAGGGTTAGAGATTATTATTTAAAATCGGCAAAGACTTGATAAAAATTTAAACCTATATTTATTTAAATTTTTATCAAGTCGTGGTTTACTGTGAATGTTAAGCTAGAGATTTTTTGTTATTTCTCTAAACCAATTTGGTTTTTTATTTTAAACTTTTTTTTAATTTTTTAAAAATCATAGTTGATGACATCAGGGCTATTAAACCATCCTTACATCGACACTTGAGGTTAAATTATGTTACAAAAATCTAAACTTGTAGGTAGTGAATTAATAAAATCTCATCTTGAGAATGCTCCTAATCTTCCTGGGGTTTATAAAATGCTGGGTGCTGATCAGCAAGTTATCTATGTGGGGAAAGCTAAGAATCTAAAAAAACGCCTTACTAACTATATTAAAACTGATCTTGACAATAAAACAATACGCATGGTATCTCTAACACATCATTTAGAGTATAATGTTACTAACTCTGAAATTGAAGCTTTATTACTTGAAGCACAACTAATCAAAAAGTTTCAGCCAAAATTTAACATATTACTTAAAGATGATAAATCTTTTCCCTATGTCAAATTACGTTTGGATACTGATTACCCACAATTAATTAAATATAGAGGAAAAAATTTATCTAGTGGTGAATTCTTTGGTCCGTTTGTTTCTTCAGAGCAAGTAGATACTACCCTAAAAGAATTACAAAAAATTTTTAAACTACGTTCTTGTAGTGATAATTATTTTAAGAACCGCAAGCGTCCTTGTTTACAATACCAAATTGGTAGATGCTCTGCCCCATGCGTTGGCAAAATTAGTAAAGAAGATTATAGTGAGCTGGTTGGTCAAGTAAGAGACTTCTTAACTGGCAAGACTAAAGAACTACAAAAAACTCTGTCTGATAAAATGGAACAATTAAGTCTACAATTACGTTTTGAAGTTGCTGCCGAAATACGAGACCGGATAAAGGCACTGAGTTATATCCAACTAAAATCAACCTTATCTAGTAATTCTATAAAAAATGCTGACGTTATAGCCATTGTTGAAAAGAATAATTGTTATTGTATTCAACTGTTTGTATACAGGTTTGGTCAATCTTATGGAAATATAGCGTACTTTCCGTTTCAAACGGATGAAAGCAGCAAAGCTGAAATTCTAACACAATTTATCAATCAGTTTTATCAAACTAATCCCGTTCCAGATGAGATAATTATAAATCATCCAATCATTGATATAGAATTAGTAACTAAAGCTATTAAACAACTTAGTGCTAATAATAAATTGTCTATAATACACCCTATCCATGGTAATAAAGTAAAATTATTAGAAAATGCTGAATTGAATGGCCAGCTAGCACTTGATCAGCATTTAAAACAATTTGCTAAAAATCAAATGATCTTCCAACAAATACAACAATTATTCAACCTACCACTACTACCAGATAGAATCGAAGTTTACGATAATAGTCACATTATGGGAACATTTGCCGTAGGTAGTATGATCGTTGCGACTAAATCCGGATTCGATAAAAAAGAATATAGGATTTTTAATATACCTGTTGCCAAGGCAGATACCAATGGGGGTGATGCCAAAGGAGGTGATGATTACGAAATGCTAAGAACAGTCCTAACAAGAAGATTTACAAGATTAAAAAAAGAACCTCTAAAGAGTATAGTTAGTTTAATGATTATTGATGGAGGTAAAGGACATCTATCAGTAGTACAAAAAATAATGGCAGAATTTGATCTTGCAATTCCATTTGTTTGTATGTCAAAAGGACCTGACAGAAATGCTGGATGCGAACAATTTCATATGCCTAGTCAAGAAGCTTTTACAATCGATAAAAACCTGCCAGTTATGAAATATTTACAGATTTTGCGTGATGAAGCACATAATTTTGCTATAAAAAATCATAGGCTACGCCGTTCCAAAGCCATTAAAGTTTCTAGTCTAGATGACATAAATTCAGTTGGTCTTATCCGAAAAAAAGCCTTGTTACATTATTTTGGCTCATATAAAGCAATATGCGATGCTACTATTGAGGAATTATCTAAAGTAAAAGGTATAAGCCAAACTCTTGCAAAGCATATTTTTACATCATTACATAATAAATAACCTAAATTTGATGTAATAAATTAATAGTAGGCTCAAGTAATCATCGCTATTAGGGGTGATGTTAGTGCTATTATGTCATCCCTGCGAAGGCAGGGATCTAAAATTATATAACATATCTTCTACTCGATAATCAAGTTTTTTCTAAGGCATACAATTCATGGTAGTTTATGTCATCCGAACTACGGCGGGGATCTCAAAAACCTTTACGTCTAAGGTGTTTCTGTATTTTTAGATTCCTGACCGAAGCGGGAATGACATCTTCTCAACTTCTTTTCATGACTTTTAAACTGCCATGAATTATATAACTCAATAAAAACTTGATTATCAAGTTCTATACTATTTTTTAGACTCCTGCCTACGCAGGAGTGACATTGGGGCTATTAAACCGATGTCTTACATCAAATTGAGGTTAAAAACCTAAATTTGATTATAACTCCTCTAAGTAGTTTTTATAAAATTCATTAACAAAAATCATCTTTGGATCATATTTGTTCTTTATTGTTTTAAATTGATGAAATCTTGGGTAAGATTGTATAAACTGCGACCTTGTTTGATAAGGCCTATAAGGAAGATAATAACTGCCGTTTAACTGTAAAGCTTTATTAGTTATCTTAATTGCCACTCTGCCTATATCTTGATCAAATTTCTCAGTTTTAGGACCGCGTAATAACATCACAAAGCATAACATCTCTTCTTTTGCATAATTTAGCAAGGTTTCAGAATCTCCCTCAATATGTCTCAAGGTAAGATTCATAAGATATGGACTAATATCCTTTTGAAGAGTCTGCAAGAAACTGACAAATTCATTAAAACGGTTTATAGGAATAAAATATTCTTGTAACAGATCTATTTTTTTTGGATCTTTAGTAGTATAGACTTTTGTAGACTGGTATAATAATTGATTTCGTGATGCTGTTTTAAAAACTTTGTTAGCCGCTTTACTTGTCTCAATATACCAACGAATCTTCTTAAAAAATTGGTTGTTATAAGTGGAGGCAAATAATAAGCTAACAAATTCATCACTTCCGTTTAAAACGGAAAGAGAAGAATTAGCAATTGGTAAATCATAATCTTCATATATCTTTACAATAAGCCTCTTTAAAAAGTATCTTTTGCTAATAGAAAACCTACCGAAGAACATATGGGCTTTTGAATTATCTTTAACCTCTCTCTGAAAGTAGCTAGGAAATTCACCTATATTAAAAATCTCTTGTTTCAGCCGATATAATCTATTTGGAACTATTTTAAGATCAACATCTATGATAACTCCAAACATTCCATAACCACCTATTGCAGCTTTAAACAAATCATAATTCTTGCTTCGATTACAGTAAATTACCTTCCCTTCAGAAGTTAAAATATGAAAACCATGAATGGTAGAAACCATTGGCGGTTTATTAGCTTGCCAACCATGAACATTAGTTGAGACTGTACCCCCTATGCTAAAATCATAATCTGATTGCATAACAGCAATAGATAAACCTAGAGGATTTAGGAATTCAATCACTTGTTTCCATGTTGCTCCAGCTTGTATCCTCACTAAGTTGTTCCCTAAAAGTTCTATATTATTAAGATTAGATAAGTCTAGAACTATACCCCATCGGCTATAGCTGTGTCCTCCTTGGCTATGCTGCGTTCCTTTCACAGTAATATGAGTCTTTTTATCCTGTGCTTTGTTAATTATTTTTTTTATATACTCAATACTATCCTCTCTAGGAATAACTTCGTACCCAAAGATTTCAGTATCATGTAAGCTACCTGTATCACGAGTAACAGGTAAAGCTTGTACTTTAACTACAAAAAAACATGTTAAAATTAAGATGATTCGAATAATCATTATTGTCTCATGGCATATTATATATATAACAACTATTAATTATGACTTTTACATTACCCTGTTAACTACGGGTAAATCCACCTTTAATATTTGGTTTTAGATGTTGAGGAGAAGTTACATTATCTGCTTTACCTGTTATTGCTTTTATTTTTGTCTCTTGATGTGAATCATTGGAAGGAACTTTATTAATATTGTTTCTGATAATCGACTTAGTATCTGCTAAATATTTAGAAAACCATTCATTATCGTCCACTAGTGAGCTAATATTTTGTTTAAATTCATTCACCTTTTCACTAGCGTTTGGTTTATTACTAATAACAGCTGAAATGACTGAAACAGCAGAAGAAATTACTCTTTTAATTTTCTTAAACACTGGAGCATCTATTACTTCTTGTTTTTTTTCACACCATTCAGCTAATTTTTTAAATTCTTTTTCAACACTATTGATATTACACTTTTGAAATTGAGAATATATTGACTTACTATGGTCTTGTAACTCTTTTGCATTTTGTTTACCAATTAATATAGATAAGCTGCCAAAATTATCCGTATTCATAGTTAGCTGACAAACTGAATCAACTATCTCTTTAATTTTCGCGAAGTCTTTAGCTATGCTTTCATTCAGAGCTTTTTGTGTTACGTTTTTTATAAAATTAGACCTTTCTTCTGTTGCTCCAGTACAAATTTGCTCAAAGCCTGCAGCTATATCTGCAACTGAGGGCTTAAGCTTCGGGTAGTCTGATAGCATACGGCTTAGACCTTTTTCATACTTTGAGATAATTAATTCATCTTGATCTTTAATAGGGTCAGTTCTTCTACTGATAATGTCAACTGCCTGAATCATTTCCTTTAATGTTCCATCACTAACTTCATTAAGTATTATACCTTTCTCATTAAAAATTTTTGTAATTACACTATAAGCAATTTCTTTTTCATTTGTTCCCATTTTATACCTCCTGTTATTTAGGGTAATTTAAAAGTCACACTCTAGAGTTGAAATAAGTAATTATTAAGAACATCAAATGTCATTGCGAGAAGGCACGAAGTGCCGCCGAAGCAATCTAGAAAACAAAAAAAATTAAATTACCGTATTTTTGCTGGATTGCTTCGTCGGTTGCAGCAAGCAACCTCCTCGCAATGACGTTTGTAAGCACATATCCACCTAAAATTATTTCGGTTTTTCAACTTTAAAGTGTGACTTTCTAAATTACCCTAATGCCTAAGGAGAATAATTCTCATCATGCTTAGTTAATAACTCACGAGCTATGAATATATTACCTGATAACTTACCTACAGCTACTATCCCTTGATTCTCACGAAATAAGGCGGGTAAAACCCCTTGGTAAGATATTTCTAGGTCTTTAATGTTATCTGTAATGACAAAATGCACTTTATCAGCAGTCACTTTTCTGATTGAACCTACTTTAACTAAGCCCCCTACCCTCAATTCTTTGCCAAGTTTTGACTCGTTAATTTTTGACGGAGGGTAAAAAAATACTATACTATCTTCAAGATTGTATAATATCATATATATTCCCCCAGCACTGCATAAAAGGTAAAATAATATAAACTTTAATCTATTTTTTACCTTTTTTTGCATTACTTGATCTAACTTTAATTTTATTATAATCTAGCCAACTTGTTATTAACAATAAGGCAAGAGCAGCAAGAGCAAACAGGTATGAGGCTAGTAGATAATTAAACATCTTAATATCTTTTTTGATTTTGCTGCTTCACTCTAACAAAATCTATAATCTCTTGAGCTGAACTATTTAAGTAAAAATGCTTTATATATTTCCCTTGTTGATCCATTAAATAACTAAAAGAAGAATGATCAATCATATAATTTTCACCATCATTTGCTCTAGCATAATATACTTTAAACTTATCAGCAACCTCTTTAATTTGTTGTTCATTACCCGTTAAACCAATAAATTTAGGATTAAAATGCTTTAAATATTCTTTAAGCACTGTAGGAGTATCACGCTGAGGATCTACAGTAATAAAAACAAATTCAACATTAATTTTATATTGATCAAGAGCATTAATGACCTCTGTTAATTTTTGTAAAGAAGTAGGACAAATATCAGGGCAATAAGTAAAACCAAAATAAATTAAACTTAATTTTCCTTTCAAACTATCACTATTGAAAGTCTTACCGTCTTGATCAGTTAACTCAAAATTTCCACCAATTTGCACGTCAATATTATCCCCTCCCCCCTTTCCAACAAGGGGTTTTTGCGGTATATCAACAGATAACCAAAGATACAATGACGTAATAGTTATCAATAAACCTACTGCTAAAATAATTTTTATAATAATATTAGCCTGACATTTCTTAGTCTGACATCTCTCTTGCATTAGATCCTTCATTTATAGGGTTATTATTTTTTTATATGGATTCAACTTAAGCAGTCTCGATGTCATCCCAGCACCTTGGGATGTCACCCCTACTTCCCTTTATGTCATCAACTATGATTTTTAAAAAATTAAAAAAAAGTTTAAAATAAAAAACCAAATTGGTTTAGAGAAATAACAAAAAATCTCTAGCTTAACATTCACAGTAAACCACGACTTGATAAAAATTTAAATAAATATAGGTTTAAATTTTTATCAAGTCTTTGCCGATTTTAAATAATAATCTCTAACCCTTGCATTAGCAATGACAATAATTTTACGCATTAAAGCAGTAATGGCAACTATAGGCTTTTTACCTCTAGCAATTAGCTCTCTATAATATTCACCTAACTTGCTCTTTGATTTAGCTGCTGCCATTGCTGCAGTAAATAATTTGGTTCGTACATTTTGTCTACCACCACTAACTGAACGATACCCTTTATATTGTCCACTATCCTTAGGATGTGGGGCTACTCCGACTAAACTAGCTATTTGCCTCCGATCAACCTTACCAATCTCTGGTAAAAATGCTAATAAAACTTTACTAACAACCTTACCAATACCGGTTACTGTCTCCAATACCTCAAGCTGTTCTACAGTCTTTTCATCGGTTGTTAACTCGGCTATCTCTTCTTCTAATTTCTTTATAGCTTTGGATAAACATAACAATAAATCTTCTATACTATCTTTTATCATATCATTATTAGGTCCTGCCATCCTATTTTTCTCTTGAGTCTGCAATTTTACTAAATCATCACGACGAGATAAAAATATTTTTAGCTTGCTCATCTTTTGATCAGGTTTTTGTTGTAAAGATAATTCCTTATGCCTTTCTTGTCCATATTTTACTAAAGCTTGAGCATCTACAGAATCAGTTTTAGCACGAGTACCAAGTGATCTTATAAAGTACTTTACTTTTTGGGCATGTGCTCTATGAACAGCACATTTTTTGCTTAATAAAAAATTTACTAATTCAGTTTCATATCCACCTGTAGTCTCTAATACTATTAGGGAGTCAGTCAAAAAACTTTTATATTGCTTAAAAAATTCCTTAAATCCAATAGTGTTATTAGAAAAAGTCATAATTTTATTATTATTAGATATTGCTACTGCAAAAGTTGATTTTGCTATATCAATACCAATAAAATTGTTATATAATTTATCCGTTGGGGTCATAAAATCCTCGACATATTTACGATTGTAAGCGGGCGTTTCAGCCCAATGAACTATTTAAACGTTCGAGCTTATTAAGTAAGTGGTCTCTTGATGACAATGTTTGTATAAACTCACCCCTGACGAGCACCACTTACTTTTTTCATTATATCATAGTTTTATCTTACAACCCCTGCTTCGGTGCGGGGTCTAAAAAAGTCTAACAAACCCTCTCAGTCTATTTTTCTAGATTCCTGCCTACGCAGGGGTGACATCCAAAGGGTCAAGGATGACACAATAGGTAAACCGATGTCTTACATCAATAGTTGAGGTTATTGTTAACTAAAAATTTATTTTCACTTTTAATATTATTTTTTCTTGCTATCATTAATGCCCAAGCTATTGATGGTAAGGAAAATGATAGGGTATCCTCAAGAACAAAGAAGTTTAAACAAAGAACAAAAAGAAACTATAGGGTTACTGTCAATAGGAACTTTCCTTGAATATTTTGATTTGATGATATATGTACACATGGCGGTATTTATTAATGGAGTCAATAATTTTTTTTGTGTAAGTTCATTTTTTATTTTCCAATAAATCATATTTAAAATCTCCACAAAGTATTTCAAATTGATTTAAAGCTAATGACCAATCTTTTATAGGCATAGTCCATTTTTTAGCCGCATTTTGTAAGGCTAAAAATATTATCTTTTGAATTGATTTATCATCTGGAAATACACCTTTATTTTTAATAATTTTCCTAATTTGACGATTTATAGACTCTATAGTATTCGTGGTATAAATCACCTTTCTAATCTCCTCAGGAAAGGCAAAAAATGGTATTATTCCTGACCAACTACGCTGCCAAATATCAGAAATTACTGGATATTTTTTATCCCATTTTACACTAAATTGTTGCAGTTTTAAACGAGCCATTTCTTCGTTATTTGCCGTGTAAATTTGTTTTAAATCTGATGTTACCTCTTTTAAATCCTTATATGACACGTACTTTACTGAATTGCGTACCATATGCACTATACATAGTTGTACTATAGTAGCAGGAAATATGCTACTGATAGCCTCAGGAAAGCCTTTTAAACCATCAACGCAAGCAACATAAATTTGTTCTACACCTCGATTCTTTAATTCAGTTACTACTTGCATCCAAAATTTAGAGCCTTCATTTTTTCCTATCCAAATGCCCAATAACTCCTTCTTGCCTTCTATATTAACCGCAATTGCCAAATATACAGCTTTATTTATTACTATATGATTGTCCCTAGATTTAACATATATGCAATCCAAATACAATATTGGGTATATCCTATCTAAACAGCGATTTTGCCACCTAGTTACCTCCTCTAGTACTCCATCTGTTATGGTTGATATTAAATCACTAGATACTTCAGTTTGATATATTTCTTCTAAGTGACCACGAATCTCACTGACTGTCATACCTCTACCATAAAGTGAAATTACCTTCTCATCAAATCCATTAAATCTCCTCAGCCCTTTTGGTATTAATTGTGGATTATACTCACCTTCCCGGTCTCTTGGTACTTCTAATGTCAACTTACGACCATCATCATCAATTACTGTCTTCTCATAGCTACCATTACGACGATTATTATCTACTTTTTCTACTTTACTATGTTTTGAGTAGCCCAATTCATGATCTAACTCACTTGCTAATATTTTCTCAACTATTTGTTTCTTTAGTTGTTGAAATAAACCATCTCGACCAAATAACTCTGATGGGTTTGCTTTTGATAATAATTCTTCTACTAGGTTCTGTTGACAAAAATTATAGTTAGGAAAGAGGAATAAAAAGTTGCCATAGTAAGAAGAAATGGTAGTTTCTAGTTATCAAAAAAAGGAACTACCAATATGAAGTATTACATAGAAGAACAAGCATGGGAAGTAATTTTATCATTTTTTAAGAAAAAAAATGGTATACACAACAAGAATAGACCTCTTTCGAAACTGGTTGACGTAGTTCAAAATTATAAATGCCAGAGATCAAATTAAATCTAAGACCAAATCTTTTACGTCTATTTCGATATTTGTCAGCAATAATTTTGAACCGTTTTAGCATACCAATAACGTTTTCATTTAGAACTCTTTCTCCTGCTAACCTACGATTATTCTTTTTATCATTTTTAGTTAAAGGATTTTTCTTGCTTTTTTTCTTTGGTAATTCAGAATTATTGTGAATTTTTTGTATATACTCGATGAAAATCAACAATTGCGTTGTTGTTGTCCAAGACCTGCGGTGCTCACGTACTAATGTACGCTGTGCTCCTCGGCTTGGACACTCCTAGCACTTGTTGATTTTGATCTTCGTCTACCAACTCTTCATTTACGAGCAGTATACCTTGATATCCTGTATCAGTAATCGCTTTAACCTTAGGATGGATAAGAATTTTGGATTCCTTAAATAATCTAAAGTCATGTTTTTTACCGTTAGAAAAATCTGTACATATTACTTGGTGTGTTTTCTTGTCTACCACTATTTGAGTTTTTAGTGTATGCCTTTTCTTCTTTCCTGAATAATAGAATTTTTGTTTTTTTTGGGTCTTTCTATAGGACTCTCAGTAGCATCAATCAAGACTACTTCATAATTCATATCACTCTTCATTAGAGCTTTACGACCTGGAAGAGCAAAGTTTGGGTGTTTAACTAGGGTGTCTTCTACCCATTTAACAGCTTTATATGCTGAACTTTCACTAATCCCATAGTTCTGACCTATATGGAAATAAGTACGGTATTCTCTAAGGTATTCTAAGACCATCAGCAACTGTTCCTCCAAATTGAGCTTATTTTTACGCCCACCTTTTGATTTCTTAAGACCATCAGCTTGCCTCAAAATATCCACCATCTTTGAGAATGTTCCCTTCTTTACTCCTGTTAATCGACGAAATTTTTCATCCTCTAACTCTTTAATCTGATCGAATTTCATATTATTACTTCAAATCAGATATTTATAACACCATTCTACATCATTGTCTAGTTTCGAAAGAAGCCTAATGAAGAAAAAATGAGACATTTTATTGAAGCAATATGGTTTATTGTTAGAACAGGTTGCCAATGGCGTCTTCTACCTGATGATTATGGTTGTTGGTACAGTATTTATCGCAGATTTAAGAGATGGGTTGACAAAGGTATATGGGAGGATTTAATGGATTATGTTAAAGTAGATGCAGATATGGAATCAATTATGATTGATGCAACTATTGTGAGAGCACATGCTTGCTCATCTGGATATATCAAAGGTAATCAAGAAGAAGCGGCTTTAGGTAGAAGCAGAGGTGGTTTTAGTACTAAAATTCATGCCCTTGTTGATGGTCTTGGTAATCCATTAAAGTTTATACTAACTGCTGGGCAAAGAAATGATATAGTTAAGCCCATAGGATTAGGTGACAAAGAACATAACAATTGTAAATTGTCATTCCCGCGAAGGCGGGAATCTAGATACCTGCTTTCGCAGGTATGACACAAAAGAGTAATTGTTGTCTAGCATTATCGAAGTTACTAGTATCCTGCAACAATCGATTTTGTTGTGATTGGTAGTTAGTAAGCTGATATTCAAGATTAGCTTTTTCCCTTGTTAGCTGTTGATGCTCTTTGGTGATGCTATCCATTGAATGGCGTATTTTGTTTTCTGTTTCACTACGTTGTTTTTTTAACAATTCAACGTCTTGCTGATATTGAGCAATATGGCTACCGGCTTCCTCTTCGGTTAAACCTTTCAAGCTTTCTCTTCGCTGGGCTACTTGATCATACAGGTTTTGGAACTGACCCGGTAATTGCTCTACCTCACTTATTTTCGTATCAAGAGCAGGAGCTTTTTGTTTAAACGCTTCAAAAGCTTGTTTCAGTTGATTGGCTGATTCGGTCAAACTAGCTCTTTGTGATTCTATGTTTCTTAAGCCACTATCATATTGTAGAGTATGATAATCTAGTTGGTGTTGCATATCATAGCTTCTCGAGCTAGCTTGATACTGTTGCTCTTCTAAAGAACGTAAGACCTGCTGAGCTTGTTGCAACTGCTGCGACAAATTATTGATAGTCGCTTGTGCTTCGCTTGCATAATTACCATAACGATCTTGTGACTCATTATAGAGTTGTTTTTGTCTTGCTGTATCAGCTCCAGTTATATACCTGCCACCAGGAATATAGTTGTTGACAAAGCCTTTAATAGCTTTCCACGGATTTGTCCAAAATGACATATTATTTTTTTATCCTCAATTCTCTAACGCATTGTAATCATTCATTACTTTACGATACTGTAATATATTATATTGGGATTGCTGTTGCTCATTACCAGTTTTTACATCCATCGCTAAATAACAAAAGCTCTCGGTTATATCAGTTGCTCTAGATGAATTAGAATGCACTCCTCTTTTTGTAGCATCAAACTCGAAAAGTCCGTTAATACCACGCTGACATTTCTCGGCATCTATTCGGCACGTTCCTAGCAGATTTCTTGCTTTAGTTATCATCTCTTCTCGCAAATATTTCCTGCCAATAGCAAAAGGTGGAAAGCCTACTTTTTCGGCTATCTCATTGGCTTGTTGTAATCTTGTATCCAAAGTTGGCATTTGTCTTCGACTCATATCATGGGGCAATACATTGCGTCCATATTGATAAGGTCTAGTTCTTAAATGCGTCAAGTAAAACTCTAAATCCTTACCCCTGTTCATATAAAAGTCAATAATATCGATTTTTTCTTGAACAAACCAAATAACCGTATAATCAACAATCCCTATATCCCAGTAAGTATGAACCTGATAGGCTGAATCATACGGCACATAGCCAATACGCCCCTGACTTTCAGCTAGTCGTAACTGTTCAACAAAAGTACCACCTTGATCAGCTCTCTTGTAACGATAGGCAGCAAAGTCACAAAAAAACTCTCTTTGAATCTCTTCGTTACTCATGTCGACCGAAGTCAACTTGTTTTTATCAACTAATGGCTGCCCCTCATGATCAGTAGTATCTTCAATAGTTTTTATTTGGCAAAATACTTCCGGACTATCTTGATATTTTCGGTATAATTCTTCACCATGTACAAGCTTTGGATTATCAGAAGGGGTATACAAATAAAGCAACCAGCCATTATTACGAATTACCATCGGCTCTATAACGCAACTCATAGCTCGTGGATCATGATAAGAATACTCTGAGATAACTGCTCCCTTAATACCACTACCCCTGATAGTAGCATAACGATCGCTACCAACAAACTGAATCACTGAACCATTTTTAAATAATATCCGTTGCTTATATTGCTGACTACGAGCAATAATGCCTTTAGGGATAAACGACATATAAGGACGCCCCGATAATGTCATACCATCCCATATGCTCATTTTAGCTTGATTATAGGTAGGATAGACATACCAATATATGCCTACTTCTCGAATAGCACTAGCAGTGATCCAGTTAATACCCATAATATCCTTACCAGCTCTTCTATGCCAAATGGCTATAGCTTTCTTACCACCGCTATACAAATACCTCCACAAAGGCAACTGAAATGGATAGGGTGACCAATCTACCGGAAATTTAAGACTTTTAGAAGCAGAGCTAGTAACCTCTTTGCTGGCTTTAGCTTTACTAATAGTTTTCATCACTTTGGTCTTACTGTCCTTTGGCAATTGCATATTCTGCTTCATACGATTCTATTTCAAAATTAGTTACATCTATCATCTTTGCTATTTCTCGGGCTTTTGCTGCTTGTTCAGCTTCATCACTATTTTTCCTATGGTAACTAGCATCATGCTTCCTTGTTTGATATTTCGGCGAATTAGCTTTAAGATATTCCAACAATGACTTAGAACAATATTTTTTCTTAGTAGCTATTGCCTGATTATCTTGGTTATAGGTCACTTCCTCATAACCGTTAATTGCCCTGTCATATAACACCCCTTCTGCTCTATCTACCGCAATGGCTAAAGCTAAATTGACGCATTTGGCTAAATATTTATCGCTATTAATGATCCGGTGCAACCTAAGTGGTGAAATACAACCAGCCTTCTTAGCTGCAATAACGATGTTACCATGTTCACAAAGATATAATAGGAAATTAGAGATATCATCTATTGAGCCAAACTTACTAATGGTACTAGATGATATCTTTGCTAAATATTTTTCAAACAAACCATAATTTTTGATCATGTACATCTCTTTAAAAATTCCTTATAATTCCCTTTATTATAGCTGATTTTTAGGTTTTTTACCACTTGAAAAACAAAAACTAAAAAAGTGAAAATTTTTAATAACAAGTGATTAATTACCTCAAAAAAATTTTTCGCGTGACGCCCCCTATACCCCATTTAGCATAGCTACCACCCCCGGGTGATTTCGCGAACAATTTTTGCCAAAAAATGTAAAAAAGTGACAAAATTTGCTAAAAATCTTGGCAAAATAGCTATAGATGGTGAATTTAGTGTAACCCCATCTTCTTCGTAGGAAGATAGTGATGTATCCACAAGGTGCATTACTCTCATCTTCTCTAAGTTCAAATAACCTTCTGTAGTGTTTTTATAGTGTTTTCAACCCTAATTAAATAATTCTTGATTATTATTAACTTCTTTGTAATCATTTTTTCTCGCTTAATACAATTAGTCTTTTCTTCTATTTGCTATTTGCCATAGCTTACAGTCCAGCCATTCTATCAACTTTCATTAACTCAAAAGTATAATTTTGGCTACGGCACGCATCTTCCAAAGCTCTCCTGTAATTACTCTTAATCCAATCTCCAATAAAGGCAGTAGCTGGTTTGAGAATAAGTTTATTGCAAGTCGTATCTTCTTCAACTGCTTCTAACTTGCTAAACCAAGCTTTTGTCCAAGTTCTCACCGTATAATTTTAATAAATATTTCCTTACTTTATACCATACTGACTCTGGATTTAGTCCACTTAGCTCTAAATGATAATCCGATACCTCTCTTTTGTTGGTAATACGCAATTGCTGAACCTCTTTGCCATATACCTCTTGCACTGTCTTGAGCAATGTGCATTTGTCAGTTTCTGACAAAGAGATATCCGCTAGATCAATCTTGTATTCATCGTCATATACTCCAAAAAAACTGCACCTCTTCAGCAATTGATAAGCAGTACTAGGCTGATGCTCCTCAAAAGCTTCAACAATCTTGCGTTGCAACTGATTCAATGGTTTAACGCCCTTACTATCTTTTATCTTTTGCAAATAAGCCTTTCTTGTCTTAGTAGCATTGTTCAGATCGAAGTTAAAATTTGGGTTATTTACCTTAGCTGGTGGACGCCTTTCATGAATCAAAGTTTTCTTCATGTAATTCAGTACTGCTTGCTTGCAGGGAAAGAGACGATTAGGAGAGTCCACGCTATGTTTAATCAACAGCTTATTGACAAAACTCAATTCGTAATTACGACCTGTTGTCTTTCTTAACCAAGCAGCATCTTCTTCGGTCAATGGGTAAAACATCTCTAGCTTTCTATGTGAATACCAGCCTTTAGCCTGTTTGGCAATATCACTGAGCCACCTAGGCAATTTCCCACTAGCTTCTTGCTCAGACCCGCTACCTCCTGAATAGCCATCTGTTGAATCAGAATCTGAATCGCAGTCTGACTCGTCATCAGTTGGAGTTACCTCAGAGGAATTGTAGTCTGTGGAATTGCAGGGTGATGCTTCACTTGCTGAGCTTACCGTTACCTCAAGTGGTAAATTAACGCTTTGCTCCTCAGTTGACTCAATTTCTGACAGATTTTGTTCACCTGAACTTATCGTTATCTCCGGCGATGAATCAAAGTTTTGCTCCGTAGTTGACTCAATTTCTGACAAAGTTTTTTCACCTCTTTTCGTTGTTACCTCAAGCGATAAATTAACGTTTTGTTCCTCAGTTGGTTCAGGCTCTGACACAGTTTGTCCACAGACTTGTCCACAATTTTCTTGATTTTTTCCATATCTAGATATTATAGATATATCTATAGATGCGTTTTTTTGAAAATTTTTTACAGTTGGGTCGTAATTTTTTTCAGGTTGAGCTGAAATTTTTTGATGGCTAGATTGAATATTTGTACGATTAAAGTGATAAGAAGTATCATTAGCTTTACGAAAATTTATAAATTTCTTAAGGAGTTTGATACATAAAATATTACGGCATTTTAGGTTATGTTTGACCGTAGTAATCAAAGTGTGATAAATGAACCCACTTGTTTGTAATTCTATTAGACATTGTTTAACCCGTCTTTGGCAAACTCTTAGCTCTTTCTCGAAAAAATGATTTCTTGTACTTCTTGTGTATTGTTGTGGTTATCATTTTTCGTGCAAGAAACTATCAAAGATAGAAGTTGAAGAGAAGTTTTACTTAATTGCTTACCACAATTATTGGTAAGATCTCGCCACTCAGGTGGGACAAAATTACCGACTATATTATAGAAAATAGTATCAGGATTTTCAATTAAGTTGTCGGAAAAAATTAACGATTCTGTCATATTTTCTCCCCGTGAAAAACGGTTAAAAATAGACTATTTTGTAGGTCAAATTTGGAGAATTTTGCCAAAAAAACACTATAGAAACAGTATGGAAATTTTTGAATGAAATTATGAAATAGTTGGAACGGTAATATATATGCTGGTTGGAAGGAAATTTTTAAACCACACTCTCTACTCTTGATCGTCACGTAGAGCATATCGACGCATAGAGAAAATTTATTCTTAATTTTTTCTCTATTACACAACAAATAAACCCTCCTGTCAACTTAATTGATGACACACCCTAGGTTTTTTAAAAGTTTATGCATATTACTAGTTGCTGCCGTTGTTGCACCCTGTATTAAATCCTTTGTGAACTGATCACTAAAAGATACGTCTTAACTGGAATAAAAAACCGTTTAAATATGGAGAGAAAGAGTATATATTTAGGGGGTTAATAAAATGTGCTACCACTGGTCGAGTTGTTACTGCTGAAACCAAAAAGAAGACCTATGTTAATGGTCAAACTGAAGAATGGATATATTTAAGAACTTGGGACTCAAATGAACCTGATAGGAGGATATACGTGAAAGAAGAAATAATACTACAAGGAGTAGAAAAAGTATTAGCAACACTCCATTTAGAACCTGAATTGCGATCTGAAGTAATTGGTTATATTAAAAGCTCAGCAAAAATAGAGCAAGGTTTTCATAAAATGCGTATAGGAGAGCTACATACTGAGCATACTAAGATTAAAAATCGTATGGATAGGTTAACTGATTTATTTTTAGACGGTGATATTAGCAAGGAATATCATGAAGAAAAACGTCAGAAATTAATACAAAAACGTGAAGATATCGTGAGAGAAATAGAAAACCATGATTATGCTGATGATAAATTTTCAGAATGCTTGGTTAACCTAGTAGAACTGGCTTCCGGAGCGTTAGAAACCTTCAAAGGTTCGACTACGGAGGGAAAACGTAAATTGATAAATTTAGTATTTACGAACCTAAAATTAAAAGACGGAAAGCTAGACTTTATGCTACGTCCACCATTTGACGCATTCGTAAAATGACTGAAATCGGAGAATGGTGCACCCTAGAGGATTCGAACCTCTGACCTACGGATTAGAAATCCGTTGCTCTATCCAGCTGAGCTAAGGGTGCGTATACTCAAATGATTTAGAGAATTGGAACGGAAAACAAGGGATGAACGAACGGAGCGTACATCTAGTACGTGAGCATGCGAAATTCCCGCAAGTATTTGCAAAAGCCAATTCTTCAAAGCAGAAGAGTATATATACAAAGATGCTTGTTTTATATCAGCTAAGGTGATCTTTTTCAAGTGCAAAAAATAATAACTTTTTTCTAACATAACTGATTCTTGTATCTAATGGTCAACTTCATCGTTATTTTTGTTCTCGAGCTCTTACAAGAGGGGTGTTACATTATAGTTAAGCCCATAGGATTAGGTGACAAAGAACATAACAATTGTAAATTGTCATTCCCGCGAAGGCGGGAATCTAGATACCTGCTTTCGCAGGTATGACACAAAATTTGTATCACCTAATTCAATAGGTTTCACTATAACAGTCAATTCAGGAGGATTGGGTAGCAGGAGCGATGGAACAACGCCTATATACTTCTCCTACTTCAAGAGTTGTGAAAACAATTCTTGAAGTAGGGAATTATTTAATAATGAGTGCAAAAGGTTCTATAATAGCGGCTTTCACCTTTTGCACAAACTTGATATTTATTATATATATCAATTTAAACATTCTGACTTTATAATATATGCTGCTACGCTTGAAGGAGAGCTAGGGCCTTTAAAACCTAATTCTATTAAAATCTTCCTGCTTTCTTTCACTTGCTGTGCTGCTTTTTCCTTGTCATCTAATAGTGATGTAAGCTTATCTGCTATATTTGATTTAGTACAGTTAAACTGGATAAATTCTGGTAATATCTCTTTATTAGCAATAATATTAATCAAAGAAATATAAGGTATTTTTATTAGTAACTTTATTAAAAAAAAGCTTAATATATTTAATTTATAAGCAACAATCATCGGAGTATTACAAGCGGCAATTTCTAAGGTATTAGTGCCAGATTTTGCTAAAGCAACGGTAGCTACAGCAAAAATCTTAAGTCTAGCACTTGAGAAATGGTAGTTAAATACTGCATCTGATAAAAATGGTTCAATTAAAGATTTATGACTAGGCTCAGCCGTGACAAATATCACTTCAAGATTAGGGAATTGTTTTGCTAGTAGATTGATCGCCGCCGTGAATACCGGAGCATGTTTTGTTATTTCACCTTTGCGGCTACCACAAGTGACACATAACACTTCTGAGTGAACAGGTATTTGTAATTCTCGCTTTAATAGCTCTTTATCTTTATCATCATAAAAATACTGCTCTAATATTGGATGACCAATATACCGACAATCTAGACCTACCTTCTGAAAGTATGGTGGCTCGAATGGCAGTAAAGCCAACAAATAATCATAAATTTTAGCGTATTTCATAGCCCGAGAAGGTTTGTATGCCCAAACGGAGGGTGCGACAATGTGCATAATCTTTAAATTGGGTCGGACTGCTCGAATCTTCTTTGCCACTCTATAAGTAAAGCCTGGCGAGTCTATGGTAATTAACAAATCTGGGGCATGCTGAATTATATCAGCAATAGTACGCTTGATTAGCTTAGTGATCTTAAAAATATGTGGTATAATTTCGACGAAACCCATAAGGTTTATTTGACTAATCGGGAAAAGGCTATGCTCTAACCCCGCTTCTTCCATCTTGCTCCCCCCTACACCAACGAACTCTAATTGCATCTCCTCCAGCTTATAGATATCTTTTAGGCTTTGTATCAAATGACTCCCTATAAAATCTCCTGAAATTTCACCAGCAATTAGATAAATTTTAGCCATTTGACCGCTGCTTACTACATAGGCTTAAATTTTTGTCAATCACAGCAGAATGAATGCCAACACAATTAAGGATCGAATGAAATACATAGTCATGACTAATTTCAGTGCCTAAATGATTGGCTATAGAACTTACCAAATCAGGATGTTTTTTTTTAAATTCATTCGATACCCAAACTAGAAAAGGCACTGTGGTCTGTTCTGGAATCATAGGTCCACCGTGACCGTAATAACCATGTTCTCCCAAAGATTCTGCATGATCAGAAACATACATTAGGATAGCGTTACTATTTTTTAATAGACCTATTACATTATACAAAAAAAAATCTGTATATAAAATGGTATTATCGTAATCATTAATCAACCCTTCAATATCACAACTGCTCTGATCTACCTTAGTAATGGAATTACACTTAGGAGTAAATTTTTGAAATTCTTTAGGATATCTAGCAGAATATTTCCAATGACTACCAGCTGTGTGGATAACTAAAACATTTTTAGTAGTAGAATTTACAATATTATTTTCAATATGAGGTAACATTTCTCCATCGTGATCAAGCCTCTTTAATAAAATAGAACCACTGGGTATTATAGCAAACCTAACTTCATCATAAATTGTAACTGGATTTTTACTTCTTAAGTATCCTACTATACTCTGAGTGCCAATCCAATTAGTGTTAAAACCAAGCATGGTAAAAATTGATAAAAAACTCGTTTCTTCTGTACTTTTGTCTAAGCTACTCGCAGGATGGCGAGATAGAAGAGATGGGACAGAAAGATGTGTGTGATTGGAAGCAGACTGTGCTTTAAATGAAAAAAGATTTTCAACAGAACTTAAATATGGAGTAGTGTCCCTGTGATAACCATTAATACCAAAATGATCAAATCGTGCTGATTCTCCTATTACAAGTACCACTGTAATATTTTGATCCGATTGATCAATGAAAGAAAACTTCTTACTTATATCATCACGCATTGCACTTTTTTTGCTATTTAAAGATAAATATGTATTATGTAAATATTGGATAGGAAAATAACCTTTTAGCAAATTAAACTGCGGCATAATAATATTATTAATGGTAATTAAAAGACAAATTGCCGATAGTAATTTTGTAACGAATAGTTTACTATCTAAAATAGAGAAATGCTTCATCGTATAAATACAAGTAGCTAGGCTAAAAACTAGCCAAACAATTAGCCTAATACTAGCTATCTCATATACTTCATTGAAGTCAGTAGAGAAAAAGCTACCCATCATCTCTTTTGTAGGAGAAATTTTGAAAAGATATAGATAATAGCTGGCAATTGCTCCCGTTATAAATAAAAATATTGCTCCTATTATAAAAACAAGTCGATGAATAGTTAAACCAAAAAAAATGATAAAGCAAGTAAAGCAAATATAAATAGAGTCCTTACTCAACTCCAATATTGCTTTAAAAAAAGTGACTTTGTAGTAGCTGAACTTGTAAACAATAACTGCTGAATTAAAAAGTAGAAAATAAATAAAAGAGAACACCAAAGATAGTTTGATTAGTTTACTATCTAAATGTTTTTGGATTAGTTTTAACATATAAATAACGTACTTTTGTATGGTTGTAACTTAGGTATCATGATAACATCAACACTGCAAGAGTTTTTTCAACTTTTACAAGTTAATAGACCAATTATATCTGTTGATTATGGGACACGAAAAACAGGCATCGCTATCTCAAATCAAGAACATACCATCGCTATGCCTATAAAAACTATATATGAGATAACAGAAGAAAATAAGATCAAATCAATATTAGATTTGATCGCAACCTATTCTAGCTGTGGTGTTGTCGTAGGGCTGCCGATTAGTATGAATGGTCAAGCTAGTGATCAAACTGCGATTGTATTAAAATTCAGCAAAAAGCTTAGTTTAGCTATAAATCTTCCTATATATCTACAAGATGAAAGACTTACTTCCCTTGCTGCCAATAGTTTATTAAAATCGCTAGGAATCAAAAGACGAGAACGTAACCAAAAAGATGATTCAATCGCAGCAAGTATGATTTTAGAAACTACTTTAGATTCTATTAAGAAACTCCACAGAGCCTAAGTGTATCCTAGTGTGGTACAGATACATGAGCGTCATATATGGGACACTGCAAGAACAAACTCAGATAGACTAAAATTCGTACCATAATTGGTTGCGGGGGTTGGATTTGAACCAACGACCTTCAGGTTATGAGCCTGACGAGCTACCAAACTGCTCCACCCCACGATAATGGAAGTGCCTGTGAATTGATTTTTTTTGGTAATTTTGTTGTCAAAATTTGCTTCCGTTCCTCACGTACATTTGTACACTGCTTGTGGGATACTCTCCTGCTTTGAAAAATTGTTTTTTGAAAATATCAGGAACTAGCATACTCATGAAATATGCACCTAGTTCGCTTGTCCCTCATTTTCAAATCCAATTCGTAGGATCGTTCGAGTATACTCAGCTGCATTTTTCCTAAAAATTCCTCAATTCGTAGACACTCCTATAATATACGCACCTACTATGACGTCATCCTAAATTTATTTCAGAATCTAAACTACTTAGTTTTAACAAATCCTCCACCCCGTTCAGGTTGACATCCACCTTGAGTAAAAAGCTTAGCTATATCTTTTTACCAAAACTAAGCCCAGCAAACTTTTTATTAAAGTCACTGATATTTTTATTAGATTGGTTAACAACATTTCCAGATTCTTTAGTCCATGCTGGATGTTTCCTATAATCAACATCCATCAGAATCTCTTCTGCATGACCACCGGAATTTGTTTCAAAAACATCCTTACTGATAATAATTTTGAATTTTTTATATTTTGGGTGTATTCCAGTTTTCATAATGAAGCACCAACTTTTTTTTCAGCTATCTTTCTTTTAATTACCTGTGCTTTATCTGAGAGTACATCACATGATATTTTAAGCATATATGCATCAAAACCACCTACTTTCTCAACAGAACGCATACATTTGGCATTTACCGAAAGCTTATATTCTTGCTTCGTCAGATCACTTACAAACCTCACCACCCTTAGGTTAGGTTCAAATCGTCTTCTAGTTTTTCTTTGTGAGTGTGATACTTTATTACCATATAAAACACCTACTCCACTAAGCTCACATCTACGAGACATCGTGATCTCCCTTCCCATAATTTATAACACAGGATTATACTATATAATAAGGTCTTATGTCAATGTATATTATTATACATTTTCATGGAAATTTTTATGCAAACTTTATGCAAAAATCGTCAACATTTTTGAAGTAGCGAGAACATATCACGCATTGAATAAAGACCGGCTGGTTTATCAAATAACCAAACGGCAGCCTGAATTGCACCATCAGCAAAGGATTCTTTACTTAATGCTTGATGTTTTATACTAAGAACTTGGTTATTACCTAAAAATAACACTTCATGCTCCCCATGTACCTGCCCTCCCCTAATAGAACTAATACCAATTTCATCAGGCTGTCTTTGACCTTTTTGACTACGATTAAATACTGCATATTCATCAAAATCTAAATTTCTAGCCTTAGCTACAGCCTTACCCAACATTATAGCTGTACCAGAAGGGGCGTCTTTCTTCATATGATGGTGACAATCTAGAATCTCTATATCGTAAGTATTATCTAGAATTTTTGCCGCCTTTTCTGCCAGTACTGTAAGTAAGTTCGCACCTAAACTCATATTAGCTGAATATAATATAGCCAAGCTTTTGGAAGCTACGTTTAAGTGATCAAGCTGATATTGAGTCAAACCAGTAGTGCCAATAACTAATTTATTGTTGTAGCTAATAGCATAATCAAGTAATTTTTCTAATATTTCACTGCTAGAAAAGTCGATAATTACATCAGAATTCTGACAAAACACAGCAAGATCATCTATGCTATTTTTTCTAGTAAATGTTGTAGAAAGTGTACAAGCATTAAATCCATTCATTCTTTGAATTATCATCTGCCCCATTTTACCAGTTGCACCACAAACACCTATACAAACAGTCATTTTAATCCTCTATATTGTCTTAAACAATGTACTAGTGGGTTTAAGTTACTGTTCACTATAGTATTTATTACCTCACCAATCAATATAACATGATCTCCTACTTCATATTGACTAAATTTGTTGCATTCAATATGGCAAACTGCCCCCTCAATCAAAGGACAATTAGTAGCACACCCTAAATTATACGAAATACCCGCAAATTTATCAGTGTTAAACTTAGAAAAATGCCTAGAAATATCTTCTTGATTCTCAGCTAGAATACTAACAGCAAAATACTCACTACTAGTAAAAGCACTCATACTAAAAGCTTGTTTATCAAGACAAAACGATACCAAAGGTGGTAACAAGGAAACTGAGGTAAAGGAATCTGCAGTAAAACCAAATAGCTTATTATTGTATAAAGTAGTGATAATAGTAACACCTGTAGGCAAAGTGCTAAGAGCTTGTTTAAATCGTTCGGAATTCACTGTTGAAGCCATTTTTTAGTAATACGGCTAATTGTCCCATCTTCTGTCAATTCAGCAATAGCTCTATTAACACTCTCAATAAGTTTAGAATTTTTTGGCATAGCGATAGCTAGTTCAGATGAAAACTCTGTTAAACTGAAGCTAGCAAGATCAGGATTATTTTCAATAAATTTCTTAGATTGGGATGCCTCTAGTACCACCGCATCTATAACTTTTGACTTTAACTCTTCGACTAGCATTAAATTATTTGATAAATAATTTATTCTAATATTAAACCGCTTAGCTAAATCCTGAACTATTACCGCCCATGTTGTACCAAGTTGTACACCCACAGCTTTATTATCCAAATCTCCAGTATTCTTTAAATTATCTGCTGATCTATACAATATTGACACATTCGTTGATATATAAGGAACTGAAAAGCTAATATGTTTTTTACGCTCTTCGGTTACCGATAATCCAGCTATCACTATATCAACATTTTCAGTAGTCAAGGATGCAAGTAAACCATTAAAATCAAAATTTTTAATTATAACTTTTTTCCCTATTTGTTCTCCTATAGCATTAATAATATCAATATCAAATCCTACTATTTGACCATTTTGGATAAATTCGTAAGGGGGGTTATCTGCAGAAGTTGCAACTATTAAATTTTGTTCCTTAGATTGATTATCACAACCAGTCATCAAAAAGGAACAACATATAACAAGAAAGAATAGCTTTATTAGTTTCATAAAAATCAAATAACTGTTTTAATTAATCTGAGTTCGATGTAATAATTATCCTTCCATACTGGGTATAATGTCATTCCCGCCGTTGCTAAGAATGACATCGAGGGGATTAGAATCGAACTCATGTTAATTATTATCGCACTTCTTATAAGTATATACAATAGACTTTTTTAAAATTTAGCCCTTTACATCCTATTATAATTGTTGTAGCATAAAATTGCTGCTTTTGTAGCTATAGTAATAAACGTGATTTAGAATAGAGGTTGCGGACTCGGGGGCGGTACCCGACGCTTCCACCAAATTAAGTTGTGATAGAAGGATACTACAGGTTCTATCCATAAGCTTTCATGGGGGCGAAATAGGATCGACGTGCTTAATAAAAAAATTATCTTTACTCGGTATAATTCCGCCGGACCTTGTGTCGTTGGGTTAAAAAAAGAAACGCAAATGATAATGAACGTTTCGTAGGAACTGCAGCACTAGCTGCCTAATCCTACGCGGTTGGGGGCTTAACCGGGCAACAGAAAAAGCCCCGCTAGAATTTTATCTTGCATAACTAGAGATATACAAAACCTCATGTGAATAAGGCTTGAATAAGACTATTTAAATTTTGTTCAGCCTATAGCTAACCTGAAAAGGTTTTAGTTATATGTTAATGTTACTAGAAGATATGTCATTCCCGCGAAAGCGGGTAATGACATCAAGGTTATTACTATGGATCAAACATTTTCGGATTAGCTATATCTAGTTTTGTGTTATTTTCTTTATTTAGTTTATAACTATGAACACCCCATATCAACAATTTCTGAACGAATGTATGTTGGAATTTGTAAAAAAGATTCTTTCAAAAATTCGTACCGATAAGTTGCAGATGAATCAACTCTTGTATATTTCTTACAGAACTGATAATCCTGCAGTAGTTTTATCTTCTAGGATAAAAAAACGTTATCCAAAAGAAATCACTATAGTAATACAACATCAATTTGAAGATTTAACTGCAGGACTCAATGGCTTTTCTGTAACAATTAGTTTTGATGGTATCAAAGAAACTATCTATGTACCATTTGATTCGCTTATCAGCTTTGTTGATCCTAATAATGGTTACAGCCTAAAGTTTAAGCTAGAAACAATCAAATCTAATGAATTACCTAACGAGAAGAAAAGAGAAACAATTAAGGTATCTAGCGATTCTAAAAGTAAATCTAATTCAGCAGATAATATAATAGTTTTGGACAAATTTCGGAAACCCAGTAAACCCGTGTAGATAATCTACATAAACTGAGTTCGATGTAACAAGTTAGCCTCTCCTGTTAGGGTTGATGTTACCCTCACGAAAGCAGGAGTCTAGAAAAGTCTAAATAGTTTTCTTGGCTATTTGCGGCAATTGTTTTAGATAGTCTAGGGCGTGTCATCAATTAAGTTGACAGGAGGGTTTATTTGTTGTGTAATAGAGAGAAAATTAAGGATAAATCTTCTCTATGCGTCGATATGCTCTACGTGACGATCAATGGGATCGGATTAAAGATAACCTGGAAGGAAAGAGTCTGTTGGTGTAACAGCCAAGGATAATCGCCTATTTGTAGAAGCAGTCTTGTATAGATATAGGGCTGGTATACCTTGGAGAGACCTACCTAAACGTTTTGGAGATTTTCGAGTGATTCACCTACGTCATTCAAGGTGGAGCAAGACAGGTGTGTGGAAAAAGGTTTTTGAGATGCTGGCTGAAGATGCTGATAACGAGTATGCCATGATTGATTCAACCATTGTTAGGACTCATCAACATAGTGCTGGTGCTAAAAAAAAGAGTTAGATGATGACCAACAACTATATCATGTTAACCTTTATGTCATGTACTGAGAGCATAATCTTCTCCTTTAAACCCATTAATTTATTTGGCATATTTTTCTTAATCCCATGCACCATTTTTAATCCTCTTTCATATAAACTGACGAATAAGTTTTGCTTAATATATCCTTTATCTGCATACATAACTCCAGTTAAACCATCTGTTAACTCAGGTACTGGAATCCTATCATCAACGTTTCCTTTAGTCATTTTTAATGCTAAAAATTGTCCTTTTTCATTAGGCTTCTTTCGAAACTAGACAATGATGTAGAATGGTGTTATAAATATCTGATTTGAAGTAATAATATGAAATTCGATCAGATTAAAGAGTTAGAGGATGAAAAATTTCGTCGATTAACAGGAGTAAAGAAGGGAACATTCTCAAAGATGGTGGATATTTTGAGGCAAGCTGATGGTCTTAAGAAATCAAAAGGTGGGCGTAAAAATAAGCTCAATTTGGAGGAACAGTTGCTGATGGTCTTAGAATACCTTAGAGAATACCGTACTTATTTCCATATAGGTCAGAACTATGGGATTAGTGAAAGTTCAGCATATAAAGCTGTTAAATGGGTAGAAGACACCCTAGTTAAACACCCAAACTTTGCTCTTCCAGGTCGTAAAGCTCTAATGAAGAGTGATATGAATTATGAAGTAGTCTTGATTGATGCTACTGAGAGTCCTATAGAAAGACCCAAAAAAAACAAAAATTCTATTATTCAGGAAAGAAGAAAAGGCATACACTAAAAACTCAAATAGTGGTAGACAAGAAAACACACCAAGTAATATGTACAGATTTTTCTAACGGTAAAAAACCTCAGTACAGGACAAAGAGATTAACAAGGTGATAATCGGAGTAAAGATGGTATTATTGGCTTAATAAATTTTGTTATAACTTCCATCCATTTTTCCATCATTTCTGCAATATTCAAAAATATTCTCTGCAAGTAATCTAAGCCATACCTGAATAAGGATATAGACTTTCTACCATGTTTTTTAAGCTTTATAGGTTTGATAGAATTTTGCCATTGACCCACAACATAAGCAAAAGTAAATGCTATAGCAAGTAAACCAAGCAATTTACTAATTCTATCTAAATGTATTATATGGGTATTTTCAAAATTGAAGCCCCGCGTCTTAAGGCAAGCAAAAAGGTTTTCTATTTCCCATCTTTTTTTATATATATTTAGTGCTATATTAGGGTTATCATAGCTACCAATGATAACCCTAATATACTCAATTAACCTGAAGAGTTGGCAAAATGATTAAAAGTTATAGTCTGAAATTGGTCAGTTATAAGAGTAAGCAAATTACCTTTGTATTTATCAATATTACCAAAAAATCTATCTATAGCTTCTGAGAATTGAGCAAAATTATGGTAAAATTTATTATTTGTTACAATTCTATGCATAAATTTCCATAATCGTTCAATCGGATTAAGATTAGGGCTATAGGGAGGTAAAAATACTAATTCTATTTTGCTATTTACTAGATACTCCTTTACTTTCTTTGACTTATGATACCCAGCATTATCACAAATCAAATATATCTTCTCTTTATTAGGATTTTCTGCTTCTAATTTTTGTAGAAAATTGATTATATAATCACCGTTTACTTTAGGATTATCTGTGCTAACTAATTGCAAATCAGATAAATTAATTACTCCTATTAAATGCTTCCTTTTCCAGCCACTAAATGTTGGTAAAGTTTTATTTTGATTCTTTCTGATCCAACCATAACGGGCTTTTGTTTGATACTGAGGATGAACGCTATCCATAAAATATATAGCTTCTTTAGCCTTGAGATTACCTTTTAACAAACTATATTCTAGCTTAAATAGTTCTTGCTTATCTACATCAAGCTTGCCAGGTACGATCTTTGGCTTTTTATATACAAAGCCTAATCTCCTTAATAGTTTTGTTACTCCTGCTATTGTATAGCTAACACCGTATTTTTCTTCTATGTAATTGCTGATATCTTTGGCATAAACATAATTACATATTTCTAAATGCTCTATTAACTCTTTCTCTTCTAGCTCACTTAGCTTACTTGCACTACCACCGTTAGCTGTCTCTAATTTATTAAATTTTTGATAATCTCTTACATGCTTTCTTATAGCTTCTTCACTTAACAGCAATGCTTCTGCTATTTCTCCATAGCTCCAACCTTTATCATACAGCAAAACTGCCTTAATTCGGTCACATACTCTCCTATCTCGTTCATTACCATGACGTGACTTCAGTGCCGTTCTTTGTTCAGATGTTAAAATATTTCCCATTATCATATTCTAGCTTCTTTCTTCTCTTCCTTCAACTCTTCATTTACGAGCAGTATATAGCACTAAATATATATAAAAAAAGATGGGAAATAGAAAACTTTTTTGCTTGCCTTAAGACGCGGGGCTTCAATTTTGAAAATACCCATATAATACATTTAGATAGAATTAGTAAATTGCTTGGTTTACTTGCTATAGCATTTACTTTTGCTTATGTTGTGGGTCAATGGCAAAATTCTATCAAACCTATAAAGCTTAAAAAACATGGTAGAAAGTCTATATCCTTATTCAGGTATGGCTTAGATTACTTGCAGAGAATATTTTTGAATATTGCAGAAATGATGGAAAAATGGATGGAAGTTATAACAAAATTTATTAAGCCAATAATACCATCTTTACTCCGATTATCACCTTGTTAATCTTTTTGTCCTGTACTGAGGTAAAAAACATGACTTTAGATTATTTAAGGAATCCAAAATTCTTATCCATCCTAAGGTTAAAGCGATTACTGATACAGGATATCAAGGTATACAAAAAATTCACAATAATTCTGAATTACCAAAGAAAAAAAGCAAGAAAAATCCTTTAACTAAAAATGATAAAAAGAATAATCGTAGGTTAGCAGGAGAAAGAGTTCTAAATGAAAACGTTATTGGTATGCTAAAACGGTTCAAAATTATTGCTGACAAATATCGAAATAGACGTAAAAGATTTGGTCTTAGATTTAATTTGATCTCTGGCATTTATAATTTTGAACTACGTCAACCAGTTTCGAAAGAGGTCTATTGCCTTTTATTATGGCAAGCCTTGATTGTCGTTGCATCAATAAAATAACTACCTGTTTCCTCGCCAAATAACAAATGCATAAGAATATTAAGTATCTAGGCATTAACTCCTTGCAACTCTTATATCTACACTATTCTTTCTTATCCCTTATCCCGAATTGACATATAACGGGACTTTCACCCATAAGATTAATGCACCTTTTCTTGGCCATAGTACCCTACATTTTTTATATAACCACTATTAAAATGGCTGCTGATCGTCTATTAGCGAGGAGTCGCTGAAAGCGACGACGCGGCAATCCAGGATACGCGAAGCGTACTAGAAAAAACAGCTTCGCTGTTTACCTAGATCGCCACGGCATCTAAAGATGCCTCGCGATGACGATTATAGAAAAATGTAGGGTACTATGTTTCTTGGCACACACACAAATTCTATTATAGACTCACTCAATACCCAAAAACTTGAAAATTGGTTTACCAATTCTTCAAGTTTTTGCAGTATATCACTAAATTTAGTATTATATTACGCTTCCAGTAATTGTTGCTTGTTTAGACTTAGGAGATGGCAAACGTTTTATATCGCTGTTAGATGATCCATTTGGCATAACATGTTTAGATACACTATCCTTTATATCATTAATGGCCATTTCACTATTCTTGCTTTTAGTACTCTTTGCCACATAACTGGTTGCTTCTTGTCCTATTTTTCTAGCCTCACTTTGAACATCTTTTTTATATTCAGGTAATTTCGTCTTCTCGTCAAAACTAACCTGATCAAACGTAGCTTTACTAATTGCCTTGCTCTTAGAGCCTTCTGAAGTAAATTGTGCCTCAGTCAAATCCGTGCCTTTCATAGAAATATCTTTAAATGTTAGCCCACTTATATCGCCAACAATTTTAACATTATCTAAAGTTATTTTATTATTTGCATGATTTTTATTATATTGATTAATTGCAGACAAAAGAGTTTTTAAAGATTTTGCATCAATAGTTGCCCCTTCGAAACTAATTTTATCTTTAAAAATAGCTCCTTTAAAAGAGCAATTGCTAATTTCGCTATTTTGAAAAGACCGTTCTTTAAATATCGCATTATCAAAATTAAACCCATTAATTATAACATTTTCAGTAGGTATCGGATTTTCTTTGTCAAAAACCAAACCTCTGAAATCTCTACTTATTAGAGAATATTCTACAGTTTTTGAGATTGTACCAATATCAGTGGCATCAGCTTGTTGTTGAAGTAACTCGCCTAAATCAAGTTTCCGTTCATCTATTTGCTGAGAACTCTGCTGAGAATCTTTATTAGAAAAACTAAAGTGAATTTCGTCTAAAGATTTACTCCATTTTTGTCTACGGGTTCTCAGTGAGGTAAAACTTCTTTGTATTAGGAATCTAGCCCCTTCAACTAATGTTTTTGATACTAT
This sequence comes from Candidatus Tisiphia endosymbiont of Ditula angustiorana, assembly GCF_964026425.1. Classification (NCBI taxonomy): domain Bacteria; kingdom Pseudomonadati; phylum Pseudomonadota; class Alphaproteobacteria; order Rickettsiales; family Rickettsiaceae; genus Candidatus Tisiphia; species Candidatus Tisiphia endosymbiont of Ditula angustiorana. Next base: position 572,591 of record NZ_OZ032143.1, read on the forward strand.
TCCTATTAATTTCTTGTCAGATAACAATTTGAATATCCCGAACATAACCATGTTATAATTACCAGTCTTAAATTGTTCGGCTATATTTGTTAAATCTGGTATCTTTTTGCTGGCTAATTCAATAATTTCCTGACCTTTTACTTTTAAATTCCTACCCACAACTGTTGTATTGAGAAATTCATCAACTACAGAACCAAATCGCTCAGCATTCTTGCCAAGAAAATTTGGAATATCTTTATCAATTATTTTCCTCACCTCTACATTTTTTGGTTTATTTATAAAATCTAAAATAGAATCTGCTACTGTAATAGCTTGAGCAATTTTCTCTTGTTCAGGACTATTTACTAGGTCCTGAATTTTAGTAATAATAGTTGTTACCCCCTCTTTATCTTTTAAAGTAGCATTAACCAAATCAGCTGCTATTGGTAATATTTGTGGGACAGTATCAATAGCTAACTCAGCCATCTTTAATACTAGCTCAGGTTTAACTCCAGCAGGATCTAGGCTAGCTTTAATCTCTTTTTGCTCAGTTACATTTTTTGTAACTGTTAAAATAGTATCTTTATTTTGTTGTAAATAAGCAGGGATGCTCTTAGTTAATAGAGGAGTAATATTTTGAGCAATCCTACCTACATCATCAATTATATTAGACAAAATTCCTAACGTAGCTTCATTACTAGCTTCATTTTGGTACTTAGCTAAATTACTATTAATTCTAACTAGCTCTGGCACTGCACTAAGACCTCCTGACACTATATCGACAATTAATGGTACTGTAGCATCTATCAATTCTTGTGGCACACCATATCTTGCAATTTGGGGATTATTATTGCTAATATTATTAACTATAGCCTTGATAGTTCCTGTATTTGCTCTAAGTAAATTTGGCAAATCCTCCTTTATATTTTGCTGGATATCTGCATTTTCAAGTAATCCTATAAATTGTTTAACTAGTCTTTCTGTAGCTTGATCTTTTAATTTAATATCACCAGTTTCCTGATTTATTGTTTGTATATCTTGATAGAGTCCCTTTATTTGCTTTATACTTAGTGCTTTCATGGTATTTTGTAGCACATCAATAGCTAGAGGAATTACCTTCCCATAAAATTCAGGGCTCACATTAGCTAGAATTGGAACAATAGGTGATACTACTACTTTATAAATATCCTCCTTTTTTAAATTTTGAGTATTGCTTTGAGCTAAAGATTCAGCATTACTCTTTAGTGTTGCAAGCAACTTTGGCAGAACTTGAACAGCAATATTGGCAATCTCTGTTTTATTTTTTGCTAAAACATCCGGCAATCTCTCCTTTAGTGTTGTTAAGGTTGCATCTTGTAACAAAATATTAGGTAACTGTTTTACAATAGCAAGTTTTTTAGCTCCACCTTGTTTATCTAGGTGACTTACTTCCGAAATAGTTTTAGCCTCTCGCACTTTATCATCAGTATTATCCAATATAACTGGCTTTAAAGCTTCATATATATTACTAACCCCTTCATGGTTTGCTAAAATGTTACCAATAAGTTCTGAAAGCACAGGTACTACTTCCGGTAATAATTCTTTTCCCATTCCTAAGCTACTAAGCGTTCCCTGCAGTTCTGTATTTGATCCAATGATTATTTGCAATGCTTTTGCTATATTTTCTCCATCATTAATTAAGAATTTAGATAGTATATCATTTTTTATGAGTACACTAAGATCTATTTTATCTAATATTGTACCAAGTAAATCTTTTTTTACTTGAGGGTCATCAGATAAAGCTCTATAGGCAGTTAGCTGCACAATTTCTATAATATTTTCAGGGTTTTTAAGTATCTCAACAACGGTATTTTTGACAATAGGTAATAATTGACTATTTATATATTTTTCATCAAAACCAGCTTTCTTTAATTCTTGTAATAAAATAGCCCTATCATACTTGGCTTGTAGAGACTTTAAAGAATCAATTTTTTCTTCTAATTCTTTAATTTTAGATTCTTTTCTTGTTGTCAACAATTTTAGCTTTTGTAATTCTTTGTCTAGTTCCGGTAATTTCTGTATATCATCTTTTTTAGAATTAAAATCTTTTTGTATCTCATCTATTTTCCCCAACTCTTTTAATGCAATCTTGGCAAGAATTGGAGCAAGATTTTCCACTAGTCCATTAATTATTTCGACATTTTGAGCAAGAAATGTTTTTGTATCAGAATCCTGCAATAATTTTATAAAGAAAGGAGAGTTAGATGGATCATATTTTTCTTCACCATTTAATATTTTCTGTAATTTCTCTATTTCCTTAGCATAAAACCCCCCTGAAGTTATAACACCAACAGTTGTTTTAGCATGACTTACTGCAAATTGTATGCCCTCTATGGCAGCTTTAAATGCCTGACCTTTAGCAATACCTTTTTCTTTTGTTCGTGGCTCTGCTAAAGGAGATAATATTTTCTCTAAATGAGTTTGATCTTTTAAAATATCGCTACATATTTTAAAAAATTTTTCTTTTTCTTCTTGATAGGAAAGTTCTCGCTTTTGCTGTTGCTTTATCTCCTTTTTTTCTTGCTTTTGCTGTTGTTCTTGTTGCTTTTGTTCCTGTTTTATCTCCTTTCCTACTTGTTGTTTGTCATGTAAGTTAACTAACTTGTTATAATCCTCTATCTCTTTGTTGCATGCTTTAAGTTTTTCTTCCCATGACTTCAGTTGTTCCTTTGTCTTTTTTTCTTGAGGTTTTTGCCCTGCTAATACAATTAACTCTTTATACCTAGTAATTTCTGCTTTATAGCTAGTCATTTCTGCTAATAAATATGCTTGCCTTTGCTCAACTAATTCTTTATATCCCTCTATTTTTTTTATCTTTCTTTCTATTTTTGCTGATTGTTTGGCAATTTTTTCTTGATCTTTAAGGTTCTTTATATCTAATATTGCTTGTTCTTTTTTATAAATATTTTCTTGTAGCTTTTTCAAAGTATGATTAGCCGATTTAAAAACTTGCTTAACGGCTTTAGTAAAAGTTGATACCTTATCATCTGTTTTACTCATATCTAATTCTCCTTTATTATAGTTAACCTGAGAAACGCGAATTCGGGATAAGAATTTGCCAATTCTTATCCCGAATTGGGTTGAGAAGGTTTTAGCCATATGTTAATCTTAGCTTAACTAGAAGCAATGTCCCTGCGCCTTCGAATGTCACCCCTGCGTAGGCAGGGGTCTAAGAAAATAGCATAGAAGACTATTTAACACCTTTAGACCCCTGCTTTCGCAGGGGTGACATCACCCTACGCGGAAATGATGTACTAGTGATCCACGCGGGCAATGCCTACGCGGGAATGACATCAATTCTATCACCATTACCTTAGCTAAAAGAATTAATTCGTAATACCCCCATTATCCGAACGAAAAGTTAAGTTTGGAATATTATAGTAGTGAACTAAAAACCTACTGACAAAAGCACCTGCAATTACCGTAATAATAGAGTATTTTATTGTACTATAATTAGGATTATAAGCATAAGCATCTAATAATATACTAAAGATCCCACCCCATAATATGAATATTTCAAAATTAACTTCTCTAGGTATATACTCCATATTCTTGTCATGCTTACAAATTAAATTCCGCAGTATTATACCAGCACTAGAAGTCAAACACGCAAAACATGGTCCCCAAAACTCTAACGGTTCAATTCTTTGTACAATTACGGTTACAACACCAATTATCATAAAGGATGCTTGCCCTAAAGAATCACAAATAACAAGAGTATTACTCCATATTTTTTGGATAAAACTATCTTCATATAACTGCTTATTATAATAAGCTAGGAGTTTAACGGTAGAGAAGCCAACAAGTACCGTTATAAAAACACGGAAAGTATAATATGGAGTCAAAACAAGATTTATATTATCACCATGGTGTTGTACTATTACAATATCGAGTAAAATACATCCTAATAGAGATGGTAACATTGCTAATACAAAAGTACCAAACAACGTGGCATTTGTTTTAGAGGATATAGTGATAGCAGAAATTGCGAATGCTATACTCCCTATAACTCCAATAATATAACACCATTCTGAATCAATAGATTTTGGCAATAAAATATGATATATATAGCTTTTAACGATTTTTTTATATTCATCGCTATTGACAAATTCTTCAATTGAATCGTTAAACCGTGCGACTACGTTAGGAGATACAGTTTTCTTACTGAACATTAAATGTACAGGGGTTTTAATACCAGTAGGGATTTCCTCTATTTGATCTTTTTTAATATAGTTTAATGAAAGAGCTACCCCTGAAATTCTGTCAGCAAGAAACCCATCAATTTCATTACGTAGCAGCCCATTAAATAACTCTAGGTTACTTCCATATTTAATGATAATATCGTTATTACTCACTTGATTTAGGTAGTCAGTCGTTCTTACATCACCATAAAGAGCTTTTTTAGTTATACCAAGACGGAAATTTAGTAAACGTATCTGAGCTAAAAATTCATTTATGTTACTAAAACTCAAATATTTTTTTGCTGAACGTAAAGTAAATAAGGAAATTTCTTCAAATCGATATGGAAGAGAAAAATTGGCAAAGACTGCTCGCTCAGCAGTATAAGCAGCTCCTGCCACCATATCACTTTCACCCTGCCCTATATTTGATATTGCTCGCTCCCACACAGAATCAGCATATTGTACGCCAATGCTAATTTTGCTACTAATACTATTGATTAATTCAATATCTAAGCCAGTAACACAATAGTGACCATTTTTAGCTATATGACTAAATTGGTAGGGTTCTAGTGGATACCAATCAACAAGCAGATTATCTTTATCAGACACTTCTTCAGTACATTGAGTAAAATATTTGTCCTGAATATTAGATAGTTGATTACTACTGCCCTCAGGATTAGCAAAAGTAAAAAAGTTCTGCACAATAATAATAATCGGGATGATACTTTTAAGTACTTGCATTTTGCATTAGTTCTCCTAATTAAGGTCTATTCCAAGTTTTTGCAGCATACATTAATATCACCGTCAAAGAACTTAATATTAAATTCTTGTTTTTTGCTTGCAACAACTTTTGATGTTATAAATTCTCCATCTTCTGATTTAATTACCGCAAAGCCACGTTTTAGTACAGTTTTATAATCTAGACTTGTAAGTAGCAAATTATTTAAATTTAATTGATGCTCATAATTTTTTAACTTAGTGCTAATAGATTTTAGCATATAATTAGATTGATGCACTAATTCTAACGACTGATAATTAACTATTTTTAGAGGATTTAATATTTCTATATTAAGTGAGTCAAGTTTTGCCACTTTAAACCTGAGTAAGTTAGGCAAAGAATCTGTTAATCTAAAACTGAGTTCATCAAGAAGTTGTTGATTATAGTCTATATAAGTAGTTATACTCCTAAAAATGTCAGTATTAGAGTTAACGGCTTGCTGTTCGTATTTAACTAGCTGATTAATACGACTGCGTAATGCATCATAATACGAACTGATTGTATAATGTAGATTAGAAAGCACAGGTACAGCAAATTCAGCTGCGGCAGTTGGTGTAGGAGCTCGCCTATCAGCTACTAAATCGATTAAAGTATTATCTACTTCATGTCCAACTGCAGAAATAATAGGAATAGCTGAATTAAATACGCTCCGTACTACTACCTCTTCATTGAAAGCCCACAGATCTTCTATAGACCCCCCTCCTCTTGCAACAATTATAACATCGGGTTTTATATCTTTATCTAATTCATTAAATCCTGAAATAGCACTAGCAATTTCACTTGCAGCATTTTCGCCTTGAACAGTAACTGGCCATATTAGTATATGAGATGGACAGCGGTCATTAATACGGTGTATAATGTCCTTAATTACCGCCCCAGTCATTGATGTAACCACCCCAATCTTATTAGGCAGAAAAGGTAGTGGCTTTTTTGGTTTATTGAATATACCTTCTTGTGCTAATCTCTCTTGCCGCTCCTTGAGAATTTGCATGATAGCACCAAGACCTGCGGGTTCGAGGACTTCTACCGATAGCTGATATCGTGAATTTCCTGCATACCCAGAGAGCTTACCTCTAGCTACCACTTCCATACCATCAATTGGTACAAACTTAATTTTTGTAAGTACAGGACGCCAACAAGTACAGGCTAGAATAGCTGTATTTTCTTTAAGATTAAAGTAACCATGACCAGAAGTTGCTATTTTAAGACCAGAGATTTCTCCCTTTACTCTAATATAACCAAAATTATTCTCTAGCAACTCCTTGATCTTACTAGAAATTTCAGTAACTGAAAATTCCTGTTCTACTAGATTAGTAATAAAACTATCTTCTTCTAACATAATGATACACTGATTTGGATAGTGAATTTTGAAAATAATTTTATATAAGCACTTTAAACTAATAAATTCAAGAACAAATAGACAATTAGTAGTATTATAACCTCAAATATTGATGTAAGACATCGGTTTAATAGCCTAGGGTGTTATGCCACAACTGTTGAAAGTTAAAAACCCGTCATTGCGAGACCACATAGTGGTCGTGGCAATCCACATTAATTAGATTGCTTCGTCGCTACTAAAGTAGCTCCTCGCAATGACGCCGGGCTATTTTCTTCATAAATCTCTCCTTGCCAAATGTGCATAATCGTCATACTTTAGTAAATCAATATCATATGGAAAGTTTTTATTCGTTACATAATATTCTAGTAATCGCATCATCCCCTGTTTATGACGATCTAAATCTTCTTTCGTTAAGTCTATTTCCAAAGTTTGGATTATTGGTTTCGAGCTAGCAATTTTTACATAAGTAACCTGTTTAACGCTATGAACTTTTATAGCAAAACCACCTTCCTGTAACATTAAGCCTTCAATGATTAGCTGCGGAGATAATCCGGCTTCTACATCTTTTTTACTCGGTAAGCTACCAGTTTTATAATCGATAATGACAGCTGCCCCAAGCTCATCTACCTCAATTCTATCAGCAACTCCAATTATTGTTAATTCTTGCCCTCCAATATTTAACGAAATTTCTCCTCTGCATTCTGAGTAAATATATTGGGAATCACTTCTGCGTTTTTCATCAAACTCAATAAAAGACTCAGCAATAGGAATAAATTTTATTTGCCAAATTTTTTGTGTATAGGCTGGCAGAATAGTATTCTGTAAAATATTATTACTAATCTCCAATATTAATCCAACTTTGTTATTTTCTAACTTATCATAATTTTTAGAATATTGTTCTAAGACCTTATGAACAAAACTACCAAATTCAGATATTTTAGGCTCCTGCCCTATCATATCCTTGCTTCTCAAATTCAAAATCTTCTTAGCATAGAAACTATAAGGATTCCGTATTAACATTTCTATATCAGTAACTGAGATCACTTCAGGAAAAATTGGACTACTGACGTAACTAAGTAAATTGGCGTCATTGCGAGGAGCTGCTTTAGCAGCAACGAAGCAATCTAGATTAGTATAAGTTTTCTTGGATTGCTTCGTCGATTCTACGATCTCCTCGCAATGACGATTAGAGTTTACTTCCCCTACGATTTTTAAATCATCCTGTAAATTGGAACTAATGCTAGTCGGATTAGCTATAATTGACTCAACCATATTAACATTATTTGGTACATCCACTAAGTCACTTTCTGATAAATATGTTAAATAATTTTCTGAAATCAAACTTTTCTGTAAAATAAATTGCAATTTTAATAATAAATTTGATGGTAACAAACCAGCTTTACTACCTTGTCTTTTTGCTCTAGTAATTATCACTTGAGCATTATGCAGAAATAAATAGAAATAATATTGATGTATGGTAGATCCAGTAGCAATATGTAATTTTTTAAGCGTCTGCTCATTAATCCACTGATTCACAGCTGATGACGAAGCTAAGTTCCCTTGATTAAAGTCGGCTAAAATTACTAGGTCAAATTTAAGTAACATTAAATCTTCAGCTTTACCAATAATTATATTTTTAGAATAATTATTATGGGCAAAATACTTACAACTAAACATTAAAGATTTAAGTAGCTCTGGAAACCATTTTTTATTATTTAATGTTAGATTACAATTATTTTTTATTAAGCTAGATAGAAAAATTGATAGTTCAGCAGCAGGCTGTTCATACCAAATATTTGGATAAAGTTTTTCAGCAATCTTAATCGAGGATTTTAATATTTTAATAAAACTACTACCACTATTTGTATAAAGTAAGTTTATTAGTTTCTTACACCACTTTATTAATGCATCATCATTGGTTTTTTCTACTAAAGACAGCATCTGACTAGGCTGCCGTATAAAACGGTTCTTACCGCTCATTAATAGCTCTAATTTTGGTACTAATTTACAATTAATAAAAGGATTCTTTAATAGTAAAAATAACTTTTTTATATCAAAATCATTACATAATATTTCACTAACAGAAATTATTAGAGAACTAACTAGCGTTTTTGTTAAATTATCACCTAGTAAATCTTGAAATTCTAAGGAATATTTGGTCAAAAAATTACAGTAACAACTCTTGGTTGTTTGATTATTAACAATAATAGCTATCTTCTTATCACTATACTGTTTGCAGATCAGGCTTATTTGTTCTGCTTCTTGAAAAATATCCTCAAGCTCAAAATATTTTAGTAGACCAATGTCATCCCTGTCTACTTCAATGTCATCCCTGCTTCCTTCAATGTCATTCCTGCTTTCCTCAATGTCATTCCCGCGTAGGCGGGGATCTAAAATGTCTAAAGCACCCTTCTTGTCTATTTCTTTAGATTCCTGCCTTCGCAGGGATGACATTGAAGGAGACAGGGATGACATCTGTTTAGATTCCCGCCGCAGCTCGAATGACATCTTTGTTGTTATAACGCCGCAGTTTAAATGCCCCTGCTTAGCAAGTGTTAAATCTTTATCCTCAAAAATTATCTGATCTAGAATAGAATGATGTTGTTGCTCATTACCTAAAGGCTGAAAATCTGATAAATCTTTATTTAGAATTGCCAGTAATTTTTTTAGGCTATATAAATAACCCTCTTCAGGCTTATCATATTCTAATAGAGATCTATTACTAATAGGCGGTAAAATTATAAAACCACACGGTGAATTAGCAACATTCTTTAAGAAATTCCATGATATAAGATTGTGACCTATGATGCCCGCTACTATTAAATTGGTATCAGCTCTTTTCAACCTTGCTATCTCTGCTTCCATCATAGTTATTTGATAATTTACACGATCTAGCAATCCTAACAATTCTATCTGCTTTTTCCATTGGTGATGGGTATATTTAAGAAATTCATAAATAACATTCCAATGTTTTGATGGATTCATTTTTTCTATTTCATTTACAGAATCTATCGATAAATTATTACAAGCTAGCTGATAAAATAACTCAGCTATTGTTGAACAAAACTGTAAAGATTGTGTTATACCGAATTGTAGCTTAGGGTAATTATGGATGATTTCTGCTAATATAATTCTCTCTTGCAAAAACGTTATAGGCTCTAACGTTATAGGTTCTAGATTTTCTGATGTAATACTAAATATTTCCTCACCTTCAGCCATAATATTGGAAAAAGGGATAATATTCGGTAAAATCGCAATATTTTGCTTCTTAATCAAAATATTTTGTAAATTTAAACAAGCAAAGCCACTTGGCAATATAATTTTAAGATTGCTAATAGATTCTTTACCAAAATTATCTAGAATAAAATCAGCTACTATATCCAAAAACGATGAAGACGGGTTGACTCTATAAAGGTTCATTAAATTCTCTAATTATATAGCTAACCCGAAAAGGTTTAAGGCATAGTAATGGTGATAGAATTGATATCATTCTCAGCAACGGCATTGCCCGCGTGGATCAAAAAACCAACGTAAGTAATGTACTTACAAAACCAAAAACGATGTCATCCCAGCGAAAGCTGGGATCTAATAATATTTAATAGTCTTCTATGCTATTTTCTTAGCCCCCTGCCTACGCAGGGGTGACATCCGAAGGTGCAGGGACATCGCTTCTAGCTAAGCTAAGATTAACATATACCTAAAACCTTCTCGGGTTAGCTATATCATACAAATATTATATATATAATAACATAACTTGACAACACCACTAATAGCTAAAACTCTTAAAAATTTTGTTTTAGTAAAACCGGCAATTAAAGGAATAAATTTGCCCCATAACGGTATTATCATAAACCAAAGTATAAATATGTTATATTTTAAAAAGAATTGGGAAAATAATTGGTGGTTAGTATGAACCTGTTCATTTTTAGAATAATAAAAAATTTTCAATAAGATCAAACCAAAGAAATAATTTATACTAGTAGCAAATAATGAAGCAATGGTGGCGACAGTAAGTATTATTAAATTATTATAAACACCAAATATCCTCATAGAATGAACGATTAATTCACTATCTAAACTTACAACTAAATTACCTACTAAACTATCAATAAATAATAACGAATATGCCTCAAACTGGTCCATAATTCAAACTGGTTTATAAAAATAATAGGTTTGACAAAATATACCCAATACTATAATTTGCTACCTTAAAATACAACATAATTATAATCTAAATTTTCCTGTGAACAAAGCTTTATCCTTAAAAAAACCACTTTTGCTATGGTCTCTTGCCACCCTGTTTTTTGCTTTTCAATTTATATTAAGACTCTCAACTGGAATTCTTAGAGAAGAAATTATACAAAAATTTGCCATTGATACCATAGCATTTGGCACGTTTGCTGGATATTATTATCTAGGTTATGCAGGAATGCAATTACCAATCGGCATAATGCTAGATAAATTTAATTTTAGGATTGTCACATTCTTATCTATCTTAGTTACCTCTCTTGGTACTCTAACTTTTGTTGCTAGCATTGATTTTAATTACTTACTCATTGGTAGATTTATGATTGGAGCTGGTTCTGCTGTAGGTTTTTTATCAGTAGCTAAGATTACTAGAAGCTCTTTCCCAGCTAAATATCATTCCTTAATGCTCGGACTCTCTTTTACCTTTGGCTTACTTGGAGCAGTATTTGGCATTACTCCAATGAAGCTATTATTTACACATTTTGGTTATGACGTAACTTTTAATAGTTTAGCTCTAGTTGGATTTATCATTGGACTAATGATTTTATTAGTAAAAACCGATGATACAAGAAGTAATTCTAATACTAGCGATTCCGAGCCTTCAATATTGAAACTCTTATTAAACCCTACTATTTTATTTATTGGAGTTTGTGGTGGTCTAATGGTAGGAGCATTAGAAGGTTTTGCTGACGTATGGGCTATTCCATTCTTCAAACAAGTTTATCAAATGAATGATATGGAAAGTAACTTGGTTACCTCATTCGTTTATATAGGTATGTGTTTTGGTGGTCCAATACTTGCACTTATTGCTAATTTATCAAAATCATCTAGCAATTTTTAGTATTCTATTATATTGTCCTTCATTAAGTTTCTTTACTAGTAGTTCTTTAATGTTTTTATTAGGAATTTTTTGTTGTTATCAAGTTCTAATTTTTACTGTTGTAGGTAACCTTGTTACAGATAAATCTGCTGGACTTGCTATTGCGATAGTCAATTGCATTAATATGTCATTTGGACATTTTTTCCATAAAATTATGAGTAATTTAATATCTTACAACTGGGATGACCTACTAAGTGAATCAGCTGTACCTATTTATAGTCGCTTTGATTTTATTATGGCAATTTCTATAATTCCAATTTGTTGCCTTATCGGAATCACCGGCTTTTGGTATTTATCTAAAAGATCAAAAACTCAAATATTAATCAATAACCTTGTGGAAAAGACTGTTTCAGCTTAAATAATTCACCTTACGCGTGGCATTTAAAAGTCATAAGGAAGAAAACAGCCCGGCGTCATTGCGAGGAGCTACTTTAGTAGCGACGAAGCAATCTAATAAATGTGGATTGCCACGACCACTACGTGGTCTCGCAATGACTCTTGTACTTTTCTGCAATTTTTAAATTGCCATGGGGGTTATGCGTAAGGTGAGTTAAATAATAATATTTTTAAAATATTACTAATAATGCTTAGTGCAAATTATAATTGTTGTATACTACATAACATAACCATTTGTCCTAATAACAAAATGACCAACGAAACAATTAACAAAAATACTTTATTAATAATTGATGGTTATGGATTTGTCTTCAGAGCATATCATGTTCAGCCACCATTAACTTCTCCTAATGGCTTAGCTGTTGGAGCATTGTATGGTTTTACCTCCATGTTGTTAAAGCTATTGAACGATTTTAAGCCAGAACATGCTGTCATTATTTTTGACTCTGGTGGTAAGAATTTTCGTCACCACATTTATGAGCAATATAAAGCAAATAGACCGCCTACACCAAAGGATTTGAATGATCAATTACCACTTATTCGTCTAGCAGCAAGTAGCCTAAATTTCCCAATAATTGAGAAAGCTGGTTGTGAGGCAGATGATATAATTGCCACTCTAGCCAATAAAGCAACTGCATTACAAGAAAATACTATTATTATCTCTTCTGATAAAGATTTAATGCAATTAATTAATTCGCATACTAAAATGTATGACCCAATAAAAGCAAAATACATATCTGAAGATAACGTGATAGAGAAATTTGGTGTAGGACCAAGTAAGGTCAGGGAAGTAATGGCTTTGATCGGTGATAAGTCAGATAATATACCAGGTGTTTCAAGCATTGGTCCTAAAACTGCTGCAACACTTATAAAACAGTTTGGTTCGTTAGCAGAACTTTTAAATTCTCTCGATCAAATCAGTAACGATCGTCAAAGGGAAATCATTACCTCCTCAAAGGATATAGCATTAATTTCCTGGCAACTAGTTGGTTTAGATTATAATGTTGATATAGACTTGGATTTTAGTTTATTGCAATATAGACCACCTGATATTGGGCAAATCTCTGACTTCCTAGCAGAATATGGTTTTAAATCTCTAAACAAACGAGTGGAAAATTTATTCCAAATACAAATTACCAATGAATCTTTGCCTATTAAGCAAATCATAGTTCAGGAGATATCTTCTAAACAACAGCTTGATTCTGTGATGATTAAAGCTGAAGAGCATGGGGTCGTCAGTATTTATCTATCAGATCATCTAGGACAAAATCCTTCTATAATTTTATCGATTGATGATAAGTGCTACAACATTAAGTTTGTAGCTAGAACCCCTAGTAATATGTCTGATTTACTTTCTGATGATTTTCGTCAAAACTATCTGCATCAATGGTTTATGCCTGATATTCTCAAATTACTAAAAAATAAGTCTATTAAGAAAATCACTTATAAACTAAAATCATTATTAAAATTCTTTGTAGATAGTGAAATAGCATCGATTGAAGATCTAGAACTAATGCAATATCTAATATCTGCTGGTAAACCTCAAAAAGACCTGTTTGATTCGGTGGAAAAGGATAATTTAGAAGCCATAGCGGAAATAATTACTGGCTTTAGTACTGATTATCAAAAACTATTGTTAGAGTTAAAGGATAATCATGCCTTAGCACTATACAAAGAAATTGATTTACCTTTATGTTATATAATAGATAAAATGGAGAAAGCTGGAATTAAAATCGATTCACAGTATCTTAAACAGCTATCAAGTGAATTTGGTAATGAAATTACTAAATTAGAGCAGGAAATTTTTACCATTACTGGTACAAAGTTTAACATTGCCTCGCCAAAGCAACTGGGAGAAATTTTGTTTGAGAAAATGCAACTACCCTTTGGTAAATTGTCATCAAAAGCTAAGTCTTATTCTACTAGTGCAGAAATACTTGAAAAAATTAGCGAGAGTGGTTTTGCTATTGCCGATTTATTATTAAAATGGCGTCATTTAACTAAATTAAAAAATACTTATACGGATAGCTTACCTCTGCAAGTAAATCCAATAACTCATAGGGTACATACCACATTTTTACAAACTTCAACTAGCACTGGTAGGCTTAGTTCTCAAGATCCGAACTTACAGAATGTGCCAATTCGCTCGAAAGAAGGCAACAAAATCAGAACAGCTTTTATTGCAGAATATGGGCATAAATTAATTTCAGCTGACTATTCACAAATTGAACTCCGAATCTTAAGTAGCATGGCAGATATACCATCCTTAAAGCAAGCTTTTGTTAATGGTGAGGATATACATAGTAAAACGGCTTGTAATATATTTAAAATTACCGAAAAAGATTTAACACCAGAACATAGGCGTAAAGCAAAAGCCATAAATTTTGGTATTATTTATGGTATCAGTAGCTTTGGACTGGCAAAACAGTTAAATATTAGCTCTTCACAAGCAGCAGAATACATAAAAAAATATTTTGAAGAATACCCAGAAATTCAAAAATATATGGAATATATAAAAAACTATGCCAAGGAACATGGCTATGTCCTAAACCTATTCGGACGGAAATGTTTTATTCCCTTAATCCATGATAAGAAACACTCCCTACAGCAATTTGCCGAAAGGGCAGCAATCAACGCTCCAATTCAAGGAACTAGTGCAGACATCATAAAAGTGGCAATGATTGATCTTGACCGTAAGATACGGAAATTGCAATTAAGAACCAAACTAATTCTACAAATCCATGATGAGTTACTTTTTGAGTCTCCTATTGATGAAATAGAAGTAGCCACTCACCTAATCAAAACCACTATGGAGAACGTACCTAAATTAGCCATTCCACTTATTGTTGAAACCAAGGTGGGAGATAATTGGCTAAATACGCATATCTTCAACTAACTACACAAATTGTTAAAATAACTTTTGAATTTGAAGGAAACTAAGGAAACACAAGAAGTACAAAAGGTCAAGTAGCCTAGGATGAATCCTAGACTACCCTTTTTTGTCCTATTTCTTCTTTTTCTTAGCAGTCTCACACTCACAGGCGATTTGAGAAGCAACAGAATTCATATGTGATTTAACATCTTGAGAACCAGCGATTACCCCTCCTAGTGCCCAACTCATTTTATTAGCATCTATGCTATACTCGATGAAAATCAACAATTGCGTTGTTGTTGTCCAAGACCTGCGGTGCTCACGTACTAATGTACGCTGTGCTCCTCGGCTTGGACACTCCTAGCACTTGTTGATTTTGATCTTCGTCTACCAACTCTTCATTTACGAGCAGTATACCTAACAATTTTTTTGTCTCATTATCTTTTATATTAATTTTTGCGTCAAAGCGAGAGCTACCAGCACCAAAACCAATTAGTGTACGCATAACAGCATTACCCTCAGAATACTTAGTTATTTTCCCATCAATAAGTATAGCCCTATCTGTAGAGTCAACATTCCGTTGAACTTTGTCGAATAATTTTTTAGATTTAATTGAACTTGCTATCATATCGGCAAATCTCTTACCTTCTGATATAACATGTGGATCATCAGAAGATTTGCTAGTACCATCCTCAAAATCATTAATAATTATGTAATCATAACTACTAAAATCCACCCGACTCTCTGATGGTTGTGCGTTACGTATACTTGATGTACTACCACAAGATGATAGCATTATTGTTAAAATTAAAAAGATAATATTTTTCATAATTCCTCAATGTAATTTGATATATAAAGTATAATAACTTAATATATAAAGTACACACTGACAAGAGATATTTAGCAAAGAAAAAATATTATCAGTTGGAATATGGTTTGGATAGCTGATACTATAGTTAAGTCCATAGGATGGTGACAAAGAACATAACGATTGTAAGTTGTCATTCTTAGCAACGGCGGCAATCTAGATACCTGCTTTCGCAGGTATGACACAAAATTTGTATCACCTAATTCAATAGGTTTCACTATACTGTAGGAGAAAGATCACAACCCCTCCCCTTTTTCAACTGGTTCTATTCCATATAGTGATACCATTCGCTCAAGGACTCTTCCAACAGTAGGAGCTGCAGTCCAGCCAGCAGTAGCAAAGCCAAAGGATTCTTTTGTTCCTTTTGGTTCATCAAACATTATAAAAATAATATATTGGGGATCAATGGCTGGTAATAAACCTAAAAATGATGACATTCTGCTATTCTTAAGATATTTTTTCTTGCCATGCCCATCTGAAGTTAATTTTTCAGCAGTACCAGTTTTACCACCGACAAGATATCCTTTAACATCGGCTCTACGTCCTGTCCCTTCTTTTACCACCAAACGAAATAACTCACTCATTTGTTTAGAGGTTTTCTCACTAAAAACACGCGTGCCAACAAGAGGCTCATCGTGCCTTTTGATTAGAGTCAGATCATATAATATCCCTCCATTTACTATTGGTAATACTGCTTGAATAAAGTGTAAAGGGCTAATTGAAATGCCATAACCATAGGCCATGACAGCAGTAGTAAGATCACTCCACCTCTTGTCAGATGGAAACAAAGGAGTACCTCTCTCTGGTAACTCAATTTTAAGCTGATCTAGTAAACCTAATTTCTTTAAATAGTTTTTAAAATCATTCTTCCCAACTTCAAGCATAATTTGGCTAACACCAATATTTGATGAATGCAAGAAAATTTCTGGAACACTGTGCCACCCTTGCCTTGGATGATAATCTTTTATATTAAATCCCCCTACCTTCATATAGCTAATATCATAAGCATCGTTTATTGCTATAGCACCAGTATCAAAAGCTACGGCCATAGTCAAAGTTTTAAATACAGACCCCATCTCATAGATACCAAGACTTGCCATATTAAACAGTTCTTCTGGTTTTGCTCTACTTGGATAATGTGGATTAAAATCCGGCTTACTAACAATAGCTAAAATCTCACCATTATTAGGGTTAACAATTATTCCCACCGCTCCTATTGCACTAAACTCCTTTAATGTCCTATCTATTTCTTCATTTAGGATATTTTGTAATCTTACGTCTATAGATAGTTCAAGAGGTTTTTTAAGTTGATCCGGCTGTATAAAGTCAGAATTAGTTAGAAACTTATCATAGGTTCTTTCTAATCCAGCAAGACCAACCAAATCCCTACCCACATATCCTATAATATGTGACAATAAATTGGAAAAAGTATAGATTCTTTTTTGTTCTTGTTCAAAACTAAAACCTGGCATCCCCAAATTTGATATCGCCTCTTGCTCTTTTGGCAATAAATCCCTTTTGATCCATACGAAACTTTTGTTACTTTGTAGCTCTGCAAGTAACTTCATTTTGTCAATATCAGGCAAAATTTTGGATAATCTTTCTAAACATTGCAAAGGATTAATTATTTTCTGTGGATTGGCAAACAATGAGGAGGAAGGCAAATTTACTGCTAATAAGTTACCATTACGATCTACTATCTCTTTCCTAAAGTCACTATTTTTTACTTGATATTCTGACTTAACATAGCCATTGGTCGCAACAATTATTAAGCGATATGATAAACCACAAAAAAACATAGCAAAACAACAGCTGACTATTAATAATCTGATTTTGGTATTGTTAGCACCTACATCCCATAAAATAATACTACCAAAATTTTTCTTCATCTTAGTTAGAGTATTTTTTAGAAATACCAATAAAAATATATCGTTACCCATCTACATACTGCTGCTAATGGCTCACTAGTATGTCATTCTGCGGAAGTAGCGGATATATAATACTGAATAGTCTTTCAAGGTATTTTTTTAGATACCGCACCGAAGCAGGATAACATCTTTCTTGCCATGTAAGTACCATACTAATATTGATTTTCATCGAATACACTCTGTTTTTTTAGTTGAAACAGTTTGTATATATTTATTATTAGCAATTGTTTTATAACGCCATTTAGTGTTGGTTTTACTAAAATACGAACCACTTACTTCATTAGCCTTTGCATATTTTTTACTCTCATCAGGTGCTAAAGGGTCACTAATCATTTGCTTAACCTTAATAGTATCTAATTGTAAATAAAGTGATGATAATTTTCTTAGTCTAGCTGGGGAAGTAAGGTATGATTGTTCGACTTTTAACACGTGAATCATGTCTCGCTCATCAGTTAGTTGTTTTGAAACTTCCCCAAGCTGATAATGCAAACTAATGACCTTATCTTTGACTCTAAATAAGCCATAAATAGAAAGAATTATAGTACTTACAACTATATAACTAAATACTCTAACTACCATATATATTACCTATTTTCTGCCCAGCCCTCAACTTTGCAGACCTTGCTCTTGGATTAAGTGCAACTTCTTTAGGCGATGGACATAATGGTTTTTTTGTAAGAATTTTAAGCCATTCTTTAGAACTGTCTTCAGGCGAAATCTTTACACTGTATTTAGACCTAGCGACTACCTTAGCAGAATTTGCTTTTAAAAAATTCTTAACAATTCGGTCTTCTAATGAATGAAATGAAACAATTACTAGCCGACCATTTGGTGCTAAAATATTCTTGCAATTATCTAAAAATCTTGCTAATTGACCTAGTTCATCATTGATATGAATACGAATTGCTTGAAAAGTCTTAGTAGCGGAATCAATTTTACCTTTTCTAAAACCTATATTACTACGAACAATATGGGCAAATTTTGCTGTATTAGTAATAGGCTCTAATAACCTATGTTCTATAATCTTTTTAGCGATTTTTCGAGAATAAGTTTCATCTCCATATTTATAAATCACATCTGCTATTTCTTGTTCATCAGCCTCATTTATAAAATCGGCAGCACTATATCCCGTACTGCTCATCCTCATATCAAGTGGACCATCATGGGTAAATGAAAACCCCCTATCTCCAGAATCAAGTTGCATAGAAGAAACCCCTAAATCCATAACTATCCCATCAAATTTCAACGAACCTAATTTTGAAAAACTTTCAGCAAAGCCTGTCTGAATAAAGCTCACTCTGCTAGGATAATCGTTTACCAATTGATTAGCGTAAGTTCTAACATTTGGATCACAATCAATTGCTACTAACTGACAATTACAAGAATCTAATATCATCCTGCTATAACCACCAAAACCAAAAGTGCAATCTAAATAACTTCCTCCTTCTTTAGGACATAAGACTTCTTTAACTTCATTCAACATAACCGGCGTATGAGACGATGCGAACTCTTGTATCATACAACTACATCCTTAATGTTTTTCAGTGTTAAACGGTTACTTTGAGCAATTTGCCGAGCTGAAGAAAGATACGTTTCAAAATTTTGTGGCTGCCAAATTTCAAAGACCAATCCCTTCCCTACAAAGCAAGCTTGATCTGATATACCAGCGTGATCTATTAAAGATTTAGGTAGAATCACCCTCCCCTCACTATCAAAGCTAAGCTGGATAGCTTCACCAAGAATGATCGTTTCGAAAGCATCTCGTTCCTCAGAATAGGGATCTAAGGTTTGGATTATTTGACTTAGCTCCTCAAGCCTCTTCAAACTACAGCCTTCAATGCACTTATTTCTAAAAGACGGATAGGCAATAATCCCATTAAACGACTGACTAGACAAAGCTAATCTATAGCTGGCAGGTATCGAAACCCGACCTTTCTTATCAAGATTGTTTATATATTTTGATAAAAAAATATTCATTTACCCTTTACCTTTCAATAATTACCACATGGGGTATCAACTTTAGCAACCCCTGCAGCTTCAATGTCACCCCTGCAAAAGCAGGGGTTATAATACTTAACAGCCTTTTAGGCTACTTTTAGATCCCGCACCGAAGCTGGGATGACAGCAAAATTACTTAAATATTATCCCATAATTAAGTTATAACTAATTTTTGGTTATAATTGGGATAATTTGGGATTATATGGAATTTTTAGGATATTGTACTATAATTATAGAGTCAAGAAGGTTTTAAACAGTTGACAAACAAATTATAAATTTTTATCCATTGTGACTTATTTGACGTATATATGTGATTCAAAGA
The DNA here is from genome assembly GCF_964026425.1 of Candidatus Tisiphia endosymbiont of Ditula angustiorana. Taxonomy (NCBI): domain Bacteria; kingdom Pseudomonadati; phylum Pseudomonadota; class Alphaproteobacteria; order Rickettsiales; family Rickettsiaceae; genus Candidatus Tisiphia; species Candidatus Tisiphia endosymbiont of Ditula angustiorana. Next base: position 592,419 of record NZ_OZ032143.1, read on the forward strand.
ATTAATAATAAAATCTTTAAAAAAGTGGATGACGAGTATTAGTGCAGAGAAAAACTTTATTATAATTATATTATAGTAAAACTTAATGAGCATTTTATGATTACACTACTTGCTTCAATAACGGGCTTTATTAGCTCAATTATTCCGGAGATTTTAAAAATTCTAAAGGATCAAAATGATAAAAAACATGAACTTAATCTTTTAGATCGACAAATTGAAATCAATAAACTAGGACATACAAAGCTACTGACAGAGCTTGATGCTTCAAAAGACATTGCTGAAAATAATACTTTATATTCAACATATAAATCAGGCGTTAATTGGGTTGACGCATTGAATGGCTCAGTTCGCCCTGTCCTTGCCTATAGTTTTTTTATTATGTATGCCTACGTCAAATATATGCAATATAGAACCATACAGAGTACGGCGATCCTTGTAGAATATCTTGATGTTTTATGGAATATAGACGATCAGGCTATTTTTGCCGGTATTATTAGTTTCTATTTCGGACAACGGATGTTTAACAAATTATGGAAACGTAAAATGTAATATTGCAATATGTTGCAATATGTTATATTGTAACTATGGAGTTAAGGACATTTAATTTATTTAAAGATTAGATATATGCTAAAAAGAATTTCGTGGCTTACTTTTTTTGTGCTTATCATATACCCAATTTTACTTGCATTTTTGGTTATAAAATATCACATTAGCCACAAGATAGGTATATTCGAAATAGGTTTACTGTTAGCCGGTTATTATGGTTCTAATATTACTGTTGGTGTTGGTTTGCATAGGCTTTGGTCACATCATGCCTTTAAAACAAATACAGCGGTGGAGTTTATTCTTGTTATAATGTCAGCCGCCACTTTACAAGGACCAGCCTTGTCTTGGGCTTCAAATCATCACAAACACCATACTCATACTGACAAAGACCAAGATCCTCATACCCCACTAAAGTTTGACAATAAAATCTTGGGATTACTATGGTCACATATTGGATGGATGATAATTGATGGAAGCTACAAGTCAATTGACCGGATTACTATGGTTAAACTTGGTAAAAGTAAATTGCTAAGATGGCAATTAAAATATTATTGGCAAATTGCTACATTTATGAATATTGTATTTCCAGCATTAATAGGTTACTTAATAGGTGGTACTATCAATTCTGCCTATGCTGGTTTCCTGTTTATTGGTATGGGAAGAGCATTGCAACAACAGGCAACTTTTTGCGTCAATTCTCTATGCCATTTCGTTGGTAGTAAACAATATTATAAAGGTACTGCTGGAGATATTTGGTGGATGGCTTTATTCTTATTAGGTGAAAACTGGCATAATTTCCACCATGCATTCCCATCAGATTATCGTAATGGTGCTAAATGGTATCATTTTGATGTCCATAAATGGATAATATACGTGATGAGCAAACTTGGACTAGCTTGGAACTTAGAAATTACTCCTAAAATCAGAATACAAGCCAAAATAAATGAGACTAGTAAATACCTAATAGAGGGACGCAAACAGCAATTAAGTTTACTGCAAGATAAAATCAATCAACTGGTAGAACGAGTGTACGTAAAGCTTAATGAGCTTGAAAATTCTTCTATATCTATTAAAGCTCAATTAGAAAAATCTTTTATGGAAATTCAGGAATCACTGAAGAAGCTTGCTGAACAACTACATTCATCAATTCAGTTAACTGAAAAGTCATCAGAAAGATTACTAAAAATTGCTAGTAAAAAGATTAAAGATCGAGAAATGGCAATTTATAGATTATATAACGAGCTAGATAGAAAGTATATTAGGAACTAATAGAGTTAGCTAGGCGTACGAGTGGCGAGTAAGCCTTACTATTACCCACAAAATAACAATGGTGAAAAAGAAGTAAAAATAATATACTGATTTGCAATTAAAATATTACATTGTAGAGGTATAGTATGAGTCAAGAAATAATAAATAATTATTTGACCGAGGAATTTAGTGGAGCTATTTTGGGTGATAAAAGGCTGACAAATAGGTTAATAAAGATAGCTGATAATTTTGCAAATATACCTGAAAGCTCAATTAATCAAGCATGTGGAAATTGGGCAGAAACAAAAGCAGCATATCGTTTTTTTAAAAACGATAATGTTAAGGAATCAAAAATATTAGAAGCCCATATTGCTAAAGCAGTAGAAAGAATCAAAGAGCATGATAAAGTTCTTGTTATACAAGATACTAGTTATATCACATATACTAGTCATAAAAAAACTACTGGATTGGGTGTGTTATCAAGAAAAGAGGGAAAGAATGTTAAAAATATTGAATGTAAAGGTCTGATAATGCATACTGCCTTTGCGGTTGCTACCAATGGATTAGCACTTGGGTTGTTGGATCAAAAGATTCACAATAGACCAGCAGTGCCTGAAGAAATACAACAGTTAAAAAAAACTAGTCATGGTAATGCGGTACATATTAAAGATAAAGAAAGTATGAAGTGGCTTAATGCATTACAGAACACTATTAATGCAACGAATAATAGTAATACCCAAATTATAACTGTTTGTGATAGAGAAGCTGATATATATGATTTTTTTGAATTGGCACAAGCTCAGAAATCTAAAGTTTTAGTTAGAGCTGCACAGGATAGAGAAATAAATAAAAAGTCAAAATATTCCAAAAAAGATAGACAATATTTGTGGAAGGTAGTATGGGGTTTCCAGTGTGCTGGAGAAATAGCAGTTAAAGATACTAGTCAAGAAAATAAAGCTAATAGGATTAGACATTTGGAAGTTAGATTTGGAAAATTTATAATGAATCCTCCTGTAAACAATGTAAGACATAAAACAGAAACATTGCCAAATTTACCAGTATATGCCATCAATGTTATTGAGCGTCGTCCCCCTAGTGGAACAACACCATTAGAATGGATGTTACTAACCAATATAGTTATCAATAATTTTGAAGAAGCTATAGAGAAAGTAAGATGGTATTGTTTAAGATGGAGAATTGAAATTTTTCATAAAATTTTAAAATCTGGATTTAGGGTTGAACAATGTAGACTTGCAACAGGAGAAAGATTAATAAAATACTTGACAATCATGAGCATAATTGCTTGGAGAATTTTTTTTATTACTTTAATTGGCAGAACTAATCCTAATCTACCATGTAGTGTAATATTAGCTGAAGAAGAATGGCGAGTTTTGTATGTAAAGATACACAAAGCAGCTCCCCCTAATAATACAATTCCTACAATAAAAAATGCTATAATATGGGTTGCTAAATTGGGTGGGTATTTAGCAAGAAAAAATGATCTAGAGCCTGGTCCTATTGTATTGTGGAGAGGATGGCAACGGTTATTTGATCTAGTTCAAGGTTATCAATTAGCTAACTCTAATATTTGTGGGTAATAGTAAGGCGAGTAAGCGGAGCGTAGTCAAACCGTTGTTCCTACGCGAAGTTCCATCGTACCACAACGCCAACACTTGAAAGGCGAATTGTATACGCTAACTGACCAGTTAAAGGTCAGGATTGGCAAATTCTTATCCCAAATTCGTGTAAGGAGGTAAATTATTATGCTAGACTTAAAATCTATTGAAAATATGAGCTTTGAAGCCGCCTTAGCTGAACTAAAAGAAATTGTAAAAAAAATTGATACGGGAGAAGAAAGTTTAGATTCATCAATTAATAGTTTTGAAAGAGGGGTCTTACTAAAAGATCACTGTGAAAAGAAACTACAAGCCGCCCGCTTAAAGATTGAAAAAATTACTAAGATGCCAGATTCAACCATCGCTATAGAAAAGGTAGAGTCCTAATTTAGTATACTCTTCTGCTTTGAACAATTGTTTTTTAAAAATATCATGGATTCGCATGCGTAACTATACTATATGTACGCCTAGCATGCTCACCATTCATTTTCAAATCCAATTCTTCAAATCATTTGAATATATGTCCAGCGTAGATCAGAAACACCTGTCATACCATTTCCCATTATTAACTACGCTATTTAGCACTACAGTGTAGTACTAATGTCAAAACGATGTCATCCCAGCGAAAGCTGGGATCTAATAATGTATAATAGTCTTCTAGGCTATTTTTTTAGATTCCCGCCGTTGCTAAGAATGACAACTTTGGGTAGTAACTACAACTGTAGTATTATCGTAGTTAATAATGGGAAATGGTATAACATGGCTAATGTACATCAGGAATAAATTTTTATCAGGGCAAGGTTATTTGGACTTGTTTATGGGATCATTAAAATCAATTTTCAGGTTGGGTAGTTCGCTATACTCCGTTTGATCACCCCGTATTTGTTGTTGTTCCCGTTCTCCAAATCATTCGAGTATACTAGTTAACCTGAATTCGATATAACAAGTTAATACTAGACCCAGTATCATCTCTATTGTGGGTGATGTCACCCCTGCGTAGGCAGGGGTCTAAAGAAGTAGCAAGGATTAAGTGCTTAAACATTTTTAGATCCCTGCCTTCGCTGGGATGACATCGAGCGTGCAGAGAATAATAATTATTCTTACATCGAACTGAGGTTAGTTACCAATAAAGGTACAGTCTCTAATATCTTTACTTTCTCTTCTAGTTCTACTAACCCACCTATTACTTCACCTAATTTTTCATCAAACTCATCTATTTCATCTTGTAAAAATTTAATGTGTTTTTCTATACTATCTTTATCTATACCATCAATGCTATGATGTAATCTCTCCTTTTCATTGTTAAGTATTAGTACTAAATCTTCTCGCCTTTGTTGATATCTCTTCAAAGTCTCTGATTCAGTTTGACATAGATAATTTGCTGTAAGCTGCATCTTAATATAATTCCCTTCATCTTATTTGTACAAGGCTATTTTTTCCAGTATCTTCTGTAATTTGGCCTTTTCTTTGGGTTTGCTAAACTGAACAATTCCCCTAAACTCATCAAGTAACATTTTTACGCACATTTCTACTTCATTTAAATGAACAGTCATGTGCAAAATCTCAGTACAGGACAAAGAGATTAAGGAGAGAAGAAAATAAGTAGATAACGCGTAGCCAAAGCTCTATTACTTAGGTTATTGAAGACTTAAGAGGCAAGAGAATGATTACAGCGTTATCACAATTAATAGGAGACTACTTTTTTAATAGTTTTGCAAGCATAAAATTAATAGAACAAATAATATTAGGATTATTGCAAGTGAGAGATGTAAATCTTACACAGCTTGCCTTAACGATAAAAGGAGATAAGCAAGAATCACGCTATAAGAAATTACAGAGATTTTTTGCCAAATGTGAATTATCATATACGTCCTTAGCCAAGTTACTGGTTAGGTTGGCTGGAATTGATGCTGAACAATGGTTACTAGTGCTGGATCGGACAAATTGGAAATTTGGTAAGCTTGACATCAATATTTTAGTATTATCTATTTGCCATAAAGGCATTGCTATACCAATTATGTGGGATATGTTGCCAAAAGCAGGAACTTCTAATAACGTTGAACGTCAGCAATTAATGGAAAGGTTTATTACTATATTTGGCATAGAGAAGATGTCAGCATTGCTTGGGGATCGGGAGTTTATAGGTGATTTATGGCTAAAGTTTTTAGCCGATAAAATGATACCATTTTATATTAGAATCAAAGCCAATCTTACCATTGGTAGAGCAGAAGATGAGTTAGTTACTGCTAATCATTTAATTAAGAAGTTACAGAATGGTGAATATATATAAAAAAAGATGGGAAATAGAAAGCCTTTTTGCTTGCCTTAAGACGCGGGGCTTCAATTTTGAAAATACCCATATAATACATTTAGATAGAATTAGTAAATTGCTTGGTTTACTTGCTATAGCATTTACTTTTGCTTATGTTGTGGGTCAATGGCAAAATTCTATCAAACCTATAAAGCTTAAAAAACATGGTAGAAAGTCTATATCCTTATTCAGGTATGGCTTAGATTACTTGCAGAGAATATTTTTGAATATTGCAGAAATGATGGAAAAATGGATGGAAGTTATAACAAAATTTATTAAGCCAATAATACCATCTTTACTCCGATTATCACCTTGTTAATCTCTTTGTCCTGTACTGAGGTGCAAAATATGATGTTCTTTCTTGGTAGTTAGAGTGGTTAACTCTTTTAATTCTTTATGTAACAAAATTACTTCTTCTTTGGCTGTAATGAAACTATTAGAGAAATCCTGACTCATAAGCCAAATATTGGTACATGCCAGCCTAATACTATATAACCACTTAATACAAGTTACTATCAATAGCATTTCAATAATGATTAAAATAATTGAAGAAATTACTAATAGTTGAATCATTTCATTCCTCCTTTTGTTGCCTTCCACGAGATAAGCTCTATATTCGAATGCTCCTACGAATTGGCTTCGTAAGATTGTGAGGTATTCAAGTATACTTTTTTGATTGTTTATTACTTGTAATGTACTGCTCGTAAATGAAGAGTTGGTAGACGAAGATCAAAATCAACAAGTGCTAGGAGTGTCCAAGCCGAGGAGCACAGCGTACATTAGTACGTGAGCACCGCAGGTCTTGGACAACAACAACGCAATTGTTGATTTTCATCGAGTATGCCACTTTTAGCTCTAATGTCTTTATACTTTCTCTTTGCTGTAATAAAATTTTATCTTTTTTATTATTGTTATTTTATCCTACTATTCTTGGATATAACATTTTCTTGGTCTAATTTATGGGTACATTATAACTAACCTCAGTTTGATGTAATAATCATCGCCATTAGGGGTGATGTCACCGCCATTATGTCATCCCAGCGAAAGCTGGGATATAAAAACTATATAACACTCCATTCAATATGTGATTTTAATTATTAAAATCACATATTGAATGATGAAAAAAGTTAAAATGCACTCGCGTCAGCCGCTTCAAGAGTGCATTTTTCCTTATAACAAAGCCAGTTCGATATAAGAATTATTAATTCTTATATCGAACTGAGGTTAACATACCTTCTATGATATTTTTTTAGACCCCTACCTACGCAGGGGTGACACCCCACAGCTGTCGAAAGTTAGAAGAGGAAGCGGTTTTAGAAGTCATAATGACAGTTTAAAAGTTGTCGGCTTATAACCGCTGTCATTGCGAGAAGGCGTAAGCCGACGAAGCAATCCACTTATGGTTACTTTTTTGGATTGCTTCGTCGACCTACGGTCTTCCTCGCAATGACGTTACCCTATTTAAAACCCCTTCCTCTTCTAACTTTCAACAGTTGTAGGTGACACCCTAGGCTATTAAACCGATGTCTTACATCAATACTTGAGGTTAACTACCTTGTATAGGAATCCCCTTTAATTTTAGAGCTGTATATTTTATATAGTATAATAGATGTTGTGATGTGTAAAGTGTTTTTAATAAAAAAATTTGTGAGGATGTTAAGTTTATTGAGAATTTTGCTAGCTCGCCACCTGCTAGCAGAGATAATTCTTGAAATTCATTGGATAGGTTAGTGTGTTATAGTAAACTTTGTTCTAAAAACCAAAAATCTTTCTGGGGTTTTTGGCAAGTTCTAAAAATATCTCTCGTTCAAATTGCAATAATTTTTGCTCATCAATTTGTTGCATGGAAATGATATCTTGAAACTTTGACAATAGCCATCCTTGAAGATTATCATACTCAGAGATACTCTTCTGCTTTGAAGAATTGCTTTCTGCAAATACTATCGGGAAATTCGCGTACTCACGTATCTTATTGTACTGCTTGCATTCGCTTACCCCTTGTTTGTTGCTCCCATTCTCCAAATCATTTGAGTATATATACTGCTCGTAAATGAAGAGTTGGTAGACGAAGATCAAAATCAACAAGTGCTAGGAGTGTCCAAGCCGAGGAGCACAGCGTACATTAGTACGTGAGCACCGCAGGTCTTGGACAACAACAACGCAATTGTTGATTTTCATCGAGTATATCTAATTCTTCAGCTAAAGTAACTTTAGATAAAATAACTTGCTTGCTTACTTTCTGTATTTTTTCTGGCAAATCCAAGGCAAAAGCCTCTTGCAGTATTAAATGTTTATTCATATTTACTTGCACGTTAGTAATATCATAATCAGCTATAAAATAATCAGCAGAACTTGATTTATTGTGCAATAGGATATTTCTTAAATTTTTTACCAGCTTACTTTTATCGCTACTTGCACGATAAAACATTTCCTTAATGCCTCCCCAACTTGGAACTAAGCCAACCGATGCCTCAACAAGGCCAGCATTTAATTCCTGATTAGCTACAATAAAATCAGAATGTAACAATATTTCACAGCCCCCACCTAACGCAGCACCTAAAGCACAGCTAACAATATTAATATGCGAGTATTTTAACCTTATCATGGTTTTTTGACCAAGTTTTAAGAAATATTCTAATTTAGCAAAATCTTGATTTTTTATACAGGAAGCAATGAATTTTAAGTCAGCACCAGCTGAAAAATTATTGGTTAATGGCATAATATATAGTGTTTGCTTCTCATTTTCTGCAATATCAACAGATTCTAACAAAAGTTTAAAAACATTTTCATTGAGGCAATTCATTTTAGTATTAATAGTAAAAACTAACCTATTTTTATACAGAATTAGTTGGACCGAGTCATTCTTCAATAAAATCTTACTTTCTTCTAATCTGACTCTAGTCAAATGAAACTGACTCAGTTCAATAGTTTCATAGGAATTATTAGCGATATATTCCGGTAATGTTAAATTCATGAGCATTGCTTGTTTTTTAAGCCACTCAAATCCTCCTCCTATGTGATTAATTAACAACTCAAAAGGACCAATCTTCCAACTATAACCAAGCCTCATAGCTGTATCTATATCGTAAATATTGTCAGTAATCGATGGAATTAAAGATATTATATATAAGTAAAACTTCACTAGGATGTTATGAAAAAATTTACCATAGCGAGAGTTGCTATTTAACAACTGATCAATAGAACTATATTCAATCTTGGGATCTTCAAATGCTGTATAAGTTAAAGTTGTAAAATCTATGACTTCTTTAGTTTTTATGCCATTTATCTTTGATATGCGGTAAAAACCTCCTAAAGCTTTACGACCAATCAAGTTATTCTCTATCATCTTATCAAGGATAGAAGATGCTGAGTAAACTTGGTGATAATCATCATGATTCGGTAGGGAATTAACTAGTGATGTAGAAATTAATCTCATTACGTCGTGACCTATTAAATCATATAAGCCAAAGATTCCTGTACTTGGTAATTTACATAAATCAGTAAAAATTTTATCGATAATTACTGGACTTAAATTTTCATCTATGCTGCTGCGAACAACCAGCTCAAGTAGATAACAACCAACTCGATTTGCTATAAAACCTGGAGTATCGTGACATTTAATAATAGTTTTCCCTAAATCTCGTGTTAGAAAATCTGATATCCTCTCTATAACCCCTGAGCTAACCTCTGAATCTACAACAAGTTCAAGTAATTCCATGTATCTTGGAGGATTAAAAAAATGACTAATGACAAATCTAGACCTAATGGTAGATTTTATAGAATCAGGCATTTGCTCTTTTAATTTCCTTAAAGGTAGGGTTGAAGTATTAGAAGCTAAAATATCATCTTCTTTTAGGTAGGGTAGAATCTTCTCATATAGCTGATGTTTTATTGCAATTTTTTCAATAATAACTTCAATGATCAAATCACATTCTGTAATCCGCTTTAGATCATCTTCTAAATTACCAATGGTGATAAACGCTAATTTACTTGGATGCGATAAAGGAGGTGGTCGTTGTTTCTCTATATTTTCTAGAGCCTTCGTAAGGATTGCATTCCTATCATTAGGGTCGTTGCTTACTACATCTAGTAAAACAACTTGGTGAGAGGAGTTAGCTATCAAGGCAGCTATTGCTAGCCCCATTACTCCAGAACCAATAACACATATTTTTTCTATTTTATTTTCCATCTTATTCACCAAACCTTTGTAACGAGCATCGCAACTATTATATCATGAATTTCTTGTACACTAAGAGTTGAAGCATTTATTTTTACTATTCTATTTAGAAATTTAGCTGATATATATTGAAATCCGTTATGGACTTTTTGATGGAATTCAATATTCTTGCTTTCAAATTTGTTATTATTCCCTCGCACTAATGCCCTTGGTAAGGCAATATTTGGATCTATATCAATAAAAAATGTAATATCAGGCATCACATCAGATATTAAAGACTTATGAAGATCATAAACTAAATCAATCCCTATATCTTGCCCCTGATAACAAGCAGTAGAGTCTACAAACCTATCACAAATAACTGAGATCCCACAATCTAGTTTAGGAATAATCCTTTTATGGACATGTTCGTAACGTGCTGCCATGATTTGCAGCAATTCTGACATAGGTAGTAAATCTTGATTAACTAAAATGTCACGCATTTTTTCAGCAGAAATAGTTCCCCCTACTTCACGTGTTAAATCTACGGGAATATTTTGTGATAGTAAATACTGATATAACATATTACTTTGGGTGGATTTTCCGCACCCTTCCCCACCCTCAAACGTAATAAATTTACCCTTTTTAATTGACGTAGCTATCACTATTCATCTCATACAATCTTGAAATAGTTCTGTTAAATTCATCTTTGCGAAAACCATTCTGATATATTTTTATAGGTTCATCTTGCAATGTCATGAATAATACAACCTTATAAAAATAAGCATTATCAACAAAATTAATAAACCTAACTGCTAAGTCTGTGTTATCAGAATCTATTATACGAATATTTTCTACTATTATGATAGAAAATTTTTGGCAAATATTTACATAATCAACATAACCTAATTCTCTTACAAATAGCTCCTCAAAATCTGTCACTAATATTTTTTCACTAGCCATTTTAAAAGATATTTTACGTCCAAAAACTAGGATATCCTTAGAAACTAATCGGTTATTACTATTTAACTTGCTAATAAGGTTCTGTATCTCAAGCTTATTATCTTCATTAATAGGGTATATTATGCGTCTATTAGTCATGTGTATAATTTTATCTAATCGATAATCATGATCACTATCCAAATGCATAACTTCAAACTTTTGATAAATCTCTTTAATTATTGGCAAAAAGGAATTTCTTTGTAAACCATCTTTATACAAATTTTTTGGCTCAATATTACTAGTAATGAAGATAAACACCTTATGTCTTATGAGTTCAAGGAGCAGCGGCCCTATTATCATAGCATCAGTTATGTCTTTAATTTCAAACTCATCTATGCATATTACTTCCGCCTGCTTTGCATAATTTGCAGCAATTCTTTTGATAATATTATTTTTAGATTGTGATTTATCTTGCAACTGATAAATATCTTTATGTACCGATTGCATAAAGTTTTGGTAATGTATCATTAATTTCCTAATTTGCAATATTTGGAAAAAATGTTGCATTAATACAGTTTTGCCATTACCTACATTACCATATAAATATATAGCTTTTTTTGCTAATAAACTGCTATTAAAGAATCTAAAAAACGACTTATCTTCAATTTGTTTAGCAAACTCTTTAATTCTGCTGAGCAAAAGCAACTGCTTTTCGTCAAATTTTAATTCAGACAATATATTACATTCTCATTTTAGATTTAGTATAACCTGAGTTAGTATAGTCTATTAATAAAAAACCTTTACTTTTGCAGCTAATTAAATCAGATTAGCTAGAAAAGTAGTAAAAATAAATTAAGATTATGCAAAAAATTATTTCACTATTCTTGCTTTCAATATTTTATAACTTTTCATATGCTTGTGACTATAATTATAAAGAGACAATTAATCAAGAAATACAAAAAATAGATTCTAACATTAATATAGGAATAAAAATTAGAAATTTATTAACAGGCGATGTAATTTATGAGCAAAATGCTGATAGGTATTATACTTTCGCGAGTGCTTTAAAATTCATTACTATAGGTACTTTAAGTCAATATTTTGGCAATGATTATCTTTTTATTAATAAGATTTTACAAAATAAAGATGATTATTATTTAGACATTAATGATCCTAATTTTTCCACCAGTGATCTTGATAGTATGATAGGCATGCTTAAAAAAAATCCCATAAGACTATTGCTAATTTTTATATTATAAATTCTCAGTTTTCTCTTCCTGCGGTTATAGAAAGTGGAATGCTTGAAGACTCTAAACGTAGTTATGGCGCTCCAATTACACAAGTACATATTAATAAGAATTATATAAAGTTACAGTTACATACAAGTGAATTGGTAAAGAATAAACTACATGTAGATAATCAAGAGTTAATACCTTACAAAATTGTTAACAAGGCTATAACTATTCCAAATGGTGATAAAAATAAACTAAATATAGTGATTAAAGATAATAATTTACTAATAAATGGCACATTAAATGAAGGTCTCAAGAATTTTATTGCAGACGTAGTAGTTAATGATAATCTAAATCATATAAAATTAACATTACAACAATTATTAAATAAACATAATATTAAAATAACAGGCAAAATTTTATATAGTTCTAAACCAAAACTAGCTAAAGAAATTGTCCAAATTGAAAAAAAATTCAATCAGATTGGTAGCTACGCTTTAAAAATGTCTGATAATTATATTACAGATTACTTACTTGCTAAATTTGCTACTATATGCAAAGTAACTGATTGGGCAGAGGCAGGGCTTTTATTAAAAAAATATGTAGATGAAAATTTTGCAGTAAATTTAGATAATACAGTAATAGTTGATGGCTCTGGTTTATCTCGATATAATCTGCTTACTCCAACACATTTTGATGAGTTTTTAACTAGCATTTATAAAGATAAAAACTTTGAAACTATTAAGTTGATGCTAGCTAGACCTAATGAACCAGGCACTTTGGAAAAGCGTTTTCAAGGGATAAATATTTTTGCCAAAACGGGTAGTATGTTTGGAGTATCTTCATTAATAGGTTATGTATTTGATAAAAATAATGTACCCTATAGTTTTGTTATAGTTAGCAATAATTATTTAGGGTCAAAACTGAAATATAAAAATCTAGAAGAAGAAATAATAAGAATATTATTAAATAACCTCAATTCAAATAGTAACTAACCTGAATTCGATGTAACTTGTTACATCGAACTTTCGTGTTATATATAGAAACAATCAGGTTTGAAGCGGCTGCCCACCTGATTGTTAAAATATAACACTCCATTCAATATGTGATTTTAATTATTAAAATCACATATTGAATGATGAAAAAAGTTAAAATGCACTCGCGTCAGCTGCTTCAAGAGTGCATTTTTCCTTATAACAAAGCCAGTTCGATATAAGAATTAATAATTCTTATATCGAACTGAGGTTAACTAAGTTAATACTAGGCTCTGTATCATCACATGCGAGTAGAATATTGGATATTATTTTATGGAGAAGAAGCTGTAATTTATACAACATAGGTTAGAAAATATTGCATCTTTTAAAAATAAAAAGTAGTAAATGCTTTAAATAGTCAAAATTTTAGTTTATAATAACTTTATAATTAAAATATTATGATTTCTTATGGAAGATATTAATAACTATTGGGATAATTCAAGATACCAGTTTTGTACATATGCTGAGAGGTTACTTAATGAATTAATTTTGCTAAATACAAAAGTACAGCAACCAATAAACATTTATGAAGTCAAAAAAGGCATCTACTATGCTAAAAAATATCATGGCAGTCAAATGAGACAATCCGGCGAGCCGTATTATTCCCATCCGATTGAAGTGGCTTGTATGGTTGCCCAGTACACAGCCCTAGAAATTCCAAGATTGTTTAGGACTGACATGATTGTTACCGCATTACTGCACGATACCATTGAAGATACAAAACTGACCGAACCCATGATTGCCTATATTTTTGGCAGTCAAGTGGCTAGTCAAGTAGAAGATTTGACTAGGGTTAAACCTAGTGGCAAGATTAGCTCGGCAGAAACACTAGATTTATTATTTCAACAAAAAAAATATGATGTAGCACTGATTAAACTTTTTGATAGAATTCACAATTTAGAAACTCTAGGAGCTAAATCACTGGAAAAAGCTAAAAAGATAGTAGAAGAAACCGTAATACATTTTTTAACTTTAGCTATGCATTTAAGAATACCAACAGTAACAAAACAAATTATTACATTATGTTGTCAACATTTATCTATACCTCTACGCGAGGCTTTTGTGGATAATTTCCAGTCTCTTTCTCCAACTTTTCAAAATGAAATATCCCAAATGCAAAACCTATGCAAACTGGAACGAATATAATCATTATCCCCCAATGATGCCAATACTCAGTTAAGTAAACAATTGAAAAAGGGGTAACTACATACATTAAGGCACGAGATATGGCAAAGATAAGACTAGCACAGCTAAAACGTTTAAAGACAGGAAAATGTTTATAATATATTGGCTGTCCTAGGCTAGGACCGGTAGGTACAAATAACATAGTGAATAATTGAATTAAAAATACATCAAATGAACTATTAACATTATTTAATAAATAAGGGCAAGCTAAAGCAAATAGACAAAATATCCATAATAAGGTTTTTACAATTTTTAACGGATATATTTTATAACTTAAATATGTTAATAGCAAGGTGCTTAAGCTCAGTACAGGACAAAGAGATTAACAAGGTGATAATCGGAGTAAAGATGGTATTATTGGCTTAATAAATTTTGTTATAACTTCCATCCATTTTTCCATCATTTCTGCAATATTCAAAAATATTCTCTGCAAGTAATCTAAGCCATACCTGAATAAGGATATAGACTTTCTACCATGTTTTTTAAGCTTTATAGGTTTGATAGAATTTTGCCATTGACCCACAACATAAGCAAAAGTAAATGCTATAGCAAGTAAACCAAGCAATTTACTAATTCTATCTAAATGTATTATATGGGTATTTTCAAAATTGAAGCCCCGCGTCTTAAGGCAAGCAAAAAGGCTTTCTATTTCCCATCTTTTTTTATATATATTCACCATTCTGTAACTTCTTAATTAAATGATTAGCAGTAACTAACTCATCTTCTGCTCTACCAATGGTAAGATTGGCTTTGATTCTAATATAAAATGGTATCATTTTATCGGCTAAAAACTTTAGCCATAAATCAC
Source organism: Candidatus Tisiphia endosymbiont of Ditula angustiorana (assembly GCF_964026425.1). NCBI lineage: Bacteria > Pseudomonadati > Pseudomonadota > Alphaproteobacteria > Rickettsiales > Rickettsiaceae > Candidatus Tisiphia > Candidatus Tisiphia endosymbiont of Ditula angustiorana. Next base: position 607,497 of record NZ_OZ032143.1, read on the forward strand.
CTATAAACTCCCGATCCCCAAGCAATGCTGACATCTTCTCTATGCCAAATATAGTAATAAACCTTTCCATTAATTGCTGACGTTCAACGTTATTAGAAGTTCCTGCTTTTGGCAACATATCCCACATAATTGGTATAGCAATGCCTTTATGGCAAATAGATAATACTAAAATATTGATGTCAAGCTTACCAAATTTCCAATTTGTCCGATCCAGCACTAGTAACCATTGTTCAGCATCAATTCCAGCCAACCTAACCAGTAACTTGGCTAAGGACGTATATGATAATTCACATTTGGCAAAAAATCTCTGTAATTTCTTATAGCGTGATTCTTGCTTATCTCCTTTTATCGTTAAGGCAAGCTGTGTAAGATTTACATCTCTCACTTGCAATAATCCTAATATTATTTGTTCTATTAATTTTATGCTTGCAAAACTATTAAAAAAGTAGTCTCCTATTAATTGTGATAACGCTGTAATCATTCTCTTGCCTCTTAAGTCTTCAATAACCTAAGTAATAGAGCTTTGGCTACGCGTTATCTACTTATTTTCTTCTCTCCTTAATCTCTTTGTCCTGTACTGAGCTGCATGATAAAGTAACCTCAATAAAACTGTTGGAAAATCAATTTTGTACTCATGACTTAAATAGCTGTGAATTGTTTCTTGATTCTGTCTTGATGTGTTAGATATAAGTTTTCCGGACAGTTTTTTTAGGCACATTTTTGCATTTCCTCGTATTGCACAGGTGATAGATAGTCATTAGTTGAATGCATCCTTATACGATTATAAAATACTGCTATATATTCAAATATGGCATGTTTTGCTTTCTCCCTAGTTTTAAATTTATTTTGATAAATTAATCCTATCTGACTGTGGAGATGGTAGCTTATTTTTAAAATTTGTTATAGCCTGCCCTTGACGCTTATGTAAAGCTAACTGATTTATTTTTAGACGGTGATATTAGCAAGGAAGATCATGAAGAAAAACGTCAGAAATTAATACAAAAACGTGAAGATATCGTGAAAGAAATAGAAAACCATGATTATGCTGATGATAAATTTTCAGAATGCTTGGTTAACCTAGTAGAACTGGCTTCCGGAGCGTTAGAAACCTTCAAAGGTTCGACTACGGAAGGAAAACGTAAATTGATGAATTTAGTATTTGCGAACCTAGAATTAAAAGACGGAAGGCTAGACTTTATGCTACGTCCACCGTTTGACGCATTCGTAAAATGCACTAAAATCGGAGAATGGCACACCCTAGAGGATGATTTCCGAACCCAAATCGAGGTAAGAATTGTTATAAACCAGCACCTGTATTGTAACATTTGTATAGTGTAATAACTATATTAACCATGTAGATGTAATAGGCTTTTGGTGTGCCACGAGGTATCTATTGGTCGATTTACTTCCCATTTCTTACATGAGTGTACTCAGTAGCCTAGCAGCATTTAGCTTATTGTCTAACTATAGTATAGTTTCCAACTAAAGATAAAAAAATACCAAAAGCAAGAAAGGAAAACCAATAAAAATAGGGCAGTAATAGAGAAACATCTTGAAAAAAACCATTTCTACTTTAATATTCTTGTAAACCAAACTCAGGGTAGAAAACTACAGTTAGAAGACATAGTAACTATTGAAGGTCTAGATAAAAACTCAAAAACTTAACTTAATAGTCAAAGATTTTTAGTAGCAATAATGATTAGATTTTTGCTACACTACGATAGTGTTTATTTTTTATATAGTTGTTATTAATGTTAATCCTAAAGAAACAACAAGAACAAAAAGAGGTTATAAAAGTAAGTATACTTTACATATTTTCTATTGTAATCATTGTATTAGCTGCAAATGTAAGGTTTTATAAATATCTTTGGTATGAACATAAATATCAAAACTTAATACGTGTGGAATCTCAACATGATTTAATTAAATCGCTTATTATAAGTCATTTATATGTTTTTGATGATGATCAGCAAGAAAACACGGATAATAAGATATTAAAACTTAAAGACTATGTAAAAGATAATATACTTTTCCCTAAGGCTTCTTTATCTACAAATCGTTATAGCTCGTGTTATTTAACCTATATAACATTACAAGAAATGCTAAACGTTATTTCAGAACAAAACTTTATTTACAATATCAAGTTTAATGAATACCACATTATCAATAATGGGAATATAGAAACTAGTAGTAGTATAACAAGAAAATACTTAGTAACCAAAAATTTAGTATGCACTATAGAACTAAATATTAATCCCAACTCACTTTATGAAGAACAAGCTATAACAAAAATAAACCGACAAATGTTATGGTTTATGTTAGGTAGTGGTATCATCTTTATTTTAGTTATTAGAGGGATAATTTATTTAATAGAGACAAAAAAATTAAGGAACTATTAGAACGATTACGGTCAAATTTACATGAAAACGTTCAGAGAAGTAATGATATTTTATTATTTCACAAAGTAAATGAGGAATTTATATTAAAATGTTATCAGTATTCTAAAAACTCTATGTATAAAAACTTCCTTGGTAAAGTAGATTTAAACCATAATATAGAACAAAAACATAATAATGAATATTTTCCTTTAGCAATAGAATCTCTAAAAGAGAAAAAAGAAAATAGTTTTAAGGTAGAGCTAAATTCACTAATTTTAGATATAAGGAACTACTTCAAGGGTTATACTGCTTGTTATAATTCCAATATTATATTAAATATAGAAAATACAGTAGATCATCTTGTAGTTCCCTTTGAACAGGAAATATTTAATCAGATAGTCATTAGTATATTATCTAATATCTTATATTTTAATAAGGATGCAGAGAATATAAGATATGTAAAAATAATTTTTCAAGAAAACATGCTAGTGTATTCTAGCAACGGTTTTCGGTTAGATAAAAATTTAGCAATAAGATATTCTGAGAAAATATTTAATAATACAGCAAACCTATATATATTAAATTTAGGTCAAATATTTCTTTTATTGAAAGATTTTCAAATAAATCATTCAGTGATTAGAAAAGATGATCAAACAATTATAGAAATAAAAATTGATAGTGTGATATCAAAGCAAAATGATATTAATGCTCAACAAGCTAAAGTAATACAGTTAGATAAATTGCGAAATAATAGGAAACAAAATGATCAATAGGCTTATCGTTACACTATTTGTTACAGTAATTACTCTTAGTAATTCAGTATATGCCATAATTATAAATAAAGAAAAACCTGTATATTATTTTACTAATCATGAAGAGCAAATTAGCAAATTAAGAGAGAAATTAGTAAATGATAAGAAAGTAGGTGTTACTGGTATTACCGGCATGGGTAAGAGTGAGTTAGTACGTAAATATGTTAAAGAATATCAACATAAATATAATATTATAGGGTTTCTTGATGTAGCTGTGGATTTAATCCCGCAGTTCATAACAATTGCTAGAGAAATTAATAAACAAATATGTCTTAAAGAGGAGTGTTATATATCAGAAGATCCAAAAAATGTTAAGAATAGTTTAATGGAATATTTAAAACACCAAAGTAAGTGGTTATTGATATTTGATAATCTCCATATTAACGAGAACGATAAAATTAAAGATATTATAGATTGGCATCATGGTGGACATGTTATTATTTGTTCACAAGATGATAAATATTTAATTTCAAAAATCCCAGTGCCTTATTTAAAGGAAGAGCATGCTACTGTAATAATCAACAAGATTATGAAGAATCAATCACCTAAATTTGTATCAGAGTTAGTGGACAACTTAAAAGGATATCCTGCTTACATGATCGGTCATAGTGCAATTTTCCTACAAAATAATAGTCATATGACAATTGAGGAATATATAAAATATATGGAAAAGTATGATAATAAAATAAGGGGACATTTAGAGATAGTATTAAAAGAAATTACCCAATGTGGAAAAGAGTTATTATATAAGATGACTCTAGGGTGTGTCATCAATTGAGCCAAATTACCATGGAAGCCATATAAACAGCACCCAAAAAGTTCTGAGATGTTTTGTCATATCGTGTTGCAATAGCTCTATATTGCTTCAATTTTGCAAAAAAGTTCTCAATCAAATGCCTAGCTTTATATAGGTCCTTATCATACTTAGCTGGATTCACACGATTCTTCTTTGGGGGAATCACAGCTATACATCCCTTATCTTTCAGCTTATCTCGCATACGTACATCGGCATCATAAGCCTTATCAGCAAGTACAGCATCCGCTTTCGTCAATTCATTCATCAAAACATCAGATCCTTGCAAATCATGAGCTTGACCCGGGGTAAGATGGAATCCCGTTGGATTCCCTAGAGCGTCACATGTGGCATGGATTTTAGTACTCAGCCCCCCTTTACCTCGTCCAATTGCTTGGTCATCATCTAACTCTTTTTTTTAGCACCGGCACTATGTTGATGAGCCCTAACAATGGTTGAATCAATCATGGCATACTCGTTATCAGCATCTTCAGCCAGCATCTCAAAAACCTTTTTCCACACACCTGTCTTGCTCCACCTTGAATGACGTAGGTGAATCACTCGAAAATCTCCAAAACGTTCAGGTAGGTCTCTCCAAAGTATACCAGCCCTATATCGATACAAGACTGCTTCTATAAATAGGCGATTATCCTTGGCTGTTACACCAACAGACTCTTCCCTTCCAGGTAGCTTATCTTTAATCCGATCCCATTGATCGTCACGTAGAGCATATCGACGCATAGAGAAAATTTATCCTTAATTTTTTCTCTATTACACAACAAATAAACGCTCCTGTCAACTTAATTGATGACACACCCTAGTAAATTATTTGAAGCTATTTCTATGTTCTTTGTCACCTAATCCAATGTATTTTACTATATAATAACTCCCCTACAATACAGATACTACAGGGGATTATATGAGAGAAATTGTTGTAAAATTTGAAACGTCAAAAGATATCGATAATCTTAGAACAATCATGAAAAATGTTTACAGAAGTAATAGTGATCATTTACCGGATATCGCTAAATTTTACTTAGGCGATAAGATTTTCATACCGAATCAGGTAGAAAAAGCAGATCTGCACATAACAACTGCGAGCGGCACTGAAATTATAGAATTTTCTAAAGCAGCACTAAGCTTTTATCTTGGTACGCAACATCCTTTCACTAAAGTAGCCATGAGTTCTGAGGACAAGGGTAATTATATACTGCTCGTAAATGAAGAGTTGGTAGACGAAGATCAAAATCAACAAGTGCTAGGAGTGTCCAAGCCGAGGAGCACAGCGTACATTAGTACGTGAGCACCGTAGGTCTTGGACAACAACAACGCAATTGTTGATTTTCATCGAGTATATCGTCCTGCCTTGGAACTTAGGCTTACTATTACCCACAAATATTAGAGTTAGCTAATTGATAACCTTGAACTAGATCAAATAACCGTTGCCATCCTCTCCACAATACAATAGGACCAGGCTCTAGATCATTTTTTCTTGCTAAATACCCACCCAATTTAGCAACCCATATTATAGCATTTTTTATTGTAGGAATTGTATTATTAGGGGGAGCTGCTTTGTGTATCTTTACATACAAAACTCGCCATTCTTCTTCAGCTAATATTACACTACATGGTAGATTAGGATTAGTTCTGCCAATTAAAGTAATAAAAAAAATTCTCCAAGCAATTATGCTCATGATTGTCAAGTATTTTATTAATCTTTCTCCTGTTGCAAGTCTACATTGTTCAACCCTAAATCCAGATTTTAAAATTTTATGAAAAATTTCAATTCTCCATCTTAAACAATACCATCTTACTTTCTCTATAGCTTCTTCAAAATTATTGATAACTATATTGGTTAGTAACATCCATTCTAATGGTGTTGTTCCACTAGGGGGACGACGCTCAATAACATTGATGGCATATACTGGTAAATTTGGCAATGTTTCTGTTTTATGTCTTACATTGTTTACAGGAGGATTCATTATAAATTTTCCAAATCTAACTTCCAAATGTCTAATCCTATTAGCTTTATTTTCTTGACTAGTATCTTTAACTGCTATTTCTCCAGCACACTGGAAACCCGATACTACCTTCCACAAATATTGTCTATCTTTTTTGGAATATTTTGACTTTTTATTTATTTCTCTATCCTGTGCAGCTCTAACTAAAACTTTAGATTTCTGAGCTTGTGCCAATTCAAAAAAATCATATATATCAGCTTCTCTATCACAAACAGTTATAATTTGGGTATTACTATTATTCGTTGCATTAATAGTGTTCTGTAATGCATTAAGCCACTTCATACTTTCTTTATCTTTAATATGTACCGCATTACCATGACTAGTTTTTTTTAACTGTTGTATTTCTTCAGGCACTGCTGGTCTATTGTGAATCTTTTGATCCAACAACCCAAGTGCTAATCCATTGGTAGCAACCGCAAAGGCAGTATGCATTATCAGACCTTTACATTCAATATTTTTAACATTCTTTCCCTCTTTTCTTGATAACACACCCAATCCAGTAGTTTTTTTATGACTAGTATATGTGATATAACTAGTATCTTGTATAACAAGAACTTTATCATGCTCTTTGATTCTTTCTACTGCTTTAGCAATATGGGCTTCTAATATTTTTGATTCCTTAACATTATCGTTTTTAAAAAAACGATATGCTGCTTTTGTTTCTGCCCAATTTCCACATGCTTGATTAATTGAGCTTTCAGGTATATTTGCAAAATTATCAGCTATCTTTATTAACCTATTTGTCAGCCTTTTATCACCCAAAATAGCTCCACTAAATTCCTCGGTCAAATAATTATTTATTATTTCTTGACTCATACTATACCTCTACAATGTAATATTTTAATTGCAAATCAGTATATTATTTTTACTTCTTTTTCACCATTGTTATTTTGTGGGTAATAGTAAGGGAACTTAGGTAGCCGTGTTGGTAGAGATAATCTGAAGAACCTAATAAGCAGAATTACTTATAATGTTAGAAAGCTAAAATACATCATCTCTGTTAATAGTTCTAATGTAAATTGTAACGAACTATTGACCCACTATTGTAATGAACTATTGACCCACCAAACCATACTAAAAAATAAAATGAATTATAGTTTTTTGATCAGATTTTAACCATTATTAAAATTCAGATTCAGATAATATTTAACTATACTCAGTTGATGATTTTTTTATTACAATATTGCTCTTTACTAATTTACATCTTTCCCTCCTCTAAAACTTTTATTACCAGTTTCTATGATTTGACAATGATGTGTTAATCTATCGATAATTACTTTTGTTGCCTTAGCATTACCAAACATATCACCCCATTCTTCAAATCTCAAATGGGTAGTGATGATAAGCGAAGACTGTTCATATAATTTAGCAAACAGCTCAAATAATAAGAATCTAGCCTCGGCTTTTATTGGTACATAGCCCAGTTCATCTATCACAATAACATTGAATCTCTTAACTGAATCGATGAATTTGCTTTCATAATTATGCGTTCTAGCATTGAGTAATTGGCTAGCTAATTCATTTAAAGTGTAGAACCTCACCCTGTAACCCTTTTCAACCGCAGTAAAAGCTAAACCAATTGCTAGATGAGTTTTTGCAGAACCAGAACCACCTATGATCATGATATTCTGATGATTATCAATCACTTTTTGTATATCAATATTCTCAACCAATTTAGCTTGGCATGTATCTGATAGTAACTTTATGGTTGGAAACTTAGCTAACTGCAACCTATAATGCAGAGAACGTGACTTTTTATATTCACACTCTGCTTCAAGCAGTTTCTTTAACACATCATACACACTAGTAGTAGGGGCATCATTTGTTAAATTACTTGACTCAGATAACAGCATCTTCATACCTGCTAAACCTAATTTGTCTAATAACGATATTAAATCTTTCATTTAATTTACCTCCGTTGTTAAATGCAACTTGCTATAGATACTGCAATCAGCATCAGGAGGATTTTTTAGCTGAATAAACTCAGTCTCTTGGATATCTAGTTTCATTGCTGGTTGTAACAAATATTGCTCAACTAATTTAGAGCTACAGCCGCCAGCAACAATTGTTAGGTTACAAGCATTGGTTACCTTTTCTAATCCATACTTATTAACAAGTAGTAGGATATCTATAAATTGTTTATCACCATCCTTGTAAGTCTCTAACTTATTTCGTAATTTGCCAAATATCTCAGGCAACAAACTCATTAACTCTTTGAACGGTCCACCATTACGTAAAGCACCGGGTTTACGTTCTAGAGCTGCTATATAGTGCCATGGATTATAAATCTTCTGATAGCGTTTAAAACTACGTACATGCTCTGCAATAATCTTGCTTTCATGTAAAATTACTATCTGCCAAGCATAGGATTTAATCTGTACACTAAGTCCTACATATTCACATGGGACACTATACATATTGGTGTCGTATTGTATTAAACTCAAAGGTGATACGGTCGTTGGATGTAATCTATAACCCGTAAACTGCCCTCTATATCCTATTAAATATGCCTTCTCTTCCTCATATATTTCTAGAATCGTTCTTTCTGTAAATTCAGGATGTCTTTTAGTTTTAGCCCACTCTATAGACATCTCTCTTAGCTGAATGTTAATAGCTTCATAACTATCTCCTTTCAATATTGGAATAAAAAAGTTACGTCTAGTGTCTCCTACTTGTTTCTCAACCTGTCCTTTCTCCCATCCCGATGCTGGAGTACAGGCAAGTGGCTCAAATAAATGGTGAAAGGCCATTTGGATAAACTTCTCGTTAAAGATACGATCCTTGCCAATCAATATTTTTTTGACAGCCGTCTTCATATTGTCATAAATACCATTCTTACAACAACCAGCAAAAAACTTGAAAGCTTGATCATGGGCATCCATAACCATTTCCAGCTGCTCATTAGGATAAACCACTACCAAAGAATAACGACTATAGCATAGCTTTATTCTCGCTGCTTTAACTCTAGTAACCTCCCCATTTAAACATATTTCTTCCTCTCCCCAATCAAACTGGAATGCTCCTCCTAGCTCAAAATTTAGTGGTATAAAAACTTGCTTACCTTTTGCTTCATGATCTCTTCGGAATCTTCTAACTATTAGATTCACAGATTCATAACTACCTTGATAACCTGATATCTTCAGCTGCTGATGTAATTTCTTGGCAGTCATTCTACGCCTAACTGGTTCTTTGATATTCTCTGCTAATAGCTGATTTAACATCGCAAGATATTCACCTAAAACTGGCTTAGCTTTACTATATTTAGCTAATTCAAACTTGGTCGCATTACTGCGTATAACCTTTTTAACAGTATTTTTTGATATATTAAGCTCTTTGGCAATTGCTCTAATTGCCTTGCCATCAACATGATACATTTTACGTATCTTTGAAATTGATTCCACGATAAACACTCCCTAAACACTCCTACACATTATTAACAAATTATTAATTTATGTAGCAGCTACTATTTCTTTTTAGGTGGGTCAATTCTCTTTACAATTCTTGCTCTAAATGGGTCAATAGTTCGTTACAATTTACATTCTAACAAACTAAGTAGTCTTGAGAGCAGTAAAGATTTAAGCCAAAGCCTAACCTCGCTAACTAGTTTACACCTATCAGATATTGCGGCAGAAGATGAAACAGAAAGTTTGCTTAATGAAATAGCTGATTTAGAACAACGCCTAAGAGAAAGAGATAATGTTGTTAATCAAAAACAAGCTCAGATTAGTAGTTTAACTACGCAAGTCGCTAATTTACAAACTCAAGCACAATCTGTTGCGACCTCTCAGACTTGGAGTATAGTTTTATCAAATCCCGTAAGATATAATGTCAATGCACCAACCTCTAGTTTGTCTTTTGATGGTGTTAAAGCAAATCTATCAGGCTGGAAATCTTATGCTAACATTAGCAATGTTGCTGGTGAGGTTATTATTGATCTTGTTAATAAGAAACTGACTATTGGTGGTAATAGTTATGGTACTATTACTGCCCAATAGGTCTAATATTTAATAACTTTTAGAGATTTATATGATAGCGATATTAAGTGCCTTTATAGGATTTTTCAGTAGTTTTATACCGAAGATTTTGCATTTCCTTAAGGATAAGAAGGACAAAGAACATGAACTTAAATTAATTGATTTACAATTAAAAGCTTTAAAGACTGGTCATAGTGCTAGACTTGAGGAAATCCAAATTAAGGCTGATAATGATGAGAGTAAATATCTGTACCAATATGCTGGCATGCAAATAGCCAATAACATCAGTAATATACTCAATTAACCTGAAGAGTTGGCAAAATGATTAAAAGTTATAGTCTGAAATTGGTCAGTTATAAGAGTAAGCAAATTACCTTTGTATTTATCAATATTACCAAAAAATCTATCTATAGCTTCTGAGAATTGAGCAAAATTATGGTAAAATTTATTATTTGTTACAATTCTATGCATAAATTTCCATAATCGTTCAATCGGATTAAGATTAGGGCTATAGGGTAAAAATACTAATTCTATTTTGCTATTTACTAGATACTCCTTTACTTTCTTTGACTTATGATACCCGGCATTATCATATATCTTCTCTTTATTAGGATTTTCTGCTTCTAATTTTTGTAGAAAATTGATTATATAATCACCGTTTACTTTAGGATTATCTGTGCTAACTAATTGCAAATCAGATAAATTAATTGCTCCTATTAAATGCTTCCTTTTCCAGCCACTAAATGTTGGTAAAGTTTTATTTTGATTCTTTCTGATCCAACCATAACGGGCTTTTGTTTGATACTGAGGATGAACGCTATCCATAAAATATATAGCTTCTTTAGCCTTGAGATTACCTTTTAACAAACTATATTCTAGCTTAAATAGTTCTTGCTTATCTACATCAAGCTTGCCGGGTACGATTTTGGCTTTTTATATACAAAGCCTAATCTCCTTAATAGCTTTGTTACTCCTGCTATTGTATAGCTAACACCGTATTTTTCTTCTATGTAATTGCTGATATCTTTGGCATAAACATAATTACATATTTCTAAATGCTCTATTAACTCTTTCTCTTCTAGCTCACTTAGCTTACTTGCACTACCACCGTTAGCTGTCTCTAATTTATTAAATTTTTGATAATCTCTGACATGCTTTCTTATAGCTTCTTCACTTAACAGCAATGCTTCTGCTATTTCTCCATAGCTCCAACCTTTATCATACAGCAAAACTGCCTTAATTCGGTCACATACTCTCCTATCTCGTTCATTACCATGACGTGACTTCAGTGCCATTCTTTGTTCAGATATTAAAATATTTCCCATAATCATATTCTAGCTTCTTTCTTCTCTTCCTTCAACTCTTCATTTACGAGCAGTATAATTGGGTGGATTTTTTATCTAGCACTGTTAGACCAATGATTACTTATATATTCTTTCTGCTCTATGTAGCATTAAAATTAGCTATCTTCATAAAATTTAGTGCATCAGTTGACACTATATGGAGCAGTGAGGATCAAGGTATATTTTGTGCAGTGATTGGTTTTTGGTTTGGTCATCGGGCTTTTGGCAGATACCGAGTGAATGGTTATGGTAACAATAACGGTTACATCTATAGCAATGGTAGTAGCCACACCTATGTCAACGGCAGTAGTAATGGTAAAGTTAATGGATACAAATATTAAACTTGCTGCAAATGATAGTAATAGTAAAGCAGAATATATCATTAAAATCTTTGAAGGGTTGAGACTACAACCATATTACTGCCCAGCTGGTTTAAAAACTATTGGCTGGGGGCATGTCATAAAAAAGTACGAACAACAACAAATGTCTGATGGTATATCGCGAGAACACGCTGATTACTTGCTAGAGCAGGATATAGAACAAGCTAAATATGCCATTTATCGACATTGTCGCGTACCATTAAACTGCTCACAAGAAGGGGCTTTGATATCATTTGTCTTCAACTGCGGAGCTGGTGCATTTCAAGCTTCCAGTTTACGACAGAAGCTGCTACGAGGTGAATATTTATCAGCCGCTGATGAATTTCCTAAATGGGTTTATGCTAGAGGTATCAAGCTTAAAGGTTTAGTTAGAAGACGATTATTAGAGAGAGAAATATTTTTACAAAACTAGATATGACAGGTAATTTTGTCGTGTTACTCCGTCTATTAGCGAGGAGACCGTAGGTCAACGAAGCAATCTATATGACAAGCTTCATGGATTGCCACGCTCACGTACGTTCGCTCGCAATGACGGTTTAAATCATATAACAAGGATAAAAAAATGAAAGCCGCAAGGATCAAAATAGAAAGAAATCAACAACAATATCAAGATCAAAATGTTGTTAGTTTAAGCAAAAAGAAAAATAGACCTCAAGAAGTCGTAATAAATGATACTATAAAACAGACTTCCACTACCCCTGAGGTAATACCGCAAACTGTGTCCCAAACTATGCCCCAAACTGTTGAGCAGGCAAGAAAACACTACGCTATTTCTAGCAATAATGTTGATAGCCAAAATATTATTGAAGCAAATGACGCAATAGCTGAAAAAGTAAAAGAGCTGAATCAGTTGGAAGAGATACATCAACAGCTACTCTGCAAGGAAGATAGCTTAAAGTTAGAAGTGATGAATTATATGCAATTCCATGTTTACCTAAAAAAAGGTGATCATATTCTTGTATCGTGGAAACACGCTACCCGCAAAACCTTTGATCTACCAAAGTTCAAAGGTGATTATCCTGAAATATATGGTGAATATGTCAAAGAGATATCCCCTAGACTATTTAGGCTTTATTAATCTTTATTAAATATTCGGTGATATTGTTAAGCATCAATTGCGGACAACCCCTGCGTAGGCAGGGGTCTAAAACTATATAACATACCTTCTATGCTATTTTTAGACCCCTGCCTACGCAGGGGTGACATCCAAAGGGTCAAGGATGACACAATAGGTAAACCGATGTCTTATATCAATAGTTGAGGTTATTGTTAACTAAAAATTTCTTTTCACTTTTAATATTATTTTTTCTTGCTATCATTAATGCCCAAGCTATTGATGGTAAGAAAAATGATAGGATACCCTCAAGAACAAAGAAGTTTAAACAAAGAACAAAAAGAAGCTGTGGGGTTACTGTCAGTAGGAACTTTCCTTGAATATTTTGATTTGATGATTTATGTTCATATGGCAGGGCTTCTTAATGAATTATTTTTTCCCAAAACTGATCCACACACTACTGCTTTGTATTCTGCAGGTGCTTTTTGTGCAACTTACCTACTTAGACCATTAGGAGCTTTAATATTTGGATGGATAGGTGATAATATAGGGCGTAAATCAACAGTTATCATCACAACTTTCATGATGTCGTCTGCTTGCGTTGTTATGGCTAATCTGCCTACTTACGAACAAATAGGAATCGTAGCGGTTTGGATAGCGATTATCTGCCGGGCTGTTCAAGGTATGTCTTCTATGGGCGAAATAGTAGGGGCAGAACTTTATTTAACGGAGATGCTTCACCCACCTATACAATATGCAAGTGTTGGATTGATAGGGGCTTGTGCTGTCCTAGGAACAGTAGGAGCTTTGGCAATTTCCTCAGTTGTTGTTTGTTATGGTATTAATTGGCGTATAGCATTTTGGATTGGTGCAATAATTGCATTTGTTGGTTCTGTTGCAAGAAAAAAACTTAGAGAAGCCCCAGACTTTGCCGATGCCAAACGTCGAATAAAAAGAGTTTTTAAAACAACTAATACCGATATAAATATTTTAAAAAACGATCCTATTTGGCAAGAAAAAGTTAATAAAAAAACTGTAATAGCTTTCTTTTTACTACAATGTGCCTTACCGGTATGTGTTTATTTCATTTATATACATTGTGGTAATATTTTAAAAACTAGCTTTGGTTACACAGTACCCGAAATTATTAAGCATAATTTTATTGTTTGTATAATAGAGTTGTTAACCATATTAATATTATGTTATTTAAGTTTGAAAGTATATCCATTATTAATCATGAAAATTGTACTGTTAATATTTTCTATTTTTATGATATTTTGTCCGTATTTATTGAATAATGTTAATTCTCCTTATCAGTTATTTTTTATTCAATTTTTTATAGTCTTATGGAAACAATGCTTAAACCCCACTACTCCTATTTGTTTAAAAAGCTTTCCTATATTTAAACGTTTTACCTATGCTAGCATGACATTTTCTGTATCTCGTGCTATGATATATGTTATCAGTGCTTTTGGTTTTGTCTACCTTGTTGAATGTTTTGGCAATTGGGGAATATGGTTTATTATGATTCCTATAATCATTGGTTTTACTTACGGATTATTGCATTTTGAAAACCTGACGAAAATAGCTAAAATCATCCGCTCAGAAAACTGTATAGTCTAGTTAGCTAAAATTGTCATTATGGTTGCTGGCTAAAGAGCTGATAAGTAAGCCATAATTTAGTTAGTTGCTGATATATACTCTTCTTTTTTCAAGAATTGACTTGGCAAAATTGCAGACTATTTGCTTAGTCTCAACATGTTGTTTTACTTTCCAATTATTCAATTTATTTAATTATACTGACAAATTTTTGTGGTAGTTTTGTGGTATTTATGATACAATGGACAACTTATTTTTTAGACTGTCTATTTAGTTCAATTGTTAAGATTATTTCATAGCTAAGCAATACCAATTTATAATTATGCCTAATACCACGACTAAGCCCAAACCATTCATCTATTGGGTTGGCGGCAAGAGGAAAATTGTCGATCAGTTAATAGACCGCCTTCCTACTTCTCTCTCGTTCAATAATTATTACGAGCCTTTTCTTGGCGGTGGGGCATTGTTCTTTAAAATCAAAGATAGATTCAAACAATGTTTTCTATCTGATATTAATTTAGAATTAATTACCAGCTATAATATGGTAAAAAAGAATCCAATAGCAGTAAATGATTTATTGTCCCAACACAAAGCACAGCACTCAAAAGAATATTATTACCGTGTACTAAACAATGATAACAGCAACGACCCTACTAACATCACTGCTCGGTTTCTTTATTTAAATAAATATTGTTTCAATGGTATTTATTGTATCAACAAAAAGGGCAAGCTTGGCTTGCACTTTTCTACTCACAACTATGGTATCTCTCATTTTAAGAAAAGACTAAAACAATGCAGTAGCTTTCTAAGTGATACCGTAATTTACGTCACTGATTTCTCATTTATCGAACCTCAGGAAAATGATTTTGTCTATTTTGACCCGCCTTATCATAAGGCTGGAGAGAAATTTTATACTCGATTGCCCTTTAATGAACAGGAACAAGTCAGGCTAAGAGATTTTGCCAAGGAACTCACTAGCAAAGGGGTAAAACTAATGATTTCCAATAGTGACACCAATTTTATCAGAGAAATATACCAAGATTTTACCATCAATACTGTTGACATTAAATACACCATAACTGGACAAAAAGTAAACGTACAGAAAGAAATCGCCAAAGAGCTTATCATTACTAACTATGAATAAGCTGAAATAGCTATGCTGATTACTCAACATATACTCAGCATTACTCTTGTGTTTAGGCATAGGGGCGTTTGCAAAAATTTTTTTTAAAGTAATTAATCATTTATTATTAAAAAATTATTAACTGCTAGAATTGCTTGAATCAGATTATGTTTATTTAAGGCAAAATTTTGCTTATTGGTTTTAACAAACATTTCATTATTATTTTTATGTACACCAAAACCATTAAGAGTCGTTTCTAGAAATCTTTGCCATTTAGCAGAATCAGGCAATCTACCAAATTGGCTTAAATCATCGATAGTCCAACCATCATCAGTGAGAATATAACTATCTCCTTGTTGCTTTAAATAAATTTGGATGTAGTCATTATGGCAGTCAAGATAAGGGGTAGTTATCTCCACCCAATCTTTTAATTGTTTCCATGTTGTTTTCTCTTCTAACCATTGATGGTAACTTACCAAAAGATGTTCTACATTGCTAACCATACACAAATTTGAAGCCTGTGTTTAAGATATGTTTAGTTTCTTAATCTGTTGCACCAATTCTTCAATTATTCTTTGCTGTGCTTCAATCTGTCTTTGTAGTGCTTCAATAGTATTATTAGGTTCAATATTATTAGTAATTTCTTTTGTTTCCTTTGGCAGAGTTACTTCATTTTCTGTAAAAAATTCTAGGTCTTTCAGAACTTTTTCGAATGGAATCGTAGCTTTGTTCTGAAACTCTCTAACTTGATCCTTCGCTATAATATCATATACTTCTGTTGATCTTTGATCCTTATGACCTAAAGCCTCACCTATTATCTCTCTATCTGCTCCAACCTTACGCATCCAACTACCGTGTGTTCTTCTTAAGTCATGAAACCTTAAATCTTCAATACCAGCCACTTTACACATTTTCTGCCAAGCCTCCTGCGGGACTGCTATGTGACCACTCTTCCTATTTTTATAGCTACTTGGAAATACCCATACTGATTTATTATTATTTTCTTTTTCTCTTTTTGTCAATATGTTTAGGGCAGAGTCCACTAAATGAACTCTTTGTGTTTTATTGTTTTTAGCAATCCTAGCTGGTATAGTCCATGTCATGTTTTCAAAATTAATATCCTGCCATTTCATAGACAAAACATTACTTCTCCTAGCTCCAGTAAATAGTAGCAGTAAGATAAAATCCGCAACTATACTACGTCAATTCGGGATAAGGATATTGAGAACATGTAGATTAAAATCAAATTTTGTTGAAGGTTTATTTTTCTTTAATGAATAAGCAACAAGAGTAGATAATATATGGACAAAGGCATTTATTGGTGATCTATGTCTAGTATGTTCAAGGTTCATTTTATTTTTTAGATAATCAAAAACTGTTTCAATTAAGTTACGCTTTCGAAGTAAGATTTTTTCTTTCAAATCCATTAATTTATTTTCCATATTCTTCTTAATTCCATGAATCATTTTTAAGCCTCTTTCATATAAATTTAAGAACAAATTTTGCTTAATATAACCTTTATCAGCTGCTATAATTCCAGTTAATCTTTTTGTTAACTCCGGTACTGGAATCCTATCATCTACATTGCCTTTGGTCACTTTTAATGCCATAAACTCCCCTTTATTATTGATTATTACATGTAATTTAAAACCATAAAAATACCCCATAGAGGATTTACTATGTTTGGCTAATCCTTTAAAAACTTTATTGCTATAACGCCTTTTATTGTGACAAGCTTTAATCGTTGTAGAGTCAATAAAATAAATACCTGTTTCCTCACCAAACAACAAATGAATCAACATATTTAGCGGTATGAATAATCGTGCCATTAATTCAACAAATCTATTATAACTCAAGGCTTTAGGGAAATCATCCTTATGCATGCACTCTATATAACTTTTATAGAAAAATTTAAAATTCTTAGCATAGGATGTATGAAACATAATTATTATTGTTAACATTTCACTTAAACTCATGCTACAACAGCGATTTCTCTGCTTATTTGATGGTAATAACTTTCTCTGTTCATACTCCAAATAAATTTTACAAAAATCATCTATAAAACTATATAATTCTGTGATATCTTTTTTCATGCCTGTAGTTTGTTTTTTTGTTTAAAAATATAAATACTGCAGGCACTCCTTTTTGACAATCCTTTTATCTATTACTATTTCATCTATATCTTATCCCAAACTGACGTATACTAGTACATTCTATAATAACTGTCCTAATGAGCTTTGTCAATTCCTCTATGGTTTCAATATATCGTGTTCTGACCTTTTCCGGATTCTTTTCAATACCCTTTGCTGGATTCTTCTCTAACATTTCCCATTTAATACCCCTATTGAACATCGCACTAAATAACTTAACAAAGTCGTTAGCACTATATATACCTTTATTATTGCTAATATCATTAAACGTTTTCTGAATATCAGCCCTTGTTACAGTAGTTATTTTCATGTCATAATAATCTTCACCATATAGTTTCATTTTAGCAATATCCTTTTCCCAGCCTCGATTTTTACGTTTACAGTGTTCTTCAATATATTTATTGTAAAAGAACTCTTTAACGGTTAATTTGGTTAGTTTCTCATCTATTTGATTATTTGTTAGTTCGATTGGTTGATTATCTATTTGATTATTTGTAATAGCTAATTTTTCAAGAGGGTTAATACCTTTTTCTATTTGGCTTTTTAGTTCAGCAGCTTTATTTCTTGCCTCTGCTACCGACATATAAGGAAATTTACCTAATCTAATTGCAAGACAACGACCTTTCTTCTCTACTGTTTTACGTAAGTAAAAAGTCTTGCTTTTGTTCACAGTAAGAAACAGACCCTTTTCTTTGGTATCATTATAAAAAACTGGTTTAGTTTTAGAAAGAATCATTTTACTTACAGCTTTTTGAGTAAAATCTAAGTCAAAAGTTGTCATATATCTACCTTAATTATATTATTAGTTTCAATAGCGTTTGCACTGATGATGTTATTGGTATTTTTTATTTAAATTAAGTAATTTTTCATTGATTTTTAATATAGGAGGGCATAGAGTAAAATCCTGTTTTTTGTTTTGTGAAAAATAGACACTGAGGTTAGATTGAAATTTGTTCGATTGTCTTCTAACCTCGGTGCTGACACTACACCACGTAGTATCGTCTTGCATAAATACAATTATTTTTCCGCAGAGTAAAGGGGATTTTTTAGGCTCTTCAGAATAATGTTAATCTAATAACAGGCAGTAAAATTGTTATTATAGTTTTTGATGGTTAACATTTTTGTTGTTCTGAACTTTCAGTGGAGTAGTTTTGGTTATTGTATTTTTAGGAAGATGAAATGAACTGGTATCATATATCTAGGCTCTGAACAAAATTTAAATTACTCTATTTTAACTTTTTAGCTGCAAATTATAAGATTTTTTTGAAATAGGATTAACTATTATGGCAAAAATCTTATTAATTTTCGCTTAAAAATACTCAAAATATAGACAATTTAAATTTTGTTCACAGGGGCTAGATAAACTAAATTGTTATTTAATATACATAATTAATTATATAGAAACATTAACATTAATTAAGTACTTAAATTAACCTATTTTTGTTGACTATTATAATAATAGTACAACTAAAAGTATGATTTTAAAAACAATATTTTCATAGTGTTTTTTTGGGGATTTTCCTCAATTTTCACGAAAAATTGACTAATATATTAAGTCGAAATAATTGCTAAAATGTTAATTAAAATTATAGGAGAAAAGCTTATGAGTATTAGGGCTTCAATGCTACAAAACAATAGCGAAATATGATTTATTGGAAAATAAAAAATGAACTTACACTCAAAACATAGTAAAGTAGAAAAAGTAGATAATAATCGTCGTAATGGTAGCTATGAGAAGACAGTAATTGATGATGATGGTCGTAAGTTGACATTAGAAGTACCAAGAGACCGGGAAGGTGAGTATAATCCACAATTAATACCAAAAGGGCTGAGGAGATTTAATGGATTTGATGAGAAGGTAATTTCACTTTATGGTAGAGGTATGACAGTCAGTGAGATTCGTGGTCACTTAGAAGAAATATATCAAACTGAAGTATCTAGTGATTTAATATCAACCATAACAGATGGAGTACTAGAGGAGGTAACTAGGTGGCAAAATCGCTGTTTAGATAGGATATACCCAATATTGTATTTGGATTGCATATATGTTAAATCTAGGGACAATCATATAGTAATAAATAAAGCTGTATATTTGGCAATTGCGGTTAATATAGAAGGCAAGAAGGAGTTATTGGGCATTTGGATAGGAAAAAATGAAGGCTCTAAATTTTGGATGCAAGTAGTAACTGAATTAAAGAATCGAGGTGTAGAACAAATTTATGTTGCTTGCGTTGATGGTTTAAAAGGCTTTCCTGAGGCTATCAGTAGCATATTTCCTGCTACTATAGTACAACTATGTATAGTGCATATGGTACGCAATTCAGTAAAGTACGTGTCATATAAGGATTTAAAAGAGGTAACATCAGATTTAAAACAAATTTACACGGCAAATAACGAAGAAATGGCTCGTTTAAAACTGCAACAATTTAGTGTAAAATGGGATAAAAAATATCCAGTAATTTCTGATATTTGGCAGCGTAGTTGGTCAGGAATAATACCATTTTTTGCCTTTCCTGAGGAGATTAGAAAGGTGATTTATACCACGAATACTATAGAGTCTATAAATCGTCAAATTAGGAAAATTATTAAAAATAAAGGTGTATTTCCAGATGATAAATCAATTCAAAAGATAATATTTTTAGCCTTACAAAATGCGGCTAAAAAATGGACTATGCCTATAAAAGATTGGTCATTAGCTTTAAATCAATTTGAAATACTTTGTGGAGATTTTAAATATGATTTATTGGAAAATAAAAAATGAACTTACACAAAAAAAATTATTGACTCCTCTTTTATTGTATGAATTCGGGATAAGAATTAGTTAATTCTTATCCCGAATTGGGGTTAATCGGGTTAGCTATATGTTAACCTTTTGAATTTATAAGGGACAAAAATGCAAATCATATATTTTTTGAAGGCTACACCATTTTGGGTATACTTATTATTTGGTTACTTAATTTTTAGAGGGATTAAAGCAAGTAAGCAAACAGTTATATTACCATCAAGGTTATTTATTGCTCCTGTTGTTTTCTTGTTACTCTATATAAAAGGATTTTCTAATAATGTACAAAACTTAACATTATTTTGTATATTACTAATTATCTCAACTATTATTAATTGGCGATTTTTTGACAAACCTCTTATACAGGTTAATAATAATTTAATAATTATTCCAGGCTCATGGCAACCTCTTATATTGATAATCATCATCTTTTCAATAAAATATTTTTTTGGATATATGAGAGCTGTAAATCTAGAACTAGCCCAAAAATATAAAATAATGGAATTAATAATATCAAGTTGGGTGTTGGGGGTCATGTTTTTTAAAGCAATATATTGTTATAGTTATGCAAACAAAATAAATAATCAGAAAAATTGACCCAAAAAGTCCTAAATTAATTAAAACTTTTTCAAGTGTTATAAAAATTTTACTAGACTTAGAAAGCTAATAATTATATAAACCTTAACTATCAATAAAAGGGCCTGTAGTTCAGTTGGTTAGAACCCACCGCTCATAACGGTGTTGTCGCAGGTTCAAGTCCTGCCGGGCCCACCATTCTTCGATTTTAGTGCATTTTACGAATGCGTCAAACGGTGAACGTAGCATAAAGTCTAGCTTTCCGTCTTTTAATTCTAGGTTACCAAACACTAAATTTATCAATTTACGTTTTTTCTCAATAGTAGTGATGTGGTTATATTTTTCTGGACAGTTAATACGAGACAATAAATTAACCTCAGTTCGATGTAAGAATAATTATTATTCTCTGCACGCTCGATGTCCCTGCGAAGGCAGGGATCTAAAAATGTTTAAGCACTTAATCCTTGTTACTTCTTTAGACCCCTGCCTACGCAGGGGTGACATCACCCACAATAGAGATGATACTGGGTCTAGTATTAACTTGTTACATCGAACTTTCGTGTTATATATAGAAACAATCAGGTTTGAAGCGGCTGCCCACCTGATTGTTAAAATATAACACTCCATTCAATATGTGATTTTAATTATTAAAATCACATATTGAATGATGAAAAAAGTTAAAATGCACTCACAGAACCGCTTCAAGAGTGCATTTTTCCTTATAACAAAGCCAGTTCGATATAAGAATTAATAATTCTTATATCAGTACACGACATAAAGGTTAACAAAAAATTAATGTCTTGCAAAACGTAATAATTATAATATAAAAATAGAAAATTACTAAGTAATATTTAACTATTAAGTTGGTGATAGCTCAATTAATGATATATTTTGTACTATTATATACTTTTTCTTGGTTATTAATTTTTTGTTAACCTTTATGTCATGTACTGAGAATTCTTATATCGAACTGAGGTTATTTACGAACAATATACTCGAATATTATGAGCTGTATATTTTAATAATAAATGTCAAAAAGTGTCAATAATATTCTTTTAGGAACTTTATATTAAATGTGGCGGCTCATCGCAGCTACCTTAACACTGGTTCAGATAATGCTTTAAATATTGTCCAGTATAGCTCTCACTACAAGCAGCGATATCCTTTGAAGTGCCGGTAGCTACTATTCTACCGCCTTTATCTCCACCTTCAGGTCCAACATCTATAACATAATCCGCTGTTTTGATAACATCTAGATTATGCTCAATAACTATAACAGTATTACCCATATCAACTAGCTTATGCAGCACTTTAAGCAATTTATTAATATCATCTATGTGCAGCCCTGTTGTTGGTTCATCAAGTATATATAAAGTTTTACCGGTTGAGCGTTTTGATAACTCTTTAGCTAACTTTACCCTTTGAGCTTCACCTCCAGACAAAGTGGTAGCAGATTGTCCAATTTTTATATAACCAAGTCCTACCTCATTTAAAGTAACAAGCTTTTCGTAAATTAGTGGTACTTTAGCAAAGAAACTCATTGCATCCTCAACTGTCATCCTAAGAACGTCAGCTATAGATTTATCCTTATATTTAACTTCAAGGGTTTCTCTATTATATCTGTCTCCATTACAAACATCACATTTTACATAAATATCAGGTAAAAAATGCATTTCTATTTTAATCAGACCATCACCTTGACATAATTCACACCTTCCACCTTTAACATTGAATGAAAACCTGCCAACTTTATAACCCCGTGCTTTTGCAGTGGGTAGTTCAGCAAACCAGTCTCTAATATGGGTAAACGCACCAGTATAAGTTGCTGGATTTGACCTTGGTGTGCGACCTATTGGTGATTGGTTTATATCAATAACCTTATCAATATATTCAAGACCTTTAATTGACTTATATTCTCCTGGAAAGTTTTTTGAAGAGGGTTCTAAAAATTTTAAAGCTGCTTTATATAAAGTGTGAATGATTAAACTTGATTTACCGCTACCTGATACCCCCGTTATTGCTGTAAAACTGCTCAGAGGAATTGTAATATTAACATCCTGTAAATTATTAGAAATAGCCCCAGTTAATGCTATTACCTTACCCGCAGGTGATACTCTAGTATTTGTTGGCACTTCAATAGATTGTTTTCCGCTTAAATAGCTACCCGTTATACTATTGGGACATTGTTTAATTTCCTCAATTGTTCCTTGTGCTATTATATGTCCACCGTGAATACCGGCACCTGGTCCGACATCTATAATGTGATCCGATTCGTACATTGTCTCTTCATCATGCTCAACAACAAGCACTGTATTACCAAGGTCTCGAAGATTCTTTAGAGTTTCTATTAATCTAGCATTATCACGTTGATGTAAACCAATTGAGGGTTCATCAAGTACATACAACACACCACTAAGCCCTGAACCAATTTGCGATGCCAAGCGAATACGCTGACTTTCTCCACCAGACAGAGTTCCTGATTCTCTAGACAAAGCAAGATAATCAAGACCAACATTCATAAGAAATTGTAATCTTTCCTTGATTTCCTTTAATATGCGTTCGGCAATAGTCATTTGTTTTTTATTGAGCTGTTTATCTAATTGATTAAACCATTTCTGTAGTTGCAAAATACTCATGGTAGATACTTGTCCAATATGCATATCAGCGATTTTAATACAAAGAGACTCCATTTTTAGTCTATAACCTTCACAAGATGTGCATTTGTACTCTGCTTTGTATTTTAATAATTCTTCTTTTACTACAGAAGAATCAGCCTTACGCTCCTTTTCTTGTAAGCTAGGTATTATTCCAGCAAAAGGTTGCTGTACCACCTGAGATTTAGAACCATCATGATACTGAAATTTTATAACATCGTCACCTGATCCATGGAATAATACTTGCTGTACAGTATTTGGTAGTTCTGCAAAAGGAGTGTCTAATGAAAACTCGTAATGACTTGCTAAAGCTTTTAATGTTTCTAAAAAAAATTTTGAGGATATTTTTCCCCAAGGTGCTATAGCTCCATCTTTAATGCTAACTCTGCTATCTGGAATAATTAATTCTTTATCAAGACACAATTCTGTGCCGATACCCTCACATTTAGGACAAGCACCAAATGGGCTATTAAAGGAAAAAATTCTTGGTTCTATTTCAGTAATTTGGAAACCAGAAACTGGACAAGAATATTTTTCTGAGAAAATGACTCTCTGACCTTTAGTAAGGTTGGTTTCTAATCCGTTTGGTAGGTCAACAATTTCAACATATACTATACCATCTGCCAACTTAAGAGAGATTTCCAAACTATCTGCAAGCCTGTTACCTAAATCCTCTTCTAGAGAAATCCTATCAACAATTACTTCAATATTATGTTTTTTATTCTTATCAAATTTTGGAAGATTATCGATTTCATAAATTTCATTGTTAATGAATAATCGCCCAAAACCCTGTTTTTTAAGATCAAGCATTTCACGTCTGAATTCACCTTTTTGTCCTCTGATAATTGGAGCTAATATGTATAATTTAGTACCCTTAGGAAAATTATGAATGGCATCTATCATCTCTGAGATGGTCTGATTCTTGATTGGTAGACCTGTTGCTGGAGAGTAGGGTACTCCTACCCTTGCATATAATAATCTTAAATAATCATAAATTTCAGTTATAGTACCCACTGTAGAACGAGGATTTTTAGATGTGGTTTTTTGATCAATAGCTATTGCAGGTGACAAACCAGAGACCGATTCAACATCAGGTTTATCCTGAAGGTGTAAGAATTGCCTAGCATATGAAGATAAACTTTCAACATATCTACGTTGTCCTTCTGCATAAATAGTATCAAAAGCTAGTGAAGATTTTCCAGAACCACTAAGCCCTGTAATTACTACAAACTTATTTCTTGGAATATCAACATTTACATTTTTTAAATTATGCTCCTTAGCACCACGAACTTTAATATATTCTTGTATCATAATTTGTTATAATTTTTTAAGGAACTTTCAAAAAACTTGTAGCATTATAGGTTGTTTTGAATTACTATTGCAATAGTAATTTTTAAATAGGTAATGATCTGTGGCTGGTAGTTTAAATAAGGCAGTATTAATAGGTAATTTAGGGCGTGATCCAGAAATTAGGCACACGGCTGATGGTAAAGAGATAGCAAGTTTCAGTATTGCTACTTCTGAGACTTGGAAAGACCGTGCTACTGGAGAGAAGAAAGAAAAAACCGAATGGCATAGAATAGTAGTATTTAATGAAGGTTTGGTGTCTGTTGTAAAGAATTATGCCAAGAAAGGCACTAAAGTTTATTTAGAAGGTAATTTACAAACTAGAAAATGGGTGGATAACCTTGGACAAGAAAAATATACAACAGAAATAGTATTACAAAATTTTAATTCACAATTTATATTGTTAGACTCTAAAGGTAGTGGGACTAACTCCCTAGATTCTATTGTACCAAAAAGCACAGTTGGTAATAGTAACTTTGACCATAGTGATCTAGATGATGAAATACCTTTTTAAAATTGTTCTACTTTCTATATCCCTGTTGTTTTCTGCATGTGTTTCATCTATAGATAGTAGGATTGAGGAGGCAGATAAAGTAGCCTCAATAAACAACTTTGAGAAAAAACTAGTTAAGGCTGGCGATTTTGTTATTACAACTTACCAACGTGTTTCAGATAAAGATAGCCCTTACGTATTTTATATTGAGGGTGATGGTAGCATTAGTATAGGACGTTACGCAGTTTCTAGCAATCCAACCCCTTCCAAGATTATGTTGCTTAAGCTTGCAGCTCTTGATACTAGACCTAATATAGTTTATATAGCTCGTCCGTGCCAATATACGCCAGTAGAACTTAACCCCAATTGCAGTCAAATCTATTGGACAGATAAAAGACTTGCCAAGGAGGTTATAGAATCAACAAACATAGTAATAAATAGTATAAGTAATGGTAAACCAGCTAGTTTGGTTGGTTTTTCCGGAGGTGGTGGAGTTGCTGTTTTGGTTGCAGCAAGAAATAAGCATATTAAAGATATAATAACTATAGCAGGTAATCTTGATATTGAGAATTTCAGTAAACATCATGGGATATATGCGTTAAAGGAGTCATTAAACCCCATAGATTATGCCATAAAAATTAGCAATATTCCGCAATTACATCTTTCGGGAGCTAAGGATGCAATAGTACCGAGTAAAATTATGCAGGGCTATATAAAAGCTAGTTCTTCAGATTGTATACAGCAAAAGATTTTCCCTAATATTACTCATACCAAAAATTGGGATAAGGTGTGGCAGGATGTGCTAAAAATTAATCTTACCTGTGGGTATAACAAGAAAATTGGGGCGTAAAATAACCTGAATTCGATGTAACAAGTTATACCATTTCCCATTATTAACTACGCTAATACTACAGTTGTAGTTACTACCCAAAGCTGTCATTCCCGCGTAGGCGGGAATCTAAAAAAATAGCCTAAAAGACTATTAAACATTATTAGATCCCAGCTTTCGCTGGGATGACATCGTTTTGACATTAGTACTACACTGTAGAGCTAAATAGCGTAGTTAATAATGGGAAATGGTATTACATCGAACTTCCGTGATATAGAAACAATCAGGTTTGAAGTGGTTCAGTGTCTGATTGTTAAAATATAACATTCCATTCGATATGTGATTTTAATAATTAAAATCACATATCGAATAATGAAAAAAGTTAAAATGCACTCGTAGAATCGCTTCAAGAGTGCATTTTTCTTTATAACAAATTGAGATTAATCATGGGAGATTTTTATGCAGAAGGCAGTAGCTTTAGTTAGTGGCGGTGCAGATTCAGCCACAGTACTAGCAATGATAGAAAAAATGAATTATGAAATTCATGCAATAAGTTTTAACTATTCTCAACATAATAATATTGAACTTGAGAAAGTTAAAGAGTTAGTTAAGGACTATAATATCAAACAACATAAAATTGTAAATATTGATTTACGTAGCTTTGGCGGATCAGCTCTTACTGATGATGCCATAGAAGTACCAAAATATAAAGCCCATAGTGATTTAGAGGATAATATACCAGTCACTTATGTACCAGCACGTAATACTATATTTTTAAGTTATGCTTTGGGATTTAGTGAAATAATAGGAGCCTTTGATATTTTTATGGGGGTACACGCAACTGATTATGCTAATTACCCAGATTGCCGTCCAGAGTACCTAGACGCTTTTGAGAAGCTTGCTAATCTTGCAACTGCGGTAGGAGTATTGGGTACACGAATTACCATTCATGCTCCCTTAATAAATATGACAAAAGGGCAAATTATTAAAACCGGCCTAGAATTAGGAGTAGATTACCAGGGCGATTTAAAAGTCGCAACTAAAGATTAAATATCTGTTGGAGTTATAATCTAATATTAGCTTGGGTTTAGAAGGGAAAGTGATAGAATTGTAGTAAGAATATTTGGTATAAGCTTGAAAAGTTTGGATAATATTTTGCCGTTGTAATGATTATATTGCAAGGATTGTAGCCTGAACGTTAATTATTTCTGGCTAATATGTAGAACGATTAAAAATTTTTAAAAAATTAGATGAAAGTAAAGAAAAATCTAGAATATAATAGATGATAATAGTATAAGTACTCCGTTAAAGATTTTTCAACTATAAATAACGGAGCATTATGAGTATATCTTTATCTCTAGAAAAAGTCAAAGATTTTAGAAAAGCTCGTGGTAAGAGATATAGTGCAGCGAGTGTTATAAAACTTATAGTAGTAGGTTTATTAAGTAATAGAAATAATTTAAAATCTATTTCTAGATTTGCTAAAAGTTTTAGCCCAAAAGAATTGGTAATGTTAGGTTTTAATAGGAATAAAGCACTTTGCTATAGTAATTTAACACTAATTATCCGTAAAATTTCTCCAGAGAGTTTAAGGGAAGTGATATTAGAACTAATCCAATATATATGCCAAGTTAAGAACATAGGTTATGATGTTATTCATATTGATGGAAAAACCCTGTGTGGTAGCAATAGCCATGGGAAAGAAGAGCAAAGGCAAATTTTGACTGGGTTTAGTAGCCAGCTTAAAGCTATTACTGGCTTTATAGAAATAGAAAATAAAAACGAGTATGGTTCTATGCTAGAGTTTTTATCAGAATACGATATTAAGGGAAAAATTGTGACAGCAGATGCATCATTTTGTCATGAAGATATATGTGAAGAAGTTGTTAAACAAGAAGGAGAATTTGCTTTTACTCTGAAAAGTAATGAACCTAATTTGCATTATTATAGCAGCAAAGTTTTTGATGAAATAGCAGAAAAAGGGCAAGAAGTCAGGAGTTTTGAAGAAAATACCGATTTACAACATGGGAGAATAGAGAGAAGAAAAATTGAGGTAATTGATATGCCATTTGAATATCTGAACGGCTTTCGGCACATCAAACAAATATGTAAAATTAGCCGAGAGCGAGATAAGAAAAATAAAACTAATAGCTATGAACAAGAGAATGTGTTTATAATAACAAGTCTCGGAAGCGAGTTTAATCCAAAGAGCTTGCTAAAGTTCAATAAGAATCATTGGTCATGTGAAAATAATTTAAATTGGGTCAAAGATACAGTTTTTGGGGAAGATAAGTCAACTATAAGTATAGGAAAGGCTCCCTTGGTAATGTCATTACTCCGGACAATAACTATTTCTGTAATAACTTTATTTTCAAACAAAATTACTGAAACCAGAGAAAATTTTAATAATTATAGACACAAACTATTTAAGGTTATGACAACTTAAAGTTGCGACTTTTAAATCGCCCTGGTAGATTACTCCAAAACAATTTCTTGTTATGACCCATATAATGGGTTATCTTGTGGGACATGTCATGCCTGCTTACTTAGACTTAAGGCCTTTGAAGAAAATAATACCATTGATCCAATTAACTATAAAAGTAAATTCGCTTCTACATATGCTTAATCGTTCTATATACCATCAATTTCCTATGTTAGACCTAGACAACATAGTGCTGAGAGAATTAACTAGTGATGATTCAGAAGACTATTTTGGTTATATGAGTAAATTAGAGATGCTCCCTTTCTTGACAGATAGCAACAGTCCATCAACTATCCCACAAGCTGCTGATGAACTAAAATATTGGTCTAGCTTATTTCATCACCAGAGAGGATTTTACTGGGGTATTTCCCTTAAAGATAATAATAAACTTATAGGTACGGCTGGGTTTAATACTGTTTCTACAATGCACCTCAAAGCAGAAATAAGCTACGATCTTGATCCTGCATTTTGGGGTAAAGGAATTATGCTAAAATCTATCAAAGCTATTTTAAGATTTATAGAATATGCTGGTATTGTTCGAACCCAAGCTACTGTAATAAATGACAATATACGTTCAATTAATGTTTTGGAACGATGTAATTTTGTCAAAGAGGGGTTGCTTAAAAAATATGAAATTGTTCAAGGAGTACATAGGGATTATTATATTTACGCTAGAGTGCTGTAGCATAGTACCCTACATTTTTTATATAACCACTATTAAAATGGCTGCTGATCGTCTATTAGCGAGGAGTCGCTGAAAGCGGCGACGCGATGACGATTATAGAAAAATGTAGGGTACTATGGTGCTGTAGGTTTCTGATATTTTTAACCTAAAACAAATCACCTTGAGGTAAGACATCGGTTTAATAGTCTAGGGTGTCCCTGCACCTTGGATGTCACCCCTGCGTAGGCAGGGGTCTAAAAATTGCCAAGAAGACTACTCAACCTTTTTAGATCCCAGCTTTCGTTGGGATGACATAATGGCGGCAGGGGTGACATCACCCCTACTGGCGATGATTACCCTACTATTAATTTATTACATCAATACTTGAGGTTATAAATCAATATCAAAACGAAGTAAAGATAGGGAAATATCGACTATAGGCATAGAAATGAGGATTTTGGAAGTTCTTCTTTTGATAAACTAATTCATTTCCATCTAGATCCACAATATTTCCACCACTAGCTTTAATTAACGCATGTCCCGCTGCAATATCCCATTCCATAGTTGGACCAAACTTGGGATAAATATCTGCCTTTCCTTCTGCTACTAAACATAATTTAATTGAACTTGGTATAGTAACTATCTCAGTAATTAGATGTTTCTTTAGGAATTTCTTGGTATCTGAATTTGACGGACGTGAGCTAACAACAGCCCTATAATGAGTTTTAGGTAGGGCATCAAAGCTTGTTTCTACGCCATTTTGTTCAATTCTTAAAGCATTATTAGCATCTGTATAATGTAATTTTTGCACGGATGGTTGATAGATAAAACCAATAATAGGCATACCATTTTTTATCAATGCAATATTTACTGTATACGTATCCTCACCTTTTATATAACTTTTTGTACCATCAATCGGATCAATCAACCAAAATTGATTGCCATTCAAAGCAATTATATCTCTTTCTTCACAAATTACAGGAATATTAGGTGCTAGGTCCTTTAAACCATTATATATAAAGCTACTAATTTCCTTATCAGCATTTGTCACAGGAGAATTATCATCTTTATAAGAAACTATTAACCCTAAATCTCTTCTAATTAGAGCAATCCCACCAGCTTCAGTAATTAAACTTTTTAAAGACTTAATTAAATTAAGCATCATTTATTATTCATCATTTGCTATTTGTTATTTGTTATAAATTGTTTAGCCTCATCATCTTCTAACCACTTTCCTGTTTTTAATAATATTTCCTGTTGAAATTTCACTATATCCTCCTGTGGAGTGCCTTGTAATTCTGTAACGGCTAAATATTCTACCCCATAACAATCTAGATCAATTGTTCTTAGAAAATTATCTATGTTATCTAATTCACTTTTTTTATTCTCAAAGATTATAATGTTATTAGGTAAAATATTTGTGATACTCATAAACTCACGTAGTGCCTGAGCTTTATTTAGATAGTCGGTAAATATTATACCTTTATGAAAAATTGGTGACCTTTTATCAGTTTCATCAAATTTTAATATTTCTTTATTATTAACTTTATCAGTAAATTTAATACCGAGTCTACTTAGCTGCTCATATTGCCATTCCTCATAATTTTTAATCAGTCTACATGCTGGGTTAATTTTAGTAAACCCAAAAACCAAAGCCCCTGAACTTTTCAGTTTATCGATAAATTTTGACCAACTAGCTTCTACTAACATAACTTGTCTTTGCAATAACAACTTAGCAATTATCTCATCCATATTAGAATGATATTTTGCCAAACTTGCCAACTCTTCAACAAACCCTCTATAAGGATTAGCATAACGAAACATCTTAGACTTAGGCGTGACTATTGTATCATCAATATTGATTAGCACTAAGCTAGATGCATCAATTTTTTCAAGTAAATTTTTTACCGTAACAGAATCTATAGAATAAGTGGGAATCATTATTGCATAACCTGTATATGGTAACATGATTAAAATTAACAATAATTTTAATAAAAAGTTATTTTTTATTATCATACGGATTTACACTCTCTTGATTCTTAACTTTGATTTTGCCATTGCTTCTTTTTACTGCATTTACCTTATTAACCAATTCATTAAGTGATTTTTTTAAATCACGAGAATTGAATATTGATTCTTTTTGGTCAGATAATTTATAATTATAACCAATAAACATCACATTATCGTCATAATTTCTTAGTTGACTTTCCATTGCGGTCAACTCATTGGAATTTCCATCAACCATTATTAAAACTTTTGGCATAAACTTCACTTCTATTAAAAAATTTAATATCAACTGAAATGAAGCATTATTATTACTACTCAATATACCCTGATAAAACGTCGGATAAGTATTATCAAAAGGCTTCATATCATTAAAAATAAGATAATTATGTTGTGGGAAACTATTGGACAAATCAATATTAAATTTCTTTAAATACTCAGCCTCCCATATTTCTAGCTTCTTTATATTGTTAAAGTTACCAGTTAAACCATGATCACTCACAATTACGGGGCTACCTTTATCCATTATATTCTTTATAAAATTAGGAAAATTGACATCTAATAACTCATTTTTATACTCTGTAAGCAGTATTGTATCAAAATAAGTATCCTTTGATGGTCTAACTGATTTGAATATTTCCTGTAGCTTAGATAATTCATTTTTATTCAATTGGATAATGGGGGGGAAAAATGATTTGAATATAACTTTTTCTCTACCCAAAACCATTAAGATATCTTTAGGGGAATAATTATTGCATAATTCTTCATAGTCCTTATTTATTTGGTCTAAACTATCAGTATCAACAATCTTACCATTTGCTATTAAAGGCAATAGTAATATTATGTAAGCAATGAGTTTATATGTTTTAAATTTAATTCTTTTAATTAGCATAGAAATTGCTCTTATTTTTTGTTTATAGCAAAAGTAGTTGCCCTACATCTTTTTATGTCATGCGTAGGTCATCGTTTTTAAAATCTTCAATTATTAATTCTTATCCCAAATGTGGGTTAATTGAGGTTAGTATATTCATTTAGAATTCTCTTGATATTATTGAGCATGGTAAGTTCATTTTTCTTTCTGGTAAATACATAATATATTATTTTACTTATAGTGGTGCGTTTTTTAACTTGCATAACCAACTCTTGTTGAACGATTGTTCGAATTGTAGTTAGATTACCATTCATTAAAAATTGTGATAAAAGTTGAAGCTGTTCAACACTAAAATTTGTTAGTAATATTCTAATAATTATCGTAACATAACCTGAAGGAGTTGTTGTACTAGTTCTCCTGACATGTTTTTTAAAACTTAAACTAGATGTTTTATTTAAATATTTGTCACTAAAAATTTCTACAAAATTTATTTCACATAATTGTTTTTTTACTTCTAACCTTTCTTGTTCAATTAGTCTTAACGTTTTAACTGAAGTAACATTGCTATTTATCTTATAATCAGCTGCGATTTTACATGTTATTACCTGTTGTACAAACTCTGCATAATTTAGATCTTTTTTTAATAATGAAGTAATATTTTTAAATAGCAACTGATACCTAGTTTTTAAAGCATTTTTAGTAAAACTATCTAAAGAAGCATATCGTTTGATAATTTTAACTTCAAGTTTTGCAGAAAATTTAGACTCAATAGAAGAAATCATTAAAGAAATAGTATGACCACTTTGGATATTTTGAGTTAACCTTTTTCTAATCTGAGCTAGTATATAATTCAGATCAGAATCTTCTGTTATATTGAGTATCCTGATAGCATCTATATGCTTTGTAATATTAATTAAAATTTCATGCATAAAGACATTTTGCTTGAGTAAAAATCTTTCTATTATAGCGAACTCTGCATTTTCTATCTGATGTATTATTGCATTATAATTTTCAAATAATACTGAAAGCTCATACCCTGAATTATTAAGTTTACTGAAACTCTTCCTAAATTTTGACTCATCATGTATTCTTAGCAAAATATGGTTTATAGTCTGAGATTTAATACATAAATCTTTTAGCCTATTATATAAGCAAATTAACTTAGCATTGGTTAACTCCATCAATACATTGTGATCATCTATTAAAAAATTAGTAATTTTTTTAAAAATGTATCTGTAATCTACTGTGTTCTCTTCTTTCAGTGTTAATAATATACTGGCATGAAATAACAATGGAACAGATTCTTTCTTTATGTCAATGGTAGAATCAATCTGCCATAATTCTTTAATGAGCAACAATTGATCTAAAAGTAGATTTTGTTGCTCAAGCGATAAATTATCTAAATTCAAAACAATTGCAGTCGCCTGTAGATTATTTATAACATCTTGATTTTTAACATCTTCAGTTATTAATATACAACAATGCTGTACAAAGTTTCTAGCTAAATCCATTACTGGTTTTAGTGCCTTATTATTTTCTTCATGATATAAAGTGGAAGAACTTTTTAAGCAATCAACCAGTTGATTAAGAGAAGTAACAAAATTTGTTACCTCTTCCATTTGATATTTTTGTTGCTTTAACGCCTCAATAGAGAGAGGTCCATAATGCTCAAGAACAGAAAGCAAGTTCTTTTGACTATCTAGACTAAGATAATCAAGCAAATCACTATTCTGTTGTAGAATCTTTATAATATTAAAAGTACGCAAAGACCTTTTTAAAGTACTAGGATACTTGTAAGACACGATGCATTCAGAGCTTAAAGAGACAAAACAGCCTTTTAATCTTTCTGCATACTTACTAATAACCTTAGTATTAAAATCTTTCATAATTAATTTTCTTATCGTGTTATTCAGTATCTAGGGAGGAGAATCAATTAACTAAATCGGAACATAAATTATACGGATGTATACCAATTTCATGCTTCCATCAAGCATTATATCAGTATCATCATGGTATCCAAATATATTTCTCACTTCTTGGGGTTTTTCGGGTTAGCTATATAAAAGCCCACATTACTCGAAAGTTATGCGGGGGTTCAAATTATTATAACAATATTTTTATTTTAACTAATAGTATTTTTGCATTTATTAGAAAAAATATTTATAGTATACAAATTAGTTATTTTGTTACGAAAAGTAAAATTTTTATTGCTTAAACACCAGTAAAACCTTATTTTTATAAGGACTTCTCATAAGAAATATAAAATCCTGAAGAGTAAAGTATTTAATTTAACTTAAAACTATATCCAAACTTATGCATAATATCCTTATCATTATAATTTCATTATTGTTAATATCATGTTCGGAAGAAAGTGATAAATCTAATAATAAAAACGAGCAACCTGATAATAAGGCTGAAGTGACTCAGGAAAAAGCTCCACAAGAAGAAAATAATGACAACCTTGCCAATGATAAATGGAACACAATAGTAAATCCTCAAGACAGTCCGACTTCAACTAATACAGAAGAATCTCTAGATACGGTAGATGATTCTGCTACTAACTCTACTGATATAAGTGATGTTAGCTTGAAACAGATGCCTTATAAACCAACTTTCAATGTTAGCCAAAACGATATAGTTCTTGGTAATATTAAGGCAACTGTAGTGGTAGTTGAGTATTTTTCTCCAACTTGCCCACATTGTGCTTATTATCATGAAAAAATTCTACCTGAACTTAAAAAGAAGTATATTGATACCAATAAAATTGCTTATATAATTCGTGAATTCATCGGTAATAAGCAAGATTTAGATGCAGCAATTTTAGCACGTTGTCCAAATGATCTAGATAGTTTTCTTAAATTCCAAAGTGTAATACTAGCACAACAAGATAAATGGGGCAGTAGTAATAGATATCGTGAGTTACTAACAAATATAGCTCAAATTGGTGGAGTATCCGCAGAAACTTATGCTAAATGTCTTAGTGATAATCAAATTGTCGAAACATTACTTGCCAATACTAACCTTGCTGCTAGTTCACAAAGTTTTGTTGGTACACCCGCATTTTTTGTTAATGGCATACTAACAAATGGATATACTTTAGAAATCCTTTCTAGGATAATTGATAAAACGTTAGAAAACTCTAGTATCAAATCCGAAAATTAATATACTTACTTAATTTCAAGTATCGATATAACAAGTTAATACTAGGTTCAGTATATTCCTGTTAAAGGTGATGTCACCCCCTGCCGCCGCCATTATGTCTTATCCCTACTCGCTAATGTCCCTGCTTCCCTTTATGTCATTCCCGCGCAGGTAGCGGAATCTAGAATATCTAAAGCACCCTTCCTGTCTATTTCTTTACGGAAAAAATCAGCCTTAATAGGATATAATCGTTGATCCATATATCTCTCCTTTTTAAGACCATTCTATCCTATTCTTACTTTCTTTTCTATACCTTTGTTAAGTGTCTAAGGATAATGGTTACCGTTCTTTGCATCTCATAGTTATAGCTGATATCTATAACTATAACATAGAAATACAAATACGGACTAGAAGGATGCATAATATAGCCGAATTTGGCATAGCCAACCATGAGGCATATAAAAAAACGCAGGAAGAAAAATTAAGAAAGTTATTTGATGAGGAGAGACTTAATACAGTTACTATTAATACTGAAATAAATGAAGCCTATGATATTTTTAACCAGTTTAATTGGACTATATCAGAACTCGTTGCTTATGAGCAGGCAATTGAAAATCTTTGCCATCAATTCCAAAAAGATTCTTAAAAAATATAATAAAATTATTGGCAATATTAGGGTGTGTCATCAATTGAGCCAAATTACCATGGAAGCCATATAAACAGCACCCAAAAAGTTCTGAGATGTTTTGTCATATCGTGTTGCAATAGCTCTATATTGCTTCAATTTTGCAAAAAAGTTCTCAATCAAATGCCTAGCTTTATATAGGTCCTTATCATACTTAGCTGGATTCACACGATTCTTCTTTGGGGGAATCACAGCTATACATCCCTTATCTTTCAGCTTATCTCGCATACGTACATCGGCATCATAAGCCTTATCAGCAAGTACAGCATCCGCTTTCGTCAATTCATTCATCAAAACATCAGATCCTTGCAAATCATGAGCTTGACCCGGGGTAAGATGGAATCCCGTTGGATTCCCTAGAGCATCACATGTGGCATGGATTTTAGTACTCAGCCCCCCTTTACCTCGTCCAATTGCTTGGTCATCATCTAACTCTTTTTTTTAGCACCGGCACTATGTTGATGAGCCCTAACAATGGTTGAATCAATCATGGCATACTCGTTATCAGCATCTTCAGCCAGCATCTCAAAAACCTTTTTCCACACACCTGTCTTGCTCCACCTTGAATGACGTAGGTGAATCACTCGAAAATCTCCAAAACGTTCAGGTAGGTCTCTCCAAGGTATACCAGCCCTATATCGATACAAGACTGCTTCTACAAATAGGCGATTATCCTTGGCTGTTACACCAACAGACTCTTCCCTTCCAGGTAGCTTATCTTTAATCCGATCCCATTGATCGTCACGTAGAGCATATCGACGCATAGAGAAAATTTATCCTTAATTTTTTCTCTATTACACAACAAATAAACGCTCCTGTCAACTTAATTGATGACACACCCTAGTTTAATTTAATGTACAATCAAAATAATGGGGAGGCATTTCATGGAAGATATTGACAATTGGCAGATCAAGTTTAAATCTTGCGAATATTCTGCTAAATTACTTAGTAAATTGATTTTACTCAATGAAAAAGTAGCTCACCCAGTAGATATCAGAGAAATTATCAAAGCTCTCTATTATGCTAAGAAATATCATGGTAGTCAAATGCGGCAATCGGGTGAACCATATTACTCACACCCGATTGAAGTAGCTTATATGTTTGCTAGCTATACAGCTCAAGAAGTTCACCAATTGTTTAACACTAACATGATCGTTACCAGTTTACTGCACGATACTGTTGAAGACACAACACTTACCGAAGAGATGATTGCTCAAATTTTTGGGAGTACCATTGCTAGCCAAGTGGAAGCTCTAACAAGAACCAAGCCTTATGGCAAAATTAGCTCCAAAGAGATTTTAGATTTATTAGTTCAACAAGAAAAATATGATGTAGCATTGATTAAAATTTTTGATCGCATTCACAACTTACAAACTCTAGGAGCTAAATCACCGGAAAAGGCACTGAAGATAGTTAAGGAAACTATAGGATATTTTATAACTCTTTGTATTCACTTAGAAATACCAACAGCCGAGCAACAATTAATAAATCTATGTTACAAAAATTTGCCTATTAACTCCATACCGGCTCTAGACTATAAAGTTTTCTGAGTGGATGATTTTAGCTATTTTCGTCAGGTTTTCAAAATGCAATAATCCGTAAGTAAAACCAATGATTATAGGAATCATAATAAACCATATTCCCCAATTGCCAAAACATTCAACAAGGTAGACAAAACCAAAAGCACTAATAACATACATTAAAGCACGAGATAAAGCAAATGTTATGCTGGCACAAGTAAAACGTTTAAATATAGGAAAGCTTTTTAAACAAATAGGAGTAGCAGAGTTTAAGCATTGTTTCCATAAAACTATAAAAAATTGAATAAAAAATAACTGATCAGGAGAATTAACATTATTCAATAAATACGGACAAAATATCATGAAAATAGAAAATATTAGCAGTGTAATTTTGATGATTAATAATGGATATACTTTTAAACTTAAATAACATAATATTAATGTGGTTAACAGCTCCATTATACTTGCAATGACGTTGAAGAATTTTGTGTGTATCACCTAGCCCATTAACTTAGCAATAGTTTTATTAGCTTCTTCTAGCTCCTGTTTAGTATTTACTCCAAGCACTATGTCGTGGTCTGAAGATAGCAAATATGATACTTTTTCTCCACTATCCTTAGCTATTTTTACAAGTACGGTCAAATACAACTCTTTTGATCTATCAACCTCACCTAAAAAAATAGTAGGTAGATATTTTTTTAATATACCAGCTTCAAAAGCCATAATACCAGAATTACAAATTGTTATAGCTTGTTCTTCATTCGTTGCTTCTTTAAATTCCACAATTTTTAAAAAATTTCCTAGTTCATCAGTAACTATTCGTCCATATTGCCCGGGGTTATCACGTCTAAAGCATAACGTTGTAATGGCTGAATTTGTAGAAACTAGGTGGTCTAGTAAATCATTAATAATATTTGCGGTGATTAAAGGATTATCTCCGTAAAGCACTGCTACAATTTTATTGTCATCAACTAAGTCTAAAGCAGTATATACCGCATGAGCAGTACCCAATCGTTCTAGCTGCAATGCAAATTTACAAACCTCTTTATAAGAAGAAATATATTCTTCTAATTGCAATGAGTGAACTAAGATAACATCGTTAGTCACTTTCTTGGCATTTGTTAGCACCCTATCAAGCATAGGTCTACCACCAACTTCGTGCATTACTTTTGGTAACGAAGATTCCATTCTTCTACCATTACCAGCAGCTAGAACAATAATTTGGCAGTCCATATTAAACGTCCTTCATAGTTTCATAAATTGCATCAGATAATTCATAATTACCAAAAACTTTTTGTACGTCATCGCTTTCTTCTAAAAGATCCACTAATTTTAATAGCTTCTCTGCCTTATCTTTATCTTCTATAATCATGATATTCTGAGGAATCCAACCGATATAGGATTCCTCAGGAGATCCATATTTATTAGTCAAAAATTCAAGAGTTTGTACAAAATTCTCAATATCTGTATAGATTAAATACGCATCTTCTTCAGAAATCACATCTTTTGCCCCAACCTCTAGGCTACTTTCCAATATAGATTCTGCCGATATTAATTCTACTGGGTATTGTATTACTCCAAGATGGTCAAACATATAACTGCTACTTCCAGTCTCACCTAAATTACCACCAAATTTAGTAAAAGCC
Organism: Candidatus Tisiphia endosymbiont of Ditula angustiorana; assembly: GCF_964026425.1. Taxonomy (NCBI): domain Bacteria; kingdom Pseudomonadati; phylum Pseudomonadota; class Alphaproteobacteria; order Rickettsiales; family Rickettsiaceae; genus Candidatus Tisiphia; species Candidatus Tisiphia endosymbiont of Ditula angustiorana. Next base: position 646,818 of record NZ_OZ032143.1, read on the forward strand.
GACCTAATTTCAGCAGCTGTGCGATTTTTATTATCAGTTAAAGCCTCTACTATTATTGCAATACCGCCCGGAGCAAAGCCTTCATATCTAATCTCTGTATAATTTTCGTTATTATTCGAATCACTTGCTGCACTTATTGCCTTATCTATTCGATCCTTTGGCAAATTCTGACTGCGTGCTGCAGCTATGCTACTCCGCAGGCGTGGATTATTGCTTACATCAGTTCCCATTTTAGCAGCAGTGATAATTTCTCTAATTAGCTTAGTAAAAACTTTCGCCCTTTTCTTATCTTGTGCACCTTTTCGGTGTTGAATGTTTTTAAATTTCGAATGACCGGCCATAATGCTCCCATAAAACCTAAAGCTATCAAAGCCGGATCGTATCAGAAGGCAATTTAAAGTCAAGAATAAATTCTTCAAGCTTTTCCAATATTAGAGTCATTTTTTACTTTAATAAAACTGCATATCCTTTTATATTAGCTAAGTATAGCACATAGAACAAACCCACTAATACCAAATATGAAAAAATTTATAATTTTATATCTGTTATTTGCTCACGATTGCTTAGCCTCAGAACCTCAGGCGTGGCAAATGTTGTTGCAAACTCCAGCAAGCCCTCTTATGGAAGAGCTTCACGGGTTTCACAATTTCCTACTGTTAATATCAGGAGGAATAGTTGTCTTTATTACCATTCTACTAGTCTATGTTTGCATTAGATTTAATGCAAAAGCCAATCCTATTCCAGCAAAATTTTCTCATAATATCTTAATTGAAGTTATTTGGACGATAATACCTATAATAATTTTAGTTATTATTGCCATACCATCATTTCGTATTTTACGTTTTGCAGAAAAGATTCCTGAAATAGATATGACTGTTAAAGTCGTGGGCTATCAGTGGTATTGGCATTATATATATCCTGATCACGATAATATCGAATTTGATAGTTATTTAATTACCGATGAAAAATTAAAACTTGGTCAAAAACGCTTATTAGATGTCGATAACCGTATTATCATACCAGAAAATACTACTGTGAAATTTCTAATTACGGCAGGAGACGTCATACATAGTTTTGCAGTACCAGCACTGGGCATAAAGATGGATGCCGTTCCTGGAAGAATCAATGAAACTTGGACTAAAATTAGCAAAAAAGGCGTGTATTATGGTCAATGTTCAGAACTTTGCGGTGTTAATCACGGTTTTATGCCGATTGCCATTGAAGTGGTAAGTAAGGAAGAATTTCAAAACTGGTTGATTATGGCAAAATCAAAATTCTCTATGAATATGAAGACTAAAGTTATTGCGAGGAAACCATGAGGTCGACTAAGCAATCTAAAATGAATGTGGATTGCCACTACACTCACGTGGTCTCGCTAATCTTACTATTACCCACAAAATAACAATGGTGAAAAAGAAGTAAAAATAATATACTGATTTGCAATTAAAATATTACATTGTAGAGGTATAGTATGAGTCAAGAAATAATAAATAATTATTTGACCGAGGAATTTAGTGGAGCTATTTTGGGTGATAAAAGGCTGACAAATAGGTTAATAAAGATAGCTGATAATTTTGCAAATATACCTGAAAGCTCAATTAATCAAGCATGTGGAAATTGGGCAGAAACAAAAGCAGCATATCGTTTTTTTAAAAACGATAATGTTAAGGAATCAAAAATATTAGAAGCCCATATTGCTAAAGCAGTAGAAAGAATCAAAGAGCATGATAAAGTTCTTGTTATACAAGATACTAGTTATATCACATATACTAGTCATAAAAAAACTACTGGATTGGGTGTGTTATCAAGAAAAGAGGGAAAGAATGTTAAAAATATTGAATGTAAAGGTCTGATAATGCATACTGCCTTTGCGGTTGCTACCAATGGATTAGCACTTGGGTTGTTGGATCAAAAGATTCACAATAGACCAGCAGTGCCTGAAGAAATACAACAGTTAAAAAAAACTAGTCATGGTAATGCGGTACATATTAAAGATAAAGAAAGTATGAAGTGGCTTAATGCATTACAGAACACTATTAATGCAACGAATAATAGTAATACCCAAATTATAACTGTTTGTGATAGAGAAGCTGATATATATGATTTTTTTGAATTGGCACAAGCTCAGAAATCTAAAGTTTTAGTTAGAGCTGCACAGGATAGAGAAATAAATAAAAAGTCAAAATATTCCAAAAAAGATAGACAATATTTGTGGAAGGTAGTATCGGGTTTCCAGTGTGCTGGAGAAATAGCAGTTAAAGATACTAGTCAAGAAAATAAAGCTAATAGGATTAGACATTTGGAAGTTAGATTTGGAAAATTTATAATGAATCCTCCTGTAAACAATGTAAGACATAAAACAGAAACATTGCCAAATTTACCAGTATATGCCATCAATGTTATTGAGCGTCGTCCCCCTAGTGGAACAACACCATTAGAATGGATGTTACTAACCAATATAGTTATCAATAATTTTGAAGAAGCTATAGAGAAAGTAAGATGGTATTGTTTAAGATGGAGAATTGAAATTTTTCATAAAATTTTAAAATCTGGATTTAGGGTTGAACAATGTAGACTTGCAACAGGAGAAAGATTAATAAAATACTTGACAATCATGAGCATAATTGCTTGGAGAATTTTTTTTATTACTTTAATTGGCAGAACTAATCCTAATCTACCATGTAGTGTAATATTAGCTGAAGAAGAATGGCGAGTTTTGTATGTAAAGATACACAAAGCAGCTCCCCCTAATAATACAATTCCTACAATAAAAAATGCTATAATATGGGTTGCTAAATTGGGTGGGTATTTAGCAAGAAAAAATGATCTAGAGCCTGGTCCTATTGTATTGTGGAGAGGATGGCAACGGTTATTTGATCTAGTTCAAGGTTATCAATTAGCTAACTCTAATATTTGTGGGTAATAGTAAGCTCGCTAATAGGCGAAAGTACTTATAACTCGTCATTGCGAGGAGCTACTTTAGTAGCGACGAAGCAATCCATTTCTAGTCATTTTCTTGGATTGCTTCGTTGACCTACGGTCTTCCTCGCAATGACGAGGAGACTATCTAGAATATTAACGGGTTAGCTATAGATTCCGCACTGAAGCGGGAATAATTATTAACTAAATAAACAAGACTCATATGGTAAACTCAAATAATAATTATCCACATCTTTATGCAAAACAGGTTAAAGAAACCGTATTTTTAAAACATTTTATTCACAATTCTAACATAATGGTAGGTGATTATACTTACTACCATGATAACCAACACCCAGAATATTTTGAGCGTAATAATATCATAGGATGCCATGAGTGTAAATTAATTATCGGTAAGTTTTGTTCTATCGCCATGAGAACCACTTTCATCATGGATGATGTAACTCACCCAATGGATGGCTTTTCTACTTATCCATTTTTTATTTTCGAGAATTGGAACAATTATACGCCAACTCTTAATAAAAGAAGAAATACCGTAATTGGTAATGATGTGTGGTTTGGTGCTAATGCAGTCATTATGCTAGGAGTAACAATAGGGGACGGAGCAATGATCGGAGCATATGCAGTGGTTACCAAGGATGTACCCCCCTACTCTATCGTTGCAGGTAATCCTAGTAGAATTATTAGAAAAAGATTCTCAGAAGACATAATAGACGAACTAGTACAAATAAAATGGTGGGACTGGGATTATGATAAAATTACTAGAAATATCGAAGTCATAGTAGGTGCAGATATTGATCAACTTAAAGAATGTAAATAGTAACCATTATGACTCTTAAAGATAAAGCCTCTACTGAATTAATATCTGAACATCACGAAACTCCTAAGGGTTTACAAAGATGGATTTTTTCTACTAATCACAAAGATATTGGCGTAATGTATATTATATTCGCCATATTTGCTGGGCTTGTTGGTGGATTATTTTCTGTTATTTTTAGGTTAGAACTAGCAGTACCCGGCGGGCATCTACTAGGTGGTAATTATCAGCTATACAATGTATTAATTACCGCTCATGCTATAATTATGGTGTTTTTCATGATTATGCCAGCTTTATTTGGCGGATTTGGTAATTACTTCATACCAATTTTAATAGGTGCCCCAGATATGGCTTTTCCAAGGCTAAATAATATAAGTTTTTGGCTACTTGTCCCTGCTTTTATATTATTAATGCTGTCAGGTTTGGTTGATGGAGGAGCTGGTACTGGTTGGACATTTTATCCTCCTCTAAGTAGTCTAGTAGGACATCCTGGGGCTGCTGTGGATATGGCTATTTTAAGCTTACATCTTACAGGACTTTCCTCCATTCTTGGTTCAATTAATATGATTGTCACTATCTTTAATATGAGAACTGATGGTATGGGGTTATTTGAAATGCCCTTATTTGTTTGGTCAATTTTGGTTACTGCCTTCTTGTTGATACTGGCAATTCCTGTGTTAGGAGGTGCAATAACCATGTTACTAACTGATCGAAATTTTGGTACTACTTTTTTCAAGCCTGATGGTGGCGGAGATCCAGTGTTATTTCAGCATTTATTTTGGTTTTTTGGTCATCCAGAAGTATATATTGTAGTATTGCCGGGATTTGGTATAGTCAGTCAGGTTATTTCTACTTTTTCTCGTAAGCCAATATTCGGTTATTTTGGTATGGTGGTAGCTATGGTAATTATCGGGTTTGTTGGTTTTATAGTTTGGGCTCACCATATGTTTACTGTTGGTCTTTCGTACAATGCATTAATATATTTTACTGCCGGCACTATGATTATCGCTGTACCTACTGGTATCAAAATCTTCAGCTGGATTGCCACAATGTGGGGAGGATCAATTACTTTTGAAACCCCTATGTTATTTTCCATAGGGTTTATCTTGCTATTTACTATTGGCGGAGTTACCGGTATAATATTATCAAATTCAGCAATCGACAGAATTTTACACGATACATATTATGTTGTAGCACATTTCCATTACACTATGTCACTTGGAGCGTTATTTACTGCATTTGCTGGGTTCTATTATTGGTTTGGTAAAATGTCAGGGCGGCAATATCCTGAGATGATGGGCAAAATTCATTTTTGGGTTACCTTTATTGGTGTTAATTTGACATTTTTCCCTCAACATTTTCTAGGATTAGCTGGTATGCCAAGAAGAATACCGGACTATCCAGATGCTTTTGCCGGCTGGAATATGGTTTCATCTATCGGAGCTAGTATTTCATTTGTTGCGGCTCTTTATTTTGTATTCATTGTTATTTATACTCTGAAATATGGGAAAAAATGCCCAAATAATCCTTGGGGTGATGGGGCTGACACTCTTGAATGGTCAGTATCATCTCCGCCACCATTTCATACTTTTGAAACATCACATCTTGAAACATCACATAAAGGAAACTAATTTTATGAATGGATATATCTATTGTGGCTTTTGGCGAAGATCTATTGCTGCAGTTTTGGATCGAATTTTCTCAATTACTTTTAGTATAACTTTTATGATCCTAGTAAGTAAAGTGCTATTTTCTCCATTATCCAATACACTACACGGTTCTTGTATTATAGCATTAATAATATTATATGTTCCAATATTAGAGTCATCCTCAATGCAAGCAACTCTTGGCGGTTATATATTGGGCATGAAGATCATAAACGAGGATGGTACACGAATAAGCTTTTTAAAAGCGTTGATTAGATTTATTATATTAGCACTAATAAGTAGTACTGTAATATTAGGGATTATAAGTGTTTTCTGCATGATATGTACTGATGAGAAAAAGTTTCTACATGACATGATTTGTGGTACTCGGATGGTAAAAAGATAAGGTTAGTATGATACAAAAAAAACCAGTAATAGGAATAACACTAGATTTGGCTAATAATTCTGAAAAATATGCCTATGCTGCTTTTCCTTGGTATGCAGTTAGACAAAATTATGCAGATAGTGTGATAAAAGTTGGGGGAATCCCCTTAATGCTACCCTATCAATATGATACAATTGAAGTGATGCTGTCAATGTTCGATGGGCTAATTATTCCCGGCGGTGATGAGGATATTCACCCTAAATTTTATGGTCAAGAATTCACTTGTGATAAAACAGCTACCAACGACCAACGTGATAATTTTGAGTTACTACTTACCCAAAAAGCTCTAGAAAAGAACATGCCATTCCTTGGAATATGTCGTGGTATGCAGATGTTAAATGTAGTATGCGGTGGCAACCTTATCCAGCATATACCTGATTACATAAAGTCACAAGCAGGAGTAGCTACGGCTATTAACCACGAGCAACCTGCCCCCAAAAATACATTATCGCATTCTATAACGATAGAACCAAACACTATTCTCGCAAAGTTATCGGGAAATAAGCAAACTTGTATGGTTAACTCGAGCCACCATCAAGCAGTAGGAAAAATAGGCAAAGGACTCCGAGTTGCAGCAACAGCACCGGACGGGATAATTGAAGCAATCGAGTCAATAAATCACAAATTTGTTATAGGAGTAGAATGGCATCCTGAATATTTAAACCCTAATGATTTAGATTTAAATTTATTTAAAGGATTAATCGAAGCTATATAGTCGAATGATTTGAAGAACAAATCCATATTAAGAGTCGATGTGATATACTCAAATGATTTGAAGAATTGGATTTGAAAATGAATGGTGAGCAGGCGTAGCGTACATATAGTACGTGAGCATGCGAATCCATGATATTTTCAAAAAACAATTCTTCAAAGCAGAAGAGTATAGCATTTCCCATTATTAACTACGCTAATACTACAGTTGTAGTACTAATGTCAAAACGATGTCATCCCAGCGAAAGCTGGGATCTAATAATGTTTAATAGTCTTTCAGGCTTTTTTTAGACCCCTGCCTACGCAGGGGTTGTAAGATAAAACTATGATATAATGAAAAAAGTAAGTGGTGCTCGTCAGGGGTGAGTTTATACAAACATTGTCATCAAGAGACCACTTACTTAATAAGCTCGAACGTTTAAATAGTTCATTGGGCTGAAACGCCCGCTTACAATCGTAAATATGTCGAGGATTTTATGACCCCAACGGATAAATTATATAACAATTTTATTGGTATTGATATAGCAAAATCAACTTTTGCAGTAGCAATATCTAATAATAATAAAATTATGACTTTTTCTAATAACACTATTGGATTTAAGGAATTTTTTAAGCAATATAAAAGTTTTTTGACTGACTCCCTAATAGTATTAGAGACTACAGGTGGATATGAAACTGAATTAGTAAATTTTTTATTAAGCAAAAAATGTGCTGTTCATAGAGCACATGCCCAAAAAGTAAAGTACTTTATAAGATCACTTGGTACTCGTGCTAAAACTGATTCTGTAGATGCTCAAGCTTTAGTAAAATATGGACAAGAAAGGCATAAGGAATTATCTTTACAACAAAAACCTGATCAAAAGATGAGCAAGCTAAAAATATTTTTATCTCGTCGTGATGATTTAGTAAAATTGCAGACTCAAGAGAAAAATAGGATGGCAGGACCTAATAATGATATGATAAAAGATAGTATAGAAGATTTATTGTTATGTTTATCCAAAGCTATAAAGAAATTAGAAGAAGAGATAGCCGAGTTAACAACCGATGAAAAGACTGTAGAACAGCTTGAGGTATTGGAGACAGTAACCGGTATTGGTAAGGTTGTTAGTAAAGTTTTATTAGCATTTTTACCAGAGATTGGTAAGGTTGATCGGAGGCAAATAGCTAGTTTAGTCGGAGTAGCCCCACATCCTAAGGATAGTGGACAATATAAAGGGTATCGTTCAGTTAGTGGTGGTAGACAAAATGTACGAACCAAATTATTTACTGCAGCAATGGCAGCAGCTAAATCAAAGAGCAAGTTAGGTGAATATTATAGAGAGCTAATTGCTAGAGGTAAAAAGCCTATAGTTGCCATTACTGCTTTAATGCGTAAAATTATTGTCATTGCTAATGCAAGGGTTAGAGATTATTATTTAAAATCGGCAAAGACTTGATAAAAATTTAAACCTATATTTATTTAAATTTTTATCAAGTCGTGGTTTACTGTGAATGTTAAGCTAGAGATTTTTTGTTATTTCTCTAAACCAATTTGGTTTTTTATTTTAAACTTTTTTTTAATTTTTTAAAAATCATAGTTGATGACATCCGAAGGGGTTTTTTACTGATCCTTCACCTCACATAGTCTCAAAGATGACTTTCAGCAAATTGCCAATTAATCATATGTTCTATATAAACTGAGACATAGTCCGGACGCTTATTGCGATAATCTATATAGTATGCATGCTCCCAAACATCGCAGGCAAGCAGAGGTTTCATAGATTTAGTAATAGGAGTTTCACCATTACTAGTTTTTACTATTTGTAATTTACCATTATTAGAGACTAACCATGCCCAGCCGCTACCAAATTGACTTACTGCCGCTTGCTTAAATTCAGTAGCAAAATTCTCATAACTGCCAAAATCTTTATTTATCTGTTCCAATATCTTACCAGTAGGCTTTCCTCCACCTGAAGGTTTAATAGAATGCCAAAAGAAAGTATGATTCCATATTTGTGCTGCATTATTAAATATGGCTGCTTCAGTTGGTTTTATGCTTGTAGAAATTATTAATTCTTCCAAACTTTTTTTCTGCAACTCCTGATTATCTTGTAGAAAATTATTCAGGTTAGTTACATATGTTTGGTGGTGTTTCCCATGGTGGTAGTCAAAAGTTTCAGGGGAAAAATGTGGAACAAAATCACTTTTACCATAAGGCAATTCCGGCAAGACAAAAGGATAAGATGTTTGGTTAGATTGTTTGCAATATATCATAATTTCCTCAATTTTAGTATAAAATACTTACTTTTTTATTAAGCACTCTCGTTGTCATTCCCGCTTCAGTATACTATTGTTCGGTTTAAGTCGGCAGTCATCTAAAACTTGACTATTTGTCACCCCTAACGAGTGCCACTTACTTTCTTAGTATATCATAACCATAATTATATCATAGTTTTATCTTACAACCCCTACGAAAGCAGGGTGCTAGAAAAGTCTAAATAGTTTTCTTGGCTATTTTTTTAGACCCCTAAAATCATGATAGTAGCAGGAGGGACTAGGCGTACATTTGTGAGTACCGCTAGAATTTTGGATAATGACGACGCAATTCTTGATTTTCTATTCTAGAGTATACTCAAATGATTTGAAAAATTGGAAATGATACTTACAAGACCAAAAACAATAATTTTCAAAATAATCTTGTATAATCCTTGATGTTTCGTGTATAAATTAAGTTTAAAAAACTTGTAAGCTCTATATGAAATTAGCAAAATTATTATTTTATATAATCACTACCTGCTTAGCTTTATCTAGCTGTAAAACCAAGAAGATAGATGAAGATTTAATTGTTCCAGCTCCTGAATTATATAATGATGGCCTTGTTTTACTGGAAAAACAAAAATATTTGAAAGCTGCCGAAGAATTTTCTAGAATTTTTTATCAAGATCCTGGTAATAAAATGACTCCTCAAGCTGAGTTAATGCAAGCCTATTCTTTATTCTTAGCATGTCAGTATGAGGAAGCGGTAGATGTACTTGATACTTTTATTAAGCTTCATCCAATGCATGAAGATATTGCATATGCGTATTACCTAAAGGCATTATCGTATTATATGCAAATCTCAAATGTACAGCTTGATCAATCAAGAACCTTTTTAGCTAAAGAAAGTTTTGAAGATGTTATAAAACTTTTCCCTAAAACAAAATATTCAATTGATGCATCTTTAAAAATTGATTTAGTAAATGATCATTTAGCCGGTAAGGAAATGGACGTAGGTCGTTATTATCTCAGTAAAAATAACCCGATAGCTGCTATTAATAGATTCCAGCTTATTGTGGATAATTACCAAACTACATCACATATACCAGAAGCACTTTATCGTTTAGACGTCAATTCGGGATAAGGATATTGAGAACATGTAGATTAAAATCAAATTTTGTTGAAGGTTTATTTTTCTTTAATGAATAAGCAACAAGAGTAGATAATATATGGACAAAGGCATTTATTGGTGATCTATGTCTAGTATGTTCAAGGTTCATTTTATTTTTTAGATAATCAAAAACTGTTTCAATTAAGTTACGCTTTCGAAGTAAGATTTTTTCTTTCAAATCCATTAATTTATTTTCCATATTCTTCTTAATTCCATGAATCATTTTTAAGCCTCTTTCATATAAATTTAAGAACAAATTTTGCTTAATATAACCTTTATCAGCTGCTATAATTCCAGTTAATCTTTTTGTTAACTCCGGTACTGGAATCCTATCATCTACATTGCCTTTGGTCACTTTTAATGCCATAAACTCCCCTTTATTATTGATTATTACATGTAATTTAAAACCATAAAAATACCCCATAGAGGATTTACTATGTTTGGCTAATCCTTTAAAAACTTTATTGCTATAACGCCTTTTATTGTGACAAGCTTTAATCGTTGTAGAGTCAATAAAATAAATACCTGTTTCCTCACCAAACAACAAATGAATCAACATATTTAGCGGTATGAATAATCGTGCCATTAATTCAACAAATCTATTATAACTCAAGGCTTTAGGGAAATCATCCTTATGCATGCACTCTATATAACTTTTATAGAAAAATTTAAAATTCTTAGCATAGGATGTATGAAACATAATTATTATTGTTAACATTTCACTTAAACTCATGCTACAACAGCGATTTCTCTGCTTATTTGATGGTAATAACTTTCTCTGTTCATACTCCAAATAAATTTTACAAAAATCATCTATAAAACTATATAATTCTGTGATATCTTTTTTCATGCCTGTAGTTTGTTTTTTTGTTTAAAAATATAAATACTGCAGGCACTCCTTTTTGACAATCCTTTTATCTATTACTATTTCATCTATATCTTATCCCAAACTGACGTGTTTAGTGGAAAGTTATTTAATGCTGGGACTTAACGTTGAAGCAAAGAAATATGCTGCAGTACTTGGTCATAACTACCCAAACAGTAACTGGTATAAATATTGTCAACCGTTTATTAACAACTTTCCAAAGGGACCAAATAAAACGCCATCTCAATAATAGAATTTTTTCACAATTCTACTTTTGCTGGTAAATTTTACGTCGCTCCTAGGCTCAAATCTGTAATGCAGAGATTGTTAAATCTTTCATACAACTTACGGTTTCTTGCTTTTCTTGCCTCTTCTACAAATTCTCTAGCATAAGTACCTTATGTAGGCTCTATATATCTTATGGGATTGTTGCAACAGTTTCATGATATAGAATAAAGCCTTTATCATTCATTATTTAACAATCTAGGTATTTTTATGAAGCAAAAAGCTTACTTTTTATTTTTTTTCTATATTTTATTTTGTTTCTCTGCTTATGCTAAGAAAGAATTATATATACTCGATGAAAATCAAGAATTGCGTTGTCGTCTTCAGGGATCTTCGGTGCTCACGTACTAAATGTACGCTCCGCTCCTCGACCCTTCGACTCCTAGCACTTCATAATTTTGATCTTCGTCTATCAACTCTTCATTTACGAGTAGTATACTATATGGCAGGATACTGTAGTAGTTGACGATCCACTTATAGAGGAAATAATTGATAGCAAAGCAATGCAAAGATTAAAATTAATTGATCAATCTGGACCCGCACCTTATATAGGGCTACTTCCATATTTTAGTAGATATGATCATAGTATAGGGGTATTTGTATTACTTCAAAAAGCACAAGTATCCAAAATTGAACAAATAGCTGGTCTATTGCATGATACTTCCCACACTGTTTTTTCTCATTTAGGAGATCATTTATTTTATCATCAGGAGCAAGAAAAATCTTATCAAGATACTATTCATTTATGGTTTTTACGTTCTATGAAAATAGATAAAATTATAAGTAGATACAGTATTGCAATAAAAGATCTTGATCCAGATGATCCAAAATATATGGCTCTTGAAAGGCCATTACCTGAGCTTTGCGCTGATAGAATACAATACAATATTCATACAGCAGTAATACTTAACAAAATATCTAAATTAGAAGCAAAGGAAATAGTAGATGATCTGAAATTCCATAATGGAGTCTGGTTTTTTAGTAATAAAGATATTGCCAAGAAATTTGCAATGATTCCTCTATATTTAATTAAAGAATTATGGGGAGCACCATTTAATGCTGTAGTATATGATTATTTTTATAAAATATTAAAACGTGCTATAGAAATAAAACTAGTTTCTAAAAATGAGTTACATTTTAGCGTAGATCAAAATGTGATGCAAAAAATAGAAAATAGTAATGATAAAATTATAAAAAAATTACTAAATAAATGCAAAAAAGATGCAAAATCTTTTATACTAGGGTGTGTCATCAATTAAGTTGACAGGAGCGTTTATTTGTTGTGTAATAGAGAAAAAATTAAGGATAAATTTTCTCTATGCGTCGATATGCTCTACGTGACGATCAATGGGATCGGATTAAAGATAAGCTACCTGGAAGGGAAGAGTCTGTTGGTGTAACAGCCAAGGATAATCGCCTATTTGTAGAAGCAGTCTTGTATCGATATAGGGCTGGTATACCTTGGAGAGACCTACCTGAACGTTTTGGAGATTTTCGAGTGATTCACCTACGTCATTCAAGGTGGAGCAAGACAGGTGTGTGGAAAAAGGTTTTTGAGATGCTGGCTGAAGATGCTGATAACGAGTATGCCATGATTGATTCAACCATTGTTAGGGCTCATCAACATAGTGCCGGTGCTAAAAAAAAGAGTTAGATGATGACCAAGCAATTGGACGAGGTAAAGGGGGGCTGAGTACTAAAATCCATGCCACATGTGACGCTCTAGGGAATCCAACGGGATTCCATCTTACCCCGGGTCAAGCTCATGATTTGCAAGGATCTGATGTTTTGATGAATGAATTGACGAAAGCGGATGCTGTACTTGCTGATAAGGCTTATGATGCCGATGTACGTATGCGAGATAAGCTGAAAGATAAGGGATGTATAGCTGTGATTCCCCCAAAGAAGAATCGTGTGAATCCAGCTAAGTATGATAAGGACCTATATAAAGCTAGGCATTTGATTGAGAACTTTTTTGCAAAATTGAAGCAATATAGAGCTATTGCAACACGATTTGACAAAACATCTCAGAACTTTTTGGGTGCTGTTTATATGGCTTCCATGGTAATTTGGCTCAATTGATGACACACCCAAATATAAAACCAAAATTCAGAGGTATTGATCCTTTAATTCTTGATAACAACAAATATAAAAAATTATCTCAATTAGATGAAGATTTTTCAAAAAAATTTAAAGAAGTGCAAAATTGGTGTAAAAATGGTTATGGAATTAACCTTGCTAATTTAGAGGATTAAATTTATTAGACTTCTTGCAGAATTCTACTTCTGCAAGAGATATCAAGGATCATTTGAGTATACTGCTCGTAAATGAAGAGTTGAAGGAAGAGAAGAAAGAAGCTAGAATATGATTATGGGAAATATTTTAACATCTGAACAAAGAACGGTACTGAAGTCACGTCATGGTAATGAACGAGATAGGAGAGTATGTGACCGAATTAAGGCAGTTTTACTGTATGATAAAGGTTGGAGCTATGGAGAAATAGCAGAAGCATTGCTGTTAAGTGAAGAAGCTATAAGAAAGCATGTAAGAGATTATCAAAAATTTAATAAATTAGAGACAGCTAACGGTGGTAGTGCAAGTAAGCTAAGTGAGCTAGAAGAGAAAGAGTTAATAGAGCATTTAGAAGTATGTAATTATGTTTATGCCAAAGATATTAGCAATTACATAGAAAAAAAATACGGTGTTGCCTATACAATAGCAGGAGTAACAAAGCTATTAAGGAGATTAGGCTTTGTATATAAAAAGCCAAAGATCGTACCCGGCAAGCTTGATGTAGATAAGCAAGAACTATTTAAGCTAGAATATAGTTTGTTAAAAGGTAATCTCAAGGCTAAAGAAGCTATATATTTTATGGATAGCGTTCATCCTCAGTATCAAACAAAAGCCCGTTATGGTTGGATCAGAAAGAATCAAAATAAAACTTTACCAACATTTAGTGGCTGGAAAAGGAAGCATTTAATAGGAGCAATTAATTTATCTGATTTGCAATTAGTTAGCACAGATAATCCTAAAGTAAACGGTGATTATATAATCAATTTTCTACAAAAATTAGAAGCAGAAAATCCTAATAAAGAGAAGATATATTTGATTTGTGATAATGCTGGGTATCATAAGTCAAAGAAAGTAAAGGAGTATCTAGGGCGTGTCATCAATTAAGTTGACAGGAGTGTTTGTTTGTTGTGTAATAGAGAAAAAATTAAGGATAAATCTTCTCTATGCGTCGATATGCTCTACGTGACGATCAATGGGATCGGATTAAAGATAAGCTACCTGGAAGGGAAGAGTCTGTTGGTGTAACAGCCAAGGATAATCGCCTATTTGTAGAAGCAGTCTTGTATCGATATAGGGCTGGTATACCTTGGAGAGACCTACCTGAACGTTTTGGAGATTTTCGAGTGATTCACCTACGTCATTCAAGGTGGAGCAAGACAGGTGTGTGGAAAAAGGTTTTTGAGATGCTGGCTGAAGATGCTGATAACGAGTATGCCATGATTGATTCAACCATTGTTAGGGCTCATCAACATAGTGCCGGTGCTAAAAAAAAGAGTTAGATGATGACCAAGCAATTGGACGAGGTAAAGGGGGGCTGAGTACTAAAATCCATGCCACATGTGACGCTCTAGGGAATCCAACGGGATTCCATCTTACCCCGGGTCAAGCTCATGATTTGCAAGGATCTGATGTTTTGATGAATGAATTGACGAAAGCGGATGCTGTACTTGCTGATAAGGCTTATGATGCCGATGTACGTATGCGAGATAAGCTGAAAGATAAGGGATGTATAGCTGTGATTCCCCCAAAGAAGAATCGTGTGAATCCAGCTAAGTATGATAAGGACCTATATAAAGCTAGGCATTTGATTGAGAACTTTTTTGCAAAATTGAAGCAATATAGAGCTATTGCAACACGATTTGACAAAACATCTCAGAACTTTTTGGGTGCTGTTTATATGGCTTCCATGGTAATTTGGCTCAATTGATGACACACCCTAGTAAATAGCAAAATAGAATTAGTATTTTTACCTCCCTATAGCCCTAATCTTAATCCGATTGAACGATTATGGAAATTTATGCATAGAATTGTAACAAATAATAAATTTTACCATAATTTTGCTCAATTCTCAGAAGCTATAGATAGATTTCTTGTAATATTGATAAATACAAAGGTAATTTGCTTACTCTTATAACTGACCAATTTCAGACTATAACTTTTAATCATTTTGCCAACTCTTCAGGTTAATTGAGTATATATTTAAAGAATTCGAATATACTGCTTAAATAACCTGAGACATCGGTTTAATAGCCTAGGTGTCGGATGTCACCCCTGCTTCGGTGCGGGGTCTAAAAAAATAGCATAGATAGGTATGTTATATAGTTTTAGATCCCTGCCTTCGCAGGGATGACATAATAGCGAGTAGGGATGACATAACGACGGCAGGGGTGGCATCACCCCTAATGGCGATGATTACTTGAGCCTACTATTAATTTATTACATCGATACTCGAGGTTAGTAATAGAATTAATGTCACCCCTGCGTAAGCAGGGGTCTAAAAATGTTCAACTGTACTTCGATCTACTTTTTTTAGATCCCAGCTTTCGCTGGGATGACATAATGGTGATAGGGATGACATAACGGCGGTAGGGGTGACATCACCCCTAATGGTGATGATTACTTGAGCTTACTATTTATCCCTACGCCTTTGATGTCATCCCAAATTCACATAAATCGCTACGTCCTCACAGATTCAGTACCTTTTTTGATACCAGCTGGTTTGGGGGATGGAGGAGGAGCAAGGGGTTTGTCTCCATCTTTTGGGGTCATGGAGAGACTTCCTGCAATAGCTTTTACTTCTGACTGTAACTCTGGAGGGAATTTTGTCGCACCAACGTTAGCAACAGGGTTAGACGGTAACTTAGCCGATTCTCCTCTATCAAGATTTTCTTTAATCTTCTCTAGCTGCTTGATGACGTTTTGTTGTATTTCTTCTCTCTCCGCCTCATCATCATCAAACCCATCAAACTCCTTCCGAATAAATTCAACTAACCCATTAACATCTTTAACACCAGCCTGTTCCTTAAGCTTCTTAAGAGTAGGTCCATCGATCTTATTATCTGTAATAAGTTTCACAAGATCAGCAAGTTCATGTTCATCTTCATCATCATCACCACGAACTGCATGACGTATATTTGCCAAACCCTTCTTAAAGATATCCTCCGTTGAGTCAGGAGACTGAGTAGGTAGTGTTTTTTGTTTTTCCTCTAGTTCTTTTAGTACTTCCCCTGATTCATATAGCTTTTTTTCTTCCCTAATCTTTCCTACCCGCTTAATTTCATCTAAGAAGTCTCCCCCTCCTTCCCCTTGTCCTTTCGTTGTTGAGGCTATTACTTTTTTAAGTTGTATCCCCGTCTTAATTTGAGCAAATAAGTTTCCCCTCTCTTCTCCTTGTCCTTTCGGTGTTGCTACTGCTGCTTGCTTCTGATCTTGACCTGCCGTAGGTTCTACAGCCGGTGGAGGAGCTGGCGGTGGAGGCGGAGGTGGTGGCACACTTCCCGTTGTTTGCTGAGTAGCTTGTGGCAATGGAGGAGGTGGAGGTATATTACTTACAGGTGGTAACGGTGGAGGCGGTGGTGGAGTAGGTGCTGCCATAGCATTTCCTGCTGCTCGCTGAGCGGCATGTAAACCTTCTATCGGAGGAGGTGGAGGTATATTAGCTGTAGGTGGCAACGGTGGTGGTGTTGGTATATCTCTTCCCACTGCTTGCTGAACATCTTGGTTCTGCAACGGCACAGAATGTGTAGGAGGCAGTGGTGCTGGACGCAGTGTTGTATTTTGACCCGGCAATGGAGGAGCTGGAGGTATAGAACCAGGTAACGGAGGAGCTGGAGGTATAGCAGGTTCTGCTGCTTGCTGTACCTCTTGATTCTGCAACGGTGGCTGTGGTGCTTTATATTTAAGAGATTTAGGTGTCTGTTTAGCTTCCTCTCTATGCTGAATATTTTGTGAATCCTGCAATGATGTATGGGGAAGGGGTGAAGATGAAAGAGATCTTGGTATAGTGTTTTCCGCTGCTTGATGAATAGTTGGGTTCGGCATCGACGTAGTATGCATAAGTGGCGGAGGTGGTGGTGCTGGGCGTGTAGGTATTATTCGGTCAGGCATTGATGATGACATGGCTTGAGATTTAGTCTGATCTTGGCTTGTAGACAATGGCTGTGAAGCAGTAACTGCAGCTGAAAAAGTGGCTTCAAGCTCACTTCTTAAAGCTTCTACTTTGTCTGACCGTATGTTTATTAGATCTCTTCCTTTAAGCTTTTCTAATTCTTTCTGCAACCTATTTTTTCTAGCTACTGTTGCATCTTCTATGTTTTTACCAGTGATGTCTAATCCCTGATCAACCCTTTTTAATATTTCATTATTGTGGGTTACGGTGTCTTTTAAAATTTGTTCTGGAGTATTTACGAAAACATGCTTGATTTTTGCAGTGATTTTTTTAAGGCCGTCTAGCCATGTTGATGGTAATTTTTCCTGCAATTCTGCTAATTCTTTCTTTATGGAAAGAAGTTCTTTAACATTATCATTAGCCTTTACCAACTTAACTAGGTCGTGTTGTACGTGTGACAGTCTTATTCTTTCTTGGTATAGTGCCTTCGCTTCATCAGCATTATAAATTTGTGGTACAATTTGGCTAAAATTTTCAGCAGATATATCCAACTTTACTAAGGATTCTCTTAATCGTTTTACCCGTTGTAGTTGTTCTTCTGATAGTTCTTTGGTTATGATCTTATTAAATTCTGCTTGTAACTCTGCATCTATAATTCTTTGTAGAGATAAGTTTTTTTTACCTACATCTCTTAATGTATTGTCAATATCTTTGAGTACAACTCTGTTGGTTCTTCTCTTTTCTTCAGCAATTTCCTCATCATTTTTTATAAACAGATATTTTACTTGTGCGACAGTATGTACAAACCTTTCAAACCAAGGTAAAGAAGGGTATTCTTTCTTTAAATCTTCCACTTTCTGTTTTAGCTGTCTACTCTCGTCTAGTTGTTTATTAGCCTTTAAAAGATTCTCTACAGAATTTATTGTATCCAGTAATTTACCTTTCTCCTGTGATAACACACTTTCTATTTGTTGATCTTTATCTTTCGACATGCGAATACCTCCTTATATAACTTAAACTATAATTTGTGTTATATTCGATAATCAAGTTTTTATTAAGTTACATAATTCATGGCAGTTTGAAAATCATGAAAAGAAGCCGAGAAGATGTCATTCCCGCGTAGGTAGATGAATCTAAAAAATAGCCTAAAAGACTATTTAAACTTTTTTAGATCCCAGCCTACGCTGGGATGACATAAACTGCCATGAATTGTATCCTTCAGAAAAAAACTTGATTATCGGGTTATAAACACATTTGGTATTGTAAGCAGCTTTAAAGCAGCTTGTCAAATTAATACTTGAATTTTTTAGCATTTAGTACTATCATCTATGCTTTAAAAGCTCTTGGGAGAAAAAGATGAGTGAACTATTAGAACTTGCAGCAGAAATGCGGGAGAAATTTGGTACGGGAGTCGCAAGAGATCTACGTAGGAAAGGTATGGTTCCAGCTGTGGTTTATGGATCAGGTAAAGAAGTGTTAGCCGTTTCTATCGAAGAAAAAGAGATAACTAAGCATTATAGAAAACCTGGTTTTATCTCTACAGTTATTCAAATTAAAGTGGGTAGTAAAACGCATAAAGTGTTACCAAAGGCTGTAGAATTGCATCCTATTACTGACATAGTAAGGCATGTTGACTTTGTACATTTAGAGGAAAAGACCCAAAGAATGGAAGTACCGGTAGTTTATGAGGGTAAAGAAAGAGCTTTGGGAGTTAAAAGAGGTGGATTCTTTAATATAATAAAAAGAACTATAACTCTTTTATGTGATGTCAATAATATACCTAAAAATATTAATATTGATGTTACCAACATGCATATCGGTCAGTCTTTAAAAGCAAAAAGCATTAAACTTCCTGAAGGAGTCCAGCTAGCTAGTAAAAATGATTTTATTATTGCTACTATAATCGGTCGTAAGGGTAGTAAGTCAGAAGGTGAAGAAGCTGCAACTGAGGAAGTGAAGGCAGCAAAGTAGTTGTTTTTGAAGCTACGAGGTAACGAAAAACGATGTCATCCAATCCCTTAAATATAAGTGCAAATCGCTCTCTAATGATATTATAATATGCTTAAATCTGAAGACAAAGGGTATATAGTTGTTGTAGGTTTAGGTAATATAGGCAAAGAGTACCAAAATACTCGCCATAATGTTGGCTTTACAGCTGTGGAACGTTTATCAGAATACTATAAATTTTCTTGGAATAGCAAAGCTAAATTTCATGCAGAACTTGCACAAGGGATAATAGCTAGACATAAATTACTATTAGCAAAGCCTCTAACTTACATGAATCTGTCCGGTAAAGCAGTACAAGCAATATGTTCTTACTATAATGTCAAATTACAGAATATTTTTGTTTTACATGATGATATAGATTTAGAAACTGGTAGAATAAAATATAAATTGGCTGGTGGTAGTGGTGGTCATAATGGTTTAAAATCATTGGATCAGTGTATAGGAAATGATTATCATCGTATAAGAATAGGGGTAGGAAAACCAGCAGCGTATGATGATGTGTCGGATTATGTTTTAGCTTCTTTTTCTAAAGAGGAATATAAAATTATTGTTAATTCCATTGAAGTAATAATTAATAATTTTCGTTTATTGCTTTCAGGTGAAATGGAAGAGTTTAAAAGGAAGATCGTTTAAATATGAAACAACAATTAACTTGTGTCTATGCAGATGAGATGGATGCACAATATTCGAAGATAATGCAGGATGGATTAGATGAACATGCTAAAAACAAGAAGGGTCTTGATGCTGTCCAATCATTTTCCTTCTCGTGTTTTGATAATGATAAAAACTTTGTTGCTGGTATAAAAGGTGTACTTATTTATGGTTGTTTATACGTTGATACGTTATGGGTTTCTGAAGATTTTCGAGGTCAGAATTACGGTACTTTACTAATGTCCAAGGCAGAAAATCTAGCACGAGAGCGTAATTGTAGATTTATGAATTTGTGTACTACCGATTGGCAAGCTAGACCATTTTATGAGAAATTAGGTTTTAAATTAGAGTTTACAAGAAGGGGATATGATAAAGATTCAGAATTATATTTTTTAATAAAGGATTTGTGATAATCTGAATTCGATATATCATTTCCGCGTAGGCATTGCCCACGTGGATCAACTAGTATGTCATTCCCGCGTACTATGTCATCCCAGCTTCGGTGCGGGTTCTAGATTCCGCAGGGTAATTTAAAAGTCGGGCTACAAGCCTAATAGATAAAGGAAAAAGTGCTTAATATGCACTCGATGTCATTCTTAGCAACGGCGGGAATCTAAAAAAATAAGCCTGAAAGACTATTAAGTATTATGGATTCCCGCCGTTGCTAAGAATGACATAGATGGTGGTTGAATTTATATCTATAACAACTATTAATTATGACTTTTAAATTACCCTGAGATTCTGCACCGAAGCGGGAATGACATTAACCCTAGCAGGGATGATAGTCAATAAGAATAAAAAACCAAATGAATAAAAAATTATGACATTAAAATGTGGTATTGTTGGCTTGCCAAATGTAGGAAAATCAACCCTATTTAATGCCTTAACTTCAAGTATTGCAGC
The DNA here is from genome assembly GCF_964026425.1 of Candidatus Tisiphia endosymbiont of Ditula angustiorana. Taxonomy (NCBI): domain Bacteria; kingdom Pseudomonadati; phylum Pseudomonadota; class Alphaproteobacteria; order Rickettsiales; family Rickettsiaceae; genus Candidatus Tisiphia; species Candidatus Tisiphia endosymbiont of Ditula angustiorana. The sequence continues at coordinate 667,675 of NZ_OZ032143.1, forward strand.
AGAAACGGCTAATTATCCTTTCTGCACTATAGAGCCAAATTCTGCTATAGTATCAGTACCGGATGTTAGGCTAAATGAGTTGGCAGCTATTGCTAATTCTACTAAAATTATTCCTACTTATATAGAAGTTGTCGATATTGCCGGTTTGGTAAAAGGGGCAAGTAAAGGTGAAGGTCTTGGTAATAAGTTTTTATCTCACATACGAGAAGTTGATGCTATTTTGCACGTACTACGTTGTTTTGAGGATATAGATGTTACTCACGTACATAATAAAATTGATCCAATATATGATGCTGAAATAATAGAAACAGAATTAATTTTAGCAGATTTTGAGTCGGTAGAGAAACGCTTAATAAATGCTGAGAAACGTTTAAAAACAGGTGATAAAACTTTAAAAGACCAAATAGAGTTATTAAAAGAAATTCAAGCAACTCTAACGATAGGTAAACCGGTGCGTAGCATGATAGGAACTTATAGTAAAGAGGCTTTGGATCAATTACAATTATTAACTTCTAAGCCGGTTTTGTATGCTTGCAATGTACTGGAACAAGATGCAGTTACTGGTAATAAATTTACGGAACTTGTAGCCAAAAAAGCTGAGGAAGAAGGTGCAAAACATGTTATTATTTCATCAAAAATTGAAGCAGATATTGCAATTTTAGAAAGTGACGAAGAGAAATCTGAATTCTTAAATAGTATGGGTCTTGTGGAAACGGGTCTAAGTAAAATTATCAAAGAAATGTATAACTTATTAGACCTAAGAAGCTTTTTTACTGTAGGTCCAAAAGAAACACATGGTTGGACTTTTCATAATGGTACGCTAGCCCCTCAAGCAGCCGGTATTATTCATACTGATTTTGAGAAAGGCTTTATCCGGGCTGAGGTTATTAGTTATGAGGATTATATAAATTTTAATGGTGAAGTGAAAGCCAAAGAAATGGGTAAAATGCGTTTAGAGGGCAAGGAGTATAAAATGCAGGATGGGGATGTGGTGCATTTTAGATTTAATGTTTAAATAAGGGATATGAGAAAATTATACCATTATCCTATTTGTCCATTATCACGTCAAGTTCGGGTGTATTTAAAAGAGCTAGATGTGCAGTTTACTATGGTTAAGCAGGATTATTGGCTTCGGGATAAGGAATTTTTGTCTTTAAATCAGGCGGGAACGATACCTGTCTTACAAGAGGTGTCCACCCTAATTATAGCAGGAATTTATCCCATCACTGAGTATTTACATGAAAAATATCCAAATTTTAATTTTATCGATGAAGATATTGATATTAGATGTGAAATTCGTAGGTTGCTCAGTTGGTTTAATGAAAAATTTTACCGCGAAGTAACAAAAATTATTATCGATGAAAAAATAGTAAGGTCCTTCTGCCAATTAGGTGGTCCTAGAACCGACTTTCTTAGGGCAGCAAAAAATAATCTATCACATCATTTAAGCTATATGTCAAATTTATTTGAAAAGCGTAGCTTTATTGCATCAAATTCTTTAAGTTGTGCAGATATAGCTGCTGCCTGTCATATATCGGTTCTAGATTATTTTGGCGAAATTAATTGGGACAAATGGCTGTCTATTCGTCATTGGTATGCAATCATAAAATCTAGACCTAGCTTCCGCTCTTTATTATACGACCAAATACCAGGTTTTACTCCACCCGTTTGTTATGCTGATTTAGATTTTTAGTGGTTGCGATACAATTGCTTTTATGATAGCTTCTAATAGTATAATAATCAAAATATAGAGGAGATTATGAGTAAAGGTGACGATAATAATCCAAAAGTGGATTCTCCACCGTCTTATCAGGAAGCTATAAAACCAAGTGTACCGTTTCATGATAAAGCTGTCGGTTTAAGTAATAGTGGTGTTGTTGGACCATTGGGAAATATAAACATAGCTTTAAATACAGTTGAAGAATATTTGAAACAGGTAGAAGAAAAACTAAAAGAAATTCCACAATTAAACGGATTAGATAAATTGCAAGGTGAAAAAACGCAAGAACTTTGGCAGGATTTTAAAAAGGGCTTTGACAAAGTAAAACAAGAGGTAAAAGGTTATACTGACACTCTAGCTGGTTCTCCTATCAAAGCTTTTGCTGATGAGAGAAATGCTGAAAATTACGCAAAAAGTCCAATTGGACGCCTAGAAAAATTTGCCAAAGAGCAATTAAAGAAAGTTGAAAAAATATTTGAAGGACCAACTAATGCAGTTAAAAACAATCCAATTTTAAATGCGGTAGGGAATGTGATACAATCTGCCTGTCATGCGGTTGTTACTATAGCTAAAGGTACTTTAAACAATGCGATAGCTACTGGAGAACTTGCCAAAAGTGTTGTTAATCTAGGTGTAGCAATAAAAAATACCATTGTAGGAAAAGGAGCGAAACAAACAACTATGGGCATTTAGTTTGACAACACCCTATATCCCACTTGTATTGATATATTCATGGATTTTTAGTAAATCATACCAAGTGGTTTTTTTCTGCATGGGTTGTCTAAGCAAATAGGCAGGATGGAAGATAGAAGTAGTTTGAATTGGTTTGCTAAGATACTGATTTGTGTATAAATAATATTCTTGTCTGATTTTACTTATACCAGCATTTTTGCCAAGTAAGCTGGTTGCCGCGACGTTTCCCACTAAAACAATTAGTTTTGGGTTTATTAAAGCAATATGTTTCTCAACAAAAGGTCTGCAAATATCTATTTCTTCTTGTGTTGGTTGGCGGTTGGCTGGTGGTCGCCAAAATACAGTGTTAGTAATATAGGCGTTATGTTCTCTTGAAATATTGATAGAGGCTAATACATTATCGAGTAACTTACCACTTTCACCGCAAAATGGTATCCCTTGTGCATCTTCGTTACTACCCGGTGCTTCCCCAATAAACATTATAGAGCTTTGTGGATTCCCATCAGCAAATACGGTTTTATTGGCCAATTTCTTTAAACCACAACCATTAAAATCCATTAGTAGTTTTTTTAGTTCTTCTAGGCTGCTAGCTGAGTCAGCCAAATCTCTAGCAAGCTGTATATTTGAATGTTCCTCCGAATTCGAATCCACAGGAGATTTTGTCGGCGTTTTTCTTAGGGGCATTTGAACTTCCTTGATGTTATTCCCGCTTCTCTTTATATCATCCCTACTCACCATTATGTCATCCCTGCGAAAGCAGGGATCTAGAATCTCTAAAGTACCCTTTCGGTCTATTTCTTTAGATTCCGCACTGAAGCAGAATGACATTGTTTCATCGTATATGTCCTTACTTCGTTCATTTCCGCTTCCCTTTATGTCATTCGAACTGCGGCGGGAATCTAAAATGTCTAAAACACCATTCCTGTCTATTTCTTTAGATTCCTGCTTTCGCAGGAATGACATTGTTTCATCGTATATGTCCTTACTCCGTTCATTTCTGCTTCCCTTTATGTCATTCGAGCTGCGGCGGGAATCTGGAATGTCTAATATTTTTTGCTTACTGCTTGATTCTGATAAATAATAATCTATACCAATTGCTTGCAACCATTTTAGTTGGTTGATTTTTTGTGTAAAATGCGTCATTTTATTCATTTAAAAAATATTTCGTAGTAGATGGAAGAATATAACGTACCAAAAAATTTAGATGGGTTTAGACTTGATAAGGCTTTGGTAAGTCTTATCAGTAAAACATCTAGAAGCCAAATTCAGAAGCTCATAAATGGCTTGCAAGTACAAGTTAATGGTTTGATTATTTCTGATTCCGACTTTAAGGTCAAGGAGAATGATCTTATTTCAGTATTTTTTAAAGAGCCTGAGCCTTTAGCAATGCAGGAAGCTGATATTAAACTTGATATTTTCTATGAAGATGAAGATTTAATGGTTATTAATAAAGCAGCTGGTATGACAGTGCATCCTGGTAGTGGAAACCATCAGGATACTTTGGTCAATGCTTTATTACACCATGCAAAATCTTTATCTAGCATAGGAGGATTAGAAAGACCTGGTATAGTTCATCGTTTAGATAAAGATACATCAGGATTGATGGTTGTCGCCAAAAATAATTTTGCTCATCAACATCTTGCCAGTCAGATAGAAAGTCGTAATCTTATACGCAAATATAAAGCATTAGTTTGGGGTATTATCAATCCACAACAAGGAGTTATAAGAAATAATATCGGGAGAAGCCGTTCGCTACGGCAAAAAATGACTATTTTGAAATTTGGTGGTAAAGAAGCAATTACTCATTACAAAACAGAGGAAATATTTTTTAATGGTATTATAAGTATGATAGAATGTCGACTTACTACCGGACGAACTCATCAAATCAGAGTGCAGTTGAGTCATTTAAAACATTCTGTAGTAGGAGACCAAACTTATGGCAAGAATAGCAGGAAAGTTAACTACAATTTTAGCATAGTACCACAAAAATTAATGGATTTCAAGAGGCAAGCATTACATTCTTGGTATATAAGTTTTTCCCACCCAGTGAGTGGTAAATTGTTGGAATTTCAATCACCTTTGCCACAGGATATTACGGAAATAATTACATGAATATAAAAGAATCCTTAATTTATGCTGCTAGCAAATTACAAACAGTAGGTATTAAATCAGCAAACCTAGAATCACGCATATTGATGCAGTATGTAACTGGTAAGTCTATCGAATATTTATTAGCAAGATCAGAAGAAGGATTGACCAAGCCAAAACAAATTATTTTTAAAAATTTAGTTAATAGACGTATATTATTAGAACCAATAGCCTACATTATAGGGTATAAAGAGTTTTATAGTTACCAATTTATCATAGATAATAAAGTGCTTATTCCTAGGCAAGATACTGAGGTACTTGTAGATGCGATTTTAAAGGATGTTATAACTGATCCGATTAGCATTCCTAGTCATTCCTGCGTAGGCGGGAATCTAGATCCCTGCATTCGTAGGGATGACATCAAGGAAGAGCTAACAATATTGGAACTTGGCACAGGTAGTGGTTGTATAGCTTTGAGCTTGTTACTGGAAATGCTAAATGCTAATATCAATGGCAATGTAACTGCGACTGATATAAGTAACGAAGCGATTGCTATAGCTCGTCAAAATGCTATAAAACATAAAGTTTCTGATAGATTTAAAATAATTAATAGTAACTGGTTTGAAAATTTGGAAAAGCAAAAATTTGATATTATCGTAAGTAATCCACCATATATTTCTTTTGATGATACTGTTTATATGTCTCCTGAGACTCTAAAATATGAACCCCACTTAGCCTTATTTGCCGAAGATAATGGATTAGCCTCATATTACATAATCGCTAAAGAAGCCAAGGGATTTTTAAAACAAAATGGTAAATTATTCTTAGAGATTGGTTTTAATCAATTGGCAGCTGTTACAGAAATTTTTGTTAGTTATGGTTATACGGTTAAGCAAGTTTATAAGGATTTGGAAGGTAGAGATAGGGGGTTGCTAATAGGTATGGCTAACCTGGAAAATGTTTGAGGTATAGTAATGATAGAATCGATGTTCATATATGGACGAGTAGGAGTGACCTGTACTATGTCATCCCTGCGAAGGCAGGGATCTAAAGAAATAGACAGGAAGGGTATTTTAGATATTCTAGATCCCTGCCTTCGCAGGGATGACAATATTGTGAGTAACTACAACTGTAGGGTGTGTCATCAATTAAGTTGACAGGAGCGTTTATTTGTTGTGTAATAGAGAAAAAATTAAGGATAAATTTTCTCTATGCGTCGATATGCTCTACGTGACGATCAATGGGATCGGATTAAAGATAAGCTACCTGGAAGGGAAGAGTCTGTTGGTGTAACAGCCAAGGATAATCGCCTATTTGTAGAAGCAGTCTTGTATCGATATAGGGCTGGTATACCTTGGAGAGACCTACCTGAACGTTTTGGAGATTTTCGAGTGATTCACCTACGTCATTCAAGGTGGAGCAAGACAGGTGTGTGGAAAAAGGTTTTTGAGATGCTGGCTGAAGATGCTGATAACGAGTATGCCATGATTGATTCAACCATTGTTAGGGCTCATCAACATAGTGCCGGTGCTAAAAAAAAGAGTTAGATGATGACCAAGCAATTGGACGAGGTAAAGGGGGGCTGAGTACTAAAATCCATGCCACATGTGATGCTCTAGGGAATCCAACGGGATTCCATCTTACCCCGGGTCAAGCTCATGATTTGCAAGGATCTGATGTTTTGATGAATGAATTGACGAAAGCGGATGCTGTACTTGCTGATAAGGCTTATGATGCCGATGTACGTATGCGAGATAAGCTGAAAGATAAGGGATGTATAGCTGTGATTCCCCCAAAGAAGAATCGTGTGAATCCAGCTAAGTATGATAAGGACCTATATAAAGCTAGGCATTTGATTGAGAACTTTTTTGCAAAATTGAAGCAATATAGAGCTATTGCAACACGATATGACAAAACATCTCAGAACTTTTTGGGTGCTGTTTATATGGCTTCCATGGTAATTTGGCTCAATTGATGACACACCCTAGTATTAATTAGATAAGTTTTAAATTTAAGAGAATTATCATGCAACAATTTAGTCTTTACCATACTGCTGAAGGATTACTATATAAGACAACCTACCTTTTAGTAGAAAAATCTTATCATAGTAATTTAAGGATTGTAGTTTTAACTCCGGATATTGAGGTGCAAGAATCACTAAACAAGATGATATGGACATATTCTAGGAAACAGTTTATTCCGCATGGCAGTAAACTTGATCCATTACCAGAAAAACAACCAGTCTATATTACTAATCAGTTAGAGAATCCTAATCAAGCTACCATTCTAATAATCATTGCCCCATTTGATATTGAAGAAATTCTTAATAACAAACACTATGTTGCACATTTTCAAAGAATAATTATAATATACGATGGTTTGGATAATTTAAGTCTAACAGTTAAAGCAATAAATGAACTAACTATTGCGACACCGATGATTGACTGTTATAAACAGAGTCCAGTAGGAACATGGAGTAAGATTTAACCATTTCTACCAAGTGTGCAAGTTTTGTTAACTTAAACAGCCTCGGTGTCATCCCATAACTGTTGAAAGTTAGTAAATACAGCTTCTTTATACGTCATTGCGAAAAGACCGTAAGGCCGACGAAGCAATCCAGTAACATCATTTATCTATAGATTGTTTCCTGGATTGCTTCGCTTACGCTCGCAATGACGCTGTGGTATAGGTATTTGTAAACTTTCGACAGTTGTGGGTGTCCCAGCGTAGGCAGGGGTCTAAAAATGTATAACATCCTTCTAGGATATTTTTTTAGATCCCGCACCGAAGCAGGGATGACATCGAAGGTGCAGGGGTTGACATAGTGGCTAGTAGAGATAACATCATTTGTAGGGAATACATCAGTCCTCGTGGAGATGGCATGAAAGAAAATAAAAAATATTATAGCTGGTTAACAATAATATTTTGTTTAATAATTAACAGCTATTCAATTATTTATGCTTCTAATACAAATATTGAAAATAGATTTGCGACAAGAATTGCTATTGTAGATATACACTCTATTCTAGAACATTCTGTAGCAATCCAGTCTATAAGAAAATCTGTAGACCAAATAAGCGAAAAAATTCGACAAGATCTATCAAAGAAGGATGGAGAACTAAAAGAAATAGAGAATCTATTAATGAGAAAACGTAACTCTTTAAGTGAATCAGCTTTTGAACAAGAATTTAGTCTTTTTGAAAATAAAATAAATATAGCACAAAAAGAAATACGAGATAGGAAAGTACGTCTTGAGCAAGCCCATGCTGAGGGCATAGGGAAAGTACAAGAAGCAATAACAAAGATTATAAGTGCTTTAGCAGAAAAGTATAATCTTGATCTAGTTATACCTAGTACTCAAATTTTATTTGCTAAAAATAGTCTGAATATTACGCAAGAAGTAATAGCAGAACTAAATAATGAACTAAAACATGTTACAATTAAATACGAATAATTTGTTATAGAGGTTTATCAATGACAGAATTTACTCCTATTACAGTAGCTTATGGTGATGGTATAGGTCCAGAAATAATGCAAGCAGTACTGTATATTTTAAAAGAAGCTGAAGCAAGAATACGTATAGAAATGGTGGAAGTAGGAGAGAAATTATACAAGAAGCATTATACTTCAGGGATAGCACAAGATACTTGGGAATCATTGGCAAGAACTAAGATTCTTCTAAAAGCCCCTATTACCACTCCTTTAGGTGGTGGGTATAAAAGTTTAAATGTAACTCTTAGAAAAGCTCTCTCTCTTTATGCAAATGTTCGCCCTTCTGTCTCTTATGCTCCTTTTGTTAAAACACTCCATCCAGACTTAAATACGGTTATAGTACGGGAAAATGTTGAAGACTTATATGCTGGAATTGAATATCGCCAAACTCACAATGTTTATGAATCTCTTAAACTAATCAGCAGAGTTGGTAGTGAAAGAATTATTAGATATGCCTTTGAATATGCGATAAAAAATAACCGTAAAAAAGTCACCTGTTTTAGTAAAGATAATATTATGAAACTTTCTGACGGAATTTTTCATAAAGTTTTTGATGAAATGGCGAGTGAATATAAGCAGATTCAAAGTGACTATTATATAATAGACATAGGCACTGCAAGACTGGCAACTCAGCCAGGATTATTTGACGTCGTTGTAACCTCAAATCTGTATGGGGATATTATATCTGACGTAGTGGCAGAAATTTCTGGATCAGTAGGACTTAGCGGTTCTGCCAATATAGGTCAAAATTATGCTTTATTTGAAGCTGTACATGGCTCTGCCCCGGATATTGCAGATCGTAACTTGGCTAATCCTTCTGGTTTGCTTAATGCAGCAATTATGATGCTAGTTCATATTAAGCAAAATGATATTGCTGCATTAATAGAAAATGCTTGGAAAAAAACCATTGAGGATGGAGTTCATACTGAAGATATCTATGATGAGAAAATATCTAACAAAAAAGTTGGAACTAAGGAATTTGCTGATGAAGTAGTGAAAAGACTAGGTTTCAAACCTTCTAAGCTCGCAGTAGCTGCATATTCATCATCAACTGCACAAGAAACTATTGACAAGATATATTCGATTAATACTAAAGAAGCTAAAGAATTGGTAGGTAGTGATATATTCATACAGATGGAGGCTTTGACTGCCCATGATGTAGCAGCAAAAATTCAAACTATCAATTTAGGTGACTTAGAATTAAAAACCATAGCTTCTATGGGACTTAAATTATGGCCAAGAGATGAGAGATTTGAACTACTGTCTGACCATTGGTGTTGCCGCTTTATGGTAAAGAAAGATGGGGAAAGAGTAACGCATTTATCTATAGCCCATTTACTTGAAGCTCTAAGCAAGGCAAAAGTAGATTTTATTAAAATTGAAAATCTATTTGAATTTGATGGGAAAGCTGGATATTCGCTTGCTCAAGGAGAATAGAATATTTATGTTTTTTGTTATCGGTTATGGATTAATCTTACTCGGAATTATAGCAATATTTTCTGGGATTGTTGGGCTTTTTAGATTTCCTGATTTTTATACAAAAATTCATGCTGCTAGTGTAATTGAATGTTGCGGCGTACCTTTATCACTTGTTGGTCTTGCCTTTTTACAAGATGATTTTACTAGCTCTTTTAAATTAGTTTTTGCCTCTATATTGATTTTAATATTAAACCCGGTATCTACTCATGCAATTGGCAAGGCTGCTTTATTAGGAAAAACTAACCAAAAATAATTGATCGTTTATTTATGATAGCAGAAATAATAAATTTTCAACTAGCTAGCTGGTTGCTTATGGTAATCCTTATAATGCTTGCCATCGTATCAATTAAGATTATATTTTGTAATTCTTTATTAGAAACAGTAGTAATAAATTCTATTTTTAGCTTACTTATTGGTTTATCTTATCTTCTTATGGACGCTCCAGACGTGGCAATGACTGAGGTAGCTCTAGGTAGCTGTTTGTCTAGCTGTGTATTTTTAGGATTTTTAAGCAAATTACCAACCATACAGAAATGTAATCCTAAACCAACACGAGTAATAAGTTCATCAATTATATGTGTAATTTTTATAGTAGTGTTAAGCTTTGCAGGACTTGATTTTCTAGAATATGGATCTATAGATTCTCCTATGCAAAGTCACCTAACCAAATATTATATTGAAAATACTAAAAGTGATATTGGTATTCCCTCTTTTGTAGCAGCACTACTAGCTAGCTACAGAGGTTATGATACTCTTGGAGAAACGGCAGTCATTTTAATTGCTGGAATATCGGTATTATTGCTATTTTCACAAAAAAGTAATGAACATGCTTAAAGATTTTATCATTATAAAACATTCTACTCTTTTTATCTTACCTTATATATTCTTATATGGTCTATATATTCAAATTAATGGTGATGCATCACCAGGAGGCGGATTCCAAGCTGGGGCTATATTTGCTTCTATGATAATTGGTTTTGATTTAGTTCATGGTCAGTTTAAATTAAAACAATATTTTTCTACTGATTTACTAGTTGGTATTGCTACTATCGGGGTACTTATCTATGCCATGACCGGTATGGTATCAATATTATTTGATGATAATTACTTAAACTACTATTCTCTTGCAAATGATAAATTATTAGCTCAACATATTGGTATCTTTATCATTGAAATTGGCGTTGGACTTTGCGTTGCATCGGTTATGTGTTTAATATATTCTATAATGAGTACTGTAAAAACGTAACAATATTGTTAAAGAACAGCTAAAGGTAAGTCAATTATTTGGCTCTTATGCTAGAGGCAATTGGAACAGGATATAGAGAAGAAAACCACCTCATATTAGACTTGAAACTTATAATAACCTCAACTATTGATGTAAAACATCGGTTTAATAGCCTAGGGTGTCCCTGCACCTTGGGATGTCACCCCTGCGTATGCAGGGGTCTAAAAAATCGCCAAGAAGACTACTCAACCTTTTTAGATCCCTGCCTTCGCAGGGATGACATAAACGCCATGATGCCACCCCTAATGGCGATGATTACTTGAGCCTACTATTAATTTATTACATCAATACTTGAGGTTATAATATGCATAAACTAATACAGATAATAAAATGGGAATACTTAATTCAAAATCGTATTAATAATCTTAGCAAATATCTATTTATATTTTTTTTATTTTGTATTTTCAGTACTGCTTTAATCAATGACCAAGCAGATATTAAGAAATTTGGGGTTATTTTTTCAGTAATTTTTTTACCAATAGCCCTAATTGGCTTCTCTAGTCTAATATTAAAGCAAGATGTGGAGGATGGAAGTTTAGAGCTACTATTATCCAGTTTCACTGAGAGTGAAATTGTTACATCTAAATTATTTGCTATATTTTTTAGTTCACTTACTAGCTCTTTATTAAATATCCCGATAATTTATATTATTTTCGATCTTGATCTAATAACAGTAACCTATCTTTTTATCACTCTAACTTTGCTATTAACTTTGTCTAGTAGCCTACTAGTTTTAATTGGATCTATTCAAAGCTATTTTAGGTCAAATACTAACCTGCTAGCAATATTAATCATGCCACTATTAATACCCAACATAATACTTACCGGTCTTGTTTTACAAAATCTTGAGAATATAAGCCTAATTTTTGTTATGATTGGTATCAATATGCTTCTTTTACCAACCATATTTTATCTCTCATCATATCTAATTAAGAATATTTACAACATTTAATTTATATTATACACCATACTGACCACTTCACTAATAAAAAAATTGTTATTTTTTTATTATTCATGTAATTTAGTCGTAGTTTTTTAACCATTTTTTGGTAGTTATATATATGTGGCAAGCTTTAAGAAGACTAATAGCAGCTAACCCTATGGGGATGTTTTTATGGAGTATCATAGCTAAATGGTACTTTATGATAGCAGTTGCCTCTTTGATAGTATTATTTTGGGTAGCCAAGGGTCTTGAACAAATTGGATTTATAAAATATATGACCAATGCTACAACTGAAATTCTTTATACATCTAAATCAATTGCACAAAACTGTACTACAAAATTAGGTCCCAACTTTGAGAGCTTAACCAATTTTTGGAAATGTTTAGGAGACCCACCAAAATACGAGATTAAAGAAGAAGAAACAGGTGAAAAAGCTTTAGAAGATGGATTAAATAAGTTATTGCCTAAAGATAAGACAGTACCGGAAATGCTTCCATATCGCAATCCTTATGATTCTCCTAGAGATTCTACAGATAGTGATGGTAAATAAACCGATGGTAATTGAGAATAATATAAGCAAAATTAGGGTAATACTTCACTGTTAATCAGGGTAATTTAAAAGTCGCAATCATTAGTTGTTATAGATGTAAGTTTAATCACTACCGATGTCATCCCTGCGAAGGCATGGATATATATTACTTAATAGTCTTTCAGGCTATTTTTTTTAGATTCCCGCCTACGCGGGAATGACATCGAGTACATATTAAGCACTTTTTTCCTTATCTATTAGGCTTACAATCCGACTTTTAAATTACCCTGCTGTTAATTGCTGAAGCTACCCTTGATTTTTTGTTATTTTTCCAGTAATCTATTATAAGCTCAAGTATCGATGTAACAAATTAATAGTAGGATCAGTATCATCGCCATTAGGGCTGATGTAACCCATACGAAAGCAGGAGTCTAAAAATGTATAACATCTTTCCTGTCTATTTTTTTAGATTCCTGCCTTCGCAGGGATGACATAAAGGGAGGCGGAGATGATATTGAAGGTAGCGGGGATGATATATACGATGGAACGATGTCATTCCTGCGAAGGCAGGAATCTAAAGAAATAGACAAGAAGGGTGCTTTAGATATTTTATATCCTGCACTGAAACAGGGATGATTGCATGGACTTTGTCCATATATGACATCGAAGGCGTAGGAATGACACTGGGGCTATTAAACCGATGTCTTACATCGATATTTGAGATTATTATATTAAATATACTAGTCAGTTTATGTCAAATACTAATGATTATGATAAGGCAACTCGTAGAGATTTTATAACCTTAACTGCCAGCAGTATGGTTGTGGTTGGAGCTGCATGTGCCACTTGGCCTCTTGTTGATTCATTCAACCCTTCAGCGGATGTTCTTGCCCTATCTTCAATAGAAGTGGATTTATCTCACATACAACCAGGTCAAACTCTTACTGTTAAATGGCAAGGTAAACCGGTTTTTATTACTAACAGGACTCCTGAAAAAATTGCTGAAGCAAGAAATGTAAACCTTTCCGAGTTAATAGATCCCGAACTTGATCAAGTACGAGTTAAAGCTGGACATGATAAATGGTTAGTAACTATCGGCATTTGTACACATTTAGGTTGTGTACCACTTGCAAACCAGGGTGATTATGATGGTTGGTTTTGTCCATGCCACGGCTCTCAATACGACTCATCTGGTCGCGTTCGTAAAGGACCAGCTCCTTTAAATTTGGCTGTCCCACCATATGAGTTTATTTCCGATACAAAAATTAAAATCGGATAGTTATTTATGAATGAAACTAATGATCCTAAAAAATCAAACCCCGTTATAGAATGGATAGACTATAGACTACCTGTTTTCTCGTTCCTTAAACATTTAGGTGAATACCAAACACCCAAAAATTTAAGTTACCTATGGAACTTAGGGTCAATAGCTGGTATCGCTTTAGTAATTCAGATAATCACTGGTATTATTTTAGCTATGCATTACACTCCTCATGTTGATTACGCCTTTGAGAGTGTTGAAAAAATTATGCGTAATGTCAATTACGGCTGGTTAATACGTTATATACACTCAGTTGGAGCATCAATGTTTTTTGCTGCAGTTTATCTACACATCTGTAGAGGATTATATTATGGCTCATACAAAAAACCTAGAGAGTTGTTGTGGCATATAGGCATAATAATTTTTCTTACTATGATGGCTACTGCTTTCATGGGATATGTACTACCTTGGGGACAAATGAGTTACTGGGGAGCAACTGTAATCACCAATTTATTTTCAGCTATACCTATTATTGGCAAATCGATAGTTACTTGGCTTTGGGGGGGGTTTTCAGTTGATAACCCTACACTTAATAGATTTTTTGCTTTACATTATTTATTGCCGTTTATTATAGTAGCTTTAGTACTACTCCATTTAGTAGCACTACATATTCATGGATCAAATAACCCCAAAGGGATCGATGTTAAGTCATCCAAAGATACTATTCCTTTTTACCCGTATTATACGGTAAAAGACTTCGTTGGATTCGGTGTCTACTTTTTAATATTTGCCTTTTTTGTCTTTTACCAACCAAATTATCTAGGGCATCCTGACAATTACATACCAGCTAATCCTTTGGTTACTCCAGCTCATATAGTTCCCGAATGGTATTTTCTGCCATTTTATGCCATTTTACGTGCAGTACCGTCAAAGCTAGGTGGCGTAATATTAATGTTCTCTAGTATTTTATTATTATTTGTTTTACCTTGGCTTGACAGTTCAAAAGTTAGGAGTAGCAATTATAGACCAATGTTCCGTATAGCTTTTTGGCTGTTCATATTTGACTGCTTGACACTTGGGTATCTTGGAGGACAACCAGCAGAAGAACCTTACATTACCTTAAGCCGGTTTGCTGCTACTTATTATTTTTTTCATTTTTTAATTGCAGTACCCCTAATTAGCAAATATGAAAAAACTCTGCCATTACCGGATTCTATATGAAAGACAACAAAATTATACAGGGGCATTTGAACTTCAGCTTTATAGCAAAAAAGATGTCCTTCCTAGCTAAAGGCTTTGCCCGTGTAGATCAGGGGCTATCATTCTTAGCAACGGCGGAATCTATGATATTTAAACCGATGTCATCCCTACGAAAGCAGGGATCTATTATACTTAATGACCTTTCTTTTCTGTCATGGAGAAACTCTATTATTTGTCTATTCATATTATTACTATCAAACATCTCTATCGCAAACGAAGCACTACCTGCAAAAAAGATTGCTTGGCCATTTGATGGAGTTTTTGCAACTGTTGACAGGAAAGCTGCACAGCGTGGATTCCAAGTATATAAAGAAGTATGCAGTAGCTGTCATGGTCTTTATAATTTATATTATCGTAATCTTAAAGATCTAGGATTTTCAGATGAAGAAATTAAAGAAATAGCCAAAAATTATACTGTACAAGATGGTCCAAATGATGCAGGAGAAATGTTTGAAAGACCTGCTCTACCCTCCGATCCATTTGTTCGTCCCTACCCCAATGAACAAGCAGCAAGAGCTGCCAACAATGGAGCAGATCCGCCTGATTTATCGTTGATTATCAAAGCAAGACCTGATGGAGCAAATTATTTATATTCTATACTTACTGGTTATAGTGATCCTCCTGAAAATTTTAAACTAATGCCAGGATTAAATTACAACCCATATTTTCCACATAGTCAGATTGCCATGCCAGCTCCCTTGTCAGATGGACAAGTAAAGTATATAGACGGAACAAACTCATCAGTCGAACAAATGGCTATGGATGTTACAACATTTTTACAATGGGCTGCTGAACCTGAAATGGAAAACCGTAAATCCATGGGTTTGAAAGTGATGATGTTCTTAGTAATTTTTATAATTTTCTTCTATATCTCTAAAAATAGAATTTGGAAGAATCTAGAAACAGAAAAGTATAAATAACAAATCTTTAGAAGTAATTTAACCTCAGTTCGATATAAGAATTAATAATTCTTATATCGAACTGGCTTTGTTATAAGGAAAAATGCACTCTTGAAGCGGCTGACACGAGTGCATTTTAACTTTTTTCATCATTCAATATGTGAATGGAGTGTTATATTTTAACAATCAGGTGGGCAGCCGCTTCAAACCTGATTGTTTCTATATATAACACGAAAGTTCGATGTAACAAGTTACATCGAATTCAGGTTAATTTACTTTTTAGTGTAATACCATTTCCCATTATTAACTACGCTATTTAGCACTACAGTTGTAGTACTAATGTCAAAACGATGTCATCCGAGCTACGGCGGGGATCTAATAATGTTTAATAGTCTTTTACTCGATAATCAAGTTTTTATTGAGTTATATAATTCATGGCAGTTTAAAAGTCATGAAAAGAACTCGAGAAGATGTCATTCCTGCTTCGGTCAGGAATCTAAAAATACAGGAACACCTTAGACGTAAAGGTTTTTGAGATCCCCGCCGTAGCTCGGATGACATAAACTACCATGAATTGTATGCCTTAGAAAAAACTTGATTATCGAGTTTTAGGCTATTTTTTTAGATTCCGCACCAGAACAAGAATGACATCTCTGGGTAGTAACTCATAGTACCCTACATTTTTTATATAACCACTATTAAAATGGCTGCTGATCGTCTATTAGCGAGGAGTCGCTGAAAGCGACGACGCGGCAATCTAGGATACGCGAAGCGTACTAGAAAAAACAGCTTCGCTGTTTACCTAGGGTGTGTCATCAATTGAGCCAAATTACCATGGAAGCCATATAAACAGCACCCAAAAAGTTCTGAGATGTTTTGTCAAATCGTGTTGCAATAGCTCTATATTGCTTCAATTTTGCAAAAAAGTTCTCAATCAAATGCCTAGCTTTATATAGGTCCTTATCATACTTAGCTGGATTCACACGATTCTTCTTTGGGGGAATCACAGCTATACATCCCTTATCTTTCAGCTTATCTCGCATACGTACATCGGCATCATAAGCCTTATCAGCAAGTACAGCATCCGCTTTCGTCAATTCATTCATCAAAACATCAGATCCTTGCAAATCATGAGCTTGACCCGGGGTAAGATGGAATCCCGTTGGATTCCCTAGAGCGTCACATGTGGCATGGATTTTAGTACTCAGCCCCCCTTTACCTCGTCCAATTGCTTGGTCATCATCTAACTCTTTTTTTTAGCACCGGCACTATGTTGATGAGCCCTAACAATGGTTGAATCAATCATGGCATACTCGTTATCAGCATCTTCAGCCAGCATCTCAAAAACCTTTTTCCACACACCTGTCTTGCTCCACCTTGAATGACGTAGGTGAATCACTCGAAAATCTCCAAAACGTTCAGGTAGGTCTCTCCAAGGTATACCAGCCCTATATCGATACAAGACTGCTTCTACAAATAGGCGATTATCCTTGGCTGTTACACCAACAGACTCTTCCCTTCCAGGTAGCTTATCTTTAATCCGATCCCATTGATCGTCACGTAGAGCATATCGACGCATAGAGAAAATTTATCCTTAATTTTTTCTCTATTACACAACAAATAAACGCTCCTGTCAACTTAATTGATGACACACCCTAGATCGCCACGGCATCTAAAGATGCCTCGCGATGACGATTATAGAAAAATGTAGGGTACTATGGTAGTAACTACAACTGTAGTATTAGCGTAGTTAATAATGGGAATATATAAGTTAAGTCAAGAAACTCTCAGAACGTTCCGATAGAAAGTAACCCGACAGCTTCTTTTTGTTCTCTAGTAAGGTAAGTCTAGGTATATATAACCCTGCCATTTGCTTGGATAAATTTACTCATACCTTCAACTATTCCTACTTATTTTAGCTAAGTTCGATGTAACAAGTTAATACTAGGTTCAGTATCATCCCTGATGTCACCCCTGCGAAAGTAGCGGGGTCTAAAAAATATCCTAAAGGGTTGTTTATATTGCACGAGGCGGTAACTGGAATTTCTCTTGTTCATTAACAATAGTACTATTCACTCTATTATTAGTGTCATTTTTACCAACTTTCCCATTAGGGTCATTTACCTTTACATCATCATAATCTTCACTAAGAAATTTTCTTTTCATTTCTGATTTATTGAGTACACTCTTAGTTTTATTAGTTTCTAGCTTTTTAATTGTTTTATGACTATCTGTTTCTATTGGTAACATATCAGCACTTTGTGTTTTAGCATTTTTTCCCGCAGGACAACTATACTTTTCTAAATCTTTTTTAGTTTCATGCAGCATAGCTTTAATTTGCTCTAGCTCTTTGTGCAACTTACTGTTTGCCTCATCACTATTCCGCTTTTTCACCCTATCACTTGCCAAGTTCAATGAAGGATAATCTTTGTCTTGATTTAACTTCTGCCTTCTTTTGCGATCTGCATCCTGTTTTACCATCTTAAGATACATCTGACGATTTCTTAAAGTTGGATTGATTGTTTCCGTATCAGCTTCACTAAGTAAATCTTCATCATCGTCATCAAAATTTCCTTCCATGACGTTCCTTTTTGCCGTTGATATATACTTCTTATTATAAAGAGGCGGACGCTTACCACCTTCAAAACCTTTGGTATCTATAATTTTATTATTAGCAGATTTTTTAAAATATCCTCTAAAACCATCAGTACAACCTGAAAGTAGGAACAATCCCAAAACTGTAATAATAATTTTCCCTAACATAAAGCAATCCGATAATTTTTTACTAAACATAATTAATGACACAGAATTATTAAAGTTGCAAGCAGCAATTCCCTCAACTGAATTAAAAAGTCAGCTTATTATTTCTTCTACTGCGTCAGCTAAAGTCTTACTACCATCATTTTTCCTTTTTAATAACTCATTAGATGTTTTTTTTAATATATCACGATTTTTTACTAGCACTAAGAGTTTATTGGCTAATTTTTCTGCTGTGATTGTACTTTGTTCAAAACACCACCCTGCCCCACTATCTTCTAGAGCCTTGGCATTATAGAATTGATGGTTTTCGCTAGCTGAAGGTAGTGGAATAAAAATCGCCGGCAATCCCACATAGCAAAGCTCAGAAATAGTCGATGCCCCAGCTCTTGATATTACTAATTCTTGATTAGCATATTGCTGATCCATATCATAAAAAAAATCTGCCAACTTATATGGAATTTTCAACTGAGCATAAATTTTAGCAATATTATCATGATCTTCTAGGGAAGCTTGTTGGGTAATATGCAATTTAATATCAGGATTTGATTGTACTAATATCTGAATAGCTTCAGGCACTAAAGTAGAAAAAATCTTTGCTCCTTGGCTTCCTCCAAAAATAAATATTCGGAAAATATCATTATTAAAATTTTCCCTAAATTTTAGGTTTTTAACATTCTCCCGTACTATATTTCCTATAACCAATTTCTTATTCTTATCAAGAATATTATAATTTTTAGTTTCATCATATGTAAGAGCAACTTTCCTAGCATATTTTAAGAAAAATCTATTAGCTTTACCAATAAAGCAATTTTGTTCATAAATTATGATAGGAATACGTAAAAATACTGCAGCGAGCAATGGAGGAAAAGTCGGATAGCCACCAAACCCAATTATAGCATATGGTTTAATCTTCACTAATAGCAATAACATCTTAAAAGTTATAATTAATAAAGAAATCAATAATTTAAACTTATTAAATAAACCTTTAGGTGGCAATCTAAAATTTATTATATGTGGTATAAGCTTTAAATCTTCAGTTAAATATTTTTGGCATCTAACATCGGTGATAAGATGCGACTCATACCCACGTTCCATTAATTCTTCACCTAAAGCAATAGCGGGGAACAAATGACCAGCCGTACCACCACCAGCAACAATTATATTCTTCATATGTCAATATCTTGAATTTTATATTTACTAAGAGAGGTTTTATGTTTGGTAAAACCAAGCAGCATCCCCGTAGCAATGGCTATGGCAAGAGTTGAAGAACCACCATAACTAATAAAGGGTAACGTCATACCTTTGGTTGGCAATAAGTTCAAGGTTACACCAATATTAACGATTGCTTGTAACCCTATTTGGGAAATAATACCACTTGCTGCTAATTGAATAAATTTATTTTCTTCATTAATAAGTTTAAGTAAACTACGAATAACTATAAAAGCAAAGATCCCTACAATGATTAAACAAATAATTGCCCCAAATTCTTCACCAGCAACAGCAAAGATAAAATCAGTATGCGAATCCGGCAATACTTGTTTTACCGCCCCTTCACCAGGACCACGACCGTATAAACCTCCATGCTCAAACGCCCTGATTGACTTACCAACTTGGTAATTACTACTACTATCAGGATCCAAGAAACTATTAATCCTTTTTGTTACATGAGGAAGCCAAAAGTAAGCTGCTGTAACCCCAAATACCAACATAAAAGCAGCAAGTATAATCCAAAATATCGGCATACCAGCAATAAAAAGTTGAATACCAAAAACAGCAGTAACCATCACTAACATACCAAAATCTGGCTGGATAATTAATAATAAAGCAACGATACTATAAAGACTTATGCAAATAGAAAAACTTGGAAATTCACCTTCAAATTTCAGCGATAATATCCAGCCTGCCACCACTGCAAAAAATGGTTTTACAAATTCTGAAGGTTGCATAGAGAGACCTAGAATATTAATCCAACGAGTAGCCCCCTTAACCTCATAACCATAAAATCTAACTAAAATTAATAATAATATACTACCAATAAATCCTAGAATTGAGAATCTCTTTAACCATTTTTTTGAGAAAAAAGAAAAAAAAATGATTAGTAACAAAGCACTAGCAAGGTAGAATAATTGTCTAGATGCAAAATAATACTCATTAAGTCCAATTCTATTTGCTACTGCTGATCCTGATGTGGTAACCAACATCATACTAAACACAAATAGGATTACTAAAGCAATAATCATTTGCTGGTCAATACTACGCCACCACCATTTTATATAGTTGTTAGACAATTCATTATTATTATCTTTAGCCATGATTAATAATAGCATTATATAATTCTATAAATAGATTCCCGCGTTCCTCAAAATTTTTAAATTGATCGTAGGAAGCACAAGCCGGGGCTAGCAGAATATTCTTTATACCCCCCGTATCCTCTATTGCATCTCTAAAGGCAGAATTAAAAGCCTCCGTTAAATCTTGACAAATTTGGCAATCTACCTTGCCATTAAGGAATGATGCAAAAAGATCTTTGTCTTGACCAAAAAGATAAGCCTTACGAATTTTATAAAACCATGGCTCTAGCTCTGTTATTCCTCCTTCTTTTGCTATCCCCCCAGCTAACCAATATATATTATCAAGCGATGAGATGGATTTTGAGGCAGCCATGCTATTGGTAGCTTTGCTATCGTTATAAAAATTTATCCCTTGTACTGTACCAACATATTGCATTCTATGTGGTAACCCCTTAAATAGCCCGATAGCGGCAATTATTTGTTCTGACCTTGCCCCTATAACTCGACAGGCTGCATAACTAGCGGCAATATTTTCTTGATTATGCATACCTTGTAGATAGTTATTATTATGGAGATTAATAGTAATCGGTTCAAAAATATTGTCATAAATAATATTATTACAAATTGATATTCCTTTATTAAGAATTTCATAAATAGAGATTGGTACTACATTTGTCCTATTTTCCTTTTGTAATTCTAGAAAAATATTCTTGGTAATTTCATTATCAACACTAATTATAGCAAATGAATCTTTATCCATTCGATTAAATATCTTTTTTTTAGCAGCAATATAGCCTTGCATGTTATTATGTCGGTCTAAATGATCTTGCGTGATATTAAGAAGCACCACAATTTTGGCTTTAAAACTGTTTAATAAATCTAATTGGAATGAGGATAGCTCCAATACATATCCTTTACTATCTAACCTCATAGCCAAAACAGGAAAACCAATATTTCCTCCAACTTGATAATCAAAACCACAAGATTGTAAAATATGACCGGTTAAAGCAGTGGTAGTACTCTTACCATTAGTACCAGTTATGCCAATGAAATTAGCTGCCTCAAGCTCTCTTAACCTAACTTCCTCAAATAACAGATCTATATCTGAAGTTATCGGTATATTATGGGAATTAGCCATTGTAACAATGTCATGAGACAAAGGAATACCTGGACTCAGTAGAATCTTATCAAGATTTTGCCACTGCAGATCAGATAAGCTAACAAGACTATCACTCCCATAGATTTTGGTAAAAGCATCCTGACTGCTACTTGCTTGATCATAGCAAATTACTTTAGCTACTTTATTCAGTACTTCCCAAGCAGCTATACCAGTCTTACCTAAACCAACTATACCTATATTCTTATGTTTTTGCGAAAGAAATGATGACATAATTTTTAGGATCACCTTGTTACTTATGTTTACTATTTACAGTACTTAGCTGTATTTTGATTAAAAATTACTCGAAAATTATTCAATGCAGGCATTATCTATAATTTTTCTTGCAATATCTATACCAATTGTGGTAACTTTCATATGGGTCTCCTTAATTGTTGTTTTAGGTTTATTCCTAATTCTAGAAGTTTAGCATATGCTTCTCATTCTGTATATAGGGAGATCCATACTATTACCCCTGCTCTCCATTATGTCATCCCTGCGAAAGCAGGGATCTAAAAAAGTTTAAATGGTCTTCTATGCTATTTTCTTTAGATCCCGCACCGAAGCGGGGATGACATAATGGCGAGTAGGGGTGACATCCCACAACTGTCGAAAGTTTACAAATACCTATACCACAGCTTCTATTAGCGAGCGTAAGCGAAGCAATCTAGGAAACAATCATAGATAAATGATGTTATTGGATTGCTTCGTCGGTCTTACGACCTTCGTAGCTCATGACGTATAAAAAAGCTGTATTTACTAACTTTCAACAGTTATGTGGTGACATCCTTAAAATTTCAAAAGAATTTTGTTGCTGAATTTTCAGCAATCTCTGACTTATTATCAAGCTCACTACTTAAAGACTTTACATTACTTTTAAATTGTTTAAATTTTGCTAATTGCTTGCCAGCAAGTTCTATGCCTGGACTAGATTTAACGTGCATAGGGTTTATGTTCTTACCACCTATTTTAACCTCATAATGTAAATGTGGCCCCGTAGTTCTACCAGTACTACCAACATACGCAATAACTTGGCCTTGTTTAACTATACTTCCTGGCTTAAGATTTTTAGCAAAATTAGAAGCATGAGCATAAGCAGTTGATAGATTTTGACTATGTTTGATCTGTATAAATTTTCCATAGCCAGATTTCCATCCTATTTCAGTTATCACCCCATTACCTGCAGCATAAATCGGCGTACCAGTTGGAGCAGCAAAATCAACACCTTTGTGCATTTTGGTATAGCCTAAAGTAGGATGATGTCTATTACCATAATGAGAAGAAATTCTAACTAATTTAACAGGGGTTCTAAGCAAACTTCTTTTTACACTTTTACCATCTTCAGAAAAGAAATCATGATTATTGGGTGTATTGTCTAGAGAATACCGGAAAATATTATATTCTTTACCTGACAAATTAAGCGATACATATAAAACCTTACCATGATGAGAAAATTTACCTTCCTTGGTAACAAATTTTTCGGTTATAACAGTTACCGTATCACCACTTTTAATTTGACGTTGAAAATCAATCTGATAACTATACGAGTTAATCAGCTCAATTATACTATTACTTGATAATCCCAACGATTTTAAGGCCGACATAAAACTTGAATTAATAACCACAGAAGATTTGGTTATTAATTTATTTAGAACTTTGGTTACATCTTTCGCATAAAAACTTTCCTCTTCTCTAATAATTTCTAAAGATTTAACATTATCATACGCTATGGTTATTTTATTCAATATACGTGACTCAGAAGCAAGATCTTCATCGTCTTGTTCAGTAATTTTTATTTCATAATCAAAAACAAGTTGCTGTCCTATCTTCAGGGAAGATTCAATATTCTTGTCTTTTACTAGTTTTATGATTTGGTTTATTTCATTATTTGGAATTTGTTGCCGTAAAAGTATTGCCTTTAATGTATCACCTTTTTTGACTGTTATAACTTGAGAGATTTCATTTGATAGTTCTTCTGAAGATTCAAGCTCTGGCTCTGCTATAGTAATTGACATAGTATCACTAACGAACTTATTGATCGATAAAGATACAAAAGTAGCAAACCCCATAAAAAGGAATATAGAAAAGTACGAGAAAATGACCCTAAATTTAGACTTAATATGCGGGTTTGTTAATATAAGGCGGATAATAGCTTGCATTAATGCTCACTTAAGTGATATTGATTTATGAAAAAATAAATAACTAACCAAAAATTTATTTAAATATTTTTAGTTTTTATTTGATCTTTTATGTAGTGATCCTACCAATATGGAGTATAGAGAAATAAATTACAATAAAAATATTACTAAAGTTTTACTTATTTTAAACTAACCTCAAGTATTGATGTAAGACATCGGTTTAATAGCCTAGGGTGTCATCCCTACGAAGGTAGCGTGATCTAAAACTATATAATACCATTTCCCATTATTAACTACGCTAATACTACAGTTGTAGTTACTACCTAGAGCTGTCATTCCCGTGTAGGTGGGAATCTAAAAAAATAAGCCTGAAAGACTATTAAGTAATATAACCTCAGTTCGATGTAAGAATAATTATTATTCTCTGCACGCTCGATGTCATCCCTGCGAAGGCAGGGATCTAAAAATGTTTAAGCACTTAATCCTTGCTACTTCTTTAGACCCCTGCCTCATAGTACCCTACATTTTTTATATAACCACTATTAAAATGGCTGCTGATCGTCTATTAGCGAGGAGTCGCTGAAAGCGGCGACGCGGCAATCTAGGATACGCGAAGCGTACTAGAAAAAACAGCTTCGCTGTTTACCTAGATCGCCACGGCATCTAAAGATGCCTCGCGATGACGATTATAGAAAAATGTAGGGTACTATGCCCCTGCCTACGCAGGGGTGACATCCCCCACAATAGAGATGATACTGGGTCTAGTATTAACTTGTTACATCGAACTGAGGTTAATATAGATTCCTGCCTTCGTAGGAATGACATCAATAGTGGTTAAACTTGTATCTATAACAACTAATGATTGTGACTTTTAAATTACCCTGGTTGTTTCACTTTGCCTTTTCATCTCCAGGTAATACATAACTTGGTCCTTGCCAACTTGATGAAAAATCAAATTCTCTATATGGTTGGTCGAGTTTCACTGGCTCATATACTACTTTTGCAAGAGTCTCATCATATTTAACCTGCACGTAACCCGTTAATGGGAAGTCTTTTCTGAGAGGATGACCGACAAAATCGTAATCTGTTAGAATACGACGATTATCATGACTACCACCAAAAATTACTCCAAACATATCATATGCTTCGCGTTCATACCAGCAAGCAGCACTAAATATTTTGGTAACTGAGGGGATTATGTCATGTTCTCCAGCCTCAATTTTTACTAATATACGTTTATTTAATTTAAGACTTAGTAAATTATATACTATCTCAAACCGATTAGAGCGGTTTAGGAAATCAGCAGCAAATAGATCTGTTAGCACAGTAAAACGCAAATCCTCAGATTCTTTAATTGCCGATAAAAATGGTAGCAAACTTTCTATACCAGCGTTATAGCTAATAAAATGTATATTCAAATCATTTACAGGCAAAGCAGTTATCTCAAGCTCCTGATTTTTTATTAAGTCGTCAATGATATTTTCCATTTGTTGCCTAGGGTAATTTAAAAGTCATATTTTCACCTTCTCTAAATCTAGTAGTTCTTCTAATCTTCTTTTGTAACTGCATTAAACCATAAATCAAAGCTTCAGCAGTTGGAGGGCAGCCTGGCACGTATACGTCTACTGGAACAATCTGATCACAGCCGCGTACTACTGAGTATGAATAGTGATAATAACCACCGCCATTGGCACAGCTTCCCATTGACAGAACCCACTTAGGTTCAGTCATTTGATCATAAACTTTTCTAAGAGCCGGAGCCATCTTATTTGTTAATGTCCCTGCAACTATCATTAAATCAGATTGACGTGGACTCGGTCTAAACAACATGCCAAAACGATCCATATCATAGCGGCTAGAAGCAGCTTGCATCATTTCTACTGCACAACATGCAAGACCAAAACTCATAGGCCAAAGTGAATTAGATCTAGCCCAGCCTATCAAATCATCGAGTTTAGTTATAAGGAATCCTCGGTTTGAAATTTCTTCTTCAAGGAGCTTATCTTGATCGTATTCATATAGATCTATCTTTGCTTGCATGTCATTACTCCCAGTCTAAAGCACCTTTTTTCCATTCATATACAAAACCGATAGTAAGTACCAATAAGAAAAACATCATTGAGAAGAAACCAAATTTACCAATTTGTCCAAGCGTAATAGCCCACGGCACCAAAAAAGTTATTTCTAGATCAAAAATAATAAATAAAATAGCTACTAGATAAAAACGTACATCAAATTTGCTTCTAGCATCACCAAAAGGTTCAAATCCACATTCATAACTATCCAACTTAGCCTTATTATATTTTCGAGGAGCTAAAAGCCTTGGCAATGTAACTATTACCAACGACAAAACTGATGCTATACCAAAAAACACAGCTATAGGCAAGTATTCCTGTAAAATATTAGATGTTTCCAACATTAGTAATTATACTCCTGTGATTTTGCAAGAAGTAACTTAAACAAAATCATCGCTCCAAAAGAGCTGCAAACCCACCATATTTGCCAAATGTTAAATGAAATCATACCTATTATATAATAATTTATAAAGCAAGCATAGGCAACTGACTTGTAATTTAATACATCTACGTCTATTTTGTTATTCTCCTTCGTTCGATTCATCTTACCACTTTTAGAAGACTGCACTAAGGATATATTACTAATTTTTTGAATATATTTGTAAATTAAAGATAAAAATAGTATCAAACCTATTAAGCCCGTTTCCAATAAAATTTGCATTATATTATTATGTGGGTGTAGAGGAAGGGGAGACCACGTCCACTGGTTATAGCTAATCATTTGTTTCTCATCAATTTTAAAATTTCTTGATGAAGCAAATCCATGACCCAAAATTGGTTTCTTGATAATTTGTTCGGCAACAAAGTGCCAAATAAATACACGGTGCTTAGCAGAGTTTGGTAGAAATTTGGCATAGTGATCTGAGGCATAATGTGGTTGTATTTTATATGCAATTATCGGCATCAATATTGAACCAGATATCATAGCAAGGGTAAATAATTTCAAAAAAACAGATTGTAGTGATTTGGTTACCAACAGCCTATTTGTTAAAAATACTAATCCAGCTACGGTAAATGCTAAAGAGCTTGCAAGGCTATCTGAGATATAGAGCAAATAAAAAATTATCAGGTAATATATTAGTGCTAATAAATATCTATGATATGATCTATTATATGATATAATTATAGCTATAGCTACCCATGAAAGAACTGATAATAAAGAACATCCTCGGTCAAGAATGAATAAAAAGAATTGACATGAGGATTTTGGCTGAAAAACAGTACGGAAAGCCCTTGTTATAATACCGTGAGATGCGTATTCTATAAAAAACAGAGCAATTGCTGCTGTTATTCCTATAATAAAGTATATTTTTATTTTAGTTACATTTATGGATAATTTGTCAATATTGCTATTTACGATAAACCCTATTAGAACAATTAAACAAACCTGTAGATAGTTAAATAAAGAGGCGGGGTAATTAGGTGAATAAAAATTTGTTATAAGACACCAAAGACAAAATAGTAATTCCAGTTTCCAATTGGATAACAAAGTTTCTTTAATAGTAGCGTATTTCAAATGAATAAAGATTTTATCTCGCAAAGCAATTAATATAGTTAATAACAACATAGGAACTGTTACTGCAGCAGAAAAACCAGAAATCAATCCAACTACTGGGAATAACATAACTAATAGGCAGATCATGGATTGTATACTCTTCTGCTTTAAAGAATTGGCTTTTGCAAATACTTGCGGGACATTCGCGTACTCACGTACTAAATGTACGTTCCGCTCACTCTCCTCTTGTTTATTGTCCCCATTCTTCAAATCATTTGAGTATATCATTACTTAAAATATCCTATAAACAATTTTTAGCAAAGATTTCATAAATAGGATGTTCAAAGGTGGAGACTGAAATACTTGACGAGATAAGCCATCCTTGGAAAATTAACATAGCATCCTCATCAATTTTATGCTCTGTAATGGTTAATAGCATGTAATTATCTTCATTATAAGGATCAAGATTTTTAATACATTTATGAAGTTTAATTTGAATATTACCAAAATATTGTGGTTCATTAGGCTTTAATACCAGCTCCTTTGATGTTGCTGTGATTTTATTTAAAGCAATAATCTTACCAAGACTGCAAGTTTTTAATTCTGAATGTTCAACATTATTTTGTATATTTAGCAAATTATTAGAATCAGCAACATGCTCAGTAAAATTATTATCTTTTTCTAATTCATTACTTTCATCTGTAGTATCAAGGAATTCCATATTTTGAGCAGTATCTTCAGCTTGTCCATAAGAAGAAAGAATGCATAAAAACCCCATTATACTGGCAAATATAAGGTGCTTCATCAATTTCTGCAACATGCGAAAATAACAATTCTTTAAGTTATAATTTGGACTATGCTGAATTATACTAGCATGTAGCAAAATTGTATATATAAAATTTTGCAAGAATGTAACTAGGGCGGTTTAAAAATCGCAACTGAAGATGGAAAATATCACCCCCGCATAGGCGGGGAGCTAAAAATAGCATAGATAGGTATGTTATACCATTTCCCATTATTAACTACACTATTTAGCACTACAGTTGTAGTACTAATGTCAAAATGATGTCATCCCAGCGAAAGCTGGGATCTAATAATGTATAATAGTCTTCTAGGCTATTTTTTTAGATTGTATCTTGAATATTAGCTCAATATGGAGTTAATATGGTCGGAAGGAGTGACGCCGTTTAATTTAGATTGGTCTTTAAAGACCGAGGGAATCTTGGTGCACTCCTTCCTTGAATCGCAAAGTATAATACGAACGGTAGGATGATCCTTTAGAGATCGAATTTACAATCATGTATCAAAACTTTGCAAAACAACCACTAATTATAGGTAAAGCAAATGACTGAAAAAAGCAAGATATTTATGGGAATAGATGTTTCAAAAAATACGCTTGATATATCTATGAACAATATTCATTGTAAGATTAAAAATACAGATAAAGCTATTTCTGATTTTATAAAATCAGAAATAGCTTCTCGAAATATTGTGCTTACTGTTTTGGAATCTACTGGCGGTTATGAACGTTTGGTTATGAGGATGTTGCAACAAGCCGGGCTTGCTGTGCATAGAGCTCATCCTAATAGAGTTCACGCTTTTGCCAAGGTCTGTAACCATTTTGCTAAGACTGATAAATTGGATGCGTTATTACTTGAGAAATATGCAGCTTTTATTGCTAATGATGAGAAAGGAGACCAAATAATTTCTGTTATACAAGAAGAATTACAATCTTTAAGGAGCATAGAACGTAATATAGAAGAAGAGATACATGCTAATCAATGCAGAGCAAAAGTTGCATCCAGGAAGGCTAAGCAATATCTCGAGAAAATGATAAAGTTTGGCAAAAAGCAACTTGATGAAATTAGAGAAGATATAAAGGCTGCTATAAAGGAAGATAAGAGTTTAAAGGCCAAAAATGATTTACTCATAAGCTATAAAGGTATAGGTGAAAAAACAGCTAGTGTTTTGCTAATAGAACTGCCAGAGCTTGGTGTGCTGAGCAATAAGGAAATTGCAAGCTTAGTTGGACTCGCCCCAAAAACAAGCCAAAGCGGTCAAAAAACTCTCAGTACAGGACAAAGAGATTAACAAGGTGATAATCGGAGTAAAGATGGTATTATTGGCTTAATAAATTTTGTTATAACTTCCATCCATTTTTCCATCATTTCTGCAATATTCAAAAATATTCTCTGCAAGTAATCTAAGCCATACCTGAATAAGGATATAGACTTTCTACCATGTTTTTTAAGCTTTATAGGTTTGATAGAATTTTGCCATTGACCCACAACATAAGCAAAAGTAAATGCTATAGCAAGTAAACCAAGCAATTTACTAATTCTATCTAAATGTATTATATGGGTATTTTCAAAATTGAAGCCCCGCGTTTTAAGGCAAGCAAAAAGGTTTTCGATATTCCATTATTAAAACATCTATAAATTTAGAATTGACAAATTCAGGAGAATCACCGACACTGAGTAAAGCAGCATTGCTAACCCTAGTTGAATGGGTAAAGAAATATCATAATAGGAGTACCTATATTGAAATTCATGCAATGGGAGAACATTCCCACAGAGAATCGTCAGCGCCTAATAAATTTATTAGGAACAATGTCATTGAAAAAACTACAAAGTTTGACAATAAACATGGAGAAAGGCAATGATAGATCAGGAGAAAAAATCACCTCAAATTACGTTATTAAGTGGAAAAATCCAAGCTTGTCACTACGACCGTCTAGCAATTGTCTATGTAAGGCAGTCAACCCTGCAACAAGTAGAACGGCATAGTGAATCGACAAAATTACAATATAATCTAGTGGGAAGAGCCTATGATTTAGGATGGTCTGCTAACAGAGTAGTTATAATTGATGATGATTTGGGTCAATCTGGTTCAACTGCAGAAGGTCGTCCTGGATTTCAGCGTTTAGTTGCTGAAGTTGGGTTAAACCGTGTTGGTATAGTATTAGGAATAGAAATATCGCGATTGGCTCGTTCATGTAGGGATTGGTATCAATTACTAGAAGTATGTGCACTTTTTAGAACCTTGATTGCTGATACTGATGGTGTTTATGATCCAGTTTCTTATAATGATCGGCTACTATTAGGTCTTAAAGGTACAATGTCTGAAGCGGAATTACATATAATTAAACAGCGTATGCTACAAGGAAAGAAAGCCAAGGCTCGTAGAGGAGAGTTAGGTATGCAAGTTCCTATGGGATATGTTAGAAGGGCTTCCGGAGAGATTATTAAAGATCTAGATGAGCAAGCACAAACAATTATTCAAATGGTATTTGAGTTATTTGATAAATTCTCTACAATTAATGCAGTATTGAAATATTTAGCTAAAAATAACATTCAAATGCCATATAGAGAACGTAGTGGTTTGCAAAAAGGTGAATTAGCATGGCATCGTCCTAATAGAGCTACCTTATCAAATTTATTACATAATCCTATATATGCTGGAGCTTATGTATATGGTCGTAGACCCACTGAACCACACAAAAAAAAGCTTGGTAGACCCTCTACTGGAAGGACAGTTGCTAAAATGTCTGACTGGGAAGTGATGATAAAAGATAAAGTTCCTGCTTATATTAGTTGGCAACAATATGAACGTAACCAAAGACAATTATTAACCAACTCTATACAAGGAATTGGTATAGCAAGACAAGGTAGTTCACTATTAACTGGTCTTATTGTTTGTGGTCGGTGCGGTCTAAGAATGGTTACTTGTTATACAAATAATAGTAATAAACTACGTTACATTTGTCGTAGGATGGCTGTTGATTATGCTGAAGATACTTGCCAATCATTAGTTGGAGATGGGCTAGATGAATTAATTACTAATCAGGCATTAGAAGTATTAAAACCAAGTGCTTTAGAAGTTAGCTTACGTGTGGCAACAGATGCTGAGCAAGAGCATAATAATTTACAAAAACATTGGCACAAGCAGCTGGAGAGAGCAAAATATGAAGTTGAACGTAGCTATCGACAATATAATGCCTCAGAACCGGAGAATCGTCTTGTTACTAGGACTCTTGAGAAAAAGTGGGAAGAATCATTATCTGCAGAAGAAAAATTAAAGCAAGAATATAACAAATTTTTAGCTAATCAGTCAAAGATTCTCTCTAGCACTGAACGTGAATTAATATACAAACTAGCCAATGATATTCCTGCCTTATGGGCATCAGAAACTACTACAGTAGAAGAACGGAAAGAAATTTTACGTTTACTTATTGAGCGTGTTCTAGTAACAGTAGAAGGGATAAGTGAGAAAGTGTCTGTGGAAATACATTGGTCAGGTGGATATAAAACTAGTACGAATTTTATTCGTCCTGTAGCAAAACCTGAACAACTTAGTTATTATCATGAATTAATTGCATTGACAACAAGTCTAAGAACTCAAGGTATGACATTGCAACAAATTGCCGATAATTTAAATCAACAAGGACTCCATCCACCTAAATTATTAGGCGGTTTTAGTAAAAATATAGTAGGTACATTACTGAGTCGTAACAATGTTATACCTTTTCATAGAAAAACACTATCAGCAGGAGTTGATCGCACTTACGATGAATTTACTTTTAGCGAATTATCTCAAGAAACAAATGTACCACAACCAACTTTATATAAATGGATGCAACAAGGAGGATTAAAAGCAAGAAAAGCAAAAAATACATTAAACCGTTGGATTTGGCTAATTACAGCCGATGAGCAAGAAATTAAAAGATTAAGCTCATTAAGAGAACAACCAAAACAATGGATTTACCATTCTAGGGTAGAAAAAGTAGACTAAATAATAAACATTAATTAAAATATCAACAACATCACTATTATAGAGGCATTATGGCTGGTAAATCTCAATTTCCCAACGTTTTTTGTAAATATCTAAAGCCTGATAGGGATTGTCATTGGTAGCTATAATGACTAACTCTCCTTCTCCATTACGCAAAGCAGAAATAAAAACCTTAGGTCCTTTATAATTCTTTCCTAAATATCTCTTACCTTTGAATATCCTATATTCATTATTCTTTAGCTTTTTTACTAGGTGATTTGCGGTAACTAATTCATCTTACGACCTGCCAATAGTTAAATTTTCCTTTATTCGTACATAAAACGGGATATTACGATCTGCTAAAAATTTCAACCAACTATCACCGATAAATTCACGGTCTCCAAGCAATGATAATATTTTTTCTACCCCAAATGATTTCAAAAATCTATCTATTAATTTTTGACGTTCACTACTATTGGAAGTGCCAGTTTTTGCTAACATATCCCACATAATTGATATAGCTATACCATTGTGACAAATTGACAATACTAAAATATTGATGTCAAGCTTGCCAAATTTCCAATTTGTCCGATCAAGCACTAGTAACCATTGTTCAGCATCAATTCCAGCCAACCTAACCAGTAACTTGGCTAAGGACGTATATGATAATTCACATTTGGCAAAAAATCTCTGTAATTTCTTATAGCGTGATTCTTGCTTATCTCCTTTTATCGTTAAGGCAAGCTGTGTAAGATTTACATCTCTCACTTGCAATAATCCTAATATTATTTGTTCTATTAATTTTATGCTTGCAAAACTATTAAAAAAGTAGTCTCCTATTAATTGTGATAACGCTGTAATCATTCTCTTGCCTCTTAAGTCTTCAATAACCTAAGTAATAGAGCTTTGGCTACGCGTTATCTACTATTTTTTATTCTCTCCTTAATCTCTTTGTCCTGTACTGAGGTGCTTAAGAAGGAAAATATTGAGAGAATAAAATTTTGATGAATGACCTGTTCAGCACTATAGCCAAAAGAAGTTTTTAAAAGATTGCCACAATGCATATAAGCAAAATAAAAACATACAGGACACATACATTCTATTAGAAACAATGCTATTATTGTTACTTTATTAGCTTTTTCCTTCCATATTGGATTATTTTCTAGTTTTTTAAGATCTATGCTGGCAACATTTGAAGGCTGCTGAAAAGTTCTTTTTAGTTGACGCTTAGCGTCAGCAAATTCCGGCGTTTCTCTAAGATTCCTTCGAGCTGCTGTGCCGATCAGTGCTACGCCTGCTCCCATCCAAAAGGCTATGCGCCAATTAAATCCATAGGAGGTTACTAACGATGCTATGCCTAAAGCAGCAACTTCTCCTAAAGTACTAAAAATGGAAATTGATGAAGAAACCGGATATTGGATTGGTGGGTTTATAGATTCAATTAAATAAAGTCTTGCTCCTATTGTTTCTCCCATAGAGGACATTCCTTGTAGTATACGGCATATTGTAACCAACCAAGAGGCTGTAATGCCTATTTGGACATAAGTAGGTAGATTAGCCATGGTAATACATGATAAAGCCATCATAAAAGTCGTTATAATAACGGTAGTCTTACGCCCTATATTATCACCTATATAGCCAAATATTACTGCACCAACAGGTCTAAAAATAAGACTAGAACAGAAAGCCGTAGCAGAGTAAATTGCTGTAGTATGTGGATCACTTTGAGGAAAAAACAACTCATTAAGAAATACCGCCATATGTACATAAAGCATCAAATCAAAATATTCTAAAAAAGTCCCGATCGAAAGCAACCCAACAGCTGATTTTTGTTCCTTCGTTAGGCTTCTTTGTTCTTGCTGATATCCTATCATTTATTTACCTTACTATATTATTTATATAATAACCAATGTCTTACATGTCATTCCCGCGAAGGCAGGGGGCTAATACGATCTTACGATGTCACCCCTGCGTAGGCAGGGGGCTAATACGATCTTACGATGTCACCCCTGCGTAGGCAGGGGTCTAAAATAACTTAACACAACCTAATATTGATCATTTTTTAGATTCCTGCCTACGCAGGAATGACATAACCCCTCGCAGGGATGACATAGTACGCTGGAATAACATCATCCCAACGAAAGCTGGGATGACACCCTAGGTTATTAAACCAATGTTCTTACATCGAATTGAGATATAACATATATATTGATGATTTGGTTGAATGATAGCAAGAAATAAATAATACAGAAAATTGAAATAATAAATCTTGGTTGTAACAATATCACGGTTCTATAAACAAATTAGAAAGGGAAAAAGAGATATTGGTAAAAATATAGGCTTAAGATCAAAGAGATGTTGACTATCAAAACTGCATCGCAATTTTAAGAGTGAAATTAGTAGCTCTAATTATCCTGTCTTTAAGTTGTCCGTACTTATTAAATAACCTTAGAAGTTCTTTAGATGTTTTCCTACTTCAAGCATTTGTTGTTTTGTTCATGTCTGATAATATGCCGGCTACCCCAATTTTTTATAAGCATTTTCCTGTATTTAAACGTTTTACCTGTGCCACTCTCACATATGCCCTATCACGTGCTTTTATGTATGTCATTGTATCCTTTGGGTCAATATATCTAACTGAATATTTTGGTCATTGGGGGTTGCTCATCCTATTTTGTTTAATCAGTCTAGGATTCGCATTTAGGCTATTTCATTTTGAAAGGTTGGAAAAAATGATGCATCCTTAAAAGATTTTTGATGTAGATCCTGCGACAAAGATTTTGTATTTATAGGTGGTAAATGTTGATAACATAACTGCAGTAATTCTTCTGTTAGTTGCGGTATTTCTAGGTGCATACTGATTATTATAAATGCCCTCATACTTTCTTGTATAATTTTCCTCACTTTCTCCGGAGATTTAGCCTTTAGAGTTTGCAAGTTGTGAATCCGGTCAAAAATTTTAATCAATGCCACATCATATTTTTCTTGTTGAAGTAATATATCTAATGTTTCCGCCGAGCTAATCTTTCCATAAGGCTTTACCCTAGTCAAAGCTTCTACTTGACTAGCAACCTGCTCCCCAAAGATATAGGCAATCATTTTTTCGGTAAGTTTTGTATCTTCGATGGTATCATGTAGTATGCTGGTAACAATAATGTCAGTGCGAAAAAGATAATCAGAAATCATATATGCTACCTCTATTGGATGAGAGTAATAAGGCTCTCCTGATTGCCGCATTTGGCTGCCATGATATTTTTTGGCGTAATAAATAGCCTTTCTAACCTCATCAATATCTATTGGTCGGTTTACTTCCTCATTTATCTTACGTAATTTGCTCAGTAACCTAGGGCGTGTCATCAATTAAGTTGACAGGAGTGTTTGTTTGTTGTGTAATAGAGAAAAAATTAAGGATAAATCTTCTCTATGCGTCGATATGCTCTACGTGACGATCAATGGGATCGGATTAAAGATAACCTACCTGGAAGGAAAGAGTCTGTTGGTGTAACAGCCAAGGATAATCGCCTATTTGTAGAAGCAGTCTTGTATCGATATAGGGCTGGTATACCTTGGAGAGACCTACCTGAACGTTTTGGAGATTTTCGAGTGATTCACCTACGTCATTCAAGGTGGAGCAAGACAGGTGTGTGGAAAAAGGTTTTTGAGATGCTGGCTGAAGATGCTGATAACGAGTATGCCATGATTGATTCAACCATTGTTAGGACTCATCAACATAGTGCTGGTGCTAAAAAAAAGAGTTAGATGATGACCAAGCAATTGGACGAGGTAAAGGGGGGCTGAGTACTAAAATCCATGCCACATGTGACGCTCTAGGGAATCCAACGGGATTCTCTCTTACCCCGGGTCAAGCTCATGATTTGCAAGGATCTGATGTTTTGATGAATGAATTGACGAAAGCGGATGCTGTACTTGCTGATAAGGCTTATGATGCCGATGCACGTATGCGAGATAAGCTGAAAGATAAGGGATGTATAGCTGTGATTCCCCCAAAGAAGAATCGTGTGAATCCAGCTAATTATGATAAGGATCTCTATAAAGCTAGGCATTTGATTGAGAACTTTTTTGCAAAATTGAAGCAATATA
This sequence comes from Candidatus Tisiphia endosymbiont of Ditula angustiorana, assembly GCF_964026425.1. NCBI lineage: Bacteria > Pseudomonadati > Pseudomonadota > Alphaproteobacteria > Rickettsiales > Rickettsiaceae > Candidatus Tisiphia > Candidatus Tisiphia endosymbiont of Ditula angustiorana. The sequence goes on from NZ_OZ032143.1 coordinate 704,110, forward strand.
GAGCTATTGCAACACGATATGACAAAACATCTCAGAACTTTTTGGGTGCTGTTTATATGGCTTCCATGGTAATTTGGCTCAATTGATGACACACCCTAGTAGCATATTGACAAGATTCATACTGTGAGTTGTCCCAATAATTAATCTCTTCTTCCATAAAAAACCATAATATTTTTATATTCAATTTATAGATTAAACTAAAATATAAATTATTACCAAGGATTTTTATCTATTTTTAAAAAAGATGTAATATTTTTTAATTTTATTGTTATATAAACAGACAGTTGCTTCCTTCATGTTCACCTAGCCTTAAGTCTCAGTAAAATTACTACAAATTATATAGAATTTTTGTTAGAAAAACAATAATAATATTTCAATTTATAATAAAACTATATTAAGTTTGTAATTACCGATTATGAAAGAATTGCGTAAATTTGAGTGGGTAGCGGATTTGGCGACTCTAGTAAAAAATGAAGACCAAATTAAACAGCAGAAGTTAAAAACTGCTTAATTATGCAATAATAAGAAAACTACAAGATTATGGGAATAAAAGCTGCGAATAATATTGCAAAACGTGTTGCTTTAATGCAGGATGAATATTTTAGTGATTATACTTATAAAAATACTAGGGTGTGTCATCAATTGAGCCAAATTACCATGGAAGCCATATAAACAGCACCCAAAAAGTTCTGAGATGTTTTGTCAAATCGTGTTGCAATAGCTCTATATTGCTTCAATTTTGCAAAAAAGTTCTCAATCAAATGCCTAGCTTTATATAGGTCCTTATCATACTTAGCTGGATTCACACGATTCTTCTTTGGGGGAATCACAGCTATACATCCCTTATCTTTCAGCTTATCTCGCATACGTACATCGGCATCATAAGCCTTATCAGCAAGTACAGCATCCGCTTTCGTCAATTCATTCATCAAAACATCAGATCCTTGCAAATCATGAGCTTGACCCGGGGTAAGATGGAATCCCGTTGGATTCCCTAGAGCGTCACATGTGGCATGGATTTTAGTACTCAGCCCCCCTTTACCTCGTCCAATTGCTTGGTCATCATCTAACTCTTTTTTTTAGCACCGGCACTATGTTGATGAGCCCTAACAATGGTTGAATCAATCATGGCATACTCGTTATCAGCATCTTCAGCCAGCATCTCAAAAACCTTTTTCCACACACCTGTCTTGCTCCACCTTGAATGACGTAGGTGAATCACTCGAAAATCTCCAAAACGTTCAGGTAGGTCTCTCCAAGGTATACCAGCCCTATATCGATACAAGACTGCTTCTACAAATAGGCGATTATCCTTGGCTGTTACACCAACAGACTCTTCCCTTCCAGGTAGCTTATCTTTAATCCGATCCCATTGATCGTCACGTAGAGCATATCGACGCATAGAGAAAATTTATCCTTAATTTTTTCTCTATTACACAACAAATAAACGCTCCTGTCAACTTAATTGATGACACACCCTAGTGCTATGTTACAAAAAATTGATCAATTTGGTATTGATTATAGAAATGAGTCATCTTATGCACTGTGACATTGATTTAGCAATTATTATCAGCTTTTTAGGATAAATAAAAGAAATGTAGAAAACATTTTGCAAGATAATAATATTATGCTACTATGCAACTAATGAGATTCTTAGATTATAGAAATGTCAAAAGATAATTTAGATACTGGCAGAAATACCGATAATAAATTTGTTGAAACAGAAGAAGAAAGAGAAAAACGACTGGATCGTGAAGAATCAGCTAGAAAACTAAAAGCAATTCTCTTTGTATTTATACCACTTTTAGTTAGTTTCCTAACCTTCACTTATTTCTTTCTTAATTCAATAGAAGAAAAAAGTAAACTACTAAAAGAGCAAACAAGCCAAAATATATCAACACCAAATAGCTCAGCAAAATAGGTAGATTTCGCTAAAGAAATTAGTTTATTGGTTGAAAGGACAACATAAGGCTGTTTTTAAAAGCGATAGAGTTGTTATATGGATTTAAAATTTGTTACTTTAGAAACGCTTTAGATCAGATGGTATTTTTAGGAAAAAGGTAAAAATTGCAAAGTTACCAAGGACGCTAGATATGATAGGCTCTGACGGAAGAACGTCAGGATTAATTAGAATTAAGCATTTGCTCTCCTCCATTAATCAATTACTTTAATCGACTTTTCAGGTCGCACTTTCATCTTATATTCAGGTAGAACCTCAAGAATTGGCGTTCCCACGCTAAAGATCGAGGCTGCTCCGTTACTCATATACGCTACGCCGCTCGACTTTGCTACTACTAGCTCTTCTTGAAGTTATACTATCGTCTATCAACTCTTGAAATCATAGCAGTATACAGAAGCGCGACTAATGGTTAATTCAAAAGCTATTCCCCATTCTTCTATAGTTTAGTGCTTCAGCAATGTGTATCTTATGGACGTTGGAAGAAGAGTCTAGATCTGCTATGGTTCTTGCGACCCGTAAGATACGGTTATAAGCACGCATGGATATACGAAATTTTGTCGCGGCTTCATTAAGTAAATCTTTACCATCATCTACTGGCAATGCATATTCGATAAGCAACTGCCCATCCAAACGGTTATTTGTTTTGATATTATATCCTTCATATCTAGTTTGTTGAATATTGCGAGCCATTTCGACCCTGTGTGCTATCTGCCCCGATTCTTCTTCTGTATCATCTGCTATTAAATTATAGTTATATGAGTCGATAGATCCTACCTCTATATGTAGATCAAATCGATCCATGATAGGGCCGGAAATTCGCATCTGATAATCGCTCCCACATTTTGGGGCTTTAGAACATGCTTTGTGAGGATCACTTAAATAACCACATTTACAAGGATTCATTGCTGCTATTAGCTGAAAGTTGGTCGGATATTTTATATGCGAATTTGCTCTAGCAATCAGTATTTCTCCGGTTTCAATTGGCTGCCTTAAAGATTCGATAACGTTAGGTGGAAATTCTGGTAATTCGTCTAAAAACAACACTCCGTTATGTGCTAACGAGATCTCTCCAGGTTTTACTCTTTTACCAACTCCACCGCCGACCATCGCTGCTATCGAGCATGAGTGGTGGGGAGTCCGAAAAGGTCTAGCTCTTGATAGTTTCCCATTTGCTAGCTTGCCTGCAACACTTGCTATAGTACTGCACTCCAATATTTCTTCGGGTCGCATTTTGGGTAATATACCAGGTATACATTGTGCCAACATAGATTTGCCAGTACCAGGTGGACCAAGCATTAATAGATTGTGACTACCAGAGGCCGCTATTTCTAAAGCTCGCTTGGCTACTTTTTGTCCTTTGATATCTTTAAAGTCAGGGTAATTTATGACAGTAGTATCAATTTCTAATTCAGGTGATGATAATATTTGTAAGCCTTTAAAATGGTTAATTAACTCTATTAAATTTCCTGCTACCAAAATATTATTATTGCCAGACCATGCAGCTTCCTGACCATTAGATTTTGAACAAATTAGCCCTTTATTCCTAGCCAAAGCTCCAATAGCAGCAGGTAAAACCCCACTGACAGGCAGAATAGAAGCATCTAGAGATAATTCTCCTATTACTAGATATTCTTGTATTTCCTCAGCTGGTAAAATTTTCATGCTGCTAAGTATAGCACAAGCAATAGCAAGGTCAAAATGACTACCTTCTTTAACCAAATCAGCTGGAGCTAAATTTATCAGTATTTTTTGAGCAGGCAAGGCAAGACCTATTGAAGAAAGTGCTGCTCTAACTCGTTCTTTAGACTCGCCAATAGTTTTATCAGCAAGTCCTACTATAGTAAAATTAGGTATCCCTGGTGATATCTGTACTTGCACATCAACATCGATAATATCTATACCGCTAAAAGTTAAACTACCAAGGTGAACTATCATTTCTATAAAATAAATTTTACTAGATCAAGATTTTTGATAATTTTTGATAATTGCTGGTCGACAAAATGTTCGTCAATAACTATCTCTTTTTCTTTCGTATCACTTGCATTGAAGCTTATCTCCTCCAATAAATTTTCTAGAATAGTATGTAATCTTCTTGCTCCAATATCTTCAACTTCTAAATTAACATTTGCTGCATAAGTAGCAATTTTATCTATTGCATTATCAGTAAATTTTAATTTTACCCCTTCGGTTGCGATTAAGGCTGAATATTGTTTTATTAAACTGGATTCTGGTTCAATTAAAATTTTTATCATATCGTCCTTAGTGAGTGAGCTTAACTCTACTCTAATAGGTAGCCTTCCTTGCAATTCAGGTAATAAATCAGATGGTTTTGATAAATGAAAAGCACCTGATGCTATAAATAATATATGAGCAGTTTCTATAGGACCATGTTTTGTATTAACTGTTGTACCCTCAATAATAGGCAATAAATCTCTCTGCACTCCTTCTCTACTAATTTCTGAACTTTTTCCCTCAGATCTTGAGGTGATTTTATCTATTTCATCCAAAAATACTATACCATCATTTTGTACTAGCACTAAGGCATCTTGAGTAATTTTTTCTTGATCGATCAATTTTTCTGACTCTTCAGCAGAAATAATTAAAAGAGCATCTTTAACCAGCATTTTCTTAGTTTTTGTTTTATTAGTACCGATAGCTTTACCGATCATATCAGAAATATTTAAGACGCCCATGGCAGCTCCTGGCATACCAGGAATCTCAAAATTACTACTACCAAATAAGCCCCCTGAATCTGTTATACTTATTTCAATTTCAGTATTGTCAAGTTCACCTTTTTCAAGCTTGCGACAAAATTTTTCTCTAGTTTCAGTTGATGCTGATTTGCCGACTAAAGCATCCAAAATCCTTTCTACAGTTTTTAAATTTGCATTAGCAATCACTGCTTTTTTAGCATTAGCTTTTTGTGTGTTAACAGCTATTTCCACTAAGTCTCGTATTATTGACTCAACATCTCGTCCAACATATCCTACTTCCGTGAATTTTGTTGCTTCTACTTTAAGAAATGGTGAGCCGCTAAGCTTAGCAAGTCGCCTAGCGATTTCAGTCTTACCTACGCCAGTTGGTCCTATCATTAAAATATTTTTTGGCACGATTTCTTGACGAAGTGGTTCGTCTACATTTCTACGTCTGCAGCGATTCCGCAACGCTATCGCAACAGCTTTTTTAGCTTTATATTGCCCAACAATGAATCTATCAAGTTCAGCTACGATTTTAGCGGGAGTTAATCCCATAGATTTTTTTTTAAGATTAATACTCATATAACTTTAACTTTTTCTAGAATAATATTATGATTAGAGAAAACACAGATATCAGCTGCAATATTCATTGATTTTAAAGCAATCTCTTCTGCAGTTAGGTCATTGTCAAAAGACATTAAACCTCTAGCAGCAGACAGTGCATATAATCCACCAGAGCCAATGGCAGCAGCATCACCATCAGGTTCAACTACATCGCCATTACCAGTTAAAATTAATATATTTTTTTGATCTGCAACGATCATCATTGCTTCAAGTTTACGTAAATATTTATCGCTACGCCAATCTTTTGCCAGTTCTACAGCACTTCTCAGTAACTGATACGAATATTTCTCCAACTTTAATTCTAATTTTTCAAATAAAGTTAGAGCATCTGCAGTAGATCCAGCGAAGCCAGCAATAATACTATTATTGAACATGACTCTTAATTTTCTTGCTGTAGATTTTAAAATTGTATTACCATGGGAGACCTGACCATCCGCTGCGATTACAACATTCCCCCCTTTTCTTAAGCAAAGTATAGTAGTCCCGTGTAATGTGACAGGGCTAGGCGAGTTATCTGACATAAAGAATCTTTTAAATATTGATGTTTGGCTATTTGTTTATTATTATGGTATTTAAGTAATCATTTAATATCGTAATTACAAGACTCTCTTATGAATATTTATTCAATATATGTTAATCCTCAAAAAAAAGATAACGATTTTATTCTTATCAAGCAAGGTTTTTCATTATTTGCTGCGTTTTTAAGCGTGTTTTGGGCATTCTATCATAGAATGTGGTTACCACTAATAATTACTTTGATATTAAATATTGTTATATCAAATTTAGGTTGTACTAATTTTATTTCTGTAAGTCAATTCGCCATTATGTTAATATTTGGTTTTTTCAGCGATGATATGAGAGAATATGATTTGCAAAAAAAGAAATACCAGCTTACAGACATAATATTAGCAAAATCTGAGATAGAAGCTGAATTAAAATTTTTAGAACGCTTAGTGGATGAAAAAAATGTGTTATAGTAATCTCAGTTTGATATAAGACATCAGTTTAATAGCCTAGGGTGTCATCCCAGCGAAAGCTGGGATCTAAAAAAATAGACAAAGAAGGTGCTTTAAACATTTTAGATCCCAGCTTTCGCTGGGATGACATAATGGCAACATGGGTGACATCACCCCTAATGGTGATGATTACTTGAGCTTACTATTAATTTATTACATCAATACTTGAGGTCAACTATTACCAATATTTTTGTTGCTAATAGTATTTGGGAGTAGATAATAAAAATGAGAGTATAATATGTATGACAAGAATAATGTTTTTGTAAAAATTATTGGTAAAGATATTCCAGCAGAGATAATATATGAAGATGATAATTTAATAGCATTTAATGATATAAATCCTGTAGCTCCAATACATATAATAATTATACCAAAAAAGGAGTATATTGACTATAGTGATTTTATCCTTAAAGCTTCTAGTGATGAAATTAAAGATTATTTCACCAAACTATCCTATATTGCATCGCTAGTTGGTTTAGATCAAGATGGTTATCGTTTGATTACTAATAAAGGGGTAAAATCTGGACAGAGTGTGTTCCATTTTCATTTCCATATTATAGGGGGAAAAACTATTTCTAAGCTGATATAGTCAATTGATTTGACTGAATTGACTATATGTTAAAAATTAGGGAATGACATATACTAACAGATATGTAAGAATGATAAAAAGATAGATGTAGATGACAAAACAATATAATATTGCGGTAATTGGTGCGTCGGGTAATGTTGGGCGTGAGACTTTAGAGATTTTGTTTGAAAGATGTTTTCCAATTAATAAGCTCTATGCTGTAGCATCAAGTGAATCTAAAGGTAAAGAGGTTAGTTTTGGGGAAGATAGTATAAAAATATTTGATATAGATAGTGTAGATTTTAGTAAAATAGATATTGCTTTTTTTGCAGCTGGATCAGAAATATCAATGAAATATATACCCAAAGTTGTCGAGCAAGGTTGCATAGCTATCGATAAATCATCATTTTTCAGACTTGATTCTGATGTTCCTTTGATAGTTCCAGAAGCCAATCTAGCGAGCCTAAAAGATTATACTATTAAAAATATTATAGCTAATCCTAATTGTTGTACTGCTCCTATAGCTACTGTATTAAAGCCTTTGGATAATGCAGTAAAGATTAAGAGAATGGTGATATCGACTTATCAGTCGGTTTCAGGAGCAGGGAAGAGAGGAATGGATGAGCTTTACGAGCAAACTAAGGCAAAGTATGTTTTTAGTGACATCACTCCTAAAATTTTTCCTAGGCAAATAGCTTTTAATTTATTTCCTTATATAGGTAGTTTTAATGAAGATGGTTCTACTAGTGAAGAATCTAAGATTTCCTTGGAATTAGAAAAAATTATAGGATCACATGCTAAATCTAGTGTAACTTGCGTGAGAGTGCCGGTGTTTGTTGGTCATTCTATTTCAGTTAATGTTGAGTTTAGTGGAGAGATAGATGCTAAAGAAATAGAAGAAATACTAAAAGAATCAGACTCTATTGTAGTTAATTCTCATTTGGATAAAACACAATATATTCCTCCCATAGATGTTGTTGGTAAAGATCTTGTTTATGTTTCGCGAATTAGAAATGATCATAGTCAAAAAAATACCATTAATTTATGGATTACAGCAGATAATTTACGTAAAGGAGCAGCTTTAAACGCTGTGCAAATTGCTGAGGAGTTGATAAAAGGATATTTATCGAAAAAGTAATTAATTAACCTGAATTCGATGTAACAAGTTACATCGAACTTTCGTGTTATATATAGAAACAATCAGGTTTGAAGCGGCTGACGTGAGTGCATTTTTCCTTATAACAAAGCCAGGTCGATATAAGAATTATTAATTCTTATATCGACCTGAGGTTAATTAGGTTATTTGTATTACTTTTAGGCTCTAAGTCTAATAAAGAGGTTGCCATATTATTTATTTTGCGTATAGTGTAGAGTCAAATAAAAATATTACAAATAGTATAATTTTTACTAATCAGCAGTAAAAAAATATAATAGAGCTGGGAAGCCGTCAGGTTCGGATAACTACTATTATCAGGACAGGCTAATTTAATTTGTGTTAGATGATATAGATTATAATTCAGAACAATATAATATAACAATGGTAATATGATCAATAATAGTGCATTAATATCTCAAGTAATAAATCCCCTAACTACTGCTCTTGAGAAGTGCAAAATTGCGTTTTGGATAGTTTTTAGTTTTGCGTTTGTTATTAACTTGTTAATGTTGATAACGCCTCTTTATTCCTTGCAAGTTCTTGATCGGGTTATAGGAAGTGGTAACTTATTTACATTAATGTGGTTGTCTATTATTATTGGTACAATCTATTTTATTTATGGGTTATTGCAAATTGCTAGATCATTCACCCTAATTAAAGTTGGTGAATGGTTGGATAAAACAATTGCTCCTGTAATTTTTGGTCACTCTATTTCAGCCTCTGCAACTCGTACTAATATGGGTGCTAGTCAGTTACTTCGTGACTTTCAAACAGTAAAAACCTTTCTAACCAGCACTGGTATTAATACTTTATTTGATGCTCCTTGGAGTATTGTCTATATAATAGTAATTTTCTTAATTCATCCATATATTGGAATCCTTACATTAGTTGGAGCTATTATTATTGTATCTACGGCTTTCTTTAATGCGGCTGCAACTAATAGAACTCTCGGTGAAGCTACTGAATTTTCTATAAAGGGTATGACGCAAGCTGACATCGCCAATAGAAATTCAGAAGTTGTAGAAGCTATGGGCATGATGAAAAATGTTACGGCAAATTGGCATCAATTTAATATTGCTTCTTTGGAGAAGCAATCAATTGCTAGTTACCGTAATGGTGCTATTTCTAATTTTTCAAGATTTATCCGTAATGTTATGCAAATGCTGGTAACTGGTATTGGTGCTTATGTTGTTGTTGATACTTCAGGAAGAGCTATGACTACTGGTGGTATGATTATGAGTTCCATTATAGTTGGTAGAGCTTTAGCCCCTTTTGATAACGCTATTGAGTTATGGAAAAGTATGAGCGGGGCTATAAAATCTTATAAAAATATCAATCAATTATTTGCTTCGTATAAATCAAGAGAAGAATCAATGCCAATTCCAAATGTCGAAGGACATTTAACTGTGGAAAATATTTATTATTCGATACCAATTCCTCCACATATACCACAGCCGCCAGTACCAAGATATATTTTAAAGGGAGTGTCCTTTGCGGTGCAACCTGGTGAAATATTAGCAATTATAGGACCTTCTGCAGCAGGTAAGTCAACTTTAGCAAAAGTTTTAGTTGGAGTATGGAAAACATCGTCAGGGACTGTTAGGCTTGATACTGGAGAGATTTATCGTTGGAACAGGGAAGACTTTGGTAAACATGTAGGGTATTTGCCGCAAGGAATAGAGTTATTTAGTGGTAGTATAAAGCAGAATATAGCTAGGATGGCTGAAAATGCTGATCCGGAAAAAGTAATTGAGGCAGCTAAAATTGCTGGAGCTCATGAAATGATCTTAAGATTACCTGATGGTTATGATTCAGATATTGGAACAGCAGGTTCTAATCTTTCTGGCGGACAAAAACAACGTGTTGGTCTTGCTAGAGCATTTTATGGTAATCCTAAACTGCTTATTTTAGACGAACCTAATGCAAATCTTGACGAAGCGGGTGAAATAGCCCTGTCAAATTGCTTAAAGCAAGCAAAATCTAGGGGTATTGCTGTAGTTGTTATCTCTCATAGACCTTCTGTATTATCGGTGGTAGATAAGATTTTGGTATTACAAGATGGGGCGGTAGCTCTTTATGGCACTCAAGAAGAAATGCAAAATCGAGTTAAACTGTTACAAAGTGGTGTAATCCACATTAATGAATAAGTTTTAAATATGGAAGAAAAGAACAATAAGCCGGCATTCACAGCGGAGCAACTTAAACAGCTTTTGTCGCTACAAAATGATTTAACACACACGAAAAAAACAAAGGGAGCTATTGTATCACAAAAGGTAATAGTAAAGATTTCTAATGCCATTAAAAATACATTATATTATCTTGATCGTTTCGTCAATTTTGTTACTAAAAATAATGATGTTGATCGCAATGATGTAGTGCAAATTGCTAGATCTCCAATTCTTTTTGGGGTATATGTAATAATCTTTTTTGTATTAGTTGGAGGGGTATGGGGCAGTTTTGCTCCTCTTGATAGTGCTGCTACAGCACTGGGTGTTGTTATAACGAGTGGTAATAAGAAGACAATTAATCACCAAGAAGGTGGGATTATAGCTAATATTTTTGTTAAACAAGGTGATCAAGTTAAAGAAGGTGATAAATTAATAGAGCTAGAAGATACAAAAATTAAGTCAGCATATGAAAGTAATTTAAGCCAATATAGACATGCTTTAGCAACGGAAAGTCGTTTAATTGCCGAGAGAGATAATCAAACTCAGATTGAATTTCCAGAATTATTAACCAAAGATATCAATTTACCTGAAGTAGCAAGGATTATACATACCCAAGAAAGTTTATTTCAGTCTAAAAAAGAAGTATATAAAAGTGAAAAAAATGCCTTACATCAAAGGATCGAGCAATTAAATAAAAAAATCGAAGGTATGCAGGCTAAAAAAGTTGCAAATATAAAAACTCTAGAGGTTGTTAAGGATCGTTTAAAGGCAATGCATACATTGCATGAAAAAGGTTTTGCTAATAAAGCCGCTTTATTGGAATTCGAAGCTAAAGAAGCACAGTACAAAAGTGACATAGCTATGGCAGAAGCTGAGATTGCATCTATTAAGCATTCGATTACAGAGTGTGAGATTAGCATTATTAGCTTACAGAATAAATATACAGAGAAAACTCTGACTGAACTAAAAGAGGCACAAGAGCTAGTAGCTCGTTTTAAAGAGGCATTTAATGCACATCAAGACTCTTTAAATCGAGTGGTTATTAAATCACCAGTTGATGGTATTATAAATGTATTGAACTATCATACAATAGGACAGGTGATTTCACCAAGTTATCCAATTCTAGAGATTTCTCCAACTGATGATAGTTTGATAATAGAAGCAAAAGTTCCAAGCAAGAATATAGATTCAGTGCATGAAGGCTTGGTAGCAAAAATTCGCTTCAGTGCTTTTAAATCTAGAACAACGCCGTTATTTACTGGCAAAGTTGTTAAAATATCTCCTGATATTGTACAAGACAAAAATCCAAGTCAAGATCCTACCACTTATTATATCGCTAGAATTGAGATTGATATGGATGAGTTTAATAAGATTGCAAAAGCTAAAAAGTTAGAGTTACATCCTGGTATGCAAGCGGAAGTTCAAATTGTCACTGGTACAAGGACTCTCCTGAGATATTTACTTGATCCTATTACTGATACGATGTTTAGAGCATTTAAAGAGAAATGATATAGCTAACCCGAGAAGGTTTTAGCTATATGTTAATAGATCTCTTGCGAAACTCGCTTATGCTGAGGAATTTAAAGAAGCCACGAAACCTCGACCCGCAACTGTCGAAAGTTAGAAGAGGAAGGGGTTTTAAATAGGGTAACGTCATTGCGAGGAAGACCGTAGGTCGACGAAGCAATCCAAAAAAGTAACCATAAGTGGATTGCTTCGTCGGCTTACGCCTTCTCGCAATGACAGCGGTTATAAGCCGACAACTTTTAAACTGTCATTATGACTTCTAAAACCGCTTCCTCTTCTAACTTTCGACAGCTGTGAACCTCGACCCGCAACGTACTTAGATGTACGTGAGGAGCAGAGTACCGGTAGCACGAATAAATTACCAGCAGAAGTAGAGTTTCGAAAGATATCTAATATTTAAAATAATAACACTATTATTCATTAGAGTTATATAATTTCATCCCTTCATGTGTTGCTTCAAAACCAAGTCTTTCATAGAACTGTTTGGCTCTTGGACGTTTTTTATTAGTTGTGAGCTGAACAATGGAGACACCTTTTGATTTGCCATATTTCAATGCAATACTCATCATCCATTCACCGAAATGTTGCCCTCTATACTTTTCTAAGATACGAACAGCTTCAATTTGCATCCTAGTTGAACCTATGAAAGTTAGCGAGGGCATAATGGTCAGATGGCAAGTACCAACTATTTCTTTATTCATTTCAACTATCATCAAATATTGATGTGGATCACTATCTATCTTGTAGAACGCATCAATATAAGCTTGATCCAATTCTGCTGAAAACTGTTCTCTTGTTTGTCCAAGTTCATCTTCTAAAAGAAGGTTGACAATTGTTTTTAAGTCAGCAATTGTGGCTTTGCGATGGGTAAGGTTTTGATTCATTGTAATCCTAGTTCACTCGATTAGTTTCAACTTGCTTCAATAACTCCTCAACTTTGTAAGCATTATCAAATCCGTGATCATAATGAAAACGAATTTCCGGTGAATATTTTAAATTAATCTTAGCAGTTATAAAGTTTCTTATAGCATATTTCGAATTATTTAAAGATTCAGTAAGTTGTATCTCATTAAAAGTAGTATTAAATGGTAAAAAGTAACAATCTGCTACTTTTAAATCAGAAGTAACTAAGACTTTAGTAATAGTTACTGGACAATTAATCAGACGTTCATCTAACATCTTACCACGCCTTAGTACTTCCACTAATGCTTCATTTATTAATATTGCCACTTTTTTTTGCCTTTGTGAGCTATTTTGTGACTTGTCTTTATCAGAAAGTTTTTGCATTTACAATAACTGTTTTTTTTCTTCAATAATTTCAAAGACTTCTACTATATCACCTTCTTTTATAGCATCATAATTTTCAAAAGCGATACCACATTCAAAATTCTCGTGAACTTCTTTAACATCATCTTTAAAACGTTTTAGAGTCTTAAGTTTTCCTTCGTGAATAACAATATTATCTCGTAACAAGCGAACTCCAGCACCTCTTTTAATAGTACCCTTGGTAACATAACTACCTGCAACTTTACCAACTTTTGAGACAATGAATACCTGTCTAATCTCTACTGTACCGATATATTGCTCACGAATAATTGGTGAAAGCATACCACTCATTATTGATTTAATATCATCTAACAAATTATAGATAATGGAATAATATCTAATATCCACTTTTTCTCTTTCTGCCATAGCCAAAGCATTATTATTAGTTCTAACGTTAAAACCAACAATAATAGCATTGGATGCTTTAGCTAAAGTAACATCTGACTCCAATATTCCACCTACTGCGTGATGTAAAATTCTTAAACGAACTTCATCATTTGGCAACTTTAATAGACTAGTGTTAATTGCTTCAATTGAACCTTGCACATCGCCTTTAACAATTATAGGTAACTCTTTTACCATACCACTACTACCGGAGGCTTTTAGGAATAATTCTTCTAGACTTGATCTTTGGGTAACAGAAATTTTCTTTTCTTTTGCAAGGCGTTCACGATACTCTACAATATCTCTAGCCTGTTTTTCATTCTGCACTACATTAAACTGATCTCCTGCTCGCGGAACTTCATTTAAACCATAAATCTCTACTGGTAAAGTTGGTTCTGCCTCGGTAAGATCTAATCCTTTATCATTATTCATCCTCTTAATTCTACCATATTTCGTTCCAGCAACTACTATGTCTCCGTTTCTTAGAATACCACGTTGTACCAATATAGTAGCCACCGCTCCTTTACCTTTATCAACTCTTGCCTCTATGACCACTCCAGCAGTAAGTCCGCTAAAGTTAGCCTTAAGATCCTGCATTTCTGCAACCAATAATATAGCCTCTTCTAACTTATCTAAATTAGTTTTCTTTAAAGCTGAAATTGGTACAACTATAGTATCACCTCCCAACTCTTCACTAACTAAACCATAAATTAATAGATCATTTTTAATTCGGTCAAGATTAATATCCGGTTTATCTATCTTATTTATTGCAACGATTATAGGAACATTTGCCGCCTTAGCGTGATTAATTGCTTCAATCGTTTGCGGCTTTATTCCATCATCTGCAGCAACTACTATAACCACTATATCCGTTACCTTTGCCCCTCTAGTTCTCATATCTGAAAACGCTTCATGTCCTGGAGTATCAATGAAAGTAATAGCTCTACCATCAGCCAAGGTTACTCGATAAGCACCAATATGCTGGGTAATCCCACCTGTTTCCTGACTTGCCAAATCAGTTGACTTTAAAGCATCAAGTAACGAAGTTTTACCGTGGTCAACATGTCCCATAATCGTTACAATAGGAGCCCTATGCTTTAAATCTTCTTCTTTATCAGCTTCACTAATCAATATATTTTCAACATCGGACTCTTGAACCCTTTTTACTGTATGCCCTAAGGTCGTAGCAACAAGATCTGCTGTATCTGCATCAATTATTTGGATGGTCGTAGCCATAATACCAAGTTTCATCAATTCTTTTATAACATCCGTGGCTCGCTCAGACATTTTATTAGCTAGATCTCCTACAGAAATAGCTTCCGGAATAATAACTTCCCTATATACTTTGTCTGGTGTTTGTTGCTCGGCTTTACGTTTTTCTTTTTCTCTAGCTCTTTTTATTGATGCAAGGCTTCTAGTTCTACCAGTATTATCGCTTCCATCCGCATCAAGCATATTGAAGATATCTGCCTTTTTTAATTTTTTAGGCTCCTCAACTTTAACCTTTGGCACTACTATTTTATTATCACCAGTCTTATCTGCCCCAGAAACATCTTCAGGTGCAACGCCAAAATTACTCTGAGAACCAATCAGTGTTGATCTAACAAAAGACTTTGATGGGTTGTTATCCTGTGAAGATGTAGGTGCTAATGTAGTAGGTGGTATTTCAGAATCATTTTCGATATCTTGTGACTCATCCTGAACATTTTCTTCAATATCGTCTTTTTTCACAGGTTGATTAATAGTTGCAAGTTTACTCAGAGTGCTAATCTTACTATCAGTACTCTGAGATTTTGCATCTTCTGCTGCTTTTTTTAAAATAGTTAGGCGTCTATTAAATTCTTCTCCAGCAGTAGATTCGCCGCCTTGAGAAGTAGAACCACTAGACCAAAGTTTGTTAAAAGACAAAGTATTAGTTGGAGTGCTACTCTTTCTAACTTCTACTATTGTTTTTGCAGAACTAACAAAACCTCTAGTAACATTGGTGGGTTGGGCTGGCTTATTAAGCGAGAGTTTAGGACCACCAAGTGTTAGTTTCTTTGGTTTAGGTTCTTGGTTATACGTCATAAATATTAAACCTTTAAATAGCAATTATATTTGTGATAAAGTTTTTTAAATAATTTTGCTATGTGATTAATGATTAACTGATATACTCTTCTGCTTTAAAGAATTGGCTTCTGCAAATACTTGCGGGGATTTAGTGTACTCACTACTAGACGTACACCTAGTACGTTTCCTTACTATTATCCACTTATCCACATCCTTCAGGATGACGTCCCACGAGTCCAAAAATGTAGGTAATAGTAAGGTACGCTCACCCCTTGTTTGTTGTCTCCATTCTTCAAATAATTTGAGTATATCGAATAATTTACAAATTTACCAAGTGTGCAAGTTTTGTTAACTTAAGTAGCCCCGGTATCATCCCCGCAAAGACTTTGTTGTATGGATCAAGAACTCCAACGTTAGTATGGTACTTACAGAACCAAAAACGATGTCATTCCCGCGTAGGCGGGAATCCAAAGTAAATAATCTGCAAAGGCTATTAGATATTATAGATTCCTGCCTACGCAGGAATGACATCAACCCTTAAGGACTATTATACTCACTTAAACTTGCACACTTAGATTTTTTCTCTTGCACTTGCATCTCATGCTTACACTATCATACCAGTTTTTTTAAGGAAATTGTTAATTTTTTCTTTACCCAAAATTAAATTACCAAGTTTCTGTTATTAGAAATGGCTAATTTTGCTGGTAGTTCTTCAGTTATATCAATAAAATTCTTAGCACTAATACTTAATGTTAAATTTTTTAAAATTTTCTTGCTTTGACTGATAACTATTACTCGATAATCAAGTTTTTTTCTGAAGGCTACAATTCATGGCAGTTTATGTCATACCAGCGAAAGCTGGTATCTAAAACTACATAACATACCTTCTATGCTATTTTCTTAGACCCCTGCCTTCGCAGGGGTGACATAGGTTTAATAGCCTAGGATATCCCTGCCCCTTCGGGATGAAATCTTTTCAACTTCTTTTCATGACTTTTAAAATGCCCTGAATTATATAACTCAATAAAAACTTGATTATCGAGTATTAGACATTTTAGCTTCCCGCCGTTGCTGAGAATGACATACTAGTGATCCACGCGAGCAAAGCCTTTCCGCCGTAAGCGGGAATGACATCTTTGTTTTCTAGAATGATACTGAGGTTGCTTAAATTTATTCATCTTCACGAGTACGAGCTGTACGAATCAGTAATTCTATATCATCATCTACCATGTTAGAATTAGGCACTAATGATTTAAATTCATTAA
The DNA here is from genome assembly GCF_964026425.1 of Candidatus Tisiphia endosymbiont of Ditula angustiorana. Taxonomy (NCBI): domain Bacteria; kingdom Pseudomonadati; phylum Pseudomonadota; class Alphaproteobacteria; order Rickettsiales; family Rickettsiaceae; genus Candidatus Tisiphia; species Candidatus Tisiphia endosymbiont of Ditula angustiorana. The sequence continues at coordinate 720,849 of NZ_OZ032143.1, forward strand.
CTGTCAATTCTCCCAAATCTTCTATAGTCTTTACACCATACTCAGCTAATTTTAATATGAATTCTGGTTGTAAATCCAATACATCAATTAATTCTTGTTCAACACCTAAAGCTTCGAGTTTAATAATAATTTTTTCATTTTTAGCATTTACATAATTTATTGCTCGTTCTCTTATCTCAGTTGCTAATTCTTCTTCAAAGCCTTCAATATTCATTAAAGTTTCAATTTTACTGGAAGCTAACTGTTCTAGAGAAGTAAAACCTTGTGCAGATAACAGTTGTGCTATCACTTCTTCAACATCTAAGGTCTCCATAAATAACTCAGTAGCAGAGCAAAACTCATCATTTCTCCGTTTGGATTCTTGATCTTCCGTCATTATATTAATATTCCAGCCAGTAAGTTTAGAGGCTAAACGAACATTTTGACCTCTTCTACCAATTGCAAGACTCAAATTATCTTGAGACACGACTACATCAACTATATTCTTATCTTCATCAATAACAATTTTTGCAATTTCTGCAGGAGCAAGTGCATTCATAATAAATTGAGCAATATTCTTGCTCCATAATATTACATCTATTTTTTCGCCATTAAGCTCATTAGTAATAGCCTTAATCCTATTACCTCTAATTCCTACACATGAACCTATAGGATCAACACTTGAGTCAGAAGCAAAGACTGCAACTTTTGCTTTTGATCCAGGATCACGAGCTATAGCTCGCAATTCAATTATATTATCATAAATCTCTGGAATTTCTAATTCAAATAATTTTACTAGCATTTGGTCATCAGTTCTAGATAGAAAAATTTGCGGTCCTTTAGACGATAATCTTACGTCTCGTACATAAGCTTTAATACGATCATTAACCTTAAAGCTTTCTCCTCTAATGAGCTGCTCCTTTTTAATCATTGCTTCAGCACGACCACCAAGGTCAACTATGATATTATTAAACTCTACTCTCTTAACAGTGCCGTTTAAAATCTCACCTTTCTTATCTTTAAAATCTTCATATTGTTTTTCTCTTTCCGCTTCACCAACGCGTTGTATTATTATTTGCTTAGCTGCCTGAGCTGCAACACGTCCAAGATCAATAGGCGGTAAGAATTCATAAATCTCATCGCCAATTTTAGCATCGGCTTTCTTTTCAACAGCATCCTTTAAAGAAATTTGAGTAAAATAATTCTCTACATCATCCACTACATCAAGGATTCTAAAAAGACTAATATTACCATTTTTCCTATCAATCTCAGCTTTTATATTATGCTCATTTCCATATTTTCTGCGTCCTGCAATCTGTACAGCCTGTTCCATTGCCGAAAGTAGTGCTTCCTTAGGAAGACTCTTTTCTCTAGCTACAGAATCTATGATCTGCAGAATTTCTATGTTACCAATATTAACCATAAATTCACTGCCTTTTAAGATTAGACTTCTTGCATAATTCTACTTACCCCAATTTGGGATAAGAATTTGTCAATTCTTATCCCAAATTCGCGTTACTTCTACTGGTAATTTGTGCGTCGGTACTAGACTCGAATCCGTAACAGAATTTGAGTACGCTGCGAGTCGAGATTCCAATCCTCCTACAAATTCCTGAGCTAGAGCAAATTCTCCAAGAAGTCTATTTTTTATTCATTAAATTCCTAAACATTTCATCTGTTAATACCAAAGAGGCTTTTTTTATCATATCAAATGAAAACACTATGTCTTCACCATGGTTATTTAGATGAATTTTATTATCTTCAGCTTTAACTATCTTTCCCTGATATCGAGTTTGACCATTTAATAATTCTTTTAATTTTATGGTAGCCTCCCTACCGAGGAATCTAGTATAGTCTTCAAATTTTATTAATGGGCGTTCAATACCTGCTGAAGAAACTTCTAAAAAATATTTATCACTAATTATATCTTCAACATCTAAAAGGGCTGAGATAATTCTACTGCTATTCCGACAATCTATTATATTAACCTTTTCGCCATCCAACCTATCTATTAATATTTCAAGTACTTTATGGGTTGAACCCTTTAAAGTTACTTTTACTAAGTCGAAACCAAGATCTTTCAGGTTATCTTGCACCGCATCAATAATTTGTTGCTCTATAGTTTGCATTACAACATAAATATTTAAAGATTCTAATAAAAAAGGTGGGGTTAACCCCACCTTTGTTTTTTCAACTTTATTTACAAAAATTTCAACCCGCAAAGCTAGAATACAATATTTTTATGATATTAGCAACAATTAAAAAAATGTTATAATTCATGGTAATTTAAAAGTTACAATCGTTAGTTGTTATAAACACAAGTTTAACCACTATCAATATCATCCCTGCTTTGGGGCGGGATCTATATTACTTAATAGTCTTTCAGGCTTATTTTTTTAGATTCCCGCCGTTGCTAAGAATGACATCGAGTGCATATTAAGCACTTTTTCCTTTATCTATTAGCCTTGCAGCCCGACTTTTAAATTACCCTGTTATAATTACCAAGTGTGTAAGTTTAAGTAAGTATAATAATCCTTAAGGGTTGATGTCATTCCCACGTAGGCGGGAATCCAAAATATCTAAAGCACCCTTCCTGTCTGTTTCTTTAGATTCCGCTACTTTCGCAGAATGACATCGTTTCATCGTATATGTCCCTACTTCGTTCATCCCTGCTTCCCATAACTGTCGAAAGTTAGTAAATACACCTTCCCTATACGTCATTGCGAGGAGGCTGTAAGGCCGACGAAGCAATCCAGTAACATCATTTATCTATAGATTGTTTCCTAGATTGCTTCGCTTACGCTCGCAATGACGCTGTGGTATAGGTGTTTGTAAATTTTCAACGTGACCTGCTTCCCTTTATGTCATTCCCGCTTCGGTGCAGAATCTATAATATCTAATAGCCTTTGCAGGTTATTTTTTAGATTCCCGCCGCAGCTCGAATGACATACTAGTGATCCACACGGGCAAAGCCTCCGCAGGCATGACATCAAGGCTACTTAACAAAACTTGTACTACTATGGTATAATATTATATAGTTGTAATTTTATCATTAAAATAACAAAATTTGTCTGACTAATCATAGTTATTTACGAAAATTTGTTACATTATGGTTTATCTTCTGCTATAAATACTCCAATATAGGAATGTATATACGTTCAATGGGCTAGGCTATATAAAAAGAATATAATGAATAAAAAGTTTTGGTATTACTATGAAAAAATTAATAATGTTACTTTGTGTTTCTTGTTTGTCTAGCACAGCCTTGAGTAGTTCTACTCCTCCAGCTGATGCTGCTTCAGATACTGAAATAAAATTAGAAGGTTTTTTTGGTTTCCAAGCTGGTTATAGTGCTCAAGGTAAATTGTCGTCAGAACAAAGTAAATATATCACTGATAATAAGAAAAATCTTGGATTTTATAGTGAAGCAGCTTTCTCTGCCACTGCTAAGCAAGAATTTAATGATGTAATAGCTGGAGCTAAAATAATTTTACTAACAACAAGTAAACCAAAGGGTTCTGCAAGTGTCAATGGTTCTCACATTTTCTTAGAGACAGACTATGGTAAAGTAGAGTTAGGCTCTCCTTATGATGCTGCAAATAAGATGGGTATTAGTGGTGCTAAAGTTGCAGTAGCTAGTTGTGGTTTTAGTTGGAGTAAGTATGTATCACTAGACGATAGCAGTATGCAATATAAAGGTATGAAACCACAATTTGAGGTAATCCCACCCACTTTCACAGACTCATTTAGCAATAGCTTTGATGATATAAGTAAAGGAACAGAGCCATCTAGAAAAGTCTCTTATTATACGCCAGAGATACAAGGCTTTCAGTTTGGTATTTCTTATATTCCTGATTCAGCAAATACTGGTGGTCATCGTAGTATAAAAAACTTAGATAGTAAAACGGGTCGTAGTACATTAAAGACTGGTATAGTTGAAGTAACACTACCAGGTATAGATGGTGGTACAGGTAATACAGTAATTTATAATTACAATGTCAAAGATGCCATTTCTGCAGGGATATCCTATAAGTACGAGATTTTAGATGATGCGTCGGTAGAAGTTGGTGTTACAGGAGAACATGCCAAACCAGCTCGCAAACTTATAGTATTAGATCCTAATGGAAAGATAGTATCTAGTAACAAGCTATCAGATCTAAACGCTTACAATTTAGGTGCAGTCTTAACTTATGGTAATATTTCTTGTGCAGCTTCTTATGGTAGTTTAGGTAAAAGTTTGACTTCAAAAACTTATCATAAAGTTGGTCGTGATACGAAATATTATAATGGTACAATTGCTTATGGGCAAGGTCCTATTAAAACAAGTCTTTCCTATTTTAAATCACTAAGGTATAAAAATACGGTGGATACAGTAAGTCTAGGTACTGAATATAAGATAACACCAGGCTTGTTGCCTTACGCTGAAATCTCTTATTTTCAAGCTAAAGGTAAGCCGGTTTACCTTATTGAAGCTCCTAAGAAAAAAACTAAAGGTACAGTTGCTCTTATTGGTGCAAAGCTTAAATTTTAACCTTTAATAAGCCCTCGTTGTCGTTCCCCCGCGTAGGCGGGAATGACATCGTTTTTGGTTCTGTAAGTACCATTACTTACGTTGCCTTTTTGATCCACGCGGGCAATGCGTTCTCAGGGATTGACAGCTTTTTTACATAAGATATTTTTGTAATAACGCTTGCAAAATTGCCACAGTTTCGACATCTAATACTCCAGAAAAATTCTTTGGGCGAAAATGCATTTGGAACGATACTATGACATTAGTTGTTTGTTGATCAATTACTCCTGTCGGCTGCAACACATAACCATATTTGCTAAATTGTTCTTGGATTAACTTTACATTAGACATATCTACCTTAGGTATTAGAGCATTAACAGTATCTTGATCATACCAAGCTCCGATATTATTATCATATAATTGTTTCCATGGGAATAGAGGCCCTGGGTCTTGTTTCCTTCCCGGAGCGGCATCAGAATGGCCGATCACACAAGTGGGGTCAATATCATAGCGAGCTATAATATTCTGACAAAGCTCCATTACCGCTGTAATTTGCTCTTCGGGATAAGGATACCAATGAATCTTTCCTTGAGAATCTTTAGTATCGCCAAGATTTACTATTTCAATACCTATAGAAGTATCATTGAGATTCTGACGCCCTTGCCAACCACTAACACCAACATCCCAAGCTCGTCTAGACTCTTCCACTAATTGAAATATATGATTCGGATTAGAGTCAGAAACTAGATAGTGTACACTAACTTTCGAGCCTAGCAGGTCTATTAGGGATCCTTCTAAGTTTTCGTTAGTGTAATGCAGTACCAAAAATCTAACTCTCTCATTAAAAGATGGGGCTCGGTAGGTTGTTCTATCAATTGTAATCATTTTTATAATACCTATTTTATAAGTTGCATTAATTCATCCCATTCTCTTTTATTTATGCCACTAGATTCTTGAGTAATTTCTTCATTATTGAGTAGTTTTTTTATAACAGCAAGTCCTTTTTTAGAAATATTATTACCTTCCAGCCTATATTCCTTAAAAGCATCATAGGTAAAAGGTACCCAAGCTTTTACTATTTCTAGCATCTTGTCTGCATATACTCTGATTTCATATTGGGCATGAGAATCGGCTCGCAATAGTAGAAAATGTAGTAGATTATGCAAATTAATTTTCCAATACCATTCTGTATAATAGTTTAAGGTTAAATTCATTCTCGCAAGTTCCCTAGTAATACCTATAGTATTTTCATCGATAATATTGCCATGTTCATCTTGGTTCATCATTTCAGTATAATGCTGATAGCATAGTTTAGCATCTTTTTCTAGTAGCACTAAGACTTTATCTGCAATTTCTTTTGGCACTTCTTCATCACTTCTTCCTTGTTTATTTATTGTGGATTGAGCAGCAAGATTCTGTTTTTCTGGTAAATAAAATTCATTCCCTAATATAGAATATCTAGCTGAATATTCATTAACACTAGCGGTTCTATGACGTATCCATTGTCTTGCAACGAAAATAGGCAGTTTAATATGAAATTTGATATCACACATTTCAAATGGTGTTGTATGGTGGTGACGCATTAGGTAATTGATTAAACCTTTATCTTGGCTTAGTTGTTTTGTACCTTTACCATATGATACTCGTGCTGCTTGGACGATGCTACTATCATCACCCATATAATCAATAATTCTGATAAAACCATGATCTAGTATTTTTATAGGTTCAAATAATAATTCTTCTAGAGCTGGTACTGTAGCTCTTTTTGTCTTGTAATTATTGTCGTGCATTCTTTTCTCTATTATTCTGTTTGAAAATTTGTTAATTCCAGCATCAAATATTCATCCATAGGAATCTTATCTTGATTAAGCATTTTGTTGATATTAGAACCAAGTGCCTTAAATGACTTACCTTTGGCAATTACTGTTCTAGTGCCAACTGGCACTTTACCATGTAGAGCATATGAAACGATTAATGGATAATTAATATCACCAATTTTTATATCTAATTTCTTACCTTTCTGTGCTGAATCATAAATTACCTGACCATTCGATAATTTAGTAATCTTTACGTCAACCCCTACTCTATCTCCACATAATAATGGCATTCTATAAGCTATTTCATCATCAAATATCTTTACTTCATTACTATCAACAAAATTATTAGGTAATATTGAATTTAAAACAATATTAACTCTATAAGGTACATCATGCTCTCTATCTTCTTCTTTATATTGCTGGTTATAATATGCATATTTTGCAGGAAGTACCGCTTGTCTTGTTTGTCCAACCATCATACCTACTACTACAGAATCAAGGCCTGGCATGATCGCTCTAGAACCAAGTGTAAAGGTTTTGGTATTTTCGCTAAGTAAATTATTGTTAATATCCAATAATTGATAACGTAATGTGACTACGTGACCACAAGTGGCTGGCCCAATAGTCCCATTACCAAAGCTATTAATCTTAAACATTGGTTGTATTAAGTCTCTATTAACCTCTATAGTATATTTACCATCAGTAATAGGTTTGTTCGTTGGTTGTAGTAAATGCTCAAAAAATAGTCGACCTTCTTCTGTCTTAAGAGCATTTATCAAAACCTTTGAAACAGTTTTTTCAAGAAAATTACCAGTTAATGGTATATTTGCTTGTTCAGGAGCAGCGGCAGTATTTTTATTATTCTCAGCATCATTAGTCGTCTGAACTTTAGGGTCTTTATCCTCGGGAAGAGAGAGCATCTTCATTTGGACAATAGAATAAATAATTGCTGCAGCAATTATAAGACTTAAAGCTTTTTGCATATAATATTTCTTCCTTAAGTATCTTTTAGTTTGGTTTTAAAATATATAGCTAACTCCGATTAACATGTACTCCGGCTATTAGCGAGAAGTACATAAATCCTAGTGTCATTGCGAGGAGCTACTTTAGTAGTGACTAAGCAATCCTGTTTTGTGTTACCCTTGCGAAAGCACACTAGTGTCCGGGTAAAATCAGCACATCAAACAACGTCATTGCGAGAAGCCACTTTAGTGGCGACGAAGCAATCTATTTCTAATCACTTTTTTGGATTGCTTCGTCGCCACTAAAGTGGCTCCTAGCAATGACGGAGTAATGTTAGTCGGGTTAGCTATACATTCTATAATTTTTAATGTTTTGCTCTAAGTCGCTCTGCCTTGCTAAATGCTTCTTCTGATTGCGAGTATTTACCTAACTTGTTCAAGGCAATACTTTTGTTATGGTAAGCTTTAGCATGGTAAGGATTATATTTGATTGCTAAATCAAAACATGCAATTGCATCTTGGTATTTGGCTAGTTTACCTAAAGCAATACCTTTGTTATTATAAGCCTCAGCAAAATTAGGTTTATATTTGATTGCCAAATCATAAGAGTTAATTGCTTCTTGCAATTTTCCTAATTTATCTAAAACGTTACCTTTGTTGTAGTAAGCTTCAGCATAATCGTGCTGATGTTTGATTGCTAAATTATAGGAGTTAATTGCCTCTTGCAATTTCCCCAATTCATTCAAAGCAAAACCTTTGTTGTTGTAAGCATCAGCATAATCAGGCTTATGTTTGATTGCTAAATCAAAGGGGTCAATTGCTTCCTGCCATTTACCTAATCTGCCTAAAACTATACCTTTATTGTTGTAAGCATCAGCAAAATCAGGATTATATTTAATTGCTAAGTTATAGGAGTTAATTGCCTCTTGCAATTTCCCCAATTTATTCAAAGTAAAACCTTTGTTGTTGTAAGCAGCAGTAAAATCAGGCTTATATTTGATTGCCAAATCATAAGAGTTAATTGCTTCTTGCAATTTTCCTAATTTATCTAAAACGTTACCTTTGTTATAGTAAGCATTAGCATAATCGTGCTGATGTTTGACTGCTAAATTATAGGAGTTAATTGCCTCTTGCAATTTCCCCAATTCATTCAAAGCAATACCTCTGTTATAGTAAGCCTCGGCAAAATCAGGCTTATGTTTGATTGCTAAATCAAAGGAGTCAATTGCTTCCTGCCACTTGCCTTCTATTATTAAAGCATTCGCTTTCTCAAAATATTCTTGGCTATTGGCTACCACTTCACTGAATGGAAGTAATATGAAAGTAAGCAGGATTGTTAGTCGTTTTATATTAGACCTATTTTGAAACTCTATTTTTGCTGGTGATTTGTACGTCGATGCGGTACTCAAATCCTCACATACATTAGAGTACGCTGCGGTTCTGCGTTTCGCGTCTCCTTCAAATCCCTCAGCACAAGCGAGTTTCGAAAGGAGTCTATTAATTATTTTCATAAACTACCTCTTTGTAACTGTAAATTACTATATTCCAAGATGGTCAAAGGCATTTTTAGTAATAACTCTACCTCTTGGGGTGCGTTGTAATAACCCTATTTGTATTAGATAGGGCTCTATAGTTTCTTCAACAGCATCGCGTTGTTCTGATAAAGCTGCGGCAATTGTCTCTATACCAACCGGACCACCAGCATAATTATCAGCTATAAATTTTAAGTATCTATAATCATTACTATCTAAACCTATTTTGTCAACCTCTAAGCGATTTAGTGAGGAATTGGCAATATTTTTATCAATTTCTAGCTTATCATCGACAGAAGCAAAATCTCTCACCCGTCTAACTAGCCTAAGGGCAATTCTTGGTGTTCCTCTACTACGCTTAGCTATCTCTTCTAATGCCTCATCGGTTAAATTAATTGCTAGCAATTTACTAGCTCTACTCAAAACAAGTTTTAATTCAGCCACGTTATAAAAATGCAAACGCAATGGTATACCAAATCTATCTCTCAAAGGATTGCTGAGTAAACCGAGCCTAGTAGTTGCTCCAACTAAAGTGAAATTGGGTAGATTAATTTTTACTGACCTTGCTGAAGGCCCTTCACCAATAACTATGTCCAAAGCAAAATCTTCCATTGCTTGGTACAATACTTCTTCAATATTTGTACTAAGACGGTGAATTTCATCGATAAATAACACATCATTATCTTGCAAATTAGTAAGTATAGCAGCTAGGTCAGCTGCTTTTGATATAGCAGGTCCTGAGGTGGATTTAAAATTTACTCCCATTTCCTTAGAAATAATTTGTGCAAGAGTGGTTTTACCAAGTCCAGGAGGACCGTAAAATAATGTATGATCTAAATGTTCAGACCTATTTTTAGCTGCTTGGATAAAAATGGATAAATTCTCCTTAATTTGTTGTTGTCCAACAAATTCTCTTAAATAGCTAGGCCGTAGAGAAAATTCTTGATCACTAGGAAGTATATCAGCTGACAAAACATTTTTAGACATTGGATCCACGTACTTTTAGTGCAAGTTTAATTAGTTCATTAATAGAGAGATTAGAATTTTCTGCAATAATTCCCTGTACTAAATTCTGTGCTTCAGTTTTACCAATACCAAGCGAGGTTAACACTAATGTGGCATCAGATGATATCTTAGCTAAGTCAGTATCATTGTTATCCATAGTAAGGTTGTTAGTAAAATTAGTTAAGGCTTTATCCTTTAACTCTATGATAATTCGTTCAGCTAGTTTTAGCCCAACACCAGAAATGGCTTTAAAAGCTTCTTTATCCCTTCTTGCTATCGCTGATTGGATTTGCTCGGGTGATAAATTTGATAAAATAGCTAAAGCCATTCTTGTACCGATACCGTTTACCGATTGTAATAAATTAAAAAAAGCCTTCTCTTCGAGAGATAAAAAGCCGTAAAGATTAATATGATCTTCTCTTACATGTGTTTCAATAAATAATTGACAAAACTCATTAACGACTAACTTATTTAAAGTTTTACTAGAACAATACACTAAATATCCAACACCACTAACATCAATAATGACATAATCATTAAAACATGCATCTATTTTACCTTTTAATTTACCAATCATAATTTATTTAGTATCAGATTTTACTTTTGGTTTACGATTTTTTGTACATATATGTGCTATTACTGGCAATATAGTTACTATCGAAGCTAAAATATAATGTAGTAACGTTGGAGTTTCAGTGCAATGGCATTGACCATCATCAGGAAATGTTGATATAAGTATAATTTTCGCAGCAACCCAAGTAATCACTATATATATAAGCAAGTATACTACATATTTAACCTTTTCCCAAATACTCTTAATCATAATCTTCTCTTCTACTATAGCTAACCATTACATAACAATAATAGAATATGTTAGTAAATGATAGACTTAATTAACCTGAATTTGATATAACATTACCGTATCCTCATTCCCGGGAAGGCATTGCCCACGTGGATCAAAAGCCAACGTAAGTAATGGCATTTACAGAACCAAAAACGATGTCATTCCCGCGTAGGCGGGAATCCAAAAAATAACCTGCAAAAGCTATTAGATATTATGGATTCCTGACCAAAGCGGGAATGACATACTAACCCCAATTCGGGATAAGAATTGACAAATTCTTATCCCAAATTCGCGTATACTAGTAATCCACGCGGGCAATGCAGACCCACAGCGGACGATGATGTACGTGAGGATTCGAGTCTAGGTGCAACGAATAAATTACCAGCAGAAGTAGAGTTTCGAAAGATATCTAGTATATAGAGATAGCATAAAATGAAGTCCAAGTCTGAAATGTTTGTATTTAAGGCAATAGATTTTTTTTATTTAAAATTTTACATTCTTCTTTTATCTGTTCTCCACTACAGATATAATAATTTATACATCTAGAGTTAATAGAACCTGAATTCGATGTAACAAGTTAATGCTAGACTCAGTATCATCTCTATTGTGGGTGATGTCACCCCTGCGTAGGCAGGGGTCTAAAGAAGTAGCAAGGATTAAGTGCTTAAACATTTTTATATCCCTGCCTTCGCAGGGATGACATCGAGCGTGCAGAGAATAATAATTATTCTTACATCGATACTCGAGGTTAATAGACATATATAAATATGGAAAGATTTAAAAAATAAACAATTAGCTATGGTAAAACTATGGATAGAGTTATTCAATCAAATAGAAAAGTAATACCTACTCAAACACATTTAACAAGCGATCAAAAAACCACTGTAGCTTTACTTTTGATAGGTACATTTTTAGAGTATTTTGATCTGATGCTATATATTCATTTAGCAATCCTGTTAAATGAGCTATTTTTTCCTAAAACTGACCCACACGCTGCTTCCCTCCTCGCTGCTTTGACTTTTTGTTTGACATATATATTCAGACCTGTTGGTGCTCTTATTTTTGGTTATATAGGAGATAATGTTGGTTATAAAGCTACAATTATTATAACAACTTTTATGATGGCTATTTCATGTATTGTTATAGCTAATTTACCTGTTTATGAACAAATAGGTATTATATCTACATGGGTAATTATAATATGTCGAATTATTCAAGGTATGTCTTCTGTAGGAGAACTAATAGGTACTGAACTCTATCTGACTGAAATGACAAAGCCACCTATCCAATATCCAATTGTAGCGTTAGTTTCAGTTTGTACTATCATGGGAGGAATATTGGCACTTGGTTTAGCATCTTTTAGTACATCATTTGGAATCAGTTGGCGTATGGCTTTTTGGGCAGGTGCAGCAATTGCAGTTGTTGGTACAATGGCTAGGACACTGCTTAAAGAAGCACCAAGGTTGTTAAAACAAAAAGCAGTAGTAAATAATTCTATTGGGCCTACAAAAGTTAATATGACAACAATGTTATCTTACTTCTTGATACAGTGTGGATGGCCGATATGCTTCTATTTTGCCTATATCCATTGTAGTAGCATTTTAAAAAACTCTTTTGGTTATTCGTCGGAGGAGGTAATTCATCATAATTTTCTTCTTGTAATGCTATCTTTAGTTAGCTCTTTAATTTATGCGTATTTAAGTTATAAAATATACCCATTAATAATTCTTAAGGTAAGACTAGCGATATTCTGTATTTTTATTGTTAGTTGTCCCTATTTACTAGACCATTATAAAACCCCTGTTGCCATATTTCTAATCCAATTAATGACTGGGCTATTTGGTATCTGTACCATGCCAGCGGATACAATTTTTTTCCGGCATATTTCTATTTTTAGACGATGTGCTTACGTTAGTTTGTCTTTCGCTTTATCGCGTACTTTAATGTATATTGTTACTTCTTTTGGCCTTGTATACCTAATAGAATATTTTGGTAATTATGGGTTATTAGTTATCATAACCCCAATAACCCTAGGGTTTGCTTTTGGCATCTATCACTTTGAAAAGTTAGAAAAGCAAGCTGGTTACTATTAATCAGTAAATATCTTAAGCTTTGTTTTTTATGTTGTCACAAGTCTTAGTCATCTCTCCTGTAATACTATTTATGGCATCAAACATTTTCATTGAACTATCGGATGCCATACTGGCAAACTCTTTAATGTTATTGATTGAAGTCTCACAAGTCGACTTAAGATATTTTTGCTGACATTCGGCTATTTGGTTTAAATCTCCAGAAGCTATTGCATCTTTTGTAGAATTCAGCATATTCATAGCATTGTTCTGAAAAGCCTCTGAATTTTTTTGGATCATAGACTGCAGTGATTCAGTAACAATCTGATTTGTTGTAGTAAGTATTTTAGTACTTTTCTTGATAGTATCTGACATAGCAGAAAAATCCATAACAGGTAAGTTTTTTACGGAATTCATGTAAACTTCTGGATTCATAAAAGATTTCATTAAATCTAAAAATTGGGTAGTACTATTAGTCATTGTAAATCCTCTAAATTAAGTGATTCTATTTATTATGTAAATCATAAACTTCATGCTACCACTTATAAAAATACGAGTCAATAGCTGGTTAATAATAATCTTAATATAGTCAATTGATTATATACTGCTATGATTTCAAGAGTTGGGTAGACGAAGGTCAACTTCAAGAAGAGCTAGGAGTGTCAAAGTCGAGCAGCGGAGCGTACATTAGTACGTGAGCAGCACAGATCTTTGACACGACGACGCCAATTCTTGAAGTTCACCGAGTATACCAAAAACCCTAAATACAAATACTATATCATCGGCTGCTTCTTTTAGATAATCGAAACGACTAGAAGCCCCTTTATGTCCTGAATCCATATTAGTTTTTAGCAATAATATATTATCGTCGAGTTTTGTTGCACGAATCCTTGCTGCCCATTTAGCCGCTTCCCAATACCCAACTCTTGGATCAGAGATTCCAGCAGTAATAAATAGACTTGGATAATTTTGTGGCTTTATATTATCGTACGGAGAATAAGACTTAATACAGTTAAAATAGTCTAATTCTTTAGGATTCCCCCACTCTTTAAACTCACTTGGGGTTAATGGCAATTGTTCGTCAAGCATGGTATTTAATACATCAACAAAAGGTACATGGGCAAGTGCTGCTTTAAATAATTGTGGCTGCTCATTAATTACCGCTCCAATTAATAACCCCCCTACACTTCCACCACAGATTACTATATTACCTTGGCTAGTATATTTTTCTTTAATTAGCTCTTTACTAACCGCAATAAAGTCATCAAAAGTTCTTTTTTTATTGAGGAATTTGGCAGCCTCATACCAATCATGTCCAAGATCATCTCCACCTCTAATATGGGCAAGAGCGTAGACAAACCCACGATCTACAAGAGAAATAGCTGTATTCCGAAAAGATACTGGTATGCTAATACCATATGAGCCATAGCCATACAAATATAAAGGATTTTTCCCATCTTTTTTAAACAGTGCTTTTTTATATAATAAGGTAATTGGCACTTTAACCCCCTCATTATCAGCAAATATCCTTTCCACCATATATTCTTCAGGGTTGAAACCACTTGGTATTTCTTGCACTTTCAGTATTGACAATTTATCACTATCAAAATCATAACTATAAGTGGTGTTTGGTCTAGCAAGTGAAGAATAATTTACTCTAATATCATCTTCCTCAAAATTAGTAGACAAAGCGTAGGCAGTAAAAGAAGTATCCGGAAAGTGAATAACTTTTTCCTCCTGTTCTTTAAGATATTTTATTTTAATAACAGGCAATCCTTGGTCACGATAATTAAGTATCAAATAATTTCTAGTGATGTCAAAGCTTGACAAATATCTACCCGAATCTTCCGGTATATAATCATTTTTCCACAAATCATTTTGGAAATTATTTACATTTACTAGTACTATACGAAAGTTTTTTGCCCCTTCATTGGTCTTAATATAAAAATTATCACCATTATGCTCAACATCATAAAAAATCTCTTCTTTTGACGCTCTAATCAGTTTAGGCTGAAAGCTATGATCATGCATTTGCACCACATATATTTCATTTTCATTATGACCAAAGCTATTAACAAAAATATATTGTCGACTAGCTGACTTTGTAGCGTCCAGCTGATATAATGGGTCTGTTATATGGAGTACTAACTTATCATTTGAAACTACATCACCTAAAGAGTGGAACATTAATTTATCATGACGAAAATTCTCATTAATAGGCATATAAAAAAATCCCTTGAGATCTTCATGCCAAATTATATTACTACTAACGTTATTTATTTCATCTAGTAAATATTCTTTAGTCTTTAAGTTATAAACCCTAATTATATATTTTTCATCACCGGAAAAATCAGCACTATAAGCCATTAACGTATGATCAGGAGAGACTGCTACTTGCCCTACATCAGTAAATTTATTACCTTTGGCAATAGCGTTGACATCTAATATAATTTCTTCATAAGCATCTACCGACCCCATTTTTCGGCAATATATAGGATATTCTGTAGTTTCTTCAGTTCTAGTATAATAGTAATAATTATCTTTCTTTACGTAAGTTGACTGATCCTCGAGCTTAATCCTACCTTTTAGCTCTTCAAATATTTTATCTTTTTCTTGTTGTAATTGTGTAAAAAATTGCTCGGAATATTTATTTTCTACCTGTAAATATTCTATAATTTTTTTATTATTAACATTAGGCCACTCACTATCCCTAAGCCAAGCATACTCATCTGTAATTTTTTGACCATGTAATACAAAATTATAATCAATCTTATCGGCTATGGGTGGTGTCATGGGTGGTTTCATTTTATTCTCCTTTTAAGCGTCCTCAATGTCATCCCAGCGTAGGCTGGGATCTAAAAATAGCATGATAATGTTGTTAGATTAGTAATATGGTAAAAATAATTAATAATATCATTACTACCAACAAACCGGTTGACTGATTATGCCAAGATTTCATTTTACGTAAAGTACTTTTTTCTATTCTGTCAAAAATAGGGTAGTCCGCCCCTATTTTATCATAAAAGTCTTGCACCACTAAGTTATATTTAAAATAAATACGACGAATATTATTTTCAACAAACTGAAATAAGTCTAAATTTATGTTGGCAGTTGAACACCTAGAAATCGTTTTACTAAGGACTAAAGCAAATATTATACCTATTACTATTATTACCATTTGTTTTACTAAATCCAACCAATTTGTATCAATTATTTCAACAGGATAAGATGACCATACTAGTTTCAAACCTTCTTCTAAACAAAAACTAGTTACTAATAAAAACGATAACATGACAAATAAACTAACTCTAGTCAGAATATTTAATCTAACCTCAATTCGATGTAACAAGTTAATACTAGACCCAGTATCATCTCTATTGTGGGTGATGTCACCCCTGCTTTCCCTTATGTCATCCCTGCGAAGGCAGGGATCTAAAATATCTAAAACATCCTTCCTGTTTATTTCTTTAGATTCCTGCCTGCACAGGAATGACATCGTTCCATCGTATTTGTATTTAACCGTAGAAAATAAAGCGATACATGTGACAATCTTGAGTAAGAAAATAGCATAATAATTAATATCTTGGTCTAAAGCATTGGTCACAACAATTTTGGTAACAAAACTAGCAAAAGGAGGCAAGGCTATAATGAACAATACACTAACTATTAAACTAACAAACAACAAATGACTTTTGGGCGAGTAAATTCCTTTTATCTCAGAACAATTCTCTATATTTTCTTTGTCTATTAATATAGCAACGTATAAACCAAATAAAGCTTTATACAATATATGGACAAAAAGAAAAACTATGATTCCTAAATTTGCTTGTTGAGATTTTGTGCCAATAGCAATTAGCATGAATCCAAGCTGAGAAATAGTGAGATAACCTACTAATCTTTTGATGTTATCTTCTAGGCAAGCATAAACCCCACCATATATAATCATTAATAATCCAAAGAATTTAAGTATTTCTAAGCCACTAAATAGTTTAAGGAGTATAATTATTGATATTTTACTAGTAAAGCTAGTTAAATATACCATCCCTGAGCTTGAAGCAAATGGATAGCAATTAACAATCCATCCAGAGAAAGGTATGCTAGCTACATTAATCAAGCAACCACAAAGTATTAGAGCATAAAATATAAAACCAGCATCTTGATTTTCTGTCAATGAGGTAAGAGAAACAATTTGTGAACTAGAGGTGTGAGTAATTATATAACTAATCCCTATTAAAATAAGACTACCACTTATAAGATGGGTAAGCAAATATTGTCTTGCTGCTCTAACACTATTTTTGTAATTGCCATAAAAAATCAACAAAGCAGCAAATATCATCATCATTTCTAGAGAAGCAAACATCGAAACAAAATCCCCAGCAAATAAACAGACCAAAGAACTAGCTGAATATAGGCTACCTATAAGTACCTCAAATTTTCTATTTTTACTTATGGCATATAAGTTAGTAGCCAGCGTTACAACAATAAAAGCAAGTGCTATTAACTTATTTTCACTACTAAAATTAATAACAAAACTATTATTGTATAGATTAATTACCATCTCATCTTTGTTGTTAATTAATAATATGCCAGCAACTATTGGATATATTATTGAAATAATATAAAATGTTTTATAAAATGCCTTTCTCATTATTTAGCCTCAATTTGATATAAGAGATAGGTTAACCTAATTCGATATAAAATATCAGTTTAATAGTATCGATGTCATTCCTGCTTCGGTGCGGAATCTTAAAAAAAACATCCTAAGATGACTTGTTAAATATTCTAGATCCCTGCTTTCGCAGGGATGACCTAAACGCTTAGGGGATACTACCACAGCTGTCGAAAGTTAGAAGAGGAAGCGGTTTTAGAAGTCATAATGACAGTTTAAAAGTTGTCGGCTTATAACCGCTGTCATTGCGAGAAGGCGTAAGCCGACGAAGCAATCCACTTATGGTTACTTTTTTGGATTGCTTCGTCGACCTACGGTCTTCCTCGCAATGACGTTACCCTATTTAAAACCCCTTCCTCTTCTAACTTTCGACAGTTGTGGTTTTTGATCCACGCGGGCAATGCCTCTCGGGGATAACATCGCTTTTATCTAACCTGACTTATATATTTGCAGCAGGATAGCTAAATAACATTAAGTGGAATAAATTTAATCCAAAATGCACCATCATTGCACATATGATCCTATTTGTTTTATCGTAAGTATATCCGTAACATAAGGCACAAATCGTGGCTAATATTATATAGACGCTACCCCCTTGAAAATGAGCTAAACCAAATATTAAAGATGCAATAATAATATGAGCATTTTTGCCTCCTATCCCTAAAATATTAAATCCTACAAGTGGTTCTAATAAAGTTTTTAAGGTATTCTGTAAGAATCCACGAAAAATTACTTCCTCTGCCATACATACAAAGAATAAGTTATTAATTGCCCAAATCAATAACACATTTGGTATTTTCGGATCGAATTTTACATATCCACTAATAAAAGCAGGAATCAAAACTCCTGCAATACAAAGTAAAAGAAAAAAAGCTGTTTGTTTTAAAGATTTTACATCTATAGTTTTCTCTAAAATATAAAAATTACTTATAGAATAGAGTATTAGTGCAGGCATAGTCTTGTCAAAATTTAAAAACATAGAAAATGGACATGACAACTCAGAAAGCTGGACTTTATTCAAAACTAATATATTAAAGAAACCTGGTATTAAATGAAAAGCAAACCCAGCTATGAAAGAGGATAATCCTATAAAGAATAGAATTTTTAAAGCTCTATTGACATTGTTAAGGTGGAAATATAAGTATGTCATTATACTAAAGCAACACAACAAAGTTAGTCCCACGATATTTATTACCCCCTGAGATAATCCTACAATATTTGTTATAATGATGCTTATGTATAAAAACTTTTTATCTCTATGAAACAATGCAATGATTACTGTAATAATTAATAAAATATAAGTTATGTTCATCTGATTCCTTTATATCATTATAATGGGAGTGCTGTTATAGCTAACCCGAGAAGGTTTAGCTTTGTCTACCAACTGTTTAAATCATAGGAGTATACATCGAATTCAAGTTATAAATACCAAAAACTTCTTAATAAAAATCTGTATAAAATAAAATAATACCACCATGCACGAGCATATAACTAAACTCAATAGCATGGAAATAGGCAATTTATTTTCTATAGAAAATATTTTAGAATTATTATCAATAGGCTTATAAATAAATATTATCAGCTTTGCTAAATACAGTGCAGAGAATAGCGTACTTAAAGCTAGTACTACCATAACTAATATTTGATTTTGTTCTGCAGCAGCTAACATAATATAAAATTTACTAATAAAACCACCAAAAGGAGGAATGCCTATTAAGGATAAACTGGCAATGAGTACCATAAAGCTGGTTTTGGGCATTGCTTTAGCAGTACCTATAAGATCAGAGACTTGGTTGGTATTCTTTAAGCTATAAATACTTCCCATTCCATAAAATAAACAGATTTTAGTAAATGAATGTGAACATAAATGTAGGATAGAAGCTCCCATGGCTTTTGATGTAAACATGAAGCTACTAAGTAAAGCTATAGATAATTGGTTAATGGTAGAATAGGCTAATATCTTTTTAATATTATCACTTTTTAACGCTTTAAAAGAACTATAAATTATAGTTATAATTGGTAAGAAAATAACCCAGTTAAATTCTGCAAAAAGAGATTGTAAATATTTAAGACCAAAAATATACATCAAAATTTTATAAATGCAAAAAAGTCCAGTTTTAACAACTACCACAGCATGTAGCAAGGCACTTACTGGGTAATGTGCTACCATCGCGGCTGGTAACCATTGATGTACAGGAAATAAAGCTGCTTTTGATATACCAAAAATAAACATTAATAACAAAATTATTGTTTGATTCTTGGAGAAATAATGCTTGATAAAACCTTGCGATGTAAAATCTCCATGACCTACTTTAGCATAAATAATTATTAGTGCTGGCAAGAATAGTAATATCCCGAAAATCATTAATATTTTTAAATATTTATAAACCCCTGCCATAACTTTATCTCCACCACTGTGACCAATTAGTGGAGCAGTTGATAATGTTAATAGTTCATAAAAAATAAACATAGTAAAAAGATTCGAAGATAATGCTGCCATCCCGCCAAATAACACACTTAGATTAAGGAAGAATAGAAAACGACTCGAATTATCGATATTATTAATTGCCAAATATTTTGTTGTGTAAACCAAAGCACAAATCCATAAAAAGCTCAGCAACGTTAAAAAAATAAGAGTGAGTGCTTCTAAATGCAGCCCTATAGAAAAATTACCATATATGTTTATTGACAGATTTGCTTTTACGCCTTTCAGAAATAACCAGTCAATAATTAAAATATTGACAAAAAAGAAGCTGCTAATAGTAATTAATAAAGAGTTACGGGTGTTATTATTACTATTACTGATAAGGGGAGCTACTAAATTTAGCATAGCTAGCAGTAAAGTCGATAAAATCAAAAAACTAGGGGTAATAGCAGAATACATTACTGCCCTCCCCTTATGTCATCCCTGTTTCCCTTTATGTCATCCCTGCGAAGGCAGGGATCTAAAATATCTAAAACACCCTTCCTGTCTATTTCTTTAGATTCCTGCCTACGCAGGAATGACATCATTCCAAAAGCACTATATCTCATATCGTTTTCATGACTCCTAAAAAAAGTTTAAGAACATTGGCAGAAAAAATTGCATTATACTAATAAAAATCAGCCCACCATACTTAGTGTTCGATTTTAATCGTGTATAATCGTAGTGATCCCAACATAGTTTTTTGGCAATTTTATAGTGATAAAGTAGTGACATAGCAGAACTTATAACAACAATACCAAACTCTAACCACATATTTTCAACAATCAACAACTCAAAAATACTAATCTTAATGAAAAACATACTACTTATTGGCAAACCACAGCTGCAAATTAGGCTAAAAACTACCAAAACACGCCATAACATACTAAACGATTTTGAAATATCAGAATAAGCAATGATCAGAAATAAAGCGATCTTGTTAAGGCTATCAGCAAACAAAAAGGGAAATAACAGTGATTCACCTCTAGGAATAACTAAAAGCAAAAACATATAACCAATTTGCACCGCAGAAGAATATATAACAATATTTCTGACTTTTTGGTTTCTGCAAGCAAAATATGTACATAAAGTAATAGTTACCAAAGCGATTAAGCTGATAAAATTTGATAGATCCTTAATGATCACATTGTAATCAATAGTAAAATGAATGAACCTCAATATTATATAAATACCAATTATACTGGATATACTAGCAAGATATGTCAGAATAACCGGAGCGGCTGAACTATAGGCCCTGATCATCCAAAAATGCATAGGGAAAAAAGCTGTTTTTAGTATAGAGCCAATTAGAAAAAAACTAATGCCTAGCATCACTATTTTAGAGTCATAATGCGTCTTAAGAAGCATTGAAACATCTAACATATTAAGGCTGCCTGTGCTACTTAATAAAAATCCAATGCCTATTAATATCAAAGTAGCCCCGACAGTACCAAGCATAAGATAATCGAAAGCACCGATAACAGCCCTAGGATTATTGCCCTGTGCCATTAATACATAGCTACTTAATGAAGATATTTCAATGAATACATAAAGATTAAAGAGGTCATTAGTACTTACAATACCAAGATAGCCGCTATGGGCAAATAATAAAACTGCATAAAATAACGATTGTCTTTTTCTATCAAGAAATTTAAGTATGGTATTTGTAACCAATTTGTTACAAAAGATTAGAAAAAATAATAATACACAATTAATATAGATAATTATAGGTTGGTTCAGATAGTCTAGCCGATATTCAATACCTATAGGGGCATGCCAATCACCAAAATTATATGATACGACCTCTTTATTAATTACAGATAAACCGTAAATACTTAAAAATAAACTTAGTGCAATCGATATAACTGCTATAATTCGAGTAGCTAGCCTATAGCGAAAAGTTAGTATTGAGAATAACGCTCCAAAAAATGGTAGCAATACTTGCAGAGCGGGGAAATGTTTAATTAATGTCATTCACTTCGATCATTAGTCGTTTCACTAAAATTAATCTCACCTTCTGATATAGTATTAAATTGCTTAGAAATACGGTAAATCAAGCTAAGACCCAATGATAAAGTAGCAAATCCAACAACAATAGCCGTGAGCATTAACACCTGAGGGAGTGGGCTTGAATAGCTATGTAGTATTGTACGTTCAATTGGTACAATACCTCCACTTACCTTACCAAGCATAAGGTAAAAAATTAGCACCGAACTTTGCATTACACTAAGCCCAATAATTTTACGAACATAATTATCACTGGTTAGCATTATAAATAAACCACTAACTAACACTAATAGTGTAAAAAAATATAAAATTTGTGAGATATATATAGTTTCTAAAAACATTATTGCTTAACTTAATTATTTCCGGATCGAGTAAAGACACTTTCGATATCATTCCCGCGTATGCCTGCGTGAATCGCTAGTATGTCATTCCCGCGTAGGCGGGAATCCATAATATCTAATAGTCTTTCAGGCTATTTTTTTAGATCCCCGCTTTCGCGGGGATGACATCAAGTACATATTAAGCACTTTCTCCTTTATCTATTAGGCTTACAGCCCGACTTTTAAATTACCCTGCCTCACAGGGATGATATTTTTCTTAGATATACGAGGTTTAATACGGCTTAAATGCTTCATTAAACACACACACTATTTTTTTACCATGACGTATTGAAAGTTTGTGAAATACTTGTTCAATAATCACCATATTAGCATTATCTTGGGAGAGTCGATAATTTACCATCGACTCTCTAAGAGCTTCATCAACTGCAAAAATAGCTGGTAACTCAACATTTTTATCTCTGAATTGTAGGTAAGTATACACTCCATCATCAAAAATTTTAATTGGTGCAATCGATTCATTACCACTTATGGAATAATTAAAATTATATTTTTCAGGATGCGATAAATCAAGGTTAGCTGAAGATGTAACGTAACTTTGTAAGTGATCTCCAGAATTTTCATCATCAGGATAAATAAACCTTAAATTAAAAACCATATCTGGATCTCTCATATCTAAGGCTTCTGTAGCATATAGTTCAAAAAAGTAAGTTCGCTTATTAGTAATAAGCGTCATGTTAGTTGTAGCATCTTGTTCCATCGGTTTAATGAAGATCCTATAACCCGCTGGTACTATTTGCCAAGAAGTGGTATCTCCCATGGAAATACTAACTATTTCTTCATCTTTTGCTAGCTCTATACTAGCCTGATAACCATAATATCCAGTAAACTTAAATACATCATCAGGACTATAAACCATCACCCTGATTCTACTATCAATCGGCATTGGTCTAGATTCCCTAACGGCTAACGCAGTATTTACAAAAAATACTACTACAAAAAATATTATTAGTTGCTTCATCTTATTTTTTTACTTTTATCTTCTATTAACTTAAGTTTGTAACCAGTAACAGCAAAATTAAATCTTGAGTTAGACGGTAGATGTATATTAATTGCATCTATTTCAAAATTTATTGTAGCTTGCCACACCATATTTTCTAAAATATCATTAGAAGCGTTTTTTGCCAAAGATGTAAATGTAACTTCAGCCTTATTATTTTTATGATAAACCACTGATAATATATTAACAGAACGCTTTAAGGACTTTTGGTAACGCATAACTGGAGACAATGGATTGTCAATATTCATAAAATTGGCAAATTGTCTAAATATTATACGCGTAGAATTATTCTGCATAAATATATACTGAGGACGAAGTAAATCATAGTCGTATGATTCCCTATGTATAACGTAATTTCTAATCATAATATCTGCAATAGAATTAATTGCATCATGCTTAATATGATTAGCGTTAGTTATTGTTGCACTTTTAAGGGATTTAGCACTAATTGCGTATCTCACCTGACGCTTTACTAGTAATAAAGTCTCAAAATTAATCACCACACTTAGAAATAATACAAATAGAACTACACTAAATATCAACAAAAATGTTCTGTGTACAAGTGGATATACATATTCAAAATTATACCATCTTTTAGCATCAACAAAATATTCCCCAGACTTAATATATTCTTGAACAGAACTTAATACCTTATCCATTAACTTTAAATAATTGCTTACCTATATCGGATTCTAACACATATTAGAAAAGATGTTATTATTTTTTGTAAAAATTATTCTTTTAGCCTATTCAAAAAGCTAATTTTGTGTCTACAATACCAATAAAGATCATATTAAGAATAGTCAAATTAAAAAGAATATTTGACTCAGGAAATGTTTGTTGTTATAAGCTCTGTGTATACACTAGTATTAATAATGGGGCGTGGCCAAGTGGTAAGGCAACGGTTTTTGGTATCGTCATTCGGTGGTTCGAATCCATCCGCCCCAGCCATTCTCCGATTTTAGTACATTTTGTGAACATATAAAACGGTGGACGTAGCATAAAGTCTAGCTTTCCGTCTTTTAATTCTAGGTTCGAAAATACCAAATTTAATGATCTTAATTTTTTATAATCTAAAAAATCCTGTTTTATTTGCCCGTGAAATTATATAGAATAAACAATAAACTATGGTGTTTATTACCGTAATTATTGGGGTAATTGGTATGTCAAGATATAATGATACTACTAAGCCAAGGAAGTCTACAATTAAAGCTACGATAACTGAATTGATAATCATTTGTGCTGGATTACTAGAAATCATCCTAGCGGTCATGGCTGGAATCAGCAAAATACTAGTAACAAGTAATGCCCCAACAATCTTAATAGTCGAGAATACTGATAAAGATAACAGTAACAAAAATGCCAATTCAATCGTTCTTACTTTCACCCCCTTAATTTGTGCAATATCTCTATTAATGACAATTAGAATAATCTGACTATAGAAATACCAAACGAAAGAAATAACGAATATAAGTATAATTGATAAGGTTAATATATCATTTAAACAGGCAGATAAAATATCGCCAAATAATAGGTTAGTGATCTTAATCTGTAGTGGGTACATATAACCTACTATTAAGGCTAAAGATAACATAAAACTTGATATTAACATTACCACGCTACTACCACCTGACCTATGTTTTAACGTAAACACCAAGATAGCAAATATAACGGCAACAACTAGTCCTGAATAAACAACAGGCAAATGGGCAAGGATACTAATACTTCCAGCAAGTAAACTTGCGTGCGAAAGACCATCACCAAAATAAATATATTTTTTCCATAAGCTTATACAACCAAGAGGAGCAAAAATTAGACTGATTAGAATTATAGTTAATATTATTATAGTCATTTTATACGATTTTTGGTAGATAATTTGAGAATAGCACTTAGTGCTTCATGATTTTTGTGGTATATTAGGAATGGATTCTATAACCAGTGAAGAAATATGTCTACAAAATCTTCTATTAATCAAATAGAACTAGAAAAGTTTAGTAAAATTTCTAGCGGGTGGTGGCAGGAAGATGGAGAGTTTAAAATTCTTCATCAAATAAATCCTATTCGTCTTGGTTACATAATAGATAAGATAAAATATCATTTTAATATAGATGATGATGTAGTACTACCTTCAAAATTAGATATTTTAGACGTAGGATGTGGCGGGGGATTAATTACCTCTGCTCTCTGTAAACTAAATGGCACAGTCACTGGCATAGATGCACTACAAAGTAATATAGATATTGCGATGAAGCATGCTGAAGA
Source organism: Candidatus Tisiphia endosymbiont of Ditula angustiorana (assembly GCF_964026425.1). Classification (NCBI taxonomy): domain Bacteria; kingdom Pseudomonadati; phylum Pseudomonadota; class Alphaproteobacteria; order Rickettsiales; family Rickettsiaceae; genus Candidatus Tisiphia; species Candidatus Tisiphia endosymbiont of Ditula angustiorana. The sequence goes on from NZ_OZ032143.1 coordinate 746,367, forward strand.
AGAAAATTTGAATATACAATATTTTAAATCGACTGCTGAGGAATTAGTATACTCAAATAGCAAACAGTATGATGTGGTACTATGCTTAGAAGTCATAGAACATATAGACAATCCTAGTGATTTTGTAAAAAACCTTGCTAGTTTAGTAAAACCAAATGGCATGATTATAATTTCAACAATTAACCGTACTGTAAAAGCTTATATGTTAGCTATTTTGATGGCAGAATACGTGCTTAGTTGGATACCAAAAAAAACCCATGACCATAGTAAATTTCTTAAACCATCTGAAATTTATTCTATGTTTAGTAAAAATAACATAGAGCTTAAAGAGCTTAAGGGCTTAACCTATAATATCGTCAATAGAAGTTGGCAGTTGAGTGATGATATAGAGGTAAATTATTTTGCTTATTTAACTAGACCTCTTGCAGAACTCGCCCTGAATTACGCGAATTGACTTTAAAGGAAATACTATGACTATAATTACCAGATTCGCCCCCTCCCCTACTGGCTTCTTGCATATTGGTGGGGCAAGGACAGCATTGTTTAATTATTTATTTGCCAAACACCATAATGGCAAATTTTTACTTCGAATTGAGGATACTGATAAAACAAGATCAACCGAAGATGCAGTAGATGCTATATTTTCCGGTTTGAAATGGCTTAGTTTAGACTGGGACGGTGAAGTGGTTTTTCAGTCTAAAAGAAATGATTTATACAAAAAAGCAGCTCTGAAATTGCTAGATGAAGGAAAAGCTTATTATTGTTTTACGCCTCAAGAAGAAATAGATCGGCAACGAGATAATGCTATAGCTAATAAACAACATTTTTTATTTCAAAGCCCTTGGCGAGATGTTGATCCTGCTAACTTTCCGAAAGGTTACCAATCCACAAAAGCAGTGATTAGACTGAAAGCTCCAAGAACTGGCTATACAACTATCCATGATGCTTTACAAGGGGATGTTACTATTGAAAACTCCCACCTAGATGATATGGTGCTGTTACGTAGCGATGGAAGTAGCACCTATATGTTGGCGGTAGTAGTGGACGACCACGATATGCAGATTACCCATATTATCAGGGGGGATGACCATTTAACTAACGCTGCTCGTCAAATCCTACTTTATCAAGCCTTTGGTTGGTATGTACCACATATGGTACATATACCGTTAATACATGGTGATGACGGGGCAAAATTATCTAAAAGACATGGAGCTCTTGGAATAAAAGCATACCAAGATATGGGATATTTACCCGAGAGCTTGTGTAATTATTTACTAAGGTTAGGATGGAGTCACAAAGATGATGAGATTATTTCAAGACAACAAGCTATAGAATGGTTTGGCCTTGAAGGACTTGGCAAATCGCCTTCTCGTCTTGATTTTGCCAAAATGGATAATTTAAACGCTCATTATCTACGTCAGCTTGATGCTACGCTATTAACAAAAATGATTTGTAAGAGTTTGCAAAAAACTTATAAAATTACCACGGAAGAAACGGAATATATTAAGCAAGCAATGCCAAACTTGAAAATAAGAAGCACAAATTTAGTCGAATTAGCTGAACTAGCCAAGATTTACTTGATTAACGTTCCTATTATCTACTCTGAGGAAGCCAAAGAGATAATCAAAAATTGTGATAAAAATTTACTTAACCAAGTTATTGAGGAATTAGAAAATTTACAAAATTGTGATAAAGACTCAATTCAAATAAAATTTAAAGAAATAGCCAAGAATAATAATATTAAACTTGCAGATCTCATGCAATCCATTAGATCTCTAATAACAGGCATGACTGCTTCTCCAAGTATTTTTGAAATTATCGCCATAATTGGTAAAGAAAATGCTATTGCTAGATTGAAATGTACTCAAATGATTTAATAAAAAGAATAGACTTAAATGATCCTATGAATGGGAACAATAAACAAGGGGTGAGCAGACTAGGCGTACATGAAGTGCATGAGTACGCGAATACCCCGCAAGTATTTGCAAGAGCCAATTCGGAGGATCACTTTAGTATATTTCACAACCTAGTTGGAACATATGCTATTACGAGAATTTTAGGCAATTATGGTACAGCTAAAGGAATCGCTTACTTTATAGAAGATAAAGAACATATATACTCACCTCATTCACGTATATTATACAGAGAGGAGCTTGATGTTGAATATTATGGTAATACCAATAAGGTGAAAGCTTTTAAGGAGTATCTATACTCTCTAGAGCAAAACAAAATTGTTAAATATTTTTTTAATGAAAATAACAATAGTTTATTTTACCAATTACATTTTATCTCTAATACTCCTTTTCAGGCTGAAGGTACACATCAGTGCAACTTGGATATTTACCAAGCTAATTACACATTCTTGAATAAGAATTCTTTTGAACTGAGTTATAAAGTTTTAGGCCCTAACAAAAACTATACGATAACAACTAGTTTTACTAGAATATCCTGAATTCAATAGATCTCTTTCGAAATTCGCTTATGCTGAGGAATTTAAAGAAGCCACGGAACGCAGAAGCCGCAGCGTACTGAGATGTACATGAGGAGCAGAGTACCGGTAGCACGAATAAATTACCAGCAGAAGTAGAGTTTCGAAAGAGATATAATATAACATTACCGTACCTTCGATATCACCCCCACCTACAGGGTAATTAAAAAGTCACACTTTGGAGTTGAAATAAGTAATTATTAAGAACATCAAACGTCATTGCGAAACCACGTAGTGGTTGTGGCAATCCACATTTATTGGATTGCTTCGTCACGCGAATTCGGGATAAGAATTAACTAATTCTTATCCCGAATTGGGGTTTCGTCGCCACCAAAGTGACTCCTCGCAATGACTCTAGGCTATTTTCTCTATGACTTTTTGCCATGCGTAAGGTAAGGTAGTTAGCGTAAATTATCGTAAATAACCTCAAGTATCGATGTAATAAATTAATAGTAGGCTTAAGTAATCATCGCCATTATGGGTAATTTCACCCCTGCCGCCGCCATTATGCCACCCTACTCGCCATTATGTCATTCCCGCGTAAGCAGGGATATAGAATATCTAAAGCACCCTTCCTGTCTATTTCTTTAGATTCCTGCTTTCGCAGGAATGACATCGTTTCATCGTACATGTCATCCCTGCTTTCCTTTATGTCATCCCTGCGTAGGCAGGGATCTAAAACTATATAACATAGCTCTCTATGCTATTTTTTTAGACCACTACCTTTGCAGGGGTGACATCCTAGGCTATTAAACCGATGTCTTACATCAAATTGAGGTTAAGTAAAATTTACAAATCAGCCTTACGACAATTTGAAGTTTCGAGAATTCTGACTCGAGCGTTCGCACCGAAGGCTCTCACTTGTCTAGGATGTGACGTGTCGCCAACTTAAACCAAATACCAGTGTGCCTTCGCGGGAATGACAGCTCTGTGTAGTAACTACAACTGTAGTACTAGTTTCTTCTACTACCAAAGAATCTTAGAAGATGTAAGAACAAATTAATAAAGTCTAAATACAAATTAAAAGCAGCCATTATAGACATTTTTTGTCCTAACTCTCCACCTCCAGACATAAAATACATAGACTTAATTTTTTGAGTATCCCATGCAATAATACCCATAAATATACCAACCCCAATGAGAGACGTTGCAAAATATATAGCTGAGCTTTGCAAAAACATGTTGACTAGCGATACAATGATAAGACCAAATAATCCCATGATAAGAAATGAACCCATTGATGTCAAATCCCTATTGGTACTATACCCATAAAGACTCATTGCACCAAAAACAGATGAACAAATAAAGAAAGTTCGAGCAATTGACTCTCCTGTATAGATAAACCCGAGGGATGCCAAAGACATACCAGTTAAAGCAGCATAAACCCAAAACAATACTTTAGTAGTATCTAGACTCATCCTGCCAAATCCCATAAAAAAGTACAAAGCAATTCCCACAGGAGAAATCATTACCAACGTTCCCAAACCGGTATAGCCCATGAACTGTCCATTTGCTTCAACTTGAAATAAAAGCCTAGTTAATGGCTCAAATGATATAGTAGCAAAAGCCATTACTCCAGTTAGCACAAGAGCTAAAGCCATATAATTATAGACTTTCAGCATGTATTCTCTCAGTCCAACATCATATGTTTTCTGAGTAGCAGTAAAAGTCTTGGTGTAATCAATCATAAGAAACCCCATGAATCATGTTATTATTTATACTATAATAGTATAAGCTTCATACCTTTTCTTTTCAAGAAGAAAATTGTGAAATATTTATTTAAATTATCATGAAACGCTTATAAAAGCAAAGAAAAGATTAGAGAACCTCAGTTCGATATAAGAATTAATAATTCTTATATCGAACTGGCTTTATTATAGGAAAAATGCACTCTTGAAACGGCTGACGCGAGTGCATTTTAACTTTTTCCATCATTCAATATGTGATTTTAATAATTAAAATCACATATTGAATGGAGTGTTATATTTTAACAATCAGGTGGGCAGCCGCTTCAAACCTGATTGTTTCTATATATAACACGAAAGTTCGATGTAACAAGTTATACCATTTCCCATTATTAACTACACTAATACTACAGTTGTAGTACTAATGTCAAAACGATGTCATCCCAGCGAAAGCTGAGATCTAATAATGTTTAATAGTCTTTCAGGCTTATTTTTTTAGATTCCCGCCTACGCGGGAATGACAACTCCGGGCAGTAACTACAACTGTAGTATTAGCGTAGTTAATAATGGGAAATGGTATTACATCGAATTCAGGTTAGAGAGAAAAATTTATAATTTAGTTTCCTAGATTAATATTTATTATTCAGCCTGAAAGGCTATTAAGAATACGGATTCCCGCCGTTGCTAAGAATGACATCATTTTTGATCCTGTAAGTACCATTACTTACGTTGGCTTTTTGATCCACGTGGACAATGCCTACGCGGAAATGACATCGAATTATCGAGGGTATATTGAAAGCTGTATCCCTTACTTTACAAGCCCTACAGCCTAATTTTTAAATTATTCTGAGGTAAATACCAACTATTAGTTGCAATTTTTAAATTACCCTGATAAGCTCAGGTAATTTAGTTGTTTACATGATACAAAGATATTGCTATTTTGTCTACAAAACTTAAAAAAATATGATCTAATTTTTAGGGATTTAATGCCTCTGTGGTGGAATGGTAGACACGGTAGACTCAAAATCTACAGCTCAAAAGGCGTGCTGGTTCAAGTCCGGCCAGAGGTACCATCATTGTGACCAAGGCAATTTGAAAGCTAGACTTATCCCAGTGAGGGTTGATGTCAAAGTAATGTTATACCGAATTCAGGTTATTCACGAAGCTAATTTGAAGACACATTCAAATATATACAAAAACAATATTTAGACAATGAAGGTTAGTTACATCCAATGAGTACACATAACAATATTAATGATGTTGTAGAAATTACAGCACAAAGTGGTTCATCAATTTTCTCTATGATATCATCCACTGATATTATAGGAAAATCTGTTATGATAATTTTGGTAATTGCTTCAATTTGGGCATGGACAATAATTATAGATAAGATAGTTCATTTAGTTCAAATAAGAAAGAAAATTGCAACTTTTGAAGCTATTTTTTGGTCTGGAGCAGTTTTAGATCAGTTATATGAAACTATTAAAAGAACAATGAATAATCCTCTTGCCGCAGTTTTTGTAGCAGCTATGAACGAATGTAAACGCCAAAATCCTAACAACCTCACTGATGCACTTAAAATTAGCCATAAAGAGCGAATAATACAATCTATGTACTTGATAAGGAATCGTGAACTTGAAAGATTAGAGCAAAATTTAGGTTTTTTGGCAACTGTTGCTTCTAGTACACCATTTATAGGGTTATTTGGTACTGTTTGGGGGATTATGCATAGTTTTCAATCTATTGCAGCATCAAAAAATACCTCACTTGCTATCGTAGCTCCTGGCATTGCAGAAGCTCTACTTGCAACGGCAATAGGTCTATTTGCGGCAATTCCGGCGGTGATTTTTTATAACTACCTTTCTTCACAAATAATTAAGATTAATAACAAAATTGATGATTTCATTAATGAGCTTAGTTCTATACTATCAAGAGCCATAGATGAAGGGAAAATGTAATGGCTATACAATTACCAAATTCAAACAATCAAAGATTTAGACGTAATTTAGTCAGTGAGATCAATGTTACACCACTCGTTGACGTCATGTTAGTGCTATTGATCATCTTTATGATAACCTCTCCAATGCTAGTATCCGGTATTAATGTTGATTTACCAGAAACAACTTCTAGCCCACTGTCAGGGCAAGATGAACCGTTAGTGATTAGTATTAACAACAAAGGAGAATTATATTTATTGGAATCTAAAATAGAGAGACAAAATTTAGCTACTAAGCTAACTAATATTACAAAAGAAAAAAAAGATATTAGAATTTTTGTAAGAGGTGACAAAAATGTGCCATATGGCGAGGTAGTTAGCGTTGTATCTGAAATCCATGCAGCAGGCTTTTCTAAGGTAGCACTAGTTTCAAATATTAAATATAATGAAAAATAATAATTTTTTTTCTATTTCTTTTATTTGCTCCGTAGTACTTCATTTACTAATAATATATTTCTTCTTATTTGGTCTTCCATCATTGTTTAAAAAACCTCCTGAAGAACAAGTAATAGTTTTTGAAATGTTACCAATTAATAGTAAATCTAATGTACCCAATAAAATAAAACAGTCTGAAAAAGCTATAGAAAATCAAGATACAAAAAAAGTAGAACAAAGCAAACCTGATGATACAGAAGAGAAGAAACCTTTAGAGAAGCCTCTAGAAAAACTTCTAGAAGAAAAGAAACCTCTAGAAGACAAGCTTCCTATCAAGGAAGAGAAGGTTATAGATAAAAAACCTATAGAAGAGAAGAAGCCTCTTGAAGACAAGCTTCCTATCGAAGAAAAGAAGGTTATAGATACAAAGCCTGTAGAAACAAAGCCTATAGAAGAGAAGAAGCCTGCAGAAGAAAAAAAACCTGTAGACACAAAGAAGGCACTCGAGAAAAAAAAGAAAATTCCTAATAAAAGTGACTTAGATTCTTTGATTAAAAATTTAGAACAATCATCTGAAGGGTCGAGTGCAAAATCAAATAAACAAGCTATATCCAAAGAAAATAAAGAAACCCAAGAATCAAAAGGTCCTTACGATAACACATTGCCTCTTTCCATCAGTGAAATATCTTTAATTAAACAACAAATAGAGAGAGTATGGAACAAACCTATTGGGATACAAAACCTTGAGCAGCTACGGGTAACTTTGTATATAGCTTTAAATCAAGATGGCAGTGTCAAAGAAGTAAAAGTCAAAGAAACAATATGCCCAAATATAACAAAAATAGCTTGTGACGCTCTATCTAACAGTGCAATGAGGGCAGTATGGCAAGCAAGTCCTATTAATAATCTAGACCCTCAGCGTTACAATAGCTGGAAAGAATTTAATTTTCTTTTTGATCCAAGTATGTAAAATATACTACTCGTAAATGAAGAGTTGATAGACGAAGATCAAAATTATGAAGTGCTAGGAGTCGAAGGGTCGAGGAGCGGAGCGTACATTTAGTACGTGAGCACCGAAGATCCCTGAAGACGACAACGTAATTCTTGATTTTCATCGAGTATATTTGAAGAATTATTATATTTTTTAAGATTTATACTTAGTGCTAGTCAAATTTCCTCTATATTAGTATTAATTTTCGGATTTGGGATTAGTACTACAGTTGTAGTACTAACGTCAAAACGCTGTCATTCCCGCGTAGGCGGAAATCCAAAAAATAGCCTGCAAGGGCTATTAAATATTATAGATTCCTGCCTACGCGGGAATGACAGCTCTGTGTAGTAACTACAACTGTAGGATTAGGATAAAACCAAATAAAGAGGACGGCAAATAATAAAGATAGGTTTAGTAGTAAATTCCATTCTGTCATAGATATACCAAATAATTTAACTGCTGGTTTTGTGCAAGTCGCAATAGGTTGGCTATAAAATATTTCTTTAATATCTTGGATGGATAAGTGCTTTGGAATATGGATTAAAGTTGAACAAAGACTACTTGGTTCAAATATCCCTCTTTCCACTCCACTATGATAGCCTGCTAATATGCAAGCACCTAATAAGTTTAGAACGATAAAAAATAAAGTATATTTGCTTATTTTCTTGATAAGAATCGCTACAACTGAAATCTTGATTATAAATAAATATGGGAATCTTTGATAAATACACAAAGGGCAAGGTGAAAAATGTAATATATATTCGACAAAATAAGCCAAAGATAAGGCAAAAATGCACGTACAAACTAGAGTTATATGTAAAACTCTAAAACTATCTTTGTGAAAAAAATGTACAATAGAAGAAATTAGCATAAGTAAATATTATTTTTTTAACTCGCTATTGTCTAGGAATATTACCAAAAACTCAAGAGATAATTTATAAGTTTACAGAAAACCAAGTATACGTATAATCTCAGTGGGTATAATCAAACTACATGGAATATATAGATGTCAGAATTAGAAATTTTAGAAAATGCCGTTAAATCAAACGCTTGGCCTTTTTTAGAAGCAAAAAAAATATTAGATCAACTGGGTAACAAAACTCCAGCTAAAGGTTATGTATTATTTGAAACTGGTTATGGACCGTCAGGGATACCACATATAGGTACATTTGCAGAAGTTGCTAGATCTATAATGGTGCAAGAAGCATTTAAACAACTATCCAATATCCCAACTAAGATTATCTGTTTTTCTGATGATATGGATGGTTTGCGTAAAGTCCCAAATAATATCCCAAATCCTAATATGGTGGCATCACATATTGGTAAGCCTTTAACATCTATTCCCGATCCTTTTGGTGAATGTGAAAGTTATGGACATTATATGAACGCTAAGCTTTGCTCATTTTTAGATAGGTTTGGCTTTAAATATGAATTTTTTAGTAGTACAGAATGTTATAAATCCGGTTTATTTGATCAGATGATGCTTAAAGTCATAGACAAATATGATGAAATAATGGCTCTAATGTTACCAAGCTTTAGAGAGGAAAGAAAAGCCACCTACTCACCTTTCATGCCAATTTGTCCAAAAACCGGTATTGTACTACAAGTACCTATTGCAAAGATCGATCGCTTAGCCGCTACTATTACCTATAAAGACGATGAAGGGAAGTTTGTGGAAGTTCCTGTGACAAAGGGACATTGTAAACTGCAATGGAAACCCGATTTTGGTATGCGCTGGGCTGGCTTGCAAGTTAACTATGAAATGTATGGCAAGGAGCATATGCCTAATGCTGGCTTATATTCTGGGATTTGTCGAATCTTAGAGGGAATCCCACCAGTACAATTTTTTTATGAATTATTTCTTAATGAAAGCGGAGAGAAAATCTCTAAATCTACAGGCAATGGCATTACTGTTGATCAATGGCTGCAATATGCACCGGTGGAAAGTATGTCGTTATTTATGTACCAAAATCCAACAAGAGCCAAACGTTTACATTTTGATGTGATACCTAAAAATGTTGATGAATATATTACCTTCAATAAAAAATATCATTTAGAACTAGATCAAGTAAAGCGTTTCGCAAATCCAGTACATCATATTCATCATGGGAATGTGCCTAATATCGGAACTTTTGGCATTAGTTTTAGCTTATTGCTAAACCTCGCATCGGTTTGCAATCCTGAAGATAAATCGGTACTTTGGGGATTTATCAGTAAGTACGCCCCGAGTGCAACGAAACAAAATGCCCCGTACCTTGATCATTTAACCGATTTTGCCACTCGTTATTATAATGACTTTATTAAAGCTAATAAGTGCTATTTAATTCCTAATGATCAGCAGAAAATTATCTTACAAGACATTATCTCTATGTTAGATGTTTTGCCGGGAGATATTACTTCCGAACAAATCCAAGAAAAAATTTATGATATTGGTAATAAGCATGGTTATAATAATTTAAGAGATTATTTTAAAGAATTATATCAAATATTACTTGGGCAAACTGAAGGACCAAGGCTTGGGTCTTTTATTAAACTTTTTGGTATTAAGGACTCTATAAATTTGATTCAACAGAAATTAATTTAGCCCTAGTTGATGACATCAAGCCTGTTACATCGAACTCAGGTTTAAGTTACTATGAAGATTTATGAAAAAAATAAGACTTGACCAGTATCTAGTAGAATCCAAATTAGTTGATAATATTAACATAGCACGAAGCTTAATAGTGCAAGGCAAAGTATATATCAACCAGTACCAAAATACCAAACCAGGTACAGGAATATTGGCTGATACTCCTGATATTATTATAAAACACCCAGTACATGATTATGTATCACGAGGTGCATTAAAATTAATTGCTGCTCTAGACCATTTCAATATTGATCCACAAGATTTAGTTTGTCTAGATATAGGCTCTAGCACTGGTGGTTTTACTGAGGTTTTACTCCGTAGAAATGCCAAAAAGATTTTTGCAGTAGATGTAGGATATGGTGAACTACATTATAAATTGCGTAATAATCCTAAAATTTCAGTAATTGAAAGAACTAACGCCCGCTATCTGACAGTTGAGCAAATTAGCTTACCACTAGACCTTATCGTTTGTGATGCCAGCTTCATTAGTCTTACCACTATATTACCCACTTCATTTGGCCTAGCAAAAGATAATTGTAGTCTAGTTGCCCTAATTAAACCACAATTCGAAGTAGCAAAGGATGAAGTCGGGAGTGGTGGAATTGTCAGAAGCCAACTCTTACACCAAAGAGTATGTAACCATATTCAACAATGGCTAGAATCAAACCATAACTTTAATATATACGGGATAATACCCAGCCCTATTTTAGGGGCAAAAGGCAATCAGGAGTTTTTAATTTATGGACAGCGTAACAAAAAACTATAATTAATTGATTCAAAATACGATAAAACGATGTCATTCTGCGAAAGTAGCGGAATCTAAAGAAGCAGACAGGAAGAGTGTTTCAGGCATTCTAGATTCCCTGATTCCCCCGATGTCACCCCTGCGAAAGCAGGGGTCTAGAAAAGTCTAAATAGTTCTCTTGGCTACTTTTTTAGACCCCTGCCTACGCAGGGGTGACATCCTTACTATTACCCACAAATATTAGAGTTAGCTAATTGATAACCTTGAACTAGATCAAATAACCGTTGCCATCCTCTCCACAATACAATAGGACCAGGCTCTAGATCATTTTTTCTTGCTAAATACCCACCCAATTTAGCAACCCATATTATAGCATTTTTTATTGTAGGAATTGTATTATTAGGGGGAGCTGCTTTGTGTATCTTTACATACAAAACTCGCCATTCTTCTTCAGCTAATATTACACTACATGGTAGATTAGGATTAGTTCTGCCAATTAAAGTAATAAAAAAAATTCTCCAAGCAATTATGCTCATGATTGTCAAGTATTTTATTAATCTTTCTCCTGTTGCAAGTCTACATTGTTCAACCCTAAATCCAGATTTTAAAATTTTATGAAAAATTTCAATTCTCCATCTTAAACAATACCATCTTACTTTCTCTATAGCTTCTTCAAAATTATTGATAACTATATTGGTTAGTAACATCCATTCTAATGGTGTTGTTCCACTAGGGGGACGACGCTCAATAACATTGATGGCATATACTGGTAAATTTGGCAATGTTTCTGTTTTATGTCTTACATTGTTTACAGGAGGATTCATTATAAATTTTCCAAATCTAACTTCCAAATGTCTAATCCTATTAGCTTTATTTTCTTGACTAGTATCTTTAACTGCTATTTCTCCAGCACACTGGAAACCCGATACTACCTTCCACAAATATTGTCTATCTTTTTTGGAATATTTTGACTTTTTATTTATTTCTCTATCCTGTGCAGCTCTAACTAAAACTTTAGATTTCTGAGCTTGTGCCAATTCAAAAAAATCATATATATCAGCTTCTCTATCACAAACAGTTTATAATTTGGGTATTACTATTATTCGTTGCATTAATAGTGTTCTGTAATGCATTAAGCCACTTCATACTTTCTTTATCTTTAATATGTACCGCATTACCATGACTAGTTTTTTTTAACTGTTGTATTTCTTCAGGCACTGCTGGTCTATTGTGAATCTTTTGATCCAACAACCCAAGTGCTAATCCATTGGTAGCAACCGCAAAGGCAGTATGCATTATCAGACCTTTACATTCAATATTTTTAACATTCTTTCCCTCTTTTCTTGATAACACACCCAATCCAGTAGTTTTTTTATGACTAGTATATGTGATATAACTAGTATCTTGTATAACAAGAACTTTATCATGCTCTTTGATTCTTTCTACTGCTTTAGCAATATGGGCTTCTAATATTTTTGATTCCTTAACATTATCGTTTTTAAAAAAACGATATGCTGCTTTTGTTTCTGCCCAATTTCCACATGCTTGATTAATTGAGCTTTCAGGTATATTTGCAAAATTATCAGCTATCTTTATTAACCTATTTGTCAGCCTTTTATCACCCAAAATAGCTCCACTAAATTCCTCGGTCAAATAATTATTTATTATTTCTTGACTCATACTATACCTTTACAATGTAATATTTTAATTGCAAATCAGTATATTATTTTTACTTCTTTTTCACCATTGTTATTTTGTGGGTAATAGTAAGGGTGACATCGGGGTTGTTAAACCAATGTCTTACATCGAATTAATTAAATAATCCATAACAAATTAGATCCCTCCCATATATTTTTCAAACTTATTTTCCTCGTCTTGATATTTATCTGCATCCGGTAGAGCTGGTTTTTTAATAGTAATATTCGGCCAAATACTTGAGAAAAATTTAGCTCTCTCTATCCAATCAATCAGCTGTTCTGAATCCAGCTTAATAGCTTTAACCGGACACTCAAGCTCGCACACTCCACAATCAATACATTCATCGGGATTAATCACCAACATTAACTCCCCTTCATAGAAACAATCGACAGGACATACTTCTACACAATCGGTATATTTACATTTTATGCACTCATCGGTAACAACATAAGTCATGAATTATCATATTCCTTGAATTTGGCTATTAAAACACAAGATCTCAAACCTAAAACTAATAGAAAATATAGTATACTACTTATAAACATTAGCACTAAGGGCAATAACATAGAATTATGAATTGTCGGACTACCTAACCGTAAAACACTTGCTGGCTGGTGTAAACTATACCAAATATTTACCGAAAATTTTACTATAGGGATATTGATAAAACCAATCAAGGCAATCACTGAAGCTGGTCTTTCAGCACGCCTTATATTATCACCACTATTAACAACTACTATATAACTTAAATATAGTAAGAATAATACTAACATTGAGGTAAGTCTAGCATCCCAAACCCACCAAGTTCCCCAAATAGGCTTTCCCCATAACGAACCTGTAACCATACTAATCAGGCAAAAAACTGCACCAATAGGACTACTGGCCACCGCCATTAAGAAAGACATTTTAGTCTTCCACACTAGATTACACAAGCTACAAATAGCCATAAATGTATAAATCCCTAGTGCCATCCAAGAAGCTGGCACATGAACATACATAATCCTGACCATCTCACCTTGCTGGTAATCTTGTGGTGAGACTATCAAAGCTTGGTATAACCCCAGCCCCATTAATATCAACATGGAAACTAGCAATAATGGTATCATGGTTTGTATTAACTTACTAAAAAAATAAGGATTTAGTAATTTAAACATTTAGCTACTTGGTTAATTATTTTTAAATATTGATTATAGTATAAATCATCGTTAATGTCAGTTATTCTCCAATTCTCGCTTTCAACTTCTACTATCTCTGCTTTAAAATTTTTATAAATTCGAACATCTTGCTCGAGACTTAATAATACACATTTACTATTGGACATAGCTAATAAATGCTCAAGATTACTGATATATTTAAGGCTTTTTTGATCAGAATTATATAATTTTGCAACGCTTTTTTGGCTATTATCAAAAAAATATTCTAGACTATCACTAAGTAAAATAACATCTGTCAAAGGTCCTAATTTTTCATTTTTGATTTTCGTAAGTCTCTCTATTTGTTTTTTTGCCTTATCAAGATTTTGGTAAATATCTGAACTAATCTCAGGAAATCGTTCCGCTAATATCTTAGATAATTGTTCTAATGCTACTTTTACATTATCTAAATCAAGCCAAATATGCCAATTACTATATGAGTCATTACTAATAATTTTCAGCCCCGTAAAATTACTAATTTTAATAACATTTTTACTATGACCATTCATTAGCTTCCCAGCAAAACCATCAAATTGCTCATCTATATAAAATACAATATCTGCATCTTTGACTTTTTTAAGGTCACTAGGTTTTAAATTATAATGGTGCGGGCAATCATCATTATTGGCAATAGCTACAATCCTTGCTTGATCTTTAACTAGCATAGCTATAATAGCTGCTAGCGGAGTTATACTAGTAACAATAGATATCTTTCGAAACTCTACTTCTGCTGGTAATTTATTCGTGCTACCGGTACTCTGCTCCTCACGTACATCTAAGTACGCTACGGTTCGCAGTGAAGTGGCTTCTTTAAATTCCTCAGCATAAGCGAGTTTCGAAAGATATCTAATTTTCATTTTATCTATACTGGCAAAAGCTGCATAATTAAACAATATCATCATCATAGCAATAAAAATGCTAGCACTAATAGTAATTTTCATTTTCATCGTCATTTTCTAATAATTTTCTAATACTCGATAATCAAGTTTTTTTCTGAAGGCTACAATTCATGGCAGTTTATGTCACCCCTGCGAAAGCAGGGGTCTAAAATGTTTAAAGCACCCTTTCGGTCTATTGCTTAGATTCCCGCCGTTGCTAAGAATGACATCTTCTCAGCTTCTTTTCATGACTTTTAAAATGCCCTGAATTATATAACTCAATCAAAAACTTGATTATCGAGTAATAATTTAAGTAATTGATTCTTATTAAACGTAAAATCACTTTCTATCCAATCTTTTTTTAATTTGTCCAGCAATATGCCAATAGCTTTACCATGAATATTTAATTTTTGCAAGTCATGACCCTTTATAGGAAATATTGGACGGGGAATGGAGCTATATCTATCTAGAAATTTCTTGGCTACCGTTCTATCTACTTTGCCTAATGATACTAGAACACTTATATACTGCAAATAATCACCATTTTCCAACCAAATTTCTCTTAATACAAATTCGTTTATTTCTCTATTAATAACTTTAAGTATAGTAGTGATTTTTACGGCGATTTGCCGGGAAAATTTTAAATTCAGTAAATCACTTAGTGATAAGTTCTTTATGTGATAAAATAAGAGTGAATACCTAGTGTAAATTGCAAGAGACAGGGGCATTTGAACTTCCTCGATGTCATCCCTGCTTCCCTGTATGTCATCCCTACTCACCATTATGTCATCCCTGCGAAAGCAGGGATCTAGAATGTTTAAAACATCCTTCCTGTCTATTTCTTTAGATTCCTGCTTTCGCAGGAATGACATCGTTCCATCGTATATGTCCCTACTTCGTTCATCCCTGCTTCCCTTTATGTTATCCCTACTCACCATTATGTCATCCCTGCGAAAGCAGGGATCTAGAATATCTAAAACACCCTTCCTGTCTATTTCTTTAGATTCCTGCTTTCGCAGGAATGACATCGTTTCAAGAGAACCAAAGCTAATTGCTTCTGACAAATATTTTTTATCAAACTGGCTAACTGGCAATATTATCTGCAATATACCATTATCAAACATTTGCTGCAAAATATCAGGACTATTGTCTGAGATAATCAATTTATCCATTTCCCATTTTATCCGTTCTTTTGATAATAATCTTAGATTTTCTTTCAGTTTAATACAAGCATTTAGCCCATCTAGATCCAGCTGTGCAGCATAATAACAGGAAAACCGAAAAAACCGTAAAATACGCAAAAAATCTTCTTGGATTCGTTCAAATGCCTGTCCTATAAAGATTACTTTCGATTGTCGTAAATCATCTATGCCACCAAAATAATCATAAATTTTATGTTCAAATGGGCAATAACTGAGGGCATTAATAGTAAAATCTCTTCTAGTAGCATCCTCCATAAAATCATCAGTAAAGATAACTTCTGCACTCCTACCATCACATTTTATATCTTTTCTAAGTGTAGTAATCTCAAATTTTTCATTCTTTACTAAAGCCGTAACTGTACCATGTTTTATGCCAGTTGGTATAACCGTAATGTTGGCTTTTGATAAAATATCTGTTACTTGTTTTGGTAATAAATTTGTTGCTATATCAATGTCGTAGTTGACAACATTAAGAATAGCATCCCGAACAGCCCCCCCAACAATTCTAGCCACCCCTCCATTTAGTTTCAGTATTGACAAAATTTCTTTGTAATAGCGTGATTGGATAGATAATTCTTTTGTTACAACGTGCATTATAGAAACACCTTATTTTTGAGAAACATTATTAGACCTTACACTCGATAATCAAGTTTTTATTGAGTTATATAATTCAGTACAGTTTAAAAGTCATGAAAAGAAGCCGAGAAGATGTCATTCTTAGCAACGGCGGGAATCTAAAAAAATAGCCCAAAAGACTATTAAACATTACTAGATCCCCGCCTTCGCGGGGATGACATAAACTGCCATGAATTGTAGCCTTCAGAAAAAAACTTGATTATCGAGTTACAAGCATATCCTTGATTTCATTCAGTGTTAGCTTTTGTTTCTTTAATCGTTGAATTTCTATACATTGTTCAATCATTTCAGGTGAGTAAAGCTGATAGCGTGATTTAGTAACATCAGCAATTTCAAGCAAACCTTCCTTAGTCCAAAAACGAATTGTCGGCACAGTCTCACTGACAGCTTTTGCAAGCTCACCAATTTTTAATAATTTCTCTGATAATACTACATCTGAAGAGTTTACACCGTTTGCTGCTTTAAGATAAATATCAAGAGAACGATTGACTGCATTAAAGATAATCTTTTCATAGGCTTCTTTTGAACCACCAAGTTGTGCAATTTCTAGAGATGTTATATAAGGTAACCTCTCTTGTAGTCTAATAATAGCCGGTGGATAACCTGCCATTATTAGAATTAAATTCATCAACAATCGTGCAGTTCGACCATTCCCGTCTGAAAAAGGATGGATAGTTACTAGTCGATAATGTGCTTCTCCTGCAAGTGCTGCAGGATGCATATCTTTAGATGATTTTAGCCATGCAATAAAATCTGCCATCAAGTTTGGTACTTTTACTGGATTTGGCATTATTACCCTTGAACCTGAAATACGTACTGCTACTCGTCTATAACATCCAGCATTATGATCATCGATACCCTTTAGGATAAGAGCATGAATTGATAAAATATCGTTTTCAGTAATTTCACAAATTTTCTTTCGCTGTATTTCATGGATTAAGTCCAAAGCTTGTGCATGATTTTTTGCCTCAAGATGTTCTACTAACGATTTTCCACCAACTGTTAAGCCTTTTTCAATTACCACAGCAGTTTCCAAACGCGATAGAGTATTCCCCTCAATAGCATTACTGGTATAAGTCAACTCTACCTTAAACCACTGCTCCAAGTTTTTAACCAACTCTGGAGTTAATGGTCTGATTCTATCCAATTGCTTTTTTTTGTTGTCTAGTAGGTCATATTTCATATAGCAAAATATAAAGTATCACTTAATACTTTTCAACAATTATTTTATCATCTATATTCAGGGTAATTTAAAAGTAGGACTACAAGCCTAATATACTGCTCGTAAATGAAGAGTTGGTAGACGAAGATCAAAATCAACAAGTGCTAGGAGTGTCCAAGCCGAGGAGCACAGCGTACATTAGTACGTGAGCACCGCAGGTCTTGGACAACAACAACGCAATTGTTGATTTTCATCGAGTATAGATAAAGGAAAAAGTGCTTAATATGCACTCGATGTCATTCTTAGCAACGGCGGGAATCTAAAAAAATAAGCTTGAAAGACTATTAAGTATTATGGATTCCCGCCTACGTGGGAATGACATCGATGGTGATTGAATTTATATCTATAACAACTATTAATTGTGACTTTTAAATTACCCTGTCTATATTTAATAGTTAATTTCCTACTAAACTACTGGCAAATAAAACCGGATCAAACGATTTTAAATCATCTATTTTCTCTCCTATCCCTATAAAATATACCGGTAAGGTGAATTGCTGTACAACACCAACTATTACGCCAGCTTTTGCTGTACCATCTAATTTAGTAACTATAAGACCTTTTATGTTAGCAATAGCCGAAAATTGTTCGACTTGGTTATATACATTCTGCCCAGTAGTAGCATCAATTACCAATATACTATGGTGAGGTGCTGTATCATCAATCTTCTTGATAACCCGAACAATTTTTCCAAGCTCTTCCATCAGATTTTTTTGGTTATGTAACCTGCCAGCTGTATCAATAAATAATATATCCACATCGTTTTTTATTGAGGATTGCATAGAAGTGTAAGCAACACTAGCAGGATCAGCTGATTCTTCTCCTGTAATAAACATAGCTCCACTTCTATCAGCCCAACTAGATAATTGGCTAACAGCAGCAGCTCTAAATGTATCACAAGCTGCAATAGCCACTTTTTTACCTTGCCCACTATAAATGGCGGCAAGCTTGCCTATCGTAGTAGTTTTACCTGAACCATTAACACCACAAACTAGGATTACATTAAGCTTTTTATCATACAATTCAAAAGGCTTACTAGTTTTTATCAATAATTGCCCAATAATATCGGCAAGTTTTTCTTTGATTACCAAGCTACTCACTTCTTTGTCAAATTTGATAGATCTTAGTTTACTGACAAGTTCTATCGCAACAGATGGAGTTATATCTGAAGATATTAACAACTCTTCTAGCTCATTTAAAGTTTGCTCATCTAGCTTTTTCTTATAAAATATTTGATCAATGCCCGAAGATATTTTATCCGAGCTATTGATTAATGCCTGTTTTAATTTAGTAAATATAGAGGTCATTTTATTGCCGCCCTTTTAAGTCTATCATTGATTGCAACTCCAATAGCAACTTCCGGTATGGGAGCAACAGCAATTGCCAGCCCATTTAATTCCGCATAATTGTCCAATATTCTAAGGTTGGCAAATAGGTTACTAGCTGCTTCAATTAAATCACCAGTTAAACTTAAGTTAAGCGATAATTTGCCCTCAAGCTTACTATTAGCAAAATTAAGCCCTACCTCATTAGCTTCTAAACTCTCTGCATTCAGCCTTATTCTAACTTTTGGAGAGTAGTGTTTATGCATCATACCTGGAGCTTTAATTTGCATCAAGCTAGGTGTTTTATCTAATTTCTTACCTAGAACTTCCTCTAATGCTTCCTTCGTTATAAAGCCATCTCGCAAAATAGTTAGGTTATTAGTAGTAGTGTCCACTATGGTGGACTCTATACCATACTGACACTTACAATCATTCAAATTATCACCTAAAATAAAAACATCTTTCTCATCTGAAAAATGTTCTTTTACATGTTCTAAAGCCGTGCTACTAATATAACCTGATGGGTTAGCACTAGGTGCTGCTATAGCCGTGCCAGATTTTCTTATTAGCTCTAAAGCAATATTATGTGATGGTATACGAAGTGCAACCGTCGTCAGTCCAGCTAATACTGACTCCGCTATATTTGCACCGCTTTTTAATGGTACAACAATAGATAAAGGTCCTGGCCAAAAGACATTACTTAACTTAAGAGCATCTGCATTAAATTCCCCTATAGTTTTAGCTTGCCTCATAGTTGCCACGTGGACAATCAGAGGATTTATACTTGGACGCTTTTTTATCTTAAAAATCTTTTGACAAGCTTGTTCGTTACTAGCATCTGCACCAAGTCCATATACTGTTTCTGTTGGAAAAGCTACCACATTACCAAGTTTTATGAATTTGGCAGCCTCTAATAGACTTGCTGCATAAGTCAATTTAGTTGGTAATTTTGTCATCAAAATTTACCTCCACTTCCTATGTACCTAGGCAACTCACACAAAATTAGAGAGATATATTTATCGCCTAACTTAAACGTCATTGCGAGGAGCAGCTTCGCTGCGACGAAGCAATCCAAATAACTTTCCTGGATTGCTTCGTCGCCACTAAAGTAGCTCCTCGCAATGACGATTGAACCGAAAAACGACTCCTCACAATGATGTTTAAGACCCCAATCTAGTTCGTTTGTACTAATCATAAAAAACTAAATTTTGCTAATTTATCAAATAATTGCGTAACCATTCTGAGCAACAATAAACGATTATTGGCAATGTTATGATCTTGGTCTTTGACCATAACATTATCAAAAAACTCATTGACAGGTTTTAATATCTCTAGTAATAGGCTAAGAGTCTTAGTAAAATCTTTTTCTACAATATAACTATCAATTTGCTGAGAAATAACTCCTAATGATAAAAATAATTCTTGTTCATATTTGGAAATAAAAGCATCTTGGTTAACCTCTCCTTCTATATTACTACCTTCTAGTATATTGTTTGCTCTTTTGTAAATAGTTAATAAATTCTCACCATCATCCTTAGTCAGAAACTCCTGTAAGGAGGCAAGCTTTATTTCACTAACAACTAGGTCTTCTTCAATATCAAAATCAAGCACAGCATTAATTAACGATATATCATAGTGATTTTTTAAATAATATTTTGCTCTTTCTTCTAAAAAATCTAGAATTATCTGCAACAAACTAGTGTTACCCTTACGATTTTTAGTGTCATCCCTGCATAGACGGGTATCTAGATTCCCGCTCTCGCGGGAATGACATACTTGGGTAGCTGTAGATGTTATATTTTCTTCAAGTAAAGCTTTTGAGTACAATTCAATTACATATGCAACTAATTGCTTAATATTTATACTCAGTCTATTACCTAAAATTATCCTAATAATACCTAGTGCTTGCCGCCTGAGTGAGTAAGGGTCTCTTGAACCACTTGGCTCTTCTCCTATTAATATCAAACCTACTAAACTATCCAATTTATCAGCAATAGCCAATATTGCTGCATCTCCTATTGGTAAACTATCCGATGGACCTTGTGGTTTATAATGATCCCTGATTGCTACTGCGATTTCCTCCCCTAGCCGATCTTCTTTAGCATAATAATATCCCATAATTCCTTGCAGCTCAGGAAATTCTCCAACCATTTCGCTAGTGAGATCACTTTTACAAAGTCTAGCGGCTATTTGTAAATTCTGATTTCTTGCTATGATATAATTACAAATATCAGCAATCCTTTCAGTTTTTTGTTTTACACTACCAAGCTTGGCATGAAATGTTATCCTTTCAAGTTTTGGCAATTTTGATTGTAAACTATTAGATAAATCCTGCTGATAAAAATACAAGGCATCAGAGAGTCTAGCAGATAATACTTTCTCGTTGCCAGCTACAATAATATCCTTATCATGAGGCATATTACTGACGAAAAGAAAATAAGGGGCAAAATTACCAGTCTCATCAAAAGTACTAAAATATTTTTGATGGTTGCGCATTGAGCTAACCAGCACCTCTCTAGGTAACTTCAAAAAGTGAGATGGTATTTTACCCACCATAACAACTGGCAATTCTACTAATCCTGTTACTTCTTCTAATAATTTCTCATCCTCTTTTATCACTAAATTAAGTGACTTTGCTATTATTAATAATTGGCTTTTAATTATCTCCTTGCGACCATCTTGATCAATAATGACATTACTTTCCCGCAGCTTAATCTGGTACTCAGAAAAACTGTCTATAGTAATCGATTCAGGACTGATAAATCTATGCCCAAAGGTAATATTATTAGCCGTCAAATGACCATATTTAATTGCTAGTATTTCTCCATCAAATATACATAAAATATTCCTAAGAGGTCTAATCCAGCTTATATCATAGTTCCCCCAATACATAGATTTTGGCCAAATATACTTACTAATTGCTTTAGGAATCATATCTTCCAATAGCACTCGTATATCGGTTTCTTTAGTATTTTTTACTATTATATAATATGATTGCCCTTGCACTAATAGTGTAGATAATTTTTTTTGCTCAATATTATTTGAGCGACAAAACCCTTCTATAGCCTGCGATGTAGCTGAAACTTTTGGCCCTCTTATGGTAATTTCTTTTTGCGGTATAGATTTCGGTAAATTGGTAATATATACGGTAATTCGCCTAGGTCCAATAAATACCTGAACATCCCCTGTTATCCTACTATCTTGCAAGATTGTAGTAAATAAGGTTTTATAGCTTTCCGCTGCATTTTTCTGCATCAAAGCTGGTATTTCTTCACTAAACAATTCTAACAATAACTCACTCATATTAACTCTTATTCTCTTCTAATTCTAACCACTTATTACAGCATAGCTTCGCCAAATTTCGTACCCTGAGTATGTAAGATGCTCTCTCTGTTACGCTAATCACCCCCCGAGCATTTAACAGGTTAAAAAGATGGCTAGCTTGAATACAATAATCATAAGCTGGCAACGGTAAATCTGCAGCAATCAAATCATTACATTGTTTTTCACTATCAATAAAATGCTGAAATAATATTGCTATGTCAGCCAATTCTAAATTAAACTTTGAAAATTGTTTTTCAGCGGCAAAATCTACTTCACCATATGTTAAAGCCTTCTCTCCAGTTTGACCATTCCAGTCAAGACTTTTGACCTCATCGATCCCTTGTATATAAAGTGCTAAACGTTCTAAACCATAGGTAATTTCACCAGCAACCGGGCAACATTCAATACCACCAATTTGTTGCATATAAGTAAATTGCGATACTTCCATACCATCACACCATACTTCCCAACCAAGTCCAGCTGCCCCAAGAGTAGGAGATTCCCAATCATCTTCAACAAACCTAATATCATGTTTCTGCAAATCTATACCAAGACATTCGAGACTCTTTAAATATAGCTCTTGTATATCATCAGGAGATGGTTTTAGTATAACTTGGAATTGATAATAATGCTGCATTCTATTGGGATGCTGAGCGTATCTACTATCATTAGGACGCCTAGATGGCTGAACATAAGCTACAAACCAAGGTTTTTTGCCAAGACTTCGTAGTACAGTGGCAGGATGAAAAGTACCAGCTCCAACATGAGCATCATATGGCTGCAAAATTGCACAACCATAATCTTGCCAGTAATTTTGCAAGGTCAAGATAATTTGTTGAAATGATAATTTTTGCATACTTGTAAATTTGTTTGTTTATTTTTTAGACGAACACTCCCTATTTTGCAATTAGAGAACTTCCTGCACTTTCGATGTCACCCCTGCGAAAGTAGGAGTCTAGAAAAGCCCAATAGTCTTCTTGGGCTTTTCTTTTTAGATCCCAACCTACGCTGGGATGACATCGAGGTTGCTTAAGTTGATACTTATGTGCTGTAGCTCGAATAACATCGTTATAGAATTTTCTCTTCTAAATATCTTTAATTTTTTGCAGTATATACCAAAAATTTCTTCCACTAATATGTTTTTACAAGAATAATATCTTTTTTTGCTATTTAATTCAATTTGAATAACTAACCTGAATTCGATGTAATACCATTTCCCATTATTAACTACGCTAATACTACAGTTGTAGTTACTGCCCGGAGTTGTCATTCCCGCGTAGGCGGGAATCTAAAAATAGCCTAAAAGACTATTAAACATTATTAGATCCCAGCTTTCGCTGGGATGACATCGTTTTGACATTAGTACTACAACTGTAGTATTAGCGTAGTTAATAATGGGAAATGGTATAACTTGTTACATCGAACTTTCGTGTTATATATAGAAACAATCAGGTTTGAAGCGGCTGCCCACCTGATTGTTAAAATATAACACTCCATTCAATATGTGATTTTAATTATTAAAATCACATATTGAATGATGAAAAAAGTTAAAATGCACTCGCGTCAGCCGCTTCAAGAGTGCATTTTTCCTTATAACAAAGCCAGTTCGATATAAGAATTATTAATTCTTATATCGAACTGAGGTTAAATAATAATTTTCAAAATAATCTTGTATAATCCTTGATGTTTCGTGTATAAATTAAGTTTAAAAAACTTGTAAGCTCTATATGAAATTAGCAAAATTATTATTTTATATAATCACTACCTGCTTAGCTTTATCTAGCTGTAAAACCAAGAAGATAGATGAAGATTTAATTGTTCCAGCTCCTGAATTATATAATGATGGCCTTGTTTTACTGGAAAAACAAAAATATTTGAAAGCTGCCGAAGAATTTTCTAGAATTTTTTATCAAGATCCTGGTAATAAAATGACTCCTCAAGCTGAGTTAATGCAAGCCTATTCTTTATTCTTAGCATGTCAGTATGAGGAAGCGGTAGATGTACTTGATACTTTTATTAAGCTTCATCCAATGCATGAAGATATTGCATATGCGTATTACCTAAAGGCATTATCGTATTATATGCAAATCTCAAATGTACAGCTTGATCAATCAAGAACCTTTTTAGCTAAAGAAAGTTTTGAAGATGTTATAAAACTTTTCCCTAAAACAAAATATTCAATTGATGCATCTTTAAAAATTGATTTAGTAAATGATCATTTAGCCGGTAAGGAAATGGACGTAGGTCGTTATTATCTCAGTAAAAATAACCCGATAGCTGCTATTAATAGATTCCAGCTTATTGTGGATAATTACCAAACTACATCACATATACCAGAAGCACTTTATCGTTTAGTGGAAAGTTATTTAATGCTGGGACTTAACGTTGAAGCAAAGAAATATGCTGCAGTACTTGGTCACAACTATCTAGACAGTCATTGGTATAAACATTGTTACCTACTTATTGATAACTCTTTAAAAGAATAAAATATAATAGACCTCTTGCATAATTCGCTTATGCTAGGGAATTTGCAGGGGTCTTCACTGCGGAACGCAGCAAGCAATACGGTAAGTTACGTTACGGCATTGAGTCTAGCCTAGATGCCCAAATCACCAGTAGAAGTAGAGTTATGCAAGAGGTCTAATGTTACAAAGTCTTTCGGTAAAGAATTTTATTTTGATAGACGAATTGGACATAGAGTTTGAAAAAGGACTATGTGTGATTACCGGCGAAACTGGAGCTGGTAAGTCTATTTTGCTAGATGCAATTTTGTTCTCTTTAGGTAACAAATTCTCTGATAATGTAATAAAACATGGATGCGATTATTGTACGGTTGCTACAACATTTACTCTCAATAATGATTTAAAAAAGCTTTTGGAACAATTTAATATTGAGTGTGACCAAGAATTACTGATAAAACGTATCCAAAAATTTGGTAACCGCAAAAAATTTCTTATAAATGATCAAGCGGTGACAGTAAATACCTTGCAACAAGTAGCAGATTATTTATTTGAACTTCATGGACAAAATAGCCCTACTACCCTTCTTACCCCCTCCTCCCATATTAATATTCTAGACGATTATGGAAACCTTCTAGGTTTAAGAGCTGAATTATCCAAGCATTTCAATATTTTACAAGCAACTACTAAAGAAATCAATAAAGTCACAAAAGATAAAGATACTATAGAACGAGAGATAGATTATTTAAATTTTGTAACCAAGGAATTAAAAACTCTTGACTATCAAGTAGGAGAAGAAGAAAAACTTACCACTATAAGACACAGTTTACAAAATCGTGATAAAGAAATACAGGCAACTCAAGATATATTATCACATCTTGAAACTCCTGAAATTAATAAGTCCATTACTAATGTTCAACGTTTAATAGCCCGTAACTTACAGGGAAATGAAGAATTTGCCTCTATTTCATTAAATTTAGATGATTGTTATAATAGTCTAGAAGAAGCACGTATAAAATTACAAAACATTATTAATAACTTCGATACAAATGAATTTAACTTAGATGAAGTGGAAGAAAGGCTGTTTAAAATCCGTGATATAGCACGAAAATATAATATTTCTTGCGATAAAATACCTGAATTTGTTGACAATTCTAACCAACAATTAAATGCCCTGAAGGATAAAATTAATAACGTTAAAATCCTAGATATCAATAAGCTAGCTGGCCATAAAAAATATTTTGAACTAGCTGAAGCTTTATCTCATCAGCGTTCTAAAGTAGCCAAGAAGCTAGAGTTAGCTGTGCAAAAAGAGCTTGAACAACTTAAAATGGAAAAGGCAATTTTTAAAGTAGAAATAGTATCTAAGGATAATATTGCAAACCAAACTGACAATAAACATTTTTTGGAAGACGGGGATACTTCTCAAGTAATGTTATGTAAGGTATCAGATAATGGTATCGATAATGTGCGTTTCGTTGCCTCAACTAACCCTGGTATGCAACTTGCTCCTATTGATAAAATTGCTTCTGGTGGTGAATTATCAAGATTTATGTTAGCACTAAAAACTTGTCTTTTTGATAAACTACTTAAGGAAACTATTATTTTTGATGAAATAGATACAGGAATTGGTGGTATCGTAGCCGATAAAGTAGGAGAAAAACTAAAAAAGCTTAGCTCTATTGCCCAAGTTATCGCAATTACCCACCAACCGCAAGTGGCAGGTAAGGCAGATCAGCATATTATCGTTAATAAGCTGCAATTGAATGAAAGCACTAAAATTACTGTAAAAAATCTAAATCTTCAAGAGAGGCAAGCTGAACTTGCTCGCATGATTTCAGGCAAATCTATCACCGATGCGAGCTTGAAGGCGGCTAAAGAGCTTCTACATCCTTAGCCTCCTTCCCCTTTTAAGCAACCACCTTTTTCTTAATTACTTTATTAGGATTTACTTGAAGTTTTTCTTTAATTCTAGCTGCTTTACCACTTAGATTTCTTAAGTAATATAGTTTAGCACGACGTACTACACCATATTTAACAACTTCAATCGAATGTACAATTGGTGAGAAAATCATAAATCGTCTTTCCACACCTTCACCATGACTGACCTTACGAACTACAAAAGAAGATGCAACACCACTATTCCTTCTAGCAATTACTACACCTTCATACATTTGAAATCTTTCTAGTAATTTTTCCTTACCATCTTTCTCAACTGTTCGGTCAATTATCTTTACAGTAACTTTTACAGTATCCCCTGCTTTAAAGTCAGGAATCTTTTTATTTTCCGTTAGTTTCAGAATTTGCTGTTGTTCAAACTCTTCAATAATATTCATTACCTTAAACTCCTATAAATATTTAATAAATCCGGCCTACGTTTTTTAGTAATCTCTAAAGATTGCTTGCTTTTCCAATCTCTAATTAACTGATGATTACCAGACAACAAAATACTCGGAACTTCTCTACTTTTCCACTTTGCCGGTCTCGTATACAGAGGACATTCAAGCAATCCAGCAAACTCTCCCTTTTCTTCAAAAGATTCTGATTGCAATGTGTCTTGATTCAGTAATACATTTGGAAGTAATCTAATCAAGCAATCAAGAATAGCAAGAGCTGCCACCTCCCCACCAGATAAAATATAATCCCCTATACTAATTTCCGTTACATTATACTCTTCAATTATACGTTCGTCAACCCCTTCAAAGCGACCACATAAAATTATTATTTGCTTTTCTTGTATAATTTCACGAGCAATATTTTGGTTAAATAGCTTTCCTCTTGGTGAGGGATAATATATTTTGGCATTAGGGTTTGAAGACAAAACATGATCTATACAACTACCAACCACATCTGGACGCATTATCAGTCCACTACCACCACCATAAGGCTCATCATCAACATTTTTATGCCTAGTTAATCCAAAATCTTTTATATTAACTACATTATAAGACCAAATACCCTTTTCTAAGGCTTGCCCTGCAAGGGAATATTGCAAAAATCCAGGGAACATTTTTGGAAATATGGTTAATATTGATGCATGTAATGAAGACATTTAATAAATATGATGAAATTTTTAAACAAAAAAATTGATTTGACTTATATTATAGTTTATATAATTAGGCAATATGAATCCACTAACACTTATTGTTAATCTTCATCATTTATTTTTCGGAGCATGGCGCAGCCTGGTAGCGCATCTGGTTTGGGACCAGAGGGTCGGGAGTTCAAATCTCTCTGCTCCGACCACATATATATCAACTTTCATAAATTCTATGATCGTTCTCAAAGTTCTGTATGCTACTTCCATGCCGTTTTTTCACTAAAGTTGCCGGAATACGACCCTCAAAAAATCTTCTTTTTAATGAGTATTTTGAGGGGGTAAATATGACAAAAACGTTAATTTTCTCCAGCAACTTAGTTGAAAATCAAGATATTATTTTTTATAACATAGTCGGTAATTTTATCCCACCTGAGTGGCGGAATCTTACCAACAATTGTGGTAAACAATTAAGTAAAACCTCTCGTCAACTTTTATCGTTGATAGTTTCTTGCATGAAAACTAGTAATTATAGAAATTCGGATGAATTACAAGAAGGTTATCATTTTTTTCAACAAGAGCTTGGAGTTTGTCAAAGACGGGTAAGGCAATGTCTAGTAGAATTAAAAGACAGTGGTTTTATTGATCTTTATTCAACTACAATAGTTAAACATAATGTTAAATGTCCTAATATTTTATGTATCAAATTAGTTAAAAAACTTATAAATCTTCGTAAAAATAATTGTGACCCTAATCAACAAAACATTTCAGGTCAAGCTGAAATAAATTACAGCCTATGGCAAAATATTCAGTCTAATCTGCAAAAAATTTCAGGTCAACCTGAAAAAAATTGCATCTCAACTCAAAAAATTGAAAAAAATTTTTACCCACTACATATAATAGACCTCATTCGAAACTGGTTGACGTAGTTCAAAATTATAAATGCCAGAGATCAAATTAAATCTAAGACCAAATCTTTTACATCTATTTCGATATTTGTCAGCAATAATTTTGAACCGTTTTAGCATACCAATAATGTTTTCATTTAGAACTCTTTCTCCTGCTAACCTACGATTATTCTTTTTATCATTTTTAGTTAAAGGATTTTTCTTGCTTTTTTTCTTTGGTAATTCAGAATTATTGTGAATTTTTTGTATACCTTGATATCCTGTATCAGTAATCGCTTTAACCTTAGGATGGATAAGAATTTTGGATTCCTTAAATAATCTAAAGTCATGTTTTTTACCGTTAGAAAAATCTGTACATATTACTTGGTGTGTTTTCTTGTCTACCACTATTTGAGTTTTTAGTGTATGCCTTTTCTTCTTTCCTGAATAATAGAATTTTTGTTTTTTTTGGGTCTTTCTATAGGACTCTCAGTAGCATCAATCAAGACTACTTCATAATTCATATCACTCTTCATTAGAGCTTTACGACCTGGAAGAGCAAAGTTTGGGTGTTTAACTAGGGTGTCTTCTACCCATTTAACAGCTTTATATGCTGAACTTTCACTAATCCCATAGTTCTGACCTATATGGAAATAAGTACGGTATTCTCTAAGGTATTCTAAGACCATCAGCAACTGTTCCTCCAAATTGAGCTTATTTTTACGCCCACCTTTTGATTTCTTAAGACCATCAGCTTGCCTCAAAATATCCACCATCTTTGAGAATGTTCCCTTCTTTACTCCTGTTAATCGACGAAATTTTTCATCCTCTAACTCTTTAATCTGATCGAATTTCATATTATTACTTCAAATCAGATATTTATAACACCATTCTACATCATTGTCTAGTTTCGAAAGAAGCCTAATAGATAATTATCTATATAATATATCTATATCTAGATATGCCGAAAAAAAATTTTTTGAGGAAAATTGTGGACAAAGTTTGGCAGAGATTAAATCAACGGAAGATCAAAATCTTCAATCGGAAGCAACGGTAAGTTCTGTAAGCAAGATACCCATCGTAAATTCTAGCGATGATTGTGGGGAAAATAAAAAGAATTGTCAACAAAACTTGGCAGAAAGTAAGTCAACGCAAGAGCAAAACTTTCAATCAGAAGCAGCGGTAAGTTAAGTAAGTAAGATATTACACCTCAATTCTAGCAAGACCTCTACAATCAACGATTCAGGCAGTGACTCAGACTCTAACTCAAAAGATGATGATGCAAGCAGAGGTGGAGTTAATCAACAATCTTGCCAAACATTAGCTAGCGTGATGAGTAAAATTGTCAACAAGGTTAAGATACCCATCCTAAACTCTAGCGATGACTGTGAGGAAAATAAAAAGAATTGTCAACAAAACTGGGTAGAAGGTAAGTCAACACAAGAGCAAAACTTTCAATCAGAAGCAGCGGTAGATTCAGTAAGTAAGATACCACACCTCAATTATAGCAATACTTCTCCAATCAGCGATTCAGGCAGTGACTCAGACTCTGACTCAAAAGATGATGATGCAAGTAGTGGTGGGGTTAATCGACAATCTTGCCAAAAATTGGCTAGTGTGATTAGTCAAGTTGCCAGCACGGTTAAAGGCTGGGGTTTTCTTCAGAAGTTAGAGGAGTTTCACCCGTTGACCGAAGAAGATGGATCGATATTAAGAATCAGATCAAACCGTGATTTTAACCTAAATTTCATCAATAAGTTGATGATTAGACTAAGCGAGCAACGTCCTAATAATCGCTTTCGTAACAAGAAGGCAGTGCTAAACTATATGACTTTGGCTTTACAAGAGGAAATGCGTCCACCGGCTTCGGCAAATAACGAAAGCTTTAATTTCAAGATGGATGATACTACTAGGGCTAGAGAGAGCTATTTACAGCAGGTAGAAGAGGATACTCGTCCAACACATCGACTGCAACGCAAAATCGCTGGAGTCTTTGAGGCTGATACTGCCTATGAGTTGCTGACTAATTGTAATTTTTTAGGGGTCTTTGGCGATGCCTACAGGATCAAGCTAGCACCGGATATTAGCTTACTCGAGCATGAGAAAACAAAATTACTCCATCAAGTACAAGAGCTATACGGCAACAAGGTTCAACAATTAGAGATTATTAGCAAAAAAACTATAACAACTGCTGAAACAACTGCTGATAAATCGCAATCGAACTATTTAGGACTAAGCCAGCTAAATCCTCAGTCAATATGGTACAAAGTACGGAAATATCTAATCGAGTTACATGGTGAGCTTATCGATCAATCTTGGTTTAGCAAGTTAGAAGCAGTTGAAGAGGATATGACTTGCAATAGGATTATTCTTAAACCAGCAACTGACTTTATTGGTTACTGGATTCAGCAGAAGTATGGAAGGGATCTGTGGAACGCTTTTAAGAGTCATAATTTCACTTTTGAATTTATAAAAGCTGATAATGGTGCAATGACAATTTAGAGAAATAGCATTTAAAGCTATTTTAAATATATTTATAAGAGGATTTTAATTTTTAGCTAGGGGGAGATATGTTAAAAACAAATAACACTATTGTACGAGTCTGTATTTGTAAAATTTTAAGGTGTTTATTTCACTAATAAACAAAAATTTGAATTGGTAGTTAAGTTGATGAAATTAATTGTATTAGTTGAGAAAAAAATGATTACGATAAGGTTAATAATCTCAGTACAGGACAAAGAGATTAACAAGGTGATAATCGGAGTAAAGATGGTATTATTGGCTTAATAAATTTTGTTATAACTTCCATCCATTTTTCCATCATTTCTGCAATATTCAAAAATATTCTCTGCAAGTAATCTAAGCCATACCTGAATAAGGATATAGACTTTCTACCATGTTTTTTAAGCTTTATAGGTTTGATAGAATTTTGCCATTGACCCACAACATAAGCAAAAGTAAATGCTATAGCAAGTAAACCAAGCAATTTACTAATTCTATCTAAATACGTCAATTCGGGATAAGGATATTGAGAACATGTAGATTAAAATCAAATTTTGTTGAAGGTTTATTTTTCTTTAATGAATAAGCAACAAGAGTAGATAATATATGGATACTCGATGAAAATCAACAATTGCGTTGTTGTTGTCCAAGACCTGCGGTGCTCACGTACTAATGTACGCTGTGCTCCTCGGCTTGGACACTCCTAGCACTTGTTGATTTTGATCTTCGTCTACCAACTCTTCATTTACGAGCAGTAGACAAAGGCATTTATTGGTGATCTATGTCTAGGGTGTGTCATCAATTAAGTTGACAGGAGCGTTTATTTGTTGTGTAATAGAGAAAAAATTAAGGATAAATTTTCTCTATGCGTCGATATGCTCTACGTGACGATCAATGGGATCGGATTAAAGATAAGCTACCTGGAAGGGAAGAGTCTGTTGGTGTAACAGCCAAGGATAATCGCCTATTTGTAGAAGCAGTCTTGTATCGATATAGGGCTGGTATACCTTGGAGAGACCTACCTGAACGTTTTGGAGATTTTCGAGTGATTCACCTACGTCATTCAAGGTGGAGCAAGACAGGTGTGTGGAAAAAGGTTTTTGAGATGCTGGCTGAAGATGCTGATAACGAGTATGCCATGATTGATTCAACCATTGTTAGGGCTCATCAACATAGTGCCGGTGCTAAAAAAAAGAGTTAGATGATGACCAAGCAATTGGACGAGGTAAAGGGGGGCTGAGTACTAAAATCCATGCCACATGTGACGCTCTAGGGAATCCAACGGGATTCCATCTTACCCCGGGTCAAGCTCATGATTTGCAAGGATCTGATGTTTTGATGAATGAATTGACGAAAGCGGATGCTGTACTTGCTGATAAGGCTTATGATGCCGATGTACGTATGCGAGATAAGCTGAAAGATAAGGGATGTATAGCTGTGATTCCCCCAAAGAAGAATCGTGTGAATCCAGCTAAGTATGATAAGGACCTATATAAAGCTAGGCATTTGATTGAGAACTTTTTTGCAAAATTGAAGCAATATAGAGCTATTGCAACACGATTTGACAAAACATCTCAGAACTTTTTGGGTGCTGTTTATATGGCTTCCATGGTAATTTGGCTCAATTGATGACACACCCTAGTATGTTCAAGGTTCATTTTATTTTTTAGATAATCAAAAACTGTTTCAATTAAGTTACGCTTTCGAAGTAAGATTTTTTCTTTCAAATCCATTAATTTATTTTCCATATTCTTCTTAATTCCATGAATCATTTTTAAGCCTCTTTCATATAAATTTAAGAACAAATTTTGCTTAATATAACCTTTATCAGCTGCTATAATTCCAGTTAATCTTTTTGTTAACTCCGGTACTGGAATCCTATCATCTACATTGCCTTTGGTCACTTTTAATGCCATAAACTCCCCTTTATTATTGATTGTTACATGTAATTTAAAACCATAAAAATACCCCATAGAGGATTTACTATGTTTGGCTAATCCTTTAAAAACTTTATTGCTATAACGCCTTTTATTGTGACAAGCTTTAATCGTTGTAGAGTCAATAAAATAAATACCTGTTTCCTCACCAAACAACAAATGAATCAACATATTTAGCGGTATGAATAATCGTGCCATTAATTCAACAAATCTATTATAACTCAAGGCTTTAGGGAAATCATCCTTATGCATGCACTCTATATAACTTTTATAGAAAAATTTAAAATTCTTAGCATAGGATGTATGAAACATAATTATTATTGTTAACATTTCACTTAAACTCATGCTACAACAGCGATTTCTCTGCTTATTTGATGGTAATAACTTTCTCTGTTCATACTCCAAATAAATTTTACAAAAATCATCTATAAAACTATATAATTCTGTGATATCTTTTTTCATGCCTGTAGTTTGTTTTTTTGTTTAAAAATATAAATACTGCAGGCACTCCTTTTTGACAATCCTTTTATCTATTACTATTTCATCTATATCTTATCCCAAACTGACGTCCCTTAGGGATGAATGACATATAAGACCGTCCTGATAAGGTCATACTAGCGTATTACGGTAATAAAATGCAACTTACCGCAAATTACCTATATCAAGTTGAATCAGAAACTTTGAAGAGATATCAGCAAAGACGGGAAAATTTAGTATTGATGGTGTTGACAAAGAGAGCATAGAAAAACTAATTGAATTTTTTTTAAAAGATAATTGCTATGAAGAAAGTAATAAAAATAGGTACAAGAAGAAGTCCTTTGGCTTTAGTACAGACAAATTTAGTAGTCGAACAAATTAAAATTCATTACCCAAACATAAATTGTGAAATAGTCCCAATAATTACCTCTGGTGATTTGATTAAGGATAAAAATCTGTATGATATAGGTGGCAAAGCTTTATTTTTAAAAGAAATAGAAAATGCTCTTATAAATGGCGAAATTGACTTAGCTGTACATTCCTTAAAAGACGTACCTTGCAAACTACCGTCAGAATTGATGATATGTGCTGTACTTGAGAGCGAAGATGCACGGGATGTATTTGTCTGCTTAGATTATAAATCAATAGAAGAACTGCCTTTTGCTAGTAAGGTAGGTACATCTTCAGTGCGTAGGAAAGTCCTAATACAAAGAAAAAGACCTGATTTAAAAATTGTTACTTTTAGAGGAAATGTTGATTCAAGAATAAAAAAATTAATGCAAGGTGATGTTGATGCAACCATTTTAGCTTATAGTGGTTTAAAAAGACTAGGGCTATTTGATACACAATATTGCCACTTAATAGAGACAAAGGAAATGTTACCATCTGTAGGACAGGGTGTTATAGCGATAGAGATAAGAAAAAATGATAATAAAATGCAAGAAATATGTAATAAAATTAACCATTTTGAAACATGGGAGCTAATGCAAGCTGGAAGGGCATTTTTGGAATATTTAGATGCAGATTGTAAAACTCCTATAGCTGCTTATTCAACGTATATAGATAATGATATTCATACAGAGTTTATGCTGTCTGATTTTGACGGTAGTAAAATAGTTTTTCATAGTGACATTTCTAATCCAAAAGATTGTAGAAATTCTGGCATACAGGCTGCAAAAGCTTTGATGTTAGCTATTGACTATAGCTAAAACCTTCTTGGGTTAATTTAGAATTATTTTTAATAGCATTTCATTATTAATTCGAACTGGTTATCATTAGAAGGAATAATTTTCGTACTAGTATTGTAAATAATTGGATCATTAATTTGCTCATGACCAAACCTATTAGTCTTAAACACTGGAATTTTTAAGGTTGCTGCAAAATCAGTAAGAACAGTAATGATACTCTTACCATCACTTCCACAAGTCCCAAATATTATAGCGTTTACATGATCTAACAGCCCTGCTTGTTTTAAATGATATAAAGTACGATCTAGCTGATATGGTTTTATGTCAACATCTTCCAAAAAAAGGATCTTATCTGCTGTTTTTATTTGCCATGATGTACCTATAGATGTTTGTACAATAGTTAGATTACCACCAGTAAGATTACCTGTAACAATTTTGCTAGATTTTGCGGCAGGGTTGATTGCTGATAACCCTTTAATTTTAGCTAGAGTTTCTTTACCAGAAATTATTTTTGCTATTTTTATAAAATTCTGATGATCTCTTGTTGGATTAAATATTTCAATGATTCCATTACCATGAATTGTCTTCCATCCCCATTCTTGAGAAAAGAAAATATGTAAAGCAGTCATATCACTAAACCCTATAAAAAACTTTTCCTTTATAGGTTTTTTCATGCGTTGTAAGTCAGGAATCAATTTTGCTGAACCATATCCCCCGCGAAGTGTCCATACTACGTCATTTGATTGATCCAGTAATGCGTTTTCCAAACACGATAACCTTGTTTTATCATCGGTAGAATGGAATAAGCTTTTTCCTCCAAAGCAACTATTTGGAATATCTAGTTTTAATGAAATAATATTTTTTAAATTAGATAATAATTCACTGCTTACCCCTGAGGCAGGAGCGACAACAGTAATTTTTGTATCTTTCAATAAGCTAATAAATTCCTTATTATTTTTGTTAAAGTCTAGATTCGAAAATGCTGATAATAACATAAAAACAACTGGTAGGAGGATTATACGAATATTGATTCTCATCGAGTATAGCCTATTTATGATATGGATGGTTTTCTATTATAGTCTGAGTCCGATATATTTGTTCTAATAATATTATTTTTGCCATTTGATGGGGCATAGTCATTTTTGAAAGGCTAAGATTAATGTTTGCTTGTTCAAGAATAGTCTTATCTAAACCAAATGCACCACCAATAATAAATTGTATATTTTCACCGGATTGCAAATTATTTTCTATTAATTTTGTAAATTCATGGCTAGTATAACTTTGTCCAATAATATTTAATACTATTTTATAGGATTTTTCTTCTAAAAATTCTTTAATTAATTTGCCTTCAAATTGTTTAATTTGTTCAGGTGGTAATTTTTTTGAATAAGAAATTTCTGTAGATTTTATATTATATTTTATCAGTTTCTGATAATCTCTAGCAATTGGCTGATAATAATTATTAAGTTTGCCAACAGAAATTATTTGTATTTGTCTCATTATTTTATTATTGATTAATTAATTTGATTATACACGATAAAAGTTATCCACTAAGTAAAAATTAGTCAATGGCATCAATATTTTTTCTATTTATAATTAAGATGTTAATGAGATTTAATCAATACTTTAAGCAATTATGGTAATATATTTGTGTGTTAATAAGACGTAAAATTAAGTTGAACATGGATTTTACAAAATGATTATTCATTTTTTATTCACAAACTTATCCACAATGTTTTTATATTATAGAGGACTATACATAGTTATATGCAGCAATTCCAAAATTTTATATTTAATACTCCTAAATTAGGTATTTTTTATCTTGGTGGTAAGATTGAAGGATGTAGTATAGAAATACATGATGTAGTTTTCGTTGTTGGGAAATCAAATATAGATATGTCGGAGCAAATTAGAAAAAAATGGATTGGGTCGCCTAATTCTTTGCATATTGATTCTTGGTTTATAGCTGAAACTGTAGATGGTTTTAATATTCGTATTTCTGAAACAACTCCACAAACTAGAAAAAATCGTTTATTTTTTGTCAACCTTGGTTCTTATAAAAAGAACTTTTTTGGAGAATTTCATTTTATGTCCCTTATTGTTGCAGAGTCAAGGCATGCCGCCATTGAAAAAGCAAAAATAAATGCACCCAAAAATGAAGAAATGCAGCATTGTGATAACATCTATGATATTGATGAATGTATAAGAATTGATAAAATTGATAATTATTATATTGTTCTTGATTACACTGGTATTGAACAAGAAAATACTGTAATCAATGGTTATCAAAAGCTGAATGGCAGTGTTGCGAACTGAATAGACTTATTGCATAGCTGGTAATTGGGGCAATAATATGGCACTCGAATCTAAGCTATGTTGTAGGTTTTAAGTCTATTCAAGTTTCTATACTCGATGAAAATCAAGAATTGCGTTGTCGTCTTCAGGGATCTTCGGTGCTCACGTACTAAATGTACGCTCCGCTCCTCGACCCTTCGACTCCTAGCACTTCATAATTTTGATCTTCGTCTATCAACTCTTCATTTACGAGTAGTATATCTTAATGTTTTTTTAGTTAGCAACCGTAAAATTATTATTCACTAAAGCTAATTTTAGTACTTCATCTATATTTGACACTGATAAAATTTCTAAGCTATTCTTTATATTCGGTGGAATATCTTTTAAATCCTTGATGTTCTCTTCAGGTATTAGTACTGTTTGTATACCCCCTCGGCTAGCAGCCAATAATTTTTCTTTTAGTCCTCCAATTGGTAACACTGTACCCCTTAGGGTAATTTCTCCAGTCATTGCCACAGTTCTTTTGACTGGTATTTTGGTCATAAGTGAAACAATAGTGGTAAATATTGCACATCCAGCAGATGGTCCATCTTTTGGAATTGCACCAGCTGGTACATGTAAATGGATATCAAGGTCTTTGTAATCTTCATACTTCAATCCAAAATTATTAGCTCTAGAGCGGAAACAACTATAAGCTGCTTGAGCAGATTCTTTCATTACATCCCCAAGCTTGCCTGTAGTTTTAATATCTCCCTTTCCAGGGAATGACAATGCTTCAATGGTTAATAGTTCTCCGCCAACTTCTGTATAAGCAAGCCCCGTGGTACTACCTATTTGGTCTTCTTTCTCAGCTAAACCAAAATTATGTTTTCTAGCACCTAAATATTCTTCAAGATTCTCAGATGATATCGATATGCTTTTTACTTCTTTGTTACTCAGAATCCTTTGCAATACTTTTCTTGTAACAGAGCTAATTTCTCTTTCAATCGATCTTACCCCTGATTCTTTGGTATAATATCTGATTAACTCTAAAATTGCTTCATCATCAATAGTTAGTTCATTTTTCTTCATTTGATGTAGTTTCAATTGCTTTGGTATTAAATAGTTTTTAGCAATTTGTGATTTTTCTTCTTCAACATAACCAGAAACATTAATGATCTCCATACGATCTAGTAAAGCTCTTGGCAAATTATAAGAATTGGCTGTTGCAATAAACATTACTTCTGATAAATCATATTCTACTTCTAAATAATGATCAACGAAATGGCTGTTTTGTTCAGGATCCAAAACTTCAAGTAAAGCAGATGCTGGATCGCCTCGGAAATCAGAACCCATTTTATCAATTTCATCTAATAACATAACAGGGTTATTAGTTTTAACTTTTTTAATTAAGTTTATGATTTTTCCTGGCATAGAACCAAGATATGTTTTTCTATGACCTCTAATTTCCGATTCATCTCTAATGCCGCCAAGAGCAAATTTAGTATATTTCCTACCCATTGCTTCAGCAATTGACTTGACCAGTGATGTTTTTCCCACTCCTGGAGGACCAATTAAACATAGTATAGGTCCTTTAATTTTTTTAGAGCGTTGTAATACTGCTAAATATTCAATGATGCGATCCTTGACTTTCTCAAGGCCAAAATGATCCCGATCCAAAATTTCTCTAGTTTTGTTTATATCAGTTTTACTATTATCAAATTTTCCCCATGGCATAGCTAATATTGTATCAAGATAGTTACGAACAACTGAAGATTCACCTGACATTTGATTCATAAGCTTTAGCTTTTTCAGTTCTGATTCAGCTTTTTCTTTTGCTTCTTTTGAAAGTTTTAAGGTCTTAATCTTTTTTTCTATATCAGAAAAGTCAGATTTATCCTGCTCGAGTTCTTTTTGTATAGCTTTCATTTGTTCGTGCAAGTAATAATCACGCTGAGTTTTTTCAATTTGTTTTTTTACTCGTAGTTGTAAAGCTTGTTCTGCTTCCATTTGAGCCATACTAGATGTTAATGTATCTATTATAGTTTTAATTCGTGTTTGAGGTTTTGTTTCTTCTAATAAAGTTTGTTTTATTAGTAATGGTGCAGTCAGATAAGAGGCTAGCACATTAGTAATATAACTAAAATTTGTTGGATCTTTGGTTATTTCATCAGCTATTGTTTCTATTATTTCTGGATTAATTTTCTTATGATTCTTGGTATATTTCATAAATAACTCAATGACAATTGATGTAGAAACTTTTAAAGCTTCCACATCAATTACCTCTTCATCTTGTAGTATGCTATATTCAGCTTCAAATGTTTCTTTATTAGTTATGTTATGAAGTTTTACCTTCTGCATTGCTTCAACAAGAATTTTTGCATTATTTTGTAATCTTACTGTTTGTATAATTTTAGCAATTACTCCTGTAGAATGGAGATCTTGAATATCTGGAGTGTCTTGATCTTGTTGTTTTTGTAACACCAATAATATATATCTATTAGTATCTGTAGATTTAGTATTAAGTAAGGCTTTTAGAGACTTTGTCCTACCGACAAATATGGGAGCAACCATGCCGGGAAATATCACCATGTCTTTTAATACGAGTAGGGGTAATTTTTCTTTATTTGTCATACTAAAACCTTGAAAAATTTATATACTAAAGGGATTGTTAACTATATAATGTTGCCGTGCTGGGATTTCAAGCTACATTTAGTTTTATATATGCATTTATCACCTCAACCTTCAAATATAATATCAATAGCAAGTGATAGGGTAAAACAATATCTTCATTTGACTCCAATAGTCCAGTCTGAAACTTTAAATGAAATGCTGGGGCATAAAATTTTCTTTAAAATAGAATCGTTGCAAAAAACTGGAGCATTCAAGGTTAGAGGGGTATTAAACCATTTATTAGAGTTACAAGAACGAGAGCGTTTACTAGATAAAATTGTTGCATATAGTACAGGTAATCATGGAATTGGTCTTGCTTGGGTAGCAAAAATCCTTAATCTAAATGCAAGAATTTATTTGCCAAAAGATACTTCTCCAATTAAGCAACAAGCAGCAAGATATTACGGAGCAGAAATTATACTGACCGATACTAGGCAAGTGGCGGAAGATAGGGCAAAAGGTGACATAGAAAATGATTTCTACTATTTGCATCCTTCTGATAGCGATTCGAATATAGCTGGGGCTGGTACTATGTGTTATGAAGCCTTGCAACAGCTAGGGTTTAGCCCAGATGCTATTTTTGCTTCTTGTGGAGGAGGTGGATTACTTTCTGGATCATATTTAGCAAAAAAATTACTGTCTCCATCCAGCTTGCTTATAGGTTCAGAGCCGGTTAATGCGAATGATGCTTTTTTATCTATTAAGCAAGGTTCAATATATAGATTTACTGATTCACCACATACTATAGCAGATGGTTTGCGTACTTTAGCAGTTTCACCACGTACATTTAATTATCTAAATAAACTTGATGATTTCTTTCTTGCTGATGAATATTCTATATATTACTGGACCACTTGGTTAACGCATTTGCTAAAAATTGCTTGTGAACCATCATGTGCTTTAAATATGGTTGGAGTAGTTGATTGGTTAAAGAGACAATCAAAACCTAAGAGAGTTTTAGTACTTATATCAGGTGGAAACATTGATCCTGTTCTTTATCAGGAGCTTTGGAAGGGAAACTATCTATCTAATTTACCAAACCCATTAATGTAACCTGAATTCGATGTAATAAGTTACATCGAACTTTCGTGTTATATATAGAAACAATCAGGTTTGAAGCGGTTCTACACCTGATTGTAAAAATATAACACTCCATTCAATATGTGATTTTAATAATTAAAATCACATATTGAATGATGAAAAAAGTTAAAATGCACTCACAGAACCGCTTCAAGAGTGCATTTTTCCTTATAACAAAGCCAGTTCGATATAAGAATTATTAATTCTTATATCGAACTGAGGTTATTTTAGAACAGAAGGTTATGTAATAAACAAAGATTCTCAATCCCATGCAAGGCTAATGTAGGGGATGAACGTATTAATGGCACAATCTTATGTTGATAGTTTAAGTGATAACGTTAAAAGGAGTCTAGATCATAAATTACGTATTTCAGAACCTTAAACGTCAGGGGCAAAAAACTTGAGACCTCTCTACGTTTCCCGTTCGATATTTTTAAAAAAACGACAACTTGTACCAAAGTGGCGGGGCGTAGTGAACAATTTCAGAACCACAACAGACACTATAAATCACTTATTATTCAAACACTAGCACTCTATTACTAAAGCATTGTCACCTGATATTGTAAATCCATATTTTTCCCGAAAAAAGCCATGGAAAGTTTAATGATTTTTTTGACATGAGAATGTTCTTTTATCTTAGTATCATATTGTTTATCTATAATCTGCTTTAAGCCCATTTTAGCTACTGAGGCTAAATCTTCTACATTTTTAGCTATCTTATACTCGATAATAATTGCCTTATCTCCTTTACCAGCTTTTGGGATCATGATCACATCAGCTCTGCCACTTCCTGACTCCTGTTCACTTGCTATTATGTAGCTGAAGGCTAACATGTTAACAAGTCCTAACATAAAGCCACTATAAAATAATTCTGCTTTTCTCTCTCCTATCTGATGGAAACTGGTAGAATTTTGTAGTAATTCTTGTAACCGTTCTTTAAATTCTTCTATTTTACCTACTGGTAACAAGCTAACAAACGAGTAATATCTAGAACTATCAATTTTTAACTGATCAGTTACCCATTGTAGCATCCGTGCCTTATATATATGCCTTACTTCCCGATTTGGTGCTGACAATTCATAAATATTTTCTTCTGAATTTTGAACCGTAGGATTTAAATAACCACTGAACAATAATAGACTGAGTAATCCTACTGGTTTATTGATATCAGCAAAACTTATTTGTTTGGTAATAGGTGAAATAATGATTTTGCCCGCAGCTAAACTCTGTAAATCTTCTTGCATTTCATCTGATAACAATACTTTATCTATCAAACCTGTACCACCACTATCAAGCCAATAATGATCCAGCTTACCTTTGTGTGCTAAACATTGCATGATTGACCATGGATTATAAATTACCTCTCCACCAAATGTATAACCATTATACCAATCCTTAATTTGTTCAGTATTAGTGTCGAGCGGTACTTTTGTAAGCAAATCATCTACCTCTGCTTGAGTGAAACCATAGAACTTAGAGAAATCATCATCAAGTAAGGTATATTCTGTAACATTATTCAAATCTGAGAACAAATTAGCCTTAGCTATCCGTAATATCCCAGTAATTACGCCTTTTTCCACATAAGGGTTACTCTTTAAACTACTACCAAATATCCCGCGAAATATCTTTAGTACATCCTCAAACTCTTTTGGTTTATCCCCAAACTCAATGTATGAACTATTAATAGGCGTATCATATTCGTCAATCAATATATAGGCTTTTTGATTAAAGTGCTTAAACAGTAGTTTACTTAAGAAAGCTAAACTAATTTTCAACTGTGCTAATTCTAGCTTATCTGTACCTGTTAAATAATCTTGAAAATTCTTTTTTTCTTCTACACTAAGTTTATCACTACTTTCTAGATATTTATGATGGTCATAAGCATTTTTAATATTTATCCTTATCCCACTCTCAATTTCTTGGTAACTACTACCTTTAACGTCCTTAAAATTTATGGAAATAACAGGAAATTGACCTTGGTAGTCAGAGATAATGTCTGAATACTGTGTTATCTGAAGTGGTTTAAGTAGTCTTTTTTTACCACTAGCTACTCCTAAATCAATTTCACCACCGATAAATAATTTATGATTTACTCTCTTTTCTTGAGCTAAAGGCTTACCTCTCTTGTCCTCTTCAATTTCCAAGAACTTGCAAAGCATATCCATGTTAAGGCTCTTACCCCAACGTCTTGGTCGAGTGATTAATATAACATCACCACTATCTTCTATTATGTCCTTAACAAGGAGACTCTTATCAACAAAGATATTACTGTTTAATAATAATTTTTTAAAATCATCCGTACCTACTAGCATTTTAGGCAGCTTACTACTCTCCGTAATAGTATCAGTTCCCTTGAGATGTGTATTAGTGTCTGAAAGTTCAACTATCATATTATTCAATTATATTTATGTTTTTGGTAGTAAAATTTTTAGTTAAATTTTAATAAATTATTTTACCGATTAAGTTTTAATAAAATGTGCTAGTATGACTATTTCG
The DNA here is from genome assembly GCF_964026425.1 of Candidatus Tisiphia endosymbiont of Ditula angustiorana. Taxonomy (NCBI): domain Bacteria; kingdom Pseudomonadati; phylum Pseudomonadota; class Alphaproteobacteria; order Rickettsiales; family Rickettsiaceae; genus Candidatus Tisiphia; species Candidatus Tisiphia endosymbiont of Ditula angustiorana. Next base: position 789,763 of record NZ_OZ032143.1, read on the forward strand.
ATAAAAATATGATATAGTATAGATAAGTTTGATTCAATACAGAATTATATCTAGTAACAACATCGCCTAATTTATCCATAATAAACGTCATATTGTACTCATTTTAAAAAAATATTGGATAAGGATTAAGATCTTTTTCTAAAGTAGAATGCTTGATCCACCCCATTTTTACAGGCACGTCAAATAAACCTCTAGGTGCAAACCTTTTATCAAAATGCCGTAGATCTAGCATTATAACAGTGACACCTGCCTTACTGATACAGGATACACAATTACAGTTTTAAAAATCCGGCGGCTCTTGTAAAGAACCTAACAAAGAGTTAAAGGTTTGCTCTGTAACTTCAGGAGGAATAGGATAGTCTGATGTATTGTCTTTTATAGCTAAATCTTGACCTTGAAAATCAACACTTTTCAGCACGTTTTTTAGTTGTAGGTATGCAATAATCTTCTCGTGATTTTGTTCTGTAGCTAAAACCAGTGGTGTCTTGCCATCATTGCTTGTAGCCTTAAGATCAGCACCTTTGTAAATTGTAATCAGGTTTTGACCCCTTTAGAGCAAAGATTGTAACGAAAAATGACCCCTCTAAAAAAGTAACAATATCTCCAAAAAATTAATATTTTAAATATTTTTTTAAGGAGTTTTTAGGGAGTGTTTATCGTGGAATCAATTTCAAAGATACGTAAAATGTATCATGTTGATGGCAAGGCAATTAGAGCAATTGCCAAAGAGCTTAATATATCAAAAAATACTGTTAAAAAAGTTATACGCAGTGATGCAACCAAGTTTGAATTAGCTAAATATAGTAAAGCTAAGCCAGTTTAGATGAATATCTTGCGATGTTGCATCAGCTATTAGCAGAGAATATAAAAGATGCTAGCTAAGCAATTATATAAGACGTGTCAAACACATGTATTAAAAGAGATAAGTCCAGAGATAAAAGAGCTAAATAGCCATGGAATGGTAGAGATTAACGATAATAGTTATGATGAGATAGGCTATTTAGAATATAGGATGAATGATAAGCTACTTGCCCCATATTTGAAAAATACCACGATAGATAAAAGACTAACAGCGATATATAGGTAAGAGAAACATTTAGAACAACAGAAATAATTATAGCTGGAAATGCATGAGAGTTTGTAATAAATAAAAAATAACCTAATATTTCTTTAGCATTTTGTAATATTAACCCCGTCAAAAGTACCATTTCAAAAAAAGCCCTTTTAAAAAACTTTTACTAATCGAATAATCATGATATAACTTGCTTATTAAATAATTACGGTTTTTATCTAATTGGTAAGTTTTATGAGCTTTTTTTCTAACCCAAAAGTAATGTTTTATAGCAACATGATAGTAGGTGTTAAATCTTTTGCTATGGTTCTAATATTTATGTTACCAACGGTGTACGCTCAACCTCAATCTGAAATACGAAGAATTGTCCCACTAAAACTAGCTCCTGATAATCTTGGTCAAAAAATTATATGTTATCGCCCTATGAGACATGATATACCAAATATGACTGTTACTAAACTAGGTGATAAAGTTATTGCCCATAATTATGGGCATGGTGGTAGTGGTTGGACATTAGCACCAGGATCTGTTGGTTATGTTAATGGGTTATTGCAAAAATCAGAATATGCTAATGATTTAAAATCCAATACTCCCATTACTATTATTGGAGCAGGCATTATAGGATTATTTACTGCCTATGATCTGATTGAAAAAGGATATAATATTACTATTATTGCTGACCAATTTGATAAGCTAGATTCTAATGATGCTGGAGCAATGTTTATGCCTCCTTCTTATAAGGATTCATCGACAAAATTTTTGATGAATACAATAGGTATCAATTCTTATAAATTTTATTCTGCCATTGCTAAGAAACAACAGAGTAATTTTATTGATGGAGCTGCTATAATACCAACTTATTTAACAAATAAGGAGGAAATAAATTTAGAGCCTTATGTAACTGCCGGAGTGATGCAACCACCTAAAGACGTAATACTTGATTTTGGCACTGGCACAACAAGAAAGATGGTGGCTTACGATGATGGAATTCTGATCAATGTGCCAAAAATGATGACAAGTCTAACAACTTATTTAAAAAATAAGAAAGTACCTTTTATTAAAAATAAAATTCAAAACTTTGCAGAAATTAAAACTAAATATATATTAGATTGTACTGGTCTTGGTGCTAAAGAACTTAACAATGATAATGCAATGACTCCTGGTCAAGGACATTTAATTATGTTAAAAAATCAAAATCCTGAAGATATGAAATATGTAATTTCAATTGATTTAGGTAAGGGAAAAACTAATTTTGGGCAAGAAGTAAGTTGGTATTTTTACATGCATCCAAAGCATTTACCTAACAGTAATGCTAGTGATATAGGAGCTATTGGTGGAACATTTATTGAAGGAGCTACACCACAAATTCCCAATGAAGAACAGTTTGATCTGATAGTTGAGAGAGCAAGGAGTTTTTATGGTATTGATGCAAGTAAAGTAAAAAAATAATCCTAGGTGTACAATTGAGTCTATCAGAAAGATAGTGTAAGTATGATATCAGAGTTAGTTGTACAAATCAAATAGATAGTCAAAATTCAACTTTTTATCTTGTTGTTTGAAATTGTTAATATACCAAACGTTTGGACTACTCAATTTGTTTTATATTTTTGGAGTTTTATGGGCTTTTTTTCTAACCCAAAAGTAATGTTTTATAGCAATATGATATTAGGCATATTATTTTGGTATTTAGTTTTATATACAATTGCTTACACTAGGTATAAAGTTTCTATTATAATTTTAGATAATAAAATCACTAGCCTGAATATTGCACGATCAATTATCACAATACCCACAAAGTATTGATAATATCAGGAAATACAGTAATTTTATAAAAAATATAAATTTACAAAGTGTATTTTTAGATAATCGACCTGCATGCCTTTTAGTATAAGACCTACACGATAGAAAATTGCTGTCATCATGCAATATTCAGGCTAGGTTATTTATTGTATAGTAAAATACATTGAATTAGGTGACAAAGAACATAGAAATAGCTTCGAATAATTTACTAGTTTCTGTTATCTTATTTTTAATCCATTTTTTCATATTAGCCCAAAATTTTTCTATTGGATTTAAGTCTGGTGAATATGGGGGTAAAAAAATAACCTTACAACCTACTGATTCTATTAATTCTTTCGTCTTCTTTGATTTATGGAAACTAGCATTATCCAGTACTACAACCTGTCCTGCTTTTAATTCTTTAATTAAAAACTTCTCAACCCAATTATTAAATAGTTCTGTATTACAAGTTCCATTAAACACAAAAGGGGCTATCGGCTTATTATTTACCAAACCAGCTATGATATTAGTTCTTTGATACTGTTTACCACTTTTTTGTCCTAGCAACAATTCTCCTATCTTACCCCAACCTCTATCTTGGCAAATAGTCCTATCTATACCACTTTCATCAAGATATACCATTTGCTCTTTGTCATATTTACTGACCTTTTCTAAATATTCAGATCGTTTCTCTGCACTTGCTTCCAAATAGCTAAAGGTTTTTTTTTATAACTATAGCCTAACTTCTTTAATATTCTTCCAACTTGAGTGCCTGTAATCCCAAATTTCTTACCAATATCTTTTAGCGTAATATTTGAATTATTTTTGACAAAATCTTCTAATTGTTGCTTGTCAACTTTACTTTTAAATCCTAATCTTACTTTTGCTAATATTGTTCCTTCTTTTTTCTTCCTTACCTTCTAACGACTAATTGTATTCTCGTGTATATCAAATATCTTAGCAGCAGATCTTTGACTATTACCTTTTTCTATATAATTTATTACTTTTTCTCTTAAATCTCGACTATATGGGCTTGTTGACATTTTTTCTCTTATTTATATCATATAAACTCATCTAATTCAATGTGTTTCACTATAACATATGCTGCTGATTGGACAGAATACCATCATACAAAAGGTGGTTGGTTTAATCTTGATCCACTTTGGGCTAGTCCAAACATTGATTTTGTCGGTATTGATGCCTATTTTCCGCTTACTGAAGACTTGCCATATTCTCAGATTACCGAAGAGCTTATTAAAAAAGGCTGGGAAAGTGGTGAAGGATGGGACTATTATTGGGACTGGCAAAGGAAGCAAAAACATTATTTTGCTGCTGAATCACCACAAACCCCTGATAAATATGCTTGGAAAAATTTACAACATTGGTGGACAACTGTACATCATAACCCGGATGGTGGAGCTACTAGCTGGCAGCCGAAGATGAAGCCTATATGGTTTACTGAATTTGGTTTTCCGTCAGTAGATGCTTGCACTAATCAGCCTAATGTATTTTATGACCCGACTTCCGTTGAGTCGTACTTTCCTAGAAATTCTAAAGGTAGAGTAAATTTTTTAGCTCAACGTCATGCACTAAATGCCACACTAGATTATCTAGCAGAACGTAATACTAAAGAAGGCTGTGAGCAACTAATACCAAAAAGATTTGTTTGGACTTATGACGCAAGACCTTTCCCTTTTTGGCCTGACTTTAAAAGCATATGGCAAGATGGAATATTATGGCCAACTGGTCACTGGATTAACGGTAAGCTGGGAGCTTCAAGCCTTGGAGCTATTATTGCTGAAATTTTAGCAAGTGTTGGATTAAAACCTACTGATTATGATGTGTCTAGACTGACCCAAGACGTTTATGGTTATATTATCAATCAGCATATAACGGCAAGAGAAGCAATAGAACAACTGCAAAGTGCCTATTTTTTTGATGTAGTAGAAAGTGATGGTATCCTTAAGTTTATGCTAAGACTTGAATCTATGAGTAGCATAGATATAGAAGAAGATAATTTACTTACAGTAGGTATAGATACCAAAACTACTATAGAAATAAGCATTACTCAGGAGTTAGAGCTATACTACTCATAAATGAAGAGTTGCAAAGATAGGAGAGATATTATAAAGTTTAGGACATTATGAGTAAGAATGTATTGACAGAAGAACAAAGAGAAAAGTTGAAGGAACGTCATAAGACAGAACGAGACGGACGCATACGTGATCGTATTAAGGCAGTTTTGATGTATGACGATGGGTATAGTAATGTAGAGATTGCTAAGGTACTACTCTTGAGCCACGAAGCGATAAGAAAACATATTGTTGATTATCAAAAAGCCAATAAGCTTAATACCGACAATGGGGGTAGTGCAAGCAAATTAAGTGATGGTGAGAAGACAGAATTAGTGACTCACCTAGAAGCAAATAATTATGTTTATGCGAAAGATATTATGCATCACATTGAGAACAAATATGGTGTGACATATACGATAACGGGAGTAACAAAATTACTATACAAACTGGGATTTGTTTACAAGAAGCCGAAAATAGTACCGGCTAAGCTGGATTTTGACAAGCAAGAATTATTTAAGTTAAACTACAGTTTGCTAAAAGGGAATCTCAGAGATAAGGAAGCTATATATTTTATGGATGGTGTTCATCCTCAGTATCAAGCAAGGGCAAGGTGTGGTTGGATAAGAAAGAACCAAGATAAAACCTTACCAACATTCAGTGGCTGGAAAAGAAAGCACATGATTGGTGCTATTAACCTAGCCGATTTGCAGTTAGTAAGTACAGAGAACCCCAAAATAAATGGGGAGCAGATAGTTAATTTTTTACAAAAGTTAGAAGAGGAGAATAGTGACAAGGAGAGAATATATTTAATCTGTGACAATGCTAGTTACCACAAATCCAAGAAAGTCAAGGAATACCTAGTAAATACGAAAATAGAGCTAGGGTGTGTCATCAATTAAGTTGACAGGAGCGTTTATTTGTTGTGTAATAGAGAAAAAATTAAGGATAAATTTTCTCTATGCGTCGATATGCTCTACGTGACGATCAATGGGATCGGATTAAAGATAAGCTACCTGGAAGGGAAGAGTCTGTTGGTGTAACAGCCAAGGATAATCGCCTATTTGTAGAAGCAGTCTTGTATCGATATAGGGCTGGTATACCTTGGAGAGACCTACCTGAACGTTTTGGAGATTTTCGAGTGATTCACCTACGTCATTCAAGGTGGAGCAAGACAGGTGTGTGGAAAAAGGTTTTTGAGATGCTGGCTGAAGATGCTGATAACGAGTATGCCATGATTGATTCAACCATTGTTAGGGCTCATCAACATAGTGCCGGTGCTAAAAAAAAGAGTTAGATGATGACCAAGCAATTGGACGAGGTAAAGGGGGGCTGAGTACTAAAATCCATGCCACATGTGACGCTCTAGGGAATCCAACGGGATTCCATCTTACCCCGGGTCAAGCTCATGATTTGCAAGGATCTGATGTTTTGATGAATGAATTGACGAAAGCGGATGCTGTACTTGCTGATAAGGCTTATGATGCCGATGTACGTATGCGAGATAAGCTGAAAGATAAGGGATGTATAGCTGTGATTCCCCCAAAGAAGAATCGTGTGAATCCAGCTAAGTATGATAAGGACCTATATAAAGCTAGGCATTTGATTGAGAACTTTTTTGCAAAATTGAAGCAATATAGAGCTATTGCAACACGATATGACAAAACATCTCAGAACTTTTTGGGTGCTGTTTATATGGCTTCCATGGTAATTTGGCTCAATTGATGACACACCCTAGTATTTTTGCCACCATATAGTCCAAATCTGAACCCAATTGAGAGATTATGGAAGTTTATGCACCGTATTACAACTAATAATAAATTTTATCATAATTTTGAACAATTTTCGGAAGCAATAAACAAATTTTTTAGCAACATCGGTGATTATAAAGATAGGTTACGTACCTTAATAAACGATAATTTCCAAACTATTACCGTTAACCATTTCTGCAACTCTTCAGGTTAATTGAGTATACCACAAAAAGTAAGTGTTACTCATATTGACTGCCAACAAAATTATGATTTAGTCACTGTCCAATCACAACGGCAGGCAGTTCAAACCACAGAACAAGTAAATTTTTCATTACCAATAGTGTTAGATGATCAATCAGCCAAACAAATTGCTGATATAGTGAAGCCCATAGGATTAGGTGACAAAGAACATAACAATTGTAAATTGTCATTCCCGCGTAGGCAGGAATCTAGATACCTGCTTTCGCAGGTATGACACAAAATTTGTATCACCTAATTCAATAGGTTTCACTATATTACCCTATACAATGCTTGGCAGGAGAGAATTAGTTACCAACTAACTTTGCCTCCCCAATATGGCTTTTTAGAACCAACAGATATTATCAATGTTATCTGTAAAGCAGAAAATAATCAAGTGCAGCATCAGTTAAGAATTGTTAAAACCGATATGCAGCGTTCAGGGTTGATGAAGATTTTTGCTACTAGCTTTAATATGGCGATGTATGACTTTCATAGCAACACAAATTATCTTACGTCAAATTATGAATTACCAAAACCATTAGCTGCAACCATCATGGAGCTAATAGAGATGCCTACGCTGCCAACTGATGCTAAGACAAACCAACCAATGCTACGCATAGCCATAGTGCCTGATGGTAGCAACTGGCAAGGAACAGCTATATATAATAGTAGGGATGATGGTTATGATTACAAATTGCTAGCAACTACTACTGTCCCCTCAGTTATGGGCGTGGTAACTAATCATTTGTCTTTTGGATATACACGTCAATTCGGGATAAGGATATTGAGAACATGTAGATTAAAATCAAATTTTGTTGAAGGTTTATTTTTCTTTAATGAATAAGCAACAAGAGTAGATAATATATGGACAAAGGCATTTATTGGTGATCTATGTCTAGTATGTTCAAGGTTCATTTTATTTTTTAGATAATCAAAAACTGTTTCAATTAAGTTACGCTTTCGAAGTAAGATTTTTTCTTTCAAATCCATTAATTTATTTTCCATATTCTTCTTAATTCCATGAATCATTTTTAAGCCTCTTTCATATAAATTTAAGAACAAATTTTGCTTAATATAACCTTTATCAGCTGCTATAATTCCAGTTAATCTTTTTGTTAACTCCGGTACTGGAATCCTATCATCTACATTGCCTTTGGTCACTTTTAATGCCATAAACTCCCCTTTATTATTGATTGTTACATGTAATTTAAAACCATAAAAATACCCCATAGAGGATTTACTATGTTTGGCTAATCCTTTAAAAACTTTATTGCTATAACGCCTTTTATTGTGACAAGCTTTAATCGTTGTAGAGTCAATAAAATAAATACCTGTTTCCTCACCAAACAACAAATGAATCAACATATTTAGCGGTATGAATAATCGTGCCATTAATTCAACAAATCTATTATAACTCAAGGCTTTAGGGAAATCATCCTTATGCATGCACTCTATATAACTTTTATAGAAAAATTTAAAATTCTTAGCATAGGATGTATGAAACATAATTATTATTGTTAACATTTCACTTAAACTCATGCTACAACAGCGATTTCTCTGCTTATTTGATGGTAATAACTTTCTCTGTTCATACTCCAAATAAATTTTACAAAAATCATCTATAAAACTATATAATTCTGTGATATCTTTTTTCATGCCTGTAGTTTGTTTTTTTGTTTAAAAATATAAATACTGCAGGCACTCCTTTTTGACAATCCTTTTATCTATTACTATTTCATCTATATCTTATCCCAAACTGACGTATATACAGTAATTTTTGATTGTCATAACGAAATAATTGTACAATTGCTTTATGGATCATTATCAAGCGTCAGCGAACTTGCGTTACTAAATGGGGCAAACGCCGCTCTAATAGGTGATGAGCTAGTACAATTCCAAAACGCTGAATTAATTGGTGATCATAAATATAAGTTAACAAAATTGTTGAGAGGTAGACAAGGAACAGAATGGGCTATTAATAAACACCAAATTGCAGATAAATTTGTTCTTCTAAATTCAGCAGTTATGGCAGTTAATCTAAATCATCACTTAATTGGTCAGAAGTTACTCTACAAACCCGTATCAGTCGGTAGTTCATTTGGTGAAACTAATACTATAGAGAGCAGGTTTATGGCTAGAAATCTTAAACCTCTTGCACCAGTGCATACCAAGTCTGAAAAAGATAAACAGGGTAACATTATTATCAGTTGGATTAGACGGAGTAGAATAGATAGTGAATGGCGTGATTATGTTGATGTACCACTTGGCGAAGAGTTTGAAAAATATCAGGTTGATATTAAAAGTGGTAATAATGTTATTAGAACCCTTGAAGCCTCAAGCCCAAATGTTATATATAGCAAACAAGCACAAACAGCTGATTTTGCCGATGCATCAGAACTACCGATAAACTTAAATGCCAGCATTTACCAACTCTCCAGCCAAATCGGCAGAGGCTACGGGGCAACTTTAATGTTACTCTAAAAATTACTATGTCTTACACTTCTAGGTTAAAGCTACCATATATCCATAGTGGGCAGGCACAAAAGGAGATTACTCATAACGAAGCACTAACTTTACTTGATATCCTCATTAATCCAGTGGTAGAAGCTACTCAAGTAACTGTGCCGCCTCAAGATGCAATTGCTGGACAGTTGTACATAGTTAGTCAAAATCCTCAAGGTGAGTTTATCAGCCATGCAAACAAAATAGCCCAAAAGTTGGAGATTGGCTGGAAGTTTATTACTGCTCCTAAATGGCTGGAAGTAACACTTGATAGTAATGGCAGCAAATACCGCTTCGATGGAAATAGTTGGATAAAATCATAGTCCAAATTCCCAATCTAAATCTAACCTTCAACCAAAATTCTAATCTAAACAATAACAACTAATGAGAAATTATTATGAACATACTACAAGGTTTTAAAACTATTACCTTCAATATGGTCGCAATAGCAGCAAGTTGGCTTACTAGTGAGCATGCTATTGAAGTATCAGAAGATCATCAAACCGCAATTACTATCACAATTGTATCCCTTGTCAATATTGTCTTACGGTTTCTTACTAACAGTCCTATAGGCGGTAAAAAAAACAAACGTCAAAAATAAGCTTCTCATGAGATTCACAGAAAAACGCATATGTGAAGCCCTAAGAAGAGAAATATTATTAAGTATAGAGGTACATCTTGAAAAAGCCATAGAGAAAGGCGTGATAAGTGCTTTAAAGTCCTTTGGTGCAGATATGGACAATCAACAAGAAGTACAATGTGATTTTCATTTTTTAAGGAAACTTCGCAAACGCTCAGAAGAATCAAGTCACATGCTGATACGGGCTATAATTTCAGTAACCATAGGGACAGCAGCTGTAACCTTGTGGGAAGGTGTAAAGATAATCTTATTTAAATAAATAATAAAAATACTATGAACAACAAATACTACCTACCCTACTTTACTCACCAAGAGCTAGCATGCAGGCAAACTGGTCAAATCATTTTAGCGGCAGGTTTTGCTGAAAAACTAGTTACCTTACGTAGCAAATTTAACTGCCCCATGCAGCTTACCTCAGCCTGTCGTTCTAAAGAATACAACCGCAAGATCGGCGGTGTACCAAATTCTTTCCACATCTACGACTATCCACGTTATGGCTTTAGCGGCTGCTGTGCTATTGATGTAGCTACTTCAGACAATACCATTAAAGGAAACCTTATCTCACTTGCTTGGCAGCTAGGCTGGTCTATCGGCATCAACAAAAACTTCACCCATTTGGATAGACGGATTGATTATACAGACCTGAAACAAACGATTTTTCTTTATTAAAGAACACACAGTTCAAGTAACCGTTATATTCTTTTGCTCTTAAAAACTGATAAAATTACTCCGACGTTTCTTGTACTATAAGTGAATGTATCAAAATATTAATAGCTTGTTGATGTTTTGAATTACGAATTTTCATAAAATTTCTTGATACTTCAATACATATAAGTTGGTGTTGGGTAAGTACTGATTCAGCACTACCTGTATTTCCCAACCCTTCAAGAAAATAATCAATATTTTTATCTAATGCCTTGGCGATAAGCATTAATCTACCTGTGGATATTCTATTAATGCCTTTTTCATATTTTTATAATTGTTGATGGGTTACTTCAATTAAATCAGCAAGTTGTTGCCGTGCGTAACCTTTTGCCAACCTCAAAGTATAAATTTTTTCTCCAATAAGTTGATCAACTTGCTTTATGTATTGGTTTTTTCTTGCCATTCTATTTTCCTTGATAAAACATCGTTATAGATTTGTATAGTATACTCCTGAAACACCATTAAACAAGTACTATAGTGAAACCTATTGAATTAGGTGATACAAATTTTGTGTCATACCTGCGAAAGCAGGTATCTAGATTCCCGCCTACGCGGGAATGACAATTTACAATTGTTATGTTCTTTGTCACCTAATCCTATGGTCTTAACTATATCACCTAGCTTAGCCCCTACAATAGTGTAATTGCTAGATTTTTCTATAACCTTAAGTCAGCACCTATCTAAATATTTTGTTCAGTTTTTAAAAATATATTAATGTAAATATTATAGCTATAGATTAGTAGTGACATTTTAGTTTAATAGTTTATTATGAACTACATGAATATAAAGGGAGTAGCTGTCTATTTATACAACAATAAAATGTAAAAATATTCATCTTTTTTAAAAAAATATAATAAATTCCTAGTAATATTCTAGTTTTTAGTTTAATTTAGTATAGTGATTTAAAATATTAGGGTTTTTATGGAAGAAGAAGAGATTAATTATTGGGACAACTCACAGTATGAATCTTGTCAATATGCTACTAGGTTACTGGACAAATTACGTAAGATTAATGAGGAAGTAAACCGACCCATAGATATTGATGAGGTTAGAAAGGCTATTTATTACGCCAAGAAATATCATGGCAGCCAAATGAGGCAGTCTGGTGAGCCTTATTATTCTCACCCAATAGAGGTAGCATATATGATCTCTGATTATATTTTTCGCACTGACATTATTGTTACCAGCATACTGCATGACACCATCGAAGATACAAAACTTAGCGAAAAAATGATAGCTTGTATTTTTGGGGATCAGGTTGCTAGTCAAGTAGAAGACTTAAGCAGGAACAAACCTCACGGCAAAATTAGCTCGGCGGAAATTATGGAATCGTTATGGCTGCAAAAAAAACATGATGTAGCATTAATTAAATTATTTGATCGGGTTCATAATTTGCAAACAGTTGGGGTTAAATCTCCGGAAAAAGCTAGGAAGATCATTGAGGAAACTGTAATGGAGTTTTTGCTCTTTGCTCAACACATAGACATTATAGAATTAGAAATTGCTTTAAGAAGTTTGTGTAAACAACTAGGGTCTGAAACTACATATAAACAACAAATTTCTATTATTGATAATTTCCATCATTCTTCTCTAACCTTTCAAAATGACTTAATCCCCAACGATATCCTAAGCAATTTGGTATCATAATCACTAATAATCCATAATTACCAAATAGTTGTATTAGGTAAGAAAGTCCAAAAGAAACGATAACGTACATAAAAGCACGTGATAAAGCAAATGAGAAACTGCTGCAAGTAAAACGTCTTAAAACAGGGAAATGTTTAAAGAAGATTGGCATAGCAGGGGATTCACTAAGTCCAAACATGATAAAAAACAACTGAATTAGTAATAAATGAAAAGGGGTTTTTATGTTTGATAATAGCAACGGTGAACATAACATACCAATAGTAAATATTATAAATAATGTTCTAAGAATTTTTAATGGATATATTTTATAGCTTAGGTATGCAAAGATAAAATTCCCCAATAAATGTCCTATTGAAATAATAAAATTATGGAAAATGATTTGGGCAGAAGTAAAGTGAAATAAGTCTTTTAGTATATTTGTACAATAAATATATACAAAATAAAAAATTACAGGCCATGAACATTGTATTAAGAAATAGGATAATAATGTTTTTTTGGGAATTTTCTCTTTCCAAATTGTGTGCTGCTTTAAGCAGGATGAATCTTTATTTGCATGTTGAAATGCTTCTGTAATTCTACGTTTTGCATCAATAAATTCTGGTGCTTCTCTTAATGTAGTTCTAGCAATTGAACCAACCACTGCTATAACCATGCCAACCCAAAAAGCAAGACGCCAATTCAAGCCATGAGAAGTCACAATGCTAGCTATCCCTAAAGCTGACACAGTACCCACAATCCCTACTGTACCTATAAGGGCTACAAGGAAATACCGTATTGGTGGCTTGGTCATTTCGGTAATATATAATTCAGCTCCTGTCACTTCTCCCATAGATGCCATACCTTGTGCCATACGACATATGGTCACTAACCAAGCAGCAGTAATTCCTATTTGTTCATAAGTAGGCAAATTGGCCATAACAAAACATGAAATAGCCATCATAAGAGTAGTTATCACGACTGTTACTTTTCGCCCCAAATTATCCCCTATCCAACCAAATATTAAAGCACCTATTGGTCTAAAAATAAAAGTAGAACAAAATGCTGTGGCTGATAGAATACTAGCAGTTTGAGGATCTTCTTTTGGGAAAAACAGCTCATTAAGAAGTACAGCCATATGCACATAAAGCATCAAATCAAAATATTCTAAAAATGTTCCAATAGAAAGCAACCCAAAAGCTTCTTTTTGTTGTCTAGTAAGACTGGTTTGAGTATATATAACCCTACCATCTGCTCGTACAAATTTACTCATAGTTGTTTAACTCTCTTTGTTATGTTATCATTTACCTATAGTTACACAGCTTTTGCCGTAAAATCAACATTTGGTATTCTCTGAGGATAATTTCCAGCATCTTTCTCAAGTTTAATAAAATGTGACAAACCATATACACAACCAACAATTATTGGAATTGTAATAAAATACAACCCCCACTGACTAAAATACTCTGTTAAATAGACAAGGCTGACAGACGTAATAAGATACACTAAGGCTCTTGACGCAGCATATATCACACTAGCGTAAGTAAAGCGTTTAAATACTGGAAAATGCTTGAAGAATACTGCATTAGCTGGAGTTGCATCGCATGCAAAAAGCACCCCTAAAGATTGCACTATCAATATTTTAAAGGCAGTGTCTGCGTTATTTAATAAAAATGGCATCACAAGAAAATATATAGAAGCTACAATTAACCTCATTTTTAGTATAACTAATGGATGTAGTTTACTACTTAAATATACCACAAAAGAAACGTTAATTAGAAACACCGTTGAAACAATAAAATTATTATGAATAATTTGCTCAGCTGTGTAGCTAAACGAATATTTTAAAATATTGGCACAATGTATATAAACAAAATAAAACAGTACAGGCCATATATTATCTACTAACAGTAGACTTACAGCTGTTTTCCAACTAGCTTTTTCTTGAACTTCAAGAGTATCTTGCATTACATGGTCAAGATCAACAGTAGCTCCAGCATTTTTTGACTTATGCAAAGTTCTATTTAACCTACGTTTAGCGTCAGCAAATTCAGGCGTTTCTCGTAAAGTTGTCCTAGCACCCATGCCAACTAATGCCACGGCTGTACCAAACCAAAAAGCCAATCGCCAATTAAGACCATAAGAAGTTACAAAAGATGCTGTAGCTAAAGCAGCAAAACCACCAATAGAAGCACAGAGACTTATAAGAGCTACAGAAACATATCGTCCCGGTGGATTTAGATATTCTGTTAGATATAATTGAGCCCCTGTAATTTCCCCCATAGAACTCATACCTTGTACAATACGACATATTGTTACCAACCAAGCTGCAGTAATTCCTATTTGAGCAAAAGTTGGTAGATTAGCCATTACAAAACAAGATATTGCCATCATCATAGTTGTAATAACTACAGATACTTTTCGTCCTATATTATCGCCTATCCAACCAAATATTAATGCACCAAATGGTCTAAGTAAGTAAGTAGAGCAAAAAGCAGCAGCTGAAAGAAGAGTGGCCGTATGCGGATCGGTTTTAGGAAAAAATAACTCATTAAGAAGTACAGCCATATGGATGTATAACAGCAAGTCAAAGTACTCTAAGAACGTGCCGATTGAGAGTAAACCAATAGCTTGTTTTTGTTCTCTCGTTAGACTAGTTTGGGGATGGATAACCCTGCCATCTGCTCGTACAAATTTGCTCATAGTTGTTTAAATCTCACTGTTGTGTTTGACTTTAATATTAGTTGGAAAATTTACTATAGCTGCTAAATTAGTAGCGTCCTTTTGATTTTGTGATTTCAATAAATCTAATTTTGACACTAATGCAGAATACATTATACCCATTTCTTTTTCATCCCCTAATTTAGAACAAGCTATGCCCTTTTCTTGCCATGCATCCATAAACAATGGCTCTCTATCAATTACTTTATTACAGTATTTAATCGCTTCAGAATATTTGCCAACAGCATTACAAAGACGTGCTTTATACACCATAATAGCTGTGTTATCGGGTATGAGTTCATGTACTTTATTAATCGCAATTAGTGCTTTGTCTATTTTTCCTTCACTTTCTAAGTGAAGAGTTTGTGATAAAGCCAACCTTATATTTAATTCCTTATTTGTTGGATCAAGATGAATAGCCCGCTCTAGATATTTTATTGACTCTGCATTTTGACCTAATTTGTACAGAGTTGATGCTTTATATCCTAAAACCTTAGTATCGTTAATATTCATTATTAATAAGTTGTTTTCGCAAGTAATAGCTTCATCATACCTTTCTAATTTTAATAGAGCTAATATTTTATATTCAAGAATTTGTGGATCATTTTTATATTCAGGATTGTTTGCTATTTCATTACAAACTTCCAACAGCTCTTCATATTTCTCTAAACCACTTAAACAACATGCTTTACTATGTAATATTAGTATATCTTGAGGAGCAAGTGTTAATGCTTCGTTTATTACGTAAAATGCTTCTGCAAATTTGTTTAATTCCATCAGGCATATTGCTTTATTTCTCAAAGAATCTGCAGAAGACGTAATAATTAAAAGTTTATCATAATATTCTAATGCTTCTTTGTATCTTTCTAGTCTAAAATATGCTTTTGCTTGATATTCTAAACCCCACTTCTTATTAAGTTCACTACATTTATCTAACTTTAATACTATATCTAAACAGCTAATTACTTCTTCATATCTATTTAGTGTAAATAAGCACTGTGCTTTAGAAAGCAAAGAATCAACATCGTTAGGTTTTAATTCTAATTCTTTTTCACAACATTCTAATGCTTTTTCATATTTACTTAATTTAAATAAACAGCTTGCCTTACATACTAAAGCTTTGAAGTGTATAAACTGTACATCAGCACATTGCGATATAATTCTATCATAGATATTTATAGCATCTAAGTATAATTTCTGATCACTATAGTTCCATCCTTTATTAAAACATGAACGCTCTTTTTCATTTAAGCACAGATCAAGGGTTTTTAGAGCATAGTTTTTACTTTTTTCTAACACCTCTTTGCTTTTATTATCAGCATAGCGTTTTTTTATTGTGTCGTAGCATTTCGTATAAGTAATATTTGCTAGAAATTCTAAATCATGAACCTCATTATCATGAATCTCAGCATCTACTGAGTCTAATGCTATTGCTTTTTTCCGACAATCATATGCCTTTTTAAAAAGCCCCATCTTTGTATATATACGCCCCTTATACCACCATATATAATAAATACACGCCTCATCATGCGTTAGTTTAAGTATTTCATCGCAACATTTAAGAGCTTCTTTATGATGTTTTCTTAATACCATAACCCCAAGCTCACCTAGAAGAATATCTAGTCTAGTCAAATCACTGTAATTATTCTCTTTCGACATAGCTTGCCATATGTTGCGTGATTGTAGGTATTCCCTCGATGTTGTTGCCCCTATGTCAAGTTGGCATAGGGGATGATGATTTATGGAATTGATACTATATAATTTCACAACAGACATGAAGCTTAGTACTTCCAATTAGTGAGGTATCTTTTTCCGAGTCAAACGATGTATCAGGAGTTTCGTACGAAGCATTAAGCTGGGAAGAGGACGCTCCCTGATGTGAGTGAAATTGTTGACAATGGAATTCTAATACTCCGTTAGCCCAAACTATATCTGCCGCAGTAATTTCTGCCTTCTTGTTTGGATATCTTGTGGTAATATCTTTAATAGATTTTACCCATTTTTCAGCTTCCGAAGCAACATCTTTATGATCTCGTTGAGGCAATAATTCTTTGCAAGAAGGATCACCTAACTTAGCTCCAATAGATACGTGAAGTTTATCCTTATATTCACTCTTTTCTACTCCTAAACCTTCGCGATAAAGATAAGCAAGTCCAGAGGCTGCTTCTGCTTTTCCAAATAACAAAGCTTGATTTAAATAACCACCTACTGCTTTATAAGCATTTATGACCTTAGATGTTGATCCTTGTTCTTCCTGTACCCCTTCTATTAATTCTAATTGAGATACAGCATATTCATATAAATTATTACTAGTACGTAACATAGTTCTTTTTGGGTCTATATAATTTTTTAATGAGTCTGTTGATTTTGCCATAATTTACCTATTATTTAATGATTACCTTTGTTTGTCATCCTTGTGTAGAGTAGTAAATTTGGGATTAGGAGTTGGCACAGGTTTTAGAGGAACAGCAGCCTTTGCCTCAGATAATCCCTTAGTAATATGCTGATCTAAGTGTTTTTCTGATAATTGATTCATTACTGCCACCTGTTCATCATATCCTAATTTTTGTATTATTTTATCCCCAAGCTTATGTGATTCGTCTTTAAGAGTTTTATTAAGATTGGTTGTTGGTGTTTTATCTTGTTTTTGGTCAATAGTTTTAGAATCTTGTGGGATTTTATCATTTGCTACTTCAGTTAGCTTAGAGGGGGAAGATGGTGCGTTAGTTCCTGCTATTTCAGGTTCTAAATTTTCTGCATTTTTAGTTTTATCGGTAAATTCACTACGAAGTAATGTATCATTAACTATTCCATTACCAGTAATAGCTTCCTCTTGATTCTTAATCAAAGTAGTAAATTTTTTGAGTACCTTACGTTTTTCAGGAGTAATATGTTCAGACTTTTCAATTTCTTTATTAATATCTTCCATACCTGCAACATACAGCTTATTCACCTCCTCTATCTCCTGAACCTTAGCATCCACCTCATCTTTCTGCTTTTGAGCTTGTTCCACAACAGGGGCAAAATTCGTAATTTTCTTATCCTGATCTTTTATTTTTTGCGTTACTTCTTCAAACACACTTGGTGAATGGATTTCTTTCGGTTTTTGTTTCTCTTTCTCAGCTTCCTTTTCTAACCTTACCTTCTCTGCTCTTAATTTTTCATCGTGCTTCATTACTCCATCGTAATGTTCATGTACTTTATCACGATGTTCAAGTAAATTTTTATATTCTGTATTTTGTTTTTTAATCTGATCTTCGCTCTTTACCAGTTTTTGCAGTTCACTTTCTACATCTTTGCCATCTTTAAGATCTTTAACCACATCGTGCAACTGATTTGTCCAGCTTTTCCTTGCGGTCAAATATGCATCAGCATTTTTGTTAAACTCTGCACATTGTTCTTCTAACCTAGAGCCTGCTTGATGAAACTGTGCTAATAACCGCTCAGCTTCTAGCCTCTCAGCCTCCTTTTCTAAAAAATCTATCTGCTTTTGTAACTCAACTGCTTCTCTGCTTTTTTCTTCTTGCCTGTAAGCAATATTTTGTTCAGCACGCTGCTCTTCTTTGGCAACAGCAGCTTGTAAAGATTCCAAACTTTTTAGTATTTTTGCTGGAAGATTACTAGCTAACAAAATACTTATAGCACTATTGAGTCTAGCTAATTCAGCTGGGTTAGTAGTATGCAGCTGAGATTTGATCCCATTAATAACATTCTCAAACTGAGTAAAATAAGCAGAGTCTTCTTTGCCCATATTCTTATCATCAAAATCATCAGCCATTTTATATTTTGCCATGCTAATAGGTTGATTTATGTTGCCATAATTTTAATTAGAATCAATTCTAAAATAATAGTCAAGTATTTTTTAATTATAAATATTATTATTTTTTAACTATTTTCTCTGCAAAGATTATTTTTAATAATTTATTAGAATGCTATGCAGTTTTGATAGTCAACATCTCTTTGATCTTAAGCCTATATTTTTACCAAATATCTCTTTTCCCCCTTCTAATTTGTTTATAGAACCGTGATATTGTTACAACTAAGATTTATTATTTCAATTTTCTGTATTATTTTTTCTTGCTATCGTTCAACCAAATCATCAATATATATGTTATATCTCAATTCGATGTAAGACATTAGGTTTAACAATCCCGATGTCACCCCTGCGTAGGCAGGGGGCTAAAAAAATAGCCTGTAAAGGCTATTAGATATTATGGATTCCCGCCGTTGCTAAGAATGACATACTAGTGATCCACGCGGGCAATGCTTTCGCAGGGATGACATAGTACGCGGGAATGACATGTAAGACATTGGTTATTATATAAATAATATAGTAAGGTAAATAAATGATAGGATACCAGCAAGAACAAAGAAGCCTAACGAAAGAGCAAAAAGAAGCTGTTGGGTTATTATCAATCGGTAGTTTTTTGGAATATTTTGACTTGACGCTTTATGTACACATGGCAGTATTGTTGAATGAGTTGTTTTTTGAATCGACTGATCCTCATACAGCCTCTCTAATGATGGCTTTTACTTTTTGTTCAACATACGTTTTAAGACCAGTAGGAGCTTTAATTTTTGGTTGGATAGGTGATAATGTAGGACGCAAAGCAACTGTTATTATAACAACTTTTATGATGGCCTTGTCTTGTTTTGTGATGGCTAATCTTCCTACTTATGCTCAAATTGGTGTTACTGCTTCTTATGTGGTTACTATATGCCGTATTATGCAAGGTATTTCTTCTAAGGGAGAAGTGGTAGGAGCACAACTTTATTTAACAGAACTTATTCAAAAATCACCAGTACAATATTTGGTAGTAGCATTAATAATGGTAAGTGTAAGTCTAGGTGCAGTATGTGCCTTAGCTATTGCTTCTTTATTTACTAGTTATGGTTTTAACTGGCGGATGATCTTCTTTTTTGGAACAGGCATCGCTATGATTGGTGTAGTAGCTAGAACAGCACTTAGAGAAACGCCAGAATTTGCTGACGCGAAACGACGGATAAAAAAAACTTTCGAAGAGTTTACTATAAATACAAAATCATTAGTTGCTAATCCTGTTATTCAAGAAAGAGTTAGTAAGAAAACTGCAATATCATATTTTTTTATGGAACTAGGACAACCTGTGTGGTTTTATTTTATTTATATCTATTGTAGCAATAGTATGAGGAATTCTTTTAATTTTGATGCTGGGCAAGTTATTCATCACAATTTCTTAGTTTCTATGGTAGATCTACTAGTAGTTATCACACTTACATATTTAGCATATAAGATACATCCTCTAAAAATTTTAAAAACACAGTCAATAATATTTTTTGCTTTGGTTTTAGTGTATCCTTTTCTTCTAAACAATATTAATACTGTAGGAGGTATATTCATGATTCAAGCACTAACAGCTGCATTTGCCCCTAGTACATTTCCAGCTAGCCCTATTTTTTACAAAGCTTTTCCTGTTTTTAAACGTTTTACTTACGCTAGCTTTACATTTGCTATATCCCGTGCATTAATGTATGTAGTGACTTCTTTTGGAATTGTTTACCTTATAGAATATTTGGGTAATTATGGACTGTTAGTTGCTATGCTCCCTATAATCACATTATATGGGATTGGGTTATTACATTTCATAAATCTAGAGAAGGTAACTGGTAGTTATGACTCGACTGTAACTTGATACCTAGACTATCTTTACAAAGTTTAATTATGTCATTGCTTATTTGTGGCATTTCAAGATAGGTAGAGATTATTATAAAATGTTCTATAGTCTCCTCAATGATTTTCTTTACTTTCTCTAGAGATTTAGCTCCAATTGTTTGCAAGTTATGCTTTCTATCAAAAAGTTTAATCAGTGCTACATCATGTTTTTTTTGTTGAAATAATATATTTAATGTTTCTGCCGAGCTAATCTTGCCATGAGGCTTAACTCTAGTCAGGTCTTCTACTTGACTAGCCACTTGACTGTCAAAGATGTAAGCAATCATGGGGGGTTCGGTCAGTTTTGTATCTTCAATGGTATCGTGCAGTAATGCGGTAACAATCATGTCAGTTCTGAAATATTTTGGAATTTTTAGTGCCGTGTACTGGGCAACCATATATGCCACCTCTATTGGGTGTGAGTAATATGCCTCGCCGGACTGCCTCATTTGACTGCCATGATATTTTTTAGCATAGTAGATGCCTTTTTTTACTACATCAATGTCTATTGGTTGCTTTACTTTTGTATTTAGCAAAATTAATTCATTAAGCAACCTCTCAGCATATGCACAATACTGGTATTGTGAATTATCCCAATAGTTTATCTCTTCCATAGAAAATCATAATATTTTTAATTATAAAGTTATAATAAACTAAAATTTTTATTACTCAAAGCATTTACTACTTTTTATTTTTAAAAATATGCATATTTTCTAATCTTGTTGTATAAATTACAGTTTCTTATCCATAAAAATAATATCCAATAATTCGCTAGCTGGGATATGTGGATGATGGTTAATACATCCCTAATCTCAGCTGGTATTTTAGCAACATCTCTTTTGTTGGCTCTAGGTATGATCACTGTATTAATATTATCTCTAACTGCTACCGATAGTTTTTCTTGACTCAAATTTTACCATAATTTTGCTTAATTCTCAGAAGCTATAGATAGATTTTTTGGTAATATTGATAAATACAAAGGTAATTTGCTTACTCTTATAACTGACCAATTTCAGACTATAACTTTTAATCATTTTGCCAACTCTTCAGGTTAATTGAGTATACAATAAATTATACGCAATTACTCCCACACGCTAGTTTGGGATAAGGATGTTGTGGATATGCATATTTAAAGTCAAGTTTTGTTGAAGGTTATTTTTTTTAGTGAATAAGCGATAAGAGTTGATAATATATTGACTAAAGCATTTATAGTAGGCTTATGCCTTGTATGTTCAAGATTCATTTTATTCTTTAGAACATTAAAAATTGTTTCAATATAACTATTTTACTTTGTAGTAGCATATAAAGAAAACATTATTCTTGGCATTGGTAAAGGATTCCCATTAGAAGAGGGAATCTTTTTATGAACCGTTCAAAGCAGAGATTTAGCATATGGGATAGTTATTTACATTTGATTTTTGATTTCAACCCTAAATATTTAAAAATAACACCAGCGAATTTAATTCTATCAAATTCACTTTGTTCTAATTCAGATAAAATTTGGGCATGAAATTTATCCTCCATATTTAATAACTTTGAGGAATACTCAAAGTGTACGGCAGATAAAATTACATTTCCCTTATCATATTTGATTTTTAAAACTGCTGGTAAAACTGATTGGTCTGAAAATTGATAGTAAGCAATAGTAATTATATTTTTATATAATTGAGTATACTGCTCGTAAATGAAGAGTTGAAGGAAGAGAAGAAAGAAGCTAGAATATGATTATGGGAAATATTTTAACATCTGAACAAAGAACGGTACTGAAGTCACGTCATGGTAATGAACGAGATAGGAGAGTATGTGACCGAATTAAGGCAGTTTTACTGTATGATAAAGGTTGGAGCTATGGAGAAATAGCAGAAGCATTGCTGTTAAGTGAAGAAGCTATAAGAAAGCATATAAGAGATTATCAAAAATTTAATAAATTAGAGACAGCTAACGGTGGTAGTGCAAGTAAGCTAAGTGAGCTAGAAGAGAAAGAGTTAATAGAGCATTTAGAAGTATGTAATTATGTTTATGCCAAAGATATTAGCAATTACATAGAAAAAAAATACGGTGTTGCCTATACAATAGCAGGAGTAACAAAGCTATTAAGGAGATTAGGCTTTGTATATAAAAAGCCAAAGATCGTACCCGGCAAGCTTGATGTAGATAAGCAAGAACTATTTAAGCTAGAATATAGTTTGTTAAAAGGTAATCTCAAGGCTAAAGAAGCTATATATTTTATGGATAGCGTTCATCCTCAGTATCAAACAAAAGCCCGTTATGGTTGGATCAGAAAGAATCAAAATAAAACTTTACCAACATTTAGTGGCTGGAAAAGGAAGCATTTAATAGGAGCAATTAATTTATCTGATTTGCAATTAGTTAGCACAGATAATCCTAAAGTAAACGGTGATTATATAATCAATTTTCTACAAAAATTAGAAGCAGAAAATCCTAATAAAGAGAAGATATATTTGATTTGTGATAATGCTGGGTATCATAAGTCAAAGAAAGTAAAGGAGTATCTAGTAAATAGCAAAATAGAATTAGTATTTTTACCTCCCTATAGCCCTAATCTTAATCCGATTGAACGATTATGGAAATTTATGCATAGAATTGTAACAAATAATAAATTTTACCATAATTTTGCTCAATTCTCAGAAGCTATAGATAGATTTTTTGGTAATATTGATAAATACAAAGGTAATTTGCTTACTCTTATAACTGACCAATTTCAGACTATAACTTTTAATCATTTTGCCAACTCTTCAGGTTAATTGAGTATATCTACAAAATAAGAACCTCCATTATAATAAATCATAATTTTATTAGATAAAGAATTATCGTCTATAGCTAACTTAATTAATGCTGCACGTACACCACTATTATCGTCATAATTGTATTTTGCAAGGACAGGACCGATAGTTTTGTTGGGAAAAAATGCTAATTCTCTTTCTCCTAAAACTTCTAAAGAACCATCTTTATCAAATTCTACAAATCCTGAACCGTAATACGCACCGGCACAAATACCTAAATAATTACCTCCGTTTTCTACATAATTCTTTATAGCTTTATTTCCTTTACCATTAAGTTGTTTAGCATAATATATATCCCTCCCGCCGGGTATTATTAATAGAGCAGCTTGATTTGACCATTTGTTTTCTATAATTTCTGAGGCACTAATGAAATGTATTTTATAGTTAGATAAAACAATTTGTTTTAATGTATACATAATGTGCTTAATAGATTCGATAGACACTCCTAAATCATTATACAAGTATATGATATTATTCTTCATTCTATAAATATAATTAGTTAATTACCAAGAACGTGATTCAATAGCTTCAGCAATATTTTCTGCTGTTTTTAGAATTTTTATAATTGTAGGAATTATAGTTGCAATAAAATTACGTTCTAAACCACGGGTACGCTGAGCTACACTTATTTCCTGAAAAATACTAACAATCACAGGAATAAATCGTATAGCAAGAGACAGGGATAGACTTATTTTCTTATGATTAATCCCAACATAAGATAATAAAATTAAAATTTCATTAAGACCATCAATCATTTCAGATATACGTGTTGTAAGTGTTATCAATGAAGCGAAAAGTAATAATGTTGCAAATCGAATGATGACTTGTACTCCTACTATCCAATTACTGGTAAATATATGGACAAGCAAAATAATTAATAATAATAGTAATCGGGCGTAATTGAATAAATAATTTTTGCAGTGGTATTTTAGCTATAAAATATAAAAAAAATGTAAAAAATAAGCTTATACTAAGCAAAAATAAATTAGATACTAAAAATAATCCGCTTGAAAAAACTACTAGAAAATATAGCTTAATCCCTGGGGATAAGCGATGGATAGGAGAGTTATATTGATAATAAGTATCTAAATTCATGTCATCATATTTTTATATAACGGTATAGTAATAGAAGGATGATCATCTCCAATTACTTGCCCTTGCTCAAAAACAATTACACGATCAAAATTTGATAATAATTCAAGGTCGTGAGAAATCATAATAACAACTTGCTTTAAATTTTCTATTACTTGGAAAATATTTTTTTTATTTCTTAAATCTAAAAGCGTCGTAGGCTCATCAAATACTATATAATCAGGTTTCATCACTAATACCCCGGCAATAGCTAATAATTGTTTTTGTCCGCCACTAAGAAGATGAGATGGAGATTTACGCAGATTATGTATATTATATAAGAATAAGATTGAATTTATACTTTGCTCAATCTTATCTTTATTGTAACCAAGATTTTTTAAACCAAAAGCAAGGTCTTCTTCAACTATTGGAAAAACAATTTGATTGTCTGGATTCTGAAATACAAATCCAACTTTCCGTCTTATTTCTTTACCAAATTTACGTGTATCTAAACCATCAATTGTTACAAGTCCAGTAGTAGGTAGTTTAATGCCATTAAGAAGTCTTGCAAATGTACTTTTTCCACTACCGTTTGCTCCGACTATACCAATCTTTCTTTCACCTAGTATTAAACTTATATTTGATAAAATGTCATAATTATTAACACTGTAACTAACATTTTCAATTTTTATCATATAGACTTTATAGCTTATACTTTAACTAATATTAAAATTATAAAATAAAAACTTAATCTTGTATTATAGGGTAAGAACGTTTTACTACCATTGCTGTAGTAGTAGCAATAACTGCTTTAATAAGGTCTCCTGGGATAAATATCATACTTCCAATAAAAGCTTGATTTATAGAAATATTAATAATTATATTAAGCCATAAAATACCTATAATATACATAATTAGTATACCTCCAATTATAATATATATAAAAGCACTAATATTAGTTAAATTAGACCAATTTTTTTTAAATAAAAAACCAATAACAAACGCTGCAATCGGCCATCCTAAAAGAAATCCACCACTCGGTCCTAAAATTGATCCTAAGCCTCCATACCCACCAGCAAGAACTGGAAGACCAAGTGATACTATTCCTAGAAAAAGAATTTGAGATAAAGCACCTCTTTTAGCTCCTAAAATACTGCCAGAAAGCATAGCTCCTAGAGATTGTGTACTTATAGGAACACCAATAGCAGGAATTACGATACCAGGTATGATACCTAACGCAGCCGTAATTGCAGCAAAAAGAGCATGTAAAAATATTCTAAAACCTGAGTATCTTGGATATTTTCTTGAAAATAAAACTAATTCTTTAAGTGTTTTAACAGATAATGTTGGAGTAAAACACGTCAATACTCAAATGTTAAGAGATTTTTTAGTTCTTCTCCCACCTATTGAAATCCAAGAAAAAATTATAGGAGAAATCACAGAAATTGAAAAAAAAGAAAGTGAAGCAAAGCAAAAAATTAATAAATTACAAGACAGAATTAACAAGATATTCGAATATCAAAAAGACACTGTAAGTGCTAAAGAAATCGCAATTAAAGATATTGCAAAAAGTTTGTTTGCTGGAGGTGATATTCCAAGAGATAATTTTTCAAAATCGAAAACAGATGAATTTCAAATACCGATTTATTCTAATAATGTAAAAAAAGCAATATATGGTTATACAAACATTGTCAAAGTTAACAAGCCGTGTGTTACAATAACTGCCCGTGGAACAATAGGTCATGTTGAATTTAGAAATGAAAAATTCTATCCGATAATTAGATTAATTGTATTAATACCAAAAATAGAAGTAGCAAATCCTCTGTATCTGAAATATATCTTAAGTAGAATAGGAATTAAAAATACTGGTTCAGTAATACCTCAATTAACCATACCTAAAATATCTGATGTAAAAGTCCAACTACCATTACTTAAAATCCAAGAAAAAATTGTAAAAGAAGTTGAAGAAATTGAACGAGCAAAACAATTTCTAATAAATGCAAAAGAAATGAAACAAGAAGTATTAAATAAACATTTGAAGTAACTAAATTAGACAGAAATACAACAATAAAAAATTTTTTATATTGATCTATCAGTAGATAATTATATAATCCACGCTTTCAATAAGTATAAAATTATAATGAATAAATTACCGAAAATATTATCTACAATTTATATATATTCATTATTTTTTGCCAATGCTCAGGCAGATGAGATTACAGCTGATCAAAGATTTTTTTATATTGGTACTGAAGCTGGCATAGTAGAGCCAGTGATAAAAAAGTTTCGTCATAGTTCAGGTAGTGATTTTACTTTAAAAAGGTCTAAGATGTATAGCGGTAAGATTGGTTACAGCTTCTATCCGCAAATGGCAATTGAGTTTTCGGTAACACATCAACCAAAATATCGACTACATTATGTTTTACCACAAAAAGAACTAGCTCCCTCTCTAATTATACCACAAACTCCAGGGATCACTAAGGTAATTTCCAATATATATATGGTTAATCTAGGGTGTGTCATCAATTGAGCCAAATTACCATGGAAGCCATATAAACAGCACCCAAAAAGTTCTGAGATGTTTTGTCATATCGTGTTGCAATAGCTCTATATTGCTTCAATTTTGCAAAAAAGTTCTCAATCAAATGCCTAGCTTTATATAGGTCCTTATCATACTTAGCTGGATTCACACGATTCTTCTTTGGGGGAATCACAGCTATACATCCCTTATCTTTCAGCTTATCTCGCATACGTACATCGGCATCATAAGCCTTATCAGCAAGTACAGCATCCGCTTTCGTCAATTCATTCATCAAAACATCAGATCCTTGCAAATCATGAGCTTGACCCGGGGTAAGATGGAATCCCGTTGGATTCCCTAGAGCGTCACATGTGGCATGGATTTTAGTACTCAGCCCCCCTTTACCTCGTCCAATTGCTTGGTCATCATCTAACTCTTTTTTTTAGCACCGGCACTATGTTGATGAGCCCTAACAATGGTTGAATCAATCATGGCATACTCGTTATCAGCATCTTCAGCCAGCATCTCAAAAACCTTTTTCCACACACCTGTCTTGCTCCACCTTGAATGACGTAGGTGAATCACTCGAAAATCTCCAAAACGTTCAGGTAGGTCTCTCCAAGGTATACCAGCCCTATATCGATACAAGACTGCTTCTACAAATAGGCGATTATCCTTGGCTGTTACACCAACAGACTCTTCCCTTCCAGGTAGCTTATCTTTAATCCGATCCCATTGATCGTCACGTAGAGCATATCGACGCATAGAGAAAATTTATCCTTAATTTTTTCTCTATTACACAACAAATAAACGCTCCTGTCAACTTAATTGATGACACACCCTAGTATATGATTTAGATAAAGTGAAGGAAATAACACCTTTTGTCATATTAGGTGCTGGGGTGGCACGGGTAAAAGTTAGCTCTGCTTCTTCTCGTTGGGATTTAATGAATGTAGAGTATTTTAGAATTAAAACAACTCGTAGTAATTGTTTTGCTTGGCAAGTGGGCCTTGGATTTTCTAAGGAGTTATCTAGCAATTTTAGCATTGATGCAGCAGTAAAATTACAAGCTGCTCATTCAATAAAGATTAAGTATGCTACTTTGGATATGAAAACCCAGCAATTTATACCAGCCACTCCTATTAAAAAGACCATAGGGGTTGGAGAATTTGGTATAGGGTTTACTTATAGGTTACCAATTTAATGCAATAAGACTATTAGTGTATTGAATTTTTTAGTGTATACTAGTAAAAATTTGAAAAATTGACAGCAAAATACGGTATTATCCTTGTTTTGTTTAACGTTATGGAGAATATATGACCACTAATTTAGAACTTACCTCAGCACCTCATAATACATACGATGAAGTGCCTTACGAGAGTTATCCGTACGCCTTAACCGATCCATATCACCTACGAACACTTGCTGTTTTATTTGGGATGAAACCAACAGCAATTGAGACTGCACGAGTTCTAGAGCTAGGATGTGCTGCAGGCGGGAATTTAATACCTCATGCTATCAATTATCCTAAAGCACATTTTGTTGGAGTTGATCTATCTAAAGTGCAAATAGATGAGGCTAATAAACATAAAGAAGGATTAGCTCTTAAAAATATAGAATTCCGACATTGTTCTATTACAGATATTGATGAATCATTTGGTAAATTTGATTACATAATTGCTCATGGAGTAATCTCTTGGGTACCAAAATTTGTTCAGGATAAGATTTTTGAAGTAAGTAGTAAAAATTTATCAGAGAATGGCATCGCGTATATTAGTTATAATACACTACCTGGTTGGAATATGGTTCGTACCATAAGAGATATGATGCTTTATCACTCAAATACGTTTAATAACATTCAAGATAAAATTGCTCAATCTAGATTGTTACTTGAATTTGTTAAGGATAGCTTGGAAACTTCCGACTCTCCTTATGCTCAAGTGTTAAAATCTGAAGCCAGTTTGCTTGCCAAACAAAATGACCATTATTTGCGTCATGATCATCTAGAAGAAGATAATGTACAATATTATTTTCATGAATTTATGGATGAGGCTAGAAAAAATAATCTACAATATCTGTCTGATTGTAGTATAGCTAGCATGTATTTAGGAAATATGCCGGCAAAAGTGGTGGAGAAATTACAAGCGATAAATGATATTGTTAGAACCGAACAATATATGGATTTCATTACCAATCGTCGATTTAGATCAACCTTACTTTGCCATAATAGTGTTAAATTAAATAGATCTATCAATAATGAGGATATTAATAAATTTAATATGACATTTAATATAGTGCCAGAAAAGCCTCTTGTTGATATAGATCTTAATTCACTTGAAACAGAGAAGTTTTTTTATAATGGTAATAAGGATAGTAGTTTATCAACATCTTCTCCTTATATGAAAGCAATACTCTATACTTTCTCTGAGAATATCAATAACCCAATGAGTTTTGATAAAATTGCCGTGAGTAGCAATAAAAAATTACATGGAACAAAATTGAATGAAATAAAGGCTGAGTTCTTAGCTAATGCCATGAAATTAGTATTGCAAGGATATATTAATATAACGTTACAGGTAACTCGCAAAGAAGTAGATATTAATAAACCTAAAACATCAAAGCTTATTGCATATCAGGTAGCTCATACACCCAATATGTGGGTGACAAATCAAAGACATGAGGTGGTAGCTATTAACCTTTTTGAAAAATTTGTTCTGCAATATATGGACGGTAAGCATGATAATAAGCAAATAATTGAATCTGTCATGCAGCATGTTAATTCTGGTGAGATGACATTAAGCCGTGATGGTAAAAAAATAGAGAATATTGATGAAGTCAATAAAGAATTAGAAACATTTTTGCAACCTACACTAACTAGATTTGTGACTAATGCTCTGCTGATTTAAAGATAAGATATCTTATGAAATTTAAACTTTTACCCGTATTATTGTTATTGTGTGTAGCTGTAGTTTATGGTTATTTTCAATATTCTTCAAAGCAGGAGTCTATAATACCAAATAGAAATTTGCTTAAAGAAGTTACAATACTTACTTCATCTTATGATGGCTATTCTGAGTTATGGGAGTCACATTATAAGCTATTATTCAAAAATTGGCCTGAGCTAAATAAGGCTAATAGTCAAAACTTACGCTATGAGAAAAAAAATGGTAAATTATGTTGAGTATAATTTACAAATGCCAAGAGGATAAAATTGCAAGCAATACCAGTTAATAGGACAGATTACTGTCAATTTCTAATAGTGAGTCAAAAGAATTATAGTTTGACCTACTATGCTGAACATGCCAAAAAATGTAGCCATGATGTTATTAATAGATTTTTAAAAAATGAAAAATATACACCTTCTTTGTTATGGGAACATATTAAGGATGATGTTATTTTATCGCCTAACGGATATACAATATTTGATGATACGGTGTTAAATAAAAGAAATACCAAGAAAATAGAAATTGCTAGATCACAGTACAGTGGGGCTACAGGTGGTATTACTACTGGTATAGGAGTAGTAAGTTTGGTATATTATAATCCGGATATTAATAAGTTTTGGGTAATAGATTACCGAATTTTTTCGCCCGAACATGATGGAGCGACAAAAGTAGAACACCTATTAAATATGTTAAATAATGCTGTGTATAGCAAAAAGATTCCTTTTCAAACTGTGCTTTTTGACACATGGTATGCTACGCATAAAATTATGCAACATGTTGATTCCTTGGGTAAATATTATTATGCTCCTATTAAAGCAAATAGAAACGTTACTAAAACTTCCTCTTCTAAGCCTTATAAAGCTGTTAGCAAGTTAACGTTTTCAGATGAGGAAATTAAGAGCGGAGTGGAGATTCATATAAAGGGCTTTGCAAAAGATAAGCATGTTAATTTGTTTAAACTTACTGTTTCTACCAACAGAGTTGATTATATTGTTACCAATAACAAAACTCAAAAATCTTCTAAAGCCGTACAAGATGAGTGTGGCTTTCGTTGGGTAATTGAGAGCATGCATAGAGAAATCAAGCAACTTACCGGTATAGAACGATGCCAATGCAGAAAACAACGCATCCAGCGTAATCACATTAGTTGTGCATTTTTAGTGTGGGCTTTTCTAAAAAGAACTGCACACAAAATAGGTAAGACGGTTTATCAAATAAAGTTAGGGCTTTTAGATCATTATATGCAACAGCAGTTACGTTCACCCTCTTTACGCTATTTAGAACCTTACATAGCGTAAGTTTTGTAGTTTTATACCTATAATGCTTATTAGTAATGAATTGACTTATAATGATCCTAGAGTTGTTAGCCTTAAGATTGGGGAGGATACAACTTGGTCAAATAACTTACTTAAAGCACTTAGTTCAGTAAAAACTAAATATGTATTCTTATTGTTGGATGACTATATAATTAATTCTCCTGTTAATGAAAGTCGTTTTATAGAGTTACTTACCTTACTTGAAAAAACTAACGGGGCATATATAGAGGTAGCCAAGGATGAAGGTATGTTTGTATATGGTATGGAAAAACATAAAAAACTTGTACCTGGAATTGAAGGAGTAATTTATCGCAGTAAAAACTCTTCTTACAGAAATAGTTTACAAGCCTGTATTTGGAATACAGAAGAATTAAAAAAACTTATAGATACTAAAGAGTCAGCGTGGGACTTTGAAATAATAGGTAATAATAGAACAAAGAAGAATCCTAAGCCATTCTATATGATTATTGATAATCCTGTGGTAGGATACTTAAATGCTGTTGCTAAAAGAGTATATGAGCAAGATGTAGTAGATTATATAAATTCACAAGGTATACAATTTAAACCTACTAAGCTTCCTGTGAAAACAAAACAAGAAATCTTGGATTATCTAAAAACAGAGGAGGCAAATAAACTTACGACTCCATACGGTGGTAATAACAATGAATGATTATCTCTTCTAGTTCACCTAGAACAGGGCAGTTTAAAAGTCGCATCCTAAATTGCAGAAGACTCAAATAATCCTTAGGTGAGTATAAATTCAACGTCACAAACGCTATTAGCGAGCCTAGCTACGCAATCTAGAAAAATAATCTATAAACAAACCATGTTATGGATTGCTTCATCGGCTTTAGGAAGCCTCCGTAGCTCATGACGTTCGCAGTTGTGCTTACATGATTTTCAACCTTAAAGTGTGACTTTTAAACCATAGTACCCTACATTTTTCTATAATCGTCATCGCGAGGCATCTTTAGCTTACTATTACCCACAAATATTAGAGTTAGCTAATTGATAACCTTGAACTAGATCAAATAACCGTTGCCATCCTCTCCACAATACAATAGGACCAGGCTCTAGATCATTTTTTCTTGCTAAATACCCACCCAATTTAGCAACCCATATTATAGCATTTTTTATTGTAGGAATTGTATTATTAGGGGGAGCTGCTTTGTGTATCTTTACATACAAAACTCGCCATTCTTCTTCAGCTAATATTACACTACATGGTAGATTAGGATTAGTTCTGCCAATTAAAGTAATAAAAAAAATTCTCCAAGCAATTATGCTCATGATTGTCAAGTATTTTATTAATCTTTCTCCTGTTGCAAGTCTACATTGTTCAACCCTAAATCCAGATTTTAAAATTTTATGAAAAATTTCAATTCTCCATCTTAAACAATACCATCTTACTTTCTCTATAGCTTCTTCAAAATTATTGATAACTATATTGGTTAGTAACATCCATTCTAATGGTGTTGTTCCACTAGGGGGACGACGCTCAATAACATTGATGGCATATACTGGTAAATTTGGCAATGTTTCTGTTTTATGTCTTACATTGTTTACAGGAGGATTCATTATAAATTTTCCAAATCTAACTTCCAAATGTCTAATCCTATTAGCTTTATTTTCTTGACTAGTATCTTTAACTGCTATTTCTCCAGCACACTGGAAACCCGATACTACCTTCCACAAATATTGTCTATCTTTTTTGGAATATTTTGACTTTTTATTTATTTCTCTATCCTGTGCAGCTCTAACTAAAACTTTAGATTTCTGAGCTTGTGCCAATTCAAAAAAATCATATATATCAGCTTCTCTATCACAAACAGTTATAATTTGGGTATTACTATTATTCGTTGCATTAATAGTGTTCTGTAATGCATTAAGCCACTTCATACTTTCTTTATCTTTAATATGTACCGCATTACCATGACTAGTTTTTTTTAACTGTTGTATTTCTTCAGGCACTGCTGGTCTATTGTGAATCTTTTGATCCAACAACCCAAGTGCTAATCCATTGGTAGCAACCGCAAAGGCAGTATGCATTATCAGACCTTTACATTCAATATTTTTAACATTCTTTCCCTCTTTTCTTGATAACACACCCAATCCAGTAGTTTTTTTATGACTAGTATATGTGATATAACTAGTATCTTGTATAACAAGAACTTTATCATGCTCTTTGATTCTTTCTACTGCTTTAGCAATATGGGCTTCTAATATTTTTGATTCCTTAACATTATCGTTTTTAAAAAAACGATATGCTGCTTTTGTTTCTGCCCAATTTCCACATGCTTGATTAATTGAGCTTTCAGGTATATTTGCAAAATTATCAGCTATCTTTATTAACCTATTTGTCAGCCTTTTATCACCCAAAATAGCTCCACTAAATTCCTCGGTCAAATAATTATTTATTATTTCTTGACTCATACTATACCTCTACAATGTAATATTTTAATTGCAAATCAGTATATTATTTTTACTTCTTTTTCACCATTGTTATTTTGTGGGTAATAGTAAGGCATCTTTAGATGCCGTGGCGATCCAGGTAAACAGCTTCGCTGTTTTTTCTAGTACGCTTTGCGTATCCTGGATTGCCGCGTCGCCGCTTTCAGCGACTCCTCGCAATGACTATCAGCAGCCATTTTAATAAAAAATGTAGGGTACTATGCTTTTAAACTGCCCCACTTGAAAAACAACAACACAATTGTTGATTTTCATCTATGTCATCCCAGCGAAAGCTGGGATCTCAAACTACATAACATACCTTCTATGCTATTTTTTTAGACTCCTGCTTTTGCAGGGGTGACATCTTCTCAGCTTCTTTTCATGACTTTTAAAATGCCCTGAATTATATAACTCAAAAACTTGATTATCGAGTATTAAAAGAATCTATCATAAAGTTTTCTGATAATTGACCTCTTCCTGATCCAGTTTAGCTGCAAGTTTACGCATCCTATTCATGTAAAAGCCTGTTCCTGCTGGTACTAATCTACCAACTATGACATTTTCTTTCAACCCACGCAATTTATCAACTTTTCCAGCTATAGCAGACTCCGTTAGAACTCTTGTTGTTTCTTGGAAAGAAGCAGCAGAAATAAATGATCTAGTTTGCAACGATGCCTTAGTAATACCTTGCAGGATTGGCTGGGCTTCAGCCGGTCTTAAACCATTATCTATAGCTTTTTTATTAATTTCAGCAAATTCACGATGATCTATCTTCTCATCAACCATTAATGTCGTATCCCCAGAATGGGTTACCTCTACTTTTTGTAACATTTGACGAATTATTACCTCAATGTGCTTATCGTCAATTTTTACACCCTGTAAACGGTAAACTGCTTGGATTTCTCCTACCATGTAGCTTGTAAGAGCTTCCACTCCCATTACCTTTAAAATATCCTGTAGAACTGGATTGCCATCAATTAACATATCGCCTTTTTTAACAAAATCACCTTCATTAACAACAACATGTTTGCCTTTTGGTACCATATACTCAATTGGTGTAGTGTTATCACTTGGCTGAATAATAATACGCCTTTTTGACTTATAGTCTTTGCCAAATTCAACTCTACCATCTACTTCTGCAATAACAGCATGATCTTTTGGACGTCTAGCCTCAACAAGTTCAGCTACTCGTGGAAGACCACCGGTAATATCTTTGGTTTTGGTTGACTCTCTTGGAATACGTGATAAAATATCACCTACTGACACCTTAGCACCATCTTCAACATTTAAAATAGCATTCACTGGTATGTAATATCTAGCCTCCAAACCATTGGATAGCATAATAGTTTCTCCATTCTCATCAACTAATTGAATACGAGGACGTAACTCTGCTCCGCGTGAATATTGTTTTGATTCAATTATAACTTTGCTAGAAATACCAGTTGCTTCATCAGTAATATCACGAATTGACACTCCTTCTACCATATCCTTGAATATAACTTTTCCAGATTTCTCGGTAATAATCGGAATAGTGTACGGATCCCTCTCTACTAATTTTTGTCCTTTTTTCACCTTATCTGAATCATCGGCTATTAATCTTGCACCATACGGTACTTTATGTCTTGCCTTCTCGTTATTATTAGCATCCAATAATAATAACTCACATGAACGACCCATTACGATCTTACGTCCCTCAGAATCAATAACCACATTACGACCTAAAAGCTTCACTTTTGCATCATGAGAGGCTTCTATTGAAGATATCTCAACACCTTTCGTTGCAGCTCCTCCAATATGGAAAGTTCTCATGGTCAGCTGGGTACCTGGCTCGCCAATTGACTGGGCAGCAATCACTCCAACTGCTTCTCCAACTGATACTAAAGAACCAGTGGCTAGATCTCTACCATAACATCTTACACATATTCCATCAGCAACCTCACATGTTAGAACAGATCTTACCATTACCACATCCAAACCAGAAGATTCGATTTCTTCTAATTTTGCTTCGTTAATTAATTCAGCAGCTGATAGTAATAGTTCATTAGTAACTGGGTGATACACGTTAATCGCAACTGTTCTGCCTAAAATTTGCTCTGCGAGCGATACAATAACTTCACCACCATCGATAATACTTCTGACTTCTATGCCTTTTGTAGTTTTACAATCTTCATCAGTAATTATACAATCTTGAGAAACATCAACTAATCTACGGGTTAAATACCCAGAATTAGCTGTTTTCAACGCTGTATCTGCAAGACCTTTACGTGCACCATGTGTAGAATTAAAATATTCAAGAACAGTAAGACCTTCTCGGAAATTAGAAATAATCGGGGTTTCAATAATCTCACTTGATGGTTTAGCCATCAAACCACGCATACCAGCTAATTGCTTAATCTGTGCTGCTGATCCCCTTGCTCCCGAAGTAGCCATCATATATATCGAATTTACTTTCTGATGATTAGGCTTATTATTAACAGGTGTCATAGCAATTTCTTTCATCATATCATTTGCTACTTTATCCGTACATTTAGACCAAGCATCAATCACTTTATTGTATCTTTCACCGTAAGTAATTAGACCATCAGAATATTGTTGTTCAAATTCTTTTACCTCAGTCAATGTTGAATTAATATGACTATCTTTTGATTTTGGTACAACCATGTCGTCCATACCAAAAGAAATGCCTGAGGAACAAGCATATTTAAATCCAAGTTTCATTAGTTGATCAGCAAAGATCACTGTAGCCTTTTGTCCACAATGGCGATACACCAAATCAATAACCGCAGATATATCTTTTTTAGTCATGGGTTTATTTACGAACTTAAATCCAACATTATGATTACGTGGTAATAATTCTCCTATAATTAACCTACCAAGGGTAGTATCCACCATAGTTGATACAACATCCCCTTCAACATTAAGCACATCGCGACGAAATCTTATCTTTGAGTGAATAGTTATTACCTTATTATACAAAGCATGTTCAATCTCCGACATGCTAGCAAAACTCATCCCTTCACCAGGTTCATTGTCAAAAACCATTGTTAAATAATAAAGACCTAGTACTATGTCCTTATCAGGGACGATAATCGGACGACCATTTGCCGGACTCAATATGTTGTTTGTTGACATCATAAGCACTCTTGCCTCAAGCTGAGCCTCAATTGAAAGAGGGATATGCACTGCCATCTGATCACCATCAAAATCAGCATTAAACGCAGCACAGACTAAAGGATGTAGCTGGATAGCTTTCCCTTCTATCAGTAAAGGTTCAAAAGCTTGGATACCTAAACGGTGCAAAGTTGGTGCTCTATTCAGCAATACTGGGTGTTCACGTATGACTTCTTCTAAAATATCCCATACTTCTGATTTCTCAGCTTCAACCATTTTCTTAGCAGCTTTTATAGTGGTAGCAATTCCATATAATTCAAGCTTTGAATAAATAAATGGCTTGAATAATTCCAACGCCATCGTCTTTGGTAAACCACATTGGTGTAACTTAAGTTCTGGTCCCACAACGATAACAGAACGACCAGAATAATCCACTCGTTTACCAAGCAAATTCTGACGAAAACGACCTTGTTTACCTTTTAGCATATCACTAAGTGACTTAAATGGACGTTTATTAGTATTTTTCACTACTTTACCACGACGACCATTATCAAATAATGCATCGACCGATTCTTGTAACATCCTTTTTTCATTTCTGATGATAATATCCGGTGCTTTTAGTTCAAGTAGTCTTTTTAATCTATTATTTCTATTAATAACCCTTCTATAAAGTTCGTTAAGATCAGAAGTTGCAAACCTTCCACCATCAAGCATAACTAATGGTCTAATTTCAGGTGGGATAATTGGCAGAACAGTCATAATCATCCATTCTGGCTTATTCTCAGATTCAAGAAAATCTTCAACTAACTTAAGTCTTTTAACAATCTTCTTCTTTTTAACTTCTGAAGATGTATTTAATAAATCTTCTTGCAAACTCTTCTTTAATTCAGGTAAATCAAGTTCTGTAAGCATCTGCTGAATCACTTCAGCCCCAATAGAAGCAGTAAAACTATCTTCTCCGTACTCATCTTGTGCCTTTTGCAAACCATCTTCCGATAAAAGATCACCTTTTTGCAAAGCAGATAACCCAGGATCAACAACAACATAACTTTCAAAATATAGAACTTTTTCTAGATCCTTCATAGTCATATCTAGCAATGTACTAATCCTTGATGGTAAAGATTTCAAGAACCATATATGGGCAACTGGTGCTGCTAGCTCAATATGCCCCATTCTTTCTCTTCGGACTCTAGATGTAGTAACTTCAACACCACATTTCTCACAAGTGATGCCACGATATTTCATACGTTTATATTTACCACAAAGACACTCATAGTCCTTCACGGGTCCAAAAATTCTAGCACAAAATAGTCCTTCTTTCTCTGGCTTGAAAGTACGGTAATTTATTGTCTCAGGTTTCATTACCTCACCAAAAGACCATGAACGCACTTGATCAGGACTAGCAATATTAATTCTTATTTGATCAAATTGCTGAGTACTGCTTAATTGTCCGTAAAAATTTGTCATCCCTGTTGTCATAAAGATTCTTCCTTAAAAAATTTTATCAGATCTAGTTTAGTAAAAAGCCTCTTGGACCTTCTGTAATTGCAAAAAATAGCTTTAATCTGTGGTAGTATCCTCAAGCTTTACATTTAAGCACAAGGACCTGAATTCTTTGATCATCACGTTAAACGACTCAGGAATACCCGATTCAAAATTGTTATCACCTCGGACAATAGATTCATAAATTTTAATTCTACCAACCACATCGTCTGATTTTACAGTTAACATTTCTTGTAACGTATAAGCAGCACCATAAGCTTGCAGTGCCCAACACTCCATCTCACCAAATCTTTGACCTCCAAAATGCGACTTACCACCTAATGGTTGCTGAGTTACCAAACTATAAGGACCGATAGAACGAGCATGGATTTTATCATCGGCCAAATGATGTAATTTTAGGAAATATTTATAGCCAACTGTAACAGCACGATCAAAATACTCTCCTGTTCTACCATCAATCAACCTAATTTGACCTGATGGGTCTTGATCTGCAAGGACTAGCATTTCTTTTACATTCTCAACCTTTGCACCATCAAAAACTGGAGTTGAAAAATATACCCCCTTATCGATATTATTACAAAACGCAATAATCTCTTGATTGGACATTTTCTTTATATTTTTTGTCGTTGAGTTATGTCCATATACCTCGGAAACAAAAGATTTAAGCTCTTCTACATCAATTTTGTTGTTATGAACTTGATCCAACATAGAAGATATTTTTTTACCAAGATTTACTGCCGCCCAACCAAGATGAGTCTCTAAAATCTGCCCGACATTCATACGTGAAGGTAAGCCAAGTGGGTTAAGAACTATATCAACTACTGTACCATCTTCTAAAAATGGCATATCTTCTTCTGGCATAATACGAGAGATAACACCCTTATTCCCGTGTCTTCCGGCCATTTTATCTCCAGGTTGCAACTTATGTTTAGTAGCAATGAATACTTTTACAACTTTAAGAGCCCCTTGTGGTAAGTCATCACCACTTTGTAATTTCTCTACTTTGCTAGTAAAACGCTTATTAAGCTTGTCTTGCTTTTCATCATAATGACGTTTAATTTGCTCAATTTCATTCATTACATTAGCATCTTCAACAATCAGTTGCCAAAATTGTCCTTTTGATAATGACTTAAGGGTTTGATCACTAATTAATTGACCGGATTTTACGGATTTAGGACCGCTAACAATTATTTGTCCTGTTAAAATCTTCTCTAAACGCATAAAAACAAAATGCTCTATGATTCGAAGTTCATCATCCCTATCTTTTGATAATTTTTCAATTTGTTGCTTTTCAATAGCTATAGCACGCTCATCTTTTTCTATTCCCCTACGAGAAAACACTCGTACTTCTACCACTGTACCAGTGATCCCAGTAGGAACACGTAAAGATGAATCCCGAACATCTGAAGCTTTTTCTCCAAAAATAGCTCTGAGTAATTTCTCTTCTGGAGTCATAGGTGACTCACTTTTAGGGGTAACCTTACCCACCAAGATATCGCCTGGTTTTATTTCTGCACCAACATATACTATACCGACTTCGTCAATATGGCGTAAACTTTCATCACTAACATTTGGAATATCGCGAGTAATTTCTTCGGGACCAAGTCTTGTATCTCTAGCAATTATTTCAAATTCTTCAATATGAATTGAGGTATAAATATCATCTTTTACAATACGTTCTGATATTAAAATCGAATCTTCAAAATTATAACCATTCCATGGTAAAAAAGCTACCAGTACATTTCTACCAAGAGCTATTTCACCATTATCTGTACTTGGTCCATCAGCAATTACTTCACCTTTTTTTACATAATCACCAACGTTAATCAACGGCTTTTGATTAATACAAGTATTATGGTTAGATCTTTGAAACTTTAATAAATTATAAATGTCCACACTAGGTGATCCATCTGTTTTCTGCTCCTTAGTCCTCACCACTATTCTAGTTGAATCAACTTGCTCTACTATCCCATCATGCAAGGCTACAACTGAAACCCCAGAATCTTGTGCAACAATTCCTTCAATACCAGTACCAACTAAAGGGGCATCACTTCTAATAAGCGGTACAGCCTGACGTTGCATGTTTGACCCCATCAAGGCTCTATTAGCATCATCATTTTCTAAAAATGGAATAAGTGATGCAGCAACGGAAACAACCTGCATCGGGGTAACGTCAATGTAATCTACTTCTAGAGGGGTAACCATAACAAAATTACCACCTTCAGTTCGACAATTAATTAATTCTTCTTGTAACAAACCTTTTTGATCGACAACTGCATTAGCTTGAGCAATTTTATATTTTCCTTCTTCAATAGCTGACAAGTAAACAACTTCGTCAGTTACATGACAATCCACGACTTTTCGATAAGGTGTTTCAATGAAGCCATGCTTATTAACTCTAGCATAAGTAGCCATGGAATTAATCAAACCTATGTTCTGTCCTTCTGGTGTTTCAATTGGACAAATCCTCCCGTAATGAGTAGGGTGGACGTCCCTCACTTCAAACCCTGCTCTCTCCCTGTTAATTCCACCAGGTCCTAAAGCTGATAATCTTCTTTTATGAGTTATTTCTGATAATGGATTAGTTTGATCCATAAATTGAGAAAGTTGTGAAGTACTAAAAAATTCTTTTACTACAGAAACTAAAACTTTTGAATTTACTAAATCATGAGGCATAACGGCATCAAGATCAACCACCGACATTCTTTCAAGTACTGATTTCTCCATACGAACAAGACCAATTCGGAACTGATTCTCAATTAGTTCACCAACTGACCTAACTCTTCTGTTACCAAGGTGATCAATATCATCTATCGAACCTTTACCATCTTTTAGCTCTACTAAAACTTTAAGAATATTTTTTATATCTTCAATAGTTAAAATAGCTGTAGATTCTGGTACATTAAGTTCCAATCTTGCATTCATTTTAATACGACCAACTTCTGAAAGATCATATCTTTCATGGTCAAAGAACAAGTTGTTAAATAATGTTTTAGCAGCTTCAATATTAGCTGGTTCTCCTGGTCTTAATACCCTAAATATGTCTATCAATGCTGATTCATAATTTTGATTTTTATCAGCAAATAAGGTGTTCCTTATGTAAGGACCTGATTGTGGATTTATAGCAAGTACATCGACAGACGAAATTCCAAGAGTCATAATAGAATCCAGCATATCCACTGTAATCATTTCACCAATTTCGGCTAGTACCTCAGCATTATTCGGATTAACGAGATCTTGTGATAAATATTTGCCTACTAAATATTCACGTTCTACCAAAATATTTTTCACTCCATCTTTAGCAAATTTTTTAGCCAAACGAGGAGTAATCTTCTGACCAGATGCAAGTATCACATTGCCGGTATCCGCATCCACTAAGTCATTAACTAGCCTATGAGCAGTTATAGACTCAGGTATAAACTTTGTTGCCCAGCTTGCATTTTTGGTAAAACATGTTACCGTATCATAATAGAATTTTATAATTTCATTGGTAGACATTCCAATGGCTCTAAGAAGAGTAGTAGCATAAAGCTTTCTTTTCCTATCTATTCTAAAGTAAACAATATCTTTAGCATCAAATTCAAAATCTAGCCATGATCCTCTATAAGGTATAACTCTAGCAGAATATAGAAACTTCCCTGAAGAATGAATTTTTCCATCATCATGATAGAAAAATACGCCAGGTGACCTATGCATCTGTGATACCACCACCCTTTCTGTACCATTAATAATAAAAGTACCATTCTTTGTCATTAGGGGAATATCCCCCATATAAACTTCTTGTTCTTTAATACCTTTGATTTCTTTTGCTCCAGTGTCTTCATCAATATCCCAAATACTTAATCGCAATGTGACTTTAAGAGGAGCAGCATAACTAAGACCTCTTTGAGTACATTCTTCGACATCATATTTAGGGTTATCAAATTCATATTTAGCAAATTCTAAATATGCAATATTAGAGGGGTCGTGAATCGGAAAAATTGAACTTAATACTGATTGTAATCCTCTGTTTTCTCGCTCGGAATCTTTAACTCCGAATTGTAAAAAACCTTTTTCATAAGAATTCTTCTGAACCTCTATCAAATTTGGTATAGACGCTACCAAATTTATGTGACCAAAATTTTTTCTTACGCGTTTGCCAATTGATAAGGACTGCGTTGTCATATAATCTCCCGATTAATGCTTTTAATAATTTTTTATTTTGAAACCAAGTAAAAAGCTAGTTCAAACTTGGAGTCTCACATATTACAATAGTCTCAATGTCATTCCCTTCAATATCACCCCTACGAAAGTAGCGAGGTCTAGAAAAAGCCTAGAAGGCTACTTTTTTTCCCACACCGAAGCTGGGATGATATAGAGTTTACTTATCCACCCCAATTCAGGATAAGAATTAGTTAATTCTTATCCTGAATTGGCTTTAATATAAGGAAAAATGCATTCTTAAAGCGGTTTTGCGAATGCATTTTAAACCTTTCTAAAGCTAAAAACATGATTTTAAAAGATTAAAATCATGTTTTTAGCAAAATATTAATTTAACAATCAGATGCAGAGCCGTCTCAAATCTGATTGTTTCTATAACTTCACCGAATTTGGGATAAGAATTGACAAATTCTTATCCCGAATTAATAGTAGGATGCCGTAGCTCGGATGACATCAACCCTAACAAAGATAACATTAAATCTGCTATTAACTTGTTACATCGAATTCAGGTTATTTAATTCAAAATTAAACTCTAATTACCAATTTCTTTACCTTAACATAAACTAATTGTTATACTCGAATGATCTGAAGAATGGGAACAACAAACAAAGAGCGAGCAAACGCAGCGTAGTAAACCGTTGTTCGTACGCGAAATCCCCGCAAATAT
This sequence comes from Candidatus Tisiphia endosymbiont of Ditula angustiorana, assembly GCF_964026425.1. NCBI lineage: Bacteria > Pseudomonadati > Pseudomonadota > Alphaproteobacteria > Rickettsiales > Rickettsiaceae > Candidatus Tisiphia > Candidatus Tisiphia endosymbiont of Ditula angustiorana. The sequence continues at coordinate 833,149 of NZ_OZ032143.1, forward strand.
TTGCGAAAGCAATTCTTCAAAGCATTCGAGTATACCTTAGATTTCTTTTTTAGCATTCTATATAAACTCCAAATAAAGATAAAACTCTAAAAAAACTCGATTTAAAAATATACTTGAATGATTTAAAGAATTAGAGCATAAAACAAGAGGAGAGCGTAGCGTATGTACATTAGGAAAAAAAACATGCAAATACTCTGTAATTTTACGAAGCCAATTCTTTAAATTATTCAAATATAATAGAGGTGTACTCAAATGATTTGAAGAATGGGAACAACAAACAAGGGGTGAGCGGACTATACGTACATCTAGTACGTGAATACACAAATACCCGAAGTTTTGCCACACCAATTCTTTAAAGTAGAAAAATATACTAAAATGCACAAATCTGTTTCTTATCTTCATCTGATTCAGAATTTTGGATAAACAAGTACAAAGACCTATTAAACCAAAAGAACTTTGTCTTAAAAGTTTTATAAATTTTTGTACAAAATGTAATAGTTTACACAGGTATGATAACGTATTTAGCAACATAACTCGTAAACCAAATAGAATATCACACAATTAAGTTCATTTCCATTATCAACAATACAAACCTAGATTTAGTCCCAAAATGTTTTTACCAATCTATGTAGATTCTAAATCTTGCGGTATACTCGATAATCAAATTTTTTTTCTGAAGGCTACAATTCATGGCAGTTTATGTCATCCCAGCGTAGGCTGGGATCTAAAATATCTAACACTGTCTATGCTATTTCTTTAGATTCCCGCCGTTGCTGAGAATGACATCTTTTTTATTGAAACACTGCTCAACAATAACAACCCTGTGCTTAAGTTAATACCCATGAAAACTGCTGGGGATTCGCGTACTTACAAATGTACGCTTAATCCTTTACCCCTATTCTTTTAACTTAGAAAGTTATCCTAACAACCTTCACAGAAACTAATTAATATGGACTTACACAAACGAGTTACTTAATACACCCCCAAAGTAAACTCTAGGCTTTTTCCACCCGATAATATACTCAATTATTTTAATTCAATTTTTGCTCCAGCTGCTTCTAATTTTGCTTTAAAACTTTCAGCATCTTCTTTATTTACACCGGATTTAATAGTTTTTGGGGCAGCATCTACTAACTCTTTAGCCTCTTTTAAGCCAAGACCAGTAAGTTCTCTAGTTACCTTAATTACTTCTATTTTTTTATCACCACTACTGACTAAAACAACTTCAAACGCTGTCTTTTCAGCTACTGCTTCTGATGCTACAGGACTCGCCACCTGTGCTACAGGAGCTGCGGCTGTTACACCCCATTTTTCTTCTAGCATTTTTGCAAGCTCTGCTGCTTGAATTACTGTAAGTGTTGACAATTGATCTACGATTTTTGCTATGTCTGTCATAATTTTCTTCCTTTTAAAACTTTTTTATTAAATTATTCTTTATTTAGATAAGCTTGAAAAATTCTAGCAAACTTGGCTGCAGGAGCTTGCACCACACCAGCAATTTTAGTTGCAGGAGCTTGTACCAGCCCAATAATTTTGCCTCTAAGCTCATTTAATGAAGGCAATTTTGCAAGTTGTTGTACAGAATTCGCATCTAATACTTGATTATTTACTAAACCGCCAACTATTTTCAAACATTCATTAGTTTTAGCAAATTCTACGACAACTTTCGCAGCTTCAACAGGGTCTTCAGAATATGCAAAGGCTGTCGGACCAACAAGCAAATGTACAATATCACCAATACCAGCCTTATTTGCTGCTATTTTTGACAAAGTATTCTTAACTACTTTGAACCCCGCATTTTTTGCTTTAAGAGACCTACGCAGTAGAGTTACTTGACTAACAGTAAGCCCATGATAATGAGTAATTATCACGGAATTTGACCGTTTATACACCTCTTCAAGTTCTACGACAAATTCATGTTTCTCTGATCTTAACACCTTAACTCTCCTTGTCGTATTTTACGATATACTTGCTAAATCTATTTTTACTGATGGACTCATAGTAGAAGATAGATATATTGCTTTTAAATAATTTCCTTTAGCACCAGAAGGCTTTGCTTTAACTACAGCAGATATCAAAGTTGATGCATTATCTAGCAAATCTTGTTTGGAAAATGATAATTTACCAATTCCAGCATGAATAATACCTGCCTTTTCAACCCTATACTCTACTTGACCACTTTTGGCATTTTTAATTGCCGTTACGATATCGGTAGTTACAGTTCCAAGTTTTGGATTTGGCATTAAGCCCTTTGGACCTAAAATTCTTGCCACTGCACCTATTGCTGGCATCATATTTGGTGTTGCAATACAAACGTCAAAATTAATTTTTCCTGCTTTAATATCATCGATAATTTCTGTAGAACCAGCAATATCTGCTCCAGCTTCTTTAGCTTCTTCTATCTTTTCATCCTTACAAATCACTGCAACTCTACTAACTTTACCCGTACCAGCTGGTAATGCGACAACACCACGCACCATTTGATCCGAGTGCTTAGGATCTACCCCTAATTTCATCACCACTTCTAAAGTAGAGTCAAATTTAGTATAAGACACAGACTTAAGTAGCTCTATTCCTTCTGCTAAAGTGCGGTTGCCAACTAGAGCTACTTTTTTTCTTGCTTCTCTAATCTTTTTGCCACCAACTAATTTTTTATCAACTAACATATATTAATCTCCTACCACTTCAAGACCCATAGATTCAGCAGTACCACGAATAATTTTAGCGGCAGCTATTAAATTATCAGTATTAAGATCTACCATTTTAATTTTTGCAATTTCAATGCAATCTGACATAGTAACCTTACCAACAAATGCTTCTTTTTTAGTAGCACTAGAACCTTTAGGAATTTTAGCAAATTGTTTTAAGTAATACGATGCTGGAGAAGTCTTAGTTACAAAAGTAAAACTATTATCTTCATAAGCAGTAATCACAACTGGGATAGGAGTCCCTGGTTCAATAGCACTAGTCGCTGCGTTAAACGCCTTACAAAACTCCATAATATTAAGTTTCTTCTGACCAAGTGCAGGACCAATAGGTGGGGATGGATTAGCCTTACCTGCTGGCACAGTTAACTTAATATAAGCGGTTATTTTTTTTGCCATTATAATCTTATCCTTACTTATTTAATTAATAGCCTTATTCACGTGAGCTTTGTCAATACACTCTCAATGTCATATATGGAGTCCATTGATTGGTATGGACGCAGTCCCTGCAATCATTCCTGCATCGATGTCATCCCTTTCCTGCATCGCTCCTGCATCGATGTCATCCCTGCGAAAGCAGGGATCTAAAAAAGTAACCAAGAAGAATATGTAAACTTTTTTAGATCCCGCACCGAAGCGGGAATGACATCGAGTACATATTAAGCACTTTTTCTTTTATCTACTAGGCTTACAACCCGACTTTTAAATTACCCTGACCCTGCCCTAAACAAGCCCTAATTATTTTTCTTAACCTGCGTAAAATTTAGTTCTATAGGAGTTGCTTTACCAAAAATAGATATAGACACACGCAATCTATTTTTGTCATAATCAATTTCTTCTATAACCCCTGTAAAAGTCTCAAACGGACCATCAGTAACAATTACTGCCTCGCCAATTTCATATAATTTCGAAATCCTAGCATCTTTGGTTTCAGCTTCCAGTTTACTAAAAATATTTTGTATTTCTTTTTCGCTAAGGGCTTGTGGAGTACTTTTACTACCTAAAAAACCTGTAACCTTAGTTACACTTTTTACCAAATGCCAAGAATCATCTGTCATATTCATTTTAATCAGAATATAACCAGGCATAAATTTCTTCTCTGTCTTAACGTTTTTACCACGTTTAACCTCAGGTACTTCAATAACCGGAACAACGATATCCTCAAAAAACTCCGACATACCCTGCTTAGCAATTTGATCGAGAATCATTTGCTTTACACGCTTTTCTGAGCCTGATAATGTATGAATAACGTACCACTGCACCACAATTTTTCCCTAAACCTATTCTTTACTTCCCAATATTAAGTAAAACCTGCATTATGCTATGTATACCGTAGTCTAACACCAAACAAATTATACTAAAAATAAATACAGCCACCACTACTATAAGAGTTGAAGTTATCAACTCTTTCTTACCAAGCCAAACAATTTTATAAACTTCTTGCTTTACTTGCTCGTAAAATTTGTAGACTCTATTTTCCTTTAACATATTATACGAACTCATTATAGTTGGCAGGAGCGACAGGAATCGAACCCGCAACCTTCGGTTTTGGAGACCGACGCTCTACCAATTGAGCTACACTCCTATCATATTTTTACTAAAAAATCAAACTATTTTTTTAATAAAGTATTAGCACTCTACTATACACAATATTCTAGTATTAATCATTAGTGCATCACTTTTAGTATATCATTTCTGCATAACTACACTAATACTATTTAGAATAAAAAAACTTATTTTTTAGCTTTAATAGTTTCAGCCACCTGCAACGGCACTTGCTCATAATGAGAAAAAACCATACTATATTGAGATCTACCTTGCGATAAAGATCTCAAAGTACTAACATACCCAAACATTTCAGCTAGAGGCACATTTGCAGTTATAACTTGTGCATTACCTCTTGGATCCATACTTTGCATTTGCCCTCTACGACTATTTAGATCACCAATAATATCTCCCATATACTCATTAGGAGTAATTACTTCAACTTTCATAATTGGCTCAAGTAATTTTGGATTACCTTTTGGCATACCTTCTCTAAAAGCAGCTTTTGCAGCAATCTCAAATGCAAGTACACTTGAATCTACATCGTGGAATGCTCCATCTATCAAAGTTGCTTTAAAATCAATCATTGGATAGCCGGCAACTACACCTGTATCTTTAATATTATTTAGACCCTTTTCAACACCAGGAATAAATTCTTTGGGTATAGATCCTCCAACAATTTTGCTTTCAAAAGCAAATCCTGTTCCAGCTTCTTGAGGTTCAAATATTATTTTAACCCGTGCAAATTGTCCAGCTCCACCAGATTGCTTTTTATGAGTATAATCAATTTCACAATGCTTGGTAATTGTCTCTCGATAAGCTACTTGTGGTGCCCCAATGTTAGCCTCAACTTTAAACTCACGTTTCATACGATCAACCATAATCTCTAGGTGCAGTTCACCCATACCTTTAATAACAGTTTGACCGCTTTCCTGATCAGTTGATACTCTAAAAGATGGATCCTCAGCAGCTAACCTAGACAATGCCATTCCCATTTTTTCTTGATCGGCAGTTGATTTTGGCTCTACAGCTAATTCAATAACCGGTTCAGGAAATTCCATTCTCTCCAAAATAACCTGCTTATCCGGATCACACAAAGTATCACCAGTAGTAGTATTTTTAAGACCAGCTAGAGCAACAATATCTCCTGCAAAAGCTTCTTTAATATCTTCTCTTTCATTAGCATGCATCAGAAGCATCCTACCTACTCGTTCTTTTTGGTCTTTTACCGTATTAATGACAGTAGCACCTGAACTAATCTTACCAGAGTAAATCCTGATAAATGTAAGCGATCCCACAAATGGATCGGTCATTACCTTAAAAGCTAAAGCAGAGAAAGGTTCAGATGCTGATATTTTAAAATCTTTTTCTTCTCCAGAATTAATATCTATTCCCTTGACTATTCCAATATCGATTGGTGAAGGTAAGTAGTCAACAACCGCATCTAGCAAAGGTTGTACACCTTTATTTTTAAAGGCACTACCACATAACACAGGAAAAAAGACTCGTGAGATCGTTCCTTTCCTTATTACTACTTGAATTTCTTCTTCAGTAAATTCTTCACCTGATAAATATTTCTCCATCAAATGATCATCAGTCTCAGCAACCATTTCAATTAGTAAAGCACGGTATTCTTCAGCCTTTTCTAACATATCAGCAGGGATTTCTTGGTACGAATATTCAGCTCCAAGAGATTCATCCTTCCAAATTATGGCCTGCATCTTGACTAAATCAATAACTCCTTTAAAATTTTCTTCAATACCAACTGGCAACTGAATTACTAGAGGTTTTGCACCAAGACGATCTTTAATCATTTCTACACATTTGTAGAAATTAGCCCCCATTCTATCCATTTTATTGACAAAGCACATTCTAGGTACTCTATATTTATCAGCTTGTCTCCAAACTATTTCTGACTGAGGTTCAACACCGGCCACACCATCAAATACCGCCACCGCTCCATCTAACACACGTAAAGATCTTTCTACTTCTATCGTAAAATCTACGTGACCTGGAGTATCAATAATGTTAATCCTTATATTTTTCCAGTAACAGGTAGTAGCAGCAGAAGTAATAGTGATACCACGTTCTTGTTCTTGTGCCATCCAATCCATAGTGGCACCACCTTCATGAACTTCACCAATTTTATGTGATTTTCCTGTATAAAAGAGAATACGCTCGGTTGTGGTAGTTTTACCAGCGTCAATATGAGCACAAATACCTATATTACGAGTATTAGCAAGAGAAAATTCTGTAATCGCCATATGATTTAATTACCTTGGTTGCGATTTTTTGGGACTAAAATGAGCGAAAGCTTTGTTAGCTTCAGCCATTTTATGAGTGTCCTCTCTTTTTTTAATAGCAACCCCTCTATTATTTGATGCTTCAAATAATTCCTCTGCCAACTTATCAATCATCATTTTTTCAGAACGTTTATTTGCTGCATTGATAATCCAACGTGACGCAAGTGCATACCCTCTTCTTTCATCAACAGGGGAAGGGACCTGATAGTTTGCACCTCCCACACGCACTGAGGTAACCTCAAGATATGGCTTTACATTATTCATAGCATTATTGAAAGTTTCATAAGGATCTACCCTATGTTTTTTTTCTATTTTACTAAAAGCAGAATATACTATCTTTTCGGCTAGAGCTTTTTTCCCTTCCTTCATGATATTATTAATAAACCTAGCAAGCAGAGGGCTATTATATTTCATATCAGGCAAGATAACCCTTTTCTCTGCGGCATGACGACGTGACATCTTATCTCTCTATTTCAAATTATTTTTTTACAGCTTGCTTCGCTGATGTACCATAACGTGAGCGTCCTTGCTTACGATTTTTTACACCCTGAGTATCATAAGCACCGCGTACTATATGGTACTTAACACCTGGGAGATCAGGAACTCTTCCGCCTCTTACCAACACCGTAGAGTGTTCTTGTAAATTATGCCCTTCACCAGGTATATAAGCATTCACGTACTGCCCATTACTTAAGCGAACACGTGCCATTTTACGAAGAGCAGAATTAGGTTTCTTAGGAGTAACAGTTTTCACTATTACACAAACACCTTTCAAAAATGGATTAGATTCCAAAGCTGGGGATTTTGTCCTACGAATCTTCGACTGTCTTCCAAAACGTACTAACTGATTGTTTGTTGGCATTCAATACTCCAAATTTTTCCTTTTGATATTTATCTATCAACCCTTAAAGCTATAGGGAAAACTATATACTGTACCACTTTCATTATTAAGCGGCAACAAGTGGAACTATAGCTATTTTTTTTATAAAAGCAACGAGTTTTTAACAACATTGACTAGATTAGCTATTTTTATGAACTTAGGGTTGTAATTATTCCCCTTAAAGCTTGTAATTCTGTACTAGATAATTTATCTATACGAGTAAAAATATTCATAATATTTTGAGTCATGTGTAATTTTTTCTCAGGCACTTTAAAGAAATTCTTTTTGTTTAATTCAGTAAACAAATGTTCAAAGAAATATCCTAATTCTCCTTTTGATGCTACTTCCTGTTCATTACTAACATTCATTCTCAGCTGTTTATTACGAAATAGCTCATAACATATAATAATTACTGACTGTGCAATATTAAGAGAACTAAAACCCCCTGTATTAATGTTAATAATTTTATGGGCATAAGTAATTTCTCTATTTTGCAGACCACAATTTTCACGACCAAACATGATGGCGACTTTAAGACCTGTAGGATAATCCTGACTTAAATTCTCTGATAGAACATAGTTTTTATTGATATTACGTGTTGCTGAACTTGTTGCATATAAATAATCAATATCCTCGATACTTGCTTCCAAACTATCATAAATCTTAGCATTATCTATGATATTTACCGCTGATACCGCCATACTACGTGCCTGTTCATTCGGCCAACCATCTCTAGGTGAAACGATTCTCAACTCTGAAACATCAAAATTTTTCATTGCTCTAGCAGTAGCACCAATATTCTCACCCATTTGAGGTGCTACTAAAATAATAATTGGCATAAATATCTTTGATTAATATGTAATTATTTTCTTCTAAATAGCTACTTAATTCCTACTAACTACTCGTATCTAATTACTATACTCTTTTATCTCTGTCAACTCTTAGTTTCATAACGAGCCAATGATTTTTTTATTTTACCTAATCTTCTTTAATCAAAGAACGTATCAATGCATTAACTGCTTGCTGATGTTCTGAGTTACGAATTTTCATAAAATTCCTTGACACTTCTATACACATACGCTGATGTTGAGTAAGCACAGGCTCGACATTGTCAGCATCTTCTAAACCTTGATAGAAATAATCGATATTTTTATCTAATGCTTTAGCAATAAGAACCAACCTACCTATTGATATTCTATTAATACCCTTCTCATATTTTTGTAACTGCTGATGTGTTACCTCTATTACCTCTGCAAGTTGTTGACGTGACAACCCCTTGGCAAGCCTTAGAGAATAGATTTTTCCACCTATAAATTGATCAACTTTTTGTATGTAGTCATTTCTTCGTGCCATAATTAACTCCTTTATGCATGAACTATTAAATTTTAAGAATATAATAGATTATTAACAAATAAAAAGATTATTGTCATATATTATATAACCTAGAAAGCCAACAATTCACATAGGAACACCCACATGCAAACTGTCTACTATCAGTAAATATTGATTATATTTTTTGTTTATGTACAAGTAGTGCTTAATATTTTTTAACTATTATATAATTATACTGATCTTATAGATACTTAGCAACCTTGTAAATTATAATTTCATTTTTATCGTATTTTTTTAACCTTTTTTTACTATTCTAGATAGAATAAGACTAAAAAAATTAAAATCATAGAATTAACTAGGATATTTAAAGAATTATTGCAGAATGTTAAAAAATATACTTAATATAAAAAGTGATAATGTTGAATTTTATATATATACTTGAATGATTATATAAAACAAAAGAAAGTTACTTGATGAAAAGAATTATAAAATGCCTATATCAGGCAGCCTTTAGAACAATTGAACATGATGGTGTTGAATATTCAGGGTATATGTCATTTATGGTACTCCTAACGATCTTTCCTTTTTTAGTTTTTTTGTTAGCACTAACAAGTTTTGTTGGAGCATCAGAACTTGGAAAGAATTTTATCACTATTCTTCTTGAAAGTATGCCAGAACTGGCTACTGACTCAATAAAAACTAGGATAAATGAACTTGGGAAAACTCCTCCTCAGAGCCTAATGACCTTAGCGATAATGGGAAGTATTTGGACTGCTTCATCTTTTGTTGAATGTTTAAGAACAATTTTAAATAGAGTATATGAGATAAAATCTCCTCCTACCTACATAAGGCGAAGATTACTTAGCATAGCACAGTTTTTAGTAATCAGTATATTCATTACCTTTGCCATGCTTATTCTCATTATAGTACCAATAATATTAACAAAACTACCAATAATTTTACAAATGATAGAAGAACATAAGCACACTTTAACCCTTTTTCGATATGTTATAATTTTCTGCTCATTATTTATTACCTCCTCATCACTATATTATATAATCCCTAATGCAACATTAAATTTTACAGACGTAGTTCCTGGAGCTTTATTAACGGTAATTTTATGGGTGATAAGTGGATATTTATTATCTACCTACATAATATATTATAACCAATTAAGTATAATATATGGTTCACTTGGTAGTATAATAGTGACTTTAATATTTTTTTATATTATTAACATGATTTTTATATATGGTGCAGAATTTAATTACCTACTAAGAGAATATCCTTGAAAGCAGAATAATATATTCTTCTGCCATAGTACCCTACATTTTTTATATAACCACTATTAAAATGGCTGCTGATCGTCTATTAGCGAGGTGTCGCTGAAAGAGGCGACGCGGCAATCCAGGATACGCGAAGCGTACTAGAAAAAACAGCTTCGCTGTTTACCTAGATCGCCACGGCATCTAAAGATGCCTCGCGATGACGATTATAGAAAAATGTAGGGTACTATGATCTTCTGCTTTCAAGAAAAGCTATGTTTTTCATTTTCTTCACCTAATTCAATTATACCATCAACATTCCACCATTAACATGGATAGTTTGACCGGTGATGTAGGAAGCTTTGTCGCTTGCTAGAAAAGCTACTACGTTTGCAACATCTTCGGCTTCTCCGAAAGTTCTAAGAGGAATTTTTTGCATTATAGCCTCTTTTTGAGCTTCGTTTAATTTATCAGTCATGTTTGATTTAATAAAACCAGGAGCAACTGCATTAATTGTGATACCCCTACTTGCTACCTCAATTGCTAGAGACTTTGTCATACCGATCAAGCCAGCTTTGGAAGCACAATAATTTGCCTGTCCTGGATTGCCGGAAACTGCAACCACAGACGCTATGTTAATTATTCTACCATAACGAACTTTCATCATTTTCTTTATCGCTTCACGATTTAGAATAAAGCTAGCTTTTAAGTTTATATCTATAACTTGATCAAATATTTCATTGGACATTTTCATTGCCAGCATATCTTGAGTGATTCCGGCATTACAAACTAAAATGTCGATTTGTTCAAGACTAGCCACCAAGTTAGTACATTCATCAATATTTGCTAGATTACATGGTACTATCGTATAATTATCTTTTAAGTTATTTGCAAGTGCTTGTAGTTTTTCTTGGTTACTACCACTAATTATCACATGACTACCAAGAGAGTGGAATAGCTTAGCAATGCTACCACCAATTGTCCCAGATGCTCCAGTAATTAGAGATTTTTTAGCAGTTAAATCTATCATTTTTATTCTTCCTCTTCTATAGTTATCGTTTCACTATCAAAAGTAACACTAGTATTATGAGAAGACTTTTGACGAATTAGTTGTTCTATTTCAAAGCAAATAGCAGGGTGTTCTCTTAGGTAATGTTTGACATTTTCTCTACCTTGACCTATACGAGTGTCATTATATGAAAACCAAGAACCCGATTTTTCTATTATTTCAAATTTAACACCAAGATCAATTATCTCGCTTTCTCTAGAAATACCACTACCATACATTATATCAAATTCCGCTGTTTTAAACGGTGGAGAGACTTTATTTTTAACAACTTTGATCTTAGTTTGACTCCCTACTAGCTCTTCTTTATCCTTGATTGTTGAAACTCTTCTAATATCTAGCCTTACTGAAGCATAAAATTTTAAAGCATTACCACCCGTGGTAGTTTCTGGACTACCAAACATGACACCTATTTTCATTCTAATTTGGTTAATAAAAATAATTATACAATTAGTTCTTGAAATTGATGCAGTGAGTTTTCTAAGTGCTTGGCTCATTAATCTAGCTTGTAACCCCATATGAGAGTCACCCATTTCCCCTTCAATCTCTGCTTTAGGCACAAGAGCAGCAACACTATCTATAACGACCATATCAATAGCTCCAGAACGTACTAGAGTATCAGTTATTTCAAGTGCCTGCTCTCCAGTATCTGGTTGAGAAATAATAAGCTCGTCAATATTTATGCCAAGTTTTTTGGCATATGCTGGGTCTAAAGCATGTTCTGCATCAATAAAAGCACAAGTACCACCTTTCTTCTGTGCTTCAGCAATTACATGTAGAGTTAAAGTGGTCTTTCCTGAACTTTCCGGCCCAAAAATTTCAATAATTCTTCCCTTAGGTAACCCACCTATACCGAGTGCCAAGTCAAGCCCTAGCGATCCTGTTGGTATTGCCTCAACGTCTACAGCAGGGCGTTGACCGAGTTTCATGACAGAACCTTTGCCGTAACTTTTTTCAATCTGGCTAAGTGCGGCAAGCAATGCTCTTTCTTTGTCTATAACGTTCATTTCTAGAATCAGCTTAATAAAATTAAATTTATAAAGTAACATACGAGGAAAATCCAGTAAAATAATTACAAATATTAATATCATAATGATTTAAAAATTGCAACTAAAAATTAAAACAAATCTATTCTTTAACCTAGGTTCGATGTAAGCCATCGGTTTAATAGCTCGAGTAGGAGGTTCTCTTTTCAGAGAACCTCCCCTCTATGATCTGTCAACAGAGTATAATTACTTTATTATCTAGGGATATAGAGATAGCTCTAAATTCAAACTTATTTGACAAAACCTTTTTCTTACTTAAAAAATAATATTATCAATAACAACGAAATATTACACCCAAATGTTTCGTTGAATCTTATTTTATCTGATAAATCTTCTATTTATATTAATAATTCTTACAACACGTTGATTTTCGATTTGCAAGCTTTCAACGAAATAATTACAAAAATATTTCCAAATTACCTTCTTTATAAGATAGATCCCAGTAATTATTTATTTCCAGTCTGCTTTACTAAGCATGCCCAAGCAGAGATTGATACAAAAGAACTAATTAATTATTTAAAAAAATATTTCGCTGAATATTTTTTATATACAGCAATAAAATATGAGTGTAATATAGATAAATTAATAGTAGATTGTGGACAACATGTTTTCTATCAGATAATTTTTAGTCTACTTTATAATTTAATAAATTTTATGGAGGATCAGAGTAAAATACCTAAGTCCTTATGTATAACGTTTACTACCCATAAATTAACTATTTTCTATGATGAATTTTTATTAACAGAACAAATAATGGTAAATTTATCAAATAGTATGATTGTAGAAACTATTGATCCGTTTTTACTGAATTGTAGTAAAATATTTCAACCTTTAAAGGAACATGGGTTAAACTACGCAATATATAATGAAAACAAAAGAAATATAATAGAGACTGAGTTACGAAAAACTACAACTGCTAATAAAGAAAAAGCTAAGGTAATAAGTTTGAAAAAATATAAACATATAAAATAGTAAATTGTTTATACTTGGAGGAAAAGATGAAAAAATCTCTATTAATAATTATGGTATTAATTATGTCTTATATATCAGTTGTTCAAGCGGCAATATCTAATCTTGTTATACCAGTTAGTTATTTTGTTGACCATGTTAAACAATTAACTTTAGTTAAAAATAATTTAATTAAATATAGGCAGACAAGTCTCGTTGGCATTAGTGGCATGGGCAAGACTCAACTTGCAAGAATGTATGCTTATGAGAATAAAAATAATTATGAGCTTATTTGGTTTATTGATTGTAACTTAAATATTAATGAAGAGTTTTTAAAGCTAGCAAAGTCAATTAATGAAGAGGCAAGACTAACTTAATATCAGAAGATGTAGAATCAGCAAAGAGAGAAGTATTGTCTTACTTATCTAGTAAAGATAAATGGTTGTTAGTATTTGATAATTTAAAGATCAAAGAAAATCAAAAAGTTCAAGAGTTCATTAATTGGGAGCATAATGGTCATGTTATCTTTGCTTCCCAAGATAGTGAGTTATTACATAATACAATCAAAATGACGGCATTTGAAAAAAATGATACTACTACTCTTGCTAATAATATTTTAGAAAAAGACGATCCTAAACTAGTAGGATTTTTAGTTCAAGAATTTGCTGGTTATCCTATACTTATAGCACAAGGTGTTCAGTTATTAAACCAAGCACTAGATTTAAATCAAGAAGAGTATAAAAAGAAGATACAGAATTCTACCGATAAAATTAAACTAAACATTACTCTAGCAATTAATGAATTAAAACCAAATACTAAAAGACTACTGAATAAGATAGCCTTGATTAATAACCAAGGCTTTTCCAAGAACTTACTAAGGATTATTACTGATGATAAAAATACCATTGATGATGATATTTATCAATTATCTAAATTTGCTTTGATAGCTAACATTGACTCAAATGAAACTAATCCTATTTTTGAAATGCATAATGTTGTTGCTAATAAAATAATGGAACTAAATGGAAATAAGAATAATAGAGCTTTTTTAGAAGATGTTATTACTAAATTGGTTAATTATATTCCAAAGGATGTAATAAAAGGACGTGTTTTTAGGAATTCTAGGACTATCCAAGAAAATTTTGAAATAATTGAAAAAAATTCCATCAATTATAATATTGCTATATATAAATTGATGGAGTTAAATACCCAATTAATAATTCAATATATGAACTCTTATGATTACTATAATGTAGAAAAAAAAATTGACTGGTTTAATAAAAACGATCAACAAGGAAATTTTAAATTATGGTTAATGAATAATGATGAGAAAGCCATGTATGCAGCTTATCTAGAATTAATAGGTATCTATTATAGAGGTAAGGTTAATTATAATACTGCGATTGAATATTACACCAAAGCAAAAGAAATCTTTGACAAAGTAAAAGGTTATGAAGCTTATAAATGTAATGTAGTATATTTCTTAGCTAAAGCCTATATTTCACTAGGAAGAACTCAAAAAGCAGAGGAAAATATTCAAGTAGTAGAAAATATGTTTAATAAGGAGTTGGTAAATAGTCCAGATATAGTAAATTTGTATTATGCCAAAACAAGTTTATTTTTTATGCAAGGAAAATATAAAGAAGCACTAGAGCAAGTTAATAATACTATAAAAAAACATATTGAAGTGGAGTACAAGCTAATGATATATATCTTGTAGGACCTTATATGTCAAGATCTGAAATACTAAACTCCTTAGGTAAATATAATGAAGCCTATGAACAATCACAGCAATTATATGATATGCATAAGTCAGTAAAGAAAGAAGAGCATGAAGTATTTGGTCGAATCTTTACCCAAATGTCAAGAGCTGAACTTGGGTTAGGAAATGCTAACAAAGCTCTAGAACATGCTCAAAAAGCTACAACCATATTCATTAATGATCCAAGCAGACCTAATAAAAACCTTACCACCTCACCAGATATAGATTTAGCTAAGGCGTTTGTTGCTGAAGGGGATGCATTAGCAGTTCTTGGTCAAAACGAGAAATCAGTTCAGTCTTATTTAACAGCAGAAATGTTATATTGGAATAATTATAAAGATAATATGAAAAATGTTGACGAAGTAAGTCTGATGTACTTAGCAACAGCAAAAGCTACTTGTCATTTAGCAGAAAAAGCTTGGTATATTAAATTTCATGATCAACATATAAGCAAATTTGGTTCAGATCATCCTAGAAGTATCGAAATACTAAAGATGGATTCGATATGTTATCCTGAATCTCAACGATGAGTATATTTTTGTTTCAGTATCCATTTAATAAATTTCTTATCAACGCAAGTTGCCAATTAATTGCTAAGCACAAAGCTGAATTTCATCAAGCCTTTGAAGGTAACTTATAGCATTAAAAGGCTCAAAATTAGCTATATTTTAAAATATAGCTAATTATAACGAACATTTTAACTACGACTCCTACTTGTAAACCGCTTTAAATAATGGTTTACCTGTATAATTAATTGGCAACTCGCGTTAAAAATATAAATACTCATACTACACTACTCTAGTTGCTTACCAAAATATACGGAAAAGAGAAATTAACGGTTTGTGTAATGTGGCTCATAACTCGATGTTATGGTTTGAAAATGTTGATAAATTTAAAGATTTAAGCCCTAGTAAATTTGTTAGATCCTTACTTAATAGACGACATGGTTCAGAGATTTCCATTGCTCAATGCAGCGATAATAATTTACTAAATAACTAATTTAAAGGAAAAAAAATGAATTATGCCGAAATCCTTAGTACACGACATAAAGGTTAACAAAAAATTAATAGCCAAGAAAAAGGGGCATAATAGTAGAAAATACGTAATACAAAACATATCATCAATCTAGTTATCATAACTTAATAGTTAAAAATATTCAGTTATTTTCTATTTTTGTATTATAATTATTATGTTTTGCAAGACATTAACTTTTTGTTAACCTTTATGTCGTGTACTGAGGCCGAAATCTCTAAACACACAATTTTATGCATATATAAAGCTTATGAAAGTCTTAATGAGTCTCCAATTGACAAAGGACTCAGAGCCTTAATTGAACTAAGAGTATCGCAAATAAATGGCTGCTTTTATTGTTGCAATTTACATCTTATCGATGCTAGAAAGAATAATGTTTCCCAAGAGAAACTAGATTTATTACCAATATACGTCAATTCGGGATAAGGATATTGAGAACATGTAGATTAAAATCAAATTTTGTTGAAGGTTTATTTTTCTTTAATGAATAAGCAACAAGAGTAGATAATATATGGACAAAGGCATTTATTGGTGATCTATGTCTAGTATGTTCAAGGTTCATTTTATTTTTTAGATAATCAAAAACTGTTTCAATTAAGTTACGCTTTCGAAGTAAGATTTTTTCTTTCAAATCCATTAATTTATTTTCCATATTCTTCTTAATTCCATGAATCATTTTTAAGCCTCTTTCATATAAATTTAAGAACAAATTTTGCTTAATATAACCTTTATCAGCTGCTATAATTCCAGTTAATCTTTTTGTTAACTCCGGTACTGGAATCCTATCATCTACATTGCCTTTGGTCACTTTTAATGCCATAAACTCCCCTTTATTATTGATTATTACATGTAATTTAAAACCATAAAAATACCCCATAGAGGATTTACTATGTTTGGCTAATCCTTTAAAAACTTTATTGCTATAACGCCTTTTATTGTGACAAGCTTTAATCGTTGTAGAGTCAATAAAATAAATACCTGTTTCCTCACCAAACAACAAATGAATCAACATATTTAGCGGTATGAATAATCGTGCCATTAATTCAACAAATCTATTATAACTCAAGGCTTTAGGGAAATCATCCTTATGCATGCACTCTATATAACTTTTATAGAAAAATTTAAAATTCTTAGCATAGGATGTATGAAACATAATTATTATTGTTAACATTTCACTTAAACTCATGCTACAACAGCGATTTCTCTGCTTATTTGATGGTAATAACTTTCTCTGTTCATACTCCAAATAAATTTTACAAAAATCATCTATAAAACTATATAATTCTGTGATATCTTTTTTCATGCCTGTAGTTTGTTTTTTTGTTTAAAAATATAAATACTGCAGGCACTCCTTTTTGACAATCCTTTTATCTATTACTATTTGGTATCCAAAGCACAAATCCCCGCCGATAAACTAGGATGCTCTATGTACCTTATATCTCTAGGTTTACAAGGTTGTTTTTAGATTTTTTTGTAACTGTGCAACTATATCCTCTATTTTTATTGTCTCTTTTACTTGCATAAACTCATATTTGCCGATAAAGTTAATATGTTCCCACCTTACTGGAGACACGCTGTTTAAATAGTTTATTCCCTCTATATTTCCTTGTGTGGTAAGCTCTGCAAGCAGTTTGTCTAGTATAATTGCATTGTATAATATTATAGAATTCGCCAGTAATCTAGAACATTGATTCCATATCTCATTCTCTAAAATGGTCTGTCCTCTAAACTTCCCACTATGTACTTTTGCTATAGCTCTACGTAGCTGGTGGTAAGCTTCAACCCTGTTTAAAGCTTTACGAATTTGACTCCGTAAAATGTCATCATCGATGAAATCTAATAAATAGAGACTTTTCAGTATTGAATCATATTCCCAAAGAGCTGTTTTAATTCTGCTGTACCTCTTATGAGATGACAACTTACCTATAATAGTAGCTTGGGTTGATTCCATCGTCGCGAGCGATATAAATATTCTTTGAATATTATCCCATTCTTCTGTGATGAGTTTTCTATTGGCGAGTTTAGTTGGTTTGATAAAGCAGTCTTTGTATAAGGTCAAAGGCTTCATACTTCTAAGGCTTTTGACTTGTTCTTTTGGGTCGCTAAAATTTGGCATAAATAATTTGCTTATGGAATCAAGCACAGCAAAGTTAACCCTGTTAATTGAATGCATATCTCCTGATATGGCGTTTGGATCAATGTCAGAGGTATTATTATATATAATGTCGTAGGTATAATGGCTCTCATGCTCATTCGCACCAATCATCTTGCAATTGATCGGCACATGGTTAAGTACCATACTAAACGGAACAATGCCTTTATATAAGCCAAAATATTTGGGAGAGTATCTTGCTTGCATAGTATCTAACCTTGTTTCAAACTTTTGGCCATCTACTGCAGCTAGTAATTTATCCGTCAAAATGTTCCACGAGTTAAATACCTTAAGACTAGCTATTTTGTTACTGATAATATCATTAGCCTCTCGTAAATTTTCTAGGCTCAAAAAGTTTTTTTCTATATTACTCAGAGTGCTATAGCTTATATCACAACTTCGTGCCATGCGATAAGTACCAAAACTAAACCCATTGGCTACAATGCAGGCAATGATTCCTTCATAATCAGCTTTTTGCTTAGAGTAACGTGGTTTGATATGATCAAAAGCTTCACAGAAGTTGGTTTGCTCATTGATACAATATAACAACTCACTAATATTAATATTTGGTATTCCAGCGAAGAAATTATCATCTCTCTTATCTACAGTAGGATTGATTAAGTGCCATTTGTAGTTCTTGTTACCATCTTTATCCTCTTTGCCAGCTTTAGTCTTACTCTCTTTTATTTTAATGTGGCTATTTTCTTTACTAGCAATTTTTCTATTCACTTCTAAAGTTTTTGCATGAAGTTTTGTTTCTAATTCATCAAGTCTTTGTTCTATATCAACAGCAATATTAGGGTAGTTCAGTTTTTGTATGAGTTCGTCTTTATTTTGCCATACCTTATCAGAAACAAGATCCGTGCTTAGGCTTTTATACTTAGTACTTTCATTACAAAAAATATTCCCCTTATCAATTTCCTTTACAATAGATTGGTATAGATAAAACTCATATTTATCTAGATGATAAGCATTGGAGGTTGTAGCCGTGCTTGAGGTTGGTTTAGTTGCTGTAGTAACAGCCGTAGGAGTTGTGGTTACGGCAGTTCCAGCCAAGATTTGACTTTGGTTGGACGTAGGTGACGTTTGTGCTGCATCAGAGGGTTTGGTGTTAGTTTCATTGCCTTTAAAAATATATAGATATTTTCTGATACTTTTTGGAATAAATGTGTCAGGAAATTTATCGTTAGCGATCTTACTTAGCGGCACTTCTTTATCAAAAACATCCTGTAGAAAGGATATTGCTTGCATTAAATCATCATCCTTTTTACTGCTACAAAACTCTATTGATCTAAATAGCATACGGAGATTACCCTTAATACGCTTGGCTTTATTAACATAGAATTCCCATTTAGCAGACTCAAAGTCAAAGGATTGTCCCTCAATATAGTCAGCTGTTGGTAGATACTGAGTTTTAGGGAGAATATTGTACGCAGATTTCCAAAAATTTGTATGCTCTATTTGTTCCGCCTCTCCCATAAATCTTAATAAGCTACTTACTTTTGGTAAATTATCATTATAATGAACTGTATGGAGTACGAGTTGCTGATGAGCATATTCATTGGACTCTTGAATGAAGTTGTTATTACAATAGATAAAACTAGTAACTAAATTATTGATGATCTCTTTGTATCTCTGATTAATGTAGCATAGCAAATACAGGTTTCTAAGTGGTTTGCTAAATTGCTCTAATCTGTAAATATTATACTCATCTGCAATACTGGCGTAGTACCTAATACATTTAGGTGATATTTCAAGTTTATCTATTAGCTGTTTGGATAGTTTATAATATTCTGAATATATACGAGACTTAGCACATTCTTCTTTGAGTTCTGAGTATTTAAAATTCTTTGGTTCTCGCTTGAGTGTTGATAAATTCATTGTAGAGCCTGATTGAGTCATACCTAACAAAAAATTATCAAGTGCTGGAGGTATATTATCTCGAAGTATATTTTCTATACGTTTAAATTCGATACTGATTGATAGGCTGATTATATCGTGTAATATAGTGTAACTTGGTAATACAATTTGTTTTATCTGAATCTGAGATAGTATTTCCCTAAAAATATCTAGATGATTTGCATGAATACGCACTAAAAGCAAAGCTTGTTCTACAAGCTCTTTACGTGCTTTATCATTGAAGTCTCTAAAATTCAGTAAAGCCAAAATTTTCTTATTGCTTTCTTCTTTTTTTGCCTTAAGCAATATACTTTTACGCTTATCTTGTATGGCAAAATACTGAGTTAACACATAATCCAAGTCTAGCAGAACATCTTTGTAGTCAAAAGAAAATAACCGACCTTTAGCTTTAAAATAGCCAAGTTATAATATTGCATGAACTTTAGAAGAAATATCGGGAATTTTTTCAATGAGCTGCCTCTCCTTCTTATTTAAAGAAAAGAAAACAATCCTTTCTTCTAATGTGAACTTTGGCAAAGAATAAAGATCATTGACTTCAGCCTCGCTTAAAATTTTGATGCGTTTATAACCTGTAACCATAAAACCATAAATCATAGCTTTTTGTATATGATAAAACGGTCGATAAGATACTGCTATTTTGTAAGTGCTATATATGTTATATAAATAATACAATATGTATAGTTTTTTCATAAAAATACAGTTAAAACTTAACAGGCTAGAGAATGACCAAAATTATAGCTTATATTCGTACCTCAACCGATAAACAGGAATTAAATAATCAAAAACTTGCAATATTAGAGTATGCCCAGAGAAATAATCTAAAAATATCTGAGTTTATTGAAATTCAAGTTTCTTCTAGAAAAACTTCTAAACAGCGAAGGATAGAAGACGTTTTAGGAAAACTCTGTAGTACTGATATGTTGATTGTAACAGAGCTGAGTAGGCTTGGCAGGAGTACTCCTGAAGTCATAGATCTGGTCAATGAATTAGTAAAAAAAAATATCAGAGTGGTAATACTTAAACAAAACCTTGACATTAGCAAGCAGGATATGAATTCCAAAGTCACAATTACCTTGTTTGCATTATTTTCAGATCTTGAACGTGATCTAATCAGTGTTCGTACTAAAGATGCCCTTGCACTTAAAAAAGCTCAAGGACAAATATTAGGTAAACCAATTGGTAGTATACAAAAAAGCAAGTTTGATAAAGACGTTAGTAAAATTAAAGAATTACTAAAACTAGGTCTGTCGGTAAGAAAAATATCCAAATTCTTTGGTTATAATAACCATATATCGCTTAATACTTATATTCAAAAAAGAAAATTGAAAGATAGTTTAAATGGAGACAAAAATACGAGTTTTTAAATGGTTTAATTAATAACACAAAAAACACTCTAAAACCTATATTATAAAAGGCTTAGTTCATGCTGGTTTATCGGCGGGGATTTGTGCTTCGAACCCCATATTCGTAAATACGGTCAGAAGCAAAAATTTCTTACGAAGCCTACAAAGGCTTCTGTAAAGGCTTTCCTTGCTGATATCAAAGCCACAGTCAGACGTAATTTTGGATCAAAAACAGAAGAGCTAATTTATCTGCTAAACCCCAAAATAACTGGCTGGACTAATTACTATAGACACTCAGCCGCTTCAAAAATCTTCTCTTATATTGATAATCGAATTTATAAGTTGCTCTATAGATGGACACGAAAAAGACACTATAATAAAGGATTCCGTTGGATTTACCAAAAGTACTTTCAACGCCAAGCATCCTCAAGAAGGTGGCATTTTCATGCTAAAGTCAATAAGAATGATAAGAAAAATACTACAACTTTTCATTTAAACTTGAAATTAGCAAGTGATACTAAAATTAGACGTCATACCAAAATTTTTGCTGATGCTCAACCTTATGATCCTAGTTATTTTGAATATTTTCAAAAACGCGAAGAATATAAGAGAGTATCACCCATTGTATACAGTAGTAACCGGGTCTACCAAGGCCTTATAAATGCTTGAGCGTAGTACTGGGAAACTAGTATGCTGCGTTCTTAGGAGAGTGGAACTCAGTAATGGGTTCTGCTTATCCGACAATTCAAATAACTCATTATGTGTTTTCTTAATGGCATAATATGCTAACTCATCAGCATCAACTCCTAGAGATTTTATTATACTAATCATCGTCATTGATTCACTATCAGACTTACCAAATAGTTCAGATAAGAAAAATGCCCGCTGTTTGCTATTAAGTGATTGCAACATATCAAAATTAGCTTTTTGCTGCTTGCTAATATTAGCACTTATTACATCATTGCCATGTTTTACTGCATCTAATCTTGCTTGTTCAGCAACTTCAGCAGCCAATCTTGCTTTCTCAGCAGCTATTTTTTGTTGCTTCTCCTGTTCAATAGCATCTAATCTTGCTTTTTCAGCAGCTATTTTTTGCTGTTTCTCCTGCTCAATAGCCTGTTCCGCTTCTTGTTGTTTAAAGACGGTCATAGCAGCGTAGAAATTATCAATATTTTTTTGACGTAATTGAATTGTATTAGTTGCTTCTGTTACATCTTGATCATATTCACCCTGATTAAATCTTCTCTCTGTATGTTCAGTATAATAAGGTTCGGCATTTATACCCAAAATAGATGTCCTATGTTTTGTTTCTACTAATGCATTGTAATAATACGATTCCTTGTTAATACTGTTCTTATGGTGGATCGCTTCTTCCCTTAGCCTGAGGAGTTCTTTTTCCTGGCTAGGGGGATCAAAGATTAATCGTTGTACTGTGGAGTAAGTATAATGGTGACTATGATAACTTACAGTATACTTAAAAAAAATATTATTTATCTAGAAGTGGGAGTTTGTTATAGAACCGCTCAAAGCGGGTTAATATTACTTATTTTGACCTGTAAAACAGGTTAAGTTGATCAGCTATTTTATCCTCAGATTCTTGGTTTTGAACGTATTTACGTACTACCTCTTTATTCGCTCCTACGGTACTCACAAAATATCCTCTTGCCCAAAATTTATGACCAACAAAATTTTGCTGTTTATTTGCTATATTTTGTGCTACCCATATAGAACTTTTACCTTTAATAAAACCCACAATGGTTGAAATAGAATGTTTGGGAAGAATGGATATTAGCATATGCACATGATCCTGCATTAAATATCCTTCTTCTATCTTACATTCCTTTTGACCCGCTAAACGATGAAACACTTCTTTTAACTCTTTCCTAATTAATCCAAATATCGTTTTCTTGCGATATTTGGGTGTAAAAACAACATGGTACTTACATTCCCATGTACAGTGGTTTAAACTATTATAGTTTGGCATATACATCATCCTTCTTGATTCTGCTTTGAGCGGCAAAATCATTTAGGGATATCTTTAGCATATGTCAAACACTATGATTCCACCGCTGAAAACGGTAGCTTAGCATTTGGGATAGTTAGGTTGTTGTTTCAACATCCATTACTACTGTGACATTAATTATTTTTACACACTTCTAGCTTTAATAATAATTTATATACTATTTAATCATAATATTTATTTTATAGGTTGTAAATCTATCACAGTAAAAGTTTTCCTAGCCACTTCAACTTAAAAAATACCGAAAGTTCAGACATAAAATAACCCCAATTCGGGATAAGAATTAGTTAATTCTTATCCCGAATTGGCTTTAATATAAGGAAAAATATATTCTTAAAGCGGCTAACGCGAATGCATTTTAAACCTTTCTAAAACTAAAAACATGATTTTAATCTTTTAAAATCATGTTTTTAGCAAAATATTAATTTAACCTGAATTCGATGTAACAAGTTAATACTAGACCCAGTATCATCTCTATTGTGGGTGATGTCACCCCTGCGTAGGCAGGGGTCTAAAGCAGTAGCAAGGATTAAGTGCTTAAACATTTTTAGATCCCTGCCTTCGCAGGGATGACATCGAGCGTGCAGAGAATAATAATTATTCTTACATCAAACTGAGGTTAATTTAACAATCAGATGCAGAGCCGTCTCAAATCTGATTGTTTCTATAATTTTACCGAATTTCCGTATGCAACTCGTTAAACAATCCCAACAACAACATAAAACAGATGCTCAGGTTAAGTTACCTTGCCTTATTAGATCATCTAAAATAGGCGTTTCTTTTTGACTTCTTTGGACACGATCAACTTTATCAGCTACAAAAGTAATAGGCTTATGTTGCTTTTTTATAAATTTGATAATTTCCATAAAATGTTTGCAATCACCTTATAATGACCCCATAAAACTAGACCAGTGAGTAAGTCAGTTCGTAGGCACTCTTATTAAACAAAAAGGGTTTTCTTTTAAAAAAGAAAACCCTTTTGTTTAAAGTAATAGATAAGTAAACTTAAAAGATTAGTTTAGAAGTTTACACGAACTTTTAAAGTACCTTGGTGACCAACATATTTACTAGCTAAATATGCATCGTAACCAGCTCCATACTCCATATTACCAGCTTTAGCAGTAACGCCTAAACCAAGGTTAAATAATGTTTTTGCAGCTTTGTCAGATCTAGTAGCAAACGAACTAGTCATACCATCTAATTTAGCATTAACTTTCCCTAAACTACCAACTAACTTTTGTGAAACAAAAGCATGTACTTCAGGCATCACTGTAATACCACTAGCATCTACAGAAACTGCAAATCTAGTACCAAGCACAGCTTCAACTTTATTGCTAGTCTTCTTACCAACGACCTTATTTACGTTGTCTGTATTAGTTTCTTTATAACCTTCATCGCTAGATCCTGTATAACGAATTCCAGCCATCGGTGTTAATAATACTGAGTCAGATACTTTAGCATTGTAACCAAATAATACTTGACCACCGTAAGACAGAGAATCATAACTAGCTTTAGCAATTTGCTGACCACTAGCATTACGAGAAGTAGGAACTTTTCTAGGATCGCTATTTTTAATTTTATTTGAACCAAAAGAAACCAAACCTTGTACAAAGAAATCTTTATCAAGTTGTTGTGATCCATAAAGAGAGAGCATCACAGTATTAATGTCTGTTTTTTCTCCAAATTTATAATCTTTGTATTTCATATCAGTTCTAACAATACTAACAGCAGCACCGATCGTTAGATTTTCGCTCGCTAAAGCATCGAAACCAAGGACTCCACCAACAGATTTTGTTTTATAGCCAACAACACTACCTTCACCCTTCTGAATAGCTTGATTATAGTATGGCATAGCCCATGCACCCATTGATTCACCAGCTACATCATCAGAACCACTACCTACAGGTTTTTGTTGATCAACTTGGGCAAGTCTTGCTCCCACTAAATTAGCAATCCCAACATTAGCATGTTCAATAGCTTCAGTTACTAGTCGATTCTCAGTATTTACAAGTTGTTGTATTGCTATACCACGTACTTTTGGATCTTTTGATAACAGACCAATATCAGTCATAGCAGCTAATGACTCACGACCAAGCAAAGCAGCATTTTCCTGATCTTTCTCATCACCACCAACAGCTTTTATATCAATTGGAGCTATAGTTGCAGCACCATTTGAACGCAACAAGTAAACATCTTTATCATCTTTAGTATGAACGGTCCACTGTGCATATGGTTGATCTGTTTCTACTCCTGTTAGAGGACCAAATTGCGCACCATTAACTAGACGTAGATTTTTACCTTTGGCAATCAACTTGTACTCTTGATCCGCCCCTAATTGAGCTTTATCCTTAACGATTATAGCATGAACTGGTACATTAGCAAGCACATCTATAGGAGTATTAACCTCTATAGAACCAAGTTTTCCATCTGGAGTTAAGGTAGTTGCAATCACAGTGTTAGGACCCCATGTAGAAACTATGTTATTTTGGTTATCTTGGAAGATTAACTTACCATCGGTCAGATTAATCACTCTATTAATACGTGAAGTACCACTAATTATGTTATCACCAAGACTTATGATATTTTCACTAGTGAAGTCAACTATTTCTGCATACATAGCAGCGTTGTATAATAATGCTTCTTGATTGCCATTAAATGTTATAGCCTTAAAACGAGCGTTCTCTGCACCAAGATTAGCACCGATCTCAGCATCATTTGTGAAGTTAATCTTATTATTGTCTCCCTTACTGGTCATAGCAGCTGTCAAAATCACACCATCTTTAAACTCAGCTACAGAACCACCTTTATCACTACCAACTTGTAGTCTACTAGCTACCATTCCACCAGCTTTGTAAACCACATTGTCATTTATAATACCATTATTGACATAAGTATCACCAAAGTTCTCGGTATTTACTTCAAAAGTTGCAGCTTTTAAGTGGCGTCCTTCAGAACCTAAGCCATAAACCTGATGAGGAGCAGCCTTAAAGTTAACAGTACCTTGATTATCATTTTTAGTTGTTACACCAAAGAAGCTTGGAGTACTAACATTTATGGTATTATCTCCAGTAAATTGTAGATTAACCAAATGATCCCTATCAGTACCAATAGCTTTATCGATAGAGTGATCAATAGCTGATAATACAACTGTAGGTCTAGCGTCTTTCAAAGTACTAACAACATTTATCCCATCAAGTTTCATCTGTGGAGCTAAAGTTAAGCTTGCAGCAGCTGTACTGGTGAACTTAATAGTGCTAAATTTTATACCGTTACCTTCTAATGCAACATCACCACCATTCAATTCTAAGATAGCTATACCGTTGTTAGCAGCATTAGCAGCTGCTGTAGTCAATTTTACACCAGTACCAGCAGCATTAACAAATTTTAGTATTCCCTTACCAGGAGCTTTACCAACAACTGCATTAGCAGTATAATTACTGTCTACAACTAATGTAGATCCGTCACCTAATTCTATATTTCCGCCGAAAAAGCCTGAACCAGATGTAATTGCCGTAACACCATCATTTACTGTAAGATTGTTAAATTTCTTTACTGAATCTCCTATTGCACCCTTTAGAGTAGCATTCCCAGCAAAAACTATATCACCTCCTTGAGCTCTACCGAAAGAAGTTATACTCTGAGCAGTAATATCATTATCTTTATGAAGAGTAAGAATCTTATTGTCTGCTGTAAACTTGACTTCCTTTAACCCAGAGGTTGTTGTCTTATATAAGGAGACATTCTCATGAACTTCAAATGTAGATTCCTCTGCATTTGTCAAAGCTCCAAAGGCATAGTTAGCAGCAACATCCATCTTAACTGTTGTAGCTCTACCACCAAAATCAATTCCAGCAATATTAACCCATTTATTGGCAGCTGTAGCTAAGTTAAAGTTAAGTTTTTGCTCTTTCAGTAATAATTTATCTAGACCCTTAGGATCAGCACCAGCAGGATCCATACCAATAGTGCCAACAATAGTTAAAGTCTTACTCGCGGTCATTTCAGTTGCATCAATAGTACCACCACCATTAGCACTTATTGTAGATGTAATGGTTACATCTGCTCCATTATTTAATTTCAATGTTCCACCACCAGCATCCTTAAAGATATCATTAGCACGAATCGTAGCACCTTTAACTGTTACTATTGCATCCTTAGGAATGGTAATCTTACCAACTGCTCCAGCACCAGCAGCACCAATGTTACCAATGTTACCAATAATTTCAGCATTACCCTCAAACGTTAAATTTGAAGCAGAACCAACACCAGGAACACCAGCACCAACAGTTTCATTAATATTACCGGTCAGTTTATAATCCTTAGCAAATGTAAAATGTGTATCAAGCACCATTCCTTTTAGTTCAGTGACATTATGATCTCCTGACAATTTCAGAGTACCAGCAGCATCACTTCGAATTTCAATCAAGTTGTCTCCTGTACCACTTAATTCACCATTACCTTGAAAAACTATCGTTCCATTTCTAACTGCACCAGCACTACCTTGTTTGTTAGCATAAAAATTTCCTTGAAGTGTTTTATTAACTCCCACAGTAATTGTACTAGGTACATTATGGAAATTTGTTGTACCAAGATTACTATTGACGTTTATATCTAGATTTGTAGCTGCTTTTATGTTTGTAACACCCTGATCTCCTACATCAACTTCACCATTGAAAATGATACGCCCCCCGAGTAATTCAAGCTCTTTAGTATATACTCCTCCTACAATTGTTGCAGCATTAACAGCACCAGCAGTAACTGTGAATTTCTGAACTCTAAGATCCTTACGTGTACCAACTACGGCCTTATTTGCAACTACATGACTAAGAGTTCCAGCTATTACATGAGTATTGAAGTGAATTTTACCCTCTCCATCTTTAACACCAATAAGAGATCCATTTATAACTGTAAAGTTAGCAGCATTAGCATTAGAAGTAAATAACAATGTACCATTACCAGTATTACCAAAGTTGATTCTACTATTTGCTCCTTGTTGTAAATCCAACGTATTAGGAGCACGAGCACTAGCAGTAGAGTCGAATTCAACAATACTATCATCAAAAATGTTAATTATGTTGGCTGTGGCAACTTCTGCTTGACCAAATTTTGTATTTTCACCTTTATTGTCAATATTCAATGTTGCATTTGCACCATTAACAACTTTAAACATAGTAAAATCGAGAGCTCTAGGAGCAAAAGCAAAACCAGCACCAGCACCAGCACCAGCACCAGTAGTAATATTCAAGACACCATTATCACCACCGAAGTTAACTGGACCTACATGCTCAGCAACCAAAACAGCAGCAGGAGCTATAGCACCAACAGTCCTACCACCGATAGTTAAACTTCGACCAGCTGCAATTGCAAAAGGCAGTACATTATTAGGACCTCCAACAGCAGTATTAGTTATCGAATTGATAACTGTGTCTGTAGTAACTGTAAATGTATCTTGAGCACCATCACCAGCAATTCTATGTAGATCAATGTAACTAATAGTTTGACCACCATCAAGGTTAGCATTAACCTTACGCAGATTATCATATTTCAAACTAGAACCTGTGACAAATGGCGTAGCACCACCTAGATTTAATCCGGCACCTGTCCTAAACACAGCGTCAGCACCATCCGTCTCCCTATTCGCAGCAGCAAATGCCGTACTTCCACCGACTATAACTGAAGCAATAGAAGCAGTCGCTAGCAAGTTTTTCAAAAAACTGCTTTTTTTACTTTTATTATCCATAATTTTTTCCTATTTAAGTTAATTCATTTTCTAAATACAGTTTCTTAGAGCAATTAGTTTCAAAAGTTATTCCTGCTCGATGTCATTCCTGCATCTATGTCATTCCAGCTTCAGTGCGGAATCTAAAAAAATAGCCTAAAGACTATTAAACATTATTAGATCCTCGCCGTAGCTCGGATGACATCGTTCTGACGTTAGTACTACAACTGTAGTATTAGTTTCAAAAGTTATTCCCGCTCGGTGTCATCCCAGCGAAAGCTGGTATCTAAAAAAGTAGCCAAGTAGATCCCTGCCTTCGCAGGGATGACAATCAAAAGCACAGAATTGACCATCAAAGGTGCAGGGATAACATCGAAAGCATAGGGATAACCCTACGCAATCAATAATACCTTAAAACCTTTTTAGAAATATCTAAACACGCAGCTACTATATATGTAAAAATAACTAATTACAAGCTACTTGACTATTTTTTTTATAAATTCTTATCAACTGTGTTATATTTGAAACAGCTATAGAAATTTGTTATATCATGATAGTTTGACTTACTTGACTCTCAAACTTTCTTACCCCAAAAACATCTGACAATTGACTGGAAAGTTGCATAAAGTTATCTAACTATAACCTCGAATATCGATTTTTTGGATTCCTGCTCCCCCTTTATGTCATTCCTGCGTAAGCAGGAATCTTTCCTGCTTCAAACTATCATATTAGGCTATTTCTTTAGACCCCTGCCTACGCAGGGGTGACATCATTCACAGTTGGAGCTTAACATTCCCGCTTCGGTGCGGAATCTAGAATGTCTAAAGCACCCTTTCTGTCTGTTTCTTTAGATTCCCGCCTACGCGGGAATGACATCTATAACGATTGAATTTATATCTATAGCAACTATTAATTGTGACTTTTAAATTACCCTGCATCGTACTGTAAGATCAAATCTTGACTTTTACAAATTAAATGATTGACCCGCCAATACCTTCAAACAAGTGACTGACTCATAATTTTTCTTTATAGAATCCTATTCAATTTTATTGCATCGATGCTTTAATATCTTTCTCTTTATTGTTAAGATAATTTAATCTATTGTTAAGACGTAATTTTTCTGCTTGTTGTTTAGCTCTACTAGAATACTCCAAAGCTTTGTTGAAATCACCTTTGCTAAAATAAGCATCTGAATAAGTTATATAAAAAAACATTTTTATTATGTCATCAGCTCTTTGCTCAATTAAGTTATTGTATTTATTAAACTCTATTATTACTTTATCCGCTTGGTTGGTTAACATAAGTAGTTCTCCATATAATCTGATTGATAGTAAAAAGCCTCTAATGTTATCAGTTTCCTTAAATAAAACTATTGCTTCTTGAATTGATTTAATAGAAGCCTCTATTTCTAGTGTACTTATATTAATTTTATCTGTTTTTGTGTTTTTCTCTAAGACAAGATTAGCTTTAGTATACAATAATCTTGCCTTTAAAGCTTTCATATCCTGATCTTTTACTGACTTATTTATTTTCACATTTTTATACTCATCAAATGCTTTATTTAGCTTTTCTTCAGCCTCGTGATAATTACTAATTCTACAAAAATATGTTGAGTATAAAGTTAGAACTCTAAATTTTAACATTTCTAAGCCGTCAGTTTTCTGCAAATATGCATTAACCTGACCAAGTATCTTTAAAAAATCTTCATATTTTTCTTGATAATAGTAGATTGAAGCAATTATTAAATCTAATGTCGCAAGATTTTCATTATATTTATCCTTAAATTTAGTTTTAAATTGCTTACTAGTTTCAATAATTTGTTGAAAAGAATTAGTTAGTTTAAATTCATGTTCATTATCTATAAAAAATTGTAATAGGGATTCAAACCACCCTAAATTTAAGGTAGAATAAATATTATTGTTTTTATTTAGTACCTGAATTATCTTATGATGTAAAACTGCTTGTACTAGGCGATGGATAGAAATATTATTATCATCATAATTGATCATGGAATATTGCCATAATAGAGCAATATGTTTATTTAATGTTAATTCTGGAGATGATAAATGAGGATGAGCGGTTTGTAGCCATGTAAGCAATAGTTTACGAGAGATTCTGTCTGGTGCTAAGTAAGCACATACTGTTAAAAGCTCAATAGCTATTGGCGGTTCATTGTTAATTTTAGTATCTCTAACAATTGCCTCTAAGGTGATGTTCCAGGTTATTGCCACTGGGTAGTTATAACTATTTGTTTCTCCTAAAAAAGAATTATCAGCTAATAATTCTGATTCATACCTCTGGTAAAGAGCTAAATATTCTGGAATAGTGATATGTTTTTGCTTAATATAAGCACTCGCTTGTACTAGTGCTAAGGGTAAATATCCTAAAACTTCTACTAATGTCCTCATAGCATTTTGTTCTTCTGCTGCCACATTTCGCTGTATTAAAGTCTTTATTGTTTTAATCGACTCCT
The DNA here is from genome assembly GCF_964026425.1 of Candidatus Tisiphia endosymbiont of Ditula angustiorana. Taxonomy (NCBI): domain Bacteria; kingdom Pseudomonadati; phylum Pseudomonadota; class Alphaproteobacteria; order Rickettsiales; family Rickettsiaceae; genus Candidatus Tisiphia; species Candidatus Tisiphia endosymbiont of Ditula angustiorana. Next base: position 864,660 of record NZ_OZ032143.1, read on the forward strand.
CTTCTGTCATGACATCAATAGGCAATATTGAAAATTTTGTTGGCCAATGACGTTGACGAGTTGTTAAAATCATATATCCACCAGTTTCTGGTAAAAATGGTGCAATTTTACGATAGTTGCTTACGTTATCATAAACTAAAAGCCACCCTGGATTCTCAACTAACCATTGTTTAACATAAGCAATAATGTTTTCTTTTGTATAGGTGTTTTCTGCGTATCCTAATAACTTAGCGAATTCAATATATTTATTATATAAATCATCAATGTTTTCTGCAGGAAACCAAACTTTAAGTGTATACGGATGCTTTGTGTGATTGACATATTGCAAGGCTAATTGTGTTTTTCCAATTCCTCCAAGTCCAGCACATGCAGTAACTGCTACATTATTTATTCCTTCTAGTGTATGATTCTGATGTAATTTACTGTATAAATTACTTAATAGTTTTTCTCTACCAACAAAAACATTATCTTGTCTAGGTATATTCCAACTAGTCAAATTCTTAGGAAATATTATTGACTCTTGTGGTTTAAGGTAGGGTATTTCTGCTTCTTGACTTTTAACCGTTTTTTTAACAGCTGGGCTAAATATAAAAAGATAAGCACTACAAATAATCAAAAACAATATACTAACTATTGGTAGGTAAATATTCCTAACTTTAGCTTGAATATTTTTGTCTGTCAAATAAGATTGAGGAGAAACTAAACTAGACTTACTTGACATAATATTATCTACATTCGTATTAGAAAAAATTCTTGTGATAATTTCTAAAAAAATAAAATGATATTGTTTAAATAGAGAAAGATTAATATATTCAAAATTAGTTTGTTTAGGTAAAAATTCTACACTTTGCTCTTTCTGTGTTATAAGGAAAAATACTTTAGATATATCCTGATCATTAGACATAGTAACAGACTTACTATCTTTTTGTCGTTTGGATATATTAGTTTCATTTACAGCACAAACATAGATAGTACATTGCTTTTTACCTTCTCCATGTGTCTCCTTATGCCTTAGAACTATAGGAACATTATCAAAATCTTCTTGCAGTTCTATATAAACTGTTATGCCTATAAGCTGTAAATCACTACGTATCTTATTAATCATCAAGTTTAAATCATTGTTTTTTAGCATCTGCAAAACAATAAAAAAAGATATATTATAAGACTTTGTTAATATTGAAATTTCTTTTAAGGTTTTCTTGAATTCTTGTTGAATTAATAAACTGCAATAATAACTTTGTATTAGTTTATATTTATCAGATTTTTCCATAAAGTTTATAATGCCCTCTCGGGCATTTGTTCCTATTTTCCGTTTGATATTAGAAATATGACTTTCAATAGTTCTTGTCTCGACTTGTTTATCCTCATTTGATAAAAAATTAGCTACTCCTTTTATGTTTTTCCCATGCATAATGCATGCTATTACATCCATCTCTCTTGATGTGAATCTAATATTGTTAATTACTAGTAAATGTTTTTCATACATCTCTTGTGGACATAGTATCTCTTGATCTTCCATAAAATCTAATTTATTTAAATTATTATATAAGGTTAACATTTTATAACTATAAGATTATAAAATAGTATACAAACATAAATAATAGATAAATTTTTACATTCATGCCTATGTGTTTTTTACTTATGTATAATACTTACTGTTTTTTTAAGAGTTGGAATAATTCTAATTTAGGTTTTAATGAATTCTTCCAATAAGTAGGTAGGGGAGTTAAACTGCACTTAAGTTATTGCAAAATGATCAGCCTTTTCCCTCCATAAATTTAAAAATAAAGTTCCAATAGTTATATCTTTTCTGGAGTTTAGTGGACTAATATGGGGTTAATAGTTAATTACAGAGAGCAAAAGCTGATTATTTTATGATAAATATTTTAAAACTAAGTTCACAGCAATTTAGTAGAGTATTAATTATGCAAGGTATAAATACTACTGACTTACGTAATATCATAGGTACTATTAGCACTAAACTACATAGAAATAATATAGCTGCTGAAATACATTACAGATTAAAAGACCCTTGTTCTGCTTTAAAGAAGATATTAAAAAAAGCTATCACTGTGAAAGAATTAAAGGACCTAATTGCTTTTAGGATTGTAGTTGATACAAAAAAAAACTGTTATAAAGTATTGGATATTATTTACAATATCTATTCTGTTAATGTAGAAAAGTCTAAAGATTTTATTACTCATCCTAAGGATAATGGCTACCGTTCCTTACATGTCATAGTTGATATCTATGAACGTAATATAGAAATACAAATACGTAGCAGAAAAATGCATAATACAGCAGAATTTGGCACAGCTAACCATGATGAATATAAAAAGACACAGGAAACAAAATTAAGAAAGTTACTCTCTAATTATAAGCTTAATACAGCTTATATTAATACTGAGATCAATAACGCCTATAATATTTTGAGCGGGTTTAATTGGACTATATTAGAACTCTTTGTTTATGAGCGGGTAATTGAGAATCTTTGTCATAATTTGTATGATATACAATTGAAGGGTTCTGTCGCATTTATTGCAAATAACACAAGGGAAGAGTAGAATAGTGTAAAGAAAGTATATCTATACCATTTTATATTTCTCCGAAACTGCTTAAATATTTTAAATGATTCTGTTCTTCACAGGAAATCATCGTGTTATATTTAATTGAAATTAAGTCAGAACGCCCTCGCTAAGCGAGGGGCTTGACGGTATTGAGCAGCCCAAAGGGCTGCCATTGTTAATTAAGATTCTCCTGTTTCGTCAGAACCTAGACTATCAAGTTGCTCTTGGTTCTTAATCATATATTTTCTCCTTTGACCGTCAAGCCAAAGAGGTTATATATGATAACTTTTTATTTTATACTAAATCTAAAGGTCAAGCCTTGATGGTCTCACTAGTCAAACTATAGTGAAACCTATTGAATTAGGTGATACAAATTTTGTGTCATACCTGCGAAAGCAGGTATCTAGATTCCCGCCTACGCGGGAATGACAATTTACAATTGTTATGTTCTTTGTCACCTAATCCTATGGGCTTAACTATAGTACCTTATCATTGAGTTAAAGGTGGTAAAGTTTCTATCCCTGCCATTTATCGTAAATCTCTTCGACTTAAAGAAGGTGATGAAATAGTTTTTAATCTTAATAACAATGAACTTACCCTAATTCCTATTAAGACTAGTTTACAAAAAGTACGCGAAATGATAGTTCTTATATCTAAAAAATATGTTATAATTACTTATAACATATTTTTTAGATATAAGAACCTCAAGATAAAGCACATTGTAATTATTGCAAAAGTAATAAAATTACGGTTAGAAGAAATACGCCTAAAAAATTTCAATGTAATTCTTGTGGTAGGATTTTTTCAGTGTTTTAGGGAACGATATTTGCACATTCGTCAACCGATTTAAGAAAATGGTTTTACACTATTCATTTATTTTTGAATAGTAAGAAAGGTATATCAGGTTATCAATTACAGCGTGAGGTAGGAGTTTACCTATAAAACAGCTTGGCATATGCTAAAAGTTTGTTATGGGCAATATTGAAAATCAACAATTCCTAGGCACTCTAATATAAGTAGACGAAACGTACGTGGGCGGAAAGGCTAGAAAAAGCAATAATAAGAATGATGATAATGACGATTTACCACCAGTTAATAAAAGAGGTCGTAGTACTAAAAAGAATGTTGTTGTCGGCTGTGTTGATAGAATTAACAAATCAGTACTTGCTAAAGTAATGATAAAAAACAACGAGGGCAAGAAATTAACAGGTAAACAACTATTAGATATATTGCACCAAGTTATAACTTAAGATAGCGTAATTATTAGCGATGAGTTTAAGGACAACAATATACTTGATGATCATACGAAAGAATATGTTGCTAACGGCGACGTCCATACTAACAACATTGAGAACTTTTGGGAAACTCTAAAGCGTGGTATCTTAGGAATTTATCATCACGTATCAGCTAAACATCTTCAAAAGTATGTAGATGAATTTGCATTTAGATACAATAACAAGGATATGAATTGTATGTTTAACTTATTGGTGAAGCAAACGGTATTATAGTGGAGAATTGTTACAGAAAGGGCTTTAGCCTTTTAGTAGTTCAGATTAATATGGTTTTAACAATAAAAAAGTTTGGTATTTAATTATGAAATATTCTAATTTAGTTGAAAGAGATATTGAAACTGCAATAGATAACGAATTAAGATATTTAAAATGGAACGACGATAGTAAAAATCTTAATTCTTGTAATGTTTATAAACAAAGAGCAAAAACAGAAAAACAAGAAAAACTTTTAGGAAGGAAAAGACCTGATTATATTTTATATAGAGACAATTCAGACGAACCAATTGCAATCATTGAAGCAAAAAAGCCATTTGAGGATATAAATAAAGCACAAGAACAAGGAATAGAATATGCAAAAATATTAAATGCCCCTATTGTATTCGTAACTGATGGAATATACACTAAGACTTATCATATAAAAAAACAGGCAAATTTAATTCTAAATAATGAAGAAGTTGACGAATTATTAAATCAATCAACTTTACTAAATTTCTTACAAGATAATATCTATAATTCAATAGATAGAAAAGTCTTACAGTCAAGAGAAGAATTAATATCTATATTTAAAACTATTAATAATGACCTCAGAGATATGGGTATTAGAGGAGGCCTTGATAGAGTAGATTTGTTTTCAAATATCTTGTTCCTTAAAGTTATTAGTGAACTTGCGGAAATGAACGACGAAATTATAAATCTACCTCCAAAAGATTATCTATGGAATAATTTTAAAAATAAAAAAGGACTGGATTTAGTAGATTTTCTAAATAAACAAGCATTTGATTATTTTAAGAAATCTTATGGCGGAGAAGTATTGTCAAAAATGGAAATATTAAATGGCAAGGAACATATCTTAAATAACATTATTGCAAGTTTAGATGATTTATGGTTATCCGATACAAGCACTGATATAAAAGGCGATGCTTTTGAGTATTTTTTACGAAATTATGGAGGAGCTGAAACAGATTTTGGAGAATACTTTACACCAAGACATATTGTAAAAACAATGGTAAAACTTCTCAATCCTCAATTTGGTGAAAAAGTATATGATGGATTTTGTGGAACTGGCGGAATGCTAACAGAGTCTTTTAAGTATATAAAAAGAAGAATGCCACTTAATCAAAATACAATAGAACAACTAAAAAATGAAACTGTTTTTGGTGGTGAGTTTTCCACAATGTTTAGAATTGCTAAAATGAATATGATTTTAGCTGGAGACGGACATTCAAATATAACAAGGCAAGATAGCTATGAAAAAAAGCAAACTAATAAATTTGATGTTGTAATTACAAATATTCCATTTGGAAGTAAAAGAAAGACAGATTATCTTTCTCAATATGAATATAATGGGAAATCTGCAGAAGTTTGCGGCATATTGCATTGTTTAGATGCTTTAAATAGTCAAAATGAAAATGCAAGAGCAGGTATTATAGTGCCAGAAGGTATTTTATTCAATGGCAATAAAGCATATACACAGCTTAGAAGAGACTTAGTTGAAAAACATAGTTTAGAAAATGTAATATCTTTGCCAAAGGGAGCTTTTGCGGATGCAAGTATTAAAAGTAATATTTTGATTGTAAAGAACAAACAAAATAAATCAAAAAATCATATATGGTATTTTGATTTACGAAACGATGGATATACTCTAAACAAAGCAAGAAAAAAAATACACGGACAAAACGATATTGATATTTTGTTATCAGAAACTTCTTTAAATATTGATGATATTGATAGATTAAAGAAAATTAATTTTGATATACTTTATCAAGATAGAATACAACATAATCAGTATGTATTGTTAATTAATCAATATAAAGAACAAACTATTGATAATTTTGCTTTTCAAAAATTTTCTTTAAAAGAACTTGAAAAGTGTGATGATATAGAGTTTTTAAAAGGAAACGGCTTGTCTAAAACAAAAATTGATAGTAATGGAAAATATGAATGTATTTTATATGGAGAATTGTACACATTATATAATAATCTATTTATAAAAAAAATCTACAGCAAAACCGATTTAAAAGGAAAAGTTTTATCACAAGAAGGTGATGTATTAATACCAGCAACAACAACTGCCGATGCAGACGGCATTGCAATAGCAAGAACTTTATGCAAAAGCAATGTTATTATAGGTAGCGATATTAACATTATCAGAATACATGATAAAAATAGAATAAATCCGCAGTATTTATCTTTAGTCTTAAGCTATCCACTAAAAAGTGAATTGGCTAAATATGCAAGAGGAGCTAATATATTGCACCTTAATAATACAGATATAAAAAAGATAAAAATACCAGTACCAAGGCTAGAAGAGCAAGAAAATATTGTTAAATTATATCAAATAAAAGAGCAGGAAATTGAAGATTTTAAAAATAAAATCAAATCATTAGAAATGGATATGAAAAATAGCATAGTGGATGCTTTTTTTCAATCTAAACTCCATAACTCATTTTATTTCTTTGATTGAAAGATATAGGTTTACAACTAATCGTCCGTTAAGGGATGATTGCGATTAATTATTTATGCTGTTGTCTATAATGGACTGAAAAATTTAGACAAAAAAGCAGGTAGTTTTGTTTTGTAATAAGATATAATAAAAATTATACTTAGGATAAACGAATGGCAAAGAAACAAAGTAGCACCAAACAAAATGCTATACATTATGTAAAAACATAAACAAACTATTAGAAGCAGTTTGTTAGTAGCCATACAACTTGAATATTTTAGGATAGACGAAATATATACCGATAATCCTGAATTTGGATATTGTTGTATACATAGGCAATTATTAGAAAATGGTTTTAATAGACTTCTTTCGAGACTTCATCTGAGAGGTGGTTTTGTCGTCAGAATTAATCTCAAAATCCTCACGTACGTTTGTCGTACTGCTTACGGTTTTTCGATTAATTTTTTCTAAAAACCCTTATCTCATACCTAGTTTCGAAAGAAGTCTAATGTTAGGTAAGGATAGAATACACAAATATATGGAGATAATGGGCATAGAAGCTATTTATCTGCATAAGAAGAAAGCTGTTTCTGTGAAGGATAATCAGCATAAAATTCATAGTTACTTGCTTGATCAAATCAGGAAAAACGAAAACGATCTATGTACCTAATGTCAATGAGGTATAGAGTGACAATATAACTTACATTAGAACTAATGGTGGTTTTATGTATCTTGCAGCTATTATAAATACTAAATAATATGAATAATAATAACTTAAAAATAATAGTTGAGACAAAAACATTAACTCAGGCTTTGGCTTTTGCCAATTCTGTGGTAGAAAAACATAACGTAATTGCTGAACTTAGTCATGTTAAATTATCATCTAAGGATGGTAAGCTAGAGCTAATAACTACTAACATGGAAATATATTTAAGCCAAAAAGTAGCAGCTCAAGTAATAAGTGAAGGCGAAATAATGGTATCTACTAAAACATTAAATGACATAATAAGAAAGATATCTGATAATGATGTAACGCTCAGTGTTTCAAATGAAACAGATCATCTTGAAATTTTAGGAAAGAATTGTGCTTTTAACCTACTAACCCTACATGCTAACCAGTTCCCTGCGTTAGATGATATTAATATTGAAACTACTTTAAAAATATCTTGTAGTGATTTTGTTAAAATGATCGACGGTACTTTGTTTTCGGTATCCGTTGATGAAACTCGTTATAATCTTAATGGTGTTTATTTCTATGTAAAAGATGAAGAATGTTGTATGGCTAGCACCGATGGGCATAGATTATCAGTGTCAGTAGTAAAAATATCCAATAATGCTAGCGAGTTTGGAGTTATTTTACCTAAAAAGACTCTCGAGGAAATTGTTAAGATACTGAAAGACCCCAAGAATATTCAACTGGAAATTGAAATTTTTCTAAGTGTTAATAGGATTAAATTTGTTTGCAATGATATTATGATGGTATCAAAACTAATTGATGGAACTTTTCCGGATTATCAAGCTTTTATCCCAGTAGAGAACAACTATAAACTTACTATTAATACCAAGTTGCTAACTGATGCTATAGATAGAGTAGCGACAATAACTATAGACAAATTTCAAGCAATAAAATTGATTTTATCAAAAGACTTGCTTGAAATTACCGCTTCTGGAGAAGCAAGAGGCGTGGCTAAAGAATGCATACCATGTTCTCTAGATGAAAGTAATTTATGCATTTTTGATCATGAAGATAATCTGTCTATAGGTTTTAATCCTAAATATCTTACTGACGCACTAAGTGCTGTGTTAAGTGCTACTAAAGCAAACCAAGTTGAACTATACTTTTTAAATGCATCATCACCAATGTTATTGAAAACCCTTCAGAATCCTAAAGATGTTTTTGTGATTATGCCAGTTAAGGTTTAATATTCACCTTAATTCGATGTAACAAGTTAATACTAACCTCAGTTCGATATATCTTTTGCTTTGAAAAAGCTAATCTTTTTTCTCATATTTAGGCATTCTAGCATCTAAGCGATATTGATTAATTCCATCAATGTGAGATCTAACTTCTTTTTTAATAAGTTCTTTTCTTTCTTCTATTTTCTTTAGTACTGCTTTACTATACTCTAAAGATTGATTGTCCCTATTAGCTTCAGCTTTCTCACGCATAATTTCATAATGTTCCTGTCTGCGTACATATCTATCGTTATCTATTGTTTTCTGCTCAATCTTATAAGCACTGTCAATCATATTACGAGTTTGAGTATCCGTTGATTTTTCTCGCATGAATCGCTCGCCCATCAACACGGGATTCTCTCCATCATCACTTTCACCTTTAGCTAAAGCATCATATATCTCAAAGGCAAGTTTTTTGTTAGATAGTTCTGCATAATATGCAATATCTGCTGTTCTACCCTGTAATTCAAGCTTGGCTAGATATTCAGGAGATGAAATATCTCCCTGAACAGCAATGGTTTCTTTATTGATTTTAGTTAGAAGTTCTTGACATTCCAAAGATCGTTGCTGATCCTTAAGTGATTCACTATGGGTTCTAAGTCTTGGATCATTATAATTAAAATCTTCCCACTCTGCTCCAGTTAAGTTACCCTCAAAAGCATCCCGTAAATCTTTACCCACAATAGCAGTAAGTGCCTCTCGTTTTAATCCTTCATAACCAGCATATATTCTCTCTCCTATATTTTTACGTTTCTTATCACGTAGCTCTCTCTTTTCATCAATACGCCTATTCATCTCTTGCCAACTTTTGAGTGGTGCTATATTTTTACCAAATAACCCTACTCCCCTTGCTGACATTGCTTGATGTGCATTCACATAAGCTTCCTGAAAATCTTTGGTAAACTTTGCATCACTCGCTAATTCTCGTAAAGTTTTACCATCTTTAGTTTTCATTAAATCATCAAGCTCTTTCTGCTGATCTTTGTCAAGTTTTTTACCTTCTCCAAATTTAAGACCCGCTAAATAATCACGAAGTTCGGAGTAACTATTACCCTCAAATTCTTTATCCGTTCCATCCGGTTTAATTGCTTTAATAACCTCACTAATACCCTTTTGGTAATCAGCTTGAGCATGAACATCTTCATAATCTATACCATAAGTTCTTTTTACTTCATCTAAAACACTAGATTTTACTGTCCTTGGATTCAGAGCTTCTTTTCTTACCCCTTCTATCAACCACTTGCCCTCAATCATCATGTTCTCATAGGCATTGGCAATGGGCATGGTTGCTATTTCGATTGCTTGATTTGCCCTTTGTTTAGCAGCCTTTAGAACATAATTTGCAGGTCTCTCTATTTGCTGTTGAATAGGGGCATAAGCAGCTTGTCCAATCGCTTGTAAATTTGTTAGATTACCTGAGGTGCTAGATAAGAATTTAGCACTTGAAACAGCTATATCATTAAATTTACTTAGTAAATAAACACATACAAAAATTAACAACAATCCATCCAGCTGAACAAACTTACCACTGAAAAAATTATGAATTCTTGTTAAATCTTTGACTGGATCTAAAAATGGTAATTCAACATATCTTTCCTCAATACATTGATAAGCTAAACATAGTTTGCCATCAGGAGAACCATCATCGCTGCGATGATCGACAGGCACTAATATATTAGCCTTTGTTTTAGAAAATTTGCCAGCTTTCATTGGAGATGGAAACCACCAATAAAATATTGAGTCTCCAAGACTAGTGTCTAGATCTTCATTCATACTACCAAATAGGTCATTTATCGGTCCTAAATTTGGGAAGTCATACTTACATACCCCAAAACCAAGTGAAGAATATATTTCTGTTCTGATAATCATTGAAATAAAAGCAATACCAGTAAATAATATAATTGGTTGTAGTGCATAGGAAATCAGCTGTCTTAACCAGTTTTCAAACAATGAACGCGTGATACCAAATAACATAAAGCAAATGAATATTGGAGCCATTATGATAATCATCCCAACGGTTATCAGTGCTGTAAGATATATAATAGTAGCCTTAAATACCATCATGAAGATAAAATAAAGGGCTATCAAGAATAAAATTATATATATAAATCCTAACGGATCGACAAATAGTAATGAAAATAATTTTGCCATAGTTTGCGGGGCTAGCATTAAACCTATAATACTCCAAGATCCAGGTCCGGTAGCTGCTGTTTCTTTAATTATTTGTAATATTTCCGCTACCCCTTCCATAAAAAACACGAATAAGTAATCATGGAAAAATTGCCAGCTACTAGTTGAACTAAGTAACGTAGATACTATACTAACTTTTACTACTCTAATTATTAATTCAGTATGTGTGAGATTAACATTACCAATCAGGAAAGAAAATCCTGTAAACATAATATACAAAGTTAACAAAGCCGAAACAGATACACGATACCCCGGTGTTTTAATAATACCCTCGTAAATTGACCTAACTAGCCCTGTATTCTTGCCATCACCAAATAACTCAGCTTTTATTAAATTCGTTAAAAATTCAATAGGGTCAGGTCTAGTGTCAGTGACCCCAGATTTAATAACTACACGGTACTGACCATTATTATCATCGTAAAATTTATCTAAAATCTTAAAATATAATGGGCATTGAACGTATTTAACTTTATCCTCATCTGCATATTGATAACTTATTCCTCCAGCTTTTACTAATTCCCCTCTTTTATTAAGATCATAAAGTGCATAACCAACAAGAGGTGTACCAAGGTGGGCGGTAATGCCTTTTGGTGTACGTTGTGTATCCAAAGAGAGATTAGGATTTGTATCACGCTCAGCAATTAACATGTATAGCCCTACACCATTTTTAAATAAACATGGTGCATTACTAATGCTAGCATCCTTACTTTTAGTACACATGATGCCATCTATAAATTGGCATACTTGTAGTCTCTTACAAAATTCAGATAAAGTATTGGTATTATTTTCCTGACCATACCACGCACTCCAAGCTGATAATTCTGTAGAGTTGTTTTTATCTCCTTTAGAATAATCCCAAGTTTTTACCAACATAGTAAGTGGTTGACCATTTACATTATATCCAGTATTGATCCAAGGAGCTGTTTGATTATCTTGTTGTTGCCCGCTTAACTCTTCTTTTTTATATCTTGAAGAAATTACAAATTTTATAAAGCCAAAATCATCTGCATCAATGCACCTATCGCCAGTACACCCTGAAAGGCACAACATAGAAATTAATAAAATAACAAAAATATTCTTCATTTATAAAAACCTAGGCTTAAATAGTAATTATTCCTTTTTATTAGATCCACCACCTGCTTCACCACCAGTGTCTGAATCATTTCTTGAGGCAAATATTTTGCCAGTATATTCTTTGTTGCTGCCAGAATTTTCACTTTTCCTAGCTTTATAATTTTGATCTATAACCTTATCCTTAAATATCCTAGCTGGAGCAAAAGCTAAATCCTTTACTGGTCTTGCCACAGATTCCATATCCTGCATAATAGATTTTGTAGGATTATCAGGCTCTTGGTAATTACCTTCCCGCCTTGCAGGTGTTACATTCGTCAATTGAGCAACTACTATAGTCACATAATCGACAAGTCCATAACACATTAGGCAATAAGCATAGAATAATAAGCTACTGGTAAATATTACCAAGAATGTCCCGGTAGAATTTAATAAATCCTTTGCATTACTAATTTCCGTAACATCCGGTGCGAAGAAAGGTATTCCAGGTAAAAATGGTATTTTGAAAGAAAAATTAATAGGTATGTCCATATGCGTTAGATCTAACCCTATCTCTATTGGAATGAACGTACTATCCCAACATGCTCTTACCACAATTTTTAAAAGTTGTTCAGACATCACTTGATCTATTAATAGAAAAAATATTAATAATATGGTTGGTTGCATCATGTAACTAAATAAAGTAGATAACCAGTTATCGAAAATGCTTTTTGTCTTCTCAAATAGTACCAAAATTATGAATAATGGTGCTAAAGATATCATAATCGCAAGACCAATATAGGCTATAACGTAACCTATGATAACTTCCAAAATGGCTCTAAAATAAAGCGTCAGAGAATAAATAGTCATGATAGCAACAAGAGCAAGACCATTATGAATTTGGAGTAATTGTATAAATAAAAGCCCCCAAAATCTGCCATTAGTATATTTATCAAATATTGGATCAATAAAACCAAAAATGTTAGCTTTAGAACTAGTAAGCCCTACTACATTGGTCATTAGATAGTCAGTACCCTTAATAAAGGCGTTAAATAAGTAATTATTGAAAAAGTTCCAACTATCATCTCCTATTAGTATTACTATCAAAGTGATTTTTATAATTCTTGTTAATAAGTCTTTGGCAGTTATTTGAATAGCACCCGCTAAAAAGGTTAAAGCATATATTATTACGTAAAGAATCAATGCGGCTTTTATGATTCGGTGTAATGTTACATTTTTAGTTAGTTTAGTATAAAAATTCATAGTAAATTTATGAAACTCATCGGTAATAGGTTTAACTGCCCCTTTATATACAATATCTGAAAACCAAGTACTTCCAGTGTAATTAGCATAATTTACCTTAATTAATCCCATTACCTCTTTATTAGGATTCTTTACCCTAATCCATAAATAACCATCTTTGTCAGCATCAGTTGAAAAATCTTGGTTGATTTGTGTACCCACTAGCGATGCAAGTGGTGTTACACCACCTTTTACTATAATATATTCAACTTCTATGTCTTTTTGTTGTGCATCACTAACAGTCTTATCACCATTACCTACTTCTACCATCATAATGTAGCGTCCAAAATGTAGAAAACTGCTACTTAAATCTACAGCAGGACTATTAATATAAAAATTAAGTTTATCAAGATCAGAAAATGTAGTCCAATCACTCATTAAAGGTTTATCTAGGGAAGTAAACATTCCTTGGATTGACCAATCAGTTAAAAAATCTAAATCTCCAGCAATATCAGATTTATAATATAAGAAACTCTTTTTTAAAAATTTAGAATATACAAAGTTCTCTGCTTCTCTCTTTATAATCTGATTATTTACCAATATCCTCATTCCTCTCCCTTGATCATAGAAGCATACTGGAGAGTTATCTTTATCATTAGCAAAATCAGGACAAATTGTAATAGCTAAACGGTTCATATCTTGTATAATCGCCGGATTCAACGGTTTGCCAACTAATGCTAATTTATCTAATACCTTGTATTTTGTATTTGCTCCAGTACCCTGGCACACTTTATCCCTTGAAGGATCAATAGAATCACATAATTTTTCTGCAGTTGAATATAGTATTTTATTATCAAGGTTGCTATTTGTATAAAGTGACGGGACTCCTAACATATTATTGTCAAGCTCTGACTTTAAAAAATCTTCGTCAGTAACTACACTAAAAAAATCTCCTGCTCTTGCGAGAGTTATATTTATTACATCACCTTTTTCTACTCGAATTTTCTGTCTATTGTTAGCAAAATTAAAATAGTCTACATAATTCTGCATTTTGCTAAATGCCAAACTTGTATAATCTTTAGTAGGATCAGTTGCCTTAAATTTAGGAAAATCAGTAGCTTCATACTGTTTAGTTAAATAATTAAAAGTTTTAATAAATATTTGAGGTCTAGCAAATCTTGGATCTATACGGTAAATCACCCGGTATCTTCTTGGACTACTTACAGCTCCCCTAGTACTCCAGTCAAACTTAATTGCTTTATCTTTTTTGACATAGTTACCAGTAGAATTCCATTCATTTGGTTTTGCAAGGTCTAAAGAAATGCTACCTTCTTGAAAACTATTAAATTTTGGTACTTCTAGACATGCTGAAAATAAAGCTGCAAGCCCATCTAAACTTGAATTCATCCAATCAAGTTTACTGTCATCATCATTAGCTTTGGCAGGATGGTAGGCTAACAGAACTACTAAGGCAATAAAAACTTGCCCCTTAAGTAGAAAATCTACCAACAAAATTAGATGCCTGAAATTTCTCATCCTATTATTCACTTCATTTTCAGTTATTACTTTGGATTCGCATTAGAACCACTTTCATTACCACTACCACTCTCAACACCACTTCTTGGATTCTGATCCTTATTGTTACCATCACTATCCTTGGTATCACCTTTTGACCTAGCTTTATTCCCTTTATCAATTGCTTTATTCCTATCTTTTAATCTACCGGCAGCTTGCTGTTTAATCTGATTCCTAGATGCCTGATCTAAACCAACCTTTTTTAAAGCTCCTTGTTCCATTGCCGATGACATTGCATGTCCCATAGATGTAGCAGAAGGTCCAGCGGTACTAGTCAACTTTGCCACCATTTTTCCAGAAAATTCAACATAACCATACATTCCATAAGCAATCATAATTAATGCAATATAATGTTGCATATTCAAACCCATCATACCAGAACGAGAATCCATTCCCCAAGGTACAAACCAATTGATACAAAAAATCTCTAAATTAGAGAAAATCGCAGGAAGACCTGGGATAGCGGGAAATGGAACTTTTATAGGTAAAGCACATTTCCAACACACACTATAACCAGTTGCAAAATCCAAGTAAATTGTAAATAGCTGAGTAAGTATAATAATTCCTGCCATTAAAATTACTGGCTCTATCATATATCTAAAAGTAAACCTCACCCAATTATCAAATAAATATCTAGTAAAATCAAATAGCATAAACGTAAGAAATAATGGAGCTATACCAATTAATATAGCGATTGCCATAAATGCCATAATATAAACTGCCACGGCTCGAAGAGCGGTGATGATTACTATCATTGTAGCAATAAATACTATAACAAAATAAATCAATCCACTAAGACCCATAGAGATTAAAGAAAGCACTTGACCAGCAAAAGTTTTACTGAACAATATTTTACTCATTAATGCATCTAGGAACATGAAAGGATTTGTTATCTTATTCGTCGATGAAAACATGCTATAGCCACTCATATTCGAGATGATTCCATCTGAAAAGTTAGTTACAAAATCAAATATATAATTATTGAAAAATCCAAAAGTACTTTCATTCATTAACCCACTAACTATAGCAATTTTTGCTATCCTAATTACCAAATCCTGTTGGTTGATTTTGACCATACCTAATAAAAACATTGCTCCGTATGACATAACGTAGAGAATTAATACGGCTTTTATATAGTGAAAAAAGTTAGTACAAGTAGTAACTCCCCCACCATAGCAGGTCATGTTCTCGAAAATCATTATAGCTGCACCTTTAATTTTTCCTTTTAATAACTCAAATAAAGGAGTTAAAATATTTAAAGTAAAACTACCAACTTTTTCTGAGGTAAAGAATTGTACTTTATACCTACCATAACTTTCTTTATAATCCTCTTTTTTATTGAGAATTCTCATCCATAGATATCCATTGCCACTTGTAGTAATCTTCGCATTACCTTCGGCATCATCCATATTAATACTATTAGCGGTATAAGGTTTACTAGATGTGTTAGGATTTTCGTCATATGGTACTACTAAATATTGTATTTTACCACGATTAGCCTCAACATCATCAAAACTCTCGCCATTAGTTCTTCGACATTTAGTCTGCTTAATATTTAAGACATAGCCACCAGTATTATTGGTATATTTGTCATCTTTTGACCATAAACGATATTGTAAATAGGTTTTTGCTGTACCGGCTAGAGTCCTATTATAAATGATTTTAGCAGCTCTACTATTATTTATTGGATCATACGTTTCGTCTCCCTCAATTACTTTGGCAAATTTATAGTTTCCTCCTAAAGATTTGGCATTAGTTGGAGTCTCACTGTTATCCATTCTATATAACAGACCTGTTGGACCATCGGCAGAATACCAGAAATATCTTTTATTTTGGTATTCTCCTTCTATATAAGCTTTATCTTTTATACTATGATCAACATCAGGACACGTACTAGATGCAACACTAGAATTATTAGAACATTCAGGATGAAAATCAGTGAATAGATCATTAACATTATCAACTTTCCTAGACCACGGGTATTTAAAATCATTATTATCTCGATAAGGTTCTGGTGCTATCGTTGCTATATTACTCCAAACACCACATCTGTCACATAACAATTGCTCACAACAAGCACCTAAGAAACAAAATTTACGTGACTGGCATCCCAAAAAACATCTTTTAGGACAATAACTATGATAATTACAGTTATAATAATCATCAACCCATTTACAACCACTGACATACTCCCCAGAATATATTGAATATCTACCACATAATGGGCTGTATTTTCTCTTGCCTTCTGAACAATCTGCTGTCTCTATAAAATTTTTAAATTCACCATCTTGCTTAACAAGCTTAAAGACATTTTTTACACTAGCTATATTATTTGGCAAATCCGGCAATTTCTTGTGATCCGGTAAAATTGATACTATAACCTGATCATTAATAAATAATTCAGCTATATTTCGCCATTCATCAGTTTTAGCATCAAAAATTAAAGATAGTGGTTCTGCATTAGTTTCTTCAATCCTAGGGATGGCAACCATGTTATTATTGGTATCTATATCTGAAGATTGTTGAATATTATTTTTTGGGATATAAGCTCGACAAAGACTTATGTTACCCTCTATTTTAAACTTAATATCCTGCTTATCTGTAACAGCTAAATTAGTATTTAACCATTCTCCATAATGTTTAGGATCATACTCAGTCTCAATTGAACCATCTGGTTTTGTTTTGGTAATAACAGTATAGTTTGCTGTTGCGTTAAGCATGATTGTATTAGTAATACGATCAGTACTACCTCCCTTTGCGTCTTGATCATATCTAAGGAGGCAACCGTTGGTAATTTTTACTGACCCTATCATCGCAAGTAATACCATAACAACGCTAACCACTAGAGCCGCTATGCCTAATACCATTATAAGTTTTGATAAATTTCCTTTCATACAATTTTTATACAATAATATCCAAGTTAATTACTACCACTTAAGCAGCTTCAATGTGATTCCTGCCGTTGCTAAGAATGACATACTAGTGATCCACGCGGGCAATGCCTACGCGGGAATGATATATATAGTCAAAACTATGTCATCCCAGCGTAGGCTGGGATCTAAAAAATAACCTGCAAAGGCTACTAAATATTATAGATTCCCGCCTACGCGGGAATGACATCGTTTTTGATCCTGTAAGTACCATTACTTACGTTGGATTTTTAATCCACGCGGGCAATGCCTACGCGGGAATGACATCGTTTTTTGTTACCCTGCACCACCGCCACCACCATTCATACCACCACCGCTTCCAGAACCCATACCACCGCCGCTACCGCCACCACCACCAGAACCTGCCATACCTTCATCAGCTTTGCCACCACCTGAATCTTTTGCTTCTTCTCCTCCTTTCCTTGGTTTTTCTAAAGGATTTTTCTGCGGTGGTTTTCCACCGGAGCTTTTTGAAGCATCGGCAATAAACTCCGCCCCTTTCTTAACCATATCAACTATCTTAGTAGGACTAGCTGTTACAGAATCCATGATAGGACCACCAGTAAGCTCGGCGGCAAACTGACTAATTGATTTTGAAAAATAATAAAAAATAATTGAAAAAATTAATACATAAAGTAACTCTACTAACAGTGATACGACATCTATAACAATTGAGTTAATTGGAAAAAGAATTAAAAGATGCTTCTCCCAACCTTCCCCTGAATAATACCGTAATAATTTATATCCAGCACTATTTTTACAGTCCTCAGTATTAGTATTTGGTAATCTAAGCTCAAAAGTACTAAACTGAACATCACTGCTATACGTATAGTCATGCCTCATAAACTCACAATTCTTGTATATTGCCGAATCATACATAGTAAGTAACAAGGCAATAAAACCAGCTACCACTGCGGGTTGCACTGCACAAGATATACAAATTTTTAGCCATGCATCAAAATATGCTTTGGTTCTAGTAAATAAAACCATAGGAATAAATATAGGGGAAATATAGGTCATGACATATATGGTAACTAGACATACTAAATAGTGTGTTATAAAATATAAAATTATTGAAACAAATATTACAGAAAATATTATTCCAGATGCTACTATTATTATTTGTCCAGATAATAATAAACCAAACATCACAGTAAAAAATCTGAATCCGCCAACCTTACTCAATGCCTTTGGTGCTTCCTTTCCAGGTTTTTTAAAGTTTACAGCAATACCTTTAGTTCCACCCGGCACATCATTGGGAATACCGTTTAAAACGGATTCTGTATTATAATATAGCCCCATACCCAAATAATAACCTATCCTACAATCAACAGCATCCCAAAGTGCATAAAACTTATAACCATCTTTATACTTACTAGTATCGTACTCACATAATCCTCGAGAGCCACCAGCATTAAAAACTATTTGGGCAAATTGTGGAGTAAGCTGCGTGAGTAATGGTAAACCATACTGAAGCATACCATTTTCGGTAGTTTCCTTTCCACCCTTAAAATACGCTGGTCCAAGACCTGTAGCAAAATAAGTGACAACTACTAGCTTCATAACAAAAGATGCTATTTTATCTAAATTACCATATTCTTTGCTTAAAATCATATTAACAGCAAAAAACATAACATATAATATTAACGCCGCCCTAATAGATATTTTCAAAGATTCTTGGAAGGTTGAGAAAGGATTAAGGGCAGTCAAACTAATCTTATCATTTTTTGGATCACAGCTACTATAACGAAAAAAAACTTTATCAAGAGTTTCCTTTACGCAATCTACAGCTAAGCCAGAAAAATTAAGTAATGACTGACTCCTTGTAGTACCCATATAACAAGTTTTACCTATATTCCGGCATTGTTCGTTTGGTGGTGGTATCGGAGCTGGTGTGGTAGTATTTTTACAAGCTAGTGGAAGTTGTCCTTTTGAGGTAGACATGACTAGGCACAATCTGTTATCGACAATCTTTACTGTTAAAATAATATCTTTTAATAAAGTATTTCCACCTAAATCAGGATTATTATCAGTGCTTAATTCACTAAGACGCTTAGAATCATTTAAATTAAGAGTAATAACTTTACACTCTGGAGAACTACCATCTTTATTTTTTAGACAGAATTTAAATTGTGGGTCAGTTGCATCACACCCATTAGGAGTACCGGTCATATCAATACTATATAGAAGATGCCCGTAAGCTGTGTTTTGTCTTAAATAACCATCTACTGCAAATGAAGCTGATGGACACGGATCTCCAAAACCAGCAAAAACTTTGCTTGAAAAAAGTACCAAACAACATTGTATAAAAATTCTTATGACTTTACCAAGTGGGCAAATTTTAAGTAGGTATAACAGCCCTAAGGTGTCATTCCTGTTTCCCTTAATGCCATCCCTGTTTCCTTTAATGTCATTCCCGCTTCCCTTTATGTCATCCCTGCGAAGGCAGGGATCTAGAATATCTAAAGCACCTTTCCTGTCTATTTCTTTAGATTCCCGCCGCAGCTCGAATGACATCGTTCCATTCCTGCTTCTCTTAATGTC
Source organism: Candidatus Tisiphia endosymbiont of Ditula angustiorana (assembly GCF_964026425.1). Taxonomy (NCBI): domain Bacteria; kingdom Pseudomonadati; phylum Pseudomonadota; class Alphaproteobacteria; order Rickettsiales; family Rickettsiaceae; genus Candidatus Tisiphia; species Candidatus Tisiphia endosymbiont of Ditula angustiorana. The sequence goes on from NZ_OZ032143.1 coordinate 884,668, forward strand.
ATTCCCACCTACGCGGGAATGAGGACTATTATACCTACTTAAACTTGTACAGTTGGTGACTTTATGAATTTTCATCAGAGCCATCTTTTTTTATATTAGTTCTAGCAGTTGTAGTTTTCTTAGCTGGTCTAGTTTTAAGATAACTCTCCTTCCTAGCTTTTTCCTCAGGATTTTTTATTTCTTGTTTAATGTCACCAGCCTTTCCAGCTTGTATAGTAGAATCCTCAAGTCCTCCCAAAGTTTTAGAAAGTAACTCAGGGGTCTTTTGCTCTTTTGGTAATTCCTTAGTAGAACCTGCTTTCTCTACTGTCCTTTCTAATTCTTGCGTATTTGTAGCCATCTGTGGTGATCTATTAACAAAATCCTCTGTTTCTACTATTTTACTAGTTGGAGGTAGAATAGGTTCGTCAATAGTCTGCAAATTAACCCTTGATTCCTTTGAAGAACCTCCTGCATTTGAAGAACTCGATTCAGATACACCAGCTGCAGTAGATTCTGCTATATGACGGGCTGGAGAGATAGGTAGTCCACCACCACCTAGAGACTTGCCACCACCTCCTCCTGCTGTTGATACAGTATCTCCAGATGAACCGCTGGTGTCTAAGGTATCTCCTGCTGATTCACCACCAGTAGCTTTAGTATCTCCAGCTGATCCACCTCCACCACCTAGATCCTTAGTACTAGCACCTCTAGCTACTTTATCAGCCGCCTGCATTTTACCAGCAGCTCCAAGAGCAGCCATACCAGCTTTGTATATTGCTTGTGGATGTATGGCAACACCACTAAGAGGTACACCTTCAGTCATATCAGCTGCAAACTCTGCTAATTGGCTACTAAAGTGATACATTAAATACAAAGTAAAGCAGGCAGTAATTAAAGCTAGAGCAATATCCTTAATTTTCTCAAAAACTAATTTGGGTGATACAAAAAACATACCGGGTCCCATAATAATACCTTGCAAAAACTGGTATTCAGATAAATGATCGCTTGTACTACCACTACCTGGTTTTTTTTTGACAATCTCATTGAGGTTATCTTTAGCAAAATCAAAAACTGTTGCTAGTGGATTATTAAGCATATAACCTAGGCTATTCTTACAACTTTTAACATCGTCTTTATCAATATATTCATCCCATTTAGTATTAACATAAAATATTTTTACCTTTCTTTTTCCATCTCCCCCACTTTCTATACTATTTTGTATATGGTTACTTTCATATTTACAGTGACCATAAAAACCGAAATCATAAACTGAAAACATCATAATCATAAAGGTTACCACTACCATAGGTTGTAGTAAAAATGATATTAATAACTTTACCCATGATTCAAAGTAACCACGAGTATATTCAAATAAAAACATTGGCACAAAAAGAGGAGCTAAAACACCTAATATTACTATAGATATCATGCACATCACTGTAGCATTCACCATAAACGCTCCAACAGAAATCACTAATAAAGGATAGGACAGTGCCAAAGATACTAGAGTCATGTTACCTGAAATAATAGCAGGAATCAGTAAATATACATAAGGTGGGGCTGAGAAACTAAAAAAGTCAAAATTCTTGAAATCATGATTTTTATATTGATTTTCTACCAGTAAGGTTGATAACATATCTAATCCTAAATAATGGCTTATATGACAGTCTAATGAATCCCATAATGCCATATAAGAAAGATTTTTATCGTAAACTTCTCCATCAAATTTACACAACTCTGATGGAGAAGCATTCATAACCCAACCAGCAAGTGTATCTATTCCTCCTAATAATAAAGGAAAAGCCCATTGCACCATACCATCTAGTCGATTATAGTCAGAATTACTACCAGGAGTAATGTTTATACCTACAGAGAAATAGGTCACAAACAACATCTTTAATACAAAATTAATTATTTCATTTTTAGGAGGAACGTCACCAGAAAGTATGATTTTAAAACCAAAGAAAATTACATATATAGTCAATAAAGCGGTAACAGTTCGGTGCATATTACGTTGAAATTGAAATAATATGCTACTTTCTCTTTTACTTGAATTAATTACTTTATTAATATCATCAAATGTACAAACATCTTTACTAACCAGTAATCTTGCCGTCATTTCTTTAATACATTCTATTAATGGTGAAGAGATAACGATGGCTGCCTTAGAATTATTATAAGCTCTTTGGTAACAACTAGAAGATGATACACCACAATCAACTATTGCCATTGGGTCAGTAGCGGTATTAGGACCTTTCTTAGTCCCACCATCAAGACTCATAAAAGTCGCATAAATCGATTCAGGGTAAGGTTCTCTAATATACTTACAGCCAACTGATACCCAATCTGCTAATATAGTAGGAGCAGCCACACACATGGTATCTTTTATTTTTACTACTTTAAAAACAACTGATATAGGTACGTCCAACATTACACTAGAATAACCATCTTTTGTGTCCTTATAAATAGTATGAAATGATGCTTTATTGCTCTTCCACGCTTCCATAATATCTTTCCACGGATCAGAACCGGTTAATACGGCCTTAGCAATAGCAATAGCAGAAATGGCTATCGCCTGTACTCTAACAGCTGCTAGCTTAACATTATTACACAATGCAAAGGTTAATTTAGGGTCATTTGGATCAATTTTATTATTTCTTGCACATTGTCCTCCAGGGTAATCTCCATCAAATAATTCATGGTCATTTATTTTAAGACGTAGCATGGTATTTGCATATAATCCTGGCGAGATTATATTAGCAACGGCAAAGGTAAAAAATGATGCCGGTATACAAGTGTGAGAAAATTCCGTACGTAATAAATCACCGATACCTTGAGTCTCACAGGTCAAACCTGAAAGAATATCAATTATAGTATCTAAAGTATCTTTTTGTTTTGGTTCTTCTGCATAACTATTATGGATAACAGTAAAATTTACTAGACTGCATAGCACTACTATTCTAGCAAATATTTTTGCTCCACTAAGTAAATTTTTTATAAAATTATAATGCATAAATTAACTAAAGTGATTTTACTTCCTCATAAAATACCGGTAACCATTTTTCAGGATCATCACCATGTTTCTTTCTAATCCGATCTAACAATAACACTGTTTCAACCCGACCAGAAAGAACATTGATAATATCAGTCATACCATCTAAACTTATTTTTGCAACAACCGCATCTACCCCCTGTTTTATTAAGAAATAACGCGATGTTGGATCTGTAGTTTTTATCAAAATATATTCACGTTGACTAAGCATAAAAGCACTACGATAAATATCAGTTGCCTTAAGGTTTGGTAAGAATATTTGTGTCGCAGTTTGTTGGATCAAGGTATCACTAATCCTGCTTTTAGCTGCATCTTCAACACTTTGGGTAGCAAAAATTACAAAAGTATTTAACTTACGTAAAACCTTTAGCCAGTCCTTAATTTTGGGAGCAAATACTGGATTATCAATCAAAGCCCACGCCTCATCAAGAACTATCATAGTTCTTTGACCATCTAAAGAAATACTAATTCTATGGAAAATATATAGTAGCACAGGAGCAAGACTAACTGGATCTTTTAACAATTCAGTCATATCAAAGCCAAATACTCGGGCTTGCTGCAAATCAATATTATCTGCCTCATTATCAAATATTCTAGCATGAGAACCTTTGCCAACCCACATAGCAATCCTGCCTGCTAAGCTATTAGGACCATCTATGCCCAAAAATGCTACAACATTTTTTAATCTTCTATCTTTTTTCTCTAGCTTAAAATTACCACTTACTGCTTGTGATAAAATCTTATTATCTTCTGATGATAACTGTTCTCCATTAGAAGTAACCAATACTTTAAGCCATTCTAATATAAATGTTCTATTTTCCCCAGTATCATCAAGTTGCAAAGGATTAAAGTTACATTCTCCTCCTGGATCAATTGTGGTATAAATCCCATTAAGTGATCTAATAAATATTTCAGCACCGTGGTCTTTATCAAAGAAAAACATTCTAGGTTTAAATTTTTGTGCTTGTGCACATAAAAAATTCATTAATACTGTTTTACCAGCACCAGTTGGACCAATGATCAGAGTATGCCCAACATCTCTAACATGAAAACTGAAATAAAAAGGTGTTCCCGAGGTAGTATCGAGTACAGTTACATATTCTCCCCAGTGATTATTAAAAACCTTACCTAATGGATAATTATGCATAGATGCAAAACTAGCCATGTTTAAAGTATTTATAGTTGAACCTCTTACTATATAATCCATATTTCCAGGAAGCTGCCCCCAATAACTTGGCTCCATATTAATTCTTTCTCTAACAGGTTGAATTCCAGAATTGGAGAGTTCAACAGAAGCCATAGATAGGGTATCCTCAAGGGATTTTAAATTACTATCAGAGCATAGAAGCGAAAAATGATGTTCTCCAAAACCAATATCACCACTGGTAGCCATATCAAGTGCTCGAGAGATTTCAGCAATTTGTGATACAGCTTTATCCTCTGCTTGAATCATTCTATTTTGTTGTAGTTGCATTTTGCTAATCGCCACTGTCCTATTAGCAAAAACAAAACTTTGGGTCATTACAAACTCAAAAGGCATTTGTAAAAATCCGTCAAAAATGCCAGCTGACGTAGATGGTCCATACTCTAAAATACTTAATATACCGGCATATCTTCTACCCTTTGGACCACGTGCTTCTATAGATCTAGAACCAAAAAACAATCTATGGGTTGGAAGATATTGGTCTATTGAATTTCTTGGAACGGCCATTTGCATTGAAGATCCACAATTCACCAAAGTACCTAAAAATTCCATAATATCACAACAATAGCCACTATTCGATTTGCGTACGCCAAGTAACCTCGCCGAATAACTATGGAATGTATTAACTACTCTTGAGGACATTTCTCGCAAACTATCCTGCATATCTCGCATGTCATTTTCCCAAGCTGATTTATCAGACTTTTGCATCAGCTTTTTAATGAAATATTCGATTATAGCAACCCCAGCTTTATCTGGTCTATAAAGAATACTCACATATAATTCATTAAAAAACGACCTAGAACCTGCATGTTTCTTACGCCATTCATTTGATAAATAAGTTGTGAAATCATTAGGTATTTTTATGGTAGGGTCAGAGGTATATTCAAGCCCATCAAAAACCACTGGTTTGCGTCTCCTGATCGTGTGGAAATACATCACAATATTGCCTGATGACATATTTTTAAGTAACGAATTCCTGATATTTTTTTTAATATCTAAATCTTCATCATCAGCTGTTTCAAAGGAGAAACCACCTATTTTTACTACTTGTAATAATTCATTATTTTTAGTTAAAATAGTATTACTATCCCAATGGCATTTATAAGGAATAAAATGAGAAGTAGGTTTTTCTTTCCTAGATCTCGACTCTTTGGCTGTTTTTGTTACAGATAATTTTATCATTTTGTCATTTTATACTTTGTTCTAATACTACAGTTGTAGTATCACTAGATTATCAGTAGTAAAAACGATGTCCCCCCTACGAAAGCAGGGGTGACAATATTGTGAGTAACTACAACTGTAGTACTAAATACCGTATGAATTCGCTCCATAGAATGATTTATTAGGACACTGACTACATCTAGAAGATTTATTTAAAAGCAATTCTATAAATCTTGGTTCTTTAAAACATATTACATACCCTATCATATGAATCACAAAAGCAACAAGCAAATTCATAATACTATTACTTTGAATAAATAATGACATAGATATAATCATATTAAGTGCTGCAAATTTTATACTCACACCAAATATCATTGCGGGTCTTGTTAAACCGACAAATAACGGGTCTGATACTAAACTGCCTGACATAAATTACCCCTCTCTATAATACCATTTCCCATTATTAACTACGCTAATACTACAGTTGTAGTTACTACCCCGAGCTGTCATTCTTAGCAACGGCGGGAATCTAAAAAAATAGCCTAAAAGACTATTAAACATTATTAGATCGCAGCTTTCGCTGGGATGACATCGTTTTGACATTAGTACTACAACTGTAGCACTAAATAGCGTAGTTAATAATGGGAAATGGTATAACTCACTCATATTCTTTACTTATAAACATACTTAACAATATTGAATCAGGGAAAGCCGAATTGAGAAAATGTACATAATTGGTACTGTTTTGAATAGCACTTAAAGCTGCTTCAAGCAAGCCAACTTTTTCAGGATCAACAGTATTATTCAACATCTCTTTCAATACATTAACATCTTGTATTCGTATATACTTCTCTCCGGCAAATTCTAACCCATCACATAATAATACTAAATGATCTGCATCTAATGAGGAAGCAATTATCGATGCCGTCAGATTTACATCCAGCAGATGAGTATTGCCTTTTTCATCACTAGCTACTGGTGTTATAACAGGAATAATATTGCTATCTTCAAAATTTATTAAAATCTCAGGGTTTATTATAACTGGTTCACTGACAAACCCAATATCTATTACAGCTTGATTACTGTCTCTCCTATGTGATAATTTTGATTTCTTAGCTTGAATAAGATTAGCATCTTTACAGGAAATACCAATAGCATAACAACCTAAACTACAGAGCTTTGAAACTATACGCTTATTAATATAGCCAGACAGAACCATTTCCATAATTTGCGAGCTTTTATAATCGGCTACCTTAATATTATTGATAAATTTTTCATCACAGCCAAACAATTTTAGCGTATCATTTACCAAATTAGTATGATCATGAACTATAAAGATTTTAATGCCACAACTGTCAAGTAACTGTATTACCTCTGCAAAATTCGTTAACAATTTGTCATCATCAATAATTAATGACGGTAGCTTAAATACCATGACTTGATCTCTAACTTCACTACTACGTCTTATTATGTCTTTAATTAGGCTAGTATCTTTGACATGGGCAAAATCTTTACCTTCCTTTTCTTTATAATTTAATGCATTTTGCCAAATTAAACTGCAATTCTTTTGCACCTTCTTTACTCCTGCTACTTGTATAAATTACATTACAGGAGTAGCCTAAAGTTGCAAGAAAATTCTGTGTTACCGTCGTTAGGTTTTCTCTATGTGTTACCTTATCCGACTTTGTAAAAACAATTTGAAAATCTTTATTACAAGAAAGTAATAATTTAGCAATCTCTATGTCATTTTGCTTTATTCCTCTTCTAGCATCAATCAATAAATTTACTAATTTGAGGTTTAAACTCGTTCTAAGATAATATGCTATTAAGGTTTCCCACTGCTGCTTTATATATATTGGTACTTCTGCAAAGCCATATCCAGGAAGATCAACTAACATAAGTTTATCGGCAAGGGAGAAAAAATTTATTTGCCTAGTACGACCAGGAGTATTAGACACCCTAGCAAGACTTGAATTATTGCATATACTATTAATCAAACTTGACTTGCCAACATTTGATTTGCCGACAAATGCAATTTCTGGCAAAAATATGCTAGGAAACTGACTTATTTTTGCCACACCAGCAATGAATTTTGCTTCTTGACGAAAAAGTTTTGTAACCTTATCAACCGACATTATTGTCTAACTTATTGATGTAATATTGCTGAATTATCGATAAAATGTTATTCCAAGACCAGTAAATCAGCAATCCTGCTGGAAAACTACTAAACATTACTAAGAAAACCAGCGGCATAAATTTCATTACTTGAGCTTGAACTGGATCAGCTAGCTCTGGACTCATCCTTTGCTGTAAAAACATAGTCAGAGCCATAAAAATAGGCCATACACCAATCATCAGGAAGCTTGGGCAAGTAAATGGCAGTAATCCAAACAAGTTGAAAATTGTTGTTGGATCACTAGCAGATAAATCTTTTATCCAACCAAAAAATGGTGCTTGACGCATCTCAATAGTTACATTTAACACTTTATAAATTGAGAAAAATACTGGGATTTGTACAATAATGGGGAGACAACCAGCTATGGGATTAACCTTTTCTCTTTTGTACAATGCCATAACTTCTTGATTAATCCTCATTTTATCATCAGCATATAAAGCCCTAATTCTCTCGACTTCAGGCTGAAGATTTTTTGTCTTTTTCATCGAACGATATGATTTATTAGCTAGAGTAAACATTAGCAGTTTTATGATAACAGTTACAATCAAGATACTAACACCAAAGTTACCAACATAGTGATAGAAGAAGTTCATGGCATTAAAAACTGGCTTAGTAATTATATAAAACCAACCAAAGTCAATTGCACGATCAAATAGCGTAATATTATATTGCTTTTCGTATTTATCCAATAAATCAACTTTCTTTGCTCCGGCAAATAATCTTTGTGATATAGTAAATTTGTTTCCTACTTCTATAGTTTGAGTTGGTGAGATGAAGTCAACCTGATATTTTTCAATACCGTTTTTTATTACACAATTGAAATTAGCACTATACTTACTAATTTTATCAGGAATTAAGGAAGCTAGCCAATATTTATCTGTTATACCAATCCAATCAACAACACCTTGCAGAAATTTTTCAGTCTTTTTATCTTTTAAGTCATCAAAGGAATGTTCTTTAAGCCTACCATCAATAGCACCAATTGGTCCTTGATGCAGGATATTAGCCACTTTCTCTTTGCCAGTATATTTACGGTTAATTAGTCCATAATACTGAACTGATATTGGCTGCTTACTATCATTCACCGTAGTTTGATCTATGGTGAACAAGTAATTACTATCCATGCTGATAGTAACCAAGAATTTAACCCCATCTTTGTTGATCCATGATAAATTCACAGGTTTTGTAGGAGTAAGCTCATCACTATCAGCTTGCCAAAGAGTTTCACTGTCAGGAAGAATATTACTACCAGTTTTATCAAACCAACCTATTTCTGCAAAATAGGCTTCTTCTGACTGAGAATGAGCAAATAATACAACAGGCTTACTATCTTTTGATAGATCTTGCTTATACTTCAATAAAACCAAATCATCAAACCTTAACCCTTTTAAAGCAATCGATCCAGAAAGTAATTCTGAGTTTATCTGAATTCTCTTGGTAGCAACAAAGGATTCAGCTTCTTCAGAGGCTTCTACTTGAACATTCTTTTTCTTTAACTCTTGAACTTGCTTATTATATATTTTATTTTGCTGTTCTAATTTTTGTAATCTTGGTTTATCGTAAAAATATTGCCATCCAAAAATAATACCAAGGGACAAGACAATGGCAGCTACCAAGTTAACTATGTTATGATTCATCACGGTCTAAAAATAATTTAAGTTTACTAGAATATATCAGAATATTTGATTCCACTAAGTCTTTTATATATAATTAATTTAACCTCAAGTATTGATGTAATAAATTAATAGTAGGCTCAAGTAATCATCGCCATTAGGGATGATGTTACCGCCATTATGTCATCCCAGCGAAAGCTGGGATCTAAAACTATATAACATATCTTCTATGCTATTTTTTTAGACCCCGCACCGAAGCAGGGGTGACATAAAAGGAGAGGCAGGGACACCCTAGGCTATTAAACCGATATCTTACATCAATACTTGAGGTTAATTTAGGTACATAAAATAAAAATAGCTCCCTCTTCTTAGGATATTCATTAGACATACCCTATGAGTTCTATAAGATTTAAGCAAAATAATCAAGAAATTTGATTTATACTCAAATCAGGATCATTTGAGTATACGTCTTGATTTGCAATCAAACTCTGATATTATGCAAGGTAAAATTTTAATCGTAACACATATTTAACCTCAAGTACCGATGTAAGACATCGGTTTAATAGCCTAGGGTGACATCCGAAGGTGCAGGGGTGACACCCTAGGCTATTAAAACCGATGTCTTACATCGATATTTGAGGTTATTTACAGCCAATTGCTAATTGTCTAGCAATTGGTAATTGGGATAATTGTAAACTGATGAACGAAATCTTCTCTGGTACATTACCTGTTTTGTTGATTCCCTTGTTTGGTAGTATTATCAAAAGGAAATGGTTGACTTCTGAAGAATTTTGGCGAGGATTAGAGAAATTATCATATTTTTTTCTTTTCCCTATCATGCTTTTTAATAATATCTCTGCAGCCGATTTAAATGCATCGTCTATAATAAAACTAGTATTTGCATTAATCATCTCCACCTCTATTATTTCTTTGGCTTTAATTATTTATCAGAAGAAAACCAATTTTGACAAGGTTCAGTTTACTTCAACTTTTCAAGGTGCAATACGTTTTAATAGTTATATCTTTTTTGGTGTTAGTAGTCCTCTTTTGGGTCAGGAGGGACTTGCTATAGTATCTGTGATTTCATCCTATATGATCATTTTTACTAACATCATATCAGTAATGATTTTTGCACGTTATATTCCTGATAGTTCAGTAGCTAAGTCGCCTAAAGCTAGCTTTATATTGATACTTAAATTGATAGTACAAAATCCCTTGATTATAGCTAGTATAATTGGATTTCTTTTTAATTATTCTGGTTTAGAATTACATCTTGGTATAAAAAAAACCTTGTCTAGCCTGTCCAACTCTGCTTTAGCTATAGGTATGCTAAATGTTGGGGCAGGTCTCAAATTTTCTATGCGTGGTGCTATTTTACAAAATGTATTGCTTACTAGTTTTGTTAAGTTAGTGGCTTTTCCTATTGTCACAATAATTGTATTATCACTAATGTCAATAACTGGTACTGCTAAATCAGTTGGTGTTCTGTACAGCTGTCTGCCGTGTGCTAGCACTGCTTACGTTCTATCACGCCAGCTTGGTGGTGATCCGGAATCTATGGCATCAATTATTACGTTCACAACACTTTTTTCAATAGTATCATTGTCAGTTCTTATGTGGATGATATAACTAATAAACACTTGAAGTAATTAAGAAGGAATAACATCATGGGTGAAATGAATAAAATAAATTATCTCAAAGCCTTAGAATATCATCGAAAAGGTAAGCCAGGTAAAATTGCTATTGTGGCAACTAAGCCTTTGGATACTGCACATGACTTGGCTTTGGCTTATTCGCCAGGGGTAGCAGCTCCGTGTCTTGAAATTGCGAAAAATATAGATGATATTTATAAATATACTGCTAGAGGTAACTTAGTTGCTGTAGTAACTAACGGTACGGCAGTTCTTGGCCTTGGTAGTATAGGTGCAGCTGCGTCGAAACCCGTAATGGAAGGAAAAGCCGTTTTATTCAAGAACTTTGCTGATATTGATTCTATTGATCTTGAAATAGATACGACTGACCCTGATGAGTTTGTTAATGCAGTAAAATATCTTAATTACAGTTTTGGAGGTATTAATTTAGAAGATATTAAATCTCCTGAATGTTTTATAATTGAAGAAAAATTAAAAAGCTGTATGCAGATACCGGTTTTTCATGATGATCAGCATGGCACGGCTATTATTACTGCTGCAGGTTTAATTAATGCAGCTTATCTTACCAATCGTTCATTTGATAGTCTAAAAATTGTCGTAAGTGGTGCAGGGGCAGCGGCAATTGCTTGCATTGAATTACTAATTGCTCTTAGTGTAGACAAAAAAAATGTTATACTATGTGATAAAATGGGGGTAGTTTACCAAGGTCGGCAAGAAGGCATGAATAAATGGAAAGAATTATATGCAGTCGAGACCGATCTTAGGACTCTGAGTGATGCTATGAAGTCAGCCGATGTATTCCTTGGTTTATCTGTTAAAGGAACAGTATCGAAAGAAATGGTAGCTAGCATGGCTGCAAATCCTATCATTTTTGCCATGGCTAATCCAGACCCAGAGATTACTCCGGAGGATATACAGCTAGTTAGAAGCGATGCGATTATTGCTACCGGACGCTCTGATTATAATAATCAGATTAATAATGTTATGGGATTTCCGTATATTTTCCGTGGAGCTTTAGATGTTAGAGCTACTACTATTAATCAGGAAATGAAAATAGCTGCAGCAACTTCTTTAGCTGAATTAGCAAGACAAGCTGTCCCGAATGAAGTTTATAAAGCATATCCTGGTAAAAAAATGGTTTTTGGTCCAAATTACATAATTCCTGTACCATTTGATCCAAGATTAATTACCACTGTTCCGGTAGCGGTAGCTAAAGCTGCTATAGATAGTGGGGTTGCTAAAATTACCGAATTTGATGTTAAGAATTATGCAAAGGAGCTGGAAAGTAGGTTAAATCCTACCTCTTGTTACATGAATCTATTATTTGAGAGAATTCAACAGTCAACACCTCAAAGGATAGTTTTTGCCGAAGGTGAGGAGGAAGAGGTAATTATAGCTGCTATGAGCATACGGGATACTTCGCATGCTCATCCTATCCTAGTTGGTAGATATGATAAAATATCTGCTGTTTTAAATAGAATAGGTATGAATTATGATTTAAATGGTATTACCATAATGAATGCTGCTATTAACCAAAATCTTGATAAATATATAGATACTCTTTATAGCCGGTTACAGCGTAAAGGTTACTTATACCGTGACTGTGCTAGATTAGTTAAAAGTGATAGAAATATATTCTCAGCTATCATGGTAGCTTGTGGCGATGCTGATTGTATGGTTACTGGTGTAACAAAGAGCTATTATAGTAGCTTAGAGGATATTATGAAGGTAATAGAAGCCAAAGAAAATAACAGAATTTTAGGCTATTCCATTCTGATTGCCAAGGAGCATAATATAATTATTGCTGATAATAGTGTGGCTGAACTACCAAATGAGCAGGACCTTGTAGAAATAACCTTGCAGACTGCTAATATAGCAAAAAACATGGGAATGATACCAAAGGTTGCACTGCTTTCCTTCTCGACTTTTGGTAATCCAATGAGAGAAAAGGCAAATAGAGTACGGGAAGCTGTTAGAATTTTAGATAGTATGAGTCTAGATTTTGAATATGATGGCGAAATGTCAGCTAATGTTGCTCTGAACCCTAATCGTAATTCATATAAGTTTTGCAGGCTATCAAGCCCTGCTAATGTATTAATTATGCCCGGTCTACATTCGGCCTCAATCTCAACGCAACTATTACAAGAATTAGCTGGAGGTGTTTTTATAGGACCAATAATTAATGGTTTTGAATATCCGGTACAAATAGTACAAATGGGAGCATCGGCAAGTGAGATAACAAAAATTGCCACATTTGCCTGTATAGATGCAATAAATCTCTTGAACAAAAGATAAATTAATTTTCGGATTTTATATTATTTGTTAATAGGTTATAATAACTCTTTCGAGGAATTTTAATGATATATACATTAATTGCTTTAAGCTTGACTACATTAGTCTTAGTGATAGGGATCGTCTCTATGGCTATTGGTGGGAAATTTGATAAAAAATTTAGCTCAAAATTAATGTCGCTACGGGTTATATTTCAGGCAGTTGCTGTATGTTTGCTTGCTTTTCTCTATCTTTCAAAATAGTATAATCTCAAGTATTGATGTAATAAATTAATAGTAGGCTCAAGTAATCATCGCCATTAGGGGTAATGTCACCGCCATTATGTCATCCCAGCGAAAGCTGGGATCTAAAACTATATAACATACCTTCTATGCTATTTTTTAGACCCCTGCCTACGCAGGGGTGACATCCTAGGCTATTAAACCGATGTCTTACATCAATAGTTGAGGTTAGTATATTTCTCCTACTTTAAGAGTTGTTTTTACAACTCTTAAAGTAGGGAATTATTTTTTCACCCAAAAACTTGGAAAAATTTGTAAGTTAATACCATAATATGTCTGATCTATTTAGTTTTAATGATAAAAAGCCTAAAATTAATAATTCATATACTGCAAAAGATATTGAAGTATTAGAAGGGCTTGAACCTGTACGCAAACGTCCTGGTATGTATATTGGTGGAACAGACGAAAATGCTATGCATCATCTTGTTTCGGAAGTACTGGATAATGCTATGGATGAAGCTGTTGCTGGTTTTGCTAATATTATAACCATAAAAATGCATGTGAATAACAGTATCACTATTTCTGATAATGGTAGAGGAATTCCTGTCGATAATCACCCCAAATTCCCTGAAAAATCTGCTTTGGAGGTGATTCTAACTCAGCTCCACTCGGGAGGTAAATTTTCGAATAATGTATACCAAACAGCAGGCGGATTACACGGAGTTGGTATTTCTGTTGTTAATGCTTTATCAGACTATTTAGAAGTTAAAGTGTACAAGCAGGGTAAATTATTCAAGCAATCTTATTCTAGAGGGCATAAATTGAATGATTTAGAAAGTGAAGATGTTGCAAAAAAATTAAAGGGAACATCTATAAATTTTCATCCTGACCCAGAAATTTTTGGTGAAAAATCATGTTTTTCTCCTAAAAAAATATATGAATTAGCTAAATCAAAAGCCTATTTGTACAGGGGAGTAACGATAGAGTGGCAATGTGAGATTGAGACTAAAAGTGATGTACCGACAACAGCCCTAATTCATTTTCCAAATGGTTTGAAGGATTATTTAATATCAAAAATAAATCATGACGATTTAGTTAGTGGGGAGATTTTTTGTGGTAATATTGACTGGGACCAAGATCACGTAAAAGTGGAATGGGCAATTGCTTGGCATAAAAATGAATACCAACCCTTCATACAATCATATTGTAACACTATTCCCACCCCCCTTGGTGGCACTCATGAACAAGGTTTGCGTAATGCATTACTTCGCGGCTTGAAAATATACGGAGAAATGATAGGCAATAAAAAAACAACTCTACTTATTATTGAAGATATTCTTGAAACTTCTTCTATTGTTCTCTCTATATTTATCCAAGATCCAATATTTCAAGGACAAACAAAAGAAAAATTGGTTTCACTAGGGGTTAATAAAATAGTAGAAAACATTATTAAGGACCATTTTGATCATTGGTTGAGCAGTAATAAAGTAGCGGCAAACCAACTACTTGACCATATAGTCAATATTGCTGAATTCCGAATAAATAAGCGTAATGAAAAAAATACCTTACGTAAAACTGCTACACAAAAATTGCGACTACCAGGTAAATTAGCCGATTGTACAAGAACGTCTCCTAATGGGACGGAGTTATTTTTGGTTGAGGGAGATTCAGCTGGAGGATCAGCTAAGCAGGCAAGAGATCGAGAAACACAAGCTATTTTGCCTCTTCGAGGCAAAATTCTAAATGTTGCCAATGCGACTCTAGAAAAGATTACTAATAATCAAGAAATTCAAGATCTAGAAGTGGCACTAGCATGCGGTAGCCTTAAAAATTACCGAGAAGAAAATTTACGTTATGAAAAAATAATAATTATGACAGATGCTGATGTTGACGGAGCTCACATCGCCTCACTGTTAATGACATTTTTTTACCTTCGTATGCCAAAGCTAGTATCATCGGGTCATTTATATATTGCCAAACCACCACTTTATCGACTAACACAGTCTAATAAAATTTACTATGCAGTAAATGATCAACAAAAAACTGATTTAACTGCTAAATTATTAAAAAATAGTAAAGCTAAAATAGACATTGGTAGGTTTAAGGGACTGGGGGAAATGATGCCAGCTCAGTTAAAAGAAACAACAATGAATCCAAAAAATAGGTCACTTTTAAAAGTTACTATAGATGATTTTGATAATATTGCTAATATGGTAGAAGATCTTATGGGCAAGAAACCAGAAAAGCGTTTTCAGTTCATTTATAATCAGGCTTTAATTAAGATGGATACAATTATAAACAATCTCGATATTTAGGAGTACTATGTTCTTACGTTTAATTACAATATTATTATCAAGTTCTATCATTTTTTCTAATATAACATTTGCTGAAGAAGTAAAGAAGAAAGAATTACCAGATTTAGCTTATTTAAAACAATTCCAAGAGATCTTTGAACGTGTTAATAGAGACTATGTCCAAGAACCTGAAAAACAAAAAATGACTGATGCAGCTATAGATGGCATGTTAACTTCGCTAGATCCTCATTCTAACTACATTACTGATGAGGATCTAGAATATTTTCTTGACCACACTAAAGGAGAATTTGGAGGTATTGGTGTTGAAGTGCAGTATGACAATGGTGCTATCAAAGTCATTTCCCCTATTGATGATCTACCAGCTTATAAGGCAGGTATAAAAGCTGGAGACTATATTGTGGGGGTTAATGATGAGTTTGTATCAAATTTGGGATTTAATAAAGCGGTCAGAGAGATGCGTGGAGAACCAGGGGCAAAGGTAAAATTATTGGTGATCACGGAAGGTGAAAGCAAGCCAAAGGAAATTGAACTTACTAGAGAAATAGTTACAATTACCCCCGTAAAAGCTCATTTAGAAAGAAATGATATAGCTTATATACGAATAGGGATGTTTAATGAACATACCATTGCAGAATTAAAAAAATCTATGAGAACTTTAAAAGATGGCAGTAAAAATGGCCTAAAAGGTATTATATTAGACCTACGTAGCAATCCCGGTGGTTTGTTAGACCAGGCTGTTGCTGTTAGCGAATATTTTATTGATTCTGGGGTAATTGTCACTACCAAAGGCAGAAGCAAAAATAGTAACTCGGTATTGACTAGCAATAAATTTGCAGAAAAAGCACCATCTGTCCCGATTGTTGCTCTTATTAATGTTGGATCTGCTTCAGCTGCAGAAATCGTAGCTGGTGCATTGCAAGATCATAAAAGAGCAGTAATACTTGGAACAAAATCTTTTGGTAAAGGGTCCGTGCAAAGCTTTGCTACAATTAGTCCTAGAGCTGCTATAAAGCTTACAACAGCTAAATATTACACTCCTAGTGGTCGTTCAATTCAAGCAGAGGGTATTGAACCTGACATAGTGGTTGAGATGGCAAAAGTTGAGTATTACGAAACAAAATCAATAGATAGTAGATTTTCTGAATCTTCTCTAAAGAATTATCTAAAAAACGATAATAATAAAAATGATGATAAAAAAGTAGATACTACAGATAAAAATAAAGAACTTATTAAGAAAACAGATGATACTACAAAAAATACCAAACCAAAAAATACTGTAGAACAATTATCTGATCTTTATAAAAAAGATTATCAATTTGCTAGAGCTTATGATTTAATTATGGGATTAATCTTGACTAATAAAAGTGGCAATGAATTGAAAAAATAATGGGTAGGGTAATTTAAAAGTCGCAATCAATATGAGCATTTGCTTTATGATTAGAAATGATAAGATAAGGAATAGTACTTAACATGGCAAAACGATGTCATTCCCGCGTAGACGCCCGCGTGGATCACTAGTATGTCATTCCCGCGTAGGCGGGAATCTATAATATCTAATAGCCTTTGCAGGTGCATATGCAGGAATGACATTTAGGCTGCCATATAAGCACTATTACTCACCTTGTCGTTTTTGGAAATATCAGCTATTGGTTATGACTTTAATATTGTCCTGTGTCTAATGTGTAAGTAATATATGTGCAAACCTAATGATTCAAAATAAATATATTGTTAGACTGTCATCCATTGGCTTATTTATAAACATTATTGTAAATATGATTTACTATCGTTACTTCATTATTGAAGAAATGATTTTAAAGCAAGTCGGAGAAACAAATATTAAAATAGCTGATGTTTATACAAAAAATGTTTGGGATAGGAATAGAACTGCTGTAGATAAGATACATGAATTTGGTTATATAAATTTATTACAAGATACAGATTTTATTAGGTTTGCAACTACTTCAGTTGATATTTTTGTTAATCTTAATGCCTATATTTCTTTATATGATCTACAAGGTAATAAAATTATAACTAGTTCGCCAATTCAAGTCACAAGTCACATGAATTTTCCTGAAGATACTCTGTATCAAAAAATTCTTACCAAAATTGATAGATATTTTTTAAAAGAATTGAGTATAGAACAAGCCTTTAACAAAGCTTTTAAAGGGATAACAACTCATCTATTAATTCCTAGAGCCATGTTACATATATCAGGGGAGGTAAAGAAAGCATCTTGTATAACAAGTTATATCCCAATAATAAACCGTGATCCATTGAACCATCCTGTTGATGGTGTATTAGAGATACATACCAATATTACTGGTTTATGGTCAAGTATTATAGAGCTTGAAAGAAAAGTATTATTAACTTTTGTTATCATTCTAGTAATATTTTTAGTTATAGTTATGAGCAACACAAATTATGCACAAAAAATTATAGATCGGCAATTTGAGGCTAATAAAGCATTAGAGGAAGCAGTAACTAAGGTTAGAAATGAAAGTTCTGCTCATACTAAATTTTTTGCCAATGTTAGTCATGAGCTGCGTACCCCTCTAAATGCTATTATAGGTTTTTCAGAAATTATGATGTCTACACCTTACAATAAGGAACATGATATTTATGTAAAAGATATTCATAACGCAGGCAAGCATTTACTAGGTATAATAACCGATATATTAGACTTGTCAAAAGCATCTGCTGACAAGCTATTAGTTGATTTTGTAGAGTTAGACCTAAATAAATTAATTACTTCTACTATAAGGATAATGAAACCAAGAGCTGACCAAGTGAATGTAGCATTAATTGAAAAACTACCAAAAGATCATATTATTATAAAAGCAGATCCCAAAAGGCTTAAACAAGTATTTTTTAACCTTTTATCTAATTCTATAAAATTCACCAACCCATTAGGTTCTATAACAATTCATGCTGAAAAAAATGAATCTCAAGGACTAGTTTATGTGCAAGTTATAGATACTGGTATAGGAATTGATGAGAAAGATATTCCAAAAGTACTCTCAACATTTGGTCAAATTGATAGTGCCGTTGGCAGAAAATATCAAGGGACTGGTCTTGGTTTACCACTCACTCGAAAGTTGGTTGAACTAATGAAAGGTAAATTTGATCTACAAAGTAAAATAGGCATAGGCACAACTGTAACACTAACTTTTGCTTATGATAGTAGTATAGAACAATAACTACCCCAATGTCATTCCCGCGTGGATCAAAAAGCCAACGTAAGTAATGGTACTTACAGGACCAAAAACGATGTCATCCCTGCGAAGGCAGGGATCTAATAATGTTTAATAGTCTTTCAGGCTTATTTTTTTAGATTCCGCACCTGATTTAATACGTCTTCAGCATGTCCAGCCACTTGTACTTTTGGCCAAATGTAAGCTATCTTGCCTTTTTTGTCTATTAAGAAAGTAGCTCTATCAACTCCCATATATTTTTTACCAAACATTGATTTTTCTACCCAGACTCCATATTTTTCACAAGTATCAGAATTAGAATCTGATGCAAGATCAAAATCCAAACAATATTTTTTCTTGAATTTATCGTGAGAATTTAAGTCATCCTTTGATACACCAATAATGACAGCATTCATTTTTTCAAATTCTAGTTTTAATTTATTAAAGTCACCGGCTTCGATAGTACAACCTGGTGTATCATCTTTAGGATAAAAATATAATACAACAACCTTTCCTGCTAAATCTGACAAATTGATTTTACTATTATCACCTATTGGCATAGTAAAATTTGGTGCAGTATCGCCTATTTTTAATGTCATAACTACTCCTTTATATTTATTTTATTAACTAGTGTATACCATAGTACCCTACATTTTTTATATAACCACTATTAAAATGGCTGCTGATCTTCTATTAGCGAGGAGTCGCTGAAAGCGACGACGCGGCAATCCAGGATACGCAAAGCGTACTAGAAAAAACAGCTTCGCTGTTTACCTAGATCGCCACGGCATCTAAAGATGCCTCGCGATGACGATTATAGAAAAATGTAGGGTACTATGAGTGTATACTACTGTGATTTAAAAAGCAGAAGAGTATACACTCTAATTTCTTTTAGACAAATTACAAATCACAAAAATTACTGCTAACGAAATTGCTAATGCAAACCAAGTTATGGCATATTCTAAATGATCATTTCTGACATTCAGCAAATTTTCAATCGACAAACTTTTAAGAATATCAGATCGATTGTTATTACCCTCCATAATTAAATAAAAATCTTCTAATTTTAAGCCAAGAACATCAGAGCATTGAGTTAAATCCAAGGTAAACCAAACATTGTTTTTAACATCATTATCCAGTACAAACATCTTTGTTTTTTCACCGGGAAGAATTACACCTGTGATTTCCATAGAGTTATCTATTATATTATCAATATTTTCTTTATACCTCCCAGCAAACCACCCTAGTACAACCAAGATTATCTTGTTATCATCAGTTTGAAATGGGGTAACTAAATAATACCCATCTTTTTCAGTGGACATTGATCTGCGTCCATAAAGATGTAAATTCTTACCCGCCAGAAAATGACCGTTCGCCCTTATTTTAGCATATAATTTATGTCCACTAAGTGTTTTTATATCAATTGGCGGATTATTAAGATTATTTTTCATTGAACTTAAAAACTGTTCTTTTTCCTGTAATCTAGCAATTTGCCAAAACCCAAGTGATAAGAGAATTACAAATGCTAATATAGTAAGTAATAAAGGTAATAATTGAACTTGGCACTTACCGATTTTTAAAGTACTTTTTTTTAAAGTTTGTAACACTATAATTTCTTCATTATTTCTAGTAGTGATTCTAGAGTAGCTAGTTCTCTTTGTCTATTATCATTTAGGTATATAAAAAACTCCAAATTAAATAGCTCTAATGCTTCTGTTAATGATTTGGGGAATGACACTAAATTATATTGTTGATCAAAAGCATTGCCATATATTTTGTTGATATTATTTATTTTATCAGGAAATTTTAGACCTAGAAATATAGAGTTTAAAATAGTAAAAATTGCTAAATAAGGATCAGTTAGTGGATTTGCTATTCTATGTTCTAGTCTTTTAGGAGATAGGTCAGGGGTACGCAGTGCAACAGTTCTATTATTATTACCAAAAGATACATTAGTTGGTGCCATAAAATTCTTATCCAAACGAAGGTAATCATCTTCATTTGGCATGAATATCAAGAAAGTGTCAAGCATATAATGACAGATACTTTGACCCATTAGATCAAGCACATCAGTATCATCCCTGCGTAGGCAGGGATCTAGATTCCCGCTTTCGTGGGAATGACAACCTACGCTAGATTCCCGCCTACGCGGGAATGACATCTTTTCCGTTGGAACAAATGAGTAAATGATATTCGGGTTAGCTACATTAGACTTCTTGCATAATTCTACTTCTGTTGGTAATTTATACGTCGATCCGGTACTCAAATCCTCACGTACACTAGAGTACGCTGCGGTTTTCCGTTCCGTGTCTCCTATAAATTCCTCAACAGCAGCGAATTCTGCAAGAAGTCTATTATTCATTAAAGCAGAAGAGTCTATAAAATTTACATGAAAATGCATACTATTACCATAATCGCTTGCAAATGGTTTTGCAGAAAAATTTACATTACCCCGTAATTTTTCTGCAATAATTTGTATTTTAGACTTAGTGCTACTAATTTTTTCTATATACTCAATTATGTTAGTGGAAGGCGGCAAATCTACCTCAAATTGATTAGCTCCTTTTTCTTTCTTAACTGCTATTCCAAGTAGAGTCTGAAATTCGAGTGGATCAATATTTTTGCTTAAATAAAATTCTATTTCCACTCCGATGCAAGCTATTAGTGAGTAGTCTGTTCGAAATTTGTTAATGATTTTTTGTAAAGCATTGTTCTTTTGCAAATGATCTGATAGTGTATGGATAAATTTCTGTAGGGTGGTCATATGGATGAGTTTATAAAAAATAAAGTTTATTATAAAATTTTTGATGGAAGCTTCAAGCAATCTAGTCATATTTATAGTAAAAAAAATAAGTTGGGTGACTCTAGAACCTTAGAAAGTGTCGAGAATAATCGGCTAACAGTAGTTAAACATTATGATGCCGAGAATATTGTTATCCTACAGCAAGTGCATGGTAACAAAGTTATTGATGCTGATAGTGATATTGAGAATGATCCCGAAGCTGATGGGGCAGTTACTACCAAAACAAATCTAGTACTAACAGTACAAACTGCTGATTGCGTTCCTATTCTACTTAGTAGCGAAGATGGTAAGGTTATAGGGGTAGCTCATTGTGGTTGGCGTGGAGCTAAAGCTGGTATCACTAATAATTTAGTAAAACTAATGCATGAGAAAGGAGCAAAAAATATTAAAGCTATTATTTGCCCTAGTATTCAACAATATTCTTATGAGGTAGACCAAGAATTTTACGATAATTTTATAAAGCAGCGGGCTGAGAACTCAAAGTTTTTTAGTGCCTCTTTGAGAACAAAGCATTATATGTTCGATTTACCAGCTTATGTAGAACTTCAACTGCAAAAAGCGGGTATTAAAGATATAACAAGGATGCTAGAAGATACATATACTAACCCTGAGAAATATCCAAGTTATCGACGTGCCTGCCATACTGGAGAATTATATAACCGTACCATATTATCTACTATTGTAATTAAAGCATAAATAGTTAGTAAATACAGCTTCTCTATACGTCATTGCGAGAAGGCTGTAAGGCCGACGAAGCAATCCAGTAACATCATTTATTATAGATTGTTTCCTAGATTGCTTCGCTTACGCTCGCAATGACACTATACCCCAATTCGGGATAAGAATTAGTTAATTCTTATCCCGAATTGGCTTTAATATAAGGAAAAATGCATTCTTAAAGCGGCTAACGCGAATGCATTTTAAACCTTTCCAAAGCTAAAAACATGATTTTAGCAAAATATTAACTTAACAATCAGATGCAGAGCGTCTCAAATCTGATTGTTTCTATAATTTTACCGAATTTGGGATAAGAATTGGCAAATTCTTATCCCGAATTCGCGTGCTATGGTATAGGTGTTTGTAAACTTTCAACAGTTGTGAGGCTTTGCCCGCGTGAATTTATAATTGCTGATGGCAAGAAGTCTATTATTACAAACAAAAAGATTGCCCTAGATATACTTCCTTTACTTGATAGCTTGTGGCTATTTCTTGTGGAGTTCCTTCTAATAGGACTTTTCCTTCGTAAATAATATAGGCTCTGTCAACTATATTAAGAGTATCTCTAACATTGTGATCGGTAATTAGGATGCCGATATTGCGGTTACGTAAGTGAACAATCAAATTTTTAAGATCCTCAATTGCTAACGGATCAATGCCTGCAAGTGGTTCGTCAAGCATAATAAATTTGGGATCTAGTGCTATTGTTCTTGCGATTTCTAGCCTACGTCTTTCTCCGCCGGATAATCCTATTGCTGGCATGTCTTTTAGATGAAGAATAGAAAATTCTTTAAGCAAATCTAATGTTTTTTGTTCGATAATTTCTTGGTCATTTTCTAAAACCTCTAGCATTAATCTAATATTATCTCCTACAGATAGCCCACGAAAAATTGATGGTTCTTGAGGAAGATAGCTAAAGCCAAACCTAGCTCTTAAATAAATTGGTAAATGAGTAATATCATGATCATTATAAAATAATGCTCCACTATCTGGTTTGGTAAGTCCTATAATAATACTAAAACAGGTAGTTTTACCTGCACCGTTTGGACCAAAAAGACCAACTATTTCTCCTGTTTTTAATTGAAGAGATACGTCGTTTAGGATCACTCTCTTATTATAAGATTTTGAAATACTACTTACTTGTAATTTCTCTATTATTAAATGCGGCATACTTTAAAAAATTTCTTACATAACTAATTTTTTGATTTGGTATAATCTATATTAACCTCAGTTCGATATAAGAATTATTAATTCTTATATCGAACTGGCTTTGTTATAAGGAAAAATGCACTCTTGAAGCGGCTGACGCGAGTGCATTTTAACTTTTTTCATCATTCAATATGTGATTTTAATTATTAAAATCACATATTGAATGGAGTGTTATATTTTAACAATCAGGTGGGCAGCCGCTTCAAACCTGATTGTTTCTATATATAACCTGAATTCGATGTAACTTGTTACATCGAATTCAGGTTCAGGTTATATTATTGAGTTCCGTATAATATACTAGCTTGTCAGTTTTTATAATACCATCCTTATTCTGTACTATTACATCACCAAGCAGTACTAGTTCTTTTCTTTCTACAAAATATTTTGCAGAAGTAGCAGTTAGTAACTCTTGACCATTATTCCTCTTAGCAGTCAATCTTGACGGTATAGAGATGTAATCAATAGTTTTTTTATTATCAACTGTTTTATAAAAAATTTCCAAATTAGTTGTTTTTACCATTATATCATCAAACCACAAAATCACCTCTCCTGTAAAACAAGCTTGATTCTTAGTTTGATCAATTACTAAATTGTCAGAATTAATATATAATTTATCCATACTCGAATGCTTTGAGTACGGATGTTTCCCATAGGCTGATGAACTCATGATTAGAACAAGCAATACATAGCAAATCATGCTAAAAATCTGATACATCAATAACCGTCGATACATTACCTTTGAAATTTATAATATCATTATCATGTGTAGCACTAAAATTATTAGAAGTAATTTTACAATTTTTATAAGATAATACCACCCCTGTGTTACTATATGTTTCTTTATTTAGTAGATTCAGTTGGGCTTCTTGTGCTTTTAATGTGCTTTCTCCTAAAAAAAACTGTACATCATTTTTTAATTTTAACATGTGACTATTCTCATTTAATATACCATTTTTTGCACTGATCACTAAGTCTTTGTTGTCACTTATTTTATATGTAGCATTAATTTCTTCTAGTTTATATTGATTACCTAAAGTCCTAACTGCTTGCACAGCCTGAATCTGGTAAGGATTTAAGTTTTTATTGAACCCCTTAAAAATTGAATTTGAAATTTTTATTTCATAATCGAGTTTATCATTTAGATCAAAAGCACTATTGCTACTATTATCCTCAGTTGATTTTGAATTATTACTGATAGGATTTAAATTTATATAAATTAAATATAAGGTTAATACTATCCCTAAACAAGATAAGATCTTTGATAGACTAATTGAACGTCTATAAGATGAAATGATAGCACTACTACCTTTATCTATGAAGGAAATCTTAACCATAATATTGCCAACATTATACGCGAATTTGGGATAAGAATTAACTAATTCTTATCTAGAATTGGGGTAACATTATCATGGACATTCATCAGCTGATTCCTGCCCTAAGTAAGTCATGGATATGAACAATACCAATCACTATATTATTTTCAGTTACTGGTATGCTAGTAATTGATTTACTATTCATTACACCTAAAGCCTCTCCCGCTAACTTCGAAGGAGAAATTTGTTTTGGGTTAGAAGTCATTACATCGTGAGCATACTTCATATCTATTTTATCATTAATATGTCTACGTAAATCTCCATCTGTTATAATACCAACCAAACTCAAATCTTTATCTACCACTATAGCACATCCAAGACTCTTTTGATTCATAACCAATATAGTATCGGTAAATGAGGTATCAGCATATACTAAAGGCAACTGATCTTTCCCCCGCATTAAGCTCTCTACCTTTATAAGATTCGCTCCAATCTTCCCCCCAGGATGATACAACCGAAAATCATCTTCAGAAAAACCTCGTGCTTCATGTACAGAAGTGGTAAGTGCATCTCCAAGAGATAACATCATTACTGAAGAAGTTGTTGGAGCGGCAATATAAGATGCTTCTTTGATTCTTGGTATTAATAATAGGAAATCGCTATTGATTGCTATAGTAGAGTTGGCATTCATAGTCATGGCAATTATTTTTATAGAAAATCTTTTACAATATTTCATTATATCAAATAATTCTTTTGTTTCCCCTGAATTAGACAGCATGAATACTACATCATTGTCAGTTACCATACCAAGATCACCGTGGCTAGCCTCAGCTGGGTGCAGATAAAAAGCAGCCGTACCGGTAGAAGCAAAACTTGCTGCTATTTTATGAGCTATATAACCACTCTTTCCTATGCCGGTTAAAATAATCCTACCTTTATAGTTAATTATATAATCTACTATATTGTTAAAATCACTAGAAATATTATTAGATAATTCAACTAATGCAGCAGATTCTTTTAATATAACCCTTTTAGCAACATCACAATGGTATGGTATTTTCATATAGTGTCCGAGTTGTTCAACGATGTTATTCCTACGAAGGTAGCATTCCACGTGGATCAAAAAGCCAACGTAAGTAATACCCCAATTCGGGATAAGAATTAGTTAATTCTTATCCCGAATTCGCGTGTAATGGTACTTAACCTCAGTTCGATGTAACAAGTTAATACTAGACCCAGTATCATCTCTATTGTGGGTGATGTCACCCCTGCGTAGGCAGGGGTCTAAAGAAGTAGCAAGGATTAAGTGCTTAAACATTTTTAGATCTCTGCCTTCGCAGGGATGACATCGAGCATGCAGAAAATAATAATTATTCTTACATCGATACTCGAGGTTACTTACAAGACCAAAAACGATATCATTCTTAGCAACGGCGGGAATCCAAAGAATAACCTGCAAAGGCTATTATACCATTTCCCATTATTAACTACGCTAATACTACAGTTGTAGTTACTCCCCAAAGCTGTCATTCCCGCTTCGGTCAGGAATCTAAAAAAATAGCCTAAAAGACTATTAAACATTATTAGATCCCAGCTTTCGCTGGGATGACATCGTTTTAACATTAGTACTACAACTATAGCACTAAATAGCGTAGTTAATAATGGGAAATGGTATTACACATCCAACCTGACGCCGAGTGATACATTATGACCTTTATATGCTAATGATTTAATATGATTTTTTATTTCTTTTGTGCTACCAAAATCTTTCCAACTGTAAGCTGCTTCAACTTTTACTCCTGGGGCTAACTTTGTAGCAACTCCAAGAGTAAGCTGGTAGACTAGGTTGTTTTTTTTACCACTAGAAACTGATACACCATTATTCTTAGTAATTTGGTTTTTTAGTTGACCAATTCCAGCACCAGCACCAACAAAAAATTCACAAATACTTATATCAACAATATCCACATAACCATTAAGCATTAAAGTAGCAATTTGAGGCTTAATTTTTGAGTCTGTACCGACAAAAGAATGCTTAGATTGCTGATTAGCAATCCAAGCAAGCATGAGATCAGCTCTAACATTATCTAGAATATAATAACCCAAACCTCCGCCAAGAAACATAGCGGTATTTTGCTTTAGTTTTTTATCATTTAACTTAATATTAGCCATTTTATTTGCTCCAACCTCTGCTTTCAAATAAAATTGATTTTCAATAGCCAAAGAGGAAACAGAAAATAAAAGTGAAATAGCTATAATCGTTACTAAGAGTAAATTTTTCATAATTCTATTTTTTAATTTAACCGCAAGTATCGATGTAATAAGTTAATACTAGGCTCAAGTAATCATCCCAATTAGGGGTGATGTCACCCCTGCTTCAGTGCTGGGTCTAAAAAAATAGCATAGATCCCGCTACTTTCACAGAGATGACACCCTAGGCTATTAAACCGATGTCTTGCAGTGATACTTGAGGTTAATTTACAGTTTACTATAAATTAAACTAATCAGCTAGCTTATTTTTTAAGATATAGTGAAACCTATTGAATTAGGTGATACAAATTTTGTGTCATACCTGCGAAAGCAGGTATCTAGATTCCCGCCTACGCGGGAATGACAATTTACAATTGTTATGTTCTTTATCACCTAATCCTATGGGCTTAACTATAACTCTCATGGCAGTTCAAAAATCGCAACTAATAATTGATATAACGTACATTTAGCTATTGTCGATATCATCCTTACTATTACCCACAAATATTAGAGTTAGCTAATTGATAACCTTGAACTAGATCAAATAACCGTTGCCATCCTCTCCACAATACAATAGGACCAGGCTCTAGATCATTTTTTCTTGCTAAATACCCACCCAATTTAGCAACCCATATTATAGCATTTTTTATTGTAGGAATTGTATTATTAGGGGGAGCTGCTTTGTGTATCTTTACATACAAAACTCGCCATTCTTCTTCAGCTAATATTACACTACATGGTAGATTAGGATTAGTTCTGCCAATTAAAGTAATAAAAAAAATTCTCCAAGCAATTATGCTCATGATTGTCAAGTATTTTATTAATCTTTCTCCTGTTGCAAGTCTACATTGTTCAACCCTAAATCCAGATTTTAAAATTTTATGAAAAATTTCAATTCTCCATCTTAAACAATACCATCTTACTTTCTCTATAGCTTCTTCAAAATTATTGATAACTATATTGGTTAGTAACATCCATTCTAATGGTGTTGTTCCACTAGGGGGACGACGCTCAATAACATTGATGGCATATACTGGTAAATTTGGCAATGTTTCTGTTTTATGTCTTACATTGTTTACAGGAGGATTCATTATAAATTTTCCAAATCTAACTTCCAAATGTCTAATCCTATTAGCTTTATTTTCTTGACTAGTATCTTTAACTGCTATTTCTCCAGCACACTGGAAACCCGATACTACCTTCCACAAATATTGTCTATCTTTTTTGGAATATTTTGACTTTTTATTTATTTCTCTATCCTGTGCAGCTCTAACTAAAACTTTAGATTTCTGAGCTTGTGCCAATTCAAAAAAATCATATATATCAGCTTCTCTATCACAAACAGTTATAATTTGGGTATTACTATTATTCGTTGCATTAATAGTGTTCTGTAATGCATTAAGCCACTTCATACTTTCTTTATCTTTAATATGTACCGCATTACCATGACTAGTTTTTTTTAACTGTTGTATTTCTTCAGGCACTGCTGGTCTATTGTGAATCTTTTGATCCAACAACCCAAGTGCTAATCCATTGGTAGCAACCGCAAAGGCAGTATGCATTATCAGACCTTTACATTCAATATTTTTAACATTCTTTCCCTCTTTTCTTGATAACACACCCAATCCAGTAGTTTTTTTATGACTAGTATATGTGATATAACTAGTATCTTGTATAACAAGAACTTTATCATGCTCTTTGATTCTTTCTACTGCTTTAGCAATATGGGCTTCTAATATTTTTGATTCCTTAACATTATCGTTTTTAAAAAAACGATATGCTGCTTTTGTTTCTGCCCAATTTCCACATGCTTGATTAATTGAGCTTTCAGGTATATTTGCAAAATTATCAGCTATCTTTATTAACCTATTTGTCAGCCTTTTATCACCCAAAATAGCTCCACTAAATTCCTCGGTCAAATAATTATTTATTATTTCTTGACTCATACTATACCTCTACAATGTAATATTTTAATTGCAAATCAGTATATTATTTTTACTTCTTTTTCACCATTGTTATTTTGTGGGTAATAGTAAGGATATCATCCCCGCGTAGGCATTGCCCGCGTGGATCAAAAAGCCAACGTAAGTAATGGTACTTACAAGACCAAAAACGATATCATTCTTAGCAACGGCGGGAATCCAAATACGATCTTACAATGTCACCCCTACTTCGGTGCGGGGTCTAAAATAACTTAACACAACCTATCTTGGTCTATTTTTCTAGATCCCTGCCTACGCAGGGATGACATATTAGTGATCCACGCGGGCAAAACCTTCGCGGGAATGACATCGTTTTTGCTACAAAGCCGAAGTTTAAATGTCCCTGCAACCAACCCTACAAATAACAAAAGAAGAGGGTTACTAAAAGCCCTCTTCTTTTGTAGAACAAAAATAATAAATCTATAAATTATTACTAAGTGTGCAAGTTTTTTTAACTTAAGTACCCTCGGTGTCATTCCCACGTAGGCGGGAATTTAAAAAAATAGCATGGATAATGTGTTGTTAGATATTTTAGATCCCCGCTTACGCGGGGATGACATCAACCTTTAAGGAGTATTATACTTACTTAAACTTGTGTACTTGGTAAATTATTATTAAATATCAAATCTTAAGCCAGCCATTAAATTGTGAGCTCTGTAAGCGGTTTTAGATATTTTGTCAGTCTCCTTCTTATCTTTATTTTTAGAATTTGTTTCTCCATAATCTCTCCAACTATAGGCAAGATCAACATTCACACCATCAGCCACATTAGCAGAAGCACCAACAGTTAACTGATAAGCAAAATTATTAGCGGGTTTCCTAGTTGCAGACCCTCTGTTAGTATTTTCAACCTTTCCCTCAAAGGTTGTAGTTGAATCCCTAGTTAGTTTCTCTTTTATTTGAGCCATACCAACACCTGCTCCGGCAAAGAACTTAGCAAAACCTGCATCATACAAATCAACATAACCGCTGAGCAACAATGACACCACTTGTCCTTTAGCTGTCGTTTTTCTAACTTCTTGATACTTTGAAGGAAAATTGTTAGTAGTAGTATTAGTAAATTCTGGATTGACTAGGAAATCAAGCGTCAATTCTGCTCTAACATTATCCATTGCATAATAACCAGCACCAAGACCCAAAATAGCGTTAGTTTTAGATTTAAATTTCAAGCTATTTTCTTTCTTTGTTTCAGCACCTTCCCATGTCACTTTCGTATTATTCAACTTACTCGCACCACCTTCGGCTTTAATATAAAACTGCCCTACATCTGCAAAAGATGTAGCAGAAGTTAAAAGAGCCGTACTTGTAGCAGCGATTAAAAACAATTTTTTCATAATATTTCTCCTTAAATTATATAGACAAGAACCCCCTTATAGATTCTCAAATAATACCCGTGAAACACAAATCTCTCCAAATTCCACTTAGGCTACCTAGTTTGGTATATATAGCATACTAATTTCCTTATGCCAAACTAAAAACTATTCTGAGCATTAATCAATAGTGTTATAGAGAGACTTTGTGGCAATAAAAACACAATAGACTGATCTATAGCTAACCCGAAAATGTTTTACTCGATAATCAAGTTTTTTTCTGAAGGCTACAATTCATGACAGTTTATGTCCATAACTGTCGAAAGTTAGAAGAGGAAGGGGTTTTAAATAGGGTAACGTCATTGCGAGGAAGACCGTAGGTCGACGAAGCAATCCAAAAAAAGTAACCATAAGTGGATTGCTTCGTCGGCTTACGCCTTCTCGCAATGACAGCGGTTATAAGCCAACAACTTTTAAACTGTCATTATGACTTCTAAAACCGCTTCCTCTTCTAACTTTCGACAGCTGTGGTTTATGTCCCCTGCGAAGGCAGGGGTCTAAAAAGTCTAACACACCCTTTCGCTCTATTTCTTTAGATCCCTGACTTCGCAGGGACATCTTTTCAGCTTCTTTTCATGATTTTTAAAATGCCCTGAATTATATAACTCAATAAAAATTTGATTATCGAGTTTTAGGTATATGTTAATCTTAGCTTAGCTAGAAGCGATGTCATCCCTGCGAAAGCTGGGATGACATCGTTTTGACATTAGTACTACAACTGTAGCACTAAATAGCGTAGTTAATAATGGGAATGGTATTAGCTATAACTGAAAACATTTAGCAAATTCTCTACGCTATCTGTGTTCGCAAGTTTATTGTTTTTATATTCTCCACATTTAAGGCATTTATGGGTTAGAATTATGCCCTTTTTACTGTCGAGTTTATAGGAAACTGGCTGCATTAGTCCGTTACATCTAGAGGCTCTATCCCCAGGGTTAATATCCACATGCTTGCTGTAGAAACATGTTGAACAATGGTTAGTATAGCCATTTCCTTGTATCGATTCACTACATATCTCACAAATAAAATCTTCTTTATTTCTATAAAACTTTTTTGTAACCATTTTTTAACTTTTTTTGGCAATATTAACTATATGAAATTATTAAAAAAGCTGTATTACTAAATAATACGTAATACGCGAATTTGGGATAAGAATTAACTAATTCTTATCCCGAATTGGGGTGTAATGTCTAGATAATTGTTTGAAAAGATGGATATCACTCCTGAATATGCTAACTAATCATACACGTTCTTATTTTATTTGTTTCTTCTTGCTAGGAATAGTTGCAGGAGTAAATTTTTCTTTAGTATCATTTACTATTCATTACCAATTATCACAGGCGGGATATTCAACTGATATTATTGGTGCAATGTTTCTAACATCTATTCCATATTGCTTAAAACCAATATGGGCACCGTTTATTGATAAATATTCTATACCTGTTATATGTCGAAAATTTGGCCAACGTCGTGGATGGACACTAGTTACCCAAGCATGTTTATTAGTCACTGTTAGTGGGTTTTTAATTATAGATCCCCCTGTTAACATAATTATTACCGCAATTTTAATTTTTATTATTTCCTGTTGTGCAGCAACTCAAGATGTTGTTTTAGATGCATACCGTATAGAACGGACTAAAAAAAGAGGGGATCTCTCAATTGTTACAACTTTTAGTTCAACTGGTTTTCGTATAGGAATACTTATTAATAGTACAGGGGCGTTATATTTGTCTTGCCTCTTTAATTGGTACGTTGTATATCTATGTATCTTTTTTATAACAATGGTTGCACCTATAATAACCTTATATATGCAAGAACCTGTTACAAAAAAAACTCAACACACCTCTACTGATTTAATTTCACCTGCACAATATTTTCAAGCCATTGGTGATAGTTTACTATTGTTAAAACGAAATCATCCAAACTGGATGTTCATTATGCTGTTTGTCTTTCTATATAAAGCAAGCGACTCTATTCCTATGGCAATGAGTTCTCCATTGTTTATTGACTTGTCTTTTACCTCTCAAGAAATTGCTTCTATTTCAAAAGCATATGGATTCATGCTAATGATCTCTGGAGGAGTTATTAGCGGTATTTTAACTGCAAAAATAGGAATATCTCGCAGCGTCCTAATATGTGGTAGTCTACAATTACTGTCACCCTTAATGTTTGTGTTTTTATCTATAGCAGGTCATGATATGCTTATATTTACTATAACAATTACTGTGCAAAATTTTTGTTGCGGGCTTGGTAATACAGCGATTCTTATTTATTTTTCTAGTTTATGTAGTAGCGAATTGATAGCCACCCAGTACTCAATTATATCTTCTTTTGGCTCATTCGTACGTATTATTTTATCCTTTTTATCTGGTATTTGTGCAAACTATATGGATTGGCCTCAACTTTTTTTATTTACTACGTTATTTAGCATGTTATTTGTACTAGCCTTTTCAAGGATACGTAAGATTTAATAGCTTTGATACTTTACTACTTGATAATCAAGTTTTTTAAAATTGTTAAAAATACGTCATTGCGAGAAGCCGCGATAGCGGCGACGTGGCAATCTTATGAAGGAGACCTTACTTCATGGGATCGCCACGGCATCTACGATGCCTCGCGATGACGTTTGTGGGTGTACGGCGGCTCTTTAACAATTCTAAAAAACTTGATTATCGAGTTACTATGCTACCTATTTTTCTTTCTATTAAACAATTATTCTAGTATATAATCACAGAGTCATGGTTTGATAATTGATCTACTAGAAGTGATTATGAGCAGTTATTTTGAGTTATTAGGTGTAGAAAGGAAATATAATATTGACTTAAATATATTAGATCGTCAATATTTTGCTATGCAGTCAAAATATCATCCAGATAGAGCTAAAACTAACAATGCGAGGCAAGAAAATTTGGCTATCTCTATTGATATAAATAAAGCTTATTCAATTCTTAAAGATGATTTAGCCCGAGCTGAGTATCTTCTACTTTTAAACAATATAGTCTTGGATGAAATAACGGTTAGGCAAGGTATCTCAAAGGAACAATTAAATGTTGTGTGGAATGAATTAGAGCTTGTTGAAACTACTCAAGAATTAACTAAGTTAGAGCATATGCTAAATAACAAAATCCTTGAAAAGGAAAAACTTATTGAATCTCTAACTACTGCATTTCAAGATCAAAATATGCAAGACGCTCTTGATATTACCATAAAATTTAAATACCTTAAAAATTTAATTAATAATATTCAACTAAAAATCAAATCATGCAAATAATAGAAATTAGCGAAGCTGGCTCTTCTAACCAACATGAACATGATAAGGATATAGCAGTTGGTATTGATTTTGGTACAACCAACTCATTGATTGCTTTATCAAATAAACAAATAATACAAATTATCATAGATGATCATGGCAGAGAACTTATACCATCAATTATAGCGTTTCACGGTAAAGACTTTATTGTTGGCAATGATAATATAATTGACAATTTTCGTTCTATTAAAAGACTTTTTGGTAAAAAACTATCTGATATACGCAACAACCCTGTGTTTTTTAGTTTAGTGAAAGACTATATTGATTTAGATAGTGAAATTTTACGAATAAGGTTTGCTGGAAAATTACTGACGATTCCAGAAGTTGCCGGGCAAATCTTTTTGTACTTAAAGAAACAGGCTGCTCAAAAATTGAATTCGGAAGTCAAACAAGCTGTAATAACCGTGCCAGCACATTTTAACGACGCTGCTAGAGGAGAAGTAATGCTAGCTGCAAAAATTGCGGGGTTTAGGGTATTACGGTTAATTGCAGAACCAACAGCAGCAGCTTATGCATATGGTTTAAATAAAGAAAATAAGGGATGTTATTTAGTATATGACCTAGGAGGGGGTACTTTTGATGTATCAATTCTAAATATGCAAACGGGCGTATTTCAGGTCATCGCCACTGGTGGAGATAATATTTTAGGTGGTGATGATATTGACCACTTAGTGATGAAGTATTTTTGTGATCAATATAAATTACTAGAATCTAGCGAATTAATAAAATTAGCAAAAAAGGCTAAAGAAATACTTAGTGGTCAAAATAAATTTGCTATGATATACGAGGAGACGACGATATTGGAGTTAGATCTAGAAAATTTTGAGCAGTTAATATTACCATTGGTAGAACGTACAATATCTATTACTAAAGATACGCTAGAACATGCAGGGAATCCTAATATTTCAGGTATCATCCTTGTTGGTGGTTCAACTCGCATACCCTTAATTAGTAGAAGTTTAGCACAAACATTTAATACTATTATTTTCTCGGATATTAACCCAGATAAGGCGGTAGTATGGGGAGCAGCCCTGCAGGCAGAGAACCTAACTTCGGCAAATGTTAATTCCTTATTAATCGATGTAGTTCCTTTGTCACTCGGTATTGAATTAAATGGTGGTATTACTGAGAAAATCATTCTTCGTAATAGCCCCATACCGATATCGGTTACTAAGGAGTTCACCACTTATGTAGATAACCAAACTTCTATGAAGCTACATGTGGTACAGGGAGAGAGAGAAATGGTAGAAGATTGTAGGTCACTGGCAAAATTTGAACTAAAATTACCAGTGATGAAAGCAGGAGGAGTAAGAGCAGAAGTAACATTTTCTATTGATGCAGATGGTATCTTGTCAGTGTCAGCTCTAGAAAAAAATAGTGGTATATCACATGATGTTGAAGTAAAACCAAGTTATGGTTTAAACGAAAGTGAAATTACCGACATTCTAGAAAATGCTTATCAAAATGCTGCTAGTGATCATAATAAGAAATTATTGCAAGAAACAATTATTCATACAAAATCTTTGATTTATAATATAGAAAATGCTATTAGAGAAACGCCAAATATTTTAGCAAAGAATGAAATGGAAAAAATTGAAATGGCAATTAAAACTTTGAAAGAAGCAATAGATTCAAATGACCGTGATTACATTATAGAATGTAGCAAAACTTTTGAGACTATAACAGAGCATTTCTTTTACGAAAGATTAAATAGTGCTACTTTGGACTTACTGAAAGGTAAGCATATTGATAAAATAAGATAAGAGGTAATGATAATTAATGCCTAAAGTAATTTTTATTATAGATAAAGATGGTACGGAAAAAATAGTGGATGCTCCTCTTGGATTGTCTATTTTGGAAATTGCTCATCAAAACGACATTGATCTTGAAGGTGCATGCGAAGGATCACTAGCATGTGCCACTTGCCATGTTATTGTAGATGAGGAATTTTACCACAAATTAAAAAATCCTTCTGAAGCAGAAGAAGATATGCTTGACTTAGCATTTGGTCTTACCCATACTTCAAGACTTGGTTGTCAGATTATTGTTAGTGAAGAACTTGACGGTATAAGGGTTCGCTTGCCATCTGCTACCCGTAATATTAACTTATAATTGAGTATATAGAGTGATACGTAAAATTTTGTTTTTTATTTGTTTAATTTACACCATAATATGGTTTGGCATTGCTTATACTATCAAAAGCAATATAGTAAATACTATAAAGAATTCAGAGACAGATAATACTAAAATATCTTATAGCCAAATCAAAGTTTCTGGCTTTCCTATTCGCTTTCAAATTCGTTTAGTCGAGCCAAAAATAAAATTTATCGATCATGTTAATTCCAAAGAGATATCTACTGAGGAAATGACATTTTTGTTTGATTTTAGTTTTAAAAAGGCTAGATTGATTTTAGGAGGACAAGGGATAAAACAACAAGAGAATTTTGATGGTAAATTAATAGAGTATAGTGTTCAGTCCAAGGAATATATTACAGCACTAGTTAAATTTAATAAACCTATATATAAATTATCCCATGGAGATAGTTTAAAATCTATCGTAAAGTTTCTGCAAGTTAACAATAAATTATTATCCTTCATTCAGGAAGATAAGGAAATTTTTAATATTGCTGATTTAGTTTTCCTAATCAATAAGGCAAAATCTCAGGACGGTGAAAATATAGCTCTACAATTACGTTTGTTGTACTCTGCGGGGGAAGATTTTTTTAATTTCAAAACAGCACAGCTTGATTTAGCCACACTGATCAATATTGCTACTAACCAAGGTAAAGATACAAATTCTATCAGAAATTTAAATATCGATCGTTTAGTTTTTTCTTGTGATGATAATGCCCAAGTAGATTTGGTAGGGTTCTTACAATTTTTTGATAGTAAGTTACCAAAAGGTAAATTATCTTTTGAATTGACTAATTACCATGATATCGTCGATAAATTGATTCCTAATAATTTGTTATTACCTAAAAAAAATGGTCAAAACTATCATTGAGAAAGCTGTTGATTCTTCTTTACTTGGAGTAGTTAAGACAGATGATAATGAATTAGCAACTTATGAAAAGGTGAAATTCGATATTGAATTTTCTGATAATGGTATACATATAGGTTCAATTAATTTGCTTGATTTTAAACTAGAAGAGAGTAAAGTAGATGAGCTTATAGAAGAGAACAGCACTGAAAGTTAACATGAGTTCGATATAATTTGTTATATCGAATTACGCGAATTCAGGATAAGAATTAACTAATTCTTATCCTGAATTGGGGTGAATTGAGGTAAAGTTAAGGGGTATTACTATGAGAAATGTTCAGGAAGTATTTTCAGATAGAACCTGTTATAAGTTTTTGGATAAGCCAGTTGATAGAGTGTTACTTGAAGAAATTTATAATATGGCAAAACTTGGCCCTACTTCAGCTAATTGCTGCCCCTTGAGAATTGTTTTTGTTCAGAGTTCAGCTGAAAAAGATAAATTGTACAAATGCTTAGTTCCAAGTAACGTTGAAAAAGTTAAGTCAGCACCTGTTACAGCCATTTTTGCCTTTGATACTAAGTTTTATGAATTAATGCCCAAGTTATTTCCTCATGATGCAAGTATAAAAGATTATTTTGCCTCTTTTGAGCAGATTGCCCTAGATACCGCAATTCGCAACTCATCATTACAAGCAGCTTACTTGATGATTGTTGCGAGAAGTAAGGGATTATCTTGTGGTCCTATGTCGGGGTTTAATAAAGACGCTATAAATAGTACTTTCTTTAGCAATTCAACTTATCAAGTAAATTTCATATGTAATATTGGTTACAAAGATGGTGATGATCCTTTCCCACGGCTACCAAGACTCGATTTCAATGAGTGCTGTAAGATTACCTGAGTGTTCTTATTCATAGTACCCTACATTTTTCTATAATCGTCATCGCGAGGCATCTTTAGATGCCGTGGCGATCTAGGTAAACAGCAAAGCTGTTTTTTCTAGTACGCTTCGCGTATCCTGGATTGCCACGTCGCCGCTTTCAGCGACTCCTCGCAATGACGTTACCCTATTTAAAACCCCTTCCTCTTCTAACTTTCAACAATTATGGCAAAGCCCCCCTTGCGTAAGCAGAGACTAGAAATGTTTAGTAGTCTGCTATGCTGTTTTTTTAGACCCCTGCTTTCGTAGGGGTGACATTAATTCTATTACTAACCTCAAATATCGATGTAATAAATTAATAGTAGGCTCAAGTAATCATCGTCATTAGGGGTGATGTCAACCCCTGATCCCCTTCAATGTCACCCCTGTCGCCATTATGTCCCTGCTTTGGTGCGGGATCTAGAATATCTAAAGCACCCTTCCTGTTTATTTCTTTAGATTGTATCTTGAATATTAGCTCAATATGGAGTTAATATGGTCGGAAGGAGTGACGCCGTTTAATTTAGATTGGTCTTTAAAGACCGAGGGAATCTTGGTGCACTCCTTCCTTGAATCGCAAAGTATAATACGAACGGTAGGATGATCCTTTAGAGATCGAATTTACAATCATGTATCAAAACTTTGCAAAACAACCACTAATTATAGGTAAAGCAAATGACTGAAAAAAGCAAGATATTTATGGGAATAGATGTTTCAAAAAATACGCTTGATATATCTATGAACAATATTCATTGTAAGATTAAAAATACAGATAAAGCTATTTCTGATTTTATAAAATCAGAAATAGCTTCTCGAAATATTGTGCTTACTGTTTTGGAATCTACTGGCGGTTATGAACGTTTGGTTATGAGGATGTTGCAACAAGCCGGGCTTGCTGTGCATAGAGCTCATCCTAATAGAGTTCACGCTTTTGCTAAGGTCTGTAACCATTTTGCTAAAACTGATAAATTGGATGCGTTATTACTTGAGAAATATGCAGCTTTTATTGCTAATGATGAGAAAGGAGACCAAATAATTTCTGTTATACAAGAAGAATTACAATCTCTAAGGAGCATAGAACGTAATATAGAAGAAGATATACATGCTAATCAATGCAGAACAAAAGTTGCATCCGAGAAGGCTAAGAAATATCTCGAAAAAATGATAAAGTGTGGCAAAAAACAGCTTGAGGAAATTAGAAAAGATATAAAGGCTGCTATAAAGGAAGATAAGAGTTTAAAGGCAAAAAATGATTTACTCATAAGCTATAAAGGTATAGGTGAAAAAACAGCTAGTGTTTTGCTAATAGAACTGCCAGAGCTTGGTGTGCTGAGCAATAAGGAAATTGCAAGCTTAGTTGGACTCGCCCCAAAAACAAGCCAAAGCGGTCAAAAAACTAATGGGGCTCATATTAGAGGGGGCAGGTTTTTTGTTCGAAAAAGCTTGTATATGGCTGCTTTAGTAGCGATGCGTCATAATGACAAAATGAAGGCATTATATGAACGTATGACTAATGCTGGTAAAAAAGCAAAGGTCGCTTTAGTAACCGTTATGCGTAAAATAATTATTTGTTTAAATTCTATGGTAAAAAATAATAAAATTTATGAATAATAATCTACTTTTTTTCTTGACTAGCAAGACGGTAGATTCCCGCCTACGCGGGAATGACATCGTTTCATCGTATATGACATCTGAAGGGGCAGGGATTGACACCTAGGCTATTAAACCGATGTCTTACATCGAATTGAGAAATTACCCCTAGTTTTAGACATCTATGTTGTTAACGTTACCTGTTAAAGATGTATCTTCATGATTGTCTAAATGACTGTCTAAGTTTACTCCTACTAATGCAAATGCTTCATTGCCCAAATGGCTTACTCCACTACAAAACTTCTTGATAACAGTTCTAGCAACACCTATAGCAGTTCCAACAACACCTATAGCAGCTACACCACCAACTATCAGGCCGGAGATTTCTGCTATTGACATTGTGCTACTAGCAGGATCATTAGGATTTGATTCCTTAGTAGTAGCCTCTTCCTTAAAAATAGTTTCCTCAGGAGTAGTTGAATCTTCAGTGGAGAAAGCAATAGACTCTGTCGTAGTAGTACTAGACCCATCCGTAGTAGGAACAGTAGACTTTACGATAGTGGAAATAATAATCTCTTTAGTAGTAGTCGAATCTTCAGTGGAGAAAACAATAGACTCTGTCGTAGTAGTACTAGACCCATCCGTAGTAGGAACAGTAGACTTTACGGTAATAGGACTACTAATCTCTTGCTCAGTAGTAGTCGGATATTCAGTGGAGGAAGTAGTAGCCCTCATTGTAGTAGTACTAGACTCCCTCGTAGTAGGAACAGTAGACTTTACGATAGCGGAAGTAATAATCTCTTTAGTAGTAGTCGAATCTTCAGTGGAGAAAGCAATAGACTCTGTCATAGTAGTACTAGACCCATCCGTAGTAGGAACAGTAGACTTCATGGTAGTAGGAGTAGGTTCTTCCTTAAGAATAGTAGTTTCTTGAGGAGTAGACCCTACTGTAACAGAATCAGTAGTATACTTTACCGTACTAGTACTAGACCCCGCCGGAATAGAAGTAGTAAGATCTTTCTCAGTAACAGTATCTTCAGTAGGGGAAGAAGTAGGCTCATTAGTAGTATGAATATCACGCTTCTCTCGCTTGCCAGTATGGGATATATCTTTAGAAGTAGCAGGCTCTTCCTCAGTAGTATAAGTATTGGAGTCAATATCAATAATTTCTATTTGGTCATCAATTTCGTCTGAATAAGTGTCTTCATCTCTATTGTGTTCTAGTACCTTGGAGATTTTTTGTAATGTCTCAGGTTCTATATCTTTGTTGCCCGTTAGGTCTACTTCAATAATCTGAGTATCTGTAAGTTCTGGTATAAGATCTTCTGCCCCTTTGTTGCTTATATTGTTATGTGCTAAATTTAATACCTTAACCTTAGTATCACCTTCTTTAAGTGATTTTATAAGATCTATTGCCCCTTCATCAGTTATACTGTTAGATTCTAGACTTAATTCTTCAACATTAGTACCTTTGAGATTTTTTCCAATCTCTTGTGCTTTACTCCCAACACCCCATACATTCCATAGATGTAATTTAGTAATATTACTATTTTCTTTGAGTTTTTGTTTGAGAATTTTTGTATTTAGAGGAATATGGCCGAAAATTAACTCATTATTATTTATTACAATATAACCAGTACCTGCTGAACGTTTTACCATAGATTGGTCATCATTTAATTGTGATTGTTCATGCTCATCAGATACTTTTTGTTCTTTAGCCAGTTTTATTTCACTATGTTTTGTAGGGTTTTTTGATTTGTCATGGTTTTGGCTAGTTGGAGTAGTTGCAGAAATAGTATCAAAAAAAACAGGGGGCTTACTCATCTCTGTGAAATTTTTTACCGTACTTGATAAGCCATTTTGATTATCTGTTGAGATACTCTCCCCATTCCTAGGCAGAGCGGTAGTCTTAGGATGAGTCATAGAGAAGGCACTAGCAAAAAGCAATAAGGCTTTTGCAGCAGGAGTATGAGGCTTACTTCCGTCAATAAACCTAACACCTTCTTCCTGCTTTAAAGGATTGGTATCACCATTTAGGATAGAACCAGTCTCTAATATATTATTATACAGGTCTAGCGGAGTCTCATCTTGTTGCTTGCCCCCATTATTCAACTTTTTACTGAATAAGTGTACTTCACGATCTTGTTTACTCAGAAACTGTCCCTGAGTCTTCCGATGCTGATTAGCCCAATCTCCATTATTAATACGTCCCATATTTTTTCTCTCCAGTTATATTACAGATTATTGAAAATTTAT
Source organism: Candidatus Tisiphia endosymbiont of Ditula angustiorana (assembly GCF_964026425.1). Lineage (NCBI taxonomy): Bacteria > Pseudomonadati > Pseudomonadota > Alphaproteobacteria > Rickettsiales > Rickettsiaceae > Candidatus Tisiphia > Candidatus Tisiphia endosymbiont of Ditula angustiorana. The sequence continues at coordinate 926,227 of NZ_OZ032143.1, forward strand.
TTACTATAGGGTACTATTAGAATAATATTTGTTAAGCAATGTCAAGCGAATAATAAGAATATCTTAATATTTAGCAACTTTTTTGTAAAATAACTTAGTTTGTATAGCATTAATGTAACCTGAACCTGAGTTCGATGTAAGACATCGGTTTAATAGTCTAGGGTGTCATCCCTACACCTTCGATGTCCTCCCAGCAAAGGCTGGGGTAACATCGAAGGGGAATCAGGGGTAACATCAACCATAAACAGAGAATGATACTAAGCCTAGTATTAACTTGTTACATCGAATTGAAGTTATATTTAGCAGAATATTCCCACATAGGATTCCAATAGGTTTCTAATAATATTTTACTAGCTTCCATACTATCTACAATGATGCCAAATTGTTGTAATGATGTTGGGTAAAAATTATGACTACCAAAATAAAAAACTTTATCATCTACTATCCAAAACTTATTATGGCTTCTTGCATTGGTATTAATAATATGATTATAACTTATATAAGCAAGATGGAGATGCTGTTTTAATTCTTGTTCGGCTATTTTACTCTCAACATGATAATCAGAAACTATTATATTAAGTATATAATCATATAAATATTGTAAATCTACATGATCTGAGTAATTAAATCTGAATAAGTTGCTGGTCACTATATATGTATCTACTGCATTATTATGTATAGCATGTGCTATTGCTTGGATAATATTACCATTAATAGTATTAATTGGTTGTAGAACTTTATTTGCCAGTGGGTCATCCCCACCTTTATTAAATAGGGCTTGTTGGCTAATTTTGATAGAGCGAGTAGCATTTTTTAGAGCAAATACCCTTGCAATTTCTGATTGATCAGCATCATCGCCAATGCCAACTCCATTGTTCAATTTACTAATAAACATTGCCTGTACAGGTAATGAACTATTAATATTAAATTCGTTATTTAAGGAAATAGCTTTAGCACATTTTGTTGAAATATTACCTCTCTTATATGTATAACAATGATTCACGAGGATATCTCGATGATGTTGGACATATTTCCATAATATATTAGCATAAGTTGTTGCCCCATTTACAACAGGTCCAAATATTTTAATATTTGCATCATTAACTGGCTCTGCTTGAGTGTAATCCTGACCAAATAAATTTTCTCCACCAGTGATTAATGTATTACCATCCACCTCAATAATTTTGCCATGATTCCAAGAGAAATCAAGAGAGATATCATGTTGTTTCTCTTGATTCCCACAATTGGATTTAAATGTACATGACCTAATATTAGCAATTGATATAATTAGTTTATTATTGGCTGGTAATTTAGAAATAATATTATTTAAATAGCTTTTCACCCATTCAGGTGGGACTTCTTTATACGTACCATATAATAAGCGTATAGTTATAAGATGAGGCGAATTAATGCTTTTTTTACCTAGCGTTATGATAGCATTTTTCAACATAGCAGTAAATGCTCCTGAACTAAAGCAATCTCTACCAAGAGTTGTAATATCTACAGATGTAGAAGCATTAATAATTGTGTTATACATAGTGTCTAACACATTATATGCATTTGTTAAACATAATTTTCTATTATCTAAAGTAAAATCAGCAGTTCGACAAGTACTGAGTCCACGGCAATCTGATTGAGTATGGCATATTGGGACGAAAAATTGTGCATCTATCACGTTATCTCCAACTGGCGTAAGCCCTTCTCCATATTCTTCTAAAGTAGCACCCCAAATATTTGGCGTTTGCAGTAACCAATTATTTGGTATTAAATAATTGGTTGAAGGTTTATTATAGGTAATATTGTTGTAACTTGGATATGTTATCAATAAATGTTGATATATGCTATTAATTGACAATGGTTGTGCCAAAGCGGTTTTAATCGTAAATAATAAATTAATAGTTTAATAATTAATATATTCTTCATGGTTATTTAAACGTACAAATTTGAATAATAAGAACTTAGCGGAAATACTAATTGATATCTAGGGGAATTTAAAAGTCGGTCTTGTAACATTACTAACATATAGTTATCTTGAAATCTATAAAATGGCATGTTATAATTTTATTTTTTGGTCTTAGTGATCGATATAAATTAATATATTATATGTTATAATTATGGCTAACGTTTTTTTTAATGGTCCTGCTGGTCGGATCGAAGGGCTTTATACTAAATCTAGTAATCCTAAAGCTCCACTTGCTTTATTATTACATCCACATCCGCTTTATGGTGGCACTATGAATAGCAAAGTAGTTTACAATGTCTATAAATCATTAGCAGCTAATGGGTTCACAGTACTCAGAATTAATTTTAGGGGCGTTGGGCGTTCCCAAGGAGAATTTGATAATGGTATTGGCGAAATGACTGATGCTGCAACAGCACTTGATTGGCTGCAGCTTAACAACCCTACTAGCAGTCTAAATTTGATAGCGGGGTTTTCTTTTGGAGCATGGATAGCCATGCAACTTATCATGAGAAGACCAGAGATTAATAATTTTATTACGATATCTCCGCCAGTGAATAAATATGATTTTTCTTTCTTATCTCAATGCCCTATTTCTGGCTTTGTAATACAAGGTGACAATGATAGTATTGTATCCGAAGAATCAGTGCTTGAACTAGTAGATAAATTATCTAAGCAAAAACATATAACTGTCGACTATAAGATTATCCAAGGAGCCGATCATTTTTTTCGGAACAAACTTGGTGAATTTACCCAAGCAATTAATGATTACTTACAATTAAGGTTATTGAATAATCAGGTTACGCATTTAAAGAAGGATTTTTTAACTGAAGAAAATTTAGCAAACAAACCGTTACAAAAGGTTTTTTTAGATTAACTGCAATTAATTATAAATTATAAAAATTAGATCTTTATGGCAATAAATCAAGAAGAAATTAAACAATCTTTACATAATCAATTATTTACAACTTTAATCAAACTTACAAAGTCATATGGTGAAGATCAAATTGTAAATGACAGAATTTTTAGAAAATGTGAAAATCTTGCTAGTAGCGTGATAGCACTTGCTCAAGAGTCATCAGAGTCTAATATTGATTTGTATAGAAAGAAAATACGGAAACTTACACATTCTAAATACATTGTAGGTGAAGCATTAAAGGTAATAAAAAAAGCATTTCCTGGAGATCAAAACCAATCACTAAGGGAGCTAATAGATATTCCGCTTATGGATGCATTAGTTAAAAAAACTAAACCAGCACGTCCAAAAAAGCTAGAAGAATCTGAAGCTAAGAAGCGTGTTGAAGCTATGCTACGTGATAAAACCATTGCTCAGCAAGAAAACTTCCGAGCAGAAGGGCGTAAACAAGCTGGTGTGTCTGATGGATATATTGCTAAGGAAACTGCAACGGGTAATACTTTCATATTGAAACGTTTCTATAAACGACATGCAGATTGTTTAACTCTAGTGCATCGACAACGAGACCAAGCTATAAAAGATAGAAATGACGGTGTGAATGAGTTAATAGCTTCTTCCATGTATCAGTTTTTATTGTATGACCGTGCCCCTAAAGAGGAGATGGTCATACCTGATGGAATTAAAAATGTACTTTATGTGCGTTCTAAATTCTTTGATAATGTGGTACAACTTGCAGAATTTGCTAAGGGTACTTATGCTACTAGCGTTGGAGCAAATGATCAAAAATTAAAAAAATTAGAAGGATTTGAAAAGGTTATTGCTGCTTGTCATATTTTAGGAGATGGAGATTACCATACCGGTAATTTGATGGTACAGGATGGTAAAACTATAACTAAAATAGATCATGGTAAATCTTTTATAACTTTTCACCAAGATTTTGGTGCTATGGTTGAGGCAACACATGAAATGTTTTCACATGATCAAGTTAACTATACTGAAGCTATTAAGGCAGGTAATTTATCGTTTAACATTGAGAAATATAGTAAAGCATTAGCACAAATGACCAATCAGTTAAATGATCAGCAAATAGATGCTATAATTGATCAAAAAATTGATGAATTGCAAAAAGTAAAATTTGATCCAAAAGGTCTTGGTGCAATAACTAGATTTGAAGGCAATAAATTTCAATACCAGCATATTAATAATTTTGATGAACTAAGAACAATTTATAAAAAAAACATAAAAGAAAATCTCAATAATATGAAAGAGGTAGCAAGAGCAGCAAACATAGTGGCTAAATTTAGCAATGTATCTCCTGAATTTAAAAACGGTCAGTGGTTAGAAACTTTTGCTAAATCTCCTATTAAAGACCCAGTAGCCTATGCAGCTCACCATAATATTCAAATTGAAGGAAAAAGTGCTTTACAGTGGGCTAGCGAACATGATTATCAAATTAAAGTTCCTGCTCAACCTGTAACAACAACTGTTCAAGAACAACAATGGCAAAAGAGTGTAGATGGTAAATGGCACGAGGTAGAAGTCTCGGTGCCGAAGGTTCAAAAGAGTGTAACAAGTTTGAACCCAACAGAATATGTTGCAGATATAGAAAAACGTCTTGAATCTCTTGGAAAGAAAGTTGAGGATTTCATAAAAGAAACAGTAACAGCAAGTAAAGAGATTACCATAGAAAAACTAGAGCATTTTTATGACAAATTATTGACCCATCTTAAAAAAGAAAAGTACCTTACTGATGAGGATGTTAATAAAATAAAGGAAGATCTAAATTATGACAAGAATATTGAAGAAACAGCTCGATTAATGGAAATAACGACCCCTAATTTAACTAATGTAGAGAAGATATGTTATAAGGTAGCAAATTTTTGTGAAAAAATAGGACTCCCTAGTTTATCGAAGCATTTGATGAATAAAATTACTCCTGAAAAATTGGCTAAGATAGATGAAACAGAAAAGGTTGTCTCTGAAAGCCTAAAAATTAAAGAAATATTGTTAGAACCTATAGCAGTAAAACCTATACCAAAAGCTAGCATGGGTAAAGTAAGATAAACAAAAGACCTTGCACTCGATAATCAAGTTTTTGAGTTATATAATTCAGGACAGTTTAAAAGTCATGAAAAGAAGCTGAGAAGATGTCATTCCCGCGAAAGCGGGAATCTAGATATCTGCCTACGCAGGGGTGACATCGTAGAGGGTTTATGTCATTCCTGCTTCGGTGCGGAATCTAAAAAAATAGCCAAAAGCTTATTAAAACATTTTTAGACCCCTGCCTACGCAGGGGTGACATCGGGGTTGTTAAACCAATGTCTTACATGTCATTCCCGCGAAGGCGGGAATCTAGATATAGTCAAACCTATTGAATTAGGTGATACAAATTTTGTGTCATACCTGCGAAAGCAGGTATCTAGATTCCCGCCTACGCGGGAATGACAATTTACAATTGTTATGTTCTTTGTCACCTAATCTTATGGGCTTAACTATATCTGCCTTCGTAGGGATGACATTCGAAGGGGCAAGGATGGCATCGGGACTATTAACTAGACTTGCAAAAATTGTGACTAAAACACCACGTAAACCTTTCTTTTCCAGCAATTATCTCATTAGATTACGATCACCCTATATTAATCCTTGAACTGTAAAAATGTACAGTATAGAATCATCCACATGTCTAAAACAATTCGTTAACGAGGTAAAATATGAATATTTGTAGGTCCTATTCTGAACAGTTTGATAATGATTTTGTGTGGCGTTTGCTGTTTATCCTTTGTAGCATTGCTCTAATTATTGCAGCACCGGATGCTTTTGCTGGTGGTACTGGTACTGGTGGTGGTACTGGTGCTGATCCAGTAGGTGATTCGTTGTGTAACATGATCAAAATATTCCGTGGCAATACGGCTCGTGGCATAGCGATTATTGGTGTAGTGGTTCTAGGGATTCAAACTCTTAGAGGTCAATTAAAATGGGAAGTTGCATTGGTTATTGTGACTGGTATTGTAATATTATTTAAGGCTCCCGAAATTATAAACATGGTAGCTACTACTACTGGTACATGTGGGTCATAGATTCGTTTAGTTGTTAGCCTGTTATAAAGGTGTTATCTCTACTTTCGTAGGGATAGCACCTTTTTTGTTAGTTAATTTTGCAAAATTGGGAAATTTATATTAGTGAGTAACATATAATGTGGTATAATTTCGACGTAATATAAAACTACAATATATAATGATAAAACTTACTATAGATGGTACTGAAGTCGAAGTAGAGGAAGGCACGACCGTATTTCGTGCCTGCAACAAGCTTGGTATAGAAATCCCACATTTTTGTTTTCATGAACGTTTGAAGATTGCCGGTAATTGCCGTATGTGCTTGGTGGAGATGGAAAAATCTCCCAAACCCATTGCTTCTTGTGCTATGCCTGTCTCTTCAGGTATGGTTATCCATACTAATACCATAGGTGTTAAAAAGGCTCGTGAAGGAGTGATGGAATTTCTATTGATTAATCACCCCCTAGATTGTCCTATTTGTGATCAAGGAGGTGAGTGTGATTTACAGGATCAAGCCTTTAAATATGGTAAAGCAAGTTCTAGATTTTCGGAGAATAAAAGAACGGTCAAAGATAAATATATGGGACCTTTGATTAAGACCCATATGACTAGATGCATACAATGTACTAGATGTATAAGGTTTGCCACTGATATTGCTGGAGTTGAGGAAATAGGAACTCTTTACAGGGGAGAGCATATGGAGGTAACCTCGTATCTTGAACGTAGTCTTGAATCGGAGTTATCAGGCAATATTATAGATATTTGCCCAGTCGGAGCATTAAATTCCAAGCCTTATTCTTTTAAAGCTCGTAGTTGGGAACTAACAAAGACTGAGTCAATAGATGTATTGGATGCACAAGGTTGCAATATAAGGGTTGATAGTAGGGGATCTGAAGTAATGAGGATATTACCAAGGGTTAATGACGATATCAACGAAGAATGGATATCAGATAAAGCAAGATTTGCTTATGATGGTTTGAAATATCAAAGGTTAGATTCCCCATATATCAGGAAAAACGGTAAATTAGTCACAGCCTCTTGGAATGATGCTATTGCATTAGTAGCACAAAAATTAGAGTCTCTTGCTGGCGATCAAGCCGGTGACCAGATTGCAGCAATAGCTGGAACGCTAGCATGCACCGAATCAATGTTTTTATTGAAAACATTATTACAGAAACTTGGATGTAACAATTTTGACAGCAACCAGTTTAATTATAAAATAGACCAATCTAGTAGGGGGAACTATCTATTTAACACAACAATTTCTAGACTTAAAGAAGCTGATCTAGCTTTGTTAATTGGTACAAATATCAGACAAGTAGCACCTGTCCTGAATGCTCGTATTGGCATATTGCAAAGAGAGGGAAAGCTAAAAGTAGCTCGAATTGGCAATATTACTAACCAAACTTATTATATAAATGAATTAGGGGCTAGCCCTGACATAATTAAGGCAATAATATCAAAGGAACATCAGTTTGCTAAGGAATTAGAACATGCAAAAAATCCAGTTATAATTATTGGTGATGGTGTATATTCTCGGGATGATGGTTATGCTATTTTGGCACTCATTCACCAAATGGTTGATAAATATAAGATAGTTAGAGATGATTGGAATGGTTTTAATATACTGCATAATCATGCGTCAATGGTCGGTAGTTTAGACATAGGCTTTAGTCCTCAAAACGGCGGTAATGGAGTTTCTGAAATTTTACAGAAGGCAGAAAGGGGTGAGATTAAGTTTGTATATTTACTAGGCAGTGATGAAATTGATATGAACAAAATAAAATCATCTTTTGTAGTATATCAAGGACATCACGGTGATAATGGAGCAAATGTAGCAGATGTAATCTTTCCTGCTAGTAGCTATACAGAAAAAGATGCCACTTACGTAAATTTTGAAGGAAGGCCTCAATATGGTAAAGCCGCAACTCATCCAGTAGGACAAGCGAAAGAAGATTGGGTTATTATAAAGAATCTAGCTAATAGTTTAGGGCTAAATCTTAGCATGAATAATTTAGATGAAATAAGAACTAGGTTGGCTGCAGAATTCCCGGTATTTGCCAATATTTCTGAGATAATGAGCTGTGATTTTATAAAATTTACCTCCCTCGATAATTTACTTAAATCTGATATAGTGACTAAACCTATAAATTATTATATGACAGACTCGATTAGTAGAGCATCTGTTACTATGGCAAAATGTGTGGAGTCAAAGCAAGAAAGGGACAAAGTTGCATGACATCGTTCTTTCAACAATATCTATTGCCATTAATTATTGTAGCTTTGAAAGTTTTATCTATCACTATTCCTCTTTTGCTGTGCGTAGCTTACCTTACCTATGCTGAACGAAGAGTAATAGGGCTAATGCAACTCCGAAAAGGTCCAAATGTAGTAGGACTTTTTGGGTTATTGCAACCAATTGCCGATGCAGTAAAACTATTATTTAAAGAAACAATTATACCAAACCAAGCTGATAAAATATTATTCACCCTAGCACCTATGATTACCCTTATACTTAGTTTAATTGGTTGGGCGGTAATACCTTTTGATAAGAAACTTGTACTAGCAGACATAAATGTTGGTGTTTTATATATTATGGCAATCTCATCGTTAGCTGTTTATGGTATAATCATAGCGGGCTGGGCAAGTAATTCGAAATATGCTTTCCTTGGGGCTGTTCGCTCGTCAGCTCAGATGATTTCATACGAAGTATCTATAGGGTTGGTGATTGTTACTGTACTTTTAACAACGGGTACTCTTAATCTTTCAGAAATCATAGAAAGACAAAGATTATTTCCTTGGTGGGTTGATTTGATGTTGTTACCTATGGCAGTAATATTCTTCATATCAGTACTTGTAGAAACGAACAGATTGCCTTTTGATTTATCAGAAGCTGAGTCTGAGCTAGTTGCTGGTTATAATGTTGAATATTCTTCTATGGGATTTGCATTATTTTTTCTTGGTGAGTACGCTAATATGATTCTAGCTAGCGGTATGACCACCACATTTTTCTTAGGTGGCTATTTGCCACCTTTTGGCATTAAAGTCTTAAATTTTGAGCCAGGTTTTATTTGGTTTATACTAAAAACCGGGTTTTTATTATTTTGTTTTTTATGGATAAGAGCAACATTACCTAGATATCGTTACGACCAATTAATGCGTTTAGGTTGGAAAGTATTTTTACCTTTTACTTTATTTTGGGTGGTGTTAGTATCAAGCGTTCTGATGTTCACCGGTAATTTACCCTGATTTATTCAAGGTCTAGAGTACTAATCCCATGCTGAGTTTTATCCCATTTGAAAGGCATGAAAATAATCTCCCAAATCGCCTTATAACTTGCTATCGTATGTATACTCGATGAAAATCAACAATTGCGTTGTCGTTGTCCAAGACCTGCGGTGCTCACGTACTAATGTACGCTGTGTTCCTCGGCTTGGACACTCCTAGCACTTGTTGATTTTGATCTTCGTCTACCAACTCTTCATTTACGAGCAGTATAGTAGAAAATATAGAGGCCACACAAACAAGGCAGCAATATCTAATACTCGAAAATTAGTTATCTTACCTTTTTTAGTCAGTAAAATAAAAAAAGCACTTCCGTAAAGGTATGAAAAAGCAAAAAAACTGTTAATTATCCATAAATAATTAATTATAGCGAATGTATTAATTTTAATAGTTAGCATTAGAAATGGTAAACAACAAAAACCATAAGAAGAAAAACCAATAAAAATGAAAATAGTAGTTATTTGATAAAATTTAAACCTTTTATATTTGTCTTTTTGGGCAAGAAATACCAAAAATGTTTGGATAAATCCTTTTATCCAACGAGATCTTTGATTTATCCAACTTATAAGATCTATAGGCGATTCCTCTAAAGTATAAGAATCTATCATATGAACTTTATCACCAAAAGAATATAATCTAATTCCTAAATCAGCATCCTCAGTAACATTATAAGCGTCCCAAAAACCTATTTTTTGTAAGGCGTCAACCTTAAAATGATTGCTAGTTCCTCCAAGAGTTACTGGTAAGTCCATCAAGCTTAAACCCTTCAGAAGATATTTAAACCATAAACAATATTCTATGCTAAAAAGTTTAGTGAGTAAATTTTCATTCTCATTATAGAAGTTAAGTTTAGCCTGCAAACAAACATATTCTTTCGGTAATTCATCAAAGGCTATTACTGCTTTAAGGAGTTGATCAGCATCAGGCCTATCTTCTGCATCATATATTACTACATATTTTCCTCTGCAATATTGCATGGCATAATTAAGGGCTTTAGGTTTAGTCCTAGGTAAACTAAAAGGTACTTTAAGCAAATGTATATAAGAAGGTAATTCATATAGGATACTTTCCTTGATCATCAAATAATCATCTGCTTCAATAATGATTTTGACATCTAATTTATGTTTAGGATAATTAATATTAGAGACATAATTAATAATTGACTTTAGTTTGCTTGATTCTTTATATACTCGATGAAAATCAACAATTGCGTTGTTGTTGTCCAAGACCTGCGGTGCTCACGTACTAATGTACGCTGTGCTCCTCGGCTTGGACACTCCTAGCACTTGTTGATTTTGATCTTCGTCTACCAACTCTTCATTTACGAGCAGTATATAATGGAAGTAAAATAGTGTAAATAGGTAGAGAATCATTTTTTAAAATGGAGATATCACTACTTTTAAACACTGTATTTTGTACAATGACAGCTTGGTTAAATAGCATAATTTTTAAAATATTTTGTGCAAAATAGCAAATAATGTTAATCACATGAAAAAGAGGTTTAAAATTAAACAATATTCCAAAATATATCACAAAAAATATGATGATTGACTTAGTGTAATTGATATTTTTTGCTACCATGTATACTGAGATAAATTCAAGAAAATATTTGGATTTGATTATATTCAAATGGCTAAAATTTTGTTCAAGTAGCTGATAGAAGTCATTCTTTCTGACCAAATTAATCTGTACATTATCTGTACATTATAATGTATTGTTGATAACTTCCTTAAATAAGCTAGATCATTTATAGCAAGCACTTTATTGCTTTTATCGTTTTCATAAATGAAATAACCATTTTCTACATATTGATCAATTTTTGCATAATCGCAAATTTTAACCTGTGTTTCTTGCACATTCAATAGAGGCAATAATTTATTTTTATACAAAATATCTATAACCATCTCATTATTAATAATTCCTTCTGCAATTATCACGTTAAAAAAATCATTCTCACCAGTACTCTCAATTAATTTGAACTTAACGTGAGATATTTGTAAATCCGTAAGTAGTTGTTCTTTTAGTAGAATATCTAAAAATTCTCTATTAATATTTTTTATACATCCATCCATATGGAAAATATTACTCCTGATATTTTATAATGTTTATTAATTAGGCTTTTATCACAAAAATACCCTATTTGTGTTGTTAGGCTATTCTTCTTTAGATTACCAAATCTAATCTTTTTTGCAATTGAAAGTTGCTTGTATAAAGTTCTATTATAAATAGAACCGTAATTTCTCCTAGTATAATATTTGGTAAAGTCTACTAACATAATGCCATTTTGAAATTCAATGCCTTCAGATATTGAAAAACTATAATGACTTCTTCTTGTATATGGGTTATTTAGGGCTTGCCCAAAACTAAAAACACTTTCAGCAAATACTGAAATTGTACGAATTTTTTTGGAAAATGCTGATAGCAATAATAATTCATAAGAAAATTGCTGCTGGCAACCATCTTTGGTCATGTATATTCTTGGCTGAACTGAGACTATCCTATTAGTGTTCTGAAAGAGCTTAATTTTATAAAATATCCCAATTTCTTTATTATTAGACAGGTAGTTCATGTCATTACTTCCCTGGAATTTATTTTCTTTATAAAGTAATTGAATTCCTAAATTTTGGTTTTTATTAATTCCATATTCGATAGCAAAAATTCGCATTAATTCATCTTGGTATGAGGATATTTCTTTAGATCTACGCTCTAAAAATTGAATTTGCCTAAATAACTTATTATAAAGAGCCGATGAATTATTAACCAACTTAATACGATCTTTTAAATATGCCAATTTACACTGAATTTGTAGAAAAAGATTGGCTCTTACTTGTTTAATATTTTTAGAATTTTTATCAATATTGCTAGCAGTAACCGTATATTTGTACTTGCCTGAGTCAATTAACCAAGCTGATGCATAAATCTTGTTTGTTACAGAAATTATAAACAGGAGTATAAATATGGTTGTTGTTTTCACTCAAATAACAATTAATAGTTTAAATTTACTAAAATACAACTATTATAAATTTAATAAATGGATATTTTAATAAATTTTCAAAAGTCTATTAGTACCTAAAAAATATATGCTATAATAACCTCAAGTATTGATGTAAGACATTGGTTTAATAGCCTAGGTGTCCAATCCCTGCTCTTTCGGATGTCACCCCTGCGTAGGCAGGGATCTAAAGAAATAGCATAGAAAGTATGTTATATAGTTTTAGATCCCAGCTTTCGCTGGGATGACATATAATGGCGGCAGGGGTGACATCAGCCCTAATGGCAATGATTACTTGAGCCTACTATTAATTTATTACATCAATACTTGAGGTTATAATAAGCTTAATACTACAAATGTAGTATTAAGTTCGGTATAAGAATATTTATTCTTACAAAGTGAGATTTTTATGTAAAAATACTTGCTTTTTAACGTTTTTTTTATTAGTCTGTGCAATCTTCATATAGTCTAAAATAACCTGACCTTGCCCGCGTGATGGAATGGTAGACATAACGGACTTAAAATCCGTGGGGTGCAAACCCTTGCCAGTTCAAGTCTGGCCGCGGGTACCATTCATTTTTATCAAGACCATTCTTTTTATCGAGGAAAAAGTATATGTTTATTCAAACTGAAATTACTCCTAATCCTAATGCGATAAAATTTTTCCCTAACATACCTGTTAGCCCTAACGAGCCGATTCATTTTAGTAATCTTGATGAGGCAAAAGGTAAAAGCAGGCTAGTAGTGCAATTATTTAGTATAAATAACGTAAAATCTGTATTTTTTGGTAGTGATTTTATTACTATTACTAAAGAAGAAAAAAGTGATTGGCTAATTTTAAAACCTGAAATTTTGATGGTTATTATGGATCATTTTACTGCTGGTTTTACTGTTTTTGATGGGGAAAATGCTCGATCTGCCATAAATAATTCTGATGAGATGTCTGAAATCGAACAACAGATTGTAGAAATTATTGAAACACGTGTACGTCCTTCGGTCGCCATGGATGGAGGTGATATAATATATCGAGGATTTGAAAATGGAGTGGTAAAATTAGAGCTTCATGGAGCCTGCAGGGGATGTCCTAGTTCAGCTATTACTTTAAAAAATGGTATTGAATCAATGCTTAAACATTTTATACCCGAGGTAGAATCTGTTGAAGCTGTAGACGAGTTATAGATATTATGTCAAAATTAGCAGTAGTTACAGGGGGAACAAGGGGGATAGGTAAGGCTATTGCTATAGCATTAAGGGCTTACTATTACCCATAAGTTTTTATTGACAAGAAAACCAAGGGAAGTCAAAGGATTTGAGTGAAGTGGTTACTATAGCTGTATAGGCTTGCAATCATAAACACAAATTCCAGCAATCAAGGAGAGTTTTTGGCTAAGATTAATTGCGACTTAGATTCTCACAAAAATATAGAGCTTTAGCATTAAGAGAAGAATCTTACTTATGCTTATTAACATTGCATACAGACCATGATAGTGCTTACAAATAATGTAACTTAAATCGATTAATAAACGTTATATAGTTATGCTAACTCTGCTTGCCAGTTATAAAGAGTTTGTCTAGAAACTTTTGCCATTTTTGCTATATAACCTCAGTTCGATATAAGCACCAAACAAAATGCTGTGCATTATGTAAAAACATAAACAAACTGTTGGTGGTGAGCTATGGTAAAAATAAAACCTTCTTTCAAACCAGTTTGTTCGGAGCTAACACTTGATACCGAGCGAACAAGTTCATAATGGAAGAAACAAGCAAGATGCTTTAAAATGAGCGATGAAGCTGTTACAAGAGTTATGGTCGGTACACTCAATGGCATCTTTAGTACCCGATTAGGAGCGTTGTACATTGATGGATCAGATATTGATACCTCGTTTGGAAGAGTATAATTTTTATCCCCCTCTGACTTGTAGCAGGTTCACAACGAAGATTAATGTGCAACTATACTACAAGGAGGGTTTTATTATGAACAATGATGATAATACATTACAAGTTATCAATCCTAATGCAGCTGGAATTGATATAGGATCAAGGGTACATTATGTTTGTGTTCCTCAAGATCGGGATAAAGAATGTGTAAGAAAATTTAGCAGTTTTACTGATGACTTACATAAAATGGCAGATTGGCTAAAGAAATGCGGTATTAAAACTATAGCTATGGAGTCAACCGGTGTGTATTGGATACCAGTATTTCAAATACTTGAACAAAGGGGGTTTGAAGTGTATTTAGTGAATGCTAAATATGTAAAAAATGTTCTTGGACGCAAAAGTGATGTGCAAGATTCACAATGGTTACAAAAACTACATAGTTGTGGTTTATTACATACCTAGTCTTAATGTATTGACTATCCAAACAATCATATCTGAAGTCGGCACGGATATGTCGCAATGGAAGTCAGAAAACCATTTTTCTTCATGGCTGGGTTTAAGTCCTGCTAATAAAATCACTGGTGAAAAAGTTTTTAGTACTAAAAGCAGAAAAGTAATAAACAGAGCTTCTACTGCTTTCAGGATTGCGGCGGCAGCAGCAGGTAAAACCAACACTGCCATTGGATCATTTATGCGTAGAATAAAAATCAGTAAAGGAGTTCCTAAAGCTATTACGGCAAGTGCTAGAAAGATAGCTTGCTTATTTTATAGAATTAAAGTTACTATTTTTTTACATGGTATTACCGGTAAAGAAACAGGAATATATTTTGCAGATTCAATAACACTAGATGTTTGTCATATAAAAAGAGAAAAAAGGCACAAGGTCTTTAAGGGCATAGCAACAAAAGGTAAAAACTCAATGGGGTGGTTTTTTGGCTTAAAACTTCACTTGACAATTAATAATGAAGGCGAGTTAATGGCTTGTAAAATAACAGCTGCAAATGTTGATGATCGTTTTCCTGTAGCAAAGTTGATGAAAAAATTGCAAGGTTGGCTATTTGCTGATAAGGGGTATTTAGGACAGCCTATTATTAAGCAGCTTAAAAAGCAAGCAGTATATATATTTACCAAAGTAAGAAAGAACATGAAAGCACGTATAATGACAGAGATTCAGGAGTTCTTTTTAGGTAAAAGGGTTATCGTAGAGACTGTAATAGATCAGTTAAAAAATTGCTGCCAAATTGAGCATTCAAGGCATCGAAGTCCAACATAATCTCAGGACTTATAGCTTATTGCTTCAAGCCACGCAAACCAGCAATAAAGCTTAATAAATTAAAAACCCAAAAATTGCTCCTTACGTCGAACTGAGGTTATAGTAGCTCCTAATGAATCAACTACTCTGTAAAGATATACCCATTTACCGTTTAGTTTAATATAAGTTTCATCCATTCTCCAACTGTTACCCACTGGCTTTTTGGCTTTCCTTACTCGCATATATATTAGCTTGTGAGTAGACCTAACCAATCACTTAATTAGGTTTCTTCTCAGAACCGGACATGCAGAGCTACCGCATCCGGCTTCCGAAAGGTAAGATAGGCTTGTGCCTTATTTTCTCCTGAAGCATATTGTCTTGGTGTTAACCCCATATATGCACCTACAGCACTTGATTCCTCAAATCTCCTAGCATCATCCAATGTTGCTTTATAAGTCATCGCTGTTATAATTCCTACCCTAGGAACAGTTGTCAGTAATTTACAATCCGCATCTTTCTTACCTTCAATAACTAGCATTTTATCTCAGTACATGACATAAAGGTTAACAAAAAATTAATAACCAAGAAAAAGTATATAATAGTACAAAATATATCATTAATTGAGCTATCACCAACTTAATAGTTAAATATTACTTAGTAATTTTCTATTTTTATATTATAATTATTACGTTTTGCAAGACATTAATTTTTTGTTAACCTTTATGTCGTGTACTGAGGCATTTTATCTAACTTTACTATTGATAATTCCAATGCTTCTAAGCTGCTAATTAAAGCTTCGATTGAATTCCGGCTTATCTCATCTATTAACTTTATCTCTTCTCGTATCTTATTTACAAAATCTTTCAGTTTCGACTTACTACCTAACTTTATACCATATATTTTTAATAATCCACGTATCGTGCCTATAATTTGTTGCTTATTATTTACTAGCTGTCTTCTACTACCTATTAATACCTTAAGAGTACATGATATCAGATTTAATTTAACCCGAATTCGATGTGACAAGTTACATCGAACTTTCATGTTATATATAGAAACAATCAGGTTTGAAGCGGCTGCCCACCTGATTGTTAAAATATAACACTCCATTCAATATGTGATTTTAATTATTAAAATCACATATTGAATGATGAAAAAAGTTAAAATGCACTCGCGTCAGCCGCTTCAAGAGTGCATTTTTCCTTATAACAAAGCCAGTTCGATATAAGAATTATTAATTCTTCCAACAAACTGCTACATAACATATTGATTTTCAGTATTTTCTGCTGTTAAAGTAAATCCTAATTCTTTTGCACGTTTTTCAAGAGCCTGTACTAATTTGCTCTTGTATTTTTGTTCATAATTGCTTATACCTTGCTCAACATATACTTGTCCAAATTTCAACAACCTATAAAATAAGCAAGCTATTTTCCTGGCAGTTGCTGTGATAGCTTTTGGAGTTCCTTTACTGATTTTTATTCTACGCATAAATGATCCAATAGCGGTTTTGGTTTTACCTGCTGCGGCAGCTGCAATTCTGAAAGCAGTGGAAGCTCTGTTGATTACTTTTCGAGTTCTAGTACTAAAGACTTTTTCACCAGTTATTTTATTAGCAGGGCTTAAACCCAACCATGAAGCAAAGTGGTTTTCTGACTTCCATTGCGACATATCTGTACCGACTTCAGATATAATTGTTTGGATAGTTAGTACATTAAGTCCTGGTATTGTACTAAAGTCAAGACCAGTCATGTTATAGAGTTCCTGCTTAAGATTAAATTTAGGTCTGTTGCTACCGGCTCTTTTTGAGTCATCTTTTATTACTTCATTCCCTTTGGGTTCAAAATCTTTATAATGTCCTTCTATTTCAATATCAATCTCTTCAATTTTTTTTTAGATAACCCATGTATAATTCAAACTCCTGCTTCAACACAAAGAGATGTTCCTTGCGATAATCACCTTGTAGTGACTTAATTATAGTTTCTTCACTACTTTTGATTCGGTAATCTCTAAATTTTGCCAATTTTACTGGATCACGCTCACCACCTATAATCGCTCTGATAATTGCCATACCTGTTGTACCTGTGATGTCGGTAATTACATTACGTAGTTGCATATTCATCTCTGTTAAAGCTTTCTGCATACGAAATACATGCGTTGTAGAGTTTTTGATCAGACGCTCTCTTTGACGTATATAACTTCTTAGTACACAAACACTATCTTCAGGTCTGAATGATGACTGTAATAAACCACAACTATGTAATTTTTGTAACCATTGGGCGTCTTGTACATCACTTTTACGACCAGGAACATTTTTTACATATTTAGCATTGACTAGATATACTTCAAAACCTCTTTGTTCGAGTATTTGGTATACTGGTATCCAATATACACTAGTTGATTCCATGGCAATAGTTTTAATACCACATTTTTTTAGCCAATCAGCAATCTTATGCAAGTCATCAGTAAAACTCCCGAATCTTCTTACATATTCTTTGTCCCGATCTTGTGGAACACAAACATAATGTGATTTTGATCCTATATCAATTCCAGCAGCATCAGGATTGATAATTTGTAATGTATTGGTATTATTATCATTGTTCATAATAAATCCTCCTTATAGTATAGTTGCACATTAATCTTAACATGAACCTGCTACAAGTCAGAGGGATTTAAAAAATTATACTCTTCCAAACGAGGTATCAATGTCTGATCCATCAATGTACAAAACACCATCCTCCAAAGTCACGCTCCTAATCGGGTACAGAAAACACCATTGAGCTTATCGACCATAACTCTTGTACAGATCCGGTTCTAATTTTAAGGTATTGCGTCAGTTTATTCCATTATAAACTTGACCGCGAAGCGTATCAAGTGTAGGCTCCTAACAAACTGGTTTGAAAGAAGGTTTTATTTTTACCATAGCTCACCACCAACAGTTTGTTTATGTTTTTACATAATGCTTAGCATTTTGTTTGGTGCTTATATCGAACTGAGCTTAAACTAATATAGTTGTTCTAACCATTTTTCATTTTTGTCCAGTAGTGTGACTAAATACCCCAATTCGCGTTAAATGTACGCTTCGCTCACTCGCCCCTCATTTTCAAATCCAATTCGTAGGATCATTCGAGTATACACGTAACAACGCCTTGCTTGCAAGGACAGCCCCTGCACTACATGGAATGTTGAACTAGGATATAATACCCCTATATTCAACAGAGCATGTGAAATTATCTTTTACTTGGTTTTTGTTTGGGTATTTTGATCAGTCTGTCGATCTAACTGTTGATTTGACTGTTCTTGTTTCAAAAGCTTACTTTTCTCCTCTATTGAGTTAAGAAAAAAATAAGTAAACGTTAGAAACCCGACCAAAAGTGGGATGACGACAAATATAATTGCCTTTAATTTTCTAGCTGATTCTTCACGATCCAAGCGGTTTTCTCTTTCTTCTTCTGTTTCTTCAATTTTTTCTGTTTCAACATTTAATTCGTTAGCAATAATTTCTGAATCTAAATTGTCTTTTAACATTTGTATAACCTATTAATTCTATAGTTAAGAAGATTTTTAATCGAGCCTAGCATAGTTGTTTGAGTCTTACAAGTAATAATATAAAATTAATTTATAAATATCTAAAAAAATCGTTAAATCATTAGGGTGTGTCATCAATTGAGCCAAATTACCATGGAAGCCATATAAACAGCACCCAAAAAGTTCTGAGATGTTTTGTCATATCGTGTTGCAATAGCTCTATATTGCTTCAATTTTGCAAAAAAGTTCTCAATCAAATGCCTAGCTTTATATAGGTCCTTATCATACTTAGCTGGATTCACACGATTCTTCTTTGGGGGAATCACAGCTATACATCCCTTATCTTTCAGCTTATCTCGCATACGTACATCGGCATCATAAGCCTTATCAGCAAGTACAGCATCCGCTTTCGTCAATTCATTCATCAAAACATCAGATCCTTGCAAATCATGAGCTTGACCCGGGGTAAGATGGAATCCCGTTGGATTCCCTAGAGCGTCACATGTGGCATGGATTTTAGTACTCAGCCCCCCTTTACCTCGTCCAATTGCTTGGTCATCATCTAACTCTTTTTTTTAGCACCGGCACTATGTTGATGAGCCCTAACAATGGTTGAATCAATCATGGCATACTCGTTATCAGCATCTTCAGCCAGCATCTCAAAAACCTTTTTCCACACACCTGTCTTGCTCCACCTTGAATGACGTAGGTGAATCACTCGAAAATCTCCAAAACGTTCAGGTAGGTCTCTCCAAGGTATACCAGCCCTATATCGATACAAGACTGCTTCTACAAATAGGCGATTATCCTTGGCTGTTACACCAACAGACTCTTCCCTTCCAGGTAGCTTATCTTTAATCCGATCCCATTGATCGTCACGTAGAGCATATCGACGCATAGAGAAAATTTATCCTTAATTTTTTCTCTATTACACAACAAATAAACGCTCCTGTCAACTTAATTGATGACACACCCTAGAATAATAATAATTAAGTTAATTTAAGTAATTATTTTACAACACAAGGTATTTGTGATAAGATTTTATGAGTTGATAAATCCAGTATGTTCATAATTGTATTTGGCAACAAACCTAAATAAATTATTGCTACACAAAGCGGCATAATTGCGAGTATCTCATAGAGATATAGATCTTTAAAACTTACAACCTGATTATTAGTAATTTGTCCTAGCATTACTTCCTTATAAAGTTTTAGCATATAAACAGCTCCAAGAATAATGCCAACACTACTTATAATAGCTGCTACTGCATTAGCTTGATAAATACCTACCAAACTTAAAAATTCTCCTATAAAACCGCTAGTGCCTGGTAAACCTATAGAGCCAAGCATGGCAATCATGAAAAAGGTGGCAAGTATTGGCATTTTATTTGCCACTCCACCATATTTATTTATCTCCTTAGTATGCAATCTATCATACAAAGTACCAATTATCAAAAACAAAGCAGATGCCACAGTGCCATGACTAATCATTTGATATACGGCTCCCTTAATCCCAGATTCTGTTAAGCTAAAAATTCCTCCAGTCACATAGCCCATATGAGCTATCGATGAATAAGCTATCATCTTTTTCATGTCTCTTTGAGTCAGTGCTACTAGTGAACCATATATTACAGCAAAAATACTCAGCACTAATACATAAAATGCAAATTCTTTTGATATATTTGGAAACATTGGTAATGATACACGTAAAAACCCATATGCCCCAAGTTTTAACAATATACCAGCCAAAATGACAGATCCAGCAGTTGGAGCTTGTACGTGTGCATCAGGAAGCCACGTATGGAACGGTAGCATAGGAACTTTCACTGCGAAGGCTATAAAGATTGCCCACCATAAAACTCTCTGCACTGGTAATGTTAATGAAGGTACTAATTCGTTTAGATCAAGCATATTAAAACTATGAACTTGACTATAAATATATATGAGTGACAATAAGAAAAATACCGACCCCAAAAAAGTATAGAGGAAGAATTTTACGGCAGCATAAACTTTATTTTCGCCTCCCCAAATTCCTATAATTATATACATAGGGATCAATATTACTTCAAAAAATAAGTAAAATAATAGTAAATTCATTGAGCAAAAAGCCCCAATGCAAAAAGACTCAATTAATAAAAAACAAAATAAGAATTCTTTGATATATTTTTTGACTGTAAATAAGCTAGCTATAATACAGATAAGGGTTAAAAAGCTTGTCAGAACAACAAAAAATATTGAGATTCCGTCAACTCCAATGTAGAATTCAAGACCTATAGATTGAATCCAACTATAGCATTCTACAAACTGATAAAGTTTTGATGTATTATCAAATTGAACTAATAAATAAATAGTAGATATTAGGGTTAGGATAGAGCTTAAAACTGCGACATACATCGCATAAACTTGCTTATTTTTAGCTTGCTTATTTACTGACCTACTTTGGTTGATAAATAGCAGAATATATAATGCACTTACTAAAGGCAAAAAAATACTTATTGATAAGATTGGTAACCCGGACATTTTAAGCTCTAATAATCAAATTACGCGAATTTGGGAGAAGAATTTGTCAATTCTTCTCCCAAATTCGGTGAAATTATCGAAACAATCAGATTTGAGGCGGCTCTGCATCTGATTGTTAAATTAATATTTTGCTAAAAACATGATTTTAATCTTTTAAAATCATGTTTTTAGCTTTAGAAAGGTTTAAAATGCATTCGCGTTAGCCGCTTTAAGAATGCATTTTTCCTTATATTAGAGCCAATTCGGGATAAGAATTAACTAATTCTTATCCCGAATTGGGGTAAATTAACACCGATAACTTTACCGTTTATTAGAATATACAAAACTAATATCTCTTGAACCACGCTCAATTGCTGCTGCTACCTTTAAAGTATTATATTCATCAAGGGCTTTTCCTATTACTTGCATGCCAAGAGGTAAACCCCTAGAAGATAATGCAGCAGGTACAGAGCAACAAGGAAGACCGGCAAGACTAGCTGGAATAGTAAATAAATCGTTTAAATACATTGTCACAGGATTATCTTGTTTCTCACCTAAGTTAAAAGCTTCGGATGGTGCAGATGGCAAAATTATTGCTTCAACTTGTGCAAAAGCTTTCTTGAAATCATCTGAAATCAAGCGTCTTATTTTTTGGGCTTTTAAGTAATAAGCATCCATAAAAACAGATGAAAGCAAATAAGTACCAATCATAATACGTCTTTTAACTTCAGCACCAAAGCCAGCAGTCCTTGTTTTTTCATACATTTCCTCAATGGATATTCCCTCATTTCCTACCCTGATTCCATATCTTATACCATCATATCTAGATAAATTAGATGAGGTTTCAGCAGGTGCTATAACGTAATATGCAGCTAGAGCATATTTAGAATAGGGTAATGAAATATCAATAATTTCTGCCCCATCATTTTTTAGAATATCAATAGTATGCTGCCACATCTTAATAATATCCGGTTGTATACCATCTTGTTTCATAATATCAAATGGTACACCTATTTTCATGTTTTTTACACTACTATTACATGCCGATCTTAGCTCTAGTATCTCAGAGTGTATAGAAGTAGAATCCTTTTCATCAAAACCAATTATGGCTTGTAGCATTAAAGCAGTATCTTCAACAGTTCTTGTAAGTACTCCAGCTTGGTCAAGCGAACTGGCAAAAGCAATCATACCATATCTAGAACAACGACCATATGTTGGTTTGAATCCAACAATCCCAGTATAACTGGCAGGTTGGCGAACAGAACCTCCTGTATCACTTCCAAGAGCTGCCATAGCTAAAAAGCTACTGACAGCAGCTGACGAGCCTCCAGAAGATCCACCAGGGACTACCGGAGTTGTAGGTGCATCTACCGCTTTCCAAGGGCTAATAACGTTACCAAAATAGCTAGTAATATTAGCCGATCCCATGGCAAACTCATCCATATTAGCCTTACCAAGTATTATTGTGCCGTGATCTTGAACATTTTTACTTACAGTAGATTCATATGTTGGTACAAAGTTGCTGAGTATTTTTGAGGCGGCAGTAGTTAGTACTCCTTTTGTACAAAAAAGATCTTTTACAGCAATAGGAATTCCTTCTAATGGTCTTGCTATTCCATTATGATAATTTTGATCAGCAATTTTAGCTTGCTCTAAAGCAATATCTGTAGTTTCAGTAATATAAGCATTTAACTCTTTATGTTTATCCATTTCCTTAATATGTGCTTTAGTCAGCTCAACACACGAAAATTCTCTATTTTTTAAGGCTTTAAGGGCTTGTGTGATGGTTAATTTTATAATTTCCGACATATTTTACTCTACTACTTTTGGGACAACAAAACATTTTACTTCTTTGGCAAGTTCTGCTTTATCATTAGGCAGATTAGCAAATAATTCATCAGAAATGTCACCATACAATACTTGGTCTTTTCGCATTCTTTGGTGCATATCGCAAACAGAGGTAAGTGGTTCAACGTTACTACAGTCTACATCGTTTAAAATGTCGATCATATTCATCATCTCAGTTAATTGATAGGCAAAACTGCTTATCTCTTCTTGGGTAAAATTAAACCTAGCAAGTTTTGCTATTTTTTGCACTTCTTCATTCGTAATCATTTATATACCTTAAATATTTATAGTCATTATAGCATGAAATATGTTTGCACTAATAATTTATGGCTATTTTATGAAAAAATATACCTAAGTCATTTAGGTGGCATCTCTTTGAGGAATGACACTTCTTTTTAGACTTCAAATAGTCAATATTTCTTGTTCTTTTTGTTTAACATGCAAGTCCACTTTATTACTATACTCATCAGTTAATTTTTGGATTTCTTCTGATAGGTTATGTTGTTCATCTTCAGTTATGATACTGTCTTTTTCTAACTTTTTTAAATCTTCATTACCATCCCTTCTTATATTACGCAAGGCAATTTTAGTATTCTCTCCATATTTGTGAGCAAACTTAACAAGCTCTTTGCGGCGTTCTTCAGTAAGTAGCGGTATTGTGATTCTTATTAGCTGTCCATCTGATGATGGGTTTAGACCCAAATTTGTATCCACAATAGCTTTTTCTACAAATTTTACTATAGATTTATCCCATACCTGTACAGTAATAGTCCGTGCATCTGGAGTTGAGAGACTTGCTACTTGCGACAATGGTACTTTATCTCCATATGCTTCAACCAATACAGGGTCAAGTAAGTTAACTGAAGCTCGACTAGTCCTGAGTCCCTTAAGTTCGTGATCTAATACCCTTATCGAACTATCCATTTTTGATTGTAATTCTTTACGTATAGTTGCTTTATCCATACTTTACTCACCTTCTTGAATTTTTGTATATTCACCTTTTCCTTGCAGTACTTTTGCAAAATTACCTTTCTCTTTAATGGAAAATACCTTAATTGGCAAGTTGTTTTCTCTAGCCACAGCAATAGCAGCAATATCCATAACTTGTAAATTATCTTTTAAAAGATTAGTATAACTTATAGTAGAATATTTCACTGCATTAAGATTCTTTGTCGGGTCTGCATCATATACACCATTAACCTTAGTACCTTTTAGTAATAAATCACAGCTCATTTCAATTGCTCTTAAAACAGCTGCACTATCAGTAGTACAAAATGGATTACCAGTACCGCCGGCAAAAATTACTACTCTACCTTTTTCTATATGTTTTTTTGCTTTACGACGTATATAAGGCTCACAAACGCTCATCATAGGGATTGCAGAAAGGACTCTAGTATGAACACCCAAACTTTCCATAATATTTTGTAGAGTAAGTGCGTTTATTACCGTGCCAAGCATGCCAATATAATCACCAGCAGCTCTTTCCATGCCAAATAAGACATCAGTACCACGATAAATATTGCCACCGCCGACGACCACACATACTTCTATCCCAAGATCAATTGCTTCCTTTATATCTTCAGCAATTCCTAGGATTATAGAGTATTCATGACCAAATTGTTTGTTGCCCATTAAGGCTTCGCCAGAAACTTTTAACAGGACTCGTTTATATTGCAAAGAGGACATAAATTAAACTCCTATTTTTAGATCCCTACGAAAGCAGGGATTGTAAAATGACACTACCTTTGTTGTGTTGAACTTAGGTTACTTAAACTCGATAATCAAGTTTTTTCTAAGGCATACAATTCATGGTAGTTTATGTCATCCGAGCTACGGCTGGGATCTCAAAAACCTTTACGTCTAAGGTGTTTTTATATTTTTAGATTCCCACCGTTGCTGAGAATGACATCTTCTCGACTTCTTTTCATGACTTTTAAACTGCCATGAATTATATAACTCAATAAAAACTTGATTATCGAGTTAAACTTGCATACTTGGTGACTACTAAAATTAGTTGAAGTATTATTTTTGTCAAGTATTATAACCTTTAATTCAGCAATTATGAAGAGAGTTCTTGCATAATTCTACTTCTGCTGGTAATTTATTCGTGTTCCCGGTACTCTGCTCCTCACATACATTTGAGTACGCTGCGGGTCGAAGTTCTGTGACTCCTTTAAATTCCTCAGCATAAGCGAATTCTGCAAGAACTCTCATTAGGCTTCTTTCGAAACTAGACAATGATGTAGAATGGTGTTATAAATATCTGATTTGAAGTAATAATATGAAATTCGATCAGATTAAAGAGTTAGAGGATGAAAAATTTCGTCGATTAACAGGAGTAAAGAAGGGAACATTCTCAAAGATGGTGGATATTTTGAGGCAAGCTGATGGTCTTAAGAAATCAAAAGGTGGGCGTAAAAATAAGCTCAATTTGGAGGAACAGTTGCTGATGGTCTTAGAATACCTTAGAGAATACCGTACTTATTTCCATATAGGTCAGAACTATGGGATTAGTGAAAGTTCAGCATATAAAGCTGTTAAATGGGTAGAAGACACCCTAGTTAAACACCCAAACTTTGCTCTTCCAGGTCGTAAAGCTCTAATGAAGAGTGATATGAATTATGAAGTAGTCTTGATTGATGCTACTGAGAGTCCTATAGAAAGACCCAAAAAAAACAAAAATTCTATTATTCAGGAAAGAAGAAAAGGCATACACTAAAAACTCAAATAGTGGTAGACAAGAAAACACACCAAGTAATATGTACAGATTTTTCTAACGGTAAAAAACATGACTTTAGATTATTTAAGGAATCCAAAATTCTTATCCATCCTAAGGTTAAAGCGATTACTGATACAGGATATCAAGGTATACTGCTCGTAAATGAAGAGTTGGTAGACGAAGATCAAAATCAACAAGTGCTAGGAGTGTCCAAGCCGAGGAGCACAGCGTACATTAGTACGTGAGCACCGCAGGTCTTGGACAACAACAACGCAATTGTTGATTTTCATCGAGTATATACAAAAAATTCACAATAATTCTGAATTACCAAAGAAAAAAAGCAAGAAAAATCCTTTAACTAAAAATGATAAAAAGAATAATCGTAGGTTAGCAGGAGAAAGAGTTCTAAATGAAAACGTTATTGGTATGCTAAAACGGTTCAAAATTATTGCTGACAAATATCGAAATAGACGTAAAAGATTTGGTCTTAGATTTAATTTGATCTCTGGCATTTATAATTTTGAACTACGTCAACCAGTTTCGAATGAGGTCTAATATCTTTCTATCATTTCCCCTGTTTGATCAACGACCAATGCTGGTTGTTGAAAGTTCCTGATTTGCGGAATTAAATTATTAAACAAATTAGTCTTACCAGAACCAGTAGTGCCAGTAGCTATAATATGCCTAGTTTCACTATCTTTAACAAGTCGCATGCTACCTACAATGAATTTACTTGCTTTATTAGCTTTATTTAAATAGTTAGTTATTTCTTTGGCTGATTTGATAGTACTACCGCTAATTTGTTTTTCTAGTGATACTGACTTACCAAATTTTGTCCACAGCAGAAAGATGCTAACAAAAATAGCAAACATCAAACCAAGGCAGAGTAGTAACTTAGCTTTGATAAAACTAACTAGCTGATAATAATTCTTACTGAATTTAGAGGAAGTCAAGATCAGTTGTGGATCAATATTACTCCTATATAAACCAACATGATTATAGGCATTAATTAGGGTAACATATTCTTTGCCTTTAGGATTGATCATTACCTTAATAGGACGCACGCTATTATCAAAGTTACTGGCTAGTAAGGCTTTCTGATAAGTTACAGCAGCAGATAAATCATATAGTTTTAGCTTAGGGTAAGCTAAAACTATGGTAATTATCACACTTACAATACACGAAATAGCAATAGAGCGATTAAATACCTGCAAAAACATTCTGATCTTATGCAAGAATATCTGACCACCACCTATAAAATTACTTAGCATACAATTTGACTAAATTTAAAGTAATAAGTTTATAAAATATATCTTATTTTAAAGACCAACCATTGGTATGTATATTCTCTTAATTTATTATCTATTATAATACATTTTCGATTAACCACTAAGTCCATGATGCTACTTTTCTTGAATATTTTTAACTATCAGCAAATATTATTAATTTACTATAATCATTATTATCAGCAGCTCTTAGAGCTTCTAAATATTGTTTTCTAGTAGCATTATCACAAATTAAATTGCTTCTACCCCAACTAAATCTATGCTCATTATGACTTACTAATATAAGGTCAGCGAAGAGCCTAGAAAACCTTCCATTACCGTTTGGGAATGGGTGGATAAATACCAGCCTATGGTGAAATCTTATTGCAGTTTCTCGTAAAGGGTAAATTTTATGTGTTAACTGGTAAATAGTATCATCAAATAATAATTTGAGTTCCTGCCCTATATAAATACTATTTACTCCTATATTGGTTTGAGTTTTTCTAAACTTACCCGCCCAACTCCAAGTGTTATCAAACATTTTATTATGTAATTTTTGTGCAAAACTTATTGATAAAATATCTTGCCTTTTTCTCTGTAATACCCATTCCTCTGCTTTTAAAATATTATATTGCTCCCATTCATTTAGCTCACTTTGAGTGGTTAAATGTTTTGGTAATAAATTATTAATTTCATCTTGGTTTAAAGGAGTAGCACCTTCAGCGTAAATAAATCTCATTGCCAAATAGTTTTTATATTATTTTTCATTAATTCTTCTTTTATAATTTCAATTTGCTCTTGCTGTTTTTTATCAATTACTTTTTGATCTTCCAATATCATCGAATGTGATATTTCCTTTAGCCTATCTATAGCCGTTCTTTCTGCTTGCTCTTCTATAATATTTAGTAAGTTTCTTTCTGGAACTATAGCATAAACTAACTTGCAACCTAGTTGACTTGCGACTTTTTCTAAAGTTGCAAGGGTTGTCTTCATCAATACCTCATCATTTTCTATACGTAAGATTCTTTGTTTGCTAACCCCACACCGACGAGCTAGCTGCTGACTTGTCATACCGATTGCAGTTCTTATGGTTTTTAACCATCCGTTACTTGGTATTATCATATTTTGTAATGGGCTTAATTGATTCATTAGCTGTTTGCAGGTTAATTTTCTTAAAGACCAATTCATAATTGTAAACTCATAAGTAAACTTATATATTACTATAACATCATATAAAGACAATATACATATTGTCTTTATATGGATTCAGTACTACTAATAATCTACAAATGCAAATTATTAGTAGTAATAATAATTCAAAAAATACTACTACAAATAAACTAATGTAAATTTATAGTACCGTCTTAGCTCCCAAGCCAAGACAATAGTACCTTTCTTGAATATTGCTTATGATGATATGGCTTGGTAGAATGATAAAGTCTTACGGCTTTTTGCCAATCACCATGTTGCAGATATAAATCAGTTAGTAGTTTGGCTGCATACTTAACATTATTTTTAGGAGTAAGCATTTCATCAAGACTAGAAAAATGTCTTTTATGCCAGTACCAATTGATCTGCATTACGCCAATATCAATATTTGTATGTCCTTTTCTCAGATAAGAAAGTACATTTTTAGATGCTTCCGCCTTAGACTTGGCAATGAAAGCTTTACCACCTAAATTTACTGCATAAACTTTCATTTCAGACTCTACTTCAGCAATAGCTTTCAATAAACCACTTGGAATATTATGTTCTTTTTCAACTGTGCTAATTAATCCCGCTAAATCTTGTGCAAACACCATATTTTATGAAAAACCAACTATTATAATAACCAAAATCTTGATTATTTCTTTACTTAAAATATCAAACCATGATATTATCATTTGATATAGCTTAAATCTAAGGTCTCTTATGAACTGGATCAAATCACGGCTAAATAAAGATAATTTTTGGAATCTTATATTTTGGTGGGGTATGAGCTTTGGTTTGTTTTTAAGTGTGCTTTTAGATGAGTATAAATATGTTAGTAATGCTTTATTTTGGATAACTATACTATTAGTTCCATATTTGGTAGCCAAATATAGTAAGGTAGAATATACAGAAGATAAAATATTTCTAAATAGTGAAGGGCAAAATTTAATGAATAGGTTACCTAAACAATTATTTTGGGTAATCGTTTTGATGTTTGTTGTTACTGTATGGGTTGGCTCAATACTTGATACATACTGGGAAAAGGCAAGTGATTTTATTGCATTTCCTTTGCTATTTTCTATATTCATTTTGATTCCTACTTTATATTTCATATGTAAAAATTGTCCCATTTCTATTTTATTTAACAAAAATGCTTGGCAACAAGAAATTATTGGTATGAAAGCAGGGACATATAATGCTAATGTTCATTCTTCTTCTACCTTTAGTTCCAATAACATATATTACACAGGCATTGAACATCGTAATCTACCGGGTAATATGTATTATCATAGAAAATAATCTTCTACTTAGAATCTTTTGGTGTACCTTGCCTTACATTTTGATAAGCTCCTTTGTTAAACTGCCAGCCTTTTGGAGTTCCTTTAGCTGGTCCTCCTATAGTTTCACCAGCATTTACTTTATTCAAGAACCATGCCGCTCCTCTTGCAGTTTTCCCTTGCCCAATCCTATCTTGCTCATACTTATCAACTTCTGCTTGTAAATCTTTTCGCTCAAGTTCATTAACTTGTCGGATATTATTATATTGTTCAGTATTTTTACCTGTTACTTCTTCAAACTTATTTTTAAGTTTTCCCTCTTTGCCTTTAATATTTGCCGTAAATTCTTCATTATTAGTAATATCGCTTTTTGTTGCTATTTCTTTAACTTGTGATTCAGGATTTCTATTAATTCGCTTATCATGTTCAGTGCTAAAATCATTTAATGCTTTCTCTGCATGCTGACCCGATACTTGGTGCTTACCACTATTTATTTCAGGCATTAAATTTTGTAATTCTTCAGAGGCTATTTTATTCCATACTTTCATCACGTCAGGATGCCTTTTGTCTACTAGCTTCCTCACAGAGTTTGCATCCATACCAAACTCTATTACGCAGCGGTCTAACACTTCTTGATACATATCCTTGTTAACTGTTGCTGATTCTAATTCAAGTCTGCTTTTTGTTTTGTACCAATTATCTACTGTTTCTTGACGCATTGATACTTGTTCTTCTAATCTTTTTTGCTTTTCATAACTGTTCCTTACTGCATCACTATAATGTTTCTCAGCACTATTATCTTTTCCCCATACTTCACTTGATGCTGCTTTGACTATATTGTGGTAATCTTCATGAGTATTATTTTGTGTTGATGTATCACTATCCTCCATAAAAGACTGATCACTTACATTTCTAGCAGTGAGTGAACCTTCTACACTACCAGAGATACCAATACCAGTAAGTCCTTTTAGCGGAGTAGCCGCAGTCATAGATGCTTTTAACGCTGCATCTGTTGCTTGTTGCCAACTATATCCATATTGTTCTTTAAGAGTTCTGACGTTGTTTACTGCCCGCTGAAGTGACTTGCCTTGCTCTCCCATTATATCATAATTATGGCTTTCCCCACTATGTTCACGCTGTGCTAAGTTGGAAACAAAATCAGCTGTTTTGCTCAAGGTGTTACTCTTTGCATCTGATAATGCCCTTTGATCTGACTTCAATAAACTTTCAGACATGTGTATGCCTTGAGTCACATGATTCTGGGCTGTTTGTTCTAGATTAAATTTGGTGATACCAACCGAAGTGTTAATACCTTGACCGCTAGTGTAAATTACACTGCTGTCAGGATTATTGCGAGCTATACTACCATCAGCTTGTTGCCAGCTATTGCCACCTTCAACATATTGCATATTATAATCAAGCTTATATCCTGACTTCATATATCGCTGACTATTCCCTTCTGAAACATTATCAATACTTCTGTTACCACTTGCTATTTCTGCTCCTATACTGCCCGATGTTGCTTGAAGTCCACCAATAATTGAACCAGCTAAATGACCAAGACTGCTAACGCCCGATTGCATAATGGCAAATGCTAAAAATGGTATTACCATTTGTAAACCTGCCGCTACTGTTACTATAGTATCTACATGGTTGGTGATTGTACTACTACTGCTAAAGCTTAGCAGTAGACTTCCGCCAGTCTTTAAATTACTATAAGTACCCATAATCATATTAATAATAGCATTTAATGACGGCCATAATTGTAGTGAGGCAACTAAAGTTAGATAAGAAGTATATTTTGCTATGCCACCACTAAAGATTAACATTGGTACTAAAAACATAAACGAGGCATAGACTATGCATTTTATTACGACTAGTAACATTGGTAAATACAAGCTAGCCATATCACTTGATAATAACCAACCGCTTTCTTGGCTGGTTCGAGAACGTGCTACTGCATAGTTACTTGCGGTATAATCAGATATGCTGTTAATCATCATTTGCTGTCTTAGTATGTCACCTGCTTTTTGACCACCTCCATAAAGGCTGCTAATATTTTTCTCAAGAATGTTTGATAGGATGCTTGATGATCTAGCTGAAGGGACATAATCTGATCCACCTCTTGCCTTAGCAAATTCTGTATTGGCATTTTTTGATACTACCCTTTTGATCTCTCCATCAAAATAATTCTCAAAGAGATTTGCTGCATCTTGGCAAGTAACATTACGCAGATTCTTACCGTCTCTAATGTAAAGACGGGTCAATGTGCCAGCCTTGCTACTCACTAATTTCCAAATATCAGGAGTATCTATTAATTGTTTAGGAGTAAACTGATAGCCTATCATTGCTGGTAGTACAACACATTGCTTGATAAAAGAACGCATATTTTCTACAAACTCTGGGTCTTTAATACGAACCTGACGTAATTCCTTTTTTAGTCTTGCACCAAATAACATACCATAATTATAATAAGAAAATATAGGTGACGTACTAACAAGAGCTTCTATCGGTGCATATACTTGTTCAAAACCAATAGTGACCAAATGACCAAATTCTTCTAATATGCCAACTGGCAGGGCAAAAGCTATAGGAATATTATCAACCTTACCTATTATTTTACTTACATGATCTTTAATAATCATTTCTGTTTTAGGCAGTAATAATGCGTTAATTAGTACAATCATACCAAGTACTTTAAGTACATATGCCCGCCACACCATAGAATTATTACTATACGACATTTTTACTGCATAATAACATCCGGTAATTATACATAAACTATTGACTATATCTGTATAAAACTCACTATTGCGTAGCATTGCAAGGCCATTTAATATATAATACAAAGCATCGTAATAACCGTAAGTATGAATTGTTAAATCAAGTTCCATATTTCTTTACCTATTTATCTTACTATCCTTTTCCTACCCAACTTTTATCCATCCATTTGATTAGTGGACATAAACTCCTGAAATTTCATTTCAAAGTATTTTTCCTCTTGCAACATTCTCATCTTGGTTTGCTCAATAATATTATAACGCCTAAAGGCATTTTCTCTGTTGCTTATCAAAAAGCTAATAGTGTTATTGACTTCCTGCTCAAAGCTGGTAAATACCCCTATATCTGCAAGCTGTAAGTAAGAAAGCTCTGATACTGCTTCAGAAGTTTGTTGTAATAATTTAGTAAGGTAGTTAGTTACTACGTCATAGCATAAGCTTTCAACAAATTCAGCTATCCGTACTGTTAAATAAGCATTATCAGTATTAGTAGCAAGTTCTCTCTGAATCTTGTTAGTTAGTGGAATGGATGATAAAGCAATTAGGTTTTCTTCATCCTCAGTAAAATTACCGTTATTATTCTTTATTTTCTTAACCATAGAAAATAGCATCTGATCAATGCTACCATATATATAGTGTATCTTTATCTGATAACCTAGTTTTGGCTTTTTGGGGGAGTAAGCATAAGTTTGTTTCATCACACTTATACAATTCTACATCTACATTACCACTACGAACTCCAATAAACTCCCCTATTAATTCCTTATTAACCAATGATTTTTTATGAGTTATTGAACGACGTCCTTCAGCATCTTTTTTGCCAATAATAGTCCCTGATATGCTCATTAGTAATTCTTTGAAAGTAGTAGCATCTCCTGAGCTACTTATTTTCTTATCAAGAGCCTTCCATACCAAATTAAAATTATCACCAAGTAAACTCTCAAGTTCTTTATTGCTTTTGGTTGGATCACCAGTATCAAGTTTTGCCTTGTCTCTAATATCTGCCATATCACTTCCTCTGCCTGTCATTACCAAGTCACTTTGGCGGGTAAGTTCTGCTCCTTTATCCATTTTACTTGCTAGACCATTACTGATCTGAGTAGCCATGTCACAAGAATTAATATTGAATTGGTTGATATTTCTTTGCATTTGCTCTAAGTAAGTCATAATATTCTCACATTGCGGACAGATGGTTTTAATTGCCATAATTGCCGCATAGCCGCCAACATTTTGTACCATTTCTTTAAGGAATCGTTCCATAGCAGCACTTTTCAAGAACGATAACGCTCCGCCTCTGAGATCTAACTGTGCTCCACAAGGCAATCCTCCAAGTTTACAACTAGGAGCTTGAAAATTAAAAAGCTGTAAATCTTCTATAGGTGGCGACTTAATTAGCACTGATCCGCCAATTATATGACCTGCTAATTGATCTTGTACGATCGCTGATCTAGTTACATTACTCATAGTACCACTTGGCATAACGCTTTTAATTAACTTCTCTATACCTGCATAACTATTGTTGCTTGTGAAGATACTAATCAATACTAACCAAACAATAATTATTATCTGAGCCAAATTCTTAATTACTATTTTCTGT
Source organism: Candidatus Tisiphia endosymbiont of Ditula angustiorana (assembly GCF_964026425.1). Lineage (NCBI taxonomy): Bacteria > Pseudomonadati > Pseudomonadota > Alphaproteobacteria > Rickettsiales > Rickettsiaceae > Candidatus Tisiphia > Candidatus Tisiphia endosymbiont of Ditula angustiorana. The sequence continues at coordinate 960,266 of NZ_OZ032143.1, forward strand.
TACCTTAAGTATATTTTCCGTATTATTCGGATAGTTGCTTAAATACTCACTTGCCAATAACCCAGCTTCCTCAAGCTCTGACATCGATGCTGTACCTCTAATGAGTTCGAAATGAATCTTACTATCATTTGTAACAGCTACAATTGTTGGAGCTTTTTGCAAGTTTAGCTTTTCAGCAATTTCCTGATTTTGATAAGTTTTAAAGTATTTGCTTATGCTACCATCTAGACTAACTGCTTCTACTTTAAATCCATATTTTTTAGCAAAGTCATTTAGTACTGGCTCTAGAGCTATGCAATAAGGACAATTTGACGAAAAGAATACAAAAAGTTCTATCTGAGTAGCAAGTAGCTTAAGCTTGCTAGCTAGCTCTTGTTGATCAATATCTTCTTTTATTCTTCTACCATATAGATTAATTGGACTGTCAATTAAATTGATAGTCTCAGGATACAGGAAATTCACCATCCTAAAGGTATGAGCAAGTTTTAAACTATTATCTAACATTGAGGCTTCCTTTTCTTTATACCTTCTTGCATGTTCAATATTTTCAGGATATCTGATCATCATAAATTTTAAGGACTCTAGCTCTTTACTAAATTGTTCCACTTCCTGCCTTGCTTTGGCGTATTCTTGCTCTCTTTGTTGCTCTATGACTAATGCCTCTTGTTGCTTCTCTAATTCTTTTAGCAACTCCTTCTCCTCAAACCATAACCAACCACGATATCTCTGTTCAAAGAAACCTTGGGCATAGCAACTACTAGCAATAACAATGGGAATTACTGTTAATAAAATTAATAAAAAATAAGCCTGCTGATTTACCATATGTAAAATTCTAAATAATATTATTCTACCAAACTTTTTAATCACCACTAATAGTTCCCACTCCTTAAATCTTGTTCTAGCATTTCTATCTTTTTTAATAACTGATCTTTAGTAGAACAATTTTGATAAAAACTATGTCCTGTATTTAACTGTTTCTTCAGCTCAGCTAATTCTTGTTCTTTCACTTTCTTTCGCGAAGTTTTTGCTTCATCTTTCTTCTACTCTGTTTGTTGTGTTTGCCTTATAGCCTCTGCTTTACGTTCCTCTTCTGCTCCTATATTCCAACCAGCTTGATTATTTGCCTGATTATTCGGGTTGTCATCATATTGTCTGATATTTGGCAAGCTACCCTTAACCCTCATGCTCATATCTTCGTTATTTGGGGCTTTATATTTGCCAAAAAACTTTACCTTAAACTCCTCGATAAACTCAGTGAAATCGATGCGATCAAAATTAATTCTCTGTATTTCTGCTAATGTCAAACCACGACAATTAGGATTGCCGCCACTGCCAAAGTTAATCCCCAGCTGCTTCCGACCTTCAACCTGTATGACCTTGTCTAGCATCTGACCAAAACAACAATAATAATGCTTGACTATCTTTGTTACTCCTAGATTCTGCTTTCCCTCTTTGCCAACATAAACACATAGATTTTTTTTACGCTTATCGATCAGCAACTGCTCATCCTTACTGCAGCCCGCTCCAAAATTCTTACCCCAACCTTTCTGATCTACTGAGCAGCAATTACTGTAACCGATTGCCTTCTTACTACAATGCATGCTAAGCCCTTCAAACAACTTAACATTGAATCCATCACCTGCCTTGATCTGACTTACCGCATAAAGCTTGGAAATTGAATCCATCATCTCACCATTGGTCATATAGCTTTTATCCACGCAGTTACCATCAATACAAGGTATACCTTTACATACAAGACCTTCCGGTCCTTCTTTTTCCTTAAATCCTACCCGCACTTTCTGACTCTCGATAGGTGAGGCAATCCATCTCTTACAAGAATATTCCTCCTTCCTATTAACACAATTACCTAAGCTATCGGTGAGCAAACACTCTAAAAGTGCAACAAAATAGTAATGTACACATGGCACACAGTTATTTTTACTCGGATAATTACAAATTTTACTATACCCCCATTCCCAGCAATCTCTATGTACCTCAAAACCATCGATTACTCTTACACCACTAGCTAAACACTGCTTTTGTCCTTCTTGGCAAGGATAATTGGGAACAAAGTTTGTTCTACCGACAGCAAAAACTGATTTGGTATTTATTACTAACATTACCGTTGTCACCAGTAATAAAATTCCTATTACTCTAACCCGCATGTTTCACTCCATTCTTCTTGCCATTCAAACCAAGTAACAGTACCTTCACGATATCGATAGCCTATAATATATTTTTCCCAAAATTTAACATTAGTCCAATTCACATATTCAACAAATTGACCAGTTCCTTGTTTAGGTATATCTAACAATGGATCAATTTGCTCAATATCAACATTAATGGTTTTGGCAATATCAGCACGTATTTCTGCCATAACATCAGGACTTCTTTTTATATGTCTAACTTTTACTGGGTCTAACTTCCCCGAAACAGTAACATTATCATTATAAACCCAATCATTATTATAAAGTTGACCAGCTGACAATGTCATTGTACGTGGTTCTGATTTCTCCCACTTAATTCCCTGCCTCTTACATTTTACAGTTAATGTATCCTTACAATTGTAGCGATTTCTTAAACGCTCACAGAAATACTGGTCATATATGGTATCTCCCTTGGCTCTCTCATCTCTGCGACTTAGCTCCATGAAATATTGCGGATCGTACTCCTTATTGCCTTTAACCGTCTTACAATCCACTCCTATATCTTTTAGTTTTCCTAGCAAATTATCCATCATCTTGCCAGATGCATTTGCTATCATTTCCGCATCTTGTTTATGAGCCATCATGCCAGGTCTGCTATAATCAACAAATATCTCGTTATAGAACGGGTCTTTAGCTGCTTCCCTCCGTCCTTTGTTACTTAAATCTCCTGCTTCTATACTACTTAACCTATCTGCTTCTGACTCCGCCTTATCATGACCTACTAAATCACCTAACCCTTGACTATTTTCTACTCCTCTAGCAAAACCTGCTTTACTATCTTCTATTTGTCTACTCCAGCTTTGATAATTGTCTATATTCTTTTCAAACAATGGATCTACCTCATTAATATTGGTCTTATTGATTGGGTCTAAATATTGAGCTCGTACACAAGTAATAGTTACCATTAAAACTATTAGAACTATCTGCTTCATCCTTCTCATCTTTATATCCTTACACCTGCTTTTTATCTTTGTAACAACTCTTGTGCTTCTTGTGATAAATCACCATTAATCGCAAATTTCTCTAAAGCTGCTTTTATACCTATACTGCCAGTAATCTTATCGTAGGTAACTTTGCAAGATTGTGCTTCCAAGCAATCTTCTTCCTTAACCAATAAAATAGCTGGCACAGCATTAATACCAAAGCGTTCAAAGGTTTCATCATCTATTTGCATACTACCAACTTCACCATTCTCTGATATTGCCATTACAAGTTTTGTTAGTTCTTTAAAGCTACCATTAGGCAATCCTTTAAATACTAATGATCCACCAAACTTTACTACCTGTTGGTGATAAGTCTTAAGCAGATTCTTTGGCATTAGACTACTTACCAATACTTTGAGTAGCACTCTATGGTTAACAATTTCTTCAGAAACCAATTTATTGGCTTGGTTGACTGTATCTAACTCATCAAGCTTTTGCAAAATAGCATTTCTTGTTAAGATATGTCCCTGATTCTTCATGTTCTTAGCCCAATTTAACTGCTCATTTGTTGGTTTTAAATTATCTAATTCCTTTAGCAATTCATTGCTTTCATTACTACCAACATTAGTTGTATTACCTCGATCACTTAAGCATTTTGCTAAAACACTGTTATTGCTATTTATAGTTACTACACTAAATAACAGTATTTTCAAAGGCAGCAGCAGTTGATTTTTTGCCATACTAAATACCCCCAATCTTGTCCATCATATGGATATTCTTTAAATGTTGAATACATCATGTCACTTAAACCTAATGGCCAGCAACCAATGCTATCCGATGTTGACTTTGGATTTACCATCTGTAGTTTATACTGGCTCTTCTTAATCTTTAATGCTCGTGATTTACGGCACAATTTACCTCCACCTGTCAACCGAGTGTTTTCATCAGTTGAAGTCTCTTGAGCAAGCCCTATTCGGTGCATCTTGGCAATTATTCGAATAGCTAATAAACTACTTGATTGCACTCCTCCAACATGATCAGCATTTGCTCCACTAAATGGATACATATTACCTAAGCAACCAGCACACCAAAACATACTATCTAGTGGCATCCTAGCTGTGCTACTTGCACAATCTAGACCACAAGCTGCTTGAGCTATGGGACTTACAAACAAATAGCTTTCTGGATTAAGCAAACTCTGCAACTTTTCATCATTCCAAGTAACGTCAAACTCACTCATATAAGCCACGTCAAAAGTACTCTGCTCCAAACAAATAAAATCAGTAATAAGTTCAAGCCAATAAATTAGTGGATAAATATAATAATGAACGTGATAGAAACTATCGTGAACATGCCTGCCATCATAGCTTCTATTAAAACTACTAATCCTTTTGCTATCAGATCCAAGAGAGATACCACCAAGGTTAGTCATACAATAAGGTGTTCTTGTAACATCAATAAGTCTTACTGGTTCCCAAAAGCCAATAGTGATACCTGGTACTGGAACATTGGCTTTTGTACATAAACAAATAGGTGATGATGGGTTTTTTGTATCTCTTTTTTTAGGCGTTACACCACTACCAATATTAATTACGTTGCCTATGCTTATTGGCAATATGCAACTCCAACAAATATCAGTAATTGGATTGACAAAATGTCCCTTACATGTAATACTTGCAGATACTGAAAATGGCATAAAAATAGCCACTAACAGTAGGATACTTAATCGTGTCTTTGTGCCTTGAGCTGGGTTGCCAAACTTTTTGCTCAAGGCCGTATTATTGATATTTGTCAATGTTTTTACCTCTTACATTATTCAAATTCCTCAAAAGGATTTAGTAATTTTACTGTAAATTTAGTAAAATGCTTGGTATTACGAGTAACTAAAACCATATCATGAACTATTGCTTGGGCAGCAATTAGGCTATCCACCTGATTTGTAGAATCAATAGCAAGTAATTCACCCCAACATTTACATACATTATTATCTATACCAATGGTTCTAGCGATATATTTTTCAATTAAAATATCTTGCCACCTTTCTAAACTTAATGAGGCTACTAAATCTGTCTGTCTCTTTTTTGCAATCCCTTTTTGAATCTCACCAATTGTTAAATAGCTTATATATAATGATTCTATAGGTACTTGATATACCCAAGATATTACTTGGCTATTTGGACTTTTCTTACGAAACTCTGACAATATATTAGTATCAAGTAAATATCTCATATATCAATATCTTCCCTAGCTTTACTTGGTTTTCTTTCAAATAAATCCTCTTCATCATCATTATCAACTTTTGGTATGGATAATAAAAATTCTTTAAATGACATAGGAGGTTTTATTTTATCACCCATATAATCTTCTACTGAGATAATATAGACTGCTTTATGTCTCTTCTTATCATTTACTAATTGAGGTTGCCCGTTTTCAGCAAGTTCAATAATTTCTTCAAAATGTTCCTTTGCTTCTTGTAACTGCCATTTTTGCATAATTCACCTCTAATTTTGTTTATTTATATATTATAACTGTTTTTTTACGACCACTAATCAATTTTTACTTCTTTTATTCTTAAAACTTTTCCTTCCTGCTGAATTATTGCTGGTACTTGCTTAATTTTAAATTTTGTTGTTAAAACTCCTGCTTGATCAAAATATACTTCTCTATCAAGTTCTTTCTGTAAATCAAGTGGTCTACCAGCTACTAATATCAACTTGTCTTCTGCCTTTATTGTTGAGCTGCTTTGTTGCTGCTTAAACCACTCAACCTGCTCTTTATCTTTGCTATCAATAAATATCAACTTCTTGTCCAAGTTTATATGATCTAGCGGGTTAACTTTTGTGCCTAGCTTGTAAAGTAGCTTGCCATCTGGCAAAATAATATCCTCTTTTATTATGTAGCTTGGATCATAAGTAAAATCTTGTGCTTTTTGAGTACGTTTGATATTGGTAACTGCTACTGGCTGCTCTATTCGAGTTTTAGCGATTTCTAACATCTTGCTTTTCTCCTGTTCTATATCAACTAATTTTAGTTTTCTTTCGATCATTGCTAAAAATCCTTCTTCTTTAACCTCAAAAATTGTTCCATATATGCCAAAATCCTTAGCAATAGTTATTTGTGGTAGTAGAATTACTAAAATCATTGTTAGTATTCGTTTCATTTATATTTTCTTTAAATCTTTACCAATTTCTCTCCATTGCTCAAGCACCTCTGGTTTGCTAACGAGTAGCATTTTACTGACTAGCAACATGCCATACAGAGCTTGGTCATCTTGTGGATGCAAGTAATCTAATCCTGCTTTTATTATCAGTCCACCCAGCATAATCTTTTTTCTAGCATCTTGTTTGCGTTCTAAATAATTAGTACTTTGATTATTCATACTATACCTGTAATTATTATATGTATTCATATTGTCTCTGTTTGCTTTGTTATAAAACGGATACTGCATTTTTTTGTACATTTAAATTCTCTATCTATTATTTGTTATTATTTAATTGCTCTAGATCATTCTGATTTAGGTTGCTGATTAGTTTTGCTAAATTCTCTATTACATTCTGATGTACTTGCCTGCTTATTGATATCACTCCTTCTCCTGTAATAAATTCATCAGCTGTAAATATTACTTTAGTTCTTTTATCTTTATATTTTTGGGCTTCCTCGTTTATTAGTTCTATTGCCTGATTAATTTGACCAAAAAATAAATTGCTCTCTTTTGGTTGTTGGTTTATTTTTGCTTCTTCTAATTCTTTACTTACCCTTTCTTTTTCTAGCTTTAATATTTCTTTTTGTGATACATACATAATCTTGCATTGATTACCAATATCACCAAATAACAAAAACCCAAGCCAACCAATTCCAACTCCGAGTAGGATAGACACTAGTAAAATAACAATTTGTTTCTTGCTAAATTCGTTATCACTTCTTATATTTATGTTCCTATTCATCTCCATACACTTACCGTATTATTACTTATCCATTTTTTCTGTAGTTGGCAGAATAGCTAGCTCACCATATTTTTTTGCCAAGGCTTTTACTGCTTCATCTTTACTAAGACCACTGCGTCTTGCTTCTAATAAATATTTAAAATCAGCTGCTTCTGTTGAGTATAATCCTTGCGAATATGGATCTAGACTAAGGCGTCCAACAACTTTTAAGCCAGTAGATATCAACAGCATCTCGGCATATTTACTTGGTATACTCGATGAAAATCAAGAATTGCGTTGTCGTCTTCAGGGATCTTCGGTGCTCACGTACTAAATGTACGCTCCGCTCCTCGACCCTTCGACTCCTAGCACTTCATAATTTTGATCTTCGTCTATCAACTCTTCATTTACGAGTAGTATATCAAACTAATAGACTCAATCAACGGTACAATATCTTTAAAGGCTTCTGAAGTACTAAATGAGTTTAGTCCTTTCTCATCTTGCTTTAATATTACCGTCCAAGCACTATTTTCTAAAATGCTCCTACGCTCATCACTTTTTTGAAAATCAGTAAAATTTTGCACACAAATCACTAATGAACCCCCATATTTTCTAACAGTTCTACCAAAACTTTCTAAGAACTTGGCTGAATAATCTAAAATCATCCAAGCTTCATCAACAATAAGTAAAAATTGCTTCGACCTATCACCACATAAGAACTGCATAGTTACTTGCATCAATACTACCTGTAATATTACCGCCAGTAATACTGGATCATTCTTGACCTCCTCAAACTCAAAAATGGTTAGTATTTCTTTAAATGATGCAGCTTTACCTTGCTCAAAAAATTTACCATGTACTCCTTTTTCACTATAAGGGTATAAAGTCTCAGCAAGAGCTTTTGCTGTAGTTGCCCCCTCTAATTCTTCTAATACTTTAGTAAGTTTGGTAATATCTAGCGTAGTACCATGTTTTTCTATACCCTCATTTATTGCTCGTTCAATGATAGCTTCCTTATGAGCATCCTTGCTAATACCACACATAGCACCAATAATGCTTTTGGCGTATATGATACTATCTTTAGTAACAAAATGATTACCTATCTGTAATATCTCTATTCTTTGATCTAGGTTTATTTGGTCTTGATCCTTAGCAGTAAGCATCTCAATTTGTTCTAAGGACAAACCAGTAACTGATCCTATTTCCACTAAATTACAATTTCTAGCAAGCATAGAAAGAGCCTTAGCGTGTTTTGTTCCACTACCTGCTATTTGAGCAAAAGGATTTAAAGAAATATTACTATGCTGATTAAATCTAATTGTTTCTCCGCCAATTAACTCACAAATATTTTGGTAACTACCACCTATATCTAAGATAAATACTGAAGCGTTTTGTGCTAGCATTGAGGTAGCTAGTTCTTGCAAAAATACTGACTTACCTGAACCAGATGGTGCCATAACAGCTACATTGTAATTACCGCTATTAATTCTTACAAATGGATTCCAATTAAATAACTCACCTCTGCGTCCTATTAATAGAACTCCACTTTGATTTACTCCTTTCCACTCACCATGGATCGGCAACTTGGCTATCACTTCTTTAGCCTGAGCAATTTTAACTAGCTGGAAATGCTGTAAAAACTTCCAGCTAAGTGCCTGATGCATTGGTAACTGAGATAACATTGCTGGTAATTGGAGATGCTTGTTAACTTGTAATTGGAAGTCGTGTGCATTATATAGGCTAATTAAAGATTCCTCAGCTATTTCTATTTCTGACTGAGGTGCAGTAATCATTATTTGCAGTGATTCTGTCAAAAACTGCTCGCCATTTTTAGCTTTAGCAATTATCTCCCGCCACTCTAAAGCTTCTTTCTTCAAATTAGTATCATGCCTTGCATACCATTGTTCAGCAGCATGTATGCTTCTATGTCCTCTTGCTAGAATTTTTGAGCTTTGTGTTTTACTTACATTATTTGCCACTGTGTAACTAATTATTAGCCTTGCTGGTAAACTATGATCACTGGCTGAACCAAGTAAATTAATCATCTCCAGTAATGACCACTGCTCTGGTAGCATACTTGGGTAAAAACATTTAGAGACTAACTTGTTAGAATCTAGGTTAGAGGCTAGTTTATTAGATGTTAATTTGTTTGGTTTTAATCCATTATCGTTATAAATACTATCTAGATGAATTAGGCAGTCTTCTTTAACAATGGTTCTTGAAAGTGGTGTCAAGATTTGATTAGCTAAAGGGTTTATTGGATCATATTTACGGCTTAATCTTTCTTGCATTTGCATTTGTGCCATATCGCCTGCTACAAACATTAAATTTTGTGCATCACATATATGGGGAGATAATTTTATTGCTTGCAGCTTTTTTACTAATTTGCTTTGGAACGCCACTACTTCTTCGATAGATTTTATACTATTATTACCTTCACTTTTTTTGCTAAAAGAAACATATATCCGAAAATCTTTAGCCATCCTTCCATCTGAACTTGTAAAATCTTTAGCACATTTACTAATAAATTCTCTACGGAATTCTGTTAATTGCTGCAACATCTGATTAGAATTGGTTCTAGCATTACTCCATAATTTTAATTTTTGCTCTATATTATGACTGGCAATCAGTAAAAATTGTAAATAGCAATTTACTGGTAATTCATTATTAAAAAATAAGCTTAAGTTTTTTTCCAAATTAACATCTGTTCCAACTATCGGAGCTATTTCTAGCATGAAGCCTATTACATTATTTTCATTAAAGAAGATATTACATTTAGGATCAAAATATCGATAACTTAGATATCCTGCTAAAGATTTTGCTCCTTTAGTATTTTGTTCGATATGTTCTTGCAACAGTTGTGTACTGCTGTAATTTACCTCGGCAGGACTAGCTAAACCGCAAATATTCCCTATATTTTGTAATAGATTAACTATGTTCATATGATCATCTCATTGTCTTATTTGATATATAACAAGTTGCCATCTTTAAGTACTTTCTGATTAGTTTCTTGTTGCAACTTTATTTTATGAACCTTATTAGCTTTAATGTCAGGTTTGTCCAAGTGTCTAGCATAGCAATTTTTTCCTTGACACTTTGCCCTTTCCTTTAATTCTACTTCGACAATTTCTCCGCTATTAATTTTTTGATCAACTATGCTCAAAGGCACACAATTAAAACCACTTGCGTCTTTGCAGCTAAAAGATGAACCATATCCACCACAGGCAGATAAACTAAATAATAGACCTCTTTCGAAACTGGTTGACGTAGTTCAAAATTATAAATGCCAGAGATCAAATTAAATCTAAGACCAAATCTTTTACGTCTATTTCGATATTTGTCAGCAATAATTTTGAACCGTTTTAGCATACCAATAACGTTTTCATTTAGGGTGTGTCATCAATTAAGTTGACAGGAGCGTTTATTTGTTGTGTAATAGAGAAAAAATTAAGGATAAATTTTCTCTATGCGTCGATATGCTCTACGTGACGATCAATGGGATCGGATTAAAGATAAGCTACCTGGAAGGGAAGAGTCTGTTGGTGTAACAGCCAAGGATAATCGCCTATTTGTAGAAGCAGTCTTGTATCGATATAGGGCTGGTATACCTTGGAGAGACCTACCTGAACGTTTTGGAGATTTTCGAGTGATTCACCTACGTCATTCAAGGTGGAGCAAGACAGGTGTGTGGAAAAAGGTTTTTGAGATGCTGGCTGAAGATGCTGATAACGAGTATGCCATGATTGATTCAACCATTGTTAGGGCTCATCAACATAGTGCCGGTGCTAAAAAAAAGAGTTAGATGATGACCAAGCAATTGGACGAGGTAAAGGGGGGCTGAGTACTAAAATCCATGCCACATGTGACGCTCTAGGGAATCCAACGGGATTCCATCTTACCCCGGGTCAAGCTCATGATTTGCAAGGATCTGATGTTTTGATGAATGAATTGACGAAAGCGGATGCTGTACTTGCTGATAAGGCTTATGATGCCGATGTACGTATGCGAGATAAGCTGAAAGATAAGGGATGTATAGCTGTGATTCCCCCAAAGAAGAATCGTGTGAATCCAGCTAAGTATGATAAGGACCTATATAAAGCTAGGCATTTGATTGAGAACTTTTTTGCAAAATTGAAGCAATATAGAGCTATTGCAACACGATTTGACAAAACATCTCAGAACTTTTTGGGTGCTGTTTATATGGCTTCCATGGTAATTTGGCTCAATTGATGACACACCCTAGAACTCTTTCTCCTGCTAACCTACGATTATTCTTTTTATCATTTTTAGTTAAAGGATTTTTCTTGCTTTTTTTCTTTGGTAATTCAGAATTATTGTGAATTTTTTGTATATACTACTCATAAATGAAGAGTTGTAAAGATAGGAGAGATATTATAAAGTTTAGGACATTATGAGTAAGAATGTATTGACAGAAGAACAAAGAGAAAAGTTGAAGGAACGTCATAAGACAGAACGAGACGGACGCATACGTGATCGTATTAAGGCAGTTTTGATGTATGACGATGGGTATAGTAATGTAGAGATTGCTAAGGTACTACTCTTGAGCCACGAAGCGATAAGAAAACATATTGTTGATTATCAAAAAGCCAATAAGCTTAATACCGACAATGGGGGTAGTGCAAGCAAATTAAGTGATGGTGAGAAGACAGAATTAGTGACTCACCTAGAAGCAAATAATTATGTTTATGCGAAAGATATTATGCATCACATTGAGAACAAATATGGTGTGACATATACGATAACGGGAGTAACAAAATTACTATACAAACTGGGATTTGTTTACAAGAAGCCGAAAATAGTACCGGCTAAGCTGGATTTTGACAAGCAAGAATTATTTAAGTTAAACTACAGTTTGCTAAAAGGGAATCTCAGAGATAAGGAAGCTATATATTTTATGGATGGTGTTCATCCTCAGTATCAAGCAAGGGCAAGGTGTGGTTGGATAAGAAAGAACCAAGATAAAACCTTACCAACATTCAGTGGCTGGAAAAGAAAGCACATGATTGGTGCTATTAACCTAGCCGATTTGCAGTTAGTAAGTACAGAGAACCCCAAAATAAATGGGGAGCAGATAGTTAATTTTTTACAAAAGTTAGAAGAGGAGAATAGTGACAAGGAGAGAATATATTTAATCTGTGACAATGCTAGTTACCACAAATCCAAGAAAGTCAAGGAATACCTAGTAAATACGAAAATAGAGCTAGTATTTTTGCCATCATATAGTCCAAATCTGAACCCAATTGAGAGATTATGGAAGTTTATGCACCGTATTACAACTAATAATAAATTTTATCATAATTTTGAACAATTTTCGGAAGCAATAAACAAATTTTTTAGCAACATCGGTGATTATAAAGATAGGTTACGTACCTTAATAAACGATAATTTCCAAACTATTACCGTTAACCATTTCTGCAACTCTTCAGGTTAATTGAGTATACCTTGATATCCTGTATCAGTAATCGCTTTAACCTTAGGATGGATAAGAATTTTGGATTCCTTAAATAATCTAAAGTCATGTTTTTTACCGTTAGAAAAATCTGTACATATTACTTGGTGTGTTTTCTTGTCTACCACTATTTGAGTTTTTAGTGTATGCCTTTTCTTCTTTCCTGAATAATAGAATTTTTGTTTTTTTTGGGTCTTTCTATAGGACTCTCAGTAGCATCAATCAAGACTACTTCATAATTCATATCACTCTTCATTAGAGCTTTACGACCTGGAAGAGCAAAGTTTGGGTGTTTAACTAGGGTGTCTTCTACCCATTTAACAGCTTTATATGCTGAACTTTCACTAATCCCATAGTTCTGACCTATATGGAAATAAGTACGGTATTCTCTAAGGTATTCTAAGACCATCAGCAACTGTTCCTCCAAATTGAGCTTATTTTTACGCCCACCTTTTGATTTCTTAAGACCATCAGCTTGCCTCAAAATATCCACCATCTTTGAGAATGTTCCCTTCTTTACTCCTGTTAATCGACGAAATTTTTCATCCTCTAACTCTTTAATCTGATCGAATTTCATATTATTACTTCAAATCAGATATTTATAACACCATTCTACATCATTGTCTAGTTTCGAAAGAAGCCTAATGTAATAATCAGTAAAATATTTGATATTCCTTGCATTACTGTTCTCCGTATTGTTTATTTGTTGGTTTTTTGGTTCTTTCCTTGGCTATCTTTTTATGGGTGGTTAATTCTCCGACAAAAAAGCCTTTCATGAAGACAACATCTACCTTTACTCCACTAGGTATAGTAAGAACAGGCGACATGTTCTCTGCCATTCTTAAGTAATAGTCAGCTATTTTCTCAGCAGCATTCGATGTTCCTGAGAGAATACCATCTGTTACCATATCCTTAAAACCTTTCTTTGGGCTAGCAATTGCTCCAAGGCCGGTGATAGTCATACTATCTAGACCTTTACTACTTTGGCTAAGCCCGCTAATAACTCCACCTATTAGGGCATTTTTTATATGCTTACTGCTCGTAGCTACTACTTTCCCCTTAATGCCATTCATACCATCTGGCCCATGCACTATTCCAGCTATGTTACTGGCAGTTACTAACTCTGTGATTGGATCAATACAAACCATTTTCTCCAAGCGGATAATTACTCTTTCGCTGGATAAGTCACCATAACTACTACCTAAAATACGGCAGGTAGTAATATCAAGATTAAAGTTCTTGGGTAAGTTGCCTCTTTCTGTTAGTCTAATTACTATTGGAGTAGCATGTTCATCTGGGGTATTTAATGCAGTAGATACTGCAAGACCACCAAGTAAATAGCCACTAACATAAGAAGTTTCAGGGATATAAATCTTAGTATCTTTTGGTTTATCAAATTCTATTTCACCATTTAAGTCTATAACACCAATATTTACATCACTGCCAAAATCCTTACCTTTTGTATTTTGCTCTGCTTCTTGGTGAATTTGACGCATTCTTTTTAATTCTTCTGTGCTACTGATCAGCTCATTTTTAGCAAAATTTAGTTGAATCTGCATTTTAGTTAGTTCTAATTTTATCTCTTCTTGTAGCTTTTGTTCTTTTTCTCTAAAGCTTGTTTCTGCTAACTGTAAGCGTTCATCAAATTTACGCCTATTGTCGTTTAATAAATCTTCAAAGTGGTTGTGCCACATTTTCTCCGGGTCTAACGCTTCACTTGCTACTTCTAATTTAGGTTTAGTATTATCATTAATAATTGCTTTGTGCTTAATTTTTCCTTGCATTATGTTGATTAGAACAAGTACAGTAATAATGCTACCACCCAAAAGCAGTAACAAGAAATTATACTGTTTACGTCTAATATCCTTATTATTAGTTGTATCTAACGACTGTTTTTGACTATCAGCTATAAACGAACTAACCACTGGAACTTTATCTGAAACCTTGAGCTGTATATTCTCTACTATTTTGCTTTTCCCTAATAAAAAAGAGAGTCTTTCTTTAAGCTTTGCAAATATTGTCATATCAGTCCCTATCTTGCTCCTTTGCTACTATCCAAACAAATCCTTTATCTTTAGGAAGAAGTATGGTTTTGTCGATAGTGGTAGCTAAACAAAAATCAAATAGATTACTAAAATCTACTTCTTTAAGATGAACTAAGCCTTGAGCTTTCCTGTTGATTACTACTAGTCTTGCTCCAATAAGCTTACCAAAATGGTAAATCCTATCTTGCTCTATGGAAAGTCCTATGTTATGTAAGCGGTCAATTTTTCTTTTTATATGAGTAACGTAATATTTACCTTCCTTGTCAGCAATCATGTTCCTTATCATTCCAGCAATTTCTTGTTCTTGGGTGTTTACTGAGCATTTATTGTTAACAGCTGAATTATTTAGAAAACCATTGGATGGCTTATTATAAAAACTATCCATGGAAATCTTGATAATTTGCCCTTCCATATCTTCCACTTTAAGTATTAAATCAGCAACATTCCCAGAAAAGTTGACTAAGGCTAGCTCCAAAGTCTGAGCAACTGGAATTTTCGGTAATAAAAATATGTTTTGTGCCTTGCTATCCGCTATTATTTTATACTTGCTTTCATCACCAATAATTTGTGCTATGCCTATTTTGCCAAACTCTATTCTATTAACGTTACTTGCACTTATTTTAGCCTTGATTTTATTGCCAGCTATATATTCAAATTCTTGTGCTGCAAGTGCTGCATTACTCGTTAGTATCATGGCAATTATTAGTATTATTTTGATCATTATTTATTCTCTTATTTTTCTTATCCTTTATTTTTTATCTTTATCATTTTCTTTGTTATGTTGTGCCGTTTCTTGACCTTCTTTGATTCTTACAAATTCTTTAAGTCTTAGCTGTCTACCTGCCCATTCATAAGATAATTGATAAGAAGCAAGACTAACCTCAAAGCCCTTATCACCAAACCTTGAGGTTAGCATGCCAGCGGCTATTACCTGCAAATTCTTACTATCAACTTCCAAGCTTTTGATGGAAAAGTAGGTTGATAAGGCAAATTTTTTGTACTTCTCTTTGCTATCTGCAAAATAACTTTGAATATTTCTCATATAGGTAGCATCACTTTGAGAAATATATTTAAATATGATACCTGCTTTGTAATCTATTATTTCAGGATTTAAATCTAGTAATAATGGTAGGTACATTAAACTTGTTTCTTCCAAATATCCTTTGGAGACTCCATTATTACTAATCCATACTTCTTGGATAAGACTTGGCATCAATATTACTTTCTCATTGTTTGTCAATAATTTAACTGATAGTCCTAAAGCAGTTAGGCAAAGCAGCAACGTCAGTATTAAAAACAAATTTCGCTGTCTTGCTACTTGCTCGATGTTACCTATTGCTATTATCTTTTCCATTTTTATCTCTGCTTATTCATATCTATTTACATTTAAATTAGTATTACTACATAAGCAACCTTACATGAGACTCTGGTAAATTAGCTGATATAATCAGCCTAGTCAGTGGTAGATGCCAATAGAGCCAACGCTGGATTATTCCAAGCCACCATTGATGCATAAACCAACCACCTATAGCAAAATGTAAATTGTAACGAACTATTGACCCATTTAGAGCAAGAATTGTAAAGAGAATTGACCCACCTAAAAAGAAATAGTAGCTGCTACATAAATTAATAATTTGTTAATAATGTGTAGGAGTGTTTAGGGAGTGTTTATCGTGGAATCAATTTCAAAGATACGTAAAATGTATCATGTTGATGGCAAGGCAATTAGAGCAATTGCCAAAGAGCTTAATATATCAAAAAATACTGTTAAAAAGGTTATACGCAGTAATGCGACCAAGTTTGAATTAGCTAAATATAGTAAAGCTAAGCCAGTTTTAGGTGAATATCTTGCGATGTTAAATCAGCTATTAGCAGAGAATATCAAAGAACCAGTTAGGCGTAGAATGACTGCCAAGAAATTACATCAGCAGCTGAAGATATCAGGTTATCAAGGTAGTTATGAATCTGTGAATCTAATAGTTAGAAGATTCCGAAGAGATCATGAAGCAAAAGGTAAGCAAGTTTTTATACCACTAAATTTTGAGCTAGGAGGAGCATTCCAGTTTGATTGGGGAGAGGAAGAAATATGTTTAAATGGGGAGGTTACTAGAGTTAAAGCAGCGAGAATAAAGCTATGCTATAGTCGTTATTCTTTGGTAGTGGTTTATCCTAATGAGCAGCTGGAAATGGTTATGGATGCCCATGATCAAGCTTTCAAGTTTTTTGCTGGTTGTTGTAAGAATGGTATTTATGACAATATGAAGACGGCTGTCAAAAAAATATTGATTGGCAAGGATCGTATCTTTAACGAGAAGTTTATCCAAATGGCCTTTCACCATTTATTTGAGCCACTTGCCTGTACTCCAGCATCGGGATGGGAGAAAGGACAGGTTGAGAAACAAGTAGGAGACACTAGACGTAACTTTTTTACTCCAATATTGAAAGGAGATAGTTATGAAGCTATTAACATTCAGCTAAGAGAGATGTCTATAGAGTGGGCTAAAACTAAAAGACATCCTGAATTTACAGAAAGAACGATTCTAGAAATATATGAGGAAGAGAAGGCATATTTAATAGGATATAGAGGGCAGTTTACGGGTTATAGATTACATCCAACGACCGTATCACCTTTGAGTTTAATACAATACGACACCAATATGTATAGTGTCCCATGTGAATATGTAGGACTTAGTGTACAGATTAAATCCTATGCTTGGCAGATAGTAATTTTACATGAAAGCAAGATTATTGCAGAGCATGTACGTAGTTTTAAACGCTATCAGAAGATTTATAATCCATGGCACTATATAGCAGCTCTAGAACGTAAACCCGGTGCTTTACGTAATGGTGGACCGTTCAAAGAGTTAATGAGTTTGTTGCCTGAGATATTTGGCAAATTACGAAATAAGTTAGAGACTTACAAGGATGGTGATAAACAATTTATAGATATCCTACTACTTGTTAATAAGTATGGATTAGAAAAGGTAACCAATGCTTGTAACCTAACAATTGTTGCTGGCGGCTGTAGCTCTAAATTAGTTGAGCAATATTTGTTACAACCAGCAATGAAACTAGATATCCAAGAGACTGAGTTTATTCAGCTAAAAAATCCTCCTGATGCTGATTGCAGTATCTATAGCAAGTTGCATTTAACAACGGAGGTAAATTAAATGAAAGATTTAATATCGTTATTAGACAAATTAGGTTTAGCAGGTATGAAGATGCTGTTATCTGAGTCAAGTAATTTAACAAATGATGCCCCTACTACTAGTGTGTATGATGTGTTAAAGAAACTGCTTGAAGCAGAGTGTGAATATAAAAAGTCACGTTCTCTGCATTATAGGTTGCAGTTAGCTAAGTTTCCAACCATAAAGTTACTATCAGATACATGCCAAGCTAAATTGGTTGAGAATATTGATATACAAAAAGTGATTGATAATCATCAGAATATCATGATCATAGGTGGTTCTGGTTCTGCAAAAACTCATCTAGCAATTGGTTTAGCTTTTACTGCGGTTGAAAAGGGTTACAGGGTGAGGTTCTACACTTTAAATGAATTAGCTAGCCAATTACTCAATGCTAGAACGCATAATTATGAAAGCAAATTCATCGATTCAGTTAAGAGATTCAATGTTATTGTGATAGATGAACTGGGCTATGTACCAATAAAAGCCGAGGCTAGATTCTTATTATTTGAGCTGTTTGCTAAATTATATGAACAGTCTTCGCTTATCATCACTACCCATTTGAGATTTGAAGAATGGGGTGATATGTTTGGTAATGCTAAGGCAACAAAAGTAATTATCGATAGATTAACACATCATTGTCAAATCATAGAAACTGGTAATAAAAGTTTTAGAGGAGGGAAAGATGTAAATTAGTAAAGAGCAATATTGTAATAAAAAAATCATCAACTGAGTATAGTTAAATATTATCTGAATCTGAATTTTAATAATGGTTAAAATCTGATCAAAAAACTATAATTCATTTTATTTTTTAGTATGGTTTGGTGGGTCAATAGTTCATTACAATAGTGGGTCAATAGTTCGTTACAATTTACAGCAAAACCAATAGCACCACCAGCAAAAGACCATAACACGCCTTTAAAACATAAAATGATTAACCCAAAGCTAATGCCTCCTACTATTGACCCAATAGATATGTTCCAAAATCTAACGTGTTTGTTTAAGCAATTATTAAATCGTACTCTTTCCATAATTGAATCTCACAAGTAAAAAACAATATTGTCACAATTTACACTTGATTTAAGCCATAGCAGCAAGTATGCCCATACAAACAGCACTGCTACCTATAAAAACTGTACCGCCACGAAATACCCGAACACGACCATCACCTTCAGACATAATGGCTGTGGTAATACCACCAATACCAGCTCCATAAACCCAGTAATCTGCGGCAAATTTTACCAGTGGTTCAGTTACACCTTTACCAAATTTACCTAAATCTACTGCTAAACTTTCTGATGTAATAAGGGTAAGTAAAATGCCAATTATTCCATAACTAAGATATAAGAAACTCTTACTCCAGTTGTCATCTAGACAATTTTGTTTGCTAGTTATTTTCTGACTTGTGCCTAGTATTTTCTTTGAATCGACCATAATTTTCCTCTTTTGTTATTTTTTGTTACTTTCTCTGTAGTAAACGGTGTAACTAAACATTAAGTAATAAATTATGTGATCCTTTTAAAAATAAATAGGGGGCATTTTCCCCCATTATTTTTGAAGACTACATACTTAGAAAACAATACCCTTCAATTGCCAAGTATTGGTGTTTGATGTTGTCGTATTTTTAAAGATAATAGACCTCTTTCGAAACTAGACTTTAAGGAAGAGAGGTGTTATAAGTATCTGATTTGGAGTAATAATGAAATTCGATCAGGTTAAAGATTTGGAGGATGAACAGTTTCGTCGATTAACAGGAGTAAAGAAGGTGACATTCTCAAGGATGGTGGATATTTTGAGGCAAAGAGACAATTTGACTAAACTCTTAATAAAAAATAAATAAATTGTATTAATTCTCCTCTAATATTTTGATAGCTAATGTGTATAGTTCTTGTTCTATCCATTCTACTCGAGCTAGTTTTGCCAACGGTATAAAGTTCTTTAAAGTATCAAAAGCGATTCTTTTCTGTTTTTCTTTTGACTTAATGTAATGAAGAGTTTGCATATTATGTAACCTATCAGCAAGCTTGATATACCATGCATCTATATCTTCTGACTCACGTAATTTCTGCAAGGCATGTTCTCCTTCAATTTTTACTTTTTTTATTGCAATATCATCAAGCTTCGTCAGTTTGTCAACTAATTCTGCTATTTTTGTGCCAAATGAAAACCGTATCTGACTAATAGTAAGTGCTGTATCCTTTACAATATCATGTAATAAAGATGCTGCTATTATTTCAGTTTTACACGAAATTCCGGATGCTATTAATGCAACCTGTATTGGATGATGATAAAATGACTCGCCAGAGTGTCGTTTCTGATCTGCCTGGTGTTTGATAACGTATTTTAATGCCAGTTTTACAACAGGAACATCTATTATGGTACTGTGCCTTTTACTACATGCTTTAATTTTATCTAAGAACTCCTTTTTCAAGAATCCTTGTAGTTGCTGGCTATGAGACTCATGTAACGAATGTAGCAGGATAATGACTTTTTTACCGGTCATAAACGACTCCCTATTGAATGTTTACTCTGAAGCTTGCTTAGTCTATTAGCGAGGAGCTACTTTAGTAGCTACGAAGCAATCCAATATAATGAATAATGGATTGCCACGACCACTACGTGGTCTCGCAATGACGAAGTAGTGCTAATCGGGTTAGCTATTGGCTATAAGCCCTAATATCTTAGATCATTCTTGATCATGTAATGCTCCTGCCCTTGTTATTGACACTTCTTCTGAGATTTCAGATAAACAATACTATGCTGGCTCAACAAAATTACTCCAGTATTTTACTCCGGCTGTTCCAAAGTCTTGGATAGTTTGATAATAGGAATGACCTGATAATTCCTCAACAAAATAAGCAAATGCTTTACCTCTGGACATCATCTCATCACATAATATTTCTCTACCTTCTACCCCTAATTTATGTTGGATGATTTCTAGTAAACATTCTTTGGCTACATTTCGTATTTGAGATGATATTGATATTTTTTCCGTTAGTTTAATTGAGTCCTGATCTCCCAGCTCGGCTCCTATGCTCAGAGTTAAATCAGCAAGGAACTCATCTTTAACAGTACCATAACCTTTTCTTAAATATTCTGACAAATATACTGCTCGTAAATGAAGAGTTGGTAGACGAAGATCAAAATCAACAAGTGCTAGGAGTGTCCAAGCCGAGGAGCACAGCGTACATTAGTACGTGAGCACCGCAGGTCTTGGACAACAACAACGCAATTGTTGATTTTCATCGAGTATATGAAGCAACCTCTTGTTTCCCTGCCACTAAATGTAAATATAAATCCCAAGCGGTATTTTTTTGGCTATTATTAAATATTTCTTGGAATTCTGAAAGTTCAATATTTTTAACTGTCTCCAACATAGACATGTCTGAGTCATAATTTTTTAAAACTTTGTCAAAATCAATCTGATATTCTTTACTTAAATAGTTGTGAATTTGTTCTTGAACATGCATTGATGTATCAGACTTAAGTACTCTACTATATAAAAATTGCTTGCCTAGCATAGTTACCTCCCTTTAGTGTTATTTAATTGTAGTTTTGATCTATTTAATGGTGGTGGTGTATTAGATGGAGAATATCTACTCATAAATCTTCCTATCATACGATCTACTTTTTTAGTTGTCTCAGTTTCCATTTTTAAAGACTCATCTCTTTCTTTGCTTTTTAGTAGCGGTTTACTGGTGTTAATTGACTCTTGTGCTTCTAGCTTTAGTTTTACAAAAATATTCAATTTTTCTTTATCAGGATTAGATTCTGGTAATGCATCAGCCGATAGTTGTATTTTCTTCAGTTTTTCATAAAAAGATTTATCAGCTGCTTCTATCTTGGTCATTACTTTGTCTACATCTTTCTCTCCTTGTCGTCGTATTTTATCAAGTTCAGCTAATTGTTTCTCTACCGGAGTTAAGCCTAATTTCTTATACCCCCCACATATTTTTACAAGGTTCTCTAACTCTTCTAATGCCGTACTACTTGCATCTGCTGTTTTTTCTTTGTGATATACTACTGCATGAGTATCATAATGTCTTGCTACTGACTTAGCTGCTAGATCAGGACATAGCTCAGCAACTTTGTATAATGCTTTTCTTTCTTTTTCTCGCGAGCTAGTTAATGGTTGTAATTCATTTAAGATTGCTTGATATTTGCTAATTGCCTGCTCAGGAGACATGTCATGGATATACTGAGAATCTTCTGACATTTTTTCAAATAATTGTCGATTAGCAACATTATCACTCTTTTCTGTTAACTGCATTTCCTGTGATATTGATTCTGCTTGTCGTTTTGCTAACTCATGATGCTCTGTTGTTTTCTTTAATGTTTCTTCGGCTAATGTTTGTCTATCATGATGATATGTCTTTTTTTCTTCTTGCGTTGACAAATCACTATTTACAATATTAGCAGTAACTATCATATCCTGAGCAGTAGTGATATTTTGAGAGAGGTCGATTTCTTGTCCCTTATTTTTCTCCAAAGCTAGCATCATTCCTCGATATTTACCTTGGGTTACTGGCAAACTATAGACATGTCCTAGATGTTCTATATAGCCTATTGCCTCATCTCCTTCACCATTAAATCTTACTGGCTTTGGACTACTGATCTCTGACAATTTACCTTGACTATCATAATGAGCAGTAAAATATACTGCTCGGTCTAAGGCAATATTTCGACCATTTTCATCTTTTACAGCTAATGACAAATGCATAGGACCGCTTTTATTTACCAATTCTGTTGGTAGGTCTATGGTTCGATAGTTATTGATTTGCTTAAGAGTGCCATCTGACAAAGAGACTAGAGTATTAATTTTATGAGTTGTTTCCTTGATAGTAGCTAACTCATTACCTGAATCATTTCTTACTATTTGGCTTCTGATATTGGTTTGCCTATCACCATCTTGCCAATTTATTGTATGGAATCGATCAGCAAAATTATGGTGAATTTTCTTATAACCTGCTATCTCTGTTCTTTCTAGCTCAGCTTTAACTTTACTATTTAGAAATGCTTGATTAATTATTGCACTATTATTAACATTTCTGAGATATTTGACAAATTCCTGATCGTCATGGTAATGTACTGTTACATCAAGATTCGCAGCGATATAATCTTTTAAGATATTCCGCTGTTTTTTCAGGATTTCTTGCCTTATGGCTTCAGTGATAGGATCTAATTCTTCTTTTTTACCAAAGAAGCTGCTACTACTGACTGAATTAGCTAAAACAACTAAGTCTTGTGCTTCTTCTATTTGTTCTATAACCTCATTACTATCCCCTTGAGGAATATTAGTGGGTTGTGGGTTATCTTGCCGAGTAGAAATCATAGCTCTTACTATCCTTTAATTAATAAAGTTTCATTGCTATGATAGCCCTCACAGAACCGTGCTTGTGGTTTTCCCACACACGGCTCTTCAATATAGCTATTCTGCTTTGAAGTAATACCATATAAAGAAAACTTTATTTTTGGCATTGGTAGCGGATTCCACTGCAAATAGTTATTAAACCATTTATAGCTTACTTTTCTACTACCTCTTCGGTTTATCCACTTATGTACCATTTGTACAGTTCTGTAGTAAAACTTAGAGATCGATTGAAAATTACCGCTAATACCAAAATAATTATAATGTCCTGTTAGTTTTGATTTTAGTGTTAGCCACCACTCTTGCAAAGGTATTTGAGATCTTATTGACTTTAACCATTCTTGAGTTTCTTTTAGTTTTCTTGCAAAGCTACTCTTCATAGTCTTATGACCCATTACAAAGTATCCTTGCCTACTTTTCCCACAATAGTGAGTAAAACCGAGAAAGTTAAATGTCTCCACTTTCTCTTTCCTTTTACTTGCTAGTTGCCAAGGACGTCTACCAAACTTAACCATCCTTGTTTTCTCTTCTGATATGCTTAATCCAAAACCTTTTAGCCTATCTTGTAGTAAGTTTAAAAATTCTTCTGCATCTTTAGCACTTTCACAACACACCACAAAATCATCAGTATCTTATTAACTCAACATAGCCTTTAGTTTTTGACTTAAAGACTTTCTCAAACCATAGATCTAAGACATAATGTAAGTAAATATTTGCAAGTATTGGACTTGCTACTGAGCCTTGCGATGTACCTTGATCACTGCTACTAACAACACCATCCTTGATTACGCCTGCTTTTAAAAGCCTTCTTATTAGCCACATAAAGTTCTTGTCTAATATTCTCTCTTCTAAACTCCTTTGCAACCAATAATGATTTATGTTATCGAAAAATTTTCTAATATCTACTTCTACAACATAGTTAATTGGCTTTTTCATGACCACTTCATTTAAGGCTTTTATTGCTGAATGACAGCTTAAGTTAGGTCGAAATCCGAAAGAGCATTTTAGAAAATCTTGCTCATATATTGCTTCTAACAATTTCTTTACTGCTAATTGCACTATTTTATCTTCAACTGTTGAAATACCAAGCCCTCGCTTTTCTTTGCTGTTAGTTTTAGGTATATATACCATTCTAACTGCACTAGCTCTGTAGCTTCTATCCTTTAGTCTCTGTACAAGGTTTTCTACATTCTCCTCTAGATTCTTGCCATATTCTTCAACCGTTACTTCATCTATGCCACAAGCTCTGTTTCTTTGCAGTTCTTTGTAACATTTAATAAGATTCTCCTTATTTACATGATGCACAAGTGCTGTAAATTTTAGCTTCTTATCTTCCTTAGCTTTAGCAGATATAAGTTTAAGTTTACCTTCCATCCTACTCTCTAACCTCTGTGTATTAGTGAATTACGCGTACTTATACTAACGCTATACTGCTGACCCCTTCCCCATGTACATGGCTTTCCCATGCTCAAAGTACTATGGGTCAGTCCGACTTCCATTGTATCATCCTTTAATCCTTGCTCTTGACAGCTTGTTTTAAAGTACTCACTTGCGTAAGAATACAATGGATCTCCTAGGTTCAGGTAAATTCCATCTTGTAGCGTGTCGTGGTCTGAGACTCCGGTAGAGCAATAGTTGCTTGCCTTATCGCAACTACACATTCTGTTTTCCATGAGATGAAGCATGTCAACCTCTACGATGTTGTAGATTTCGGAGCTTATATCCTTCACTTGCGTTACAACCCACTACATCCCTCCTCTCAGCTTCACATAATTCGTTACCTCCCTATGTGTGAAATTTGGTTCTACGCTGTTGGCTAAACTTTGCGTAGGTTGGATTCCCACCAACTGTATTTTACCCGCTTTGCCTAGCACCATCATCCTCTAACTCTTTAATCTGATCGAATTTCATATTATTACTTCAAATCAGATATTTATAACACCATTCTACATCATTGTCTAGTTTCGAAAGAAGCCTATTGTTTTTCAATGGTTTTGTGCCGTTTTATTCGGATGGGATTTAAGGAATTTTGTATTAGTCCATTGTTGACTATTAAAGCTGAAGCAATAGCAGCTATCACTAATAATTTTTCAAATCTATCCAAATTTACAATGTGACTTTTTTCAATATCAAAACCACCACTTTTTAGGTGCAAAAATAGTCGTTCAACACTCCAACGAAATTTATATAAAGCAAAAACATCTTGCTCAATTTCAATTGAAGACACCAGAACCATCAGCTCGCTCTTATCATTTCTATATGCGGTAAAATTAACCTTTCTATTCCATAACACACCGCTACAAGCCCTATACTCTAAGGCTTTAACATCACTAAATATTCTTTCAATGATTAAAGTTCTTAAACCTTTTGTAAGACGAATTTTGTGATCCATTTTTAATGGAATAGCAAACTTTAGACGGTTATTTATCAGAAAGTCTAACCATTCTTTATTCATAAATTCTCGATCAGCAAGCAAATATTTTATTCTTTCAACACCAAAATTATTAATAAATTTCTGCAAGAATTCCTTCATAAATTCTGCAGAACACCCCCCACCATGCAGCAGAGTCTTCCAGAATATTGGCACCGACATTTTACCAATTACCATTACTAAAAATAAAATATTAATATCGGATTTACCAAATTTCCAACTTGTTCTATCCATTGCTACAACATAATTTTTTGAAGCAAAAAAGCTTAATAGCAAAGAGCCAACCTTCATATAATCAAAATTAAAATCTTTTAAAAAACGATAAATTCTATGAGTTTTTGACGTTGCTTTAGCATCACCTAAAATACCAAGTGCTAAACCTTTTTGATAAATTGAACTGCCCGTCAGCAAACTAATTACCATACCAACCAAACATTTTAATCTTGATTTATTTCCGTCTATATATAAAATAAATTCTTGAAGTAGTATATTATGCATTTTGTTCCAAAAATACCTACCTTATACTACTTCACACCCCTCTAAATCAACCATTCTTCTGCATCATCTCAAATTTGTAGATACCGTCTTGAGTGTCAACAATTTTTTAGGAATTTTATAAAAATTTATTATTAAATAATATTTTCATTAAAAACTGTCTCATTTTTCAATACACCATAAATAATATGTAACAACTTACGCATAGCAGCTACAACTGTAACCATTTTAGATTTTCCTGCACTACTTAAACGTTGGCTAAAATCTTTTATTATTGGATTAAATCTCATAGAAACTACAGCAGGCATATAAAAAGCTTTCCGTAAATCTGCATCTCCTGTCTTAGATATTCTACTAACTCCACGTACGGAAGAACCAGATTGTCTTGGTTTGGGGTTAAGACCAACAAAAGCAACAATTTGTTTTGCAGAATCAAAAGCTTCTATGTTACCTAAAAAAGCTAGTACTATAGCTATTGTTTTGTCTCCTACTCCAGGAATTGATTCAAGAAACTTACTTTTATCACTTAAGTCTTTATGTTGTTTAATATGTCTACTAATTGCTTGCTCTACTTCTTTGATCTGTTTATCTAAAAAATCAATATGAACTTGGATATTTGCTTTAACAAGATCACTCACACTTTCCAACCTATTAGTTTCTTGATTCCTATGAGCAATTAGAGCATCTAAACGATTTACCCATTGTTGTAATTCTCTGATATGAACCGCTGTTGGTTGCCAAAAATCAGGTTGCATAACTTTACAAAATTGGGCAATTAACTGACAATCTGCTTTGTCAGTTTTAACTCTAGATAACCTACTGGTTGCAAAACCTTTGATTCGTGCTGGATTAACTATACTCACCTTGAAGTTATTATCATAAAGATATTGTGCTAATTTTTCTCCATAACAACCTGTGGCTTCCATACAAGCATGCACGGTATCAATTTTATTGGTTAATAACCATTGTTTTAATGTACCAAATCCTTGTAAATTATTGTCAAATTTTTTAGTTTTTGTTTTATTATTATGAAGTAATGCTACATCAAATGTTGCTTTAGAGATATCTATACCTAAAATTGTACTATTCATTAGTTACCTTTTATGTTAATAGTTAATAGAATACTCAAGGATCAACCTTGTGAATACAGGCTCTATTGAATACAAAGTTTCATGGCCTAAGAATACCGTCCGATCTCTTATGAGTATTTAGAAAGCTAGTTACTTATCTACAGCAGGATCTTTGTCCTAAGGGTACTATCTGTATACTAGCTTTCTTACTTAAGTTTTCTTAAGTATCTTATAGTTATTCACTAAAGACAATATTTAAGATACAAGGGTACTATAAGTATGGACCCCAAATGTATAAAAAATTCATACTAGCAAAAAAATTAGATAAAGTTATGCAATTTTGCTGCAAGTATACAAAATATCCAGTTATTTTTGATATGTGGCAACGCAGTTGGTCTGGTATAGCTCCATTTTTTGGCTTTCCGGAAGACATTAGAAAGGCGATTTACACGACAAATGCTATTGAATCCACTAACCGTCAAATTCGCAAAATTATCAAAAATAAAGGGGTGTTTCCAGATGACAAATCGATTCAGAAAATAATTTTTTTAGCGTTGACAAATGCCTAAAAAATGGACAATGCCTATTAAGAATTGGGCGATAGCTTTAAACCAATTTGCAATCCTTTGTGATACTAATTTACAAAATTGGGCAAATGGAGAAATCATACTTACACAAAGAATCTGACAGAACCTACTGATGACCAAAAATGGGCAAATGTCGATCAAAGATGGACTAACTCTGATATCATTAGAGGTTCGACAATTGCTGAAAAAAGGGAATTATTAAATTACTTACACAATCTTTCTGATAGACCCATTGAAAGACAATTGTTTTCATTATTTACCTATGGCTTTGATCATATCAAAAATGCTTTTTATCAATCTACAACAGCCATAACGCAGCTAATATCCACATTATTAATACCTCCCAAACAAAAAGTTTTTTCTACCCTACTACCATCTTTACAAAAATTGTAGGGTACTATGGTGAGCTAGACATATCTGACGTTTACTACTGTCAAACTTATTATAAACCCCATACCTATCACTTATTACATTACCGTCATATTTTTGATATGTGCTATATTCCTCTTCCAATACCAATAGATTGCCACATACGCAAGTTTCTTCGTCAGGAATAATATCTATATTTATATCAGGAGTTTTCTTTTGATAGCTATTATATTTATGACCTACTTGGGTCCCAGGATTCCTGTCTCTTTTTGGTCTTGATTTCTTTTCTATTCGATAAACTTCAGAAGAAGTAGGAAGACCAGAGTTTCTAGAATTTATATTTAGCTTATCCTGTAATTGAATTATTATATTTTTAAGTTGAACGATCTGCAGTTTTAATCTTTCATTCTCAAGTAATAACTGTTGATTTTGTGATATCAGCTGTGTTAATGTTAATTCTGTAACTTGTTCTTCTAGATCAATTGCCATTAGTAATGCACTATAATTTATCTATACTATAACTTACAAAATCTTATACCTATTTTCAACTACTTTTTTTAATCTCAAATACTCGTGAACGCTAACTCCAATATCATACTTACACAAACAATCTGACATACTCAAAAATCTACTTTATCTTCTCTTGAACTTATAAACCTTCCTTAACTTGACGCATATGAACTTTTTGATAGACTCGATACGCAATTTTGCTAAGTGCGAAACTCCTGTCTTATATTTATTGCAGCATCCATTTATACATTATAGTTCGCATGTTATTGTGTGCTATTAAGTATCTGTCATACTAACACTTGCTCCATCATCACCCATAGTAGTAACAACTTCTGATGGTGCATAAGAAATAATTGATAATGCTTCATTTATCATCTCTGATATTTTATTTTTATAGCCTTCATCTGTTAGTTCTTGATATTTAGTGTTTAATAATTTATGGAGATCTTTGTGTATACTATTGTCTTCATCTAAGTATTTTTTTGCTTCTATTATAGCACCTGCTAAAACTCTGCATTCATTTACCTTTAATTTTTGATGATTTGGATCATCTTTAAATTTTTTATTATCAATTGCATTAATAAGTATATTTAACTTCTCAAAGTTATTTTCAGCAATATATAACGTAATCAGTGATTTTTCTGCTTCATAAAAAGCAATTTTTCGAGTAGCATCAATATTAGGATTATCATTTACTAAACTTTCTTCTACCCATTCTGTTACAGATTGCATATCATTGCTTTGAAGTTTAGTAACTAAAAATTCAGAATAAGCTGCTTTTAGTGCTTTAGGAGGAACATTTTTATACATACAGTTAACCTTTATTGTGTTGCTATAATTAAAATATTATTTCAGAAGTCACATATTTATATCAGTTAGATATTATAAATCATAATTAACTTCTGTAGGTTGTGATACATTACCTAATGCCTCAGAAAAATATCTAGAACATTCGTCTTGTACATTAATCATCCATGTATCATCTAAGTTTATTCCTTCTGATTCATAATTTACTTTTGTTAACTCACAAAGGGCTTGAAGTATTGTGGTATTTTTACATTGTCCTTCATCATCGAATATGCATCCTATTTCCAATCCATGAAAAGGTAAAAGGGAAATAATAACATGATTAACGATTTTGGTTTTTAAGACATTTTTAGTTGCTTCATCACTTAGTTCTGAACGAAATATTGCGTTATCGTTATAACCTTTCCTAGAATTATATTGTAACTCCCTGTATATTGTTCCATCTTGTGCTATGTATTCTGCTTTTTTTGTACCAGTAGCAGACGGATACACTGTAATTGTTCTTTCATCCCCTTTTTGTTTAGGGGCTAACACCCTTCCCTCTAAAGGTTTAAAATCAAACACGGAATATAGATGTTTTACTATGTGGTATGGGAAAACATCTAATAAATTACTTTTATTAATATCCTCATTATACTTGTGTTGACATTTAAGATTCTGATCATTTACTTTAAAATTATATTTCTCGTTATATTCTTTTTGATGCTCTAAATCCCAGGGCGATTTAAAAGTCGCAACTAAAGATTAAATATCTGTTGGAGTTATAATCTAATATTAGCTTGGGTTTAGAAGGGAAAGTGATAGAATTGTAGTAAGAATATTTGGTATAAGCTTGAAAAGTTTGGATAATATTTTGCCGTTGTAATGATTATATTGCAAGGATTGTAGCCTGAACGTTAATTATTTCTGGCTAATATGTAGAACGATTAAAAATTTTTAAAAAATTAGATGAAAGTAAAGAAAAATCTAGAATATAATAGATGATAATAGTATAAGTACTCCGTTAAAGATTTTTCAACTATAAATAACGGAGCATTATGAGTATATCTTTATCTCTAGAAAAAGTCAAAGATTTTAGAAAAGCTCGTGGTAAGAGATATAGTGCAGCGAGTGTTATAAAACTTATAGTAGTAGGTTTATTAAGTAATAGAAATAATTTAAAATCTATTTCTAGATTTGCTAAAAGTTTTAGCCCAAAAGAATTGGTAATGTTAGGTTTTAATAGGAATAAAGCACTTTGCTATAGTAATTTAACACTAATTATCCGTAAAATTTCTCCAGAGAGTTTAAGGGAAGTGATATTAGAACTAATCCAATATATATGCCAAGTTAAGAACATAGGTTATGATGTTATTCATATTGATGGAAAAACCCTGTGTGGTAGCAATAGCCATGGGAAAGAAGAGCAAAGGCAAATTTTGACTGGGTTTAGTAGCCAGCTTAAAGCTATTACTGGCTTTATAGAAATAGAAAATAAAAACGAGTATGGTTCTATGCTAGAGTTTTTATCAGAATACGATATTAAGGGAAAAATTGTGACAGCAGATGCATCATTTTGTCATGAAGATATATGTGAAGAAGTTGTTAAACAAGAAGGAGAATTTGCTTTTACTCTGAAAAGTAATGAACCTAATTTGCATTATTATAGCAGCAAAGTTTTTGATGAAATAGCAGAAAAAGGGCAAGAAGTCAGGAGTTTTGAAGAAAATACCGATTTACAACATGGGAGAATAGAGAGAAGAAAAATTGAGGTAATTGATATGCCATTTGAATATCTGAACGGCTTTCGGCACATCAAACAAATATGTAAAATTAGCCGAGAGCGAGATAAGAAAAATAAAACTAATAGCTATGAACAAGAGAATGTGTTTATGATAACAAGTCTCGGAAGCGAGTTTAATCCAA
Organism: Candidatus Tisiphia endosymbiont of Ditula angustiorana; assembly: GCF_964026425.1. Classification (NCBI taxonomy): domain Bacteria; kingdom Pseudomonadati; phylum Pseudomonadota; class Alphaproteobacteria; order Rickettsiales; family Rickettsiaceae; genus Candidatus Tisiphia; species Candidatus Tisiphia endosymbiont of Ditula angustiorana. Next base: position 991,561 of record NZ_OZ032143.1, read on the forward strand.
AGAGCTTGCTAAAGTTCAATAAGAATCATTGGTCATGTGAGAATAATTTAAATTGGGTCAAAGATACAGTTTTTGGGGAAGATAAGTCAACTATAAGTATAGGAAAGGCTCCCTTGGTAATGTCATTACTCCGGACAATAACTATTTCTGTAATAACTTTATTTTCAAACAAAATTACTGAAACCAGAGAAAATTTTAATAATTATAGACACAAACTATTTAAGGTTATGACAACTTAAAGTTGCGACTTTTAAATCGCCCTGTCTAAATCCTCTTGTACTGTTTTATGTGATATTCCTGATAATTTATGATACACTAATGAGTGTATGATCTTTAATACCTTTGCTACTTTTTTTACTATTGATCCTTCATTGTCTACGATTCTAATACATGAATCATATTTAGTTTTAATACGTGGCACACTTATTTCTTTAGTAATTTCTTTATGAGAATATACTCCATATCCATTTTTTAATGCTTTTTCTGCATCGTTTTTAGTTTTGTATACACGGATTTCTTCTTTTAGGGAATTTCCTTCTTCAGGGAAGGCAGCATACTTTTCTTGATTAAATAAGGTTAATATTATTCTTGCAATTCCTTCACAAACTATGGTTATGGTGTTAACATCTTTTGGATCTAATATTTCTTCAGTAAGATATTTTATACCATAAGTAATATATTTCTCAAATTTAGCACTAAAATCTGTTTTAGCTTTATTTTTTTCATCTTGTGAAAAATCTTTACAATACTCAAATTGTTCTATAAGTGTATCATTGTATATTAAGTAATATTCATTAATGGTGGTCGATAGTTTAAATGTTTTAGATTCCTTATCTTCGGATGTAATACTAGATCTCAATTTAGAATACTGATCTATAGTTAAACAGATACCTTCCTTATTTTTTATTAGCAGTTTAATAGCTTCTGATACATCATTTATGTATGATATATAATCATTCTTTTCTTCTGTTGCTACAATTGTTTCTTTAATAGCTGCTTCTATAAAAGAATATGGTGTTACATGACGCATTTGTTTTGTTGAACTTCCTAACATTTTTGGGCGTCCTACTATTGTAGTTTGGTTATCACTTGGATTAATAGGGTCATCATTGATTACAATATCAACTAATACGTCCTGACTCATGTTTATTTTAAACAACTTTTCTATGAAATTATTAATATACCATTTTTGTCTTTTTATAATTTGTAGGGCTTTAATTTGGGAGATTTCTTGTTGAACAGTTTCCATAATTTATCACCTTTTTACATCTGAGATTTTGTTTAGACGGCATATTTAATTTATTTCTAGTTATTTTCAATTGATTTAAAACTACCTATACTAACATATTTTGTTTTTATAAAGCAACAAGTTATGCAATTTAATTTATAATTATTAACTGATTTATAATCATTGTATTTTTCATGGATGGATCTTCAAGTCAAAATATGGAGAGCATTCAAAAGTAGGGGCAAAATTTTGGTAAACTTTTACATTTACCCTTAATTATGTTTTGAAAGATAATTAGTTGTATAAGTCAAGACGGACTGTTGAAAAAGTCATAAGAAGGAGTGGAAAAAAGTTAAGATAAGAAATAAGATGTATTTTTATGCTTAAATGAAGGTGTAAAGATGCAAGGTTATAAATCTGATCAAGAAGGTGTGAGATGTGATAGCGTTAGCTTAAGGTGCATGATACCTGATGATCATTTATTAGTGAGAATTCATGAGAGTAAAGAATTAGACCTTTCTTCTATCTATGAAATAACTAAAAAGTGTTATTGTGCTAATTACGGACGTCCATCAATTGATTCTGTATTATTTTTCAAGATGCAAATAATATGTTATCCTATTACAGGAGGGCATTGTAAAAATTGTCCACTAAAACCAAGTTGTATTGCTGATAATTATAGTAATAGAGCAAGATTTATTTATCGTAATCCTTATCAGGATGAAATAGATGAGGTCAAAGCTAGACAGAATAGAATTGATTTTAAGCAAAAACTAATTGAGAGAAAGTGGAAAATAGAAGGAATTTTTGCTGAGGCTAAAGAGAATCATGGTTTACGAAGAACACAATTCAGAGGCGTACAAAAAACACAGATTCAAATATTCATGATTGCGATAGTACAAAATTTTAAACGGATACTTAAAATTATTTTTTGGTTCTTTTATCTTTTGCTACTAAATATAAAAAATATTACAATATTTGTAACCTTAATGACTTTTTCAACAGTCCATCTTTACTTTTACAATTTAACTCTAGAACAGGTGTATTTAACAAAAATTATTGGCTAAAATTATATCTCTAAATTTCCAATTTTTAGTCTAGGGTGTGTCATCAATTAAGTTGACAGGAGCGTTTATTTGTTGTGTAATAGAGAAAAAATTAAGGATAAATTTTCTCTATGCGTCGATATGCTCTACGTGACGATCAATGGGATCGGATTAAAGATAAGCTACCTGGAAGGGAAGAGTCTGTTGGTGTAACAGCCAAGGATAATCGCCTATTTGTAGAAGCAGTCTTGTATCGATATAGGGCTGGTATACCTTGGAGAGACCTACCTGAACGTTTTGGAGATTTTCGAGTGATTCACCTACGTCATTCAAGGTGGAGCAAGACAGGTGTGTGGAAAAAGGTTTTTGAGATGCTGGCTGAAGATGCTGATAACGAGTATGCCATGATTGATTCAACCATTGTTAGGGCTCATCAACATAGTGCCGGTGCTAAAAAAAAGAGTTAGATGATGACCAAGCAATTGGACGAGGTAAAGGGGGGCTGAGTACTAAAATCCATGCCACATGTGATGCTCTAGGGAATCCAACGGGATTCCATCTTACCCCGGGTCAAGCTCATGATTTGCAAGGATCTGATGTTTTGATGAATGAATTGACGAAAGCGGATGCTGTACTTGCTGATAAGGCTTATGATGCCGATGTACGTATGCGAGATAAGCTGAAAGATAAGGGATGTATAGCTGTGATTCCCCCAAAGAAGAATCGTGTGAATCCAGCTAAGTATGATAAGGACCTATATAAAGCTAGGCATTTGATTGAGAACTTTTTTGCAAAATTGAAGCAATATAGAGCTATTGCAACACGATATGACAAAACATCTCAGAACTTTTTGGGTGCTGTTTATATGGCTTCCATGGTAATTTGGCTCAATTGATGACACACCCTAGACAAATTGGACCACCTCACTCACCTATATGAGATTCCATTTCTTTCTCTAAAATCTTATTTACTATCTGCTTTTTAATTTCCTGAAATATCCCTTCTTTGCCCAATATCTCAGATGGATCACTTTGTGATAGTATTTCTGACACCACTTTTTCTATAGTTGGATTTGATACTTTGCTCTTATTTTTCATATTATCCTCATGTAAGTTGTTTTAATTAATTTTATTCTTAACTATTTTTATAACTTACACAAACTTTCTGACACCCTCTTTTTTGATTTAAGTTCATTGTAACCTTCCATTTTTTTATCTGTATTTTTAATACTTTATTTTTATTAAATGTAAGATCAAATGTCAACTACTGCAACTAATCCACTGATCAGCAATTTTACAAAAATCATCGACAAAACAAAATAATGCGGTAATATCTTTCTTCATGGGGATACTCTTGTTTTTTTTGATAGAAACTTATATAGAGTATCTTCTATCCCTTGTAAATACTTACCTTGATACCTCTTTCTTAATCTAGAATTCGGGTTTGTAACAAGGTCTATAAATCACACAAATTAGTTGCTTCTGCCAATTCTGCTTTGTTCTTATCCTAAACTCGCGTTCAAATTCTAACTTTTACACCTAATTTACGACATATCTTTTTAACATTTTTGTCATATTCTTTATTAAGATTAAATGTAAACCTCACCTGTTAACCAAGATGTTCCTAGTAAATTTATATACCCCTGATCTTGATAATGATTATTATCTGCTAAGGATGAATCCTCTTTTTCACAAAATGATGTAATATATATTGTTTTGATTTTGTGAAAGTATTGTTGTGATGAATGTTGTTTTATAACATAACTATTATCCCCTGCTTGTTTACTTAAATCTTGTTTTATTACTAAATCATTTTGATTTGCTATGCTTGCACTTGAATTATTATTACTTATATAAGGAGTATTCAATGATAGTAATTTTGATAAAATCAGTGAGCAATCTCCAGAATCAATAATGTTTAGAAAATATATTGTGTCATCAATTATTAATTGTGTATTTTCTAATACACATTCTGTCTCTTTCATGTCCACATAGGCTCGTATAACTTCAGTAATTGCATTTTTATCTTTCATTTTTTTTGATTGTAGGTTTATTGTTTTTTCAATCTTTTTTATAAGTATATCTATTAAAATTGGTCTAAACATTTCCATAATATCATTAGTTGCTTGAGTTATTAGACTTCTTTCGAAACTCGCTTGTGCTGAGGGATTTGGAGGAGCCACTTCACCTTGAGCCGCAGCATACTTGAATGTACGTGAGGATTCAAGTACCGGATCGACGTACAAATCATCAGCAGAAGCAGAGTTTCGAAAGAAGTCTATTGTTTCGGTCATTAATAATCCAAAGCTCCTATCTGTGATATTAATAATTTTAAAATTCCTCAATAATTCAGTATATGTTCCAGGAAATTCAAGTAATTTTTTTTGTAAACCTGAATCCATTTGCTCGAAACTTTCGTTTTCCATGATTAATGGATTGATAAAAAGCCAATGTATACTCTCAGCTACTCTCTGTTCTAAAGCTTTATGAGATTTACGATTACCTTGATTATAAAATGTATCTTTTAATATATTATAAAGTTCAAATATCTCTTTAGGAACCTCAGGTATAGTTAACTCATCGTTAATACTATCTGGTAATTTTATTGTCATACCACAACGTTTTGCTTCTAATAATAACAATTTGTGCCAAATACTATCCTCACTACGTCTTAATAGACACTCTGTATCTTCTTTAGGTAATAACTCATTCATTGTTTGCATTATTAAGATATTTAATTTATGTAATTGATTATTACCTAAGCTTTTATCTAAATTGCTAATAAACTCATCTCTAATTATATTATTATAATTATTAGTAATAAAAATTTCTTGTAATTGCTTGATATCATAACTTGTAGCCGTACAACTTACTATTTTTTTGACTATTAAAAATAGTTGCTTAATTTTATTAAACTCATCTGATGATACTTGTACTTGATCATTATTCGTGTCTATATCTATATAAAAATTAGATTGTCCATTATCTAGAGATTTCTTGCTCTTGGTTGGTGGTATTAGTTTATTGAAAAAAGTTAACAAGTTCCGTGTACTATAATTTATATTTGCTGTCCTACCCTCTGGCTCTATTTCTGTATTCGAGTTATTCTCAGACCTTACATTATTATCAAAATATTCCTGGCTTGGTAATAACGTATTACTTTGCATACATTTATTGTTACTTAATTTAGTTTCACTTTTAGTGTCTGTTAATACAGAGTAACCAGTATCTGTATTTTTATTATTATCTGTATGTAACTCTACTTCATACCATATATCCGACTCTGCTAAAGAGTTGTATCTTTGTACACGTTTATCATTATTATATAGAGTACCTTCTGAAAATGTTTGATAAGACATTATAATATCTTCATACGTAATATTTTTACATTCTTGACATTTAATCTTAACTTTATTAAGTTTTGCTAAAAACTTATCTCCGTACGTACCTTTACCGGCTAGCTGAATGTAAACTTTAGGATGTGTAGTGAAATTTTGACCTAACTTACCTAAATCAACTAAAATATATAAAATTATTTGATCTTTACTTTGAATCATCAAGTGATTTTCGATACCAACCCCTTCTCTTAATAATTCTGATGCTGTTTCTTGCATAATATCAAATAATATTACTTGACCTCCTATATATTTAACATTCTCTTCATCATCTATAATGATTTGAGATAAAAGACATTGTCTATTGAGTAACAATTGTATATTAGGATTGATGTTACTAATTATATTACTTGGATAACATCCTCCTATCCTAGATTGGGTGCTGGAAATTACAATATAATTAGCTTGTCCTAACGATAATCCATATGTATCTTGTAGATATTTACATAAGTGTGAGGTTAATAATGGAGTTGTTGTTATTTGCGTTTTCATACTATCAACTACATTTTTATCATGAATGAAAAGATTCAATTGTCTATTTAGATCTTTTTGAATTTCCTCTGATAATTTATTATCTATTGGTTGATTAAATGTTTTGATATTTTTATATATAGGATTATTTTCTTCTATAAAAAATGATTGTAGCATTTTCTTAATTTTTTTATTCTTGCGTATGTCGCCACTACAAAAGCTCTTTGATTGCATATTTTATAAGATCCCAGGTTTGTTGATAAAGTGTAATTTTTTCATAAACTCGTCGTTTGTGCATTTTAAACTAGGTTCTGTTGACAAAAATTATAGTTAGGAAAGAGGAATAAAAAGTTGCCATAGTAAGAAGAAATGGTAGTTTTTAGTTATCAAAAAAAGGAACTACCAATATGAAGTATTACATAGAAGAACAAGCATGGGAAGTAATTTTATCATTTTTTAAGGAAAGAAATGGTATACACAACAAGAATGAAGAAAAAATGAGACAGTTTATTGAAGCAATATGGTTTATTGTTAGAACAGGTTGCCAATGGCGTCTTCTACCTGATTATTATGGTTGTTGGTACAGTATTTATCGCAGATTTAAGAGATGGGTTGACAAAGGTATATGGGAGGATTTAATGGATTATGTTAAAGTAGATGCAGATATGGAATCAATTATGATTGATGCAACTATTGTGAGAGCACATGCTTGCTCATCTGGATATATCAAAGGTAATCAAGAAGAAGGGGCTTTAGGTAGAAGTAGAGGTGGTTTTAGTACTAAAATTCATGCCCTTGTTGATGCCCTTGGTAATCCATTAAAGTTTATACTAACTGCTGGGCAAAGAAATGATATAACTCAAGCGGGAAATCTTACTCAAGATGTTCAGAATACGACTGTGATAGCCGATAAAGGATACGATAGTAGTGCATTTGTAGAAAGTTTAGAAAATAAGGGGTGTGAGATTGTTATACCACCAAAATCTAACCGTAAAGTACAACGTGAATATGATAAACATACTTATAAGGAACGACATTTAATTGAGTGCTTATTTGGTAAAATCAAACATTTTAGGCGTATATTTTCTAGATTTGATAAAGCTCCAGCCACTTTTTTAGCTTTTCTAAATTTCGTTGGAACTTTAATATGGTTACGTTAAAATTTTTGTCAACAGAACCTAGGCAATAACGGCTTTGTTGCGTAAATAGAAATCAGAATAAACCGCCCCAAACCCCAAAATAGAAGGTTAGCAAAAGCAATAGAAATAGGTTTACCAATTTCAAACATTTCATTTATCATCTCTTGATAGAAACTTACTACCAAAAGAGTTTTTTAAGCGAAAAACGTATCTTCCGCACGCTCCCTTCTTCCAAATAACGTCAATTCGGGATAAGGATATTGAGAACATGTAGATTAAAATCAAATTTTGTTGAAGGTTTATTTTTCTTTAATGAATAAGCAACAAGAGTAGATAATATATGGACAAAGGCATTTATTGGTGATCTATGTCTAGTATGTTCAAGGTTCATTTTATTTTTTAGATAATCAAAAACTGTTTCAATTAAGTTACGCTTTCGAAGTAAGATTTTTTCTTTCAAATCCATTAATTTATTTTCCATATTCTTCTTAATTCCATGAATCATTTTTAAGCCTCTTTCATATAAATTTAAGAACAAATTTTGCTTAATATAACCTTTATCAGCTGCTATAATTCCAGTTAATCTTTTTGTTAACTCCGGTACTGGAATCCTATCATCTACATTGCCTTTGGTCACTTTTAATGCCATAAACTCCCCTTTATTATTGATTATTACATGTAATTTAAAACCATAAAAATACCCCATAGAGGATTTACTATGTTTGGCTAATCCTTTAAAAACTTTATTGCTATAACGCCTTTTATTGTGACAAGCTTTAATCGTTGTAGAGTCAATAAAATAAATACCTGTTTCCTCACCAAACAACAAATGAATCAACATATTTAGCGGTATGAATAATCGTGCCATTAATTCAACAAATCTATTATAACTCAAGGCTTTAGGGAAATCATCCTTATGCATGCACTCTATATAACTTTTATAGAAAAATTTAAAATTCTTAGCATAGGATGTATGAAACATAATTATTATTGTTAACATTTCACTTAAACTCATGCTACAACAGCGATTTCTCTGCTTATTTGATGGTAATAACTTTCTCTGTTCATACTCCAAATAAATTTTACAAAAATCATCTATAAAACTATATAATTCTGTGATATCTTTTTTCATGCCTGTAGTTTGTTTTTTTGTTTAAAAATATAAATACTGCAGGCACTCCTTTTTGACAATCCTTTTATCTATTACTATTTCATCTATATCTTATCCCAAACTGACGTAAAATGCTTATATACAGCAGATGATAAAAGAAATAGACAGAGATAAACGTTCGTCTGAAGAAATTTACACAGCAATTGTTAGCAAACTAACAATTATGTCTAAAGATAAACTTACAGACCAAGAACTTCACGCAGCAGCTAGAAACTTAATAGGTTTTTGTCAGGAGATTATCGATTATAAGATGAAAAAGCAAAGGACTGAGCAAAGTAAGATGAAATGTGATTTTAAAGAAGCCCATATTTAGACTTAGAGCGTAATAATTCAAAAACTAGGCTCTAACCATAATGATACTAAAAAGCCGTGTAATAGCCTTAAAATAGCTAAATTAGGGGTATCTATGATAAAGCACTTGATAAAGTTACTCCTGCTACGAGTTAAAACAATTATTTTTACAATAACCAAAAATTATTAATGCTGAAAAAATGTTACACTTGGCTCTAATACTGGGGTTACTTGGATAATTTAATGCAAACTCAACTTGACTTGTCCAGTATTTGCTCTATCTCTGAATGCATAATACTTATTAATTTAAACTCTAATTTATTATTACTATTATCAAAGGAAAAAATATGACAGACAAAGCAACAAAATCAATAATTTTAGTTCGTGTTTCAACAAGGGAGCAAGAAGAAGGGTATTCAATTGAAGCTCAAAAATATAGATTAGTAGAATATTGCCAACGTAAAAATCTTGAAGTTATCGAAACTTTTGAAATTATCGAATCTTCCAGCAGAGGTGATCGCAAACAATTTAAAGAGATGATCAAATTTGCTAAAAGCCATAGAGAAACAATTGCTATAGTTGCTGATAAAGTAGATCGAGTACAAAGAAGAATCTCAGAAATTTCATTACTAGAAGAACCAATAAAAGCTGGTAAGATAGAATTACATTTTAGAACAGAAGGTTACATAATAGATAAAGATTCTCAGTCTCATGCAAAGCTAATGTGGGGAATGAACGTATTGATGGCACAATCTTACGTTGATAGTTTAAGTGATAACGTTAAAAGAAGCCTAGATCATAAATTGCGTAAAGGAGAGTGGATAGGACCAGCCCCTCTTGGTTACCTAAATAGTCGAGATGAAAGAGGAAACAGTATAGTAATTCTCGATCCTGTAAGAGGTTCTATCATAAAAAAACTCTTTGAAGAATATGCAACAGGAATGTATACTCTTAATTATTTGACTGAAAAAGCTAAGGAGCTTGGTCTTAGAAGCAAAAACAATTGCTACGTCAATAAAACAGTAGTGCATCGAATGATCCAACAACCATTTTATTACGGTGAAATGAGAGTAAAAGGAGAGATGTGGTCACATGGTTACCAAGCAATTATAACAAAAGAGACTTTTATGGCATGTAAAGATGTACGTTTAGGGTGGAAGAAGAAGCCTTTTAAATATGGTGGTAAGGATTTTCTTTTTAGAGGATTAATCACCTGTGCAGTAACTGGTAAAGTTGTAACAGCTGAAACTCACAGCAAAACATATTCAGATGGCAAAGTGGACGAATGGACTTATTTAGGTACATGGGATCCAAAGAATCCAAACAAAAAGATTTATGTAAGAGAAGATGAGGTTTTAAAGCAGGTAGAAGAGGTTTTTAAAAGAATAGGTATAAGAAAAGACCCAGAAATGCTAAAAGAGACTCTAGCCTATTTAAAAAACACTAATGAGCTAAAGAAAGATGAGCATGGGCAAGCAACAGCTGCTTTAAAGAAAGAGCATACCGAAAATGAGAATAGATTAAATTCATTAATAGATTTGCGACTCAATGGAGAACTTAGTACAGAAGAATTTCAAAGAAAAAAACAACAATTAAAAGATCGCCAATATGAAATTGCTCGTTTAATTAAAGTTTATGAGGAAGCAGACGATAAATTTACTGATACCGCTACAACGCTAATAACTCTAGCATCTGAAGCCTATGAAACTTTTAAAGGTTCTGAAATGCCCCAAAAACGCAAAATGATAAATTTCGTATTTCAGAACCTCAAACTAAGGGGCAAAAAACTTGAGACCTCCCTACGTTTCCCGTTCGATATTTTTGAAAAAACAAACACTTGTACCGAATGGCGGAGAGAGAGGGATTCGAACCCTCGATACGGTTAACCCGTATAACGGTTTAGCAAACCGTCGCCTTCAGCCTCTCGGCCACCTCTCCAAGTCATAATATGATTATATTATGAGTCACTTATAGCATTGAATCGTTTATATTTCTATAATTATTTTATATAAGTTCAACAGGTATAAGTATACAATTCGACTTTCAAAATATACGAAAAAATGCTTTGACCGTTGCTTTATCTCGGTATTTCCTTCGTAAAAAATCTATAGTGTTACCAATGAATCAACTGCTCTGTAAAAATATACCCATTTACCGTTTACTTTAATATAAGTTTCGTCCATTCTCCAACTGTTACCCACTGGCTTTTTGGCTTTCCTTACTCGCATATCTATTAACTTGTGAGTAGACCTAACCAATCACTCAATTAGGGTTCTCCTCAGGTAGGGTCGAGCCATGGCCCGGTGGATTTTATTATCCCCGTTTCCATCACCCGCCTCGTCAAACGTAATGTACAGTTTTCCCGTATTACGCTTTCCTGATAACTTCTTATCATTGCCTATGGCCTATCTTCTGTTATTGCTTTCAAAGGTCTGTAGTGTCGTATTTGGTAGTCGTTATACAATCCAATCTTCTCATACAAATCCCTCTTACTCCACCTTTCCCAGCCGAAGCCTTTCAATCCACGTGATTTCATTAAATGGCGTCTCACTTTCTTCTCTACCCAGTCCTTTACATATCCAAAACAACGGCTAGAGTTACCAATCCTAAAGTAATTTATCCAGCCTCGTAATATCGGGTTGATAAGGTCTGTTATTCTATCAACTGGTTGCGATACATGTCTGCCGAATATTCCTTTTAACGTTAATTCGGGATAAGGTAAGAGAGAATAGTTGATATATAATAGGGGTTACAAGGATTTTAAGCCTGTGCTAAATAGTTTATTTGAAAAGAAATAAATAAACACAGGCATGAAAAAAGATATCACAGAATTATACAGTTTCATAGATGATTTTTGTAAAATTTATCTTGAATATGAAAAAAGAAAATTATTACCATCAAATAAGCAGAGGAATCGTCCTTGTAGTATGAGTTTAAGTGAGATGTTAACCATAATAATTATGTATCATACATCTTATGCCAAGAACTTTAAATTTTTCTACAAAATTTATATGGAACATCTATATAAGGATGATTTCCCTAAAGCCTTAAGTTATAATCGGTTTATTGAATTAACACCTAGACACTTATATCTTTAAAATGTGATATAAGTAATTGTAAGAGGGTGACTTGATAGACACTGGACTGAAATAGTCGTGAACAGAATAAGTACCCTCTTAGTTGTTTACCTTGAACAAATTGCAGAAGGTGCTGGAAGCAGCAGCCTTGCACAATAAGACGAAGGAGATTATATCATGAGTAAAATAATAGGTCTAGATGTAAGTAAAAAATGGTTAGATATATGTTTATATGAGTCTAACAATAAACCGATATATAATCGTTTTTCCAATGATAAGTTAGGGCATGAAGAACTGATAAAATTAATAAAAGAGCAAGAAATTAAGATAATAGTATGTGAGCCTACTGGAGGTTATGAAGCAGAGATTTGCCAAGAATTGTATAATAGTCGGGTAATGAAAGAAAGTTACCTTTCTCCCATCCCCTAAGAACCGTACAGGATACTTTCGCATCATACGGCTCAAGCCTCTTAAAGCCCAATTTATTTAGAACCAGCTTCAACATTGAATCTCCGATTATGGATCTGTTTATGGCAATTGATGTGTAGCATCATCAAATTTGAGCTCCTATTATCACCACCTTTTGATTTTGGGATAACATGATGTATATCCCAATCTGTTTCTAATGTGATGATTTGCGTGCAATTCGGACACTTACCTTTTTGCTTATTCCATAGACTTAATAATTTTCTGTTATCTGATAAAGATTCATACATTTTATGTTTTAATCTTTTTTCAAAATAATCATCCCATTGCTTATCATATGGATTAGCTTCGGACAAAATCTTTACATGTCGCTTAATAGGTAGTTTAGCTGGGTCAATAAGCTTATAAATAATTGGTTCTTCCCCTAATTTTGGCTTGTCAGCTATACAAGCAAATCTCCAAGCATCACCTCTTATAAACTTAAAATACTTATTCTTAACCCAGTTACTACTCTTATTTGGATGCCGACGTTTAGACCATCGCCATACAATCTTAAATATCTCGTGCCTTAATTTACTGAAACTCTCTTTAGCAACTATATGTCTATGATATAAAGTCCAACCCCTGATAATAGGGTTGAGCATAGTTATCAATAAAACTTGTTTGATCATCTTATTATCTTAGCAATTTTCCTTATCTTTCTTATGACGTTTTGTAAGTTGTTTTTAGATGGCTTGATAAGAAACTTGCCATTATATACTGCTCGTAAATGAAGAGTTGGTAGACGAAGATCAAAATCAACAAGTGCTAGGAGTGTCCAAGCCGAGGAGCACAGCGTACATTAGTACGTGAGCACCGCAGGTCTTGGACAACAACAACGCAATTGTTGATTTTCATCGAGTATATTTCCGTACATTCTGTCCTAAGAAATCAAAACCTTGATCAATATGAGTAATTTTGGTTTTAGTACTAGATAGCTTCAATCCTCGCTCTTGTAAAAATTGCTCTACAATAGGTAAAACAAGATTCTCTAATTGTTCCTTGGATCGACCTGTGATAATAAAATCATCAGCATAGATAATATAGTTGATCTTATGAGCCGGTTTTCTTGAGGATATTTTCATCGGAAACTTTTCAGCTAGTAACTTACCCAATCCACTTAGAGTCATATTCGCAAGTAATGCTGAAGCGATGCCACCTTGCGGAGTGCCAGATTCAGTAGGGTAGATATTACCAGCTTCCATATATCCAGCTTTTAGCCATTTTCTTAATATGGTTTTATCCATTGGAATATTATCTAGAAGCCATTGATGACTAATGTTATCATAACATCCTTCAATATCAGCTTCCAGTATCCATTGAGCAGCGCATTTCCTAGAAAGGACTATATAACACTGTTCTATGGCATCTGCAGCTGATCTTTCTGCTCTAAACCCATACGAATGTCTATCTGCTGTTGTTTCTGCAACTGGTTCTAATGCTAGCTTATAAAGAGCTTGCATAGCTCTATCTTTCATAGTAGGTATACCAAGTGGTCTCTTACCATTCACCTTTGGTATATAAATCCTTCTAAGAGGGGATGGATTATAACCATGTTGCCTCAAGTTTATTATTGCCTGAGATTTAAGATCAGGTGTATGCCAAATTTCTTGATCTACACCCGCAGTTCTTTTTCCTCGATTCTCAGTCACTCTTCTAACTGCAAGAGCTTTGCCGCTAAAAGAATGGGTTAATAGTCGTTGTAAAGCTTTAACTTTACCCCATCTACCTTCCTGTATTGCTTTTACGATACGCATCTGATGACTTCTAATAACTCTGTTACATCGACTCCAGTTAATACTGTGCCAACTCACATTGCTGTCAGTAGATGCACTAGCTACAATTTGATTTGTAACCACCATTTGCTTTTCTCCTTTAAAAGTTTCATCAAATTCTCTCGTAATAAGAGACCATAACGGAAGTCTGCCCGCTTTCGCGTAGGATAATGTTACAACCCTTATCTGCCTCATTACAAAACAGCCTTCGCTTTCTCCGTCTCTCCTCTACCTGCATCCCTATCAGTTTACCTTACGGCTTACTTTCCCAGTCCGGGAAGAAATACAGGCTTACTGTGTTCTATATATATGACATAGATAGGTTAGGTTCTACCTTTCTGCCGGTGATCATAAAGTCTACGTATCGTGAGCCTATAGCACAATAACCAGATCACTTATCCTTTTGGACAGAGCTTATCAGCATCTTTAGCTCCTTACGACTGTAACGACATTTATCAGTAGTTCACATATGTTAACCATACCATCTAAGCCTAGCCTCTAACCACATGATGCTTGCAGTTTAATCTTTACCTCACAGCTTAGATTCTCTTTAAAAGCCGAGTACATTGTCCTGGTAGCTTCAAACAAAGAATTACTTCAATGCATGTACCAGTAGGCTACTGTTGGTAGAACAACAGGTTTAATCAATTTTCATAGTTAAACAATCATATATATAACCTCACATCGCCCATAAGCAACAGATACATAAGGTCAATACCTATAGTTTTAATTCATTTAGTAAATCGGTGAATTTGTGTAAAACTGATAAGAAGGACGCATTTAAATTAGCATATTATGGCGATAAGATGCAACTTACAGCTAATTATTTATATCAAGTTGAATCAGAGACTTTGAAGAGATATCAGCAAAGGCGAGAAGATTTAGTATTAATTCTTAGCAATGAAAAGAAGAGGCTACATCATAGTATACTGCTCGTAAATGAAGAGTTGGTAGACGAAGATCAAAATCAACAAGTGCTAGGAGTGTCCAAGCCGAGGAGCACAGCGTACATTAGTACGTGAGTACCGCAGGTCTTGGACAACGACAACGCAATTATTGATTTTCATCGAGTATATTGATGGCATTGATAAAGAGAGTATAGAAAAACTCATTAAATTTTTACAGAATGAAATAGCTGAGCTTGATAAAAAATTAAATGAGGTAATAGACGAATCAGAAGAGTTGAAAGAGAAGGTAAAAATATTAGAGAGTGTGCCTGGTATTGGTAAATGCGTAGGTAAAAAACTAATTAGTTTTTTACCTGAATTAGGAAATAAAAATTATAGTAGTAACGAATTGTCAGCAATTGTGGGAATAGCTCCTTATGCTCGTGATAGTGGTAATAAGCAAGGACGAAGATTTATTAGAGGTGGCAGGAAAATACCACGAGATGCTTTATACATGGCGGTATTGGCGGGGAAGAATGGTGTCAAGAATGGTTTTCAATATTTAAAAGCTTTATATGATAGGCTTGTTAACAATTTTAAACCTAAAAAGGTTGCTATAGTTGCATGCATGCGTAAACTACTTGAAGTGTGCCATAAACTTATTCAACAAAAACGTTGTTTTGTTATTTAGATAAATATTTTTTATTTTTTTGAAAATTTAGATAAAAGATAATTGCTGTTAACAAAGGTTTCGAAGATTTATTTTAATAGCAGCAAAAGCAATAAAAGACAGGAAGGAAAGATCATCTTTTTCATAACGAAGTCCAAGACTCCTGTTTTCTTTAATCTTACCAAAAAATCTTTCTATTGCTCCTCTTAACTTATATTTTTCCTTGTCATATATAATCTCTATCTTCCTATTCTTTCTTCCGGGAATTACCGGTATATTATTTTGTGAAACAAGATTCTGACGATTTTTATTACTATCATATCCACGATCTTGAATAACACAGCACCCTACAATTCCTGCACTTAACTCTTCTGCCACAGCAATATCATTGCTATTCCCTCCTGTCAGAAATCCTTCTACTATATGCCCTTGTACTGTCATCGTAAGGTGCAGCTTCGTACTCATTCCTCCCTTGCTCTTCCCCTTGGTTTGACTCCCCCTTTTAAGCCGCCGCCATGTCGGTGCAGCTTGAATATACTGCTATCTGAGATAACTATATTAATCATTATCTTCTTGCTACACTGTAGAAGCATTAATATCTTCCACCATATTCCTCTTTCACTACCTCGTTTAAAACGTTGATAGATAGTATGCCAGCAACCATAACATTTTGGTAAATCTCTCCATGGTACGCCAGTTCTCAGCACATACATTATTGCACAAAATACTCTGTAATGACTTATTTGAACAGGTCGACCCTTCCAAATATAGTTCTTCTCTATAATTGGCTCTATTTCTTTACGGAAAAAATCAGCCTTAATAGGATATAATCGTTGATCCATATATATCTCCTTTTTAAGACCATTCTACCCTATTCTTACTTTCTTTCCTATACCTTTGTTAACAGCAATTATCTTTTATCTAAATTTTCAAAAAAATAAAAAATATTTATCTAAATAACAAAACAACGTTTTTGTTGAATAAGTTTATGGCACACTTCAAGTAGTTTACGCATGCATGCAACTATAGCAACCTTTTTAGGTTTAAAATTGTTAACAAGCCTATCATATAAAGCTTTTAAATATTGAAAACCATTCTTGACACCATTCTTCCCCGCCAATACCGCCATGTATAAAGCCTTACTATTACCCACAAATATTAGAGTTAGCTAATTGATAACCTTGAACTAGATCAAATAACCGTTGCCATCCTCTCCACAATACAATAGGACCAGGCTCTAGATCATTTTTTCTTGCTAAATACCCACCCAATTTAGCAACCCATATTATAGCATTTTTTATTGTAGGAATTGTATTATTAGGGGGAGCTGCTTTGTGTATCTTTACATACAAAACTCGCCATTCTTCTTCAGCTAATATTACACTACATGGTAGATTAGGATTAGTTCTGCCAATTAAAGTAATAAAAAAAATTCTCCAAGCAATTATGCTCATGATTGTCAAGTATTTTATTAATCTTTCTCCTGTTGCAAGTCTACATTGTTCAACCCTAAATCCAGATTTTAAAATTTTATGAAAAATTTCAATTCTCCATCTTAAACAATACCATCTTACTTTCTCTATAGCTTCTTCAAAATTATTGATAACTATATTGGTTAGTAACATCCATTCTAATGGTGTTGTTCCACTAGGGGGACGACGCTCAATAACATTGATGGCATATACTGGTAAATTTGGCAATGTTTCTGTTTTATGTCTTACATTGTTTACAGGAGGATTCATTATAAATTTTCCAAATCTAACTTCCAAATGTCTAATCCTATTAGCTTTATTTTCTTGACTAGTATCTTTAACTGCTATTTCTCCAGCACACTGGAAACCCGATACTACCTTCCACAAATATTGTCTATCTTTTTTGGAATATTTTGACTTTTTATTTATTTCTCTATCCTGTGCAGCTCTAACTAAAACTTTAGATTTCTGAGCTTGTGCCAATTCAAAAAAATCATATATATCAGCTTCTCTATCACAAACAGTTATAATTTGGGTATTACTATTATTCGTTGCATTAATAGTGTTCTGTAATGCATTAAGCCACTTCATACTTTCTTTATCTTTAATATGTACCGCATTACCATGACTAGTTTTTTTTAACTGTTGTATTTCTTCAGGCACTGCTGGTCTATTGTGAATCTTTTGATCCAACAACCCAAGTGCTAATCCATTGGTAGCAACCGCAAAGGCAGTATGCATTATCAGACCTTTACATTCAATATTTTTAACATTCTTTCCCTCTTTTCTTGATAACACACCCAATCCAGTAGTTTTTTTATGACTAGTATATGTGATATAACTAGTATCTTGTATAACAAGAACTTTATCATGCTCTTTGATTCTTTCTACTGCTTTAGCAATATGGGCTTCTAATATTTTTGATTCCTTAACATTATCGTTTTTAAAAAAACGATATGCTGCTTTTGTTTCTGCCCAATTTCCACATGCTTGATTAATTGAGCTTTCAGGTATATTTGCAAAATTATCAGCTATCTTTATTAACCTATTTGTCAGCCTTTTATCACCCAAAATAGCTCCACTAAATTCCTCGGTCAAATAATTATTTATTATTTCTTGACTCATACTATACCTTTACAATGTAATATTTTAATTGCAAATCAGTATATTATTTTTACTTCTTTTTCACCATTGTTATTTTGTGGGTAATAGTAAGCTCACAGAACCGTACGTAACACTCTCGCGTTATACGGCTCTTCCTTTGGATTCACTTATCATGTACCAATGACAAAATGTGTGAGCTGATTCTGCTTTTAGTTTGCCTAAGTGTTTCCAAGCCTTATTCCATGTTGCATAACTCTCGTACTTCTTCTTAATAAATCGCACTAGATAGTTATTTATCACGTATTCTAGTTTGTATAAATCCGATCTCCTATAATGACCATAATAGTTTATCCATCCTCGAATAACCGGATTCACCCTTTCCGCTATATCTTCTAAGCTACCACTCACACTTACCTTAAGTTGCCACGTCTTCTTTATTTTATCTTTAATCATTTTCATAGCTCCTGTGCCAATTCCAGGCGTATATACAAGTTTACCGTGCCATATTCTTGGCTTAAAATCATACCCCAAAAAGCTAAATTTACGTGGTAAATTATGCTTCCTATGATCATGATCGTTTTTAATTCCTGTGTATACTATCTTGGTCTTTTCTAGGTTCAGCTCTAGCTTATATTGCTTTAGCCTTGCTTGAACTTTCTCTTTAATAAAATATGCTTGCTTCTCACTGCAACAATGAACCACAATATCATCGGCATATCTCTCATACTTTATATTGCTATGTATCTCTTGCATCCAATTATCAAAAGCTTCATGTAAATACAAATTAGCAAGTATCGGACTGACTACCCCACCCTGCGGAGTGCCTTTTTCCCTTGCTATTTCTATATTCCTGCCACTCTCTATTCCTGTCGCTTTCAAGAACCTTTTCGCATATAATACAATAACTTTGTCATCAGTATGTTTTAAAAGCATATCCAGTAATATATCATGATCTATATTGTCAAAGAATCCTTTAATATCAATCTCTACCAACCACTCATGCACAAAACACCTCTCTCTACATACCGTCACAGCATCTATTGCACTTTTACCGGGTCTGTAAGCATACGAGTTTTGGCAAAATTTGTCTTCTAGTATTGATTCTAGTCTATTCTTAACAACTACTTGTGCTATGCGATCACAAACAGTAGGTATCCCAAGTTGGCGATATCCCCCCTTAGCTTTAGGGATATTCACTAAAAGCACAGATTTAGCCATATAGCTTCCTGCTGACATCCTATTCCATATCTTATAGAGTTGATTATCCAAATCTCCTTCAACATCTTCTATAGTGATGCCATCAAAGCCACATGCTCCTCCGCTTTTTCGAACACTCTTCCAAGCATTCATTACTTCATCCTTGCTTACATCATAATGTTTAGTCATATAAGTATCATTTCCTACCTAATTGGTTGTTTGATCTTCTATCACTCCAAAAGTAAAGCCCTTTGCTCCAGTTTGTTTCCAAACCTTCATCGCTACTACAACTTTATCCACCCCACTCCCATGGAAGAAAAGAGAATAGGAATGGTTCCCAAGTTCTAAGTAATAGCCTAATTCAAGTTCACGCCATCTCTATATCGACTGTCACTAATCCAAAACACACATTACCGATTAGTCCTTATCCTAGCGATGCTTGAGATTCCCTAGTTTTGACAGTATTTACTCAGATTTCGACACCTCATCGATTGGTTCGCTTACGCTCGTCTCCTTGAATCATACGTGACGATCTACATCGCCTTTTCCCCATCCGCTCAACACCATCTCCTTGAAAGAAACAGCACCGTGGGGTCGTTTGAGATCTGCTCGTGCTAGCCGATCTCGGTGGACCTACCACCATCTATTACTAAGCATTCAATAACTTACTACGATGAAGTTATTGATTCTTGGCACACTCAAGCTCATGATTTGCAAGGATCTGATGTTTTGATGAATGAATTGACGAAAGCGGATGCTGTACTTGCTGATAAGGCTTATGATGCCGATGTACGTATGCGAGATAAGCTGAAAGATAAGGGATGTATAGCTGTGATTCCCCCAAAGAAGAATCGTGTGAATCCAGCTAAGTATGATAAGGACCTATATAAAGCTAGGCATTTGATTGAGAACTTTTTTGCAAAATTGAAGCAATATAGAGCTATTGCAACACGATTTGACAAAACATCTCAGAACTTTTTGGGTGCTGTTTATATGGCTTCCATGGTAATTTGGCTCAATTGATGACACACCCTAGGTTCTGTGAACATTTCTACGTAATGAGTAGATTTATAGGCATTTTCGCTCGCAGAATCGCAGCGTACTAAATATACGTGAGGATTCGAGTACCGAATCGACGCACAAATTACCAGCAGAAGTAGAGTTTCGAAAGATATCTAATAAATAAAAAGATAATAGTCAAGTTAGTAATAGAGTATATGTATTCATTAATAACTACATTAAAAGAATTTTTTGCTTGGTTCTATGAATATTGAATTTGTTAAGAAATGGCTAGATAGTTTAGGTTTTGTTTTTAAAAACGGAACACAAAACTCTTTTTCTAAATTTTTTAAAACCTATGAAATTGCTGTAACTTTAGATTCTGAAAGAATAGAAAAATCAATTATCGACTATAAAACAAAAATAAAACTTCACAGAAATACAACAACTAATTTCTCTCAATCCGAAAATTTGGTAATCTTGGAATGCGTTTGTAGATTGCTTGAAAAGGGGTATAGCCCAAATTCAATTGAATTAGAAAAAAGCTGGAACTTAGGACATACCGGCAAAGGTTTTGTTGATATTCTTGTTAAGAACGCAGAAGGTAACTCACTCTTCATTATAGAATGTAAAAACTGGGGTGCAAGTTTTAATAAAGAAAAGAATAAAATGTTTAGGGACGGTGGACAACTTTTAAGTTATTTTAGGCAAGATAGAAAAGCAAAAGCTCTTTGTCTTTATGCTTCTAAGTTAGCGGGAGATAAAATTGTTTATACAAATGAAATAATAGATACAAGCAGTCTAAATGGTGAGAATGATATTGAGATTTTTAACTCTTGGGATAAGACATTTAATAAGAAAGGGATTTTTGAAAATAGTATAAATTGCTATGAGTTCAAAAATATTGGTCTTACATATGGTGATTTAGATGATTTAGAGTTTGCTGATGGTCAAACAATTTTTCATCAATTTGCAGAAATTTTAAGGAGGCATATTGTCTCGGATAAGTCTAATGCTTTTAATAAAATTTTAAATCTTTTCATTTGCAAAATACAAGATGAAGATACTAAATCAATAGATTTAAACATAGATTTAGATTTCCAATTTAAAGTAAATGATAATTTTGAAAGTTTATTTGATCGATTGAATAATCTTTTTAAGAAAGGATTAAGTAATTATATCAACATTATTGTTCCATATGTTAGTAGTGCAGAATTTGAGGCAGTGATTGAACATACTCAAAATGCAGAATTAAGAAAGACTTTTTATAAGCTGAGATATTACAGAAGCTATCAAGAATTTGCATTTAAAGACGTATATGACGAAGATACTTTTATAGATAATGCTGAGATTGTTAAGGAAGTTGTAAAACTACTACAAAAGTTCAAGATAAAATATTCAAAAGAACATCAATATCTAGGAGATTTCTTTGAATTATTACTTAATACTGGCTTTAAGCAAGAATCTGGGCAATTTTTTACACCAATACCTCTGACAAGATTTGTTTGTAAATCTCTACCTATTAAACAAATAATAGATAAAAAAATAGAGAGTGATATAGATTTCTTGCCTTATGTCCTAGACTACGCCTCTGGCTCTGGACACTTTATAACGGAAATAATGGATGAGATAGATATCTATGTAAATCAAATAAAAGACGCTGATATTAAAGCTGGCAGAAATGCGATTAATAACTTTAATAGTCAAAGTAAAAATCTAAAATGGGCAAAAAATTATGTTTATGCAATAGAAAAAGACTACCGTCTCGTAAAAATTTCTAAGGTCAGCTCCTTTTTAAATGGTGATGGAGATGCTAATGTAATTTGTGCTGATGGACTAGCTCCTTTTGATAACGATAAATACAAAGGGAAACTTTACAAAAAAGAAAAAGGGAAAGAAAATAATGTTTTTGATATAATTGTAGCAAATCCACCTTATTCAGTAAGTGGATTTAAAAATACTGTAAAGAACGGAAAAGATACTTTTGAATTATTTAATTCTTTAACAGATAAATCATCAGAAATTGAATGTTTATTTCTTGAAAGAACAAAACAGCTAATGAAAGATGGTGCTGTTGCAGGTATTGTTTTGCCAATTTCAATATTAACAAATGGTGGTATTTACGAAAAAGCAAGAGAATTTATTTTAGATAATTTCTATACTAAGGCGATTGTTTCCACTGGTTCTGGTGCGTTCATGGCAACAGGAACAAAAACAATCATCTTATTTTTAGAAAAACGCCAACACTCTGAATTGATTCAAATAAAACATATCGTAAACAGATTTTTTACCAATTTTAATGATGTAATTTATGGTGGAGTTCACAACGCTTTTTCAACTTATGTAAGAAATGTTTATGAAGATTTAACTTTTGAAGATTATGTAAGTATTTTACAAAATAAATCAACAAAGAATGAACAAGAAAATGTATTAACTAAAGAGTACAATTCTCTTTCTTACAATGAGATTATTGAACTAGAAAAACAGAAACTGATTTATTTTTTCACAACTTATTCTCAAAAAGTTGTTTTAGCTGATAGCGGTGAAAAAAATATTGAAAAAGAATTTTATGGATATGAATTTTCAAATCGGCGTGGAAGTGAGGGAATTTATATCTATAAAGATGAAGAAGGTAACTTAAATTCAAAACTCTATAATCCTGAATTCGAAGGTCTTGAAGACCCGAACAAGTTAAATAGCTATATTTTAAGGAACTATAAAAAAGATAGTAGAATTGAACAAAAAATTGCAGAAATTCAAATTTCTGATGATCATCCACTGAAAGAACATATACATTATGTTCGTCTTTCGCAGTTAATGTCGTTTGATTTGAAAAAATTTGATAAGTCACTCAATCTAAACAAAAGGGATAATGTAAAAATTGAAAGTAAGTGGAAATTAGTGAAATTAGGAGAGGTATGTGAAGATATTATAAGTGGCTCAACACCTTCAAAACGCATTAGAGAATACTGGAATAGTAAAGATATTAATTGGGCAACAATTAAAGATTTTACAAGTTTGTATATTGAAAACACAATGCAACACATATCGAGAAAAGGATTAGAGAAAGTCAGAATTGTACCAGTTAACAGCAATTATCTTTTATCTAAATTTTCAAAAAAATAAAAAATATTTATCTAAATAACAAAACAACGTTTTTGTTGAATAAGTTTATGGCACACTTCAAGTAGTTTACGCATGCATGCAACTATAGCAACCTTTTTAGGTTTAAAATTGTTAACAAGCCTATCATATAAAGCTTTTAAATATTGAAAACCATTCTTGACACCATTCTTCCCCGCCAATACCGCCATGTATAAAGCCTTACTATTACCCACAAAATAACAATGGTGAAAAAGAAGTAAAAATAATATACTGATTTGCAATTAAAATATTACATTGTAGAGGTATAGTATGAGTCAAGAAATAATAAATAATTATTTGACCGAGGAATTTAGTGGAGCTATTTTGGGTGATAAAAGGCTGACAAATAGGTTAATAAAGATAGCTGATAATTTTGCAAATATACCTGAAAGCTCAATTAATCAAGCATGTGGAAATTGGGCAGAAACAAAAGCAGCATATCGTTTTTTTAAAAACGATAATGTTAAGGAATCAAAAATATTAGAAGCCCATATTGCTAAAGCAGTAGAAAGAATCAAAGAGCATGATAAAGTTCTTGTTATACAAGATACTAGTTATATCACATATACTAGTCATAAAAAAACTACTGGATTGGGTGTGTTATCAAGAAAAGAGGGAAAGAATGTTAAAAATATTGAATGTAAAGGTCTGATAATGCATACTGCCTTTGCGGTTGCTACCAATGGATTAGCACTTGGGTTGTTGGATCAAAAGATTCACAATAGACCAGCAGTGCCTGAAGAAATACAACAGTTAAAAAAAACTAGTCATGGTAATGCGGTACATATTAAAGATAAAGAAAGTATGAAGTGGCTTAATGCATTACAGAACACTATTAATGCAACGAATAATAGTAATACCCAAATTATAACTGTTTGTGATAGAGAAGCTGATATATATGATTTTTTTGAATTGGCACAAGCTCAGAAATCTAAAGTTTTAGTTAGAGCTGCACAGGATAGAGAAATAAATAAAAAGTCAAAATATTCCAAAAAAGATAGACAATATTTGTGGAAGGTAGTATCGGGTTTCCAGTGTGCTGGAGAAATAGCAGTTAAAGATACTAGTCAAGAAAATAAAGCTAATAGGATTAGACATTTGGAAGTTAGATTTGGAAAATTTATAATGAATCCTCCTGTAAACAATGTAAGACATAAAACAGAAACATTGCCAAATTTACCAGTATATGCCATCAATGTTATTGAGCGTCGTCCCCCTAGTGGAACAACACCATTAGAATGGATGTTACTAACCAATATAGTTATCAATAATTTTGAAGAAGCTATAGAGAAAGTAAGATGGTATTGTTTAAGATGGAGAATTGAAATTTTTCATAAAATTTTAAAATCTGGATTTAGGGTTGAACAATGTAGACTTGCAACAGGAGAAAGATTAATAAAATACTTGACAATCATGAGCATAATTGCTTGGAGAATTTTTTTTATTACTTTAATTGGCAGAACTAATCCTAATCTACCATGTAGTGTAATATTAGCTGAAGAAGAATGGCGAGTTTTGTATGTAAAGATACACAAAGCAGCTCCCCCTAATAATACAATTCCTACAATAAAAAATGCTATAATATGGGTTGCTAAATTGGGTGGGTATTTAGCAAGAAAAAATGATCTAGAGCCTGGTCCTATTGTATTGTGGAGAGGATGGCAACGGTTATTTGATCTAGTTCAAGGTTATCAATTAGCTAACTCTAATATTTGTGGGTAATAGTAAGCTTACTTGGGACTCTTTGGTTCTGCACTTGGTTCTTGGTTGATTATGGTACGATAGGTTTAGCTATCATGTTACTTGGCTATATAGCTAAACATGATCTAGGTAATCTTAGGCTTGCCCTTGCAATATCTATGATTTTGACTGTATTGCATACCATTGCTGTTTTTTCCTTGTCGTATATCTATGTACTTATAGTAGTTATATTTGGAGTTTTGCAATATATATTTATGGTTGCAAGAAATTTTGAGCAAAAAATTGCTATAAATTTGCGGATTATAAGCAATAATGCTTTATATATCTATGCTATACATCTAGCAATTTTACAATTTTTATTTTTCAAATTCTACTTACAGAATTGATAAATCAGTTAATAAACTGTGCTAAAATGTCTACGTTTCAAAGAAAAATATAGAATCTACGCATATTTTTTTATCCCTTGTTGACAATTATTAAGAAAAAGAGTAACATATCGCTTGAGTTTAATAATTAACTCTTTAATAGCATGAAAACCTTGTATCTATCGATTTATTTGGTTTAATTTCTACGGAAGAGTTGCGAATTAAGTTCAAATAAGTAACTCTATACTAAAAGGTTTTTATGGCTACTAAAGTAGGTAAGGTTAAATGGTTTAATACAACCAAAGGTTTCGGTTTCATCCAGCCAGACGATGGTGGGAGTGACGTTTTTGTTCACATCTCGGCTGTAGAGCGTGCCGGTATCCATAATCTTAATGAAGGTCAAAGTGTTGGCTTTGATCTAGAAGATAATAAGGGGAAAATTTCTGCTGTTAATCTAC
Source organism: Candidatus Tisiphia endosymbiont of Ditula angustiorana (assembly GCF_964026425.1). Classification (NCBI taxonomy): domain Bacteria; kingdom Pseudomonadati; phylum Pseudomonadota; class Alphaproteobacteria; order Rickettsiales; family Rickettsiaceae; genus Candidatus Tisiphia; species Candidatus Tisiphia endosymbiont of Ditula angustiorana. The sequence continues at coordinate 1,017,615 of NZ_OZ032143.1, forward strand.
AAATAAAATAATATTTATTTAAAACTACAAGCAACTACTCAAAATTTATGAGTGGTTATTAAACTAGTGAATTTTGGGTAGTATCATCTTTTTATACACTTCATGGATTATTTTTTGTAATTCAGTGTTTCACTGTAAGTTAAAGTTATAATTTTGTTGGATCATAATACAACAGTTTTTTACTACACAATTAATTGACAACTCACGTTATAACGTAAGAACTTAATCATAAGCTTATTCTTTTAAAGTATAGAATATATGTTTACTCAAATGCTTTGACTAACCTGAGTTCGATGTAAGACATCGGTTTAATAGCCTAGGGTGTCCTTGCTCCTTCGGATGTCACCCCTGCGTAGGCAGGGGTCTAAAAAGAATAGTCTTCTTGGCTATTTTTAGACCCCTGTTTTCGCAGGGGTGACATTGTTCGCAGTTGATGCTTAACAACGTAACTTGTTACATCGATAGTTGAGGCTAACTACTTGATTTTCTAGATACTGAAATAAATTCAGGATGATGTATGGTTTAGTTTTAGATAATAACCGACTTAAAACGAACACCTATTGCTTTCGCTGGGGTGATACTCAAAGCATTTGAGCATTTTTAATTTAAGATAAATAATATTGGACTTATATAATGAAAAGTTTTAATTTACCAAATGAAGTGATTATATCACTTGAACGCATGAACATAACCTCTCCAACGGAAATTCAAAGAGAGGCCATACCGGTTGCTATGCAAGGTAGTGATGTTCTAGCTTCTAGTCAAACTGGCTCGGGTAAGACCCTTGCCTATTTGCTACCAATAATCAATTCTTTTATACAGACTAAATCAATGTCTTTGGTACTTGTTCCAACTCGGGAATTAGCTACTCAAGTGCGTGATACTTTAACTAAGGTAACTACTCAAATAAAACTTCTCAGTGCGGTTTTGATAGGCGGTGAACCAATGCATAAACAATTTACACAACTAAAAGTAAATCCTAAAGTTATAATTGGCACACCAGGTCGTATCATAGATCATTTACTTCGTGGTACTTTAAAATTAAATACTATCCAATTGGTAGTACTTGATGAAATGGACAGAATGCTTGATATGGGTATGAAAGAACAATTAGAAGAGATAAATAAATATATACCTGCAAAACGCCAGGTTTTAATGTTTTCAGCTACTATGCCAAAACATATTATTGCATTATCGCAAAAATACGTGGTTAATCCTCATCGTATTACTGTTGGATCAACTACTAAGGCTGCATCTCAAATAAAACAAGAAACTTTGCGTGTTTCTGATAAAGAGAAATTTCCTGAGCTTATAAAGCAATTAAATGAACGTGATGGTTCTATAATTATTTTTGTAAAAACTAAGCGTGGTGCTGATCAGCTTGCAAAAATGTTAAAATTTGAAGATCATAAAGCTGAAGCTATACATGGTGATTTAACACAAGGTAGACGTGATCGTGTAATTTCATCATTTCGCTCTTCTCGTCATAGGATCATGGTGGCAACAGATGTTGCAGCTCGTGGCTTAGATATACCTCATACACAGCATGTTATCAATTATGACTTACCAATGGCTCCAGAAGATTATTTGCATAGAATAGGTAGAACTGGTAGAGCCGGTCTTTCAGGTTGTGCATTATCATTCATTTCGCCAGAAGATAATATTAGATGGAAAGCTATTGATCGCCTAATAAATCAAGGCGAAACTACTTCAAGAGAAGATATGAGGGAAAGTAAAAATCGCAGAAAACCATTTAATGGCCATAATGGCAAAAAAAGTTATTTTCCTCGTAATAATAATGATAGGAAACCTTATGCTGGCTCTGCTAGAAATAATAAAGCATTCTAATATACAATTGTAGTTACTGCACAGAGCTGTCATTCCCGCGTAGGTAGAGGAATCTAAAAATACAAAAACACCTTAGACTTAAAGGTTTTTGATATCCCCGCCGTAGCTCGGATGACATCGTTTTGAGATAAGGTGATTAGTAGCATTATTATTGAATAATCAGGTAGTATACTCTTCATCATAGTACCCTACATTTTTTATATAACCACTATTAAAATGGCTGCTGATCGTCTATTAGCGAGGAGTCGCTGAAAGCGACGACGCGGCAATCCAGGATACGCGAAGCGTACTAGAAAAAACAGCTTCGCTGTTTACCTAGATCGCCACGGCATCTAAAGATGCCTCGCGATGACGATTATAGAAAAATGTAGGGTGCTATGACTCTTCATTTACGAGTATACTTATTTACCCAAAGTTTTCTGAGATTGGGAATGTGCTTGTTGTTCAATGCTTGCAACCCTTGATATAGCCTGTTGTTTGATACCAAGATCTACTACATGCTCGTATCTCATTCCATTATCTAGTAGGATATGACCAAGTTTATTTACTAACTCTACATCCTTTTTAGAGAATTTACTAATAATTAATTCTGTAATTTCATATAAAAACTTCCAAGATAGCTCAACTCTATCCTTGAAAGAGAGGTTCTTTTTATTATTTTCTTTATTAAATGGTTCTGCATTATTAGGATCATCGACAAGCGTTCTAACCGGTGTTTTCTTGCTCTTTTTATAAATAAAGAATGTAACAAACACTAAAAATAGACCTGCTACAGCGATTATCAAATTAGTATTTTGCATAAAACCCTCCAAATATATCTTACTGATAATGCCAGGGTAATTTAAAAGTTACAATTAATAGTTATTATAGATATAAATTCAACCACCATCGATGTCATTCTTAGCAACGGCGGGAATCCATAATACTTAATAGCCTTTCAGGCTTATTTTTTTAGATTCCCGCCGTTGCTAAGAATGACATCGAGTACATATTAAGCACTTTTTCCTTTATCTATTAGGCTTGTTGCAGCCCAACTTTTAAATTACCCTAGATAATGCCCTGCTACTTGACTCTATACCACACGATCTTCTTCTTGTGCTAAAAATTCTTCAAGCTTTTCTTTCGTATAATTTTTTTCCTCTAAGATCACTTCATTGTCAAAAATATGTTGTACTGTTTTTTCTTCTAATAACGGACCCTTTAAATGTTCAAGAGCATTAGGATTTTTTTTATAAAAATCAAATATTGCTGTTTCTTGACCTGGAAACTTCCTTGCTTGAGCCATAATAGCACTTACAAGATCTTTCTGCTCGATATGTAAATTCTTAATTTTCATATATTCGGATAACATTAGACCTATTCTAACACGACGTAAGACTAGCTTATTATAATACTCACTAACTTCTGCTTCTGATTTATCTTTAAATATCGAATCTGAATCACTATTTCTCTCCGTTTGAGATTTCAGAATACTTATCTCTTGGTCTATTAAAGATTTAGGAACATTAAACGTTAATAGCTTTTCTAATTGATCAAATAAGCTCATTTTCATTAAAGTACGTATAGACTCACTATATTCATTTTCTATGCTTTTAGAAATATTATCACGTAACTCTTCTAGTGTTTCACAATTAAATTTCTTAGCAAACTCATCATCAACAACTACCTCATCAGCAGAATGTACTGCCTTTACTTGTACAATAAACTTAGCCGGTTGACCTGCGACTTGCTCCATATGATAATCTTCAGGAAACTTAACGTTGACTTCTACCTCATCTCCAGTCTTAGTTCCAATAAGCTGATCTTCAAAGCCCTCAATAAAAGCTCCACTACCAATTACTAGTTTATAATCTGTAACCTTACCACCTTCAAAAGCCTCATTATTGACATAACCAATCGCATCAATAGTAACTTCCTGCCCCTTTTTTACTTTCCCTTTACTTTCTTTATTATAAATTTTTGATATAGATGCAAGCTTATCTATTTGCTTATTAACATCATCTTCTTTAATTACTAACTTTGGATGAGTAATTTTCATTTTTTTAAAATCTGGCAATTCAATATCAGGTAATAGCTCAAATTTTAGAGTAAATTCTATATCCTCATTCTCTTCATTACGTAAATTTTCTAACTGTGGATCACCTACTGTTTTTAGTTTATGATCTTTAATAACATGCTGTACTGCATGATTAATTTCATGGTTTACCACATCAGACCTAACAGATTGCTTATATTTTTTATTAACAATGCTGATTGGCACTTTACCAACACGAAATCCATCAAGCTTAACTTTTTTTGCTAAACTATCTAATTCTTTTTGTACTTCATTGGCAATTTTAGAAGAAGAAAGGACTACTTTAACTTCAAAATCTAGACCTTCATTTTTAAGTTCTGTGACTTGCATACTAAAAAACTCATTAGCAATATTAAAACCTTACAAAAACTTGAAGAGCTACTAAATTAAATCAAGCTCTTCAGTTTTTGTATTATTATTTTGTGGTGCGGATGGAGGGACTTGAACCCCCAAGCCTTGCGGCGCTAGAACCTAAATCTAGTACGTCTCCCAATTTCGTCACACCCGCATAGCTGTACCCCTGACTACTTAACATAGATTGTTTTAACAACTTAATTAAGTAGGTTCAGTTAGGAATTTTATCAGAGAATTATAATACACATGATACAGCCTTTGTAAATCGTTAATTTCTGTGTATTCATTAATTTTATGAGCTGTATTAGATTGTAAACCAAATTCCACAACAGGACAATAATTTTGGATAAACCTCGCATCAGAAGTACCACCACTAGTAGATAATTTTGTATATACTCCTGTTGTATTAGATACTACCGGAACAAAATCGGCAATTAGCCCTGCTGGTTTTTGGATAAAACAAGCTGCTGAAGTTACATTCTTTAACTCATATTTAACGTTGTATTTAGTACAATAATTGTTAATTATCTGATCTATCAAATCTGTTATGCTCGATGCTGAATGAATATCATTAAAACGAATATTAAACTTTGCTGTAATTTTTGAAGGAATTACATTAGTCACATCATTACCTACATCAATAGACGTAACTTCTAGATTCGACTGTTGAAAAAATTCACTTCCTTCATCCAGTCGATAATTAACCAACTCATTGAGTATCTGAACTAAAGGAGTAATCGGATTATTGGCTTGTAATGGATATGCCACATGCCCCATTGTCCCATATAGAGCTAAGTTAAAGTTAATACTTCCTCGCCGACCAATTTTTATGGTATCGCCTATTTGATGCTCATTTGTTGGTTCACCTACAATAGCAAGATCGATCAAATTATTACTATCCCTATGCAAATATTTTAACATTTCCACAGTGCCATATTTGGCGTTTCCTTCCTCATCGCTAGTAATTAGAAAACTAATTGAACCATGTGGAGTTGGATTTAACTTAATAAAATCTAAGCTAGCAGCTAGGAAACATGCTATCGCCCCCTTCATGTCAACAACTCCCCTACCATAAATCTTATCACCTACGGTAGTTGCTATAAAAGGGTCGTTAAGCCATAATGCCTTATCACCTGTTGGCACAACATCAACATGTCCAGCAAAACAAATATTAGGTCTTGCATTACCATAAACAGCATAAAGATTGGTTACTTTATAATTATCCTCTCCAAATATTTTGATTTCAGTTTTAAAACCATTTTGTTCTAATACATCATTAATATATTCAATACAACCGCTACTCTCAGGAGTTACTGATTGAAAACTAATTAAGTCTTCAAGAAATTTTATCAAGATAACCTCCAGTAGTCATCAACTTATAGTTTTTCCTAAACATTCCGCTCTATGCGAATTCAGGATAAGAATTTGTCAATTCTTATCCTGAATTCGGTAAAATTATAGAAACAATCAGATTTGAGACGGCTCTGCATCTGATTGTTAAATTAATATTTTGCTAAAAACATGATTTTAGCTTTAGAAACGTTTAAAATGCATTCGCGTTAGCCGCTTTAAGAATGCATTTTTCCTTATATTAAAGCCAATTCGGGATAAGAATTAACTAATTCTTATCCCGAATTGGGGTTCTTTCATATCTAGCCAATGTTTTATTCTCTGACAACCAAAACAGACATACCCGAGTGCCGCACAATCTTCGACGCATTAGGACCTAACATATAATCTCTGAGTTGTGGTCTTACTGCTGAAATAATGATTAAGTCAGCTTTCACTTCATTGGCATATTGTATTATTTCATCATATACTGCCCCTCGACCAATATGCAATTCAACTTCGATCTCTTCCGGCACATATTGTCTAATTAATTCTGTTACTTGTACCCGATATTTTTCTTTTTGATCTTTTGCCCAACTTTTAGGCAAATAATCCTCAACCATTTTCATACCGAAATCCGAGATGATATAAAGAAAATGTAATTTGGCACTAAAGATAGTAGCAAAACTTAAAGCCTTTGGTAATATCACCTTAACTGATTGTTTATCCGACAAATCTATTGGTATTATTATATTTTTAAACACAATTAACACTACTCCGGTGCATTTATATTATTATCTATTTCTTACTACTGAATGTTTTGGCAAAACAAAATTATTAGTATCAGCAAAATGCTTAATATCTATATTATATAACATATAATTAGAATGTTTAAAATGTTTTACGTTTTTGTGAAACATTCCGATAAATTTATCCAATAGTTTAGCATCCATATTGCTATTAGTAACTAAAATTGCTGTTACTGCTACTGTATTCTGATCAAGAGTAATCCCAGGATATAATCTTTTATCCAGTAATGCCTTATGAAAAGCTTTATTAGTGGCGATTAATTGTGTAATTTTATTATCTTCAATAGGTATAAAATCAACTTTACAGCTATTAGCAGTAAATCCCATTAAGGCATTAGGATGACCTACCGTCATCATTATCACATCAATTTTACCACCGCAAAATTCTTTTATTGACTCTTCATAATTAATTTCATCAACATCTATTGGTTCTTTAGTAAAATTATATAACTTCCTTATAGCATTATAGGTAATAGTATTACTAGAGAATGACAAGCCATTTGATATTCTCTTACCCTCAATATCTGAAAAAGTCTTTATCTCATCCCGATTTTTTACAACAACAGTAAAAAACTCATCATATAGATTAAGTACCTGACGCATTTCTTGCATTTTTTCTGTATTAGAGTAATATCCAGTACCTTCAAAAGCCTCAAGTGCTACATTAGATTGAACTAAAGCTAAATCTATCTTACCTTCTTTTAGCAAAGCTAAATTTTCAACACCTCCACTGGTAGGTACTACTTCGCAAGTTACACTTTTATCAGCTAAAGTAAAGGTTTTACACAAATCCAATCCAATAGAGTAATAACCCTTTAAAATAGAACCAGACCCAATTTTTACTGTTTTTTGCGAAGCAAAAACACAATTACTAGTAAAAAACAGGCAAAAAACTACCAATAAAACTCTGAAATTATTCATAAATAACACTATACACTAAAAATAATTGACCACTAATACTTAAAGACTTAAAATTTAATAAATCATTTTCCCTATCCAAAGTACCTTTACTATTATTGATAATCAAGATAATTGTTACAATTCATGTGTAAAAAAATTCTTATTCCTTACCAAGTGTGCAAGTTTTATTAACTTAAGTAACCTCGGTGTCATCCCCGCGAAGGCGGGGATCTTAAAAATCTTTAAGTCTAAGATATTTTGTATTTTTAGATTCCTGACCGAAGCGGGAATGACATCAACCTTTAAGGACTATTATACTTACTAAAACTTGCACACTTAGTTATTCCTTATAATATTCTTCTCCAATTTCAATTTCACTACGGTTATTTAACTTACGCCAATTATTGCTGTCCCTAAGTGAGTAGATGCAGCCACAATATTCTTGCTTATAAAAATTTTCACGTTTAGCTATTTCGTACATTCTACTGCTACCTCTATTTTTACGCCAATTATAAGTCCAGTAAGTTATTCCATCGTAATGAGAAGCAGCCTTGATCCCTGATTCATTAATTTGATCCATATCTTTCCAGCGGGAAAGACCAAGAGAACTGGTAATAACTTTAAAATCATTCTCATAGGCATAAAGAGCTGTCCGTTCAAAACGCATATCAAAACACATAGAACAACGTTTACCTCTTTCTGGTTCATATTCCATACCTTTGCTTCTCGTAAACCAATTCTGCACGTCATAATCTGCGTCAATGAAACTGATACCCATTTTTTCAGCAAAACGGATATTTTCATTTTTACGAATTTCATACTCTTTTTTAGGATGAATATTAGGGTTATAGAAAAAAATAGTTAAATTAATACCGGACATTAACATTTTTTCCATCAACTCTCCTGAACATGGAGCACAGCATGAGTGTAGTAGCACTTTACTTTCACCATTTGGTACTTCTAGAATTTCATTCATAATTATCTGCTAAATTTTTTCTGTAAGTTTCTTTATAAAATCTTAAAATAACATACGATACTACCGCAAGGGCAATCAGATAATAAGATATTGCATATTTATCACCAGTATAGGTAGTTAACATCATGCCAACTACTGGTGCTGACCCACCAAATATGGCAGCAGCTAAGTTGTAAGAAAGAGCCACACCAGTAAAACGAACACTAGTTGGAAATATTTCCACTAAGACAGTAGGAATTGGACCCATATAAATAGCAATTATTGCGGCAAACACTATCTGAGACACGACAGCAATCACAAAGTTCATCGACCCAAGTCCTAATAAGATTGGGTAAGATAATAATATAATTAGTAGTATCCCAGTAATTAGAACAGGACGCCGACCTATTTTATCAGAAATTGTCGCAGAAATGGGGAATATAATCATCATTGTAATCAAAATTACACTACCAACAATGGAACTCTGACTTTGACTATAACCTAGTATCGTCATGAAGTTACCGATAAAAACCGTCGCCGTATAAAATGGTGCTGTAACTGTAACATAAAGACCAATTGCTATAATTAACTCAAGCCGATATTTTGAAAAAATTTCACGAATAGGGAATCTAGATAAGCAACCAGTTTCTTTTGCTCTTTTATAAATAGGACTTTCTGATAAATTGCTTCTGATGTACAAACCTATAGCACCGATAAATAACCCAACAATAAAGGGTATTCTCCACCCCCATTCTATTAGAGATTCTTGTTCCATGAAATATGAAAACCCAGCTGCAGTAGCAAGACCAAGCAACATACCCCCACACATGCTAACAAAAGAGGCACTACCAGCAAGACCACGCTGCTGCGCTTCAGCATGCTCGACAATATAAGAAATACACCCACTAAATTCTCCACCAAGAGCAAAACCCTGTAATAACCTAATAAAAGTTAAAATTATTGGTGCAGCTATTCCAATAGTGTCATAGCCGGGTAGTAATCCAATAGCAGCTGTTGGTATTGCCATAGTTGTAATGCCTATCACTAGGGCATTACGTCTACCAAATCTATCACCTATATTACCAAGGACTATACCGCCAAGTGGTCTCACAATAAAACCAGCAGCAAATACAGCCAATGTGAGTGTCTCACGCATTGTCGAGTCTGGGAAAAAATGCTGACCAATTATAGAAGCAAATTGTGCATATAAAGCATAATCATACCACTCTAAACCATTACCAATCATTCCGGATATTACAACTTTCTTCATCAGATACTTTACATTATTAATGAGTGCAGAAAAAGGGATAATAAATTATTATTTTACATTGGCAATAATTTAATCTACAATATTTAATATAACCTCAAATATCGATGTAATAATAGTAGGCTCAAGTAATACCCCTACCGCCATTATGTCATTCCAACACCTTCGAATGTCACCCCTGCGAAGGTAGCGGTCTAAAAAAATAGCATAGAAGGTATGTTATGTAGTTTTAGATCCCAGCTTTCGCTGGGATGACATAATGGCAAGCAGGGGTGACATCCGAAGGAGCAGGGACACCCTAGGCTATTAAACCGATGTCATTCCCGCGTAAACGGGAATCCAAAAAATAGCCTGCAAAGGCTATTAGATATTATAGATTCCCGCTTCCGCACACTAGTGTCCGGTTTAAAAATATAATTTTAATTAGAAGGTTATTATGTTGAATGAAACGGTCAATTTACCGGAAGGTTTTGTGTATTTGGATCAAATAGATTCTACTATAATTCAACAGATGATGTATTATGATACTAGAAATTTTGTAGGAAAGCGGATCGATGGCTATAAAGCTAATAGAGCTGTGCTAACTAAAGAAGCGGCTACTGCCTTAAAAAATCTTCAGCAAGATATAAAAAATGATAACTACTCTTTGGTAATTTATGATGCTTATAGACCTAATAAAGCTGTACAATATTTCGTTAGCTGGGGAGAAGATGTTGCTGATCAAAAAATGAAAGACTCTTATTATCCATACATTAATAAGGCTGAAATTTTTCAATTAGGTTATGTTGCTAAACGATCACCTCATAGTCGTGGAAGTACTGTAGATTTAACTATTATCGAACTTGAAAAACAATTAAATCCAAACCCTAAAATGATAAAAAGACCTCTAAAAGATGGTCGTCTAATCCCTTATTTTGATGATAATACGGTTGACATGTATAGCTCTGTAGATCTTATGGATCTAGCATCCTCCCATGATAGTAAACTAATTGATGAACTTTACTTACAAAATCGTAATTATCTACGTGAGAAAATGAAAAAACATAATTTTAAGGAATATTCGGTTGAGTGGTGGCATTATACCTTACAAGACGAACCTTATAAGGATCAATATTTTGATTTTGATGTTGAATAAACTTCTTGCATTAAGTATAATAACTTAATAAAAAATAATTATTATTTAAGGAGAAATTAAAATGAGTAAAGATAAACTTACGCAAGATAATAAAGAAAAGTTACGCGAGACAGCTCTTAGATTAGGGATTTCTGAAGATGAAGTTTTCAGTAAAGTTCCACCCATAATATTATTGGGGGCTGCATTCAATCCAAAAGCCCTTGGAGGTTTTCTAAAGAACATGCAACCGAATATGACTTCAGAAGAAGTATTAAGGCAGCAAATAGTCAAGGTCCAATTGGCAGTGTAGTCTCAGCTTTGCTTAATACAACACAAGAAAACTCTTCTCAACAACAGGAGGCAACGTCTAGTGCTGCTATCTGTCAAGAGAGTACTCTTGGTTGGAGTAATGATAATAAAAAACTCTTAAAAACTATAGCTACACTATCAGAAAAGCCTGAAGATGAAGTTGTAAATGAAATGCCACAAGACATACTAAGTGATCCTGAATACCTTAAAGATTATCTAACAGCACTGATAGAGAGCCTAAAAATTAATGATTCTTGCACAAACGACAATCCCCTTGATGATGTAGCAGCTGGCAGTTCACAAATGTCTAGTGCCGCTAGCTGTCAGGGGTGTGCTTTAACGGGTGAAAATCTACCCTTTAACGAGGAGTTAGATTAAGTAAAAAAATGTCCTACTAAAGATGGAAATCCCTAATATCTAATATCCTGAAAGGCTATTAGATATTAGACATACTGTAATATGTTTAGGAAAAAGATCATTGAGTACTGATGCAGCTTTAAGGTTGAGTATGCTGAATAACTAACTGCAATAATGACGTATTACATTATTATAGTAATTTCTGCTTTAAAGAACTGTTTTTTTAATATCAGGAAGTCATGTATCATACCCTACATTTTTTATATAACCACTATTAAAATGGCTACTGATCGTCATTGCGAGGAGTCGCTGAAAGCGGCGACGCGGCAATCCAGGATACGCGAAGCGTACTAGAAAAAACAGCTTCGCTGTTTACCTGGATCGCCACGGCATCTAAAGATGCCTCGCGATGACGATTATAGAAAAATGTAGGGTACTACGGTCATGTATACTCAAATCATTTAAATTCTATTTCTTTATCATGTCTAATATGGACTACGTAGATGGTATCATCATATATTCGATATCGTAGTATATAACCTGATAAGCCAAATCGAATAAATAAATCCCTATAATCTATTAGATTAGTCACCGGTTTAACTGTCAAAGGAAATTCTATAAGTTTGATAACTGCTTTCTTTATTGTTTCTGCTGCCCTCTTTGCAGCATTAGGATTATTTTTATCAATGAATTTTCTCAGTCGTACCAAATCTGCAATTGCTGATTCCAACCATACTAATCTTTCCATTAAGGTCTTTCCTCTTCTTTATCACTTCCCCATCTATCAAGCCACTCAGTTATTTTGTCATTTCCTAAAAATTTACCTTCCCTTGCTTCTTGCCAACGCTGTATTGTCTCTTGTTTTAATTGTTCTTCATGTTCCTCTGATTTGAGATAATTAGTAATTGCTTCCTTCATCAACCAGTGTGCTGAACGTTGCTTAATTTTACCAAGCACTTGCAACCTCTTCTTAATTTGCGGTGCAAGTTTCACGCTTACTACAGTATTATCATCAGCTCTTTTCATACTCAATCTCCTTTATAGTATTAAGTAACCTGAACTCGATGTATAGCTAACCCGAAAAGATTTTAGGTATATGTTAATCTTAGCTTAGTTAGAAGCGATGTCATCTCTGCGTAGGCAGGGATCTATAATATCTCATAGTCTTTTAGGCTATTTTTTTAGATTCCGCACCGAAGCGGGAATGACATCAAGGCTATCACCATTACTATACCTTAAACCTTTTCGTGTTAGCTATAACAAGTTACATCGAACTTCCGTGAAGTATTTATAAGTAATACTATACACTACTTATTTTGTGTTTGCAACTCTCGAAGTAGGAGAAGTATATTAATCACTTGAGTTCTTGATTTTATTAACTATAGAATATATTTCTTTTTTACTGTAGCTTCTTCCAAAATTTTCATTAGCTATATCTGTGACACTTTTTGCACTCCATCCTTTAGATAAGTATAAATCTATAAATTTTTTTAAGTCATCTGCAAGAAGAGCTTTATGAGGTTCAGAAGTACCGGAAATTAGCAGTACTATTTCCCCCTTGATAATGTTCGAGTTATAGAAATTTATCACATCTTCTATTAACCCAAACTTTACTTCTTGATAAAATTTAGTAAGTTCTCGTGCTACACATACCTCCCTATTACCAAAAACAGTAAAAGCTGTATGTAGCGATTGTTCTATTCTGCTAGCAGTTTCAAAAAAAATCAAAGTTGCTTTTATATTAGATAATTCTGTAAAAATCTTCTTTTTACCTTCAGTAGTTTTTGGTAAAAATCCAGCAAATAGAAAGCGATCTGATGGTAATCCAGAAATGGTTATAGAGGTAGTTAATGCCGAAACACCCGGCACTACATCTATGTGATAATTCAGTTTCCTTAAAGCTCTTACTAGTTTATAACCAGGATCAGCAATTAACGGTGTTCCAGCATCAGATATTAGACTAACTATTGCTCCATTATCAATTAATGTGCGAATAAATTCTCTTTCTTGATAATCACTATGATCATTATATACTTGTAACTTAGTCTTTATATTATGTTTTGCTAGTAATTTTCTTGATATTCTAGTATCCTCACACAGTATAATTGTGGAATTTTTTAACGTTTCTAAAGCCCGGAGTGTTATATCATCTAGGTTACCAATAGGTGTTGAGACAATGTATAGTCCTGGTTTGAAGATCATAATTTAATCCTATAAGTAAGCATTATGAGCAATATAAAAGACTTCCTGCATAAGTCAAAGAAGCTTTCGAGATTTTTAGGAAAAACGAAGCCAAGTACTAGAGCGTACTCAAATGCACGTGAGGAACGAAGGCGAGTTTCGACGACAAAATCACCCACTAGATTGACTTATGCACAAAAATTTCTAAAGGTTACCTTATCATTTATATGTCTTGTCTCTTTATTTTCTTGCCAATCTAATAAGGAGGTTGTTGTTCCTAGGCCAAAAGAAGTTGTTCAGGAAACTCTAGAAGTGGCTATTTTAATGCCCCTAACAGGAGAACATTCTACATTAGGTAAGCAATACAACCAATTAATTAAAATGGGTCTAGAAGATGGCTTAAAAACTTATGTTCATGTTACTTCTTATGATGGTTCTAATGAAAAGCAGGTACTTGCTGCAATGGATAAAATACTGCTACGTAAAACAAAAATTATTCTCGGACCATTATATTCAAATCTTACTTCTCTAATTGCCAATAAAGCTAAAGCACATGGTATTATTGTCATTACCATGTCTAATAATCCTGTATTGGCAGACAAAAAACTTTTTGTATTTGGTCATGCTCCGTCAAAGCAGCTCACAAAAATAATTAATTACTTTGCCGATAATGATTATAAAAACTTCATTGCACTTTTACCTTCAGGTAGTCATGCACAAACTATAAACCAACTTATCCAAAATATACTAATTCAAAAAAATTCTACCTTAGTGCGGAGTGAATTTTATGCTAATATACCGGAATCAATAGAAAAGGCGGTTTTAACTGTCTCAAATAGTGTTGATAATTTAAATGAAATGGAGGATACGGCAACTAAACCTGTAATTTTTCTGTCAGATGATAGTAAAAATTTAGATTTGCTTTTTGATAGTATTCACAAGCATAATTTAGATAAGAAAGCAGTTATAATAGGTGATAACAGAATTGATATCGATCGTTCTGAACCTATAAGTATTATCTTCACCGGTTCATTGAATATTGTCAATAGTAATATAATAGAAAGGAGTAAAAATATAGGTATTAATCATTTGTCTTTCATGCATGCTGTAGCTTATGATCTAGGAAGGATAACATCAAAATATATGGGTACTAACTTTACCGAAGAACGATTTTTAGCAGCTATTAATGGTAAAACCCCGTATACTGGTATATCAGGTAATGTCTACTTCATCGATTCAATAGCTCAAAGAGAGTATGATATAATTAAGAAAGAAGATGGTCTGTATAGTACTATGGCAAAAAGTGATAACAAATTCTGATTTAGATATAGTTAACCTCAAGTATTGATGTAAGACATCGGTTTAATAGCTCCGATGTCATCCCTGCACCTTTGGATGTCACCCCTGCGTAGGCAGGGGTCTAAAAAATAGCATAGAAGGTATGTTATATAATTTTAGACCCCTGCTTTTGCAGGGGTGACATATACTTTCACAGGAATGATGGTAGAAGCTGCTTAAGTTAAGGTTAAATTAATGATACATTCTATAAAATATTCAAAAAAAACTCAGTCCAATTTTATCTTCAATTTATTAACATTTTTGATAATCGCTAGCATCCTTATCTTCATTGCCTGGGGTTTAAAGCAGATGGCAGCACCAATAACTGTACTAGAGCAGCAACCAGTAACTCTAGAGTATAGTAATCTTTTTCAGTATTCTCTTAGAACACTTTTGAGGATGCTAATTGCGGTAATTGTCTCATTAATTTTTACTTTTATTTATGCCAGCCTAGCTGTTAAAAGCAAGAAATGTGAACAAATATTAATTCCGTTACTAGACATTCTTCAATCTCTTCCTATTCTTGGATATATTTCTTTTACAGTTACAGTTTTTTTAGCTCTTTTCCCGTCAAGTATTATGGGAGCTGAATGTGCAGCAATATTTGCCATTTTTACATCGCAAGTTTGGAACATGACATTTAGTTTTTATTATTCGCTTAAGAATATCCCTCAAGAATTGCATGATGCAGCATATATTTTTAGAATGTCAAAATGGAGGCAATTTTGGCAGGTCAGCGTTCCATATGCAGTGCCAGGATTAGTTTGGAATATTGTAGTATCAATATCTAGTGGGTGGTTTTTCGTAGTAGCTTCAGAGGTTATCACAGTTGGCAATACCCATATAATCTTGCCTGGAATAGGATCATATATTGCTTTAGCAATTACGCAGAAAGATCTTTATGCAATTAGCTTAGCAATTATGTCAATGTCACTGGTGATTATATCATATGATCAATTGCTACTTAGACCTCTAGTGGCATGGTCTGATAGATTTCGTTATGAAATGAATGCAGGTAACAATGCACCACATTCTTGGGCATTAAATTTATTTCAAAGAAGTTTGATTATTCAAAAATTATTCTCCCCTATTGCTTATATTGCAAAATTTATACTTTATCTCCCCATACTTAATCGTTATAACGAAATAAATTCAAGTTCGTCAAATAATTTTTCCAATAATCCTTCGTGGAGCGATTATTTATGGTATACTATGCTGGGCGGCATAGCATGTTTTTCAGCCTATTACATATATAATTTTTTGCATTACGATATTGGTTGGTTTGAGCTATTGAATGTATTTGTTTTAGCATCAATTACTATGTTACGTGTGGTAGTACTTATTATCCTTGCGGCAATTATATGGGTACCAATTGGTATATATGTTGGACTAAATCCTAGAGTAACAGCTATTGTACAACCACTAGCACAATTTTTTGCAGCTTTTCCAGCAAACTTATTATTTCCAATTGTCTTTATAATTATTACTCGTTACGATTTAAATCCTAATATTTGGCTTAGTCCTCTGATGATTATGGGAGCTCAATGGTATATATTATTTAATGTTATAGTAGGAGCATCTACTATTCCCAATGATCTTAAAGATGCCACAAGAATTTTTAAAGTCAGTGGTTGGAATTGGTGGTTCAAAGTAATGTTACCGGCAATTACCCCATATTTTATAACAGGAGCAATAACTGCATCAGGTGGGGCATGGAATGCTAGTATCGTGGCAGAAATTATTAATTTTGGTGATCAGAAAATAGCAGCAAGCGGTATTGGAAGTTATATAGCTGAAATGACAATAAAGGCTGACTTTAATAAAATAGTCTTAGGTATGGGCATTATGGCTCTATTTGTAGTATTGCTTAATCGTTTATTTTGGCAACCGTTAAATGAGTATTCTATTAAAAGATTTCAGCTATAATTCTATGAATCTAGAATATACGAAAATTCTCAAAAAAGCCTATTGCATTTAACTGTAAAGTTATTATAATGTAATGTTTCGTTTAGCTAACCTCAATTCGATATAAGAATTAACAATTCTTATATCGAATTGGCTTGTTATAAGGAAAAATGCATTCTTGAAGCGGTTCTACGAATGCATTTTAATCTATTACCGCTAATAATCTTATTTTTATATTGTATAAAAATAAGATTATTAGCAAATTAATATTTAACAATCAGGTGAAGAACCGCTTCAAACCTGATTGTTTCTATATGTATCCCTGAATTCGATGTAACAAGTTACATCGAATTCAGGTTAGCTAGGCTAGCAATACAATGAATAATAGAATAAATAATCCATCTACGATAGTAGTTGCAATGTCTGGTGGGGTTGATAGCTCAGTAGTGGCTGCTATGCTCCATGAACAAGGCCATAAAGTCATTGGTATAACTTTACAATTATATGATCACGGTATAGCTACCAAGAAAAAAAATGCCTGTTGTGCTGGGCAGGACATTTACGATGCAAGAATGGTAGCAGATAAGTTGAACATTCCGCATTATATCTTAGACTATGAGTCTAAATTTAAAGAATCAGTAATTGATGACTTTGCTGATAGTTATATTAAAGGCGAAACGCCCCTGCCCTGCATAAAATGCAATCAGTCAGTTAAATTTAAAGATCTGCTAAAAGTAGCAAAAGATTTAGGGGCTGACTGTCTTGCTACTGGTCATTACGTTCGAAAAATCGAAGGTATAGGTGGGGCAGAATTACATACTGGTATTGATGCTGGAAAAGACCAAAGTTATTTTTTGTTTGCAACTACTTTGGAACAACTAAATTATCTATCTTTTCCTTTGGGCGGATTGAGCAAAGAGCAAACAAGAGATTTTGCTAGTAAATTTAATCTAAGCGTTGCCGATAAACCTGATAGTCAAGATATTTGTTTTGTACCGAATGGCGACTATAGGAAAGTAATTAGTAATATACGAGACAATGCTAATGAGCAAGGTAAAATAATTCATGTAGATGGCTTTGAACTTGGCACACATAATGGTATAATAAATTATACTGTAGGTCAACGTCGCGGGCTTGGCATAGCCTTTCAAACACCACTTTATGTAGTAAGAATTGATCCTACTACAAAAATTATATATGTTGGTCCAGATTCAGCATTAGATTCAACCCAATTTACTATTAAAGATGTTAATTGGCTTGGTAAAAAAATGACCGAGCAAGAAGAAATTGATGTAAAAGTTAAGATTCGTTCGACTCGACCTGCTACCTTTGCCAAGATTAGTAAAATAAGTCATACAGAAATTAGAGTAAAGTTAATGTCTGCAGAAAAATCTGTAACTCCTGGTCAAGCTTGTGTCATATATGATAATGATCGGGTTCTTGGTGGGGGATGGATTACTAGAGAAATTGTATAGATTCAATTTCAAAAAAGTCTATTTTTATAAAATAAGTAATCTTAGCACTATAGTTGTAGTTATTCACAATGTTGTCATTCCTGCGAGGCATTGCCCACGTGAATCACTAGTATGTCATTCTCAGCAATGGCAGGAATCTATAATATCTAATAGCCTTTGCAGGTTATTTTTAGACCACTACCTACGCAGGGGTGACATCGTTTTTACTACTGATAGTCTAGTGATACGAACAATGTTGTCATCCCTACGAAAGCAGGGATCTAAGAAAGTGTCCTTTTAAGCTATTTAGACTTTTTTAGACCCCTGCCTACGCAGGGGTTGTGACATCGTTTCTACTACTGATAGTCTAGTGATACGATATAGTCAATTCAGGAGGATTTGGTGCTAGGAGCGATGGAGCGACGCCTATATGTAATAGGCGAGCGACGAGTGACGACGTCACCAACTTCTCATCAATTGACTATACTACAACTGTAGTATTAGGTTGATACACCCTTCTAGGGTTTTCTACTATTTAAAATCGGAGAGAGAATGAGTTTTTTAACAAAAAAAAGTTTTGAATCAATAAAAGAGCTAGGTAATACTAGTGGCCTTAGTAAAACTTTAGGAGCATTTGATCTAATATTATTAGGACTTGGTGCTATAATAGGCACAGGTGTATTTGTAATAACCGGTATAGTCGCTGCCACATATTCCGGTCCTGCCGTCATGCTATCATATGCTATTGCCGGTGTAACATGCATCTTCGTTGCCCTTGCATATACAGAGCTTGCCACAATGTTACCTACTTCTGGTAGTGTGTATACTTACTCTTATGTAGCTTTTGGGGAAATATTTGCTTGGTTAATTGGTAGCGTCATTGTATTAGAACTTGGTTTTGCTGCTGGTGTTGTTGCAGCCGGTTGGTCCGGATATGTTCAAGCAATATTGTCAGCAGGCGGAATATATTTACCTAAGGCTTTAACTACAGTACCTGCCAATGGTGGGATGATAAATTTACCAGCTTTTCTTATTGTAGTATTTATCTCTTTTATTTTATATTTAGGAACAAAAGATAGTAAAAGACTAAATGCTCTATTGGTATTTATAAAAATGGCAGCTATCTTTGCTTTTATTGTATCAGCTGCTCCACATTTTAATGCTACAAATTGGCAGAATTTTTTACCTTTCGGCTTTAATAATATGCTAGTTGGTGCATCTATCCTATTTATTGCTATGACAGGTTTTGGTACGATAGCCGCTACAGCTGAAGAATGTAAAAACCCCAACCGTGATTTAATGATTGGCATTATTGGGTCATTAGTAATTTCAACAATAGTATATGTTATAATAGCTGGTTTGGCCACTGGTATAGCACCTTTTGATCAACTTAATAATGATCAACCACTTGCTTATGCACTTAGTCTGAATAGCAGTAATGTTGGTTCGGCAATTGTTGCTACTGGTGCTGTCGCTGGTATGACTACAGTACTAATGATGAATATTTATGGTACGTCTCGTATCTTTTATGCAATTGCCCGAGACGGGTTACTGCCAAAAAGTTTTGCAAAACTTCATCCTAAATATGATAGTCCGTATATTACTATTTTAATATTCTCTGCACTTGCTGCATTATTAGGGGGATTTTGTCCAACTGCAATTCTTATTCAGCTATCATCTATGGGAGCTCTAGTAGATTACATGGCAGTTGCTATAATAGTTATGTTATTTAGAATAAAAATGCCAAATGCCACAAGACCGTTTAAATGTCCTGCTGCATTTATCATTATCCCATTTGTTTTAGTAGCTTGTCTATACTTACTAGTTATACAAATAGTTGATGGTGAGTTTAATTTAATGACTGCGGGGAAAGCACTAATATACTGGTTTGTAGCAATGTTTATTCTATATGTCATTAGATCATTTTTTATAAAACACCCCCATTCGGAATAAGAATTACTAATTTAACAATCAGATGCAGAGCCGTCTCAAATCTGATTGTTTCTATAATTTCACCGAATTCGGGATAAGAATTGACAAATCTTTATCCCGAATTCGCGTAAAACAAGAGGTTTAATTTGTATGAGTGATAAATTACAATCTTTACGTGTTATGAAAGATCTACTACCTTTACGTGGTACGAAAGATCTACTACCTGAGGATTATCTAATTCACGATTACATAATAAACACAGCCAAACATATAGGTGAGCTTTATGGTTATCAAGCCATAAGTACACCTATCATTGAATATACTAAAGTTTTTGATCGTACACTTGGAGAAACTTCTGATGTAATAAGTAAGGAAATATATAGTTTTCTTGATAAAAGTGGTAATCATATCTCTCTTAGACCGGAATTTACAGCTGGCATTATCAGGGCTTTTATATCTAATAATCTGCAACAAACATTACCTATTAAATTTTTCTCAAGCGGTCCAGTGTTTCGTTACGACCGACCACAAGCTGGAAGACAAAGGCAGTTCCATCAAATAAATTTTGAATATATTGGTGGAGAAGGACCTAGCACCGATGCTGAAACAATCAAGCTTGCATTAGATATTCTTCGGACTTTAGAAATAGATCAAGATACAACTTTAGAAATAAACTCACTGGGTTGTACTACAACTCGTGCTGTTTACCAACAAAAGTTGGTAGAATATTTCAATGATTATAAGTCAGAATTATCAGAAGATAGCCAAAAGCGGCTTATCAAGAATCCAATGCGTATATTAGATTCAAAAGATGAGAACGATAAAAAAATAGTTGTCAATAGCCCCATCATGTCTCAATATTATAGCAGTGATGCTGCAAAATATTTTGACAATTTACTAAAATACTTAGATTTACTCAATGTAAAATATATCATTAATCCAAGATTAGTAAGGGGACTTGACTATTATTGTCATACAGCTTTTGAGTTTACTACTAGCAAACTTGGTAGTCAATCGACAGTTCTTGCTGGTGGTCGCTATGATGGGCTGAGCAAACTTATGGGAGGTCCTGAAGTAAAAGCCATTGGCTTTGCTGCTGGAATTGAACGCCTGAGCCTAATGAAAGAGTACCACATATCTAAACCAAGACCAGTATTTGTCTTTCCCATCAGCGACAATAATTTAGAATATTGCTTAATTTTAACAAATCAATTGCGTCAAAAAAATATTCCTGTTACCTTAGATACTAACGGCAAAATAGCTAAAAGAATGGTACGAGCTAATCTACAAAAGGCTAAATATGCTATTTTTGTTGGCGATAATGAACAAATGAACAATAATTTAAAATTAAAAGATCTTGATAAACAACAAGAATATTTATTGCAATTTGAACAAATTATGGAATTATTAGGGTGTGTCATCAATTAAGTTGACAGGAGCGTTTATTTGTTGTGTAATAGAGAAAAAATTAAGGATAAATTTTCTCTATGCGTCGATATGCTCTACGTGACGATCAATGGGATCGGATTAAAGATAAGCTACCTGGAAGGGAAGAGTCTGTTGGTGTAACAGCCAAGGATAATCGCCTATTTGTAGAAGCAGTCTTGTATCGATATAGGGCTGGTATACCTTGGAGAGACCTACCTGAACGTTTTGGAGATTTTCGAGTGATTCACCTACGTCATTCAAGGTGGAGCAAGACAGGTGTGTGGAAAAAGGTTTTTGAGATGCTGGCTGAAGATGCTGATAACGAGTATGCCATGATTGATTCAACCATTGTTAGGGCTCATCAACATAGTGCCGGTGCTAAAAAAAAGAGTTAGATGATGACCAAGCAATTGGACGAGGTAAAGGGGGGCTGAGTACTAAAATCCATGCCACATGTGACGCTCTAGGGAATCCAACGGGATTCCATCTTACCCCGGGGTCGAGTAGCCCAAGGTTTGCACTTCAGGCTCTCACAGAACCTTACTATTACCCACAAATATTAGAGTTAGCTAATTGATAACCTTGAACTAGATCAAATAACCGTTGCCATCCTCTCCACAATACAATAGGACCAGGCTCTAGATCATTTTTTCTTGCTAAATACCCACCCAATTTAGCAACCCATATTATAGCATTTTTTATTGTAGGAATTGTATTATTAGGGGGAGCTGCTTTGTGTATCTTTACATACAAAACTCGCCATTCTTCTTCAGCTAATATTACACTACATGGTAGATTAGGATTAGTTCTGCCAATTAAAGTAATAAAAAAAATTCTCCAAGCAATTATGCTCATGATTGTCAAGTATTTTATTAATCTTTCTCCTGTTGCAAGTCTACATTGTTCAACCCTAAATCCAGATTTTAAAATTTTATGAAAAATTTCAATTCTCCATCTTAAACAATACCATCTTACTTTCTCTATAGCTTCTTCAAAATTATTGATAACTATATTGGTTAGTAACATCCATTCTAATGGTGTTGTTCCACTAGGGGGACGACGCTCAATAACATTGATGGCATATACTGGTAAATTTGGCAATGTTTCTGTTTTATGTCTTACATTGTTTACAGGAGGATTCATTATAAATTTTCCAAATCTAACTTCCAAATGTCTAATCCTATTAGCTTTATTTTCTTGACTAGTATCTTTAACTGCTATTTCTCCAGCACACTGGAAACCCGATACTACCTTCCACAAATATTGTCTATCTTTTTTGGAATATTTTGACTTTTTATTTATTTCTCTATCCTGTGCAGCTCTAACTAAAACTTTAGATTTCTGAGCTTGTGCCAATTCAAAAAAATCATATATATCAGCTTCTCTATCACAAACAGTTATAATTTGGGTATTACTATTATTCGTTGCATTAATAGTGTTCTGTAATGCATTAAGCCACTTCATACTTTCTTTATCTTTAATATGTACCGCATTACCATGACTAGTTTTTTTTAACTGTTGTATTTCTTCAGGCACTGCTGGTCTATTGTGAATCTTTTGATCCAACAACCCAAGTGCTAATCCATTGGTAGCAACCGCAAAGGCAGTATGCATTATCAGACCTTTACATTCAATATTTTTAACATTCTTTCCCTCTTTTCTTGATAACACACCCAATCCAGTAGTTTTTTTATGACTAGTATATGTGATATAACTAGTATCTTGTATAACAAGAACTTTATCATGCTCTTTGATTCTTTCTACTGCTTTAGCAATATGGGCTTCTAATATTTTTGATTCCTTAACATTATCGTTTTTAAAAAAACGATATGCTGCTTTTGTTTCTGCCCAATTTCCACATGCTTGATTAATTGAGCTTTCAGGTATATTTGCAAAATTATCAGCTATCTTTATTAACCTATTTGTCAGCCTTTTATCACCCAAAATAGCTCCACTAAATTCCTCGGTCAAATAATTATTTATTATTTCTTGACTCATACTATACCTCTACAATGTAATATTTTAATTGCAAATCAGTATATTATTTTTACTTCTTTTTCACCATTGTTATTTTGTGGGTAATAGTAAGGTTCTGTCTTATGACGTTCCTTCAACTTTTCTCTTTGTTCTTCTGTCAATACATTCTTACTCATAATGTCCTAAACTTTATAATATCTCTCCTATCTTTGCAACTCTTCATTTATGAGTAGTATATAAATCAGTTATTAGGCAAAGGGGACGGTCAAACAAAAAAATTCCAATTAGTTAAAAATTATATTAGTGGTGGATATATTTATGCTAGAATTATAACTAAACCAGTAAAAAATAGTTTTTGCAAAATTTACCTTGATTCTTGTCCAGTTCAAACAGAAGAAATTGATATTAATTTTACCAATGGCTCAATTGTCTTTGCTCAGCCTCCGAGAAGAGATGAAGAAATAACGGCAGATTTTGAATTTGACGTACCAGTTAGGTTTGACACGGATCACCTTGATTTATCGATGGATAGCTTTAACATAGGCTCTTGGGGTAATATTCCTCTCATTGAAATTAGAGTATGAGAAACTTACCGCCAACATTAACTCATCACTTAAAATCTGAGGTGACAAGCCTTGCTACCTGCTGGAAAATTACTAGACTGGACAAAATAATTTTAGGATTTACTGATTATGACCAAAATTTACTGATTGATGATTTGCAATATGACTCTATTGCCAGTTTTACTCCAACCAATGTTGAGAGTAGCAGTAATATGGCAGTAGATAATCTTGACTTATCAGGACAGATTTTTACCCCTAAAATAAATGCTAGCGATTTACTGGCTGGTAAATATGATTTTGCTGAAGTTGAAATATTTTTAGTAAATTATCAAGAGCCAAATAGTGGTAAGCTAATACAAAAGCGGGGAGTATTAGGAGAAGTAACCTTAAATAGCAACATGTTTTGTGCTGAAATAAGAGGGCTTACACAATTTTTATCACAAACAATGTGTGAAACTTATCTGCCTCATTGTCGAGCTAATCTTGGTGATACAAAATGCAAGTTTAACCTGCAACAACCAGGATTTACTGTGGAAGAAACAGTATCGAGGGTGATTGACCAGCAAAGCTTCTTTGCTCAAAGCCTTAATCAGCCCAATGGCTGGTTTACTGGAGGTTACGTTATTTGGTATAGCGGTAGTAATCATGGACTAAAGATGGAAGTAAAAGATTTTGCTGATACAAAGATAATATTAGCTCTACCAATGCCTTTTGCTATTAGTGTATCTGATAAATTTGCTATTATTGTTGGTTGTGATAAAAGTAGTGAAACATGTATAGAGAAATTTCAAAACATTGTCAACTTCCGTGGTGAACCTGATTTGCCCGGCATAGATAGACTGATGAGTACCGCTGGAACACGTAGAAGTAACTAGAGTAATAATGATCAGCGGTAAAGATATAGTAACAAACGCCAGAACATGGCTTGGCACTAAGTATCATCACCAAGGTAGACTGAAGAGAAGTTATGCCAGCAATGGCGGTGTTGATTGCATTGGGCTGATTATGGGAGTTGCTATGGAACTAAGGCTAGTTGGGGCAGATGGCAAACTATTAGCAGAATTTGATGAAACTAGCTATTCTCCTTATCCTGATGGGGTAAGATTAAAGCAGTTTCTAGATTTACATTTAAAAACCATTGGTAACAAGCAAGTAAAACTAGGTGATGTGCTGTTGTTTAAGCTATTTAGCCATCCCCAACATGTCGGTATAGCCAGCAACTATTTTAGTGGAGGTATAGGCATTATTCATTGTTATTCAGGTTCAGGTCAAGTAGTCGAACATTATTTATCAGCTGCATGGCAGAGAATGCTAGTTGGGATTTATAGGTTTAGCTACCAATGACCAATGCCATATTACCAGTAGCAGGAGCGGTAGGCGGCTTTTTCATTGGCGGGCCTGTTGGAGCGATTATGGGTGCTAATTTGGGTATGGCAGCCAATAATCTTTTTTTACCAAGAAAAAAGCAAAGTATTAAATTACCTACCCAAGAAGGGTCAAGGCTTAGTGACCTAAGGGGGCAGCTATCAAGTTACGGTGAAGTAATACCTAAAATATACGGCTCAATGAGGCTTGCTGGCAATATTATTTGGGCTACTGATATTAAAGAAGTGGCAACTGAGCATGAACATTCTGAAGGGCAAAACAGTGGTGGTAAAGGTGGAGGAGGCAGACAAACAGTTATTACTACTCAAAGCACCATCACTTATAGCTATTTTGTTAGCCTAGCAATTAGCATATGTGAAGGTGAAGTTAATGAAATTATTAGAATTTGGGCTGATAGCAAGTTGCTTACTGAAGATATCTTGAGAAGTAATCAGGGGAAATTTAACATTCATCTTGGTACTGAAGAACAAATGCCCGATGACATTATTGGTAAGTACAAATCTGCTCAAACATATCCAGCCTATAGAGGTTTATGCTATGTGGTAATAGAGGATTTTCCTCTTGAGCAGTTTGACAATCGCATTCCGAATTTTACCTTTGAGGTTAAGCGTTTAGTTAAGTTTAAGCCAGCAGTAGAGGACAAAATTAAAGAGGTAGTATTGATCCCGGGAGCTGGGGAATTTGTTTATGCTGATCAGATTTATACTAAACAAGATGGTATGAATATTGGCAATAGCTGGATGCCACTAAGGAACAAATACTATCTTAACATGCATAATTATGCAAACAAGCCTAATATGTTTGTAGCACTGGAGCAAATGGCAAGGACTTTACCGAACCTTGAGTGGGTGGCATTAGTAGTAACTTGGTTTGCAACCTCTAGCAGAGCTATTGATTGTCGCATTGTACCCAAAGTAGAATATTATGGTGATAGCACAAAAATATTACCAACTGATTGGCAAGTAGCAGGAGTTGCTAGGTCGCAGGCTGAAGTAGTACTTTACATCAATGAATCTACTCCAACCTATGGTGGTACTCCTTCTGATGATAGCGTAGTAGCTATTTGTCAACATATTAGGCAGCGTGGGTATAAAGTAATGTTTTATCCCATGCTCTTTGTAGATGAACTTGAGCCAAAGCCGAAACCTTGGAGAGGAAGGATAACAGCGGCTAGTAGCAGTGAAATTGATAACTGGTTTAATAACCCGGTTTCAGGATATAATAGTTTTATTATGCATTATGCAGACCTTATGGCTGGACAAGTTGATGCGTTCATTATTGGCTCTGAAATGGTTAGCCTAACTTCCTTTACCGATAGAGCTGGATCATACCCAGCAGTTGAGCAATTTATTCAGCTAGCCTTTATGGTAAAAGCAAAATTAGGTAATACTCTAGTAACATATGCTGCTGACTGGACAGAATACCATCATACAAAAGGTGGTTGGTTTAATCTTGATCCACTGTGGGCTAGTCCAAACATTGATTTTGTCGGTATTGATGCCTATTTTCCTCTTACTGAGGACTTGCCACATTCTCAGATTACCGAAGAGCTTATTAAAAAAGGCTGGGAAAGTGGTGAAGGTTGGGACTATTATTGGGACTGGCAAAGGAAGCAAAAACATTATTTTGCTGCTGAATCACCACAAACCCCTGATAAATATGCTTGGAAAAATTTACAACATTGGTGGACAACTGCACATCATAACCCGGATGGTGGAGCTACTAGCTGGCAGCCGAAGATGAAGCCTATATGGTTTACTGAATTTGGTTTTCCGTCAGTAGATGCTTGCACTAATCAGCCTAATGTATTTTATGACCCGACTTCCGTTGAGTCGTACTTTCCTAGAAATTCTAAAGGTAGAGTAAATTTTTCAGCTCAACGTCATGCACTAAATGCTACACTAGATTATCTAGCAGAACGTAATAGTAAAGAAGGCTGTGAGCAACTGATACCAAAAAGATTTGTTTGGACTTATGACGCAAGACCTTTCCCTTTTTGGCCTGACTTTAAAAGCATATGGCAAGATGGAATATTATGGCCAACTGGTCACTGGATTAACGGTAAGCTGGGAGCTTCAAGCCTTGGAGCTATTGTTGCTGAAATTTTAGCAAGTGTTGGATTAAAGCCTACTGATTATGATGTAAATTGTAACGAACTATTGACCCATTTAGAGCAAGAATTGTAAAGAGAATTGACCCACCTAAAAAGAAATAGTAGCTGCTACATAAATTAATAATTTGTTAATAATGTGTAGGAGTGTTTAGGGAGTGTTTATCGTGGAATCAATTTCAAAGATACGTAAAATGTATCATGTTGATGGCAAGGCAATTAGAGCAATTGCCAAAGAGCTTAATATATCAAAAAATACTGTTAAAAAGGTTATACGCAGTAATGCGACCAAGTTTGAATTAGCTAAATATAGTAAAGCTAAGCCAGTTTTAGGTGAATATCTTGCGATGTTAAATCAGCTATTAGCAGAGAATATCAAAGAACCAGTTAGGCGTAGAATGACTGCCAAGAAATTACATCAGCAGCTGAAGATATCAGGTTATCAAGGTAGTTATGAATCTGTGAATCTAATAGTTAGAAGATTCCGAAGAGATCATGAAGCAAAAGGTAAGCAAGTTTTTATACCACTAAATTTTGAGCTAGGAGGAGCATTCCAGTTTGATTGGGGAGAGGAAGAAATATGTTTAAATGGGGAGGTTACTAGAGTTAAAGCAGCGAGAATAAAGCTATGCTATAGTCGTTATTCTTTGGTAGTGGTTTATCCTAATGAGCAGCTGGAAATGGTTATGGATGCCCATGATCAAGCTTTCAAGTTTTTTGCTGGTTGTTGTAAGAATGGTATTTATGACAATATGAAGACGGCTGTCAAAAAAATATTGATTGGCAAGGATCGTATCTTTAACGAGAAGTTTATCCAAATGGCCTTTCACCATTTATTTGAGCCACTTGCCTGTACTCCAGCATCGGGATGGGAGAAAGGACAGGTTGAGAAACAAGTAGGAGACACTAGACGTAACTTTTTTATTCCAATATTGAAAGGAGATAGTTATGAAGCTATTAACATTCAGCTAAGAGAGATGTCTATAGAGTGGGCTAAAACTAAAAGACATCCTGAATTTACAGAAAGAACGATTCTAGAAATATATGAGGAAGAGAAGGCATATTTAATAGGATATAGAGGGCAGTTTACGGGTTATAGATTACATCCAACGACCGTATCACCTTTGAGTTTAATACAATACGACACCAATATGTATAGTGTCCCATGTGAATATGTAGGACTTAGTGTACAGATTAAATCCTATGCTTGGCAGATAGTAATTTTACATGAAAGCAAGATTATTGCAGAGCATGTACGTAGTTTTAAACGCTATCAGAAGATTTATAATCCATGGCACTATATAGCAGCTCTAGAACGTAAACCCGGTGCTTTACGTAATGGTGGACCGTTCAAAGAGTTAATGAGTTTGTTGCCTGAGATATTTGGCAAATTACGAAATAAGTTAGAGACTTACAAGGATGGTGATAAACAATTTATAGATATCCTACTACTTGTTAATAAGTATGGATTAGAAAAGGTAACCAATGCTTGTAACCTAACAATTGTTGCTGGCGGCTGTAGCTCTAAATTAGTTGAGCAATATTTGTTACAACCAGCAATGAAACTAGATATCCAAGAGACTGAGTTTATTCAGCTAAAAAATCCTCCTGATGCTGATTGCAGTATCTATAGCAAGTTGCATTTAACAACGGAGGTAAATTAAATGAAAGATTTAATATCGTTATTAGACAAATTAGGTTTAGCAGGTATGAAGATGCTGTTATCTGAGTCAAGTAATTTAACAAATGATGCCCCTACTACTAGTGTGTATGATGTGTTAAAGAAACTGCTTGAAGCAGAGTGTGAATATAAAAAGTCACGTTCTCTGCATTATAGGTTGCAGTTAGCTAAGTTTCCAACCATAAAGTTACTATCAGATACATGCCAAGCTAAATTGGTTGAGAATATTGATATACAAAAAGTGATTGATAATCATCAGAATATCATGATCATAGGTGG
The DNA here is from genome assembly GCF_964026425.1 of Candidatus Tisiphia endosymbiont of Ditula angustiorana. NCBI lineage: Bacteria > Pseudomonadati > Pseudomonadota > Alphaproteobacteria > Rickettsiales > Rickettsiaceae > Candidatus Tisiphia > Candidatus Tisiphia endosymbiont of Ditula angustiorana. The sequence goes on from NZ_OZ032143.1 coordinate 1,047,165, forward strand.
TTCTGGTTCTGCAAAAACTCATCTAGCAATTGGTTTAGCTTTTACTGCGGTTGAAAAGGGTTACAGGGTGAGGTTCTACACTTTAAATGAATTAGCTAGCCAATTACTCAATGCTAGAACGCATAATTATGAAAGCAAATTCATCGATTCAGTTAAGAGATTCAATGTTATTGTGATAGATGAACTGGGCTATGTACCAATAAAAGCCGAGGCTAGATTCTTATTATTTGAGCTGTTTGCTAAATTATATGAACAGTCTTCGCTTATCATCACTACCCATTTGAGATTTGAAGAATGGGGTGATATGTTTGGTAATGCTAAGGCAACAAAAGTAATTATCGATAGATTAACACATCATTGTCAAATCATAGAAACTGGTAATAAAAGTTTTAGAGGAGGGAAAGATGTAAATTAGTAAAGAGCAATATTGTAATAAAAAAATCATCAACTGAGTATAGTTAAATATTATCTGAATCTGAATTTTAATAATGGTTAAAATCTGATCAAAAAACTATAATTCATTTTATTTTTTAGTATGGTTTGGTGGGTCAATAGTTCATTACAATAGTGGGTCAATAGTTCGTTACAATTTACACATCTACATTGCCTTTGGTCACTTTTAATGCCATAAACTCCCCTTTATTATTGATTATTACATGTAATTTAAAACCATAAAAATACCCCATAGAGGATTTACTATGTTTGGCTAATCCTTTAAAAACTTTATTGCTATAACGCCTTTTATTGTGACAAGCTTTAATCGTTGTAGAGTCAATAAAATAAATACCTGTTTCCTCACCAAACAACAAATGAATCAACATATTTAGCGGTATGAATAATCGTGCCATTAATTCAACAAATCTATTATAACTCAAGGCTTTAGGGAAATCATCCTTATGCATGCACTCTATATAACTTTTATAGAAAAATTTAAAATTCTTAGCATAGGATGTATGAAACATAATTATTATTGTTAACATTTCACTTAAACTCATGCTACAACAGCGATTTCTCTGCTTATTTGATGGTAATAACTTTCTCTGTTCATACTCCAAATAAATTTTACAAAAATCATCTATAAAACTATATAATTCTGTGATATCTTTTTTCATGCCTGTAGTTTGTTTTTTTGTTTAAAAATATAAATACTGCAGGCACTCCTTTTTGACAATCCTTTTATCTATTACTATTTCATCTATATCTTATCCCAAACTGACGTATAATAGATAAAGATTCTCAGTCTCATGCAAAGCTAATGTGGGGAATGAACGTATTGATGGCACAATCTTACGTTGATAGTTTAAGTGATAACGTTAAAAGAAGCCTAGATCATAAATTGCGTAAAGGAGAGTGGATAGGACCAGCCCCTCTTGGTTACCTAAATAGTCGAGATGAAAGAGGAAACAGTATAGTAATTCTCGATCCTGTAAGAGGTTCTATCATAAAAAAACTCTTTGAAGAATATGCAACAGGAATGTATACTCTTAATTATTTGACTGAAAAAGCTAAGGAGCTTGGTCTTAGAAGCAAAAACAATTGCTACGTCAATAAAACAGTAGTGCATCGAATGATCCAACAACCATTTTATTACGGTGAAATGAGAGTAAAAGGAGAGATGTGGTCACATGGTTACCAAGCAATTATAACAAAAGAGACTTTTATGGCATGTAAAGATGTACGTTTAGGGTGGAAGAAGAAGCCTTTTAAATATGGTGGTAAGGATTTTCTTTTTAGAGGATTAATCACCTGTGCAGTAACTGGTAAAGTTGTAACAGCTGAAACTCACAGCAAAACATATTCAGATGGCAAAGTGGACGAATGGACTTATTTAGGTACATGGGATCCAAAGAATCCAAACAAAAAGATTTATGTAAGAGAAGATGAGGTTTTAAAGCAGGTAGAAGAGGTTTTTAAAAGAATAGGTATAAGAAAAGACCCAGAAATGCTAAAAGAGACTCTAGCCTATTTAAAAAACACTAATGAGCTAAAGAAAGATGAGCATGGGCAAGCAACAGCTGCTTTAAAGAAAGAGCATACCGAAAATGAGAATAGATTAAATTCATTAATAGATTTGCGACTCAATGGAGAACTTAGTACAGAAGAATTTCAAAGAAAAAAACAACAATTAAAAGATCGCCAATATGAAATTGCTCGTTTAATTAAAGTTTATGAGGAAGCAGACGATAAATTTACTGATACCGCTACAACGCTAATAACTCTAGCATCTGAAGCCTATGAAACTTTTAAAGGTTCTGAAATGCCCCAAAAACGCAAAATGATAAATTTCGTATTTCAGAACCTCAAACTAAGGGGCAAAAAACTTGAGACCTCCCTACGTTTCCCGTTCGATATTTTTGAAAAAACAAACACTTGTACCGAATGGCGGGCCGCATGGTATACGTTGAGAACTTTTAACCAGCTTAGGTTAGAATTTTTGCAAATCTCTTTAAAGCCTAATTATAACAAGATTCTGCCCTTAACAGGGCTTTTATAGTTAGCCCCAAATAACCATTTTAAAGAGTGAATTTTGGTTATAGGGGTAAAGAATTTATGTATACAATATTTTTCTTAATCAATTTGGTATTCTAGTACTACTTTTTTGCCACAGAAGACCATAGAGATTTTTACAATCTTCTTGACATGTTTGTGTTCTCCTATCGTAGTATCATATTGTTTATCTATAATTTGCTTTAAGCCTGTTTTTGCAATGGATTCTAAATTTTCAGTAGGTTTAGCTATTTTATATTCAATGATCAGTGCGTTATCTCTAAGTCCAGCTATAGGGATTAATATATGATCACATCTACCATATCCAGTTTCCTTATTTGATTCTATCATATATTGACTGACTAGGGGAGCAAGCAACCCTCCTATTAAATTATGGTAATCCTTTTCCTCCGTTAAATCATGATAACTAGTTGATCTTAACAAATACTCTTGTAATCTTTCTCCAAACTTATCTATTTGTTCATTAATCAATAAGTTAATAAAATTATCATACTCATTCATTTTTATGGTTAATTTTTTAGTGAGCCATTTTATAACCCTTTCTACATAGATGTTGCGTACTTCCTTATTAGGTATGGTGAAACAATATCTAGGGTCTTCTTTATTATCATTAGCGAGATTTGCATTCAGATAACCAGTGAATAATAATAAGCTATAAAATATATTTTGATTATCTTCAATTTCTGTTAAAGAAATTTGTTTATATAATTTCTTTACTATACCTTCTCCCTCTAATAGTTTAGTTAGATCTTCTTGTATTTCATCTGATACAAAAACTTTATCGATAATGTTAGTCCCACCACTATCTAGCCAATAGTGATCAAGCTCGCCCTCACGTGCAAGACATTGCATAATTGACCATGGGTTGTAGATGATCTCTCCACCAAAGGTGTAACCATTATACCAGTTTTTAATTTCTTCGGGATTAGTTTTGGTTGGGACGACGGTTAATAGCTCATCAACTTCTGCTTGGGTGAAGCCATAAAACTTAGCAAAATTTTTATCAAGTAAGGTATATTCACTAACATTATTCAAATCGGAAAATAAATTAGCTTTAGCAATACGCAAGATGCCAGTTATTACTCCTTTTTCTAAGTAGGGATTCGTTTTTAAACTGCTACCAAATATTCCTCTAAAAATCTTAAGAATTTGCTCAAAATCTTTTGCTTTATGCCCAAACTCCAAATATGCATTATTAATTGGTGTATCGTATTCATCAATCAATATATATACTTTTTGTTTAAAATGTTTATATAATATCTGACTTAAAAACTTTAGGCTATTTTTTAAATAGCTTATGTTAATATCACCACTTAGATAATTTTTTAACTTTACTTTTTGCGGGATACTGAAAAATTTATTATCTTCTTGAAGATATTGCTCTAAGTAATTAAATCTTTCATATAATTCTATTATTTGATCTATAATGCTACTAACAATCTCCTTATAGTTACTCCCCTTCACTTCTTTAAAATTTATATATATTACTGGAAATTGGCCTTGACGCTTTATTATATTTTTATGAATGGATATTTTTAAAGGCTGTAGCTCTTTGGTTTCATCAAAGACCAAATCTACTATGCCTCCAGTAAAGAGTTTATGATTTACTCTCTTTTCTTGAGCTAAAGGCTTACCTATCTCGTCCACTTCAATTTCCAAGAACTTACAAAGCATATCCATATTGAGGCTCTTACCCCAACGTCTTGGTCGAGTAATTAAGATCACCTCTCCACTATCCTCTAGCAGTTCTTTAATCATTAAGCTTTTGTCAACAAATACATCACTATTTAATAATAATGTCTTAAAGTCATCAGTACCTACTCTCAGTCTAGGCAGCTTACTACTCTCCGTAACAGTATCAGTTCCCTTGAGATGTGTATTAGTGTCTGAAAGCTCAACTATCATATTATTCAATTATATTTATGTTTTTGGTAGTAAAATTTTTAGTTAAATTTTACTAAATTATTTTACCGATTAAGTTTTAATAAAATGTAGTAATATGCTGTTTCGATAAAAATATGATATAGTATAGATAAGTTTGATTCAATATAGAATTACATCTCGTGACAACATCGCCTAATTATCATAATTGTGTTCATTTAAAAAAATATTGGATAACTAATTAAGGTCTTTTTCTAAACTAGGGTTTTAACAAATATTAATTAAAAACCCCCACGGACTTGATAAAACGTATACGTGCAGCAAACTGCTTTGCAATCTTTTAGCAGTATAAATCACATTTTAAGTCGCCAAGTAAATTGTTGGTAAATTCTTCAGTTACCAGCTCATAATTGTAAAAATTGTGTTCCTGTGCTCTAGTAATAAAATCTTGCCCCTGAGCAGCAGTATTAACCATGATGTTACCAATTTTCTCTAAAGCTGCAGCCTTAAAATCTTCATCTTGACTTAGGCTGAATGCGTGGTGATAATATGTTTTAGCTTTCTCAAATAAACCTATAGACTCAAAATACTCAGCCTGCTTTAGCATTATATCTGGATTTTCTTTATCTTGTTTTAGCCATGCTTTAAAACATGCTTTTATCCTAAATTCATTATTAACTACTTTATAGCAGTCAATCGCCTTAGCATAGTCACCCTTATTAAAAAATAGCTGTCCCAGTTTTTCATATATTTTTGGTAGATGGCTATTGGCCTCTATAGCTTTTACATAGTAAGCCAATGCTTCATTTTCACCATTCTGCTCAGCGATACTAGCTACGCAACTATAGGCTATAGCCTTAAGATTCTTGCAGGCAGGAGAGTCCTGATAATCCTCTAGATACTTTATAGCTTTATGATAATAAACTTGGTCAAGTTTATCTTCATCAATATGCAAACTGCTAACTTGGTACTCAAGATTTTCTGCTACCTTAGTATGGCAAACAGTTATTAACTCTGCTGCAATCTTTGCATGATCAGGTAACTCAACTCCACAAACACTAGCAAAGAATTTCACATATTCATATTGCTGCTGTAAACAATAACCATAGCCTTGTATCTGATGCTGAAGTTGAACATTACTAGGTTCAGCATATTCAGCAAAAATCTCCAATGCTTGCTGCAAGATCATTAGGGCATTTGGTATGCTTACTATTTGCTCACAGTTAAGTACTTTTTGCAACTTTAATAATAAGTCCAGCTCTAGAAAATATTCATCCAAAACTTACGCTATGAGAAAAAAAATGGTAAATTATGTTGAGTATAATTTACAAATGCCAAGAGGATAAAATTGCAAGCAATACCAGTTAATAGGACAGATTACTGTCAATTTCTAATAGTGAGTCAAAAGAATTATAGTTTGACCTACTATGCTGAACATGCCAAAAAATGTAGCCATGATGTTATTAATAGATTTTTAAAAAATGAAAAATATACACCTTCTTTGTTATGGGAACATATTAAGGATGATGTTATTTTATCGCCTAACGGATATACAATATTTGATGATACGGTGTTAAATAAAAGAAATACCAAGAAAATAGAAATTGCTAGATCACAGTACAGTGGGGCTACAGGTGGTATTACTACTGGTATAGGAGTAGTAAGTTTGGTATATTATAATCCGGATATTAATAAGTTTTGGGTAATAGATTACCGAATTTTTTCGCCCGAACATGATGGAGCGACAAAAGTAGAACACCTATTAAATATGTTAAATAATGCTGTGTATAGCAAAAAGATTCCTTTTCAAACTGTGCTTTTTGACACATGGTATGCTACGCATAAAATTATGCAACATGTTGATTCCTTGGGTAAATATTATTATGCTCCTATTAAAGCAAATAGAAACGTTACTAAAACTTCCTCTTCTAAGCCTTATAAAGCTGTTAGCAAGTTAACGTTTTCAGATGAGGAAATTAAGAGCGGAGTGGAGATTCATATAAAGGGCTTTGCAAAAGATAAGCATGTTAATTTGTTTAAACTTACTGTTTCTACCAACAGAGTTGATTATATTGTTACCAATAACAAAACTCAAAAATCTTCTAAAGCCGTACAAGATGAGTGTGGCTTTCGTTGGGTAATTGAGAGCATGCATAGAGAAATCAAGCAACTTACCGGTATAGAACGATGCCAATGCAGAAAACAACGCATCCAGCGTAATCACATTAGTTGTGCATTTTTAGTGTGGGCTTTTCTAAAAAGAACTGCACACAAAATAGGTAAGACGGTTTATCAAATAAAGTTAGGGCTTTTAGATCATTATATGCAACAGCAGTTACGTTCACCCTCTTTACGCTATTTAGAACCTTACATAGCGTAAGTTTTGTAGCAACATCGGTGATTATAAAGATAGGTTACGTACCTTAATAAACGATAATTTCCAAACTATTACCGTTAACCATTTCTGCAACTCTTCAGGTTAATTGAGTATACCTTGATAATCAGACCAGTCTTTATAACGAAAACCTATAGCTCTGCCACGTCTTGCCCGAAAAAAACTTATTAGCTCCTGCCACTGGGCTTGCGTCTTGATACCACTACCTATATCATATCTGCTTCTTGCCATTTGCCAGTTAATATTGCGTTGCTCATGACCACTAAATGTTGTAACGATGTTAGTTGAGAATATTGGGCCACCCTTAGAACCATAAGATATCTCAGACGGAAATTGCACCTCAGCAAAGACAGACATAAATGATTAAATTAGCTTGTTAATCAGAGAGTTAAGATTATTATATATATCTTTTCTATGTCCTATTTTTAAAACTAAAATAAGCAAGATGTTATGTTGAATTTTATAGATTACTCTGTAATCACCAACTCTTAATCTATACAAATCATCCATCCCACTTAATTTTTTTATTCCAAGATTAGGTATTTTGGGGTTTAGATTTTCGAGATTTTTGATAATGTCCTTTTGTAATTGTCTTGGTAATTTCTTGAGTTGTCTCTGAGCTAGTGGTGCTAGCTCGATATTGTATTTAACATTCACAATTTAATATCTTCTAAATATCTTCATTTTTCTTAAAGTCAGCTAGAGATATAGTGCCACGTTGCTTAGCTTCTTCTAGGGATTTTCTTGCATCCTCTACATCTAATTTATCTTCAAGAGCTTCAAGCAAATTTAAATCTTCCATAGGTATTATAGCAACAAGTTTTTTTCCTCGCCTTGTAAAAATGATTCTTTCTTTCCCATAAGCACTACGATTCAGTACTTCAGAAAAATGTTCTCTTGCTTCTACAGTGGTAATAAAATTCATAGTAGGATTGTAACCCTCTTTAATCTACTACTCAAATGTACGTTACGTACAAATTTTTGTCAAGTTATATGTCACAAATTTCTAGAACTCCTTGCTATCTGTCTTGCCATATCAGCGGCAATTTGACTTCTGCTTTGGTTAAATGAGCTAATATCCGGGGTTTGAATATTCATGTTAACTACAATATTGTTGCTGCTAGCACCCGATGCTTCCAGTTTGCTAAAGGGTACAATGCTACCAACACTATTGGGAATAAACAACTCAGGCTCACCACCATCACCAACCACATGTGCTTTACCGGGCTTTACCGTACCACCACTTGCAAACAAACCTCCAAAAATGGAGCTTATCCCTCCCAAACTTCCTCCGCCGCCAAACATTTCACCAAATGTACCTCCACTAGCCGAAGAGAAAGCCTGTTTAAGCGTCATCTTTAATATATCAACTTGCAACTGTTTAAAAAAATCACTAAAAGTATCTTTCAAACTTTTTACCTGATCACCTACACCAAAGGCAGCCTTGGCAAAATTATCAATTAAACTATCTGCTGCATCTTTGGAACGATCTTTAATCAAATTAAATGCATCTTCAGATTCATTTGCCATATTACCAAGTAATTGTTTATTTTGTTCCATAGCTCTGTTATATGTATCTTGGTCAATTAAACCTTGCTTAAGCAGTTTATTTAGTTTTTCCATTTCCATGTTATACTTTTCCAGCGGTGTCCTAGTTTGTTCAAATATCCGTTTTGCTTCATTCGTTCCTTTTACTCATTACCTCAAGTGACGCTTTAGGGATGGTTATTGCTGTTAATGTTTTGGTTTCCTCTAAAGTCTGATTAAATTCTTTAGTTACTTCAGTTGATTTGTTAAACCATTTAGTTAAGGTAACGAGCCCAGCTACCACAGTTGATATTGCCACTGCTACTAAGCCTAATGGATTTGCTACAAGAGCTGCCGTAAAAGACCTAACAGCAGTAGCAGCCGCAATAAACCATACTGCTAATCTCAAAGCTAGCAAAGTAGATATTGCAGTAATTATAAAAGTTATGGCTGGGTGTCCCTCCCTAATAGCCGCAAAAAATCCTATCAGTAACGGTAATATAGGCACTAATACTGAGGTTATTAAACTGGTCATTATTGCCTGTAATTTTGAGAGTTCTGCGTTAAACTTAGCCATTGCCTCACATTCTTCCTGTGACAATGATAGCCCTAGATTCCTTGCTTCTTCTCTAAGCCTTCTTATACCATCTTCACCTTGTTCAAGTATTGGTATACTCGATGAAAATCAACAATTGCGTTGTTGTTGTCCAAGACCTGCGGTGCTCACGTACTAATGTACGCTGTGCTCCTCGGCTTGGACACTCCTAGCACTTGTTGATTTTGATCTTCGTCTACCAACTCTTCATTTACGAGCAGTATAGCAGGGCAGCTCCAGCAGAACCAAACAACTTTATTGCCAACTGTGTTCTATCTGAAGCATCTCTGACTCTTAGCAAGTTTTCAGCAATTTGTCCAATCTGTTCATTGGGTGCTACTTGATTCAATTCTTTAGCTGATAAACCCAGTAACCTCAAAGCATCTTTTGCTTCCCCGGAGTTTCTTGCTGCATCTGACACCCTCATTGCCATTTGTTCAAGACCTGAAGTAAGGGTACTAAACTCCACCCCGCATCTCTCTGCAGCATATTTTAACTCTGATAAACTATGGGTGCTAATATCTAGCTTATTAGCAAGTTTACCAATCTCCTCACCGCTATCAATAATCTTCTTTAAGGTTGCTACACTAAATGCCGCAGCTATTGCCGTACCGATTCTACCAAAGCCTAGTTTAATTCTGCCAAGCTGATCTTGTAGTTTTTTGAAATTCTGCTTGATTCTGCCAAATGCTTCTTTGGTTTTATCAACTCCTCTAAAAGTTACTCTGACTTCTTTATTGTTAGAACTCATTTACCTTGTTAATTTGTGTTTATGTTGATACTGTTTTTTAATTTTAAAATATGCCAGCCAATGATACCACTCATCTATTGTCATTTGTTCGATTTCAGCTATGGTTTTTCCTAAATGCTCCGCTAAAACAAACATGTTAAGTAATGTTGGCTGGTTAGTTAGTTTTTTTCTGCTACCTCAGTATCATTGCTCTCCATGATTGAGGTTGCAACACGAATTAACACATCAGGGTCACAGTTTCTCATTAAATTTGGTTTGTCTGCTCTGCTAAACAGGCAATTACCTTCAGTATCTTTAGCCTTCATAATCCAGTCATTATTGTCTTCTCCTACTTTCTACTATTCTTGTTTTACTTCTGATAATTTACCATTGCCCTGAAAGGTAAAGGAACTCTCAACTAACCCATCAAAAGAAGCTTGCCGAGAAATGCCAGTAACAATTGCTAGACCAGTAAAATATATTTTTTCTTCATTCTCGCCTTTTGGGTAAAGACTTAGCTGTATGGTTGCTCCAATGGTAAGCCTTCCTTGACCTTCAGTATCAGCTTCATCCCAAAAGGCCTCTATCGAACCTGACCAGCTTTTGATAGTAGCCTGAGACTTACGCCACTCAGTGCCAATAATGCTGGCATCTACCGTATCACATACCTCTTCCAACGACCATGATTTAACTTCGGCTACCTGTGTTGTACCAATTCTAACTATTCCTTCTGATCCTGCATGTGTTGACATATTGGTTTCTCATTATTGGATTTATATTATTATATTCGGTGAAGTCTCTTTAGTTTGGTAGCTTACTGCAAATACGAGGCTTGCTACTGCTACTGGTTGATCGCCATCTGAATTCAGGCTAATATCGGTTGATTCCAAACGGCAATCTTTGCAAAGCTTCCTTAGTTCAGGATTATTTAACACTAAACTTTCCACTTCAGCTGTCATATTATCAACTATGATATTGACCGAAGTAGTAGCCTTGGCATAACATTCTACCGTTATTCGTGCCGTCCTGTTCTGACATCTTGGTGGACTGATAGTGCTGGTTACTATTTCTTCTTGGCTAGAAAATATAATAATCCCAGGCAAAGTGCTGTCATTCATGCTATATAACCGGTTATCGTAAACTTTATCTTTTGCTGCCGTTTTTCCTTTAATGATATCCACAAAAGTTTGCCTTATGCTGGTTCTAGCATGTAGCATATCAGCTTTGTCGCTCTAATCCCAGCACTACCCAGCCAGTATCATCTTGTTTGATTTCAACAATTTTGTACTTTGTTTGCCGGATAGTTAGTATATCTCCTTCATTGATTTTTCTTGCCTCTTCCTCACAGCACTCAAAGCTTGGATTAAATCCGACAAAGCCACTTGTTCCAATATCTATAGGGTAGTAGTTGCTAACAAATATCCCTTTGAGTTGGTAAGCTAGTCCATCTTTTGGCATTACTGTTGCCTCTACTGCAAAACCTTGTTCTGTATCTAAAAACTCAGCAAAATCTTCTTGAAATGCCATAACTATTTATGTTACTATAATGTCAATTATTGTTATTATGGCTGATAATTATGAATGTGTCCTTAACACCAGAACTCGAAAAATATATAGATAAACAGGTAGAAAGTGGTTTTTATCATTCTTCCAGTGAAGTTATAAGAACTGCATTACGTTTACTTATTAAATCAGAAACTCACAACACTAGTTTTGAAAACTATAAAATGTGGCTTAATCAGGAAATTCAAATAGGTCTTGACCAAGCAGCTGAAGGTAAGGTCATTTCAGGTGACCAAGCTTTGCAAAATTTCAGGAATTTTCGTAGAGATAAATTAAAATCTCATGAGTAAAAATAATTTTTGCTTAACTGTTCAAGCAGAGCAAGATATTAAGGATATTTGGTTATATATCGCCAAAGATAATCCCAAAGCTGCTGAGAAAATAGCCAGTCTTTTTGAACAAGCGTTTTTAAAACTAGCTGCAAATCCTAACATTGGAAGTAAACGTGAAGATTTAATTGATCAACCTGTACGTTTTTGGCTAGTTTATAGCTACTACATAATATATAATCCTAAAACAAAGCCACTGCAAATTTTGCGTGTTATAAGTTCTTATCGTGATATTAAAAATAATTACCAATAATTATTATCTAGTTAGCACTGCAAAACTCTCAGAGTGTCTAACTGCAATATCTACATCTTGCATGACTCTTATTCTAATGCCACCGCTAGTTCCTAAAGTGTAAGGGTCTACTAATACATCCAGTACTCCCCATTGTCCAATAATTAGATCAGCAAAATTGCCAAATAATATAGTATCAGCTGGTATTTGGTTGGTTGTTCCAACTCTATAGCCGTTAAGGTAACCAAAACCTAGCTCACTACTACTTTCCCAAACAAATTGGGCAGTTCCTTCAGCTTTTTCTGTTTGCTTTAAAATTCCCCGTATGTTGGCATTGCATAAATAGCCAAGCGTACCAATATCAGCATTCCTTGCAGCAATTAGGCTTTCAAGGTCTACGATCTTACCCCAGCTTATTGGCTCATCGTCATCAAAAGTAACATTACCAATGCCAACTGTGTTAAGAATACCTAGTGGCTCAGCCCCAATGCCCCTACCACTTATTGCAGCTCGATCAATTTCTAGACACTTATATCTTTAAAATGTGATATAAGTAATTGTAAGAGGGTGACTTGATAGACACTGGACTGAAATAGTCGTGAACAGAATAAGTACCCTCTTAGTTGTTTACCTTGAACAAATTGCAGAAGGTGCTGGAAGCAGCAGCCTTGCACAATAAGACGAAGGAGATTATATCATGAGTAAAATAATAGGTCTAGATGTAAGTAAAAAATGGTTAGATATATGTTTATATGAGTCTAACAATAAACCGATATATAATCGTTTTTCCAATGATAAGTTAGGGCATGAAGAACTGATAAAATTAATAAAAGAGCAAGAAATTAAGATAATAGTATGTGAGCCTACTGGAGGTTATGAAGCAGAGATTTGCCAAGAATTGTATAATAGTCGGGTAATGAAAGAAAGTTACCTTTCTCCCATCCCCTAAGAACCGTACAGGATACTTTCGCATCATACGGCTCAAGCCTCTTAAAGCCCAATTTATTTAGAACCAGCTTCAACATTGAATCTCCGATTATGGATCTGTTTATGGCAATTGATGTGTAGCATCATCAAATTTGAGCTCCTATTATCACCACCTTTTGATTTTGGGATAACATGATGTATATCCCAATCTGTTTCTAATGTGACGATTTGCGTGCAATTCGGACACTTACCTTTTTGCTTATTCCATAGACTTAATAATTTTCTGTTATCTGATAAAGATTCATACATTTTATGTTTTAATCTTTTTTCAAAATAATCATCCCATTGCTTATCATATGGATTAGCTTCGGACAAAATCTTTACATGTCGCTTAATAGGTAGTTTAGCTGGGTCAATAAGCTTATAAATAATTGGTTCTTCCCCTAATTTTGGCTTGTCAGCTATACAAGCAAATCTCCAAGCATCACCTCTTATAAACTTAAAATACTTATTCTTAACCCAGTTACTACTCTTATTTGGATGCCGACGTTTAGACCATCGCCATACAATCTTAAATATCTCGTGCCTTAATTTACTGAAACTCTCTTTAGCAACTATATGTCTATGATATAAAGTCCAACCCCTGATAATAGGGTTGAGCATAGTTATCAATAAAACTTGTTTGATCATCTTATTATCTTTAGCAATTTTCCTTATCTTTCTTATGACGTTTTGTAAGTTGTTTTTAGATGGCTTGATAAGAAACTTGCCATTATATACTGCTCGTAAATGAAGAGTTGGTAGACGAAGATCAAAATCAACAAGTGCTAGGAGTGTCCAAGCCGAGGAGCACAGCGTACATTAGTACGTGAGCACCGCAGGTCTTGGACAACAACAACGCAATTGTTGATTTTCATCGAGTATATTTCCGTACATTCTGTCCTAAGAAATCAAAACCTTGATCAATATGAGTAATTTTGGTTTTAGTACTAGATAGCTTCAATCCTCGCTCTTGTAAAAATTGCTCTACAATAGGTAAAACAAGATTCTCTAATTGTTCCTTGGATCGACCTGTGATAATAAAATCATCAGCATAGATAATATAGTTGATCTTATGAGCCGGTTTTCTTGAGGATATTTTCATCGGAAACTTTTCAGCTAGTAACTTACCCAATCCACTTAGAGTCATATTCGCAAGTAATGCTGAAGCGATGCCACCTTGCGGAGTGCCAGATTCAGTAGGGTAGATATTACCAGCTTCCATATATCCAGCTTTTAGCCATTTTCTTAATATGGTTTTATCCATTGGAATATTATCTAGAAGCCATTGATGACTAATGTTATCATAACATCCTTCAATATCAGCTTCCAGTATCCATTGAGCAGCGCATTTCCTAGAAAGGACTATATAACACTGTTCTATGGCATCTGCAGCTGATCTTTCTGCTCTAAACCCATACGAATGTCTATCTGCTGTTGTTTCTGCAACTGGTTCTAATGCTAGCTTATAAAGAGCTTGCATAGCTCTATCTTTCATAGTAGGTATACCAAGTGGTCTCTTACCATTCACCTTTGGTATATAAATCCTTCTAAGAGGGGATGGATTATAACCATGTTGCCTCAAGTTTATTATTGCCTGAGATTTAAGATCAGGTGTATGCCAAATTTCTTGATCTACACCCGCAGTTCTTTTTCCTCGATTCTCAGTCACTCTTCTAACTGCAAGAGCTTTGCCGCTAAAAGAATGGGTTAATAGTCGTTGTAAAGCTTTAACTTTACCCCATCTACCTTCCTGTATTGCTTTTACGATACGCATCTGATGACTTCTAATAACTCTGTTACATCGACTCCAGTTAATACTGTGCCAACTCACATTGCTGTCAGTAGATGCACTAGCTACAATTTGATTTGTAACCACCATTTGCTTTTCTCCTTTAAAAGTTTCATCAAATTCTCTCGTAATAAGAGACCATAACGGAAGTCTGCCCGCTTTCGCGTAGGATAATGTTACAACCCTTATCTGCCTCATTACAAAACAGCCTTCGCTTTCTCCGTCTCTCCTCTACCTGCATCCCTATCAGTTTACCTTACGGCTTACTTTCCCAGTCCGGGAAGAAATACAGGCTTACTGTGTTCTATATATATGACATAGATAGGTTAGGTTCTACCTTTCTGCCGGTGATCATAAAGTCTACGTATCGTGAGCCTATAGCACAATAACCAGATCACTTATCCTTTTGGACAGAGCTTATCAGCATCTTTAGCTCCTTACGACTGTAACGACATTTATCAGTAGTTCACATATGTTAACCATACCATCTAAGCCTAGCCTCTAACCACATGATGCTTGCAGTTTAATCTTTACCTCACAGCTTAGATTCTCTTTAAAAGCCGAGTACATTGTCCTGGTAGCTTCAAACAAAGAATTACTTCAATGCATGTACCAGTAGGCTACTGTTGGTAGAACAACAGGTTTAATCAATTTTCATAGTTAAACAATCATATATATAACCTCACATCGCCCATAAGCAACAGATACATAAGGTCAATACCTATAGTTTTAATTCATTTAGTAAATCGGTGAATTTGTGTAAAACTGATAAGAAGGACGCATTTAAATTAGCATATTATGGCGATAAGATGCAACTTACAGCTAATTATTTATATCAAGTTGAATCAGAGACTTTGAAGAGATATCAGCAAAGGCGAGAAGATTTAGTATTAATTCTTAGCAATGAAAAGAAGAGGCTACATCATAGTATACTGCTCGTAAATGAAGAGTTGGTAGACGAAGATCAAAATCAACAAGTGCTAGGAGTGTCCAAGCCGAGGAGCACAGCGTACATTAGTACGTGAGTACCGCAGGTCTTGGACAACGACAACGCAATTATTGATTTTCATCGAGTATATTGATGGCATTGATAAAGAGAGTATAGAAAAACTCATTAAATTTTTACAGAATGAAATAGCTGAGCTTGATAAAAAATTAAATGAGGTAATAGACGAATCAGAAGAGTTGAAAGAGAAGGTAAAAATATTAGAGAGTGTGCCTGGTATTGGTAAATGCGTAGGTAAAAAACTAATTAGTTTTTTACCTGAATTAGGAAATAAAAATTATAGTAGTAACGAATTGTCAGCAATTGTGGGAATAGCTCCTTATGCTCGTGATAGTGGTAATAAGCAAGGACGAAGATTTATTAGAGGTGGCAGGAAAATACCACGAGATGCTTTATACCTTACTATTACCCACAAATATTAGAGTTAGCTAATTGATAACCTTGAACTAGATCAAATAACCGTTGCCATCCTCTCCACAATACAATAGGACCAGGCTCTAGATCATTTTTTCTTGCTAAATACCCACCCAATTTAGCAACCCATATTATAGCATTTTTTATTGTAGGAATTGTATTATTAGGGGGAGCTGCTTTGTGTATCTTTACATACAAAACTCGCCATTCTTCTTCAGCTAATATTACACTACATGGTAGATTAGGATTAGTTCTGCCAATTAAAGTAATAAAAAAAATTCTCCAAGCAATTATGCTCATGATTGTCAAGTATTTTATTAATCTTTCTCCTGTTGCAAGTCTACATTGTTCAACCCTAAATCCAGATTTTAAAATTTTATGAAAAATTTCAATTCTCCATCTTAAACAATACCATCTTACTTTCTCTATAGCTTCTTCAAAATTATTGATAACTATATTGGTTAGTAACATCCATTCTAATGGTGTTGTTCCACTAGGGGGACGACGCTCAATAACATTGATGGCATATACTGGTAAATTTGGCAATGTTTCTGTTTTATGTCTTACATTGTTTACAGGAGGATTCATTATAAATTTTCCAAATCTAACTTCCAAATGTCTAATCCTATTAGCTTTATTTTCTTGACTAGTATCTTTAACTGCTATTTCTCCAGCACACTGGAAACCCGATACTACCTTCCACAAATATTGTCTATCTTTTTTGGAATATTTTGACTTTTTATTTATTTCTCTATCCTGTGCAGCTCTAACTAAAACTTTAGATTTCTGAGCTTGTGCCAATTCAAAAAAATCATATATATCAGCTTCTCTATCACAAACAGTTATAATTTGGGTATTACTATTATTCGTTGCATTAATAGTGTTCTGTAATGCATTAAGCCACTTCATACTTTCTTTATCTTTAATATGTACCGCATTACCATGACTAGTTTTTTTTAACTGTTGTATTTCTTCAGGCACTGCTGGTCTATTGTGAATCTTTTGATCCAACAACCCAAGTGCTAATCCATTGGTAGCAACCGCAAAGGCAGTATGCATTATCAGACCTTTACATTCAATATTTTTAACATTCTTTCCCTCTTTTCTTGATAACACACCCAATCCAGTAGTTTTTTTATGACTAGTATATGTGATATAACTAGTATCTTGTATAACAAGAACTTTATCATGCTCTTTGATTCTTTCTACTGCTTTAGCAATATGGGCTTCTAATATTTTTGATTCCTTAACATTATCGTTTTTAAAAAAACGATATGCTGCTTTTGTTTCTGCCCAATTTCCACATGCTTGATTAATTGAGCTTTCAGGTATATTTGCAAAATTATCAGCTATCTTTATTAACCTATTTGTCAGCCTTTTATCACCCAAAATAGCTCCACTAAATTCCTCGGTCAAATAATTATTTATTATTTCTTGACTCATACTATACCTCTACAATGTAATATTTTAATTGCAAATCAGTATATTATTTTTACTTCTTTTTCACCATTGTTATTTTGTGGGTAATAGTAAGCCAAGTAAGACAACGTGACAATAACCCTTATAGAAAAAATTATTTAGGCTATTTTGAAAATAATAAAGATAGCACTGACCTAGAAAAATAGGAATAAGTATGTTAGTTGTGGTGAACTGCTTAAATAATATGGTAGTAAAAATATGTAGTAGAACTCCGACTACAAGAATTTTAATTTTTGGTTTTTTATGAAAATTATAGCCAACAAAAAAGCAAAAAATTGGCATACTAATACGACCGATAACCCGCATTATTTCGTATTCAGGGAAAAAGTATAACCCTAAATGATCTATCACCATGGTTATTATGGCTATAGTTTTCAAAAAATCTTGATAATTAGATTCAGTTTTCATCATTAATAAATTAACCTCAAATATCGATGTAACAAGTTACCCTAATTCGGGATAAGTTAGTAGATTGAGCATAATCCTTGTTAGGGTTGATGTCATCCTAGCTACGGCATTGCCAACGTAGATCAAAAAACCAACGTAACCTCGAGTATCGATGTAAGAATAATTATTATTCTCTGCACGCTCGATGTCATCCCAGCGAAAGCTGGGATCTAATAATGTTTAATAGTCTTTCAGGCTTTTTTTAGACCCCTGCCTACGCAGGGGTTGTAAGATAAAACTATGATATAATGAAAAAAGTAAGTGGCACTCGTCAGGGGTGAGTTTATACAAACATTGTCATCAAGAGACCACTTACTTAATAAGCTCGAACGTTTAAATAGTTCATTGGGCTGAAACGCCCGCTTACAATCGTAAATATGTCGAGGATTTTATGACCCCAACGGATAAATTATATAACAATTTTATTGGTATTGATATAGCAAAATCAACTTTTGCAGTAGCAATATCTAATAATAATAAAATTATGACTTTTTCTAATAACACTATTGGATTTAAGGAATTTTTTAAGCAATATAAAAGTTTTTTGACTGACTCCCTAATAGTATTAGAGACTACAGGTGGATATGAAACTGAATTAGTAAATTTTTTATTAAGCAAAAAATGTGCTGTTCATAGAGCACATGCCCAAAAAGTAAAGTACTTTATAAGATCACTTGGTACTCGTGCTAAAACTGATTCTGTAGATGCTCAAGCTTTAGTAAAATATGGACAAGAAAGGCATAAGGAATTATCTTTACAACAAAAACCTGATCAAAAGATGAGCAAGCTAAAAATATTTTTATCTCGTCGTGATGATTTAGTAAAATTGCAGACTCAAGAGAAAAATAGGATGGCAGGACCTAATAATGATATGATAAAAGATAGTATAGAAGATTTATTGTTATGTTTATCCAAAGCTATAAAGAAATTAGAAGAAGAGATAGCCGAGTTAACAACCGATGAAAAGACTGTAGAACAGCTTGAGGTATTGGAGACAGTACCCGGTATTGGTAAGGTTGTTAGTAAAGTTTTATTAGCATTTTTACCAGAGATTGGTAAGGTTGATCGGAGGCAAATAGCTAGTTTAGTCGGAGTAGCCCCACATCCTAAGGATAGTGGACAATATAAAGGGTATCGTTCAGTTAGTGGTGGTAGACAAAATGTACGAACCAAATTATTTACTGCAGCAATGGCAGCAGCTAAATCAAAGAGCAAGTTAGGTGAATATTATAGAGAGCTAATTGCTAGAGGTAAAAAGCCTATAGTTGCCATTACTGCTTTAATGCGTAAAATTATTGTCATTGCTAATGCAAGGGTTAGAGATTATTATTTAAAATCGGCAAAGACTTGATAAAAATTTAAACCTATATTTATTTAAATTTTTATCAAGTCGTGGTTTACTGTGAATGTTAAGCTAGAGATTTTTTGTTATTTCTCTAAACCAATTTGGTTTTTTATTTTAAACTTTTTTTTAATTTTTTAAAAATCATAGTTGATGACATCAGCTTTAACAGAGATGATACTGGGTCTAGTATTAACTTGTTACATCGAATTCAGGTTAAATTATTTTGGATAAAGTCTAAAATAAAAAACCATTAGAAAAAACGTCATTGCTCCAGCTAAAATCGTGGCTGCCAGCATAAAAGTTTTTACTAATAACAATTCGGAATAATAATATTCGGAACAATAGTGCTTAATCACCCAAATTACTAGTACCATTATTACGCAGCTGAATAAAATCTTGCCACAAAAAGAGTATAATTTTGAATCAATGAAAGAATGACCATATTTCTTTGTATATATATATAACAACCAAACATTATACCAAGCGGTAATAGAGCAGCCAAGAGCGATACCAAGATGACCAAATGGTTTCATCAGAACGATATTTAATATAGTATTCACAGTAAGAGAATATAATGTTACTTTTAAAGGAGTTTTCGTATCACTATTAGCATAAAATATAGGCATCAAAATTTTGGCAAGTATAAAAGCTGGTAAACCAAGGGCAAAACCGGAAATAGCTTCAGCAGTTTTAATTGTATCAGCATAAGTAAAAGCTCCACGCTCATATATTACATGAATGATTGATTCTGATAAAGTGATAATACCGAACGCAGCTGGCAAAGATAATAAAAGTCCCACTTTAATAGCATTATTTTGAATTCTTGACGCTTTTTCTAAATCATTCATTTGGTATGTTTTTGATAATTCTGGTAATAATATAGTACCAAAAGTTACCCCTATTATAGATAAAGGAAATTGGTATATTCTATCTGCATAGGATAATATTGAAATTGTCCCTTCGATGAAGCTAGCTATTGATTGCGAGATAAATAAGTTAAGCTGCTGAAATCCAGAGCTAATAGTCGCTGGACCCATACCAAACAAGAACTTTTTTACATCTTTATTACATGGGTCAAAAACTAGTGGGAATGATAAACCAACCCTAATTACACAAAAAAACATAAAGATAATTTGTAATAACCCAGCAATCAACAAAGATAAACTAATCGATATAGGAGTAGATATATGTTCTTGTAATATTACCGTTGTAATTATAACAGTAATACTTAAAATGATCGGAGAAAAAGCAAAAGCTGCAAACCTTTTTACTGAATTTAAAATTCCCCCTAGTAAAGCACTTACCGAGATAAAAATTAAATATGGCATGGTAATGCGACACAAAATAACTGTCAAATTAAACTTGTCTAGATCTTCATGAAAACCAGGAGCAATAATGAACATTAATGATGGCATGAAAACCTGCATTAACACTACTACACTTATTAAAGTAATGAGTAAAATAGTAAAGATAATGCCAGTGAAATGGCGTGCTGCTTCTCGAGATTCTATGAGTTTTGTATTAAAAATAGGTACAAAAACGACTGAAAGTGCCCCTTCCCCAAAAATACGCCTAAATAGGTTGGGTAATTTAAAAGCAACATTAACACTATCAGCAATATTACCAGCACCAAATAATGAAGCAATGAATAATTCGCGAGCCAAACCAAATATACGGGAGATTAAAGTAAAGGCAGCTACTATAATTCCAGAACGAAATAATGTTGTATATCCGTTGCCTTTCATTTAAGCCGTCTCGATGTCATGTAAGCACTATTCTGCACCTTATCGTTTCCGATCATAAAGCAAATGTCAATTATTGATTTTCTATCTTAGTAGATACCCTTAATATACCTTCATTAATCAACTCCTTAGCTTTTTGAGCATTTTCCCAGCCAGTTACCTTCACCCACTTACCTTTCTCTAGATCTTTATAATGTTCAAAAAAATGTACTATACGTTGTTTCAACATTGGGCAAAGATCATCTAAATCTTTTATTGAATCAAAAGTAATATCTAGCTTAGAGCTAGGTACAGCAATAATTTTTTCATCCAATCCAGATTCATCTTCCATCATTAAAACACCAATAGGGCGTGACCTAATCACAGAGCTAGGTATGACAGGATAATGTGATACAACCAATACATCTACCGGGTCTCCATCCTCTGATAAGGTATGCGGAATAAAGCCATAATTACATGGGTAAAACATAGCAGTTTGCATAAATCTATCAACAAATATTGCTCCTGATTCCTTATCCATCTCATATTTTATAGGACTATCTTGCATTGGAATCTCGATAATCACATTTATCTCTTCATGATCAACTTTGGTCTTAATTTTATCAACTAACATCACTTTACCCAATTAATAAATAATTTCTTTTGCATTTTTGCAAGCAAACATCTACATAATGACTAATAAATGGCTTTAAAAGGTTTTCGTCGCTTATCTTACCATTTTCATTAGATGCCACTAATACTCCAGAAGCAAATTTTTCAAATATTTTTTCTTCAATCTGCTGGAT
Source organism: Candidatus Tisiphia endosymbiont of Ditula angustiorana (assembly GCF_964026425.1). Classification (NCBI taxonomy): domain Bacteria; kingdom Pseudomonadati; phylum Pseudomonadota; class Alphaproteobacteria; order Rickettsiales; family Rickettsiaceae; genus Candidatus Tisiphia; species Candidatus Tisiphia endosymbiont of Ditula angustiorana. The sequence goes on from NZ_OZ032143.1 coordinate 1,068,901, forward strand.
AGAGTTGTGTCCATCTAATAGCTCAATAATATATTTTTCATGCAATTGCAATAGAACAATAGCATTAATTCGATTTGTCACAAACAAATTAGTTGAGTCTAATTTTTGAGCTTGATATCTTGCTAAATCACTTACTTTTGGTTTTAACGAGATTTCATATACTGACTGAGGTCTTGTTGCAAATATTTGTACGTACCCTTGTAACACTAGTTGTATAATTGCAGAATCCAATTCTTCTCTAATATCTTTAAGCTGTAATTTTTCTAATTTTTCCATAGCCAATTTACAAATTTGATCCAAAGTCAAAGGATTCCCAATATTATCAGCATAAACATAGAAAACTGCCTTTATTATAGGAGAAAACGTCGAAATATTAGGGGATTCTGAATTATTATAATGAAATTCCAAACTTTCTACTGTATTATTCATATCCACTTCATTTTCAGGCATGACTGGTATAATATTAGCAGTAGTATAAAAATCACTTAACTTACTTGGTTCAATTTTCCTATCTATAGTGACATTATTGTGGCATAACAAAGTAGTCCTAAATTTACGATTAGTGATAAAATCCATATATTGTTCGGTTCTAACAATATCATTTATCGCTTGTAATTGCTCTGCGGCCTTAGCGGGTAAATTACCGACAAACATCGCAGAAAGTGAAGAATCTCCAAGATAATTTAAATTATGTTTTCTAGCTGTACTTATAAATTCATGGAAATAAAAAGCTGTATTTTCTTCTCCAAGATATTCATGTAGTAAATATGAATCATTTGTAGTTTTCAGAAGTTTAGTTTCGTGTTGTAAGAATTTAGAATAAGAATTATCTGAACCTTCTAAAGAATCATTAACAAAATCTAATAATAATCTAGCTTGTTGTATTTTACTATGGTTGTCAGTAAAGGTGCTACTGTGAAACATCATCATATCTCTGATAGTTTTTTGCATATTCCAACCTGGCAGAGTATTATAACTAATAAAGGCAATACCGTTAGGGTTTAATAATTTATGGCAAATTTCAAAAATCTTGTCCTTAACTATAGTAGGCACCCACGAGATTATTCCATGGCAAATTATATAATCAAACTTACCAACTGACTCATCAAGATTTAGTATAGATAAGTGTTTTAGTTCAATATTTTTAAGACCTAAACTCTTAACTATTTCCATGCCATTAACAATTTGGACTTTTGACAAATCAATTCCTAAAGAATAAGATTTTGGGTAACTTTCAGCAAAATCAATTATATTGGCACCTTCAGCACAACCCATCTCAAGTATCCTAGCGGTCTCTATAGCAGGAGGTTTCATGTTAAATAATAGGCCAATAGTTCTTAAATGTTCCGGTCTTGTATAAGTAAAAGGAAAACTTTCATAAGGAAAATCATCATAATTAATATTATTTGTTTGCTTTTCTAGCAAACTGTTATTAGGATTGTTTTTTTGCCCCATAATTTGCTCCATGATAAAAGTAATAATTTCTAGTGGATTTAGTTATTTTAAGCAAGAGTTTTCTACATTTCTGTAGGGTAACCTAATTAATAAGTATCTACGATTAAAATTAAATTTCTTTTGATGTTATTTCTTCTTGATCTTTTTACAGTATTTCCTTATATTCATGACTTGTTTTTGTATAAGTGAGCCTTTTAAAAGCGGGTGTAGCTCAGGGGTAGAGCGCTACCTTGCCAAGGTCGAAGTCGAGGGTTCGAATCCCTTCACCCGCTCCAGTATAAAAATGGTTCTAAGATAATACATATTCTCTCTACGGAGACGACCTAAATATGTCTGGAATAGAATTAAATAAAATTGCCGCTTCTATTTTGTTAGCCAGTTTAATTGCAATGATGGTAGGGTTTATAACAAATATTTTGTATAAGCCTGTTTTACATCCTGAATCTCGAGGTTACAGTATAGAAGTAACAGAAGATTCTCATAGTGACCCTGACGCTAAAGCTGCTGTAGAAGCACCAGTGAATATAGAAGAATTGATGAAAACTGCTAATGCTGAAGCAGGAAGAGAGATAGCAAAAAAATGCCTAATGTGCCATTCTCTTGATAAGAATAAAGCTAATAAGGTTGGACCACATCTATGGAATATCGTTGGGGCGGAAAAAGCTAAAGCAGAGAATTATAAATATTCAAGTGCTTTATCCAGCAAAGGGGGAATTTGGGATGAAGAAAGTTTATTTCATTTTTTGCATAAACCTAGTCAATATATATCTGGCACAAAGATGACTTTTGCTGGTTTAAATAAACCTCAAGATATAGCTAATGTTATAATGTTTTTAAAGACATTTGTTCATGACTAAATTCTCCCTCGGTCATTCTGCCTACGTGGGAAGATGCTGAGGACTTATTCTACCCAAAAACTTGAAGAATTGATAAACCAATTCTTCAAGTTTTTGCAGTATATATTAACCATTAATTAGATGTAAGACATCGGTTTAATAGCCTAGGGTGTCATCCACAGCTGTCGAAAGTTAGAAGAGGAAGCGGTTTTAGAAGTCATAATGACAGTTTAAAAGTTGTTGGCTTATAACCGCTGTCATTGCGAGAAGGCGTAAGCCGACGAAGCAATCCACTTATGGTTACTTTTTTGGATTGCTTCGTCGACCTACGGTCCACAGCTGTTGAAAGTTAGAAGAGGAAGCGGTTTTAGAAGTCATAATGGCAGTTTAAAAGTTGTGGGCTTATAACCGCTGTCATTGCGAGAAGGCGTAAGCCGACGAAGCAATCCACTTATGGTTACTTTTTTAGATTGCTTCGTCGACCTACGGTCTTTCTCGCAATGACGTTACCCTATTTAAAACCCCTTCCTCTTCTAACTTTCGACAGTTATGCTACGGTCTTCCTCGCAATGACGTTACCTTATTTAAAACCCCTTCCTCTTCTAACTTTCGACAGTTGTGGGGTGTCATCCCTACCTCTTCAGATGTCACCCCTGCGTAGGCAGGGGTCTAAAAAAGTCTAATAGTTTTCTTGGCTATTTTTTTAGATCCCAGCTTTCGCTGGGATGACATAATGGCGGTGACATCACCCCTAATGGCGATGATTAGCCTACTATTAATTTATTACATCGATACTTGAGATTATATTAGTTGAAGGTATTCTATGATCCTATCTGAAATTTCAATAGTAGAATGGTGGCTGATCGCTGGCGTTATTTGTATAATTATAGAATTTGCTAACATTCCAAATGTTGGTTTTTTATTTTTGGGTCTAGGTGGAGTATCTACTGCAATAATATTAAACAATTACCCGGGTCTTTTAAAATACCAGTATATAATTTTTGGCTTTGCTTCTTTTATGTGCCTGATTACCTTATGGTATCCGCTAAAATTTTATGTTTACAAGAAATATGATAAGTACGAATATTCTGATATGGTTGGTAAGGAAGTAGTGGTATACAGCCATGAACTTCTAGTAGGGGAAACAGGACAGGTATTGTGGTCAGGAACTATTATGAATGCTAAACTCAGCAAAGATACTATAAAATCAGTACATAAAGGAGATCTACTTCGCATAGTGCAAGTTGATGGTAATGTGCTTATATGTACTGCAAAAAATGGGAGTGTTACGAACTGATTCTTTTTGGTAATTTTGTCGTCAAAATTTGCTTTTGCTCCATAACAATCGTCTGTGTATGCGAAGGTAACTGGCTTCGTTTCTTCTAAAAATCCCAAGAGCTTTTTTGACTTATGTAGGAAGTCTAGTATACTACTCGTAAATGAAGAGTTGATAGACGAAGATCAAAATTATGAAGTGCTAGGAGTCGAAGGGTCGAGGAGCGGAGCGTACATTTAGTACGTGAGCACCGAAGATCCCTGAAGACGACAACGCAATTCTTGATTTTCATCGAGTATAGTAAAAACAACCCCTGCGAAAGTAGCTTCCTATTACCCACATCTCTAGATTTGAGGGACGTCATCCCAAATTGTTGGGTGGGTTGCATGGTCTAAGTCTCAACTTTTTATATCAGATAAAACAAGATTTCATATTGAAGGAGTTGTGGTTGATAAACGTTACCGAGGTCAAGCTATTGGAAAAGACTGATGGATTTTGTAGAGAACGTTGCACAACAGTCTAGTCCAAGCATCGTTGATTTAACCTCTGGTCTTAGGCGTGCCAAGGATGGAAGCCATGAGTTTTATAAAAGCCTTGGTTATCAGAATGATGGTCTGATGGCAAAACTATATTTAAGGAAAGAAATTGAATGAATAAATCAAAATCTCTTTTAAAGCCAAATGCATGGGAGGCTTATTACAAAGAAAAACTTCATAAACCAGCAAGAGAGTTTGTTGTTGAATTCTTTAAAAAAGTTGAATTACTAGATAATCAAAAAATGCGAGGTACAGCCATTGATTTAGGGGCAGGAGTAGGACATGAAACATTTTTGTTATTAGAAAAAGGCTTCAATGTTATTGCAATAGACAACCAAAAAATGGCTTTTGATTTTATGCTTATTAAGTATCCAGAAATTGTTAAATATAAAGATCATTTTAAAACTTTAATATCTTCTTTTGAAGAGTTAGATTCTCAAGAATTACCAAATGTAGACATCATAGTTGCTAGCTTTTCTGTACCGTTTTGTAAACCTGAATATTTTGAAAAATTTTGGAGTAATATTGTAAATAAGATTGATTTAGGTGGTTATTTTGTTGGGAACACTTTTGATCCAGAAATTGTAACTTTTTGTAAGGAGGATAAGAAAAATATGACTTTTCATACAAAAGAGCAAACAATTGATCTTTTTAAAGAGTTTAACATTATTAGTTTTAAAGAAGTGAAAACTTCACCAAAAGAGGATGGGAAAATTGATCATTATTATGAAGTTATAGCCAAGAAAAAGTAAGATAAACCTTGTTACAGGATATGTTATGAATATTCATTTTGAAAAAGCTAACTTAAGTCATAAAGAAACTATTTTTAACTGGTTAAAAGAACCCCATGTTCAGGAATTTTGGGATAATAGCCAAGAACATAAAGATGATATTTTAAATTTCATCAACGGTCGTATAAAGCCTTCAAGCTACGCAGATGGCCTATACACATATTGGATTGGGTGTGTCTATAACGAACCTTATTGCTTGGTCATGACACTACAAGAAAAGCAGGAATATTCTATACCACTACTCAAAAAAGCTTATCTTTCAAAGCATGGTCACACCTATAGCATGGATTATACCATTGGTAATATAGCCTATTTTGGCAAAGGATTAGGGGCAAGGACTTTAGAAGTATTTATTGATTTTATTAGAAGTAGTTATGATAACCAAGCTGATACTTTTTTTATCGATCCAGATGTCACAAATTCAAGGGCTAGACATGTTTATGAAAAAGCGGGATTTAAATATGTCGATGATTTTATTATGGAAGGAGAGGGGGTATTTGCTGGACGCAAACATTTTTTAGTAAAGCGATTGTAATCAATGGTTCAAATTAATACCAAAGTAAAGAATACAGTAAAGTTTCAGGAAAATATTTTAATCCGCCTTGCTGAAACTACTGACATCTCATCATTTGTCGCTCTGTCATATAAAAAGCGTCGTGCTTATGAAAAAGCTCAGCCACAGTTTTGGAAATATGCTGGTCCTGAATCCGAGGAATCTCAAAAGCAATGGTTCAAAGAATTATTGAGGTTAGACGATCACATTATGCTGGCTGCAGTTTATAAAGAAAAAGTCTTAGGTTTCATCATCGGTAGATTAATGTCAGCACCGAAAGTTTATAACCCGGGTGGACTAACGCTTATGATCGATGATTTTTGTGTGGAAAGTAAACACGATTGGAATTCTATTGGTCAGAAATTGATTAAGGAAATCAAGGAACTCGCAAAAACTAAAAATGCTACTCAGTTTCTTGTCGTTTGTGGTGCATATGACGAACCCAAACGTAGCTTCCTTAAAAGCATGGGTTTAACTGTGGCTTCTGAATGGTATGTGGGATGAATTATCCCAATTCGGGATAAGAATTAGTTAATTCTTATCCCGAATTCGCGTGAATTGTATGATTACGTGTAATTATTATTCTAAGTGCCTTCGATGTCACCCCTGCAAAGGTAGCGGGGTCTAAAAAAATAGCCAAAAAAACTATTTAGACTTTTCTAGATACCTGCCTACGTAGGGGTAACATCCTTACTATTACCCACAAATATTAGAGTTAGCTAATTGATAACCTTGAACTAGATCAAATAACCGTTGCCATCCTCTCCACAATACAATAGGACCAGGCTCTAGATCATTTTTTCTTGCTAAATACCCACCCAATTTAGCAACCCATATTATAGCATTTTTTATTGTAGGAATTGTATTATTAGGGGGAGCTGCTTTGTGTATCTTTACATACAAAACTCGCCATTCTTCTTCAGCTAATATTACACTACATGGTAGATTAGGATTAGTTCTGCCAATTAAAGTAATAAAAAAAATTCTCCAAGCAATTATGCTCATGATTGTCAAGTATTTTATTAATCTTTCTCCTGTTGCAAGTCTACATTGTTCAACCCTAAATCCAGATTTTAAAATTTTATGAAAAATTTCAATTCTCCATCTTAAACAATACCATCTTACTTTCTCTATAGCTTCTTCAAAATTATTGATAACTATATTGGTTAGTAACATCCATTCTAATGGTGTTGTTCCACTAGGGGGACGACGCTCAATAACATTGATGGCATATACTGGTAAATTTGGCAATGTTTCTGTTTTATGTCTTACATTGTTTACAGGAGGATTCATTATAAATTTTCCAAATCTAACTTCCAAATGTCTAATCCTATTAGCTTTATTTTCTTGACTAGTATCTTTAACTGCTATTTCTCCAGCACACTGGAAACCCGATACTACCTTCCACAAATATTGTCTATCTTTTTTGGAATATTTTGACTTTTTATTTATTTCTCTATCCTGTGCAGCTCTAACTAAAACTTTAGATTTCTGAGCTTGTGCCAATTCAAAAAAATCATATATATCAGCTTCTCTATCACAAACAGTTATAATTTGGGTATTACTATTATTCGTTGCATTAATAGTGTTCTGTAATGCATTAAGCCACTTCATACTTTCTTTATCTTTAATATGTACCGCATTACCATGACTAGTTTTTTTTAACTGTTGTATTTCTTCAGGCACTGCTGGTCTATTGTGAATCTTTTGATCCAACAACCCAAGTGCTAATCCATTGGTAGCAACCGCAAAGGCAGTATGCATTATCAGACCTTTACATTCAATATTTTTAACATTCTTTCCCTCTTTTCTTGATAACACACCCAATCCAGTAGTTTTTTTATGACTAGTATATGTGATATAACTAGTATCTTGTATAACAAGAACTTTATCATGCTCTTTGATTCTTTCTACTGCTTTAGCAATATGGGCTTCTAATATTTTTGATTCCTTAACATTATCGTTTTTAAAAAAACGATATGCTGCTTTTGTTTCTGCCCAATTTCCACATGCTTGATTAATTGAGCTTTCAGGTATATTTGCAAAATTATCAGCTATCTTTATTAACCTATTTGTCAGCCTTTTATCACCCAAAATAGCTCCACTAAATTCCTCGGTCAAATAATTATTTATTATTTCTTGACTCATACTATACCTCTACAATGTAATATTTTAATTGCAAATCAGTATATTATTTTTACTTCTTTTTCACCATTGTTATTTTGTGGGTAATAGTAAGGGTAACATCGAAGGGGAATCAGGGGTGGCATCACCCTTAATAGGGATGATACTGATAACAAGTTATATCGATCAGGTTACTCCCCAAATCTAACTTAAAACAATGAAATCAGTTGTGTTTATTATGAATTTTATTATAATAAACTATTTAAAGGCTTTATTTTAACCTGAGGTTATCTTAAGGCACGAATATTACTGACTCTAAATTGACCTGAGTTCTATGTAACAAGTTAATACTAGGCTCAGTATCATCCTCGTGAGTGTTGATGTCATTCCCGCGTAGGCGGGAATCCAAAAAATAGCCTGTAAAGGCTATTAGATATTATGGATTCCTCACCGAAGCGGGAATGACACCCTAGGCTATAAAACTGATGTCTTACATCGATACTTGAGGTTAAATTAGTAGATTTAAGGAGGGTTATGTATAGAATTAACTTTATTATTATAATCTTATCTTTCATGCTTACAGGTTGTCTGCCAGCTATTTTTACTGCAGCAACTACCTCTACTCTTGCAGTTGCAAAAGATCAATCAATTGCGGAGACAATTGATGACGTAAAAATATCTACAAAAATCAAAGCTTCTTTTATAAAAAATAATTTCAGGGAATTATATACTAAGATTAAGGTTGAGGTAAATCAGGGTAGGGTACTACTGACTGGAATCATAGACAAAAAAGAAGATGCATTAAAAGCTGTAGAAATTGTGTGGGGTGAAAAAGGAGTTCGTGAAGTTATTAACGAACTAATAATAGATAAAAAAAGTGATCATTTTGACTTAGTGCAATATACTAAAGATGCTATGATTACTAGTCAGATCAAGGCTAGAACTTTTGTTAACCGAGATATAAAATGGGTAAATTATACCATTGTTACAGTGAATGATATAGTATATATATTTGGTATAGCAAGGTCTGAGGAAGAATTAGAAAAAGTTACTTCTATTGCTTCCCAGATTAATGGTGTGGCAAGGGTTGTCTGTCATGTTAAAATAAAAGAAACTGAAGAAAATGATAAAAAATAATCTCAATTCGATATAAGAATTAATAATTCTTATATCGAATTGGCTTTGTTATATGGAATATTATATTTTAACAATTAGTTGCTGAATCGCTTCAAACCTGATTGTTTCTACTTAACCCCTGAATTCGATATAACTTGTTATATCAAATTCAGGTTAAATATGATATAAATGAAAGTGAAACTTAGATCTATTCTTTTGTTGTTAGTTTATTGTATAGGGCTTAGCTCTTGTTCTACTAAGCCTAGTCTATATCGTAAATTATCGCAGGAAGATCCTAAAAATGTTCATTATAAGGGGCATTATAAGATAGGCAATAAATATACTATCAAAGGTAAGACTTATAAACCTAAGGAAGATATTAATTGTAACCAAGTAGGTATAGCGTCTTGGTATGGTTCTAAGCATAAATTTCATGGAAAAAAAACAGCAAATGGTGATACATATAATAAACATATGCTAAGTGCAGCTCATCCTAGTTTGCCATTACCTAGTTTGGTTAAAGTTACTAACTTAAGTAATAATAAATCCCTGATTCTTATGATTAATGATCGCGGTCCTTTTAAAAAGAACCGTATTATAGATGTTTCGGAAAAATCTGCTGAAATTTTAGGATTTAAAAAACAAGGTATAGCAAAGGTTAGAGTACAATATATGCATAAGGAGACTAAAGAATTTTTGAATAATATTGCTTTAAAGCCTAAGGAAAATTGTATTGCAAAAAAGAAAGTAGCCAATCCTAAATGTAGCGTTAATTGTCATATTAAATTAGTAAATCTAAAACATAAATTGGCAGTTAACCCTTGATGATTTTTGTATTATAGTGTATGCCCAAATTGGAAAACCAATTCTTCAAGCTTTTATAGGAGTATACATGATTGTTTCTGGAAAATATAAATTAAATAGTCCTCAGTGTCTTGAGTCTTATAGGAAAATGTTGTTGCTTAGAAGATTTGAAGAAAAATGTGGGCAATTTTATGGTATGGGTCTAATAGGTGGGTTTTGTCACTTATATATTGGGCAAGAAGCAATAATTGCTGGTGTGGATTTAGTAAAACAGGTTGGTGATAGTACTATTACCAGTTACAGGGATCATGCTCATATTATTTCAGCAGGGACTGAAGCAAAATACGTATTAGCAGAGCTGATGGGTAAAGAAACTGGTTGCTCGAAAGGCAAGGGTGGTTCAATGCATCTGTTTGACGTAGAAAACAAATTTTACGGTGGACATGGTATTGTAGGGGCTCAAGTGCCTATAGGTACTGGTCTAGCTTTTGCTGCGAAATATCGAAATACTAATAATGTATGTTTTACTTTCTTGGGAGATGGGGCAGTTAATCAAGGTCAAGTATATGAAGCTTTTAATTTAGCGGCGTTATGGCACTTACCTGTAGTTTATATTATTGAAAATAATCAATATTCAATGGGTACTTCAGTAGCTCGTTCTACCTTTATGACTGATCTTTACAAGAAAGGAGAGTCATGTGGTATTACGGGATTTAAACTAAATGGTATGTCGTTAGAATCAGTTTATGATTATGTTCGGCAGGCTGCGGAGTTTGTTAGAAATGATGGTGGACCAATAATATTAGAAATGGATGCTTATCGTTACAGAGGACATTCAATGTCTGATCCAGGTAAATACCGTAGTAAGGAAGAAGTGGAAAACTATAAAGAACAAGACCCATTATCACAAGTGAAAAATATAATTTTGGCTAATAAATATGCTAGTGAAGAGCAGTTAAAAGAAATTGAGAAAGAGGTTAAAGAGGTTATTGCAGAAGCAGTTGGATTCTCAGAAAGATCAGCCTTACCGGATGAAAAAGAGCTATATACGAATATTTACGTTGAATGAGTAGAAACATGTTACAAACGACGGTACGGGAAGCCTTACGTGCAGCAATGCAAGAAGAAATGTTAAGAGATGATAGTATCTTTATTATGGGAGAAGAAGTTGCTCAGTACCAAGGAGCGTATAAGATAACCCAAGGGTTATTAGAGCAGTTTGGTTCAAAAAGGGTAATTGATACGCCAATAACAGAACATGGTTTTACTGGTGTGGCTATCGGAGCGGCATTTGCTGGGCTTCGTCCCATTGTTGAATTTATGACATTTAATTTTGCCATGCAAGCAATGGATCAAATAGTTAACTCTGCAGCTAAAACTCATTATATGTCTGGTGGAACTATTAAATGTCCAATAGTATTTCGTGGACCAAATGGGGCAGCAAGTCGAGTTGCTGCCCAACATAGTCACAATTATACAGCTTGTTATAGTCATATTCCGGGGCTTAAGGTAGTAGCTCCCTATAGTGCAGAAGATCACAAAGGGCTTCTAATGACTGCTATTCGTGACGATAACCCGGTTATTTTTCTAGAAAATGAAATTCTCTATAGTCATAGTTTTGAAGTCCCCGAAATAATAGAACCAATTCCATTTGGTCAGGCTAAGAAACTTATTGAAGGTGATGATGTCACAATAGTAACATTTTCTTTGCAAGTTAAGTTGGCCTTAGATACAGCAAATAGTTTGTATGATAGTGGCATTAACTGTGAGGTAATCGACCTAAGAACTATCAAGCCCTTAGATATAGAAACTATATTAGAGTCGGTTAAAAAAACTAATCGGTTGGTTGTTATAGAAGAAGGCTGGTTTTTTGCAGGTGTTGGTGCAACTATAGCTAGTATGGTAATGAACCAAGCATTTGATTATCTAGATGCTCCTATAGAGATTATCTCGGGTAAGGATGTTCCTCTACCATATGCTATTAATCTAGAAAAATTAGCACTGCCAACTATAGAAGATGTTATTAGTGCTGTGAAGAAAGTGTGTTATACTTAGGTAGAACTTCAAGAATTGGCGTCGTCAGTTTAACCACTACCGATGTCATTCCCGCGTAGGCGGAAATCCATAATATCTAATAGCCTTTGCAGGTCATTTTTTGGATTCCCGCTTTTAGCTAGGCATGGCATCTTTTTGCTATGTAAACACTATTTTTTACCGTATTGTTTCTGATTACAAAATAAATACCAACTATTGATTGTGACTTTTAAACCACCCTGAATGTTTACCAAAACCTGAATTCCTTGTTACATTGAACTTTCGTGTTATATATAGAAACAATCAGGTTTGAAGCGGCCGCCCACCTGATTGTTAAAATATAACACTCCATTCAATATGTGATTTTAATTATTAAAATCACATATTGAATGATGAAAAAAGTTAAAATGCACTCGCATCAGCCGCTTCAAGGTATACTTGCAGCAAAACTGCATAACTCTATTAAATTTTTTTGCTGGTATGAATTTATTTTATAAATTTGGGTTTCTACTATGCAAATATCACCGATTAATAAAAAAACTAGTTAAAAAAGTACCAGTCATATTATAACATTTGAAATATTAACAATAATGATAATTAATCGAAATGCAAAAGCCAAAAGTAGCGACCTTAAGTTCTGAAGAACGAGAAGAACTAATACAACATATTAAGGCAAGTTCATTAACAGGAGATGAACAGCAAGCGATAATAGAACTTGTGAAATTTTGTAACGAACTAATAGACAAGCTAGCATCATCAAATGTCAGTATAAATAAGCTTAAGGAAATGCTGATTGGTTTTAAGGCAGATAACAAAAAAAAGATAGTTCAGATTCATTAAAAGAACCGCCAAGTGAATCTGATAACGGGAATGGTGGTAATGAAGAAGAGTGCGATAAGCCCAAAAAGATAGATCGTAGTAATTGGCAAGGTAAATATGGGTTTGATGATTATAAGGATGCGAATACCAGCTATATTCTTTAAAACAATCAATAGTGCTGAGGTACATAGTGGTCTATATAGTATAGTAAAGACTTGTAGTGAGAATGAGATCAATGCCTTTAAATATTTAAATTGGCTACAAGAGCAGAGTAGCAAAGCAAAGAAGCATCCTGCGAATTATACCCCTTTTTCCTATGCAAGATATATGAATAATACGGAATTAATCAAGACAGCAGCTTAAATGACAGAACGCCAATCATTAGAGAGTTTGGCAGAACTAGGATCGCCATTATGAATAAGAATGTATAAGGTTCTATGGCAAATTTGATAAGATAAATTATCAGAAGGGAAGAGTTTTGCGGTAAATTTACCTTTGGATAGGCGTTTAGAGCATAGCCAAAAGCCTTGACCGTCAAAGGACAAAATTTTAATGGCAGTTCTGTTTTTATTATAGAATAAAAACAAGGAACCATTAAGAGGGTCAGAAGAAAGTTTTTGTCTACAAACAGCGATTAAGCCATCTATACCCTTGCGAAAATCGATGGCAATAGTGGCAACAAAAATAACTGACGCCGGGGTTAGTTGCAGCATAGAAATGTCTGAATTATGGTTTTTAGCTCTAGTGTTTGGATAATAAGCTTGGTACCATTTGGTTTAATAATGTGACAAGTATAGTAATTTTGTTTGGGGGCAGCTACAGGATCAGTAGCTATAGAATTTACTAGTTGAAATGGGACAAAATTAATATTTTGTTGTAGAGCTTGATTTGAAGTTGAGACAGGAGAAGTTTTGAGGGTAGGTTCATGGGCTTTTTTAATTGAACTAATTGTTGCTTTATTAATATTAAGATGTTTAGCTATCTCTTGGTAAGAATAATGATGGAGTAATTGGTGAACTAATTCCTTTAGATGGTTTGGTATGGGATCAAACTTGTTAGTTTTAGTTTGACGCCAAGCTTTAAATTGCTGAGCTACTTGCTCAATAGCACCAAACAAAATGCTAAGCATTATGTAATAACATAAACAAACTGTTGGTGGTGAGCTATGGTAAAAATAAAACCTTCTTTCAAACCAGTTTGTTAGGAGTAATTGATGGTATTTGCATAGTAGGAACCCAAATGTATAAAAAATTCATACTAGCAAAAAAATTAGATAAAGTTATGCAGTTTTGCTGCAAGTATACTTAATTCTATTTTGAAAGATAATCAGTATAATACTATTGAATCAGCCAATCGGCAAATCAGGAAAATTATTAAAAATAAAGGGGTATTTCCAGATGATAAATCAATTCAGAAAATAATATTTTTGGCATTGACAAACACTCAAAAGAAGTGGACAATGCCAATTAAAGATTGGTCAGTTGCCTTGAATCAATTTGCCATACTTTGTGGTACTGATGACCAAAAATGGGCAAATGTCGATCAAAGATGGACTAACTCTGATATCATACTTACACAATCTTTCTGATAGACCCATTCTTTACCCCTATGACCAAAATTCACTCTTTAGATTATTTGAGGCTAACTATAAAAGCCCTGTTAAAGGCAGAGCTTTGTTATAATTAGGCTTTAAAGGAATTTGCAAAAATTCTAACCTAAACTGGTAGAAAGTTCTCAATGTATACCATGCAGCCTGCCAAATGGGACAGAACCTAATTTATTCATCACCCATTTCGCTGATTTTAATAATGGACCATATAAATCTTCTTCCATACTAATGACAATGCTAAGTTTTTCCTCTTCCGATGGAGGTCTGTCAAGAAAGGTCATACGAGGAGCATGCTTAATAATAGTTATAGGGGTTTGCTCATTGCCTTCCCCCATAACAAAAACCGCTGCTCCTGCTAATGAATCTAATGTATTAATTTGTGTGACATTTAAAGATTGATTACAAATATCATGCTTACCAATATAGGAATATAAGGGGCTAAAACCACACCAACCAAGAGCAATTCCAGTTACACCTCGTCTCATAATAGTTGCATGACTATCGGTTATAACAATTCCTAGATCGCGAATATTATGTTTACTGCACAAATATTGCCAAATCCAATAGGCTGTTTTCTGAACATCTTGAGGATATAATACATAAACACCATCGACATTAGATTCATCAATACCCGCAGATGGAATTAGTAAGCCATTTTTTAGAGTTAAATAAATATCATATCTATTTTCTTCTGTCTCTAATATTTGATCTGCCTCTTGTAGAATTAATGTATATTTATCAATATCACCTTTTTTAACAAACCTCCCCTCTAATACACTAATTACTTTTGAAGTTATAGCTACAACATCCCCTTCTTTTAAATCCGCAATATACTGAGTCAATATAGTTTGTAATGACTCACCATATTGGATTTTATGAGTTTTAATGGCATAAATTTGCATATAACCCTTCCATCCCATCAAGAAATTGCCAAAGTAATTTGGCTCCCTTCACGGCTCCATAATGTACTTGTTTTTGTTCTATGCTATTAAGTTTGTTAATCAGCTTAATAAGTTCATTGGTATGCCATATATCAGTTTTTGCATGAACAACGAAAAATTCTAAGGTTCTTTGATTGTGAATATTATAATGTTTTTTCAGACCATCAATCTTGACTTTTGATACGGTTGGAGTTTGTCTTTCATAAGCATATAAGGCTCCAAGCCCAGTAGAATAATCTGTTTGAGTTAACTCAAAAAAACCATTAACCAATCTTTTTGTTGACTCAAATTTTGGATTCTTGTCATCATCTCGAGAAACACCTAATCCTTCGATAAAACGTAACCATAGTTCTGGATGATTATTGTCACCTTGTTCTTCATCAACCAAATTCTCTAATAAGACTTGTCTAGCCCGGATATCAGCACATAAAGCATGAATCTGACTGATATATCTAGGAAAAGCAGCAACATGATGATAATATTCTTGTGCATAAACGTTCAGTGTATCCTTATTTAAGATACCATTATTCCAAGCTTGGTAAAATGGGTGTTTAAGTAAAGACCATTTTTCCAATGCATCATTCAAATTATTTATAAATTCCATGAAACCTCCTCAGGATTTTTTAATAGATAAACTGTATAATCACTTGATTTCTTTAGTATATATCTCGTCCATCTTCTGAAATACCGAAGATCCAAATATACATCACCAGAATATAATTTATGTATTTCTGTAAGAATAAAGGAAGAAATTAAATTATGTTCTAGAAATAAATGAGCTATTTGTCTACCTCCGATCATAAAAATCTTATCATTAGTTTTCGATTCTTTAAGATGTTCTAAACATTTTTGTAGAGAGGTAAAAACTTTAGTATCATTTAATTTTAAGTTGTTATCATTAGATAAAACAAAGACCTGCCTGTCTATAAATAGTGTTTTCGGCATAGATTGATAAGTATTACGTCCCATAATAACTATACTGTTGTGGGTAGTAGCTCTAAAATGCTTGATTTCATCTGGATAATACCATGGTAAGGCATTATTACGTCCTATGACCCCATCTTTTGTTGCTGCCATGATTCCTATAATAGACCTAGATTGTTTGCTTATCATGCCATTACTCGTTATTAGATGAGTGATAGGCAACCAAAGCCTTCATATGATCTTTCACATTATGTACTCGTAAAAAATCTACTTTATCTTTAATAGCCAAGGAAGCTCCAATTGTTTCTATGTCTCTAGCATAAACATTGGGTTCTTCAGAAAAAGCATGAATATATGATTTTCTAGAATGACCTATCATTATTAAAGAACCTAAGGTTTTAAGCTGATCTATAGTTCTTAATATTTCAATATTTTGATAAGCTGTTTTGCCAAACCCTATACCAGGATCTAGAACGATATTCTCTAGAGTAAATCCAAGCTTAGTAAGCCTTTGTATAGCACCCTTACCCCATTGAATCATATAATCAATTGGTTTGACGTTTAAAGGTATAATCTGATTTTTGCTTGGTGGAATAGTAATAGAGTGCATAAGACAAAATTTGCAACCAGCTTTTGCTATAGCCCTTAATGTGTTATCATCAAACCCTCCACCAACATCATTAATCCATCTTATATGATATTTCTCTATAAGATTTACAGCAATAAAAGGATGCAATGTATCAACACTTATATCGATCTTTTTATCAGTAATAATAGGCATAAGCTCCCCTAACACTTCATCTAACTTAGCATATTCAGATTCAATAGGTTGAATAGTTGCATTAGGTCTTGTTGATTGAGCACCAATTTCAATAACGCTGACTCCATCTTCTACAAGCTTTATCACTTGTTTTATAGCTTTATTTGTTTCATAAAAATTTCCGCCATCTGAAAAAGAATCCTTAGTTATATTAACGATTCCTACCAACCGAGGATTTAAGACAGAGCTTTTTATAAAAGAGTTCTCTATACTTGGTTGGAATTTCCATGGCTCTTTACCCATTAATGCTAATAGATGTTTGAGAAAATCACGATTTTCCAGTTTAGGGTGGGGAATAACAAGATTCTTTGTGTTTATAATTAGATCGTTATAAAACAAAATATCTAAATCAATAACACGTGGAGCCCATAATTCATGCTCTCTAGGACGTCCTATAATTATTTCTATATTTTGCAATGATTGCAATAATTCTGTTGGCGATAAGTTTGTCTCTCCAGCAACTATCATGTTTAGAAATGGCTTATCCCAGTCATCAGAAGCATTGCATGGTAAAATGGCCTTAGTTTCAAGAATGATAGAACATCTAATATTTGATAAACAATATTGCCTAATTAAGTTAACAGATTCCCATAAATTATCGAGGCGATTACTTAAATTTGATCCCAAGCTTATATAAATCATCACCCATCCTCATTAATAAAATTAATGTAATGCGTCCAACTAATACCCCCATGAATATTTGGTACAGGAGGAGAAACTTTACGGGTCTCAATTTTAATTGATTGGGTTAGATGTTGGAATGAATTTAAGTAATCAAAAATTGCCTTATAAATAGATTCTGTTAAATACTCAACAAGATTAAAGTGCTTATCTTGACAAAAGACAGTAATTAACTCAACTATCTTAGAATAACAAACAACATCCTTTAGCTTATCTGTATAAGCCCCTTGAGGACAGACCTCAAAACACAAGTCAATATTAAGGCTAATCATTTGGGGATGAACCTTCTCTTCCTCAGTACATCCAAGATGAACCCAAATACGAAAATCTATAATAGAAAGCTTAAAAATATTTTTATTGAATGTAACCTCATTTTACTGATTAACCCGAGTTGCCAATTAATTATACTGGCAAAAGCTATATTTAAAGCTGATTCCATGTGAGACTCGATACTAAAACATTTTCAATACAAACATATTTCTAAAAAATATAGTTTTTATTGAGTGTTTTAATGTTACAAATTAACCTCAAACGTTCATAAACCTAGCTCTGCTCTTATAAATTAATTGGCAACTCGGTTCGATTAAATGTATTATGAAAAAATTGATCTGTCAACAGCAATTATCTTTAAAAAAATAAATATTTTTTATCTGTATTTTATATCAATAAAAAATATTATTGATTAACAACAAATAAGCGTTTTTGTTGAATAAGCTTATGACAAACTTCAAGTAATTTACGCATACATAGCTACTATAGCAACGTATACTTGCAGCAAAACTGCATAACTTTATCTAATTTTTTTGCTAGTATGAATTTTTTATACATTTGGGTTCCTACTATGCAAATACCATCAATTACTCCTAACAAACTGGTTTGAAAGAAGGTTTTATTTTTACCATAGCTCACCACCAACAGTTTGTTTATGTTATTACATAATGCTTAGCATTTTGTTTGGTGCTATTGAGCAAGTAGCTCAGCAATTTAAAGCTTGGCGTCAAACTAAAACTAACAAGTTTGATCCCATACCAAACCATCTAAAGGAATTAGTTCACCAATTACTCCATCATTATTCTTACCAAGAGATAGCTAAACATCTTAATATTAATAAAGCAACAATTAGTTCAATTAAAAAAGCCCATGAACCTACCCTCAAAACTTCTCCTGTCTCAACTTCAAATCAAGCTCTACAACAAAATATTAATTTTGTCCCATTTCAACTAGTAAATTCTATAGCTACTGATCCTGTAGCTGCCCCCAAACAAAATTACTATACTTGTCACATTATTAAACCAAATGGTACCAAGCTTATTATCCAAACACTAGAGCTAAAAACCATAATTCAGACATTTCTATGCTGCAACTAACCCCGGCGTCAGTTATTTTTGTTGCCACTATTGCCATCGATTTTCGCAAGGGTATAGATGGCTTAATCGCTGTTTGTAGACAAAAACTTTCTTCTGACCCTCTTAATGGTTCCTTGTTTTTATTCTATAATAAAAACAGAACTGCCATTAAAATTTTGTCCTTTGACGGTCAAGGCTTTTGGCTATGCTCTAAACGCCTATCCAAAGGTAAATTTACCGCAAAACTCTTCCCTTCTGATAATTTATCTTATCAAATTTGCCATAGAACCTTATACATTCTTATTCATAATGGCGATCCTAGTTCTGCCAAACTCTCTAATGATTGGCGTTCTGTCATTTAAGCTGCTGTCTTGATTAATTCCGTATTATTCATATATCTTGCATAGGAAAAAGGGGTATAATTCGCAGGATGCTTCTTTGCTTTGCTACTCTGCTCTTGTAGCCAATTTAAATATTTAAAGGCATTGATCTCATTCTCACTACAAGTCTTTACTATACTATATAGACCACTATGTACCTCAGCACTATTGATTGTTTTAAAGAATATAGCTGGTATTCGCATCCTTATAATCATCAAACCCATATTTACCTTGCCAATTACTACGATCTATCTTTTTGGGCTTATCGCACTCTTCTTCATTACCACCATTCCCGTTATCAGATTCACTTGGCGGTTCTTTTAATGAATCTGAACTATCTTTTTTTTGTTATCTGCCTTAAAACCAATCAGCATTTCCTTAAGCTTATTTATACTGACATTTGATGATGCTAGCTTGTCTATTAGTTCGTTACAAAATTTCACAAGTTCTATTATCGCTTGCTGTTCATCTCCTGTTAATGAACTTGCCTTAATATGTTGTATTAGTTCTTCTCGTTCTTCAGAACTTAAGGTCGCTACTTTTGGCTTTTGCATTTCGATTAATTATCATTATTGTTAATATTTCAAATGTTATAATATGACTGGTACTTTTTTAACTAGTTTTTTTATTAATCGGTGATATTTGCATAGTAGAAACCCAAATTTATAAAATAAATTCATACCAGCAAAAAAATTTAATAGAGTTATGCAGTTTTGCTGCAAGTATACTATAGAAATGCTACTTGATGAATTTAGAGAGTTCGCTATATCTAGCAATATTACGCCACAGACCAAGGAGCAAAAATAATTGATATTAACTAGGTAACAAGCGAAAGGAATCGTCGTTAATTTGAGAAAAAGTATAAATATATATTATTGACAAACCTAAAATTTGGAAGAATTTTGATAAACAACAAATTAGTGATATATCAAAGGCAAAAATAAGGTTACTTTTATAATAATAAATTAAATTATTGACACACTAAGTAACTTATCATAGCATAATCTTAGAAAACTTGAAAAGTATAATGAAGGCTTTTAAGATATGATACCATCAATGTTAAAAAAATGATAGCAAGAAGAAATGACTATTTACATAAGATCGATCAACTTATTGGAGAAAAGATTTATTCTCTAAGACTTGCTAAAGGATTGTCACGACAACAATTGGCGGATATAGTAGAAGTAACAGGGCAGCAGTTACAAAAATACGAAAGGGGCATTAATAGAATATCAATAGGTAGATTAGTTCTTATTGCTAAAGCACTAGATAAAAATATAGAGTATTTTTATAAAGATTTAGAAGATGCTGATACTGTACAGCCAGTATTTGTTGAAAATCAGCATATGTACATAGAGGTTTCAAAGAATTTTATGAAAATTCGTAGTTCAGAGCAGCAGCAAGCGGTTAATGCATTGATACGATCTTTAATTACTAAAGAAGTTGAAACATCATAAACTTATAATTAGTAATAGCGCTTGAAAAACAAGACATGGACTAAGAGAAAGCGATAAACAGACACAAGATTTACAACAACTAGTAGATATTGTTAAAATTAAGTTGGATATGATTTTTAAATGCATATAGACGGAAATATGCCTAGATTATGAATACATGTTATTGCTATCTATATGAGGTTTGAGTTTGAAGTGCAATAGATAGATTGAGTACAAGTTTGGTTCAAACTAATATCATGCAACAATTAATACAGCAATTCAAATCGTTCATTATTGCTATTATTGTTTTTTTATTTTTTAATATTGGTTTTTATATTTACCTTTTACATCTACAAAAAGAAAAGGAAAAATTAATGCTTGCTGGTTATTTAGATAGTGTTGGTAGTTTATTATCTCATGATTTGACAACAGTCTTCAACAAATCTAGCTACAATAAAACCTTTTTTCTATTTAAAAATTTTTCAAGAACAAATAATGGTATAAGCGAAAATACAATAAAAACCACACCATATACAATTTCTATTAAAAATTCAGCAGAGGAGTTTATATTTGATTTACAAGAACTAAGGGATAATTTAAATAAAATATTTCCCCATTACATAGGTTATGCAATCATAATCAATGATTATAGTGTTGCATTTGGTCTAGACTATAAAAAAAATTTAAATCTAAAAAAAGATTATCAAATTGATTTAAACACAGTTTTGACCATAAAAGTAGGAATTAACAAAAATTCTAAATTTTATCTTTTAAACAACAATAAAGTGTACCAATATACTTTTATAACTGTCGTTTTGACTTTTTTAATTTGCTCATTGTTTTTGTATGTTTACCTCAGAATAAAAAAAAGAAGGGAAGAGAGACTTTATATATTAGAGCATGATTTATACGAAGAAAAAAAGATTAATAGTACATTGCTGAGCAACAAAAAAATTAATCAAAAACTAAAGCAGCTCTTTATAAAAAAAGCAACCGAGATGTATATCAAGCAAGAAATGGGTATAGGTGATAAGAAAATAATTCAGAATATATCCCCAAGTAACTATTTATTTCCAATGTGCTTATACGATACATCTCCTGAAGAAATAGATATAGTAAATTTAACTAAGTATTTAGAAGAATATTTTTCTCCTTATTTCATTACAATAGCCTTAAAGGTACAAACTAATATAGACACAATTAATATTAATTGTACGACCGAAGTTTTTTATCAGTTAATTTTTAGCCTTATTTTTAATTTAATGGAATTTATGGATAGGCAGAGTGAAATTCCTAAAATAATGGAAATAAGTTTTACTAACAAAAAAGTTATTATTAAATATGACAGTTTTCCTTTAAACGAAAAAAGAATGGTGGATTTATCTGAAACTATAGTGTTAGAATATATGGATGTATTTCTACTTAGTTGTCGTAAAATATTCAAATCTCTAAAGGAGCATAAGTTTAAGTACAGTGTATCTTCTGATGACGAATCTAATATAGTTGAAATTACTTATCCTATAATAATAGATAAATCAGTACAAAAACAAGGGTTAGATTTTACTAAATATTCAAATAGTATCAGAAAGAAAAAATGAAGAAATATATATTAATAATAATATTAGTTGTGTCCAGTATTTCACTTGCTCAAGACCAAGTATCCAACTCTGTTGTACCGGTCACTTATTTTATTAATCACATCAAACAACTAACTCTACTCAAGAATAATTTAACTAAATATAAACAAGCAAGTGTAGTAGGTGTTAGTGGAATGGGGAAGACTCAGCTTACTAGAATGTATTCTTATGAGAACAGACAGAATTATGATATTATTTGGTTTATTGACTGTAACTTAGATATTAATGAAGAATTGTTGAAGCTAGCAAAAACTATTAATAGTACTTTTAAATCTAATCTAATATCAGAAGATATAACCTTAGTAAAAAAAGAACTAATGGCTTATTTATCCAGTAAGGATAAATGGTTGCTAGTATTGGATAATTTAAAAGTTAAAGAAAATCAGAAAATACAAGAGTTTATTAATTGGGAACATAACGGTAATATTATATTTTGTTCTCAAGATAGTGATGGATTACCCAGTATAATTAAGATGACAGCATTTGATAAGAAAGATGCTATTACTCTTGCTAATAATATTTTAGAAAATAATGATCCAAAATCAGCAGAATTTCTAGCACAAGAATTTGTTGGTTACCCTATCCTTATAGTGCAGGGGGTACAATTATTGAACCAAGTGCAAGGTCTAGATAAGAAAGAATATAAGCAAAGAATTCAACAATTTGCTGATAAGATTAAACTAAATATTACGTTAGCAATCAAGGAACTAATGCCTAACACAAAAAAATTACTAAGTAAAATAGCATTAATCAATAATCAATCTTTTTCAAAAGAACTTCTAAAATTTATCACTGATGATCAAAGTACCATTGATGATGATATTTATCAACTCTCTAAATTCATTTTAATCTCCAATACTGATCCAAATGAAACTAATCCTATCTTCGAAATGCACGATGTTATTGCTCAGAAAATAGTAGAAATAAATGGAGATAAGAATAATAAAAATTATTTAGAAGACATTGTTACTAAATTAATGAACTCTATACCAAGTAGCGTGGTAAAAGCTCATATTTTTAGGAATGCAAAAACAGCAATTATCTTTTATCTAAATTTTCAAAAAAATAAAAAATATTTATCTAAATAACAAAACAACGTTTTTGTTGAATAAGTTTATGGCACACTTCAAGTAGTTTACGCATGCATGCAACTATAGCAACCTTTTTAGGTTTAAAATTGTTAACAAGCCTATCATATAAAGCTTTTAAATATTGAAAACCATTCTTGACACCATTCTTCCCCGCCAATACCGCCATGTATAAAGCCTTACTATTACCCACAAAATAACAATGGTGAAAAAGAAGTAAAAATAATATACTGATTTGCAATTAAAATATTACATTGTAGAGGTATAGTATGAGTCAAGAAATAATAAATAATTATTTGACCGAGGAATTTAGTGGAGCTATTTTGGGTGATAAAAGGCTGACAAATAGGTTAATAAAGATAGCTGATAATTTTGCAAATATACCTGAAAGCTCAATTAATCAAGCATGTGGAAATTGGGCAGAAACAAAAGCAGCATATCGTTTTTTTAAAAACGATAATGTTAAGGAATCAAAAATATTAGAAGCCCATATTGCTAAAGCAGTAGAAAGAATCAAAGAGCATGATAAAGTTCTTGTTATACAAGATACTAGTTATATCACATATACTAGTCATAAAAAAACTACTGGATTGGGTGTGTTATCAAGAAAAGAGGGAAAGAATGTTAAAAATATTGAATGTAAAGGTCTGATAATGCATACTGCCTTTGCGGTTGCTACCAATGGATTAGCACTTGGGTTGTTGGATCAAAAGATTCACAATAGACCAGCAGTGCCTGAAGAAATACAACAGTTAAAAAAAACTAGTCATGGTAATGCGGTACATATTAAAGATAAAGAAAGTATGAAGTGGCTTAATGCATTACAGAACACTATTAATGCAACGAATAATAGTAATACCCAAATTATAACTGTTTGTGATAGAGAAGCTGATATATATGATTTTTTTGAATTGGCACAAGCTCAGAAATCTAAAGTTTTAGTTAGAGCTGCACAGGATAGAGAAATAAATAAAAAGTCAAAATATTCCAAAAAAGATAGACAATATTTGTGGAAGGTAGTATCGGGTTTCCAGTGTGCTGGAGAAATAGCAGTTAAAGATACTAGTCAAGAAAATAAAGCTAATAGGATTAGACATTTGGAAGTTAGATTTGGAAAATTTATAATGAATCCTCCTGTAAACAATGTAAGACATAAAACAGAAACATTGCCAAATTTACCAGTATATGCCATCAATGTTATTGAGCGTCGTCCCCCTAGTGGAACAACACCATTAGAATGGATGTTACTAACCAATATAGTTATCAATAATTTTGAAGAAGCTATAGAGAAAGTAAGATGGTATTGTTTAAGATGGAGAATTGAAATTTTTCATAAAATTTTAAAATCTGGATTTAGGGTTGAACAATGTAGACTTGCAACAGGAGAAAGATTAATAAAATACTTGACAATCATGAGCATAATTGCTTGGAGAATTTTTTTTATTACTTTAATTGGCAGAACTAATCCTAATCTACCATGTAGTGTAATATTAGCTGAAGAAGAATGGCGAGTTTTGTATGTAAAGATACACAAAGCAGCTCCCCCTAATAATACAATTCCTACAATAAAAAATGCTATAATATGGGTTGCTAAATTGGGTGGGTATTTAGCAAGAAAAAATGATCTAGAGCCTGGTCCTATTGTATTGTGGAGAGGATGGCAACGGTTATTTGATCTAGTTCAAGGTTATCAATTAGCTAACTCTAATATTTGTGGGTAATAGTAAGGTATAAAGCATCTCGTGGTATTTTCCTGCCACCTCTAATAAATCTTCGTCCTTGCTTATTACCACTATCACGAGCATAAGGAGCTATTCCCACAATTGCTGACAATTCGTTACTACTATAATTTTTATTTCCTAATTCAGGTAAAAAACTAATTAGTTTTTTACCTACGCATTTACCAATACCAGGCACACTCTCTAATATTTTTACCTTCTCTTTCAACTCTTCTGATTCGTCTATTACCTCATTTAATTTTTTATCAAGCTCAGCTATTTCATTCTGTAAAAATTTAATGAGTTTTTCTATACTCTCTTTATCAATGCCATCAATATACTCGATGAAAATCAATAATTGCGTTGTCGTTGTCCAAGACCTGCGGTACTCACGTACTAATGTACGCTGTGCTCCTCGGCTTGGACACTCCTAGCACTTGTTGATTTTGATCTTCGTCTACCAACTCTTCATTTACGAGCAGTATACTATGATGTAGCCTCTTCTTTTCATTGCTAAGAATTAATACTAGGGTGTGTCATCAATTGAGCCAAATTACCATGGAAGCCATATAAACAGCACCCAAAAAGTTCTGAGATGTTTTGTCATATCGTGTTGCAATAGCTCTATATTGCTTCAATTTTGCAAAAAAGTTCTCAATCAAATGCCTAGCTTTATATAGGTCCTTATCATACTTAGCTGGATTCACACGATTCTTCTTTGGGGGAATCACAGCTATACATCCCTTATCTTTCAGCTTATCTCGCATACGTACATCGGCATCATAAGCCTTATCAGCAAGTACAGCATCCGCTTTCGTCAATTCATTCATCAAAACATCAGATCCTTGCAAATCATGAGCTTGACCCGGGGTAAGATGGAATCCCGTTGGATTCCCTAGAGCATCACATGTGGCATGGATTTTAGTACTCAGCCCCCCTTTACCTCGTCCAATTGCTTGGTCATCATCTAACTCTTTTTTTTAGCACCGGCACTATGTTGATGAGCCCTAACAATGGTTGAATCAATCATGGCATACTCGTTATCAGCATCTTCAGCCAGCATCTCAAAAACCTTTTTCCACACACCTGTCTTGCTCCACCTTGAATGACGTAGGTGAATCACTCGAAAATCTCCAAAACGTTCAGGTAGGTCTCTCCAAGGTATACCAGCCCTATATCGATACAAGACTGCTTCTACAAATAGGCGATTATCCTTGGCTGTTACACCAACAGACTCTTCCCTTCCAGGTAGCTTATCTTTAATCCGATCCCATTGATCGTCACGTAGAGCATATCGACGCATAGAGAAAATTTATCCTTAATTTTTTCTCTATTACACAACAAATAAACGCTCCTGTCAACTTAATTGATGACACACCCTAGTTTTATAGATGATTTTTGTAAAATTTATTTGGAGTATGAACAGAGAAAGTTATTACCATCAAATAAGCAGAGAAATCGCTGTTGTAGCATGAGTTTAAGTGAAATGTTAACAATAATAATTATGTTTCATACATCCTATGCTAAGAATTTTAAATTTTTCTATAAAAGTTATATAGAGTGCATGCATAAGGATGATTTCCCTAAAGCCTTGAGTTATAATAGATTTGTTGAATTAATGGCACGATTATTCATACCGCTAAATATGTTGATTCATTTGTTGTTTGGTGAGGAAACAGGTATTTATTTTATTGACTCTACAACGATTAAAGCTTGTCACAATAAAAGGCGTTATAGCAATAAAGTTTTTAAAGGATTAGCCAAACATAGTAAATCCTCTATGGGGTATTTTTATGGTTTTAAATTACATGTAATAATCAATAATAAAGGGAAGTTTATGGCATTAAAAGTGACCAAAGGCAATGTAGATGATAGGATTCCAGTACCGGAGTTAACAAAAAGATTAACTGGAATTATAGCAGCTGATAAAGGTTATATTAAGCAAAATTTGTTCTTAAATTTATATGAAAGAGGCTTAAAAATGATTCATGGAATTAAGAAGAATATGGAAAATAAATTAATGGATTTGAAAGAAAAAATCTTACTTCGAAAGCGTAACTTAATTGAAACAGTTTTTGATTATCTAAAAAATAAAATGAACCTTGAACATACTAGACATAGATCACCAATAAATGCCTTTGTCCATATATTATCTACTCTTGTTGCTTATTCATTAAAGAAAAATAAACCTTCAACAAAATTTGATT
The DNA here is from genome assembly GCF_964026425.1 of Candidatus Tisiphia endosymbiont of Ditula angustiorana. Taxonomy (NCBI): domain Bacteria; kingdom Pseudomonadati; phylum Pseudomonadota; class Alphaproteobacteria; order Rickettsiales; family Rickettsiaceae; genus Candidatus Tisiphia; species Candidatus Tisiphia endosymbiont of Ditula angustiorana. Next base: position 1,096,032 of record NZ_OZ032143.1, read on the forward strand.
TTAATCTACATGTTCTCAATATCCTTATCCCGAATTGACGTTATACATTAGTTGGTGAAAGAGGAATGAAGCTATCAGGTGGACAAAGACAAAGAATGGTTATTGCTAGAACTATTTAAAAAAATGCCCCTATCTTGGTTATGGACGAAGCAACATCAAGTTTAGATGCAATCACTAAAAATGCTATACGAGATTTTTTAATCAATTTTGCCAAAGCTAAAACCAGCATAATTATTGCACATAGAATCTCTACTTTACTTAATATGGATAGAATATTAGTGCTGGATAACGGTAAAATAGTTGAGGATGGAACGCATAGTGAATTAGTTGCTAAAAATGGTCTTTATGCAAGAATGTGGGCAGCAAATTCAAATGGTTTTTTGGAAACTAACACTGATATTTTATCTTAACTCTGTTGAACAAAGATATGAATGATTTTGATAATAATGAATGTACACAATATCAAGATAATTGGGAAAAGAAAAACTCAATTAGAACAAGAAAAAGAATAATAATTGACTTTTCTAATAATGGAAATTTCTTTGCCAAATTAAAACAGCCAATTTTTTAAATGAAACAGTTGATAATTTAAGCATAGAAATTAAAAAAGAAATACTATTAAAAACTTTTTATAATTATTTAATTATAGAGCAACAAGTAGCGTCAGCCGATAGCGGGTAGTCATAGTAAAGCAGAAATACAAGCACTTTTATATATTTATCAGGTATAGTATTATAAGGAACAAAGTGCTACAGTACAGGAAAGTCAGCTAGTAAAAAGTTTTGAGGAATTTGCAGCTTACGTAAACAAAAACTCAACTTTTAACTTTTACCACAAAAGTTTATAACTCTTTGGTTAGTGCCTTGTCATAAACACAATTCTAGCTGGATAAAAGAGTATAAGAAGGTGTTTACACTAAGGAAAAAACTATTAAACTTTATTACAGAAAAGTTAATTAAGCTTTACTATAGCTATTTAGCCCCGAACTATAACAATAATTTCAGTCACTGTCTCCATTTTACTGCAGACGTATCGAATTTCATAAAAAATACCCTAGGTGTTAAAACTTCTCTGGACTCTGTTAGTGATTAGGGTAGTATATTAGTAGTGACCCACGTGGTGTGGTGTTCAAGCACCGAGGTTAGAAGCAAAGAATCGGAAAATTTTTAAATCTAACCTCAGTGTCTATTTTCTAAAAGAGCAAAAAATAGGAGCTAATTGTATGGCGAGCAATATTAAAAATCAACAAAAAAATAATAAACAAGATAAATTAACAAGTGATATTTCTTTTGAACTAGAACAAGCTAAGAAAAAACTACAAAATGATAAAAAATTGACCTATCTAAATCTTAGCAAACATAATATTGGTAGTAATATCAAGCTACTTAGCAAAGCTTTAAAAAATAGTGAAACGGTAGCCCACATAAATTTTCACAATAACAATATTGACGATGAGGGAGCAAAGATAGTTGCAAAGTTTTTGCAAGACAACAACATAGTAACCAAAATAGACCTAAGCAACAACAATATTAACTATGAAGGAGTAAATCACCTTGTCAAAGCGTTAAATATTAATAACTGCGACACGAGGCTATGTTAAGGAGTTGTCCTCCGCTTCAGAGAGGACCATTCGTACCACCGGATGATGCTAGGGGTCTGAATAAAGCAGCGACCCTGACAAAGTAACGAAACATAAGCAATTATGTGGGGACTGAATCGCGAGAAGATGTTCCTCCTGATAACGACATATTGGGTGAGTGCAAGCAAGCCGGTATGGTGAAGGCAACTGAATCTGTGATAAAGATCGTAAATATAAACAAGTGAAAGTCGTTGATACACTTGAACCAAAATGGTAATGGAAATCGGAGCAATGCATTTATTATACATTCTCGTGGTCATTATATTTCCCGGTCGAAAGCAGACACCTAACCCGGCATACTTCTAACATGGAACGTGGAAACCCTGTACGATTCCTAAAGAGCAATCTTTAGGAATGCATCTCGTGAGGGATACTGATAATCGTGCAGGTTTGGGATGCTGGAAAAAGCTAATGCTGCTTTGTAATGAGGCAGATACTGGTCAAATGATCAGACACGAAAGTGTGCCTACGTCCAGCTGGTTCTAGATAGCAAGAAAATTTGGAGAATCGAAATAATGAAGAAACGCAAATGACAGAAATAGCAATATTTACTGATGCCTCTTCAGCTCTTACAGCTAAAACATGGGATGATCTCTCATGGCAGAAGATTGATAAGCAAGTAACTCGACTACAAATGCGTATTGCTAAGGCAGAACGAGAAGGGAAGAAAGGTAGGGTGAAAGCCTTGCAGAGAATCCTGACTTGCTCATTTTATGCTAAATGTTTAGCGGTAAAAAGAGTTGTACTCAATAAAGGTGGCAAAACACCTGGTGTTGATGGTATTATTTGGAAAACATCAAAACAGAAAATACAAGCTGCTCTATCACTTAAGCGACATGGATATAAACCATTACCGTCAAGGAGGATATATGCGTCTAAGAAGCAACAAGGAAAATTTAGACCAATTTCAATCCCAACTATGAGAGATAAAGCAATGCAAGCCCTGTGGCACATAGCTTTACTACCAATAGCAGAAGAAAGAGCTGACTTAAATTCCTACGGCTTCAGACCGAAAAGATCCACGAAAGATGCAAGTGAACAATGCTTTACTGTACTATCTAGAAAGCGATCTGCTGAATGGATTTTTGAGGGGGACATACATGCCTGCTTTGATAAAATCTCACATCAATGGCTACTAGAAAATATTCCTATGGATAAACAAATCCTTAGGAAATTTCTAAAAGCTGGATTTATGGAAAAGCAAAGGTTATATCCCACAGAGCTTGGAACTGGTCAAGGAAGTATTATTTCGCCAACTTTAGCATTGATGGCATTATCTGGAATCGAACAGAAAATCAGAAGCAGCAATATAAGAATGAGAGTCAAAGAAAAGATCAACTTTATCTCTTATGCGGATGATTTTGTTATTACAGGAAGTTCACCTGAAGTGCTAAAAGAAAAGGTAATACCAATTGTAATAGAATTCCTAGCAGAAAGAGGATTAGAGCTATCGCAAGAGAAATCTAAAATAACCCACATCGACGAAGGTTTTAATTTTTTAGGTTTTAATGTACGTAAGTATAAAGGAAAACTATTAATAAAACCTGCAAAGGAAAATATTAAAGTATTTCTAAAGGACATTAGGAGTAAAATTAAAGATAATTATTCAGCAAAGACAGAAGATTTGATAAACCTATTAAACCCTAAAATAAGGGGATGGGCTAATTATTTTCGTAATGCTGTGTCGTCGAGGGCTTTCTCATATGTGGATTACATGGTTTATACAATACTTAAGTCCTGGATATTACGAAGACACCCTAATAAAAGTAAATCTTGGACTACTAAGAAATACTACATTAGACGTGGGCTAAATAATTGGAATTTTCATGCTATGGTTAAAGATAAGAAAGGAAATAAAATTCCTCTCTACCTATACAAAGCAAGTGAAACTTCTATAAGACGGCACATTAAAATCAGGAGTGAAGTAAGTCCATTTAATCCTGTGTTTAAAGATTACTTTAAACACAGGGATAAGACGGACAATATTAGACTAACAGTGGATGATCTTAGTCCTGAGTTGAGTATAAAACTGCTGGGTGGCAATGCTGCCTTACCTAGAACTTGAGCCGTGTGCAATAAAAGTTGCAAGCACGGTTCTTAGAGGACTGACTCTCAGTAATGAGAGTTGGTTACTCGGCTACTTTGGACGAAATAAACCTTGCACATAATGATATTAGCGATCAAGGAGCAGACATACTAGCTGAATTTTTAGCAAATAATAGAACTCTCAAGCGAATACATCTCAATGATAATTATATTGGTGCTAATGGGGCTTTTCAACTTTGCAAGGCTTTAGAATTTAATAGGACTCTAACCAAAATAACGCTTGGTTACACTTTTTTGTATCATAATGAAGCAGAGGAGCTTGTAAAAAGTTTAAAGAATAAAAAAATTGTTAGCAAAATAATGATAAGTTTTTATGGTCACGAAAATTATGATATTAATTACGATTATATTAATTCTAATTATAATTATTCTAGGGTGTGTCATCAATTAAGTTGACAGGAGTGTTTGTTTGTTGTGTAATAGAGAAAAAATTAAGGATAAATCTTCTCTATGCGTCGATATGCTCTACGTGACGATCAATGGGATCGGATTAAAGATAAGCTACCTGGAAGGGAAGAGTCTGTTGGTGTAACAGCCAAGGATAATCGCCTATTTGTAGAAGCAGTCTTGTATCGATATAGGGCTGGTATACCTTGGAGAGACCTACCTGAACGTTTTGGAGATTTTCGAGTGATTCACCTACGTCATTCAAGGTGGAGCAAGACAGGTGTGTGGAAAAAGGTTTTTGAGATGCTGGCTGAAGATGCTGATAACGAGTATGCCATGATTGATTCAACCATTGTTAGGGCTCATCAACATAGTGCCGGTGCTAAAAAAAAGAGTTAGATGATGACCAAGCAATTGGACGAGGTAAAGGGGGGCTGAGTACTAAAATCCATGCCACATGTGACGCTCTAGGGAATCCAACGGGATTCCATCTTACCCCGGGTCAAGCTCATGATTTGCAAGGATCTGATGTTTTGATGAATGAATTGACGAAAGCGGATGCTGTACTTGCTGATAAGGCTTATGATGCCGATGTACGTATGCGAGATAAGCTGAAAGATAAGGGATGTATAGCTGTGATTCCCCCAAAGAAGAATCGTGTGAATCCAGCTAAGTATGATAAGGACCTATATAAAGCTAGGCATTTGATTGAGAACTTTTTTGCAAAATTGAAGCAATATAGAGCTATTGCAACACGATATGACAAAACATCTCAGAACTTTTTGGGTGCTGTTTATATGGCTTCCATGGTATACTGCTCGTAAATGAAGAGTTGGTAGACGAAGATCAAAATCAACAAGTGCTAGGAGTGTCCAAGCCGAGGAGCACAGCGTACATTAGTACGTGAGCACCGCAGGTCTTGGACAACAACAACGCAATTGTTGATTTTCATCGAGTATAATTTGGCTCAATTGATGACACACCCTAGTAACCTCTTCTTCTTTTATTGTAAATTTTGCCATAATTCAATTTCTCCATTTATTAATTTAATTGGTTAATCTTAAACTAAAAGGATTATGTTAGAACCGAAGATATACCCTAGATAATACGACATATAGTAATATTGATAATATACTTTAAGTATTATATAATTAAATAATATTAACTATTACATAATTACATAATAAATTGTAATTTTTGTTATTTTATTTTTTATTAAGTGCTTCTGGATCAATGTTTAATTTACATTAGTTTATTTATATGGCAAAGTCAAAAAAACATCAACACTCTACAAAACCGTCTAGAAATATTAGCTCATCAGCTATTGGCTCACCAGCTACTAATTCATCAGTTACTAGTTCATCAGCTACTAATTCATCAGATGACACTAATATTAAACAACAACACTTGGATCAATTACAAAAAATTTTAGATGCTCCTTTAGACAATCATTTAGATAATAAAAAAATAGGAGATTTTATAGTACACGTCAATTCGGGATAAGGTTATAATTTAGAGGGAAGTCGAGATTGCAATTTATAGAAGGTTTATTTTTCTTAAGAGAGTCGGGTAATGAAAGAAAGTTACCTTTCTCCCATCCCCTAAGAACCGTACAGGATACTTTCGCATCATACGGCTCAAGCCTCTTAAAGCCCAATTTATTTAGAACCAGCTTCAACATTGAATCTCCGATTATGGATCTGTTTATGGCAATTGATGTGTAGCATCATCAAATTTGAGCTCCTATTATCACCACCTTTTGATTTTGGGATAACATGATGTATATCCCAATCTGTTTCTAATGTGATGATTTGCGTGCAATTCGGACACTTACCTTTTTGCTTATTCCATAGACTTAATAATTTTCTGTTATCTGATAAAGATTCATACATTTTATGTTTTAATCTTTTTTCAAAATAATCATCCCATTGCTTATCATATGGATTAGCTTCGGACAAAATCTTTACATGTCGCTTAATAGGTAGTTTAGCTGGGTCAATAAGCTTATAAATAATTGGTTCTTCCCCTAATTTTGGCTTGTCAGCTATACAAGCAAATCTCCAAGCATCACCTCTTATAAACTTAAAATACTTATTCTTAACCCAGTTACTACTCTTATTTGGATGCCGACGTTTAGACCATCGCCATACAATCTTAAATATCTCGTGCCTTAATTTACTGAAACTCTCTTTAGCAACTATATGTCTATGATATAAAGTCCAACCCCTGATAATAGGGTTGAGCATAGTTATCAATAAAACTTGTTTGATCATCTTATTATCTTAGCAATTTTCCTTATCTTTCTTATGACGTTTTGTAAGTTGTTTTTAGATGGCTTGATAAGAAACTTGCCATTATATTTCCGTACATTCTGTCCTAAGAAATCAAAACCTTGATCAATATGAGTAATTTTGGTTTTAGTACTAGATAGCTTCAATCCTCGCTCTTGTAAAAATTGCTCTACAATAGGTAAAACAAGATTCTCTAATTGTTCCTTGGATCGACCTGTGATAATAAAATCATCAGCATAGATAATATAGTTGATCTTATGAGCCGGTTTTCTTGAGGATATTTTCATCGGAAACTTTTCAGCTAGTAACTTACCCAATCCACTTAGAGTCATATTCGCAAGTAATGCTGAAGCGATGCCACCTTGCGGAGTGCCAGATTCAGTAGGGTAGATATTACCAGCTTCCATATATCCAGCTTTTAGCCATTTTCTTAATATGGTTTTATCCATTGGAATATTATCTAGAAGCCATTGATGACTAATGTTATCATAACATCCTTCAATATCAGCTTCCAGTATCCATTGAGCAGCGCATTTCCTAGAAAGGACTATATAACACTGTTCTATGGCATCTGCAGCTGATCTTTCTGCTCTAAACCCATACGAATGTCTATCTGCTGTTGTTTCTGCAACTGGTTCTAATGCTAGCTTATAAAGAGCTTGCATAGCTCTATCTTTCATAGTAGGTATACCAAGTGGTCTCTTACCATTCACCTTTGGTATATAAATCCTTCTAAGAGGGGATGGATTATAACCATGTTGCCTCAAGTTTATTATTGCCTGAGATTTAAGATCAGGTGTATGCCAAATTTCTTGATCTACACCCGCAGTTCTTTTTCCTCGATTCTCAGTCACTCTTCTAACTGCAAGAGCTTTGCCGCTAAAAGAATGGGTTAATAGTCGTTGTAAAGCTTTAACTTTACCCCATCTACCTTCCTGTATTGCTTTTACGATACGCATCTGATGACTTCTAATAACTCTGTTACATCGACTCCAGTTAATACTGTGCCAACTCACATTGCTGTCAGTAGATGCACTAGCTACAATTTGATTTGTAACCACCATTTGCTTTTCTCCTTTAAAAGTTTCATCAAATTCTCTCGTAATAAGAGACCATAACGGAAGTCTGCCCGCTTTCGCGTAGGATAATGTTACAACCCTTATCTGCCTCATTACAAAACAGCCTTCGCTTTCTCCGTCTCTCCTCTACCTGCATCCCTATCAGTTTACCTTACGGCTTACTTTCCCAGTCCGGGAAGAAATACAGGCTTACTGTGTTCTATATATATGACATAGATAGGTTAGGTTCTACCTTTCTGCCGGTGATCATAAAGTCTACGTATCGTGAGCCTATAGCACAATAACCAGATCACTTATCCTTTTGGACAGAGCTTATCAGCATCTTTAGCTCCTTACGACTGTAACGACATTTATCAATAGTTCACATATGTTAACCATACCATCTAAGCCTAGCCTCTAACCACATGATGCTTGCAGTTTAATCTTTACCTCACAGCTTAGATTCTCTTTAAAAGCCGAGTACATTGTCCTGGTAGCTTCAAACAAAGAATTACTTCAATGCATGTACCAGTAGGCTACTGTTGGTAGAACAACAGGTTTAATCAATTTTCATAGTTAAACAATCATATATATAACCTCACATCGCCCATAGGCAACTAGTGTAGAAAGTATATGAACAAAAGCATTTATAGGTGATCTGTGTCTAGTATGCTCAAGGTTCATTTTGTTCTTTAAATAATCAAAAACTGTTTCAATTAAATTACGTTTTCTTAGCATAATCTTCTCCTTTAAATCCATTAATTTATTTGGCATATTTTTCTTAATCCCATGTACCATTTTTAATCCTCTTTCATATAAACTGACGAATAAGTTTTGCTTAATATATCCTTTATCTGCATACATAACTCCAGTTAAACCATCTGTTAACTCAGGTACTGGAATCCTATCATCTACATTGCCTTTGGTCACTTTTAATGCTATAAATTGTCCTTTTTCATTAATAATTAAGTGTAACTTGAACCCATAAAAATAACCCATCGATGATTTGCTATGTTTTGCTAGCCCCTTAAATATTTTATTACTATATAGTAAAATACATTGAATTAGGTGACAAAGAACATAGAAATAGCTTCGAATAATTTACTAGTTTCTGTTATCTTATTTTTAATCCATTTTTTCATATTAGCCCAAAATTTTTCTATTGGATTTAAGTCTGGTGAATATGGGGGTAAAAAAATAACCTTACAACCTACTGATTCTATTAATTCTTTCGTCTTCTTTGATTTATGGAAACTAGCATTATCCAGTACTACAACCTGTCCTGCTTTTAATTCTTTAATTAAAAACTTCTCAACCCAATTATTAAATAGTTCTGTATTACAAGTTCCATTAAACACAAAAGGGGCTATCGGCTTATTATTTACCAAACCAGCTATGATATTAGTTCTTTGATACTGTTTACCACTTTTTTGTCCTAGCAACAATTCTCCTATCTTACCCCAACCTCTATCTTGGCAAATAGTCCTATCTATACCACTTTCATCAAGATATACTATTTGCTCTTTGTCATATTTACTGACCTTTTCTAAATATTCAGATCGTTTCTCTGCACTTGCTTCCAAATAACGTCAATTCGGGATAAGGATATTGAGAACATGTAGATTAAAATCAAATTTTGTTGAAGGTTTATTTTTCTTTAATGAATAAGCAACAAGAGTAGATAATATATGGACAAAGGCATTTATTGGTGATCTATGTCTAGGGTGTGTCATCAATTGAGCCAAATTACCATGGAAGCCATATAAACAGCACCCAAAAAGTTCTGAGATGTTTTGTCATATCGTGTTGCAATAGCTCTATATTGCTTCAATTTTGCAAAAAAGTTCTCAATCAAATGCCTAGCTTTATATAGGTCCTTATCATACTTAGCTGGATTCACACGATTCTTCTTTGGGGGAATCACAGCTATACATCCCTTATCTTTCAGCTTATCTCGCATACGTACATCGGCATCATAAGCCTTATCAGCAAGTACAGCATCCGCTTTCGTCAATTCATTCATCAAAACATCAGATCCTTGCAAATCATGAGCTTGACCCGGGGTAAGATGGAATCCCGTTGGATTCCCTAGAGCATCACATGTGGCATGGATTTTAGTACTCAGCCCCCCTTTACCTCGTCCAATTGCTTGGTCATCATCTAACTCTTTTTTTTAGCACCGGCACTATGTTGATGAGCCCTAACAATGGTTGAATCAATCATGGCATACTCGTTATCAGCATCTTCAGCCAGCATCTCAAAAACCTTTTTCCACACACCTGTCTTGCTCCACCTTGAATGACGTAGGTGAATCACTCGAAAATCTCCAAAACGTTCAGGTAGGTCTCTCCAAGGTATACCAGCCCTATATCGATACAAGACTGCTTCTACAAATAGGCGATTATCCTTGGCTGTTACACCAACAGACTCTTCCCTTCCAGGTAGCTTATCTTTAATCCGATCCCATTGATCGTCACGTAGAGCATATCGACGCATAGAGAAAATTTATCCTTAATTTTTTCTCTATTACACAACAAATAAACGCTCCTGTCAACTTAATTGATGACACACCCTAGTATGTTCAAGGTTCATTTTATTTTTTAGATAATCAAAAACTGTTTCAATTAAGTTACGCTTTCGAAGTAAGATTTTTTCTTTCAAATCCATTAATTTATTTTCCATATTCTTCTTAATTCCATGAATCATTTTTAAGCCTCTTTCATATAAATTTAAGAACAAATTTTGCTTAATATAACCTTTATCAGCTGCTATAATTCCAGTTAATCTTTTTGTTAACTCCGGTACTGGAATCCTATCATCTACATTGCCTTTGGTCACTTTTAATGCCATAAACTCCCCTTTATTATTGATTATTACATGTAATTTAAAACCATAAAAATACCCCATAGAGGATTTACTATGTTTGGCTAATCCTTTAAAAACTTTATTGCTATAACGCCTTTTATTGTGACAAGCTTTAATCGTTGTAGAGTCAATAAAATAAATACCTGTTTCCTCACCAAACAACAAATGAATCAACATATTTAGCGGTATGAATAATCGTGCCATTAATTCAACAAATCTATTATAACTCAAGGCTTTAGGGAAATCATCCTTATGCATGCACTCTATATAACTTTTATAGAAAAATTTAAAATTCTTAGCATAGGATGTATGAAACATAATTATTATTGTTAACATTTCACTTAAACTCATGCTACAACAGCGATTTCTCTGCTTATTTGATGGTAATAACTTTCTCTGTTCATACTCCAAATAAATTTTACAAAAATCATCTATAAAACTATATAATTCTGTGATATCTTTTTTCATGCCTGTAGTTTGTTTTTTTGTTTAAAAATATAAATACTGCAGGCACTCCTTTTTGACAATCCTTTTATCTATTACTATTTCATCTATATCTTATCCCAAACTGACGTATAATCCCTTTATTGAAACAAAAAATTATTTAAATAATGATGATTTTGAATTGATGGAAAAAGTACTTAAGACTGTAATAGAAGAGATAAAAAACCTTAAGTTAGAAGTTACTGAAGTCGATCTAGGGTGTGTCATCAATTAAGTTGACAGGAGCGTTTATTTGTTGTGTAATAGAGAAAAAATTAAGGATAAATTTTCTCTATGCGTCGATATGCTCTACGTGACGATCAATGGGATCGGATTAAAGATAAGCTACCTGGAAGGGAAGAGTCTGTTGGTGTAACAGCCAAGGATAATCGCCTATTTGTAGAAGCAGTCTTGTATCGATATAGGGCTGGTATACCTTGGAGAGACCTACCTGAACGTTTTGGAGATTTTCGAGTGATTCACCTACGTCATTCAAGGTGGAGCAAGACAGGTGTGTGGAAAAAGGTTTTTGAGATGCTGGCTGAAGATGCTGATAACGAGTATGCCATGATTGATTCAACCATTGTTAGGGCTCATCAACATAGTGCCGGTGCTAAAAAAAAGAGTTAGATGATGACCAAGCAATTGGACGAGGTAAAGGGGGGCTGAGTACTAAAATCCATGCCACATGTGATGCTCTAGGGAATCCAACGGGATTCCATCTTACCCCGGGTCAAGCTCATGATTTGCAAGGATCTGATGTTTTGATGAATGAATTGACGAAAGCGGATGCTGTACTTGCTGATAAGGCTTATGATGCCGATGTACGTATGCGAGATAAGCTGAAAGATAAGGGATGTATAGCTGTGATTCCCCCAAAGAAGAATCGTGTGAATCCAGCTAAGTATGATAAGGACCTATATAAAGCTAGGCATTTGATTGAGAACTTTTTTGCAAAATTGAAGCAATATAGAGCTATTGCAACACGATATGACAAAACATCTCAGAACTTTTTGGGTGCTGTTTATATGGCTTCCATGGTAATTTGGCTCAATTGATGACACACCCTAGTCAATATTATGTTAGAAGTGTTTAATTACTCGAAACCCGAACCCAAAAAAGAACTAGAGAAAAGGTTTATTAATTGGATATTACAACAACGCATACAAAAAAAGTAAATTTGGGGCAAAAGTGAATATTTTATCAAATTGTTATTAGTTTTTACACTTACTCAAAAGATCTATACTTCTAAAGTGGGTTGCACCAAATTTTTCTATGAGTTGGGTGCTAAATTTTATATACCAAAATTTATTTGGTAAATTGCAAGTCGCTTTTGCTGCAGCCCAATACAGGTAGCTTACTTCATCGACATTTTTCATATTGTCCCGATAATTATTATAATATAATACTTCTGCTGAAGCATAGGATTCAGCCGCCTTTTCATTCTGACCAAGAGCTGCTAATGCATCTCCTTCTGCAACAAAAGCCTTTGCTAAATATGTGTCTGATGAAATGCTGATATCTTTATTAGGTCTAGCTGGGTCATTAATGAATATGGTTTTAGCCTTGCTGGCATAGTTTATAGCTTTATTAGTATTACCTAAACCTAGCTCTGCTCTTGACATTTGGATAAAAATGCGACCAAATACTTCATGATCATCTTTTTTAGAGGGTTTATGCATATTATATAATTGTTTAACTTGAGCATAGGCTTCTTTATATTGGCTAAGAGCATTTAATATCTCAGCTCTAAGTACATAACTATTCGTAAATAATAAATTATCTTGGTGCAGCCTAGCCTATTACTGAGAAATACATTTACAGCACCATTGATTTGTTCTAATGCTTTAGTATATTCTCCTAAAGTAAAAAGCAATTTTGCTTTCGCAACATATATATAAAAAAGTTCACTTTCGTCTACTAAACCATCACTAAACATCTTTTCAATTATCTGAATATTTTCTTGTGCCTTTTGAATTTGCCCTAATATAGTATAGGTCGATGCTAAGTTATACAATATATTGTATCTATAAGAATTATACCCTTTTATACCTTTAAAAACTTCTTGTGCTTTTTTATAATATTCAAGTGTTACATTATAATCTGAATATTTGCTTTTATAATATGCAGCTATTAATCCTAAATACCCAGCATATATGCGTTTCTCATTATTATTCATAAATAATAATTTTAATTTACCCTCTTTATCATTTTTATTAAACCACTCAACTAGTTTTTCTGCATTATAATAATCAAAAATATTAAGATAACTATTAAGTACATGAAATCTTAATTCCATCACTTTATACTTTATATTATATTTTTGTGCGTTCTTTAGAATTATTTCCATGTTTTCCCTAATGGTTTTTGTGTTTCTAAAAATACGTCCCTTAAGTACATTTTTTGGTATTCCATCCATTAACTTAGTAATAATATCTTCTAGATAACTTTTATTATTCTTATTTCCATTTAGTTCCATGATCTTATTAGCAATAACATCATGCATTTCAAAAACAGGATTGGTTTCATTTGGATCAGTATTAGAAATTAAAGCAAATTTAGACAGTTGATAAATATCATCATCAATGGTGTTTTTGTCATCAGCAATAATCTTCAATAGTTCCTTGGAAAAAGCTTGGTTATTGATTAAAGCTATCTTATTCAGTAATCTTTTAGCATTTGGCTTTAATTCCTTAATTGCTAAAGTAATATTTAATTTAATTTTATCAGCAGAATCTCGTATCCTCTTTTTATATTCTTCTTGATTTAAACCCGGTACTTGGTTCAATAACTGTGTACCTTGTACTATCAATATAGGATAACCAACAAATTCTTGAACTAAAAATTCTGCTAGTTTAGGATCATCTTTTTCTAAAATATTATTAGCAAGAGTAATAGCATCATTTTTTTCAAATGCCGTCATTTTGACTGTATTAGCTAATAGTTCACTGTCTTGGGAAGCAAAGATAACATGACCATTATGTTCCCAATTAACAAATTCTTGCACCTTATGATTTTCTTTGATCTTTAAATTATCAAATACTAACAACCATTTTTTCTTACTAGATAAGTAAGACAATACTTCTTTTTTTACTGTTCTTACATCTTCTGATATTAAATTAGTCTTAGCTTTTTCATTAATTGATTTTGCTAGTTTTAGAAACTCTTCATTAATATCTAAATTGCAATCAATGAACCAAATAAGATCATAATTATTTTTATTCTCATAGGTGTACATTCTCGCAAGCTGAGTCTTGCCCATACCACTAATGCCAACGAGACTTGTTTGTCTATACTTGATCAAATTATTCTTAACTAAAGTTAATTGTTTAACATGATCTACAAAATAGCTTACTGGTATAACAAGATTGGATATTTCTGCTTGAGCAACTGATGTATAAGGCATTATTAATACCATTATTATTAATAAATATTTTTTCATTTTTTCTTTCTAATATTATTCACATATTTAGCAAAATCTAACACTTGCTCTTGTTTTTGTACTGATTTATTTATTACTATAGGATAAATAATCTCAACTATATTAGATTCATCAGTAGAAGATACACTGTACTCAAACTTATGCTCCTTTAGAGATTTGAATATTTTACGACAGCTAAGTAGAAATACATCCATATATTCTAACACTATAGTTTCAGATATATCAACCATTCTTTCTTCGTTTAAAGGGAAACTGTCATATTCAATAATAACTTTTTTTTCGGTAAATCTTATTTCCATTATTTTAGGAACTTCACTTTGTCTATCCATAAATTCCATTAAATTAAAAATAAGGCTAAAAATTAACTGATAAAAAACTTCGGTCGCACAATTAATGTTAATTGTATCTATAGTTTTTTTTATCTTTAAAGCTACTCTAATAAAATAAGGTGAAAAATATTCTTTTAAAGACTTAGTTAAATTTACTATATTTATTTTTTCAGGAGATGTATCATATAAGCACATTGGAAATAAATAGTCACTTGGGGATATATTCTGAATTATTTTCTCATTACCTAGTATTATCCCCATTTCTTGCTTGATATACATCTCAGTTGCTTTTTTTATAAAGAGCTTCTTTAGTTTTTGATTAATTTTTTTGTTGCTCAGTAGCGTATTATTAATCTTCCTTTCTTCGTGTAAGTCATGTTCTAATATGGACAATCTTTCTTCTATTATTTTTGTTATTTTTAAATACAAATACAAAAATAACAAACAAATAAAAAAGTTGAAATAGCCGTTATCAAAGTATTTTTATATATTTTTCTTCTATTCAAAAGATAAAAACTAGAATTTTTGTTAACTCCAACTTTTATGGTTAAAACTGTGTTTAAATCAATTTGATAATCTTTTATTATATTAAAATTTTGCTTATAGTCTAAACCAAATGCAACACTATAATCATTGATTATAATTGCATAACCTATGAAATTGGGGAATATTCTATTTAAATTCTCCCTTAGTTCTTGTAAATCAAATATGAAATCTTCTGCTGAATTTCTGATAGAAATTGTATATGGTTTATTTTTTATTGTATTCTCGCTTATACCATTATTTGTTCTTGAAAAATTTTTAAATAAAAAAAGGTTTTATTATCGCTAGATTTGTTGAAGACTGTTGTTAAATCATGAAATAATAAACTACCAACACTATCTAAATAACCAGTAAGCATTAATTTCTCTTTTTCTTTTTGTAGATGTAAAAGGTAAATATAAAAACCAATATTAAAAAATAAAAACATAATAATAGCAATAATGAACGGTTTGAATTGTTGTATTAATTGTTGCATAATATTAGTTTGAATCAAAAAGACTTGTACTCGATCTATTGCATTTGATAGTTTATAACTTACTATAACAATTTACAAGTTGTTAATTATATCAATATATGTTGTAAATATATTCCATCAATTTCAATGTGATAAATTGTACAGCAAATTAGCAAGTTTGCAAGTCAGAACGTCCTCGCTAAGTAAGAGGCTTGAAGATGCCATTTACACTCCTGATAAATAATACTGCCCAAATCACTAGTTACGCTAGCCTCATGATTTATAGTTAACAACAGGATATGCTACATACTCAAGGTTAATCCTTATGACATCCGTTCGTAGTCTTTATCCCAAATAGGATGAGTCTTTGCTAACATACGAAGTCTCCGAAATTTAGATCTTCAATTCGGGATACAGTTTACCCATCCTACCACTAATATAACTGATCACGTTATATTTATCATGGCTTATTTATTGTATGAATTCGGGATAAGGTTATAATTTAGAGGCCTATCGACGTTATACATGTCAAAAATCACCATAAGGGATTATACGAACTTTGAGATTGTAAAGATGGTCTACTGATACTAGGTTAGTGGAATTTAGGTTCAGAATTAGCAAACAAACTTTTCTACTTTTTAATGATTTTTATTATTAATATTTAAACTTAAGTTGAGTTATTTTTGCTTATTCTTTATAGTTATTCGTATAATATGTTTTATATGTACCGTTAGGGCATAATTTATTTTTCACCAGTTTCATTATATGAAAAAATCTTTACTATTAATCATATTATTAATCATTAATACTAGAACTTTGGCAAAAGAACAAATAACTAATTTAATCACCCCAGTTAGTTATTTTGTCAATCATGAGCAACAACTTAAAATCCTTGATGAGCATTTAAATAAATATAGACAAGCAAGTATAGTTGGTACTAGTGGTATAGGTAAAACTCAACTGATTAGGATGTATGGCTATGAGAATAAAAATAATTATGATCTAATTTGGTTTTTTGATTGTAACCTTGATTTTAATGAGCAATTTGTTAAATTAGCCAAACAACTCAATACTATCAAACAAACTAATATATCTGAAGAAGTTGCTTTAGCAAAAAAAGAAGTAATATCATATTTAACTTCTACTAATAAGTGGTTATTGGTGTTTGATAATCTAAAAGTTAATGAAAATACAAAAGTACAAGATTTTATTGATTGGGAACATAATGGTAATATAGTGTTTTGTTCGCAAGATAATGAAAAGTTATCTAATATTATAGCAATGCCCATACTTGATAAGCCTACTATTATAGCTTTAGCTAATAGCTTATTGGATAATAAAGATAACAATAGTGTTGAATTTTTAACGCAATCTTTTAGTGGTTATCCAATATTGATAGTGCAAGGAACTAAATTACTTAACAAAATTAAAGGTTTAGATAAAGAGGAGTATAAAAAGAAAATCTATCAATCAACTGATAAAATAGCAACAAATATTAATATGGTTATTCAACAATTAAAACCAAGTGCAATAAAGTTGCTGAATAAAATAGCTTTATTAAATAACCAAAGTTTTTCAAAACAGCTGCTTACCATCATTACTGATCATAAAGATACTTTAGATGATGATATATATCAATTATCTAAGTTTATGCTAATTAGCAATATTAATTTTAGTGAGAATAATCCTATTTTTGAAATGCATGACATAGTTAGCAATAAAATAATGGAACTAAATGGTGATAATAATAAAATATATTTAGAAAATATTATTACCAAATTACCTAAAGTAAAAGGAACTCACTCAGGATATTTGTGGAGAACTGCCCAGACCATACCAGAAAATTTAGAAATTCTTTTAAGTAACTCTGAAAAATATAATATTAATATATATACAATCATGATCTTAAGAAGTGAGTTATTTTCTCTATATGTAAACCTTCATAATAATAAAGCACAACAAATGGTTAATTGGTTTATTCAGAAAGATAAGAATAAAGAATTTAAATTGTGGCAAATGTATGAAAATCAAAAATTTTATTATGCTAGATACTTAGGAGCGATAGGAACATATCATAAAAAAATATTGCAAAATTTTGAAACATCGATTCCTTATTTTACTAAAGCATTAGAGATTTTAGATAAACTTGATGATGATGAATCCAATTATTCTCTTAAATTTAATTTAATATCTCATATATATGACTCTTATGTACTTTTAGGTAAAATAAAGTTTGCTGAAGAATTGCTTGCGAAGATAGCAAAATTAGTAAAACACGGAAACATACAAGAAGCTGATATGTCTATAATATATTCCTCGAAAAGTGTATTATGTGAGATGCAAGGAAAATATCATGAAGCTTTAGAATATGTAGATAAAATTATTGAGCTGTTTATAAAAAATGGCTCGCATATTCATGACCTATATTTTGCTGAAACTTATATATCTAGAGCAAAGATGTTAAGTTTTCTTGGTAGATATCAAGAAGCTTATACTCAATCTCAACAGCTATATAATATATATAAGCCTATCAAGAATGAAGATAATGAAATATTTGCAAATATTTATACGGAAATGGCAAGAAGTATATTAGGTTTAGATAAAGTAGATCAAGCTTATGAATATATTAAAAAAGCTATTTCCATATTTTTAGCAAGTGAAAATAGCAATTTTACCCAAAATAGGCTAAAGCATGCCATAGAATCTTATAAAAAAGCGTTTGTTATATATCATTATTTATATAAAGATAAAAGTAAAAATATTGCTCAAGTAAGTGAGTTATATAACAAAGGAGCAAAAGCTGCCTGTAAAAGCAAAGATTTATATAATTATAAATTCTTTGGCAAGCCACAAATTAAGGAGTTTGGCATACACCATCCTAATACCGTTGATATGATTGAATATTGCAAGCAATATGATATGGATTTGTGGACCAAGAATCATTAAGCATTAGTTGTGTCAACCAGCAATTATAAAAGTCAATCTAGTTTATTCACTGAAATGGGTCTTATATCTTAAAAACATGTTATAAGTAGTTATAAGAGGGTGACTTGATGGATTTTGGACTGAAAGAGTCGTAGACAGAATAAGTATCCTCTTAGAAAGTCTTCTTTGAACAAATTGTAGAAGGTGCTGCAATGCAGTAGCCTTGCACAATAAGATGAAGGAGATTATACTATGAATAAAATAATAGGTCTAGGGTGTATCATCAATTGAGCCAAATTACCATGGAAGCCATATAAACAGCACCCAAAAAGTTCTGAGATGTTTTGTCATATCGTGTTGCAATAGCTCTATATTGCTTCAATTTTGCAAAAAAGTTCTCAATCAAATGCCTAGCTTTATAGAGATCCTTATCATAATTAGCTGGATTCACACGATTCTTCTTTGGGGGAATCACAGCTCTATACATCCCTTATCTTTCAGCTTATCTCGCATACGTGCATCGGCATCATAAGCCTTATCAACAAGTACAGCATTCGCTTTCGTCAATTCATTCATCAAAACATCAGATC
The DNA here is from genome assembly GCF_964026425.1 of Candidatus Tisiphia endosymbiont of Ditula angustiorana. NCBI lineage: Bacteria > Pseudomonadati > Pseudomonadota > Alphaproteobacteria > Rickettsiales > Rickettsiaceae > Candidatus Tisiphia > Candidatus Tisiphia endosymbiont of Ditula angustiorana. The sequence goes on from NZ_OZ032143.1 coordinate 1,115,144, forward strand.
CTTGCAAATCATGAGCTTGATCCGGGGTAAGAGGGAATCCCGTTGGATTCCCTAGAGCGTCACATGTGGCATGGATTTTAGTACTCAGCCCCCCTTTACCTCGTCCAATTGCTTGGTCATCATCTAACTCTTTTTTTTAGCACCAGCACTATGTTGATGAGTCCTAACAATGGTTGAATCAATCATGGCATACTCGTTATCAGCATCTTCAGCCAGCATCTCAAAAACCTTTTTCCACACACCTGTCTTGCTCCACCTTGAATGACGTAGGTGAATCACTCGAAAATCTCCAAAACGTTTAGGTAGGTCTCTCCAAGGTATACCAGCCCTATATCGATACAAGACTGCTTCTACAAATAGGCGATTATCCTTGGCTGTTACACCAACAGACTCTTTCCTTCCAGGTAGGTTATCTTTAATCCGATCCCATTGATCGTCACGTAGAGCATATCGACGCATAGAGAAAATTTATCCTTAATTTTTTCTCTATTACACAACAAATAAACGCTCCTGTCAACTTAATTGATGACACGCCCTAGTCGGAGTATTAATAATTTTCAAATCTGCTTGAACAAATTTGCTCATAATTACCTAACCACATATTTTTAGTTACTCAATAACACTATGCACTTCATACTTTACGCAAGCTGTCTTGGTCTTGATAAATACGATAAATATTTTCAATTGCTTGCTCATAAGCAATAAGTTCTTGTATAGTCCAATTAAACTGGCTAAAGATATCATAAGCCTTATTTAGCTCAGTATTAATACCAGCTATATTCAACATGCCACTAGGCAGTAACTCTCTTATCTTTGCTGCCTGTGTCTTTTTATATTCATTGTGATTTGCTGTACCAAATTCTGCTATATCATGCATCTCATTGGTTCGTACCTGCATTTCCACATCACGTCTCGGGTTACCGATACTCGTAACAATATGCAAGGAACGATAACCATTATCTTTAGGATAATCAATATAGTTCTTTTTCTCTGCTGTTTTAACAGAATAGATGCCACGGATAATATCCAACACTTTATAACAATATTCTAGCTTATCAACTATAAATCTAAAAGCAACTAGGTCAGTTAATTCGTTAGTCTTTAGTATCATCTTATTTAAGGCAGAACAAGGGTCTTTTAATCTGTAATATGTTGTTGCTGCTATATCATTTTCACTTAGCTTAGTACTAATAATATCGGCTATTTTACGTAAATCGTTAATATCTTGAGATTGCATATTTGCTATTTTAGTGCAGTTGTAATGAATTTGTTTTTTAAATAATATTATGGTAGTCTTTAATGCTAACAAATAAAAATAAGCTTGTCAATTGCTAGTAAATCATATATTGAATAAGTAATAGGCAATTATACCTACTGAGAGTAAACATATACAACCTAATTTGTTTGGTACTCAAGCATAGCAAACAAAAAAACTAATAATAAATTATCATAATGGTCACAAAGAAGTCCAAAAAGTTAAAGAAGCCGAAGCATGATGAAATTGTTAAAGTAGCAATGGAAAATCCTAGAGTAGCTTATGATTTTCTTAAAACTCATTTGCCTAAGGATGTGCTGGCTATAATTGATACTTCTTCTTTAAAAGTAGAAAACGCAAGCTTTATTGAACCAAAGCTTACTCGTAGTAGCTCGGATGTATTATTTTCGGCTAAATTTAATGATCAGGATGGTTATATTTTCATTTTGCTGGAACACCAAAGTACCGCTGATAAGTTCATGGCCTTCCATTTATTTAAATATATGACCCGGATTTGCGATCGATATTTAAAAAACCACCCCAAATCTAAGCATCTACCGCTAATATATCCTTTGGTGCTGTATAATGGCACTGAAGAGTACGATGTAGCACGCAATTTATGGGATTTATTTGGCACTAATAACCACCTTGCACGCGAGTTTTGGATGAATGATTATCAGCTGATTAATGTTCATAAGATTCCTGATGATGAATTAAAAGAAAGGCCATGGTCTGGCCTATTAGGTTCTGTTGACAAAAATTTTAACGTAACCATATTAAAGTTCCAACGAAATTTAGAAAAGCTAAAAAAGTGGCTGGAGCTTTATCAAATCTAGAAAATATACGCCTAAAATGTTTGATTTTACCAAATAAGCACTCAATTAAATGTCGTTCCTTATAAGTATGTTTATCATATTCACGTTGTACTTTACGGTTAGATTTTGGTGGTATAACAATCTCACACCCCTTATTTTCTAAACTTTCTACAAATGCACTACTATCGTATCCTTTATCGGCTATCACAGTCGTATTCTGAACATCTTGAGTAAGATTTCCCGCTTGAGTTATATCATTTCTTTGCCCAGCAGTTAGTATAAACTTTAATGGATTACCAAGGGCATCAACAAGGGCATGAATTTTAGTACTAAAACCACCTCTGCTTCTACCTAAAGCCCCTTCTTCTTGATTACCTTTGATATATCCAGATGAGCAAGCATGTGCTCTCACAATAGTTGCATCAATCATAATTGATTCCATATCTGCATCTACTTTAACATAATCCATTAAATCCTCCCATATACCTTTGTCAACCCATCTCTTAAATCTGCGATAAATACTGTACCAACAACCATAATCATCAGGTAGAAGACGCCATTGGCAACCTGTTCTAACAATAAACCATATTGCTTCAATAAAATGTCTCATTTTTTCTTCATTCTTGTTGTGTATACCATTTTTTTTCTTAAAAAATGATAAAATTACTTCCCATGCTTGTTCTTCTATGTAATACTTCATATTGGTAGTTCCTTTTTTTGATAACTAGAAACTACCATTTCTTCTTACTATGGCAACTTTTTATTCCTCTTTCCTAACTATAATTTTTGTCAACAGAACCTAATATCTACAAAAAACCAACAAAACTTCAATTAGAAAAAAAGGAAAGAGAAATGGGATTATCAAAACTTTCTGATATTTCTGAAAGTCAGTTTTCTTTTGATAATATGAAATTCAAGCAAAAGTAAGTTTTCTTATTTTTTGAATCGTAAATATAATTTCAACAAAATATTTGCTAAACCTTGACTTTACAAGAAGTATATACTATATTCAATAGTATATAATGTATCAAAAGTATACCTATGCATACAATCACATCAAAGCTACCAGATGATCTTTATAATAGACTAGACCAACTTGGAAAAATTATAGATAGAAAGAAAAGTTATCTTATCAGAAAAGCAGTAGAGGGCTTTTTGGAAGAAAGGGAAGATTATTTTATAGCTTTAAACAGATTAGAGCAAAAAAATCCTAGAATATCTTTAGAGCAGTTGGAAGATAATAATGACTTGGAAAGTTGAATTTGATCTCAAGGCTGTTAAAGAATTTAGAAAGCTAGATAAAACATCGCAAGGGTTGATCAGTAATTATTTTAAAAATAAGGTACTAAGATGTAGCCATCCTAAAGATTTAGGCAAGTCAATGCAATATGATTATGTTGGATTATGGAGATATAGAATAGGAAAGTATAGAGTGATTTGTAGCATAGAAGAAGAGCTATTAACAGTGCTTGTTTTAAGAGTAGCGATAAGGGATGAGGTTTATACTCAATGACCACTTACATTTTATAGTATGAATAAGGCTAATAATAAGTATATTGTTATAATAATTATTAACAGTACATAGAGCATCCTAGTTTATCGGCGGGGATTTGTGCTTTGGATACCAATATACGTCAATTCGGGATAAGGATATTGAGAACATGTAGATTAAAATCAAATTTTGTTGAAGGTTTATTTTTCTTTAATGAATAAGCAACAAGAGTAGATAATATATGGACAAAGGCATTTATTGGTGATCTATGTCTAGTATGTTCAAGGTTCATTTTATTTTTTAGATAATCAAAAACTGTTTCAATTAAGTTACGCTTTCGAAGTAAGATTTTTTCTTTCAAATCCATTAATTTATTTTCCATATTCTTCTTAATTCCATGAATCATTTTTAAGCCTCTTTCATATAAATTTAAGAACAAATTTTGCTTAATATAACCTTTATCAGCTGCTATAATTCCAGTTAATCTTTTTGTTAACTCCGGTACTGGAATCCTATCATCTACATTGCCTTTGGTCACTTTTAATGCCATAAACTTCCCTTTATTATTGATTATTACATGTAATTTAAAACCATAAAAATACCCCATAGAGGATTTACTATGTTTGGCTAATCCTTTAAAAACTTTATTGCTATAACGCCTTTTATTGTGACAAGCTTTAATCGTTGTAGAGTCAATAAAATAAATACCTGTTTCCTCACCAAACAACAAATGAATCAACATATTTAGCGGTATGAATAATCGTGCCATTAATTCAACAAATCTATTATAACTCAAGGCTTTAGGGAAATCATCCTTATGCATGCACTCTATATAACTTTTATAGAAAAATTTAAAATTCTTAGCATAGGATGTATGAAACATAATTATTATTGTTAACATTTCACTTAAACTCATGCTACAACAGCGATTTCTCTGCTTATTTGATGGTAATAACTTTCTCTGTTCATACTCCAAATAAATTTTACAAAAATCATCTATAAAACTATATAATTCTGTGATATCTTTTTTCATGCCTGTAGTTTGTTTTTTTGTTTAAAAATATAAATATACTGCTCGTAAATGAAGAGTTGGTAGACGAAGATCAAAATCAACAAGTGCTAGGAGTGTCCAAGCCGAGGAGCACAGCGTACATTAGTACGTGAGTACCGCAGGTCTTGGACAACGACAACGCAATTATTGATTTTCATCGAGTATACTGCAGGCACTCCTTTTTGACAATCCTTTTATCTATTACTATTTCATCTATATCTTATCCCAAACTGACGTAATACCATTAAATTACGTGTTTTAAAGCTATTATATACTGGTATTTGTTTTTTTATGTATTTTCCCAGCTTAAAAACAAAGATTCTTCTGTAAAAGCCTTAAAAGCATCTTAAAACGCATTTGCTCTAATTTGGTTAAATCGTCATTAAAACAATCTCCCTTTATTGCATATTTCTGCTTTTTAGCATCCAATGAGTTAGTTGTTATCACTAATACTGTTTTGTAAGCTTTTTTTAAGTTTATTACCTAATAACGGTTGACTTAATGGCTAGGTTCTTGCAGTTATCCACAGAAGTTATCCCTTTCATAAATAATATTCTAAATATATTCTAAGATATTCTCAGCACCCCGCTAGACCAGTACTTATGCTGCTTAGCTGGGTGCGTGTATGACTTTTTCATAGTCGAATATTGCACTTATTCACATTAATTATGCACATTAATTAACATTTTATACTAGTGATATAATTATTTGTGATTTGTATTTTTTGAGCATATTATGAATAAAATTAATCTACCGAAAATTTTGATATTAAAAAATCTGCTAAGTCAATACTTATAAGGCTTAGCAGGAATTACTATGACTTTTTTATAGTCAAAGTCACTATAGTTATTCACATTTAATATGTCTTATAGTATAAAGTCATGATTAGTTATTAATTTTTGGTTTATTATGTATGGGGAATCTTATTTTACAGTCAAAAACTCCAAAGGTTTATAAAAATAAAAAATTGAATACTGCTAACTTTGGTGATTTTCATCTTACTGATTATCAAGTTTTCTTGCACTTAATTAGTAAAATAGGTGGTGTTGATGAATATGGGAAATATCTACAGCCAGAGCAGTTACAAAGAGAACACGTTTTAACTGCAAAGGAATTTAGTGAATTATTTAATGTATCTTTAGCTAACTGCTATGGAATTTTAAAACATGCAGCAAATAAATTAATGAAGACAGACCTACAGGTAGAAAGAATAGACTTACAGGAGGTGTGGCGAATAAATGTTTGTTCGATGGCTAAGTACAATAAGACAGAGGGTAGTATTACAATCGAATTTACCGATAGGATTATGCCTTATTTAGCTCAAGAGGTTAGAAAAAATTCGTGTTATATACTACTCATAAATGAAGAGTTGCAAAGATAGGAGAGATATTATAAAGTTTAGGACATTATGAGTAAGAATGTATTGACAGAAGAACAAAGAGAAAAGTTGAAGGAACGTCATAAGACAGAACGAGACGGACGCATACGTGATCGTATTAAGGCAGTTTTGATGTATGACGATGGGTATAGTAATGTAGAGATTGCTAAGGTACTACTCTTGAGCCACGAAGCGATAAGAAAACATATTGTTGATTATCAAAAAGCCAATAAGCTTAATACCGACAATGGGGGTAGTGCAAGCAAATTAAGTGATGGTGAGAAGACAGAATTAGTGACTCACCTAGAAGCAAATAATTATGTTTATGCGAAAGATATTATGCATCACATTGAGAACAAATATGGTGTGACATATACGATAACGGGAGTAACAAAATTACTATACAAACTGGGATTTGTTTACAAGAAGCCGAAAATAGTACCGGCTAAGCTGGATTTTGACAAGCAAGAGTTATTTAAGTTAAACTACAGTTTGCTAAAAGGGAATCTCAGAGATAAGGAAGCTATATATTTTATGGATGGTGTTCATCCTCAGTATCAAGCAAGGGCAAGGTGTGGTTGGATAAGAAAGAACCAAGATAAAACCTTACCAACATTCAGTGGCTGGAAAAGAAAGCACATGATTGGTGCTATTAACCTAGCCGATTTGCAGTTAGTAAGTACAGAGAACCCCAAAATAAATGGGGAGCAGATAGTTAATTTTTTACAAAAGTTAGAAGAGGAGAATAGTGACAAGGAGAGAATATATTTAATCTGTGACAATGCTAGTTACCACAAATCCAAGAAAGTCAAGGAATACCTAGTAAATACGAAAATAGAGCTAGTATTTTTGCCACCATATAGTCCAAATCTGAACCCAATTGAGAGATTATGGAAGTTTATGCACCGTATTACAACTAATAATAAATTTTATCATAATTTTGAACAATTTTCGGAAGCAATAAACAAATTTTTTAGCAACATCGGTGATTATAAAGATAGGTTACGTACCTTAATAAACGATAATTTCCAAACTATTACCGTTAACCATTTCTGCAACTCTTCAGGTTAATTGAGTATATAATCTTAAGGAAATAGTTAATTTTGGTAGTTTTTACACAACTCGCTTGTATGAGTTAATCCAAGAATTTAAAGAGACTGGATGGGTACGTAAATCGGTTGACCAATTAAGAGAAGGCTTTGCTGTTGGTGATAAGTTAAAACTTTATGCTGATTTCAAACGTAAGACCTTTATTCATGCCTGCCAAGAAATCAATAATCAATATAATCTAGATTTAAGATTTAAAGAAATTAAAAAAGGGCGTAAAGTGGTTGCTGTAGAGTTCTACTTTAACAAAGCTACAGTTTATAAGGTAGTTAATCAAAAAACTGGTATTACCAGTAATGTTTACCTAAAGCCAAAATCTCGACCTGCATCAAAAAAGAAAAGTGAACCGGAATTATCAAAACTTTCTGAGATTTTAGGAAATCAGTTTTCTTTTAATAATATTAAAACCAAGCCAAAGTAAATTGTATTAGTCTTTTTATGTTTAGCTAATAGGGGTTCTAAGCGTAAACCTCAGATTTTTCCGAAGGTAAATCAAAGTGCGATATAACGTTTAATGCCAAAGTTTCTACAGATAGAAGCTTTGGTTTTGCCAACTCTTAAAACTTCTTGGATTTTTTCTATTTTCTCGGGATTAATAGCCACTGGTCTTCCACCATATAGACCGCGACGTTTAGTCGATGTGAATTACCAAACGGCTAAAGACCATTTGGCTTCTTGGTTCAACGCTCCTTGTTAGAACGGGCAGCTCCCCAAGCTTTAGACGGTAATCCCTACCGCCTGTAAATTGTTTAGACCTTGATTTAGTATATTTATTGATGCGTTTAAATCCCGGTCTAATTGAGTACCACAACTTGGACAACTCCATGTTCTATCTTTTAGTGTTAGTTGATCATTAACAAAATTACAAGAACTGCACATTTTGCTAGAAGGAAAAAACCGATCTATTATATGATAGGCTCTACCATTCCATTTACTTTTATATTCAAGTTGTCTATGTATCTCATGCCAAGCTACATCGCTAATTGCTTTAGCTAACTTATGGTTTCGCATCATACCTTTAACATGTAGATCTTCTGCAATTATTACTTGGTTTTCGTTGATAATTGCTTTAGTAATTTTATGAATATAATCGCTTCTAGTATTTTTAATTTTCTCGTGAACAATAGCCACTTTATGCTTAGCTTTTTTTCTGTTATTGCTTCCTTTTACTTTTTTTGATAATTGTTTTTGCTTATATCTTAACTTGTTTTCTAAATTAGATAATGATCTGATATTGTGATACTTCTTACCGTCAGAACAAACTATTAAGTCTTTTATTCCTAAATCGATACCTATTGATTTTTCTATTAACGAAGAGGTTTGTATTTCTTTCTCAACAATGATAGAAATGTAATACTTATTTGTAGTGCTTTTAGATAATGTTGCTACTACAAATTTACCTTGTAATTTTCTATGTTCTTCAACTTTTATCCCCTCATTAAATTTAGGAAAGTGTATTTTATTATCCTCCAATTTAAAATGTTGTGGAATTGTAAAAGACTGCTTAGCATCTTTATCCTTAAAATTAGGAAAAGCATGAGTCTTCCTAAAGAACATTCTATAAGCACTATCAAGATGCTTTAAGGTTGCTTGTAGACTTTGAGAATTACAATCTCTTAACCACTCTTTTTCTCGTTTTAGCAAGGTTAGTCGTTTTGCATTATCGTAATAATTTAAATTACCTTTTATCCTTTTTGCTTCTATTTCTTCTTTATTTTTTAAATAGTGTTCCTTTCTTTCATTTAAAAAATAATTCCATACAAAACGCACGCAACCAAAGTGTTTAGAGAGTAATTGCTTTTGCTCTTTAGTCGGATATATTCGATATTTGTAAGCGAAATTAGTTTGCATTATTATTAAATTATACTATCATAGCATATAGTATAATACTTGTGGTATAATGTCAAACTATATTTCAAAAAATAGATGTAAATACAGCATAAAAATACACTTAATATTTGTTTGTAAATATAGAAAAAAGCTTTTGTCCAAAGCAATTTTAGATAATATTAAACAAATTATTTTTGAGGTATCTAAAAACTTTTCTTTCTCGATCGACATCATCGAAACTGACCAAGATCATATTCATATATTATTAAATATCACTCCTCAATTTGCTATTAGTTCTATTGTTAATCGCTTAAAATCAATATCTACATACAGAATATGGAAGTTACACTATGAATATTTAAAACAACAATTTTGGAAAGAAAATACTTTTTGGTCGGATGGTTATTTTGTTTGCTCGATTGGCGAAGCTAATGCCGATACAATTAGACGATATATTGAAACTCAAGGTAAGTAACGCCTTACATCCCACATGCTAAAGACATATGGGTTTTACGGCGTTCTTTATAAAAAATTACTAGAAATCCTTAATAAGCACAAAATAATTTACTAACTATGAAAATTAGAAGTATAATTGCTAATTTTCATAGTTAGTAAATTAAAATGCTTAGACAAAAATTCCTTTCACTAGTTGAGCAACATTTTCAAATTCATAAAGTTTGTGCATTACTTGGACCAAGGCAGTGCGGTAAAACAACATTTTCTCGACAATTTGCTAGTTTAAAAAAGATCCCCCAAATTAATATTTTTGATCTTGAAAATCCTTTAGATTTAGCAAGACTTAGAGAACCTATGCTTGCTCTTTCCGACTTACAAGGTTTCGTTATTATTGATGAAATCCAATATAAACCCAATTTATTTTCTATCCTTAGAGTATTAGCCGACAGAGAAAATATTAAGTTTTTAGTATTAGGAAGTGCCTCAAAAGACCTAATTAAACAAAGTTCAGAAACATTGGCTGGACGAATTGGTTACATAGAAATGACTCCATTTGAGATATCAGAAATTTCAGACACTAACAAATTATGGTTACGTGGAGGATTCCCTTTATCATATCTTGCTAAAAGTGATGAATTAAGTTTTTTATGGCGACAAAATTATATCAAAACCTTTTTAGAGAGAGATATACCAAATTTGGGATTCTCGATACCTGCAATGCAGTTACGTAAGTTTTGGATTATGATTTGTCATTATCACGGAGGGATATTTAATGCTTCAGAGTTAGGTAAATCTTTAGGTATTTCTTATCACACGGCAAAGCATTATCTCGATATTTTAGAAGGAACATTTATGATTCGAGTCTTGCAACCATGGTATGAAAATTTAAAAAAGAGACAAGTTAAAACACCAAAAATCTATTTTAGAGATAGTGGCATTTATCATACTCTCTTAGGACTAAATAATAGTGAAGCTATTATTTATAGCCCTAAAATAGGTGCATCTTGGGAAGGTTTTGCCTTAGAACAAACCATTAGATATTACAATGCAGAAACAGAAGAGTGTTATTTTTGGTCTTCTCATAACATGGCAGAAATAGACCTTTTAATTTTCAAAGATGGTAAACGTATAGGATTTGAATTTAAGTACACTGATACTCCTAAAATTACCCCATCAATAAAAATCAGTTTAGAAGATTTAAAACTTGATCAAATAAAAATTATTTTTCCTGGAGACATCAATTTTAAATTATCTGAAAAAGTAGAGGCTATTGGTCTAACATCCTTAATCAAAAACTTTCCTTGATTGCTAGAATTTGTGTTTATGATTGCAAGCCAATACATCTAAGTCTTACAGCTGCAATTTCAATATCTTGTATAGTATTAACTGGGACAAGCAAATGCGTTTTAAGATGCTTTTAAGGCTATTACACGTCAGTTTGGGATAAGATATAGATGAAATAGTAATAGATAAAAGGATTGTCAAAAAGGAGTGCCTGCAGTATTTATATTTTTAAACAAAAAAACAAACTACAGGCATGAAAAAAGATATCACAGAATTATATAGTTTTATAGATGATTTTTGTAAAATTTATTTGGAGTATGAACAGAGAAAGTTATTACCATCAAATAAGCAGAGAAATCGCTGTTGTAGCATGAGTTTAAGTGAAATGTTAACAATAATAATTATGTTTCATACATCCTATGCTAAGAATTTTAAATTTTTCTATAAAAGTTATATAGAGTGCATGCATAAGGATGATTTCCCTAAAGCCTTGAGTTATAATAGATTTGTTGAATTAATGGCACGATTATTCATACCGCTAAATATGTTGATTCATTTGTTGTTTGGTGAGGAAACAGGTATTTATTTTATTGACTCTACAACGATTAAAGCTTGTCACAATAAAAGGCGTTATAGCAATAAAGTTTTTAAAGGATTAGCCAAACATAGTAAATCCTCTATGGGGTATTTTTATGGTTTTAAATTACATGTAATAATCAATAATAAAGGGAAGTTTATGGCATTAAAAGTGACCAAAGGCAATGTAGATGATAGGATTCCAGTACCGGAGTTAACAAAAAGATTAACTGGAATTATAGCAGCTGATAAAGGTTATATTAAGCAAAATTTGTTCTTAAATTTATATGAAAGAGGCTTAAAAATGATTCATGGAATTAAGAAGAATATGGAAAATAAATTAATGGATTTGAAAGAAAAAATCTTACTTCGAAAGCGTAACTTAATTGAAACAGTTTTTGATTATCTAAAAAATAAAATGAACCTTGAACATACTAGGGTGTGTCATCAATTAAGTTGACAGGAGCGTTTATTTGTTGTGTAATAGAGAAAAAATTAAGGATAAATTTTCTCTATGCGTCGATATGCTCTACGTGACGATCAATGGGATCGGATTAAAGATAAGCTACCTGGAAGGGAAGAGTCTGTTGGTGTAACAGCCAAGGATAATCGCCTATTTGTAGAAGCAGTCTTGTATCGATATAGGGCTGGTATACCTTGGAGAGACCTACCTGAACGTTTTGGAGATTTTCGAGTGATTCACCTACGTCATTCAAGGTGGAGCAAGACAGGTGTGTGGAAAAAGGTTTTTGAGATGCTGGCTGAAGATGCTGATAACGAGTATGCCATGATTGATTCAACCATTGTTAGGGCTCATCAACATAGTGCCGGTGCTAAAAAAAAGAGTTAGATGATGACCAAGCAATTGGACGAGGTAAAGGGGGGCTGAGTACTAAAATCCATGCCACATGTGATGCTCTAGGGAATCCAACGGGATTCCATCTTACCCCGGGTCAAGCTCATGATTTGCAAGGATCTGATGTTTTGATGAATGAATTGACGAAAGCGGATGCTGTACTTGCTGATAAGGCTTATGATGCCGATGTACGTATGCGAGATAAGCTGAAAGATAAGGGATGTATAGCTGTGATTCCCCCAAAGAAGAATCGTGTGAATCCAGCTAAGTATGATAAGGACCTATATAAAGCTAGGCATTTGATTGAGAACTTTTTTGCAAAATTGAAGCAATATAGAGCTATTGCAACACGATATGACAAAACATCTCAGAACTTTTTGGGTGCTGTTTATATGGCTTCCATGGTAATTTGGCTCAATTGATGACACACCCTAGTACTAAAACCAAAATTACTCATATTGATCAAGGTTTTAATTTCTTAGGACAGAATGTACGGAAATATACTCGATGAAAATCAACAATTGCGTTGTTGTTGTCCAAGACCTGCGGTGCTCACGTACTAATGTACGCTGTGCTCCTCGGCTTGGACACTCCTAGCACTTGTTGATTTTGATCTTCGTCTACCAACTCTTCATTTACGAGCAGTATATAATGGCAAGTTTCTTATCAAGCCATCTAAAAACAACTTACAAAACGTCATAAGAAAGATAAGGAAAATTGCTAAAGATAATAAGATGATCAAACAAGTTTTATTGATAACTATGCTCAACCCTATTATCAGGGGTTGGACTTTATATCATAGACATATAGTTGCTAAAGAGAGTTTCAGTAAATTAAGGCACGAGATATTTAAGATTGTATGGCGATGGTCTAAACGTCGGCATCCAAATAAGAGTAGTAACTGGGTTAAGAATAAGTATTTTAAGTTTATAAGAGGTGATGCTTGGAGATTTGCTTGTATAGCTGACAAGCCAAAATTAGGGGAAGAACCAATTATTTATAAGCTTATTGACCCAGCTAAACTACCTATTAAGCGACATGTAAAGATTTTGTCCGAAGCTAATCCATATGATAAGCAATGGGATGATTATTTTGAAAAAAGATTAAAACATAAAATGTATGAATCTTTATCAGATAACAGAAAATTATTAAGTCTATGGAATAAGCAAAAAGGTAAGTGTCCGAATTGCACGCAAATCATCACATTAGAAACAGATTGGGATATACATCATGTTATCCCAAAATCAAAAGGTGGTGATAATAGGAGCTCAAATTTGATGATGCTACACATCAATTGCCATAAACAGATCCATAATCGGAGATTCAATGTTGAAGCTGGTTCTAAATAAATTGGGCTTTAAGAGGCTTGAGCCGTATGATGCGAAAGTATCCTGTACGGTTCTTAGGGGATGGGAGAAAGGTAACTTTCTTTCATTACCCGACTCATTAAAAAAAAATAAGCCTTCAACAAAATTTGATTTTAATCTACATGTTCTCAATATCCTTATCCCGAATTGACGTTAATTAAATCGATTTGTTGTATGAATTATTTACTAAATTAAATCCGGGAATTGGTATAACTATTTATAATAATAACAGAAATATTACTGATACCCCAAGTATTATTAATTTAAGAGTATCCAGCCATATACTCATAAAGCATAACTATCATAAATAGTTAATTAAATTAAATTATAAAATTTGTTGCTTTCCAAAATAAAACATGTTAACATGCCCGTCGTGATCCTTTATATGGAATTATATTTAACACAAACACAAAATTATGGATAGAAAAAGCAAAAAAGAATCTAGTAGTATTATAAGTCAGCAAAGCATTATCTCCACTCAATCTTCTAGTTCATCAACCAACTTACCTAGTAGTAGCAGTGCTGAAGTATTTCACTCCACACCTATGAATCCTTTACTTGTTACAAAAAAACATAAATCTTATATTTATAAGTTTTTAGAACATCTCTTTAAAATAGATATGAGTCAAGATGCGTTAGTAGATATCATAATTAATGAAGATATAAACGATAATCAAATCTTAATAGTAGGACGTCCTAAACTACTAGGAAGTTCAAAAAAACAAATGCGACATGTGACTCCATATGCTTTCATAGAAAAAGCTATTAAGGAAATGGTTGTAGCAAAGAAAGAGCAAAGTGACTACATGGCTTATATGGAAAATATACTAGAAGCTATTAAGCCTATAATCAGCACTAAAGACGGAATATGTTTAACTACTGAGCAACATTCTAAACTAGTTGCTAACTCCACATTGCAAATTGAAGAACAAGAAATATTTAAACTATCTACTACTAGTAGAGAATATTACTTAATATATGACGATGCCCTTATAACACAATTTATAAATTGTAATGATTTTTCTCAAAACGAAAAAGATAAAGCTAAGACAGATTTTAGTTCTAAATTTAGCAAATATATCACTTATGGTATAAGATACCTCACTGAAGTAATACTGGATGCAAATGACCTTAATACTATAACAATGACTTGTGAAGGAATTGCAAGAATAATATTAACTTTATTTAATCAGGATAAGTATGCTGCTTTCCCTGACGAAGGTAATTCTTTATTGGAAGAGATACGTGTATATAAAAATAAAGATGATGCAAAAAAAGCAGCAACATTAAAATTAGAACAGCAGGAATATACTATAAAGTCTCACACTGAAATTACTAAATATCCCGTCCTACAATATGATGAGCGTATTAGAATTGTAAACAATGAGGGATCAATAGTTAAAAGAGCAGCGAAAGCATTAGATATTATAAATTCCTTAATATTTGGGAAACTAAATATTCACCACATAACAGAAGAAATGCATAAATATCAAGATCAATATAATACTAAATATAATTTTAATGTTAAAATAGGAGGTGTAAACCCTACTAATTCCCAATATAATACAAAAATTGATTTTGATAATAATTTACATAATATTTTTCAATTTCACGTTGCAAAGCATCTATACTCAGTGTTTGATTTTAAACCATTAGAAACAAAAGTATTGGCACCTAGACAAAAAGGTGAAGCTCATAATACTATTGCAGTATATCCTTCCGCCAGTGGAACAACAACAGCAAAATATTCAATACAAGAAGGAAAACTGTATAGAGAATTACAATATAATTCTAGAAAAGGTTACAATGATAATGCAATATTTCGTTCAAACATGGATAATAACACTATAAAAGACATACTACAAAAAAAAGTTACTACTCATATAATAATTTCACTAATACCTTTTAAAGGGTTAAAAACAGGATGTACAATAAATGATAGTCAAGAAGGGATGAAAGAAATATTCAATGCATTTCTAAAATTAGTACAAAATGATTATAAAAACACTAAAGATTGTCATGGGAAAACAATAACTTTGGATAACCAGTGGAAAGAACAAATTAATAGTGAGTATGTAAAATATAATGAGTCTATTAATGTAACTGGTGCATCTGAACCTATGATAGATAATTATGAATTAACCTAAGCTTGCAACGTAATTGCATCAATAGTTATTAAATTAAAAGGTATAATATATTTCATATCAACAAATTACAGGAGAACATTGTATGCCTAAAAGTAACTTACAAATGGTTTTAGAGGAAAATCATTCGAGATTTTTTATTCATAGCATTCTTAATAACCCTGAGCCTATTACTCAATGGGTAGAAGAAAATCTAATTAATGATAATCCCAACACAAACGCTCAGTCAAAAATTGCATTTTATGAAGCAGAAAAGTCATTAATTATAAAGTATATTGCTGAAAATAAATTTGATAGGTTATCTACGCTTATTAATGCTATTGATCATGAAAAGTTTAGTAATAATCAGAAATTAAAGCTAAATGAGTGTAGAGTTTTAGCAAACGCTATAATAGAAGCACAAAAATATAGATGCGTAAGAGAAGATGGAAATGCTATACATAGTGACCTTAATAAATTATTACGTACTAAATATCAAGAATTAACAGATGAATCTTACAAATCTAAGATATCAGAAATAGTAGATCAAGCTCTATTAATTGTCTGCCATGAACCATCAAAAGCAGTTACTACTATGGGAGATGATGGGGCAAGTGGTAGTATGGTAGATACTTTATAAGGCATCATAATATGTATAGTCAAGCAAGCTAGAGGAATTTCTCCTCTAGCTTCAAACTATACATAAGCCATTCATCTCATACGACCCTTATCTATTGGGTAATAAAGCAAGTAGAGACTAAATCCGATATTAGTTATTACAATGATTTTATATATTAAAGATACTAAGAGCAACTATTTCCTCTTTTTCTTATTTAAAATTATTATAACTTTAATAATGCAACAATATACTATTCCTATAGTAGCGTAAATTATAACTTGAAGAACCAATAATCGTACTTGTCTTTTCAATGGTCAAGTTCCAATATTATGTATAACTTTAGCTTAGGTCAGTAATTATTTAATGCATAACTTAGTAAAATTTATTTTTATAACAGGAGGAGTAGTTTCTTCATTAGGTAAAGGTGTTGCTAGTGGGATTATTGGTGTCTTGTTACAGGAATATGGATATAGGGTGCGTTTAAGAAAACTTGATCCCTACTTTAATATTGATTCCGGTACTATGCAACCTAATGAACATGGAGAGGTTTTTGTAACTGAAGATGGAGCAGAAACTGATTTAGACCTAGGTCATTATGAGCGTTTTACTGCTGTTAATACTACAAAACGTGATCATGTTACAGCTGGTAAAATATACTCTGATTTATTATTAGGGGAACGCCAAGGTGCCTACCTTGGCAAAACAGTACAGGTCATACCTAATGTTACTAACCTAATAAAGGAATTTATTACTTCTAATCTTAATAAGGAAGATTTTATTATTTGTGAAATTGGGGGTACAGTAGGAGATATTGAAGCCCAACCTTTCTTAGAAGCTATCCGTCAGATTCGTTATGACCTAGGTAAAGAGAATACAGCTTTTATTCACATAACTTTAGTACCATATTTAAGAGTAGCAAAAGAACTTAAAACCAAACCAACTCAACATTCTGTCAAAGAATTAAGAGGAGCAGGTATTCAACCAGATATACTACTTTTAAGGTCAGAAAAACCTCTTCCTATTGACATAAAACAAAAAGTAGCTCTTCATTGTAATATAAGTCAAGAAAGAGTAATTCAGGCATTAGACCAAAAAAATATTTATAAAGCTCTTACTGCATATAGAGGTGATAATTTATGTGTACAGATATTAAAGCATTTTGGAGTAGCCCCTACAATTTTAGCTAATACAAAAAAATGGAATAATATTGTTAGACAAATTTCGAATTTAAAAACACACATTACCATTGCGATTGTCGGAAAATATATGAAAACTAAAGATGCTTATAAGTCGGTAACTGAATCATTAATGCATGCGGGAGTTGCTAATAGGTATAAGGTAATAATTAAGTGGGTTGATGCAGGTGAAATAACAGAAGAAAATATTACGGAAAAACTTGCGGACAGTGCAGGAGTTTTAGTTCTTGGTGGTTTTGGAGTACGTGATACGGAAGGTAAGATCCTAGCAATTAAGTATGTTAGGGAGAAT
This sequence comes from Candidatus Tisiphia endosymbiont of Ditula angustiorana, assembly GCF_964026425.1. NCBI lineage: Bacteria > Pseudomonadati > Pseudomonadota > Alphaproteobacteria > Rickettsiales > Rickettsiaceae > Candidatus Tisiphia > Candidatus Tisiphia endosymbiont of Ditula angustiorana. The sequence continues at coordinate 1,132,841 of NZ_OZ032143.1, forward strand.
AAAATACCTTTTGTAGGGATTTGTTTAGGCATGCAATTAGCATTAATTGAATATGCAAGACATGTATTAAATATAAAAGATGCTACTTCTTCTGAGTTTAATATTAAAGGGACTAATATAATATGTAATATGAAAGAATGGATTAGAGGTAGTTTAATAGAAAATAGAGAAAACAGTCAACAAGTAGGTGGAACAATGAGATTAGGAAGTTATCCGTGTTCTATTATAAATGATACACTTGCTTATAAAATTTATAAAAAAACAAATATTACAGAGAGGTATAGACATAGATATACTTTTAATATGATGTTTAAAAAACAATTTCAAAATACTGATATGATATTTAGTGGTTATGCATCTGATAATGATATGGTTGAAATTGTTGAATTGTTAAAACATCCATATTTTATAGGAGTGCAGTTCCATCCAGAGTTAAAATCTAGAATATTTGCCCCTCATCCACTATTTGTAGAATTTATTAAGTCTGCAAGCTCTAGCCTACGGTTTGGTGTTTAGAACAGAATGTAGGATGATCATTTACACAGGTTGCTTGCATGAAGGCATAAATAATTTTAGGTTCAATAAATGGAGTCCAGCTAAAAATGGGGGGTACGTCTTGATGAGTATCTGTTCAGGTGAACGGCATGCCTTTAACCTCTTGATATACGCAGATTTCGCTGTCAAAGAGCTAAATTAAACACTTGTCTGCAATCCCATATCCTAACGTTAAGAATTTTTATTATGTGGTAAAATTATTCTTCTTGAAACCCTGATCCTGTAAAGGTTTGCCACGTACTAAATAGATACCTTGATGAACAGGAATACAAGACGACTATAAAAATAAGACCAAAGATTGAAAGGCTAGTATCTAGGGCAATGTATTTTTGTTACTTTGGTAATTTTCAAAAATTAGGTACAGGAAATTTAGCAAGATTCAATTTACTAAATTGCTTCTGCTGTGAATTTGAAAAAATTTATCAAATCCATTACGTTTTTTATAAAGTTCAGAGATTGGTCTTCACTTTATCCTAAAACTTCGTTTTAGGATAAGTATGTTATTGTTATCAGTCAATAATTTCGATATTTGAAAGCTACCATTTTATTTAAAATAACCTAAGTTCGATATAAGAGTAGAAGGATTATATAAAGATATAAGGGTTGCAGTGTAGTGGGAAGTGAATTAAAGTTACTAATTTTAACTGACAATTAAAGAGGTAACTATGTTCGCTTCCCTAGAGAAAATATTCTGCTCAATTGATGATTTTTGCAAGTATTTTGATAAAAATAATCAAAATTATTTTTTAGCAAATTTAGGCAAGAAAAGAAATAAGCCCTGTAACATGAGTTTAATGTAAAATGCTTCGTCAAAAGATTTTCAACTACAAATAACGGAGCATTTATGACTGTAACAAACTTTTTATCAGAAGTCAAAGATCCAAGAAACATGCGTGGGAAAAGGTATAATTTAGCAGCGATATTGCGGTTAATTGTTGCAGGTTTGTTGTGTAATTGTAATAGCATAGCGTCTATAGCAAGATTTAAGAAATTTTTAAGTAAAAAACTGTTACAGAATTTAGGTTTTTATAATGCTATTACGCCATGTTATAGTACATTAACTATAATGTTACGTAAGATAAATCCAAAGGATTTACATGATGCGATTGTAAAAGTAATTAGCGGAATGAAGGAAACTAAGGAGTTTCAGGAAGTGCATATAGATGGTAAGACTCTGAGAGGTAGTAAGGATTTAGAGAATAGAGCAATACAAGTTTTAACTGGTTTTAATAATAAAACTAAGTATGTAATTAGTTTTGAAGAAATATTGAATAAAGACGAAAATAAAGCAATGTTAGAAATACTACAAAATTTGACATACAAAGGGCAAATATCACTGCCGACGCAGCCTTTGACCACTCAGATATATGCGAAGAAATAATTCAACAAGGTGCTGATTTTGCTATATGTTTAAAGGGCAATGAAGCAAATTTGTTGCGAACAACAGAGCAAGCTTTTAGCGATAGCAAGCAGGAAAATGTACGAACTTTTGAGAAAGATGTTGAATATAATCATGGTCGTATTGAACAACGAAAAATAGAAGTGATAGATATGCCTTGGGAATATCTAAATGGTCACAGGCATATAAAGCAATTATGTAGAATTACTAGAAGGCGTGAGCAAAAAACAAGGAAAATTATAGAGAAATACTTTCTGCAGCAATTTCTGGGGAGATATCTTTGATAGATAATCCGTTAATATTAGCTATAGATTCTAGGAAGTTTTTTATAGGTTCATAAATGTTAATACGTTTTTTTAATTTAAGCATAGCAATTTCCCATAGAGAAATTAAACTTAGAAATAATTGCGAGTTTTCTTGAGCTAAATTTATTTGTTGTTTAACATCTTCTGATAATTCTTCAGGTTGTAACAACGCCCATAGTAAAACATGGGTATCGAGTACTATAGGATTATTCATGTTCTACGTTCCATTTTTCGTCAATTGGCTCTAATATATCAGCTTTTATCTCAGCTTTATTTTTAAGCATTCCAAATAATGAAACTTTTTTGGTATCAATTGGTAATACTTTAGCTATTGCTTTCTCTCTTTTAGTAATTATAACTGATTGTCCATTAACTTGTAGTTTTTCAATTATTTCAAGACAATGAGACTTAAATTGGCTAATAGCTATTTTAGTAGACATTCTTTTAACTTATAATAAATATATAATTTATAGTATAATTAGTTAAATGTAATAGTCAAATATATTTATAATATTTATTGTAGGTTAATTTAGTCAACATTTGATTATATTAACTTAGTAGTTATAATATACTGCTCGTAAATGAAGAGTTGGTAGACGAAGATCAAAATCAACAAGTGCTAGGAGTGTCCAAGCCGAGGAACACAGCGTACATTAGTACGTGAGCACCGCAGGTCTTGGACAACGACAACGCAATTGTTGATTTTCATCGAGTATAGTAGTTAAGATTTATCTATCTAATACTAATTATCTTTCAATACAGAATTAATAGGATTAATAATCCAGTTCCAACTAGTGATAGACTTAATAATTTGAGGACTTGCTTCATATTTTAATATAGCATCCGACATTCTATTTAATACATCCTCCATTGAATGGAATAGTTTGTTGTAAAAGAACTTTTCTTTTATTTCTTTCCATATATTCTCAGCAGGATTTAGTTGGGGAGACAAAGGTGGAAGATGATGAATCATTATGTTTTGTGGTATTGTTATAGAAGTTTGACATGATTTGATGCCCCATCACATATCAACAAAATAAACTTATCAGGATGTCTTGTGGATAATTCTTGTAAAAAAATATTCATACAGTCTAATGTCATAGAAGGTAAGATTAGCATATCCGATACTCCAGTAATTGGACAAAATGCTCCATAAATATAACTATACTCCCGGATAACTTGTTTGGCGACAGCAGGTCTGTTGCCTTTGTAACTCCAACATCTTTTTATATCATTTATCCTTCCAAAACGAGACTCATCTTGAAACATCACTTGTAACTCAAGCCCCTGTGATTTAGATTGTGTATTTGCGGCGGTAACCACTGAGCTGAAGTTTTTTTAAAAGCTTCCATCTCATCTTTATTTTGCTTTGGATGATGGGGACGAGGGAAAACTTTACGCCAACAATGACGATGTAAAATTTTGTAGATTGCTGATTTAGTTACTTTCTTTTGCAAAACTTCTTCATATTTTTTCTGTATTTCTCTGACTACTACAATTTCCCCTTGTGATGCTCTATGATTAAAAGATTCCAGTATTTTACTTTCAGTAGCCTCGTCCATATAGCAATGATTCCTACCACCTCTTTTAGTTTCTTTTAATACTGATTCTCCGAGTTTGTAATAAGCTGTATGAATTTACCTAACTCGACTAATACTTAAACCGGTAATTTCAGAAATCTGCTTAGGTAAATATGAAAACTTGGCACGTAAATAAATACATTGAATCTTACGAAATGCTATCATATCTGAGGCTGATTTTAACAAAAATTCCATCCGACAAACTGTTTCTGATGGATAAACATATTGATAACCTGACATTAGGCTTCTTTCGAAACTAGACAATGATGTAGAATGGTGTTATAAATATCTGATTTGAAGTAATAATATGAAATTCGATCAGATTAAAGAGTTAGAGGATGAAAAATTTCGTCGATTAACAGGAGTAAAGAAGGGAACATTCTCAAAGATGGTGGATATTTTGAGGCAAGCTGATGGTCTTAAGAAATCAAAAGGTGGGCGTAAAAATAAGCTCAATTTGGAGGAACAGTTGCTGATGGTCTTAGAATACCTTAGAGAATACCGTACTTATTTCCATATAGGTCAGAACTATGGGATTAGTGAAAGTTCAGCATATAAAGCTGTTAAATGGGTAGAAGACACCCTAGTTAAACACCCAAACTTTGCTCTTCCAGGTCGTAAAGCTCTAATGAAGAGTGATATGAATTATGAAGTAGTCTTGATTGATGCTACTGAGAGTCCTATAGAAAGACCCAAAAAAAACAAAAATTCTATTATTCAGGAAAGAAGAAAAGGCATACACTAAAAACTCAAATAGTGGTAGACAAGAAAACACACCAAGTAATATGTACAGATTTTTCTAACGGTAAAAAACATGACTTTAGATTATTTAAGGAATCCAAAATTCTTATCCATCCTAAGGTTAAAGCGATTACTGATACAGGATATCAAGGTATACAAAAAATTCACAATAATTCTGAATTACCAAAGAAAAAAAGCAAGAAAAATCCTTTAACTAAAAATGATAAAAAGAATAATCGTAGGTTAGCAGGAGAAAGAGTTCTAGGGTGTGTCATCAATTAAGTTGACAGGAGCGTTTATTTGTTGTGTAATAGAGAAAAAATTAAGGATAAATTTTCTCTATGCGTCGATATGCTCTACGTGACGATCAATGGGATCGGATTAAAGATAAGCTACCTGGAAGGGAAGAGTCTGTTGGTGTAACAGCCAAGGATAATCGCCTATTTGTAGAAGCAGTCTTGTATCGATATAGGGCTGGTATACCTTGGAGAGACCTACCTGAACGTTTTGGAGATTTTCGAGTGATTCACCTACGTCATTCAAGGTGGAGCAAGACAGGTGTGTGGAAAAAGGTTTTTGAGATGCTGGCTGAAGATGCTGATAACGAGTATGCCATGATTGATTCAACCATTGTTAGGGCTCATCAACATAGTGCCGGTGCTAAAAAAAAGAGTTAGATGATGACCAAGCAATTGGACGAGGTAAAGGGGGGCTGAGTACTAAAATCCATGCCACATGTGATGCTCTAGGGAATCCAACGGGATTCCATCTTACCCCGGGTCAAGCTCATGATTTGCAAGGATCTGATGTTTTGATGAATGAATTGACGAAAGCGGATGCTGTACTTGCTGATAAGGCTTATGATGCCGATGTACGTATGCGAGATAAGCTGAAAGATAAGGGATGTATAGCTGTGATTCCCCCAAAGAAGAATCGTGTGAATCCAGCTAAGTATGATAAGGACCTATATAAAGCTAGGCATTTGATTGAGAACTTTTTTGCAAAATTGAAGCAATATAGAGCTATTGCAACACGATATGACAAAACATCTCAGAACTTTTTGGGTGCTGTTTATATGGCTTCCATGGTAATTTGGCTCAATTGATGACACACCCTAGTATTTTTGCCACCATATAGTCCAAATCTGAACCCAATTGAGAGATTATGGAAGTTTATGCACCGTATTACAACTAATAATAAATTTTATCATAATTTTGAACAATTTTCGGAAGCAATAAACAAATTTTTTAGCAACATCGGTGATTATAAAGATAGGTTACGTACCTTAATAAACGATAATTTCCAGACTATTACCGTTAACCATTTCTGTAACTCTTCAGGTTAATTGAGTATATGCTAAAACGGTTCAAAATTATTGCTGACAAATATCGAAATAGACGTAAAAGATTCGGTCTTAGATTTAATTTGATCTCTGGCATTTATAATTTTGAACTACGTTAACCAGTTTCGAAAGAGGTCTAATGGTTTTCATTATTTACCTATGGCTTTGATCATATCAAAAATGCTTTTTATAGTCACCTTTTTGGTTAAAACCCCCAGCTTCAGCTGGGAAAGACTTCAGTCCTTGTTCTAATATTTCAATTCACTATAACTTGAATATATGATATTTTAATATACATAAGAGCTTGTTCTTATGTATATTAAAATCATATATGACAGTATAATGGCCCCCAAAAACTGGACTGGTAAAAATGAAAAATGAAATATAATTTCACAACGAAAAAATGGAAATTATATGTCTAAAAAAGCAACGCAATATAGCGCAACAGAAAAAACAAAAATTGTTCTAGAAGCAATAAAAGCTGAAATGACAATAGCACAAATAAGCAGTAAATACGGGGTTCATGCAACTCAAATACAAGTATGGAAAAAAAGAGGTATAGAAAATTTAGTAAGTGGTTTTCAAGTTAAGCCCGCAACCAAAGATCCAGATAGTAAAGAACTGATAAAACAATTATATGAACAAATAGGACAGTTAAGTGTTGAGCGAGACTGGCTGAAAAAAAATCTACATTGTTTGGGCTTGGAAACTAGGAAAAGTATGATTATAATTGTAGAAATCTAAGCATTGCAAGGCAATGTGATCTACTGTTAATTAATAAATCTACTTATTATTACAAGGCAAAAGGAATAACTGCAAGAGACTTAGAAATAATGAAAACAATTGATGAAATCTATACAGAGCATCCGTATTTCGGGGCGAGAAGAATGTCTAAGCATCTTGTACCATTTAGAATTGTTATCGGTCGCAAAGCAGTAAGTCGTTATTATGGAATAATGGCTATTGAAGCTGTTTATCCCAAAATAAATTTAAGTAAGCGCAACCAAGCTCATAAGGTATATCCTTATCTTTTAAAAGGAGTTGAGATTACCAAGACAAATCAGGTATGGAGTATCGATATAACTTATATTAGAATGGCACAAGGATTTGTCTATTTAGCAGCAATCATTGATTGGTTTAGTCGTTATATTCTGAGCTGGAAGGTGTCTATTATCTTAGATAGTGATTTTTGTATTGAAGCACTAGAAGAAGCTATAGAACAACATGGTCAGCCAGAGATTTTCAATACGGATCAAGGTTCTCAATTTACGTCAAATAATTTGTAGAAGTCAAGATTTGATCTTACAGACAGCATAAATTAACTTATCAGATTGTCAGATAAATTTTGACTGTCAGATAAGTGTTCAAGATACAAGATCTCATCTTGGTATCCAAAGCACAAATCCCCGCCGATAAACTAGGATGCTCTATGTACCTTATATCTCTAGGTTTACAAGGTTGTTTTTAGATTTTTTTGTAACTGTGCAACTATATCCTCTATTTTTATTGTCTCTTTTACTTGCATAAACTCATATTTGCCGATAAAGTTAATATGTTCCCACCTTACTGGAGACACGCTGTTTAAATAGTTTATTCCCTCTATATTTCCTTGTGTGGTAAGCTCTGCAAGCAGTTTGTCTAGTATAATTGCATTGTATAATATTATAGAATTCGCCAGTAATCTAGAACATTGATTCCATATCTCATTCTCTAAAATGGTCTGTCCTCTAAACTTCCCACTATGTACTTTTGCTATAGCTCTACGTAGCTGGTGGTAAGCTTCAACCCTGTTTAAAGCTTTACGAATTTGACTCCGTAAAATGTCATCATCGATGAAATCTAATAAATAGAGACTTTTCAGTATTGAATCATATTCCCAAAGAGCTGTTTTAATTCTGCTGTACCTCTTATGAGATGACAACTTACCTATAATAGTAGCTTGGGTTGATTCCATCGTCGCGAGCGATATAAATATTCTTTGAATATTATCCCATTCTTCTGTGATGAGTTTTCTATTGGCGAGTTTAGTTGGTTTGATAAAGCAGTCTTTGTATAAGGTCAAAGGCTTCATACTTCTAAGGCTTTTGACTTGTTCTTTTGGGTCGCTAAAATTTGGCATAAATAATTTGCTTATGGAATCAAGCACAGCAAAGTTAACCCTGTTAATTGAATGCATATCTCCTGATATGGCGTTTGGATCAATGTCAGAGGTATTATTATATATAATGTCGTAGGTATAATGGCTCTCATGCTCATTCGCACCAATCATCTTGCAATTGATCGGCACATGGTTAAGTACCATACTAAACGGAACAATGCCTTTATATAAGCCAAAATATTTGGGAGAGTATCTTGCTTGCATAGTATCTAACCTTGTTTCAAACTTTTGGCCATCTACTGCAGCTAGTAATTTATCCGTCAAAATGTTCCACGAGTTAAATACCTTAAGACTAGCTATTTTGTTACTGATAATATCATTAGCCTCTCGTAAATTTTCTAGGCTCAAAAAGTTTTTTTCTATATTACTCAGAGTGCTATAGCTTATATCACAACTTCGTGCCATGCGATAAGTACCAAAACTAAACCCATTGGCTACAATGCAGGCAATGATTCCTTCATAATCAGCTTTTTGCTTAGAGTAACGTGGTTTGATATGATCAAAAGCTTCACAGAAGTTGGTTTGCTCATTGATACAATATAACAACTCACTAATATTAATATTTGGTATTCCAGCGAAGAAATTATCATCTCTCTTATCTACAGTAGGATTGATTAAGTGCCATTTGTAGTTCTTGTTACCATCTTTATCCTCTTTGCCAGCTTTAGTCTTACTCTCTTTTATTTTAATGTGGCTATTTTCTTTACTAGCAATTTTTCTATTCACTTCTAAAGTTTTTGCATGAAGTTTTGTTTCTAATTCATCAAGTCTTTGTTCTATATCAACAGCAATATTAGGGTAGTTCAGTTTTTGTATGAGTTCGTCTTTATTTTGCCATACCTTATCAGAAACAAGATCCGTGCTTAGGCTTTTATACTTAGTACTTTCATTACAAAAAATATTCCCCTTATCAATTTCCTTTACAATAGATTGGTATAGATAAAACTCATATTTATCTAGATGATAAGCATTGGAGGTTGTAGCCGTGCTTGAGGTTGGTTTAGTTGCTGTAGTAACAGCCGTAGGAGTTGTGGTTACGGCAGTTCCAGCCAAGATTTGACTTTGGTTGGACGTAGGTGACGTTTGTGCTGCATCAGAGGGTTTGGTGTTAGTTTCATTGCCTTTAAAAATATATAGATATTTTCTGATACTTTTTGGAATAAATGTGTCAGGAAATTTATCGTTAGCGATCTTACTTAGCGGCACTTCTTTATCAAAAACATCCTGTAGAAAGGATATTGCTTGCATTAAATCATCATCCTTTTTACTGCTACAAAACTCTATTGATCTAAATAGCATACGGAGATTACCCTTAATACGCTTGGCTTTATTAACATAGAATTCCCATTTAGCAGACTCAAAGTCAAAGGATTGTCCCTCAATATAGTCAGCTGTTGGTAGATACTGAGTTTTAGGGAGAATATTGTACGCAGATTTCCAAAAATTTGTATGCTCTATTTGTTCCGCCTCTCCCATAAATCTTAATAAGCTACTTACTTTTGGTAAATTATCATTATAATGAACTGTATGGAGTACGAGTTGCTGATGAGCATATTCATTGGACTCTTGAATGAAGTTGTTATTACAATAGATAAAACTAGTAACTAAATTATTGATGATCTCTTTGTATCTCTGATTAATGTAGCATAGCAAATACAGGTTTCTAAGTGGTTTGCTAAATTGCTCTAATCTGTAAATATTATACTCATCTGCAATACTGGCGTAGTACCTAATACATTTAGGTGATATTTCAAGTTTATCTATTAGCTGTTTGGATAGTTTATAATATTCTGAATATATACGAGACTTAGCACATTCTTCTTTGAGTTCTGAGTATTTAAAATTCTTTGGTTCTCGCTTGAGTGTTGATAAATTCATTGTAGAGCCTGATTGAGTCATACCTAACAAAAAATTATCAAGTGCTGGAGGTATATTATCTCGAAGTATATTTTCTATACGTTTAAATTCGATACTGATTGATAGGCTGATTATATCGTGTAATATAGTGTAACTTGGTAATACAATTTGTTTTATCTGAATCTGAGATAGTATTTCCCTAAAAATATCTAGATGATTTGCATGAATACGCACTAAAAGCAAAGCTTGTTCTACAAGCTCTTTACGTGCTTTATCATTGAAGTCTCTAAAATTCAGTAAAGCCAAAATTTTCTTATTGCTTTCTTCTTTTTTTGCCTTAAGCAATATACTTTTACGCTTATCTTGTATGGCAAAATACTGAGTTAACACATAATCCAAGTCTAGCAGAACATCTTTGTAGTCAAAAGAAAATAACCGACCTTTAGCTTTAAAATAGCCAAGTTGTAATATTGCATGAACTTTAGAAGAAATATCGGGAATTTTTTCAATGAGCTGCCTCTCCTTCTTATTTAAAGAAAAGAAAACAATCCTTTCTTCTAATGTGAACTTTGGCAAAGAATAAAGATCATTGACTTCAGCCTCGCTTAAAATTTTGATGCGTTTATAACCTGTAACCATAAAACCATAAATCATAGCTTTTTGTATATGATAAAACGGTCGATAAGATACTGCTATTTTGTAAGTGCTATATATGTTATATAAATAATACAATATGTATAGTTTTTTCATAAAAATACAGTTAAAACTTAACAGGCTAGAGAATGACCAAAATTATAGCTTATATTCGTACCTCAACCGATAAACAGGAATTAAATAATCAAAAACTTGCAATATTAGAGTATGCCCAGAGAAATAATCTAAAAATATCTGAGTTTATTGAAATTCAAGTTTCTTCTAGAAAAACTTCTAAACAGCGAAGGATAGAAGACGTTTTAGGAAAACTCTGTAGTACTGATATGTTGATTGTAACAGAGCTGAGTAGGCTTGGCAGGAGTACTCCTGAAGTCATAGATCTGGTCAATGAATTAGTAAAAAAAAATATCAGAGTGGTAATACTTAAACAAAACCTTGACATTAGCAAGCAGGATATGAATTCCAAAGTCACAATTACCTTGTTTGCATTATTTTCAGATCTTGAACGTGATCTAATCAGTGTTCGTACTAAAGATGCCCTTGCACTTAAAAAAGCTCAAGGACAAATATTAGGTAAACCAATTGGTAGTATACAAAAAAGCAAGTTTGATAAAGACGTTAGTAAAATTAAAGAATTACTAAAACTAGGTCTGTCGGTAAGAAAAATATCCAAATTCTTTGGTTATAATAACCATATATCGCTTAATACTTATATTCAAAAAAGAAAATTGAAAGATAGTTTAAATGGAGACAAAAATACGAGTTTTTAAATGGTTTAATTAATAACACAAAAAACACTCTAAAACCTATATTATAAAAGGCTTAGTTCATGCTGGTTTATCGGCGGGGATTTGTGCTTCGAACCCCATGATGAAGCTAATTATTGTCTTAAATTTAATTTAATATCCCATATATATGACTCTTATGTGTTTTTAGGTAAAACACAGTTTGCTGAAGAATTGCTTGCGAAGATGGCAAAATTAGTAAAACACGGAAGCATACAAGAAGCTGATATGTCTCTAATATATTCCTCGAAAAGTGTGTTATGTGAGATGCAAGGAAAATATCATGAGGCTTTAGAATATGTAGATAAAATTATTGAGCTGTTTATAAAAAATGGCTCGCATATTCATGACCTATATTTTACTGGAACTTATATATCTAGAGCAAAGATGTTGAGTTTTCTTGGTAGATATCAAGAAGCTTATACTCAAGCTCAACAGGTATATAACATATATAAGCCTATCAAGAATGAAGATAATGAAATATTTGCAAATATTTATACGGAAATGGCAAGAAGTATATTAGGTTTAAATAAAGTAGAACAAGCTTATGAATATATTAAAAAAGCTATTTCCATATTTTTAGCAAGTGAAAATAGCAATTCGAAGCAAACAACAAATTATTCTAATAATCCCGACTTGGCATCTAGTTATATAGTACAAGGTGATATTCTATTTACCCAAAATAGGCTAAAGCAGGCCATAGAATCTTATAAAAAAGCATTTGTTATATACCATTATTTATATGGAGATAGAAGTAAAAATATTGCCCAAGTAAGTGATTTATATAATCATGCAGCAAAAGCAGCTTGTAAAAGCAAAGTTTATATAATTATAAATTCTTTGGTAAACCGCAAGTTAAAGAATTTGGCATACATCACCCTAATACTACCAGTATGTTTGAATATTGCAAACAATATAACATGGATTTGTGGATCAAGAATCATTAAGCATTAGTTGTGTTAACCAACAGTCATTGTTAATGATTATTATTTAAAATTAGCAAAGACTTGATAGAAATTTAAATAAATATATGTTTAAATTTCTATCAAGTCGTGGTTTATTGCGAATGTTAAGCCTAGAGATTTATTTGCTAACTCTCTAACCAACTTAATTCTTTAAAAATCATAGTTGATGACATAAATTCTTACCGGGAGGACATTGAGGCTATTGAACCGATGTCTTACATCGATACTTGAGGTTACTTAGAAAATCTTGCTACCCTTATAGTTATTATGTCTGAATTTAATTCAATATTAGTCATATATTCTGGCGTGAAATCGCTAGCAAATTCACTTAAGGTTTGCTCGAGAATGAATGTACTATGTTGCTCAACTATTTGCATAAAATCCGGTTTGCCTATGATTTCTAGGAATATTCTATCATTCATGGCAAAGTTGGCATCTTTTCTTGCTTGTTGAATAAAGCGTACTAAATCTCTTGCAATACCTTCTTCGTATAGTTCTTTTGTTATTTCTAAATCCAGTAATATTAGTCCATGATTATTAGCTAAAGACTTTGTACCTTTAACATTTTTAGGTTCTAAAATTAGAGAGAACTCATCTTGATTTAATGTTTCTCCCGCTATTACTAGATGCTCATTCATCAGTTGCCACTGATGCTTTTTAGAAGCTATTATGATATCTTTGACTTTATGAGGTAGACGTTTCCCTAAATTAGGAAAGTTAATCGATAATTTGTAATCAGCATGATTTTCTACATCATCTTTATAAATTATCCTTTTAACATTAATCTCATCTTTAATTAATTCTTCAAATTTTACTAGTAATTCATTATTTTTACTAATGATCGTTAAACTGCTCAGTGGTTGCCGAACCCGGATATTTTCGTTACTTCTAATGAATAAAGCATTACTACAAATATCTAATACTTGATCCATGATGCTGACTAAATCATAATCGACTTCTATCATGTCAAGTTTAGGAAAATCCGCTAAATGAACACTGCCTCCTTGCTTTTCTAGCCTTGTAAGTCCTAAATAAATTTCCTCAGAAATTAATGGTAGTAAACTGGATTGAGCAATAGACATTATTTCAAGACAACTATACAAAGTATTATAAGCATTTTTTTTATCTTGATCTTTTTCACTTTTCCAAAAACGATTTCTACTTCTTCTAATATACCAATTATTTAATACTTCAAAAAAATTGCCGACATTATTATAAGCTATTTGAGTATCAAAATTATCTAGCCCATACTGGATTTTTTCTACTGATATTTTTAGTTTTGATAAGATATAACGATCTAGCACATTTTGAGAATTAAAGTGGCTTTCCGCTTTTATCTGATCAGCATTGGCATACATAGTAAAGAAATGGTAAGCATTCCAAATGGGTTTGATAAATAAACGTAAGCTCTCATAAACCATTTTACCGTCTTTATCGATCAGCAGTTCCTGACCTTTGACTACATTAGAAGAGAGCATGGTAACTCTTAGAGCATCAGAACCATATTTATCAAATAATTCTAGCGGATCAGCATAATTATTAAGACGCTTTGATAATTTTTGCCCGGTGCTGTCTAATATAACCCCATGACAAATACAATTTAGAAAAGGTGGTTGGTCGAAAAGGGCTGTTGACAGTACCATTAAAGTATAGAACCAACCGCGTGTTTGTGCTGAATATTCCACTATAAAATCGGCAGGAAAATGTTTTTCAAACCAATCTTTATTTTCAAATGGATAATGTACTTGCCCATAAGGCATAGAGCCGCTTTCAAACCAACAATCAAAGACATCTTCTACTCTAACCATCATTGATTTACCGGTTGGATCATCCGGATTTTTTCTAGTTAGTTGATCAATAAAAGGTCTATGTAAATCGGTAACTGTAACCCCAAAATCTTTTTCTAACTCTTCTATTGATCCATACACATCAATCCTAGGATAAGTCGGATCATCTGATTTCCATACAGGTAGCGGTGTACCCCAAAATCTGTTGCGGCTAATTGACCAATCCTTAGCATTTTCTAGCCATTTGCCAAATAAATTATCCTTGACATGTAAGGGTATCCAGTTAATTTGTTGATTTAATAGGGTCATTCTGTCTTTAAATTCGGTAACTTTTACATACCAAGAAGGAACGGCTTTGTATATAAGAGGGGTGTCAGTACGCCAACAATGGGGATAACTATGAATATATTGCTCGGTTTTAAGCCAATTACCCTGATTTTTTAGCTTAATAATAATTTGATCATTAGCATCAAATACTTGTAAACCGACAAAATCATAAATTTCTTTGGTAAATTTCCCAGCATTATCTACAGGACAAACAAGTTCTATTCCTTGAGATTGACAAAGAATCTGATCCTCTTCACCAAAACCAGGAGCCATATGTACGATACCGGTGCCGTCTCCCTCAACAACAAAATCTCCGGAAAGTACTTTAAAGCTACTTGGATGATTGGCAAAATAATCGAATAATGGCTTGTAAGTGAGATTCAGGTTTAATAAGCACTTACCTTCAATTATATCATAATTTGTGTCAGCACTAAGCCCTAATTCTTTGTGATATTTTTCCAAAGCAAATTTAGCCAAAATATAACAAACCTGACCATTTGGCACTAGAGCATATTCAATATTTGATCCAATGGCTAGTGCTAAATTAGCAGGCAAAGTCCATGGCGTTGTAGTCCATGCCAGCATTCTGTACTCGTTATATTGTACAGAATTTGGTAATTTACCCTCAAGTACAAAACTGACCGTAACCGCCTTATCAGTTCTTTCTCTATATGAATTGTCTAGCCTTGTTTCAAAATTAGACAAAGGTGTCTCACATGCCCAAGAATAAGGCATTACTCTCATTGATTCATATAGCAGTCCTTTGTTATATAATTCTTTAAAAGCCCATAGCACAGATTCCATAAAAGCTTTATCCATGGTTTTATAGGAATTGGTAAAATCCACCCATCGTGCTTGTCGATTAACATATTCCTGCCACTGATCAGCATATTTCATCACCGATGATTGACAATGCTCGTTAAATTTATCAATACCAAAATTGATAATGGCCGTTCTACCAGAAATACTTAATTCCTTTTCTGCTTGCATTTCGGCAGGGAGTCCATGACAATCCCAACCAAAGCGTCGCTCGACTCTTTTGCCTTTACTAGTTTGATAGCGTGCATAAACATCTTTGATAAAACCAGTTAGCAGATGGCCATAATGCGGTAGGCCATTAGCAAAGGGTGGACCATCATAAAAGATGAATTCGTTATTTTGTCCATTTTTTACTGATGGTCTAGCATCTATAGTTTTTTGGAAAATATTGTGCTTTTGCCAATAAGCTAAAATCTTTTTTTCAATCGTTGGAAAATCGACATTAGATTGGATATCTTGGTAGTATTTATTAGTCATGTTGTAATCTTGATTATTATAAAAATAGTCGAATAATTGGTATATCGACGGGATTTGGTAATTTAAAAATATTCTTACATTTAGAAGTTATAGTTATAATATTGGATAAGGATTTAGTAATATATTTATCAGTATCTATATTATCTTCTGACTCATCTTGAATGTAATAGAGTATAGAACTTATATAAACGCTGAGTAACAAACTTCTCTTAGTATAATAATTATAATCTATAGATGTATCACCTGCATAACGCCAAATTAAATCACAGGTACGCAAGCCTATTTTTGTAGCAAATAGAGTGTTTGATGGTGTGGTAAAATAAGTACGATTCTTCAAATGTACAAGTTTAGGTGTACAATTTTTTATTCTAATTTTCAAAGCTAAATCAATTTTATCTTTTATTTTAGCTGGGGTTTCTTGTTGAGATAATAACTCAAGCATTTTTTGATCTTGCCAGTTTTCAAAAAAATCAACTATTTCCCTTAAACCTTTTGGAAAAATTATATGACAATACCCCTTAACAAAACCACATTCCTTTTCCGCATCTGCCAATAATTTATTATTCCACTCATCAAAGATTAGCAGTTTTGCTATAACTTGTACAAATTGTACTTTCAAACTATGATATTTTTCGTAAATAGTCATTAAATGCATCTTTTAATCTTGACATATAAGCTTAGTATATAGATAATGTTACTATCATTCAATAGTCTAATTTATGCTAAAAAGGGGGTAATTAAAAGTGATACTAGTAAACGTTCATGCTGGGAATGGTGAGCAAGCAATTAAAAATTTGAAAAGAAAAATGCAAAGAGAGCTTGTGTTCCGTTCAATGAAAATGTCGCGTTTCTATGAGCCTCCTTCAGTAAAACGTGTTCGTAAAGATCAAGAAACAGAAAGAAGAAAAAGAAAAGTTGCTCGTAAACAACTAATGGAAGGTTAATCGAGCTTAAAACTATTATATCTGCGAAGCAGGGCAGTTTAAGAGTTGTGGAAAAACAACCAACGTTTATTAGCGAGGGAGTCATAAGACTTTCGAAGCAATCCATAAAAGTGATTAGAAATGGATTGCTTCGTTGTGCTTACGCACTCTTCGCAATGACGTCTGCGTCTATAACTCGTCATTGCGAGGAGACCTAAGGTCGACGAAGCAATCCAATATATTGGCTTACCTATGCCTAATCTCTTAGATTGTTTCGTTGCTACTAAAGTGACTCCTCGTTAATAGATAATGGTTGTACAACTCCTCAGCAATAACATTTGGGCGATGACACAATTCTAAATTTGAAATAATTTATGATTATTAGAACATATCTTTGCTATATTTTTTTTACAGTTTTAATAATATCATCTTTTGTGATGCACACCCACGCAGCTGAAACAAAGAGTGCTAATTTGTATATCATAAGCGATAAAGCTTTTGTCGGGGATCGTAGTCAATTGCTAGGAGTAGCAAGAGAAAGCGAGAAATACTTTAAAAGCAAGTTTGTTACGCTGAATGTTGAGGAATACGATAAATCTCAATTAGAAACCGTTAAGGATCAAATTAGCAGTAACAAAAATCTTGCCATTATAGTTTCAGTTGGTTATTACGGCATAGAATCAATAACTAAATTAAAGTCAGATATTGAACTGGCAAAAAAGATTATCGCAGTACATCTTTCTCACCAACTATTAGATAATGGCACTTTATCACACAAGCAACTTGTCCAAGAAAAACGTGATGATTTTTTTGGTGCAGACATAATCGCCTTACCTAGCCATGCATTAGATAAGCAGAATACTCAACTTACTGGCGTGAACACTATACTACTTACTACTAATGGGGTAGCTCATAATATGCAGGTCTCTGATATTGAATCAGAATATGGTGCATTTAAATCAATGTTTTCTTCCTTTGATAAATATTTAGCAGTGATTTTAGCAGGGGATGTACCGGAAAATGGTACATATCATTGCTACACAAATAAAGAAACAGAGAAGTTAGCCAATTATGTTAGTAACCTTGCATTAAAAAATAATTATTTCGTATTAGTATCCAATGGACCACGTACAGGAAAATATGATTGTCAAAACAATAAAGAGCTTAGTGTACATGAAAAAGATAGTATAATGGATACGGTGACATCAACTTTCCAAAGGGTTTTACAAGAAAATCGAGTACCCTTTAAATTATTTGACTTTAAGAAAGGACAACCAAGTATGTATAAGGCTATTCTTGGAGCTGTTTTATATAACAAGCATAGCTTGATTATAGTACCAGGTGAATCTACTTCTATGGTTTCGGAAACCGTAGATATGTTACCTACTAAAACTGTTACGGTGTATTATAACTCCACAATGAACGAAACCCATAAAAGACATATAAAAAATGAGTTTAATGCAGGAAGAGTGTCAATTATTGATGAGAATATGCATCTTCATTTACCTAATAATACGCGAGCTAAGTATTATTCTGCTAGTGAGAATATAGCTAAGGGTATATATACTTTGTGGCATACTCGTACAGTTACTATCCCAAAGGTTATTAAATAGACCTGTCTTATACTTTCATCCCCATATCTTTAAAAAGCCATACACTTAACCTACCGACATCATATATGACGTCCCACGAGTCCGAGATATGGGCTTACTATTCAGGGTAATTTAAAAGTCACACTCTAGAGTTGAAATAAGTAATTTTAAGAACATCAAACGTCATTGCGAGAAGGCACGAAGTGCCGCCGAAGCAATCTAGGAAACAAAAAAAATAAAATCATCATATTTTTGCTGGATTGCTTCGTCGGTTGCAGCAAGCAACCACAGCTGTCGAAAGTTAGAAGAGGAAGCGGTTTTAGAAGTCATAATGGCAGTTTAAAAGTTGTGGGCTTATAACCGCTGTCATTGCGAGAAGGCGTAAGCCGACGAAGCAATCCACTTATGGTTACTTTTTTAGATTGCTTAGTCGACCTACGGTCTTTCTCGCAATGACGTTACCCTATTTAAAACCCCTTCCTCTTCTAACTTTCGACAGTTATGAGCAAGCAACCTCCTCGCAATGACGTCGGGCTTTCTTCCTTATGACTTTTAAATGCCATGCGTAAGGTGAGTTACTTTAGCAAGAATTCTTATAAATCCACGAAATTAACATAGAAGATTTCCAATAATCTAGAGATTTTGTTTCTAAAAGTTGTTTTTAACAACTTTTGAAGTTATAGTTATATACTGCTCGTAAATGAAGAGTTGGTAGACGAAGATCAAAATCAACAAGTGCTAGGAGTGTCCAAGCCGAGGAGCACAGCGTACATTAGTACGTGAGCACCGCAGGTCTTGGACAACAACAACGCAATTGTTGATTTTCATCGAGTATACTTAAATAATTTTATAAGATTAATTTAATCTCAATTCGATGTAAGACATAGGTTTAATAGCCTAGGGTTGTAATCCCGGTAAAAGTTTATGTCATTCCCGCGTAGGCGGGAATCTAAAAAAAATAGCATAGAAGGTATGTTATATAGTTTTAGATTCTGCACTGAAGCAGGGATGACATAAAGGGAAGCGGGAATGACATAATGGCGGCAGGGGTGACATCCCACAACTGTCGAAAGTTAGAAGAGGAAGGGGTTTTAAATAGGGTAACGTCATTGCGAGAAAGACCGTAGGTCGACGAAGCAATCTAAAAAAGTAACCATAAGTGGATTGCTTCGTCGGCTTACGCCTTCTCGCAATGACAGCGGTTATAAGCCCACAACTTTTAAACTGCCATTATGACTTCTAAAACCGCTTCCTCTTCTAACTTTCGACAGCTGTGGGTGACATCACCCCTAATGGCGATGATTACTTGAGCCTACTATTAATTTATTACATCGATATTTGAGGTTAATTTAGATAATTTTAACTATGGGTAAATAATAATGTCATTACGAGAATCAGAAGAAACTTTATCCGCAATAAAACAACTTCAAGAAAAGATAAAGGTTGAGCAGGAAATATTTGGTGATGCTAATAAAGAACGTGAATTGCTGCAAAAAGATTTAGTAAAAAAACAAGTATACTCGATGAAAATCAACAATTGCGTTGTTGTTGTCCAAGACCTGCGGTGCTCACGTACTAATGTACGCTGTGCTCCTCGGCTTGGACACTCCTAGCACTTGTTGATTTTGATCTTCGTCTACCAACTCTTCATTTACGAGCAGTATACTATTAGAGGACTCTAGAAAGACTTTACAAGAACAAGATAATGATGCATCAGAATTGTTGGAAAAACTTTGGAAACAGCAGGAAAAAATAAAAGGATACCTAGCTGCTCAATCAGCAGACGAAATAATACAAGCCATCCAAGAACAAAATGAATTTATAGATTCAGAGTTAGATTTGGTCAAGCAGCAATATGAAAACATTGTA
The DNA here is from genome assembly GCF_964026425.1 of Candidatus Tisiphia endosymbiont of Ditula angustiorana. NCBI lineage: Bacteria > Pseudomonadati > Pseudomonadota > Alphaproteobacteria > Rickettsiales > Rickettsiaceae > Candidatus Tisiphia > Candidatus Tisiphia endosymbiont of Ditula angustiorana. The sequence goes on from NZ_OZ032143.1 coordinate 1,152,976, forward strand.
TCAAATCTTGAGCTATGTCGAGAGTTTGAGCAGTTTTTACATGAAGATGGAAAAGATATTTCTCATAAGAGTATTGAACACAAAGAGGAATTTGCTAAATTCCTTGAAGGAAATGAATTACTAAAAGAAGGTGACAAAAAAGAGTTGCTTAAGAAAAATTTGCAGGTTATTGCAGAACTTAATGGTGGTATACAGAATCTACAAGCAAGAGAGACCTATTTAATCGAGCAAAAAGAGGAGTTACAAAAGACAGATTTATCTGATAATTTGACAGTTTATGTTCAGCCAAAACTACAAAAATTATTCGAGGAATGCCAAGCGGAGATAACAAAAGAAATAGACGTTATGTTAGCAGAAAATCCTATAATAGTGGAGCAATATAAAAATGTAAAACTACAGGAAGAAGAAATAAAGAAAATCCAAGATCAAATAGAGCAAAAAACTCAAATCATTGAGCAAAGCAAGCAAAAAGAAGAGAAGTTGTTTGAAGCATTAGAACAATTGGAAGAAAAATCTTACCCCCCTCTATCCAGTGAAAAACAACAACAAGAAGGTTCAGTCAGTCAGTATCCTATATTACAAGAAAGAGCTAATGATGTTGAGGCGTTACTGAAACGTCAAATTGAGCTTGGTAAGTTGAATAAACAGCTTGATATTGCACAGGAAGAAGCAGCTGATCAAACCTACCAATTAGAGCAATTAAAGTTATCTACAGATAAGGAAAGATTATCTACAAATGTGCAAATACAAAAAAATCTAGCCCTAATAAATGAACTCCAAGAACAGATTGGAGTACTGGAAAGAGAAAAAAAAGAGCAGCAAATAGGGCAGCAGCAATTTATTATACCGCAGGATCTTAGTTTATTTGATGAGCTAGACAAAGCACTTAAACCAAATGAATTTGTAAAGTTAGAAGCTCGGGTAAATGAGTTAACCCAAGAGAATAATGATTTAAAAACTAAGTTAGAAAAAATAGAAAATGAAAAAAAACAGTTAGAGGTACTTAGTGAGGAAAAAGATTTAGAGTATAGTAAAGCAAAAGAAAATTATGCAGCAAAATTGCGAGAGGTAGATGAGGAATTATCAAAACTAAAATCAGAGCAGCAAGAAAAACAGGCAGAGCTACAAAAGACGAAAGAAGAATTAACCGGTACTAATGAGAAATTGCTTGAAGCTAAAAAATTGCATGGAAAAGAAAGTGAGCAGGCTAAAGAATTACAAGATCAGGTAGAGGAATTAACCAAGGTTCAGCATCAATTAACGACTGAGTTAAAAGAAACAAGAGAAGGGGCAGAAAGTCGAATAGCAGGACTTACTAAAGAAAAAGAATCAGCAACTCTCGACTTACAGGCAGCACGATTAGCCTATGAAGCAATGCTTAAAGAACAATCAGGGGTAGTTGTAGCAAAATTGCGAGAGGTAGATGAGGAATTATCAAAACTAAAATCAGAGCAGCAAGAAAAACAGGCAGAGCTACAAAAGATGAAAGAAGAATTAACCGGTACTAGTGAGAAATTGCTTGAAGCTAAAAAATTGCATGGAAAAGAAAGTGAGCAGGCTAAAGAATTACAAGATCAGGTAGAGGAATTAACCAAGGTTCAGCATCAATTAACGACTGAGTTAAAAGAAACAAGAGAAGGGGCAGAAAGTCGAATAGCAGGACTTACTAAAGAAAAAGAATCAGCAACTCTCGACTTACAGGCAGCACGATTAGCCTATGAAGCAATGCTTAAAGAACAATCAGAGGCAGTTGTATACTCGATGAAAATCAACAATTGCGTTGTTGTTGTCCAAGACCTACGGTGCTCACGTACTAATGTACGCTGTGCTCCTCGGCTTGGACACTCCTAGCACTTGTTGATTTTGATCTTCGTCTACCAACTCTTCATTTACGAGCAGTATAGCAAAATTGCGAGAGGTAGATGAGGAATTATCAAAACTAAAATCAGAGCAGCAAGAAAAACAGGCAGAGCTACAAAAGACGAAAGAAGAATTAACCGGTACTAGTGAGAAATTGCTTGAAGCTAAAAAATTGCATGGAAAAGAAAGTGAGCAGGCTAAAGAATTACAAGATCAGGTAGAGGAATTAACCAAGGTTCAGCATCAATTAACGACTGAGTTAAAAGAAACAAGAGAAGGGGCAGAAAGTCGAATAGCAGGACTTACTAAAGAAAAAGAATCAGCAACTCTCGACTTACAGGCAGCACGATTAGCCTATGAAGCAATGCTTAAAGGACAATCAGAGGCAGCTGTAGCAAAATTGCGAGAGGTAGATGAGGAATTATCAAAACTAAAATTAGAGCAGCAAGAAAGTCGGAGTGAGCTAGAAAAGAAGCAACAAGAATTAATAACCGTTCAAGAAAGCCTAAAGGCAGTTGAGCAAGAATATGGTGTAGAAAGTAAGCAAGCTAAAGAATTACAAGCTCAGCTAGGTGGATTAACCAATGAGAATAATAATTTACAAACTCAGTTACAAGCAGAAAAAAATGAAAAAAAACAGTTAGAGATACTTAGTGGGAAGAAAGATTTAGAGTATAATTATTTAGAGGCAGAATACGAAAAACAACAGGCAGAGCTAAAGAAAATTCAACAAGAATTAACCGAAGTCCAAGAAGAACTAACGTTGGAAAAAGCTATTTCTGATGAGCAATATGACCAAAATAAAAACTTTAAAACTCAGCTAAATCAAGTAACCGACGAGAATGCGGGTTTAAAATCTCAGTTAGAAAAAATAAAAGAAGATACAAAAAATCAGCTAGAAACACTTAGTGTAAGAAAAGATTTAGAGTATAATGCTTTAGAAGAAAAACAAAAAGGGGTTATGGATGAACTTTGGGGGAGGTTGGAGGTTGCTCAGGAACATGCCCAAAGAATCCAAAAAGATGAACAGGCTAGGGTAACAGAGCTTAAAGATAAGGATGTTAGGATAGCGGAACTTGAAGCTAAAAATGCTGCACTTCTAGAGCAGTTGAAAAAATTACAAATTAAGCCGGAAGTACAAGGAGCTGGGATTCAAACGGATGAGATAGCTGGTAAAGAGAAGACGTCAGTAAGTACGGAAACAGAGAATATTACTAAAGAGTTTAGAGCAGTTGATAGCCAAACAGATAACATGCATGAAAAGCTAGAGCAATCAGTAGGTACAGAGTATAGGTCTAGTATGGATAGTGGCGTGTCAACCGAGGAAGTTGCAACTAATGTGGCAAAGGTAATTGTTTAGGAGCAAACAGTACCTACTTCAATTGAAGAGCAAACTGTAGATAAAGTGTTGGTTCAGAATAAGACTAAGGGTAATGTTTATGACGATGATAAAATATTGCAAGCTTTTAAGGAATTGTCAAGAGAGCAAGTCCAGCCAATTGTTAATAAATTTTCTTTGAAATCTACAAGCAGTTTTGCTCAATTTGCCCAAGAAAATGTTGATGAATTATCCAAAGCATTTCAGGACTCAGAAGTACTACGAGAGATAGAAAATATTGAACAAAGAGGCTATACAGATATTCATGAAAAATTTGCAAATGAGTATAAAGATATTGAATGGCAAGAAAAAGAATCAGGTAAAAGCTTTAGCTTGCAGCAAAACGGTCAGGATGTTGTGACAATAAATGAAACAACATTGAATCATGATGACAAAAATGCTAAATATAAAACTAGTGAGGGAGAAGAAATTAAAAATGCTCGTATGGTAAATATACCGTTATCTATAGATATGAAGGGGGCGTGCCATATGTCTTTTGCAGTACAAGATACAAATGGACGTAATATTAGTAAAGAAGATGCTGTATATTTGACTGCTCACTATAAGAATGGCAAGTTAGTGCATCTGACCAAACCTACAGAAATATTTTCTTGTTCTGATGACAATAAGTCACCTTTATATTTGAAACGTAAGGGTAAAACTTATACTTTACCAGTAGATAAAAGCACTCTTGAGCAACTTGAGCAAGAAGTCCTTAAAAACAAAGGAGAATATGTAGGGATAGTTAAAAATGCCCAGGGTAATATTAGGGTAAATTCAGCTGCTATTCACGGGTTGCAACCTGATTGTGTAACAGCTGACCCTCTTTTTAAGGATGCGTCTCAGCTATTACACGATGCTAATGCCACCCCTGCTTTAGATGGTTCTCTAGATATGAAAGGACTTGTTCATAAAAAACCTAACCGAAATGTAGGTAGTGTCGGAAAGTTTTAACGAGAGTTGCTAATTATGTAATAATTAGCAACTTATATTAAAATTTCACTGATCCATTAACATAGAAAGAGTGGGTAGTAAAATTTTTCTTTAAACTATAATCATAACCAGCACCTAATTCAAGTGCTGATACAGATTGCATGTTTATACAACCTCCTAAAGTATACATAACATTCTTTGGAGAAGGTCTTAGAGATTTTGTGATAGTTACTGTTTGAGTATGGTGTTCTATGCTAGTAAAATTAATAATGTCGTTTGAATTATTTAGTAGAATAGTCTGATCTAGTTTGAAGTGTACCTTAGGAATAATTGAAATATTTTTTACCAAAATGCGTTTACTGAAATCAATTCCAGTTTCAAATGATACTCTTTTTCCTTTCCTAGTTGGTACATTAATATTAAAATCTTTCCTATATTCTGTAAAATTTTTGATTAGAAAACGATCAAATATTATTCCTACCATTGGTTTGAACAAAAATTTATCTAAATCAACTTTATAGTGAGTTTCAAGCTTCGCACGTCCTACATAACCGTTAGTCTTGCTGTTAATTGATATAGTATCTCTTTTCCCTAGATTTTTAATAAAGGCTTTACCATATTTAAGATAAGAACTCAGATACATATTTGGTGATAAGGTATATTTGCTGTAAATTGCAGCTACGTGTAAAATACGTCAGTTTGGGATAAGATATAGATGAAATAGTAATAGATAAAAGGATTGTCAAAAAGGAGTGCCTGCAGTATTTATATTTTTAAACAAAAAAACAAACTACAGGCATGAAAAAAGATATCACAGAATTATATAGTTTTATAGATGATTTTTGTAAAATTTATTTGGAGTATGAACAGAGAAAGTTATTACCATCAAATAAGCAGAGAAATCGCTGTTGTAGCATGAGTTTAAGTGAAATGTTAACAATAATAATTATGTTTCATACATCCTATGCTAAGAATTTTAAATTTTTCTATAAAAGTTATATAGAGTGCATGCATAAGGATGATTTCCCTAAAGCCTTGAGTTATAATAGATTTGTTGAATTAATGGCACGATTATTCATACCGCTAAATATGTTGATTCATTTGTTGTTTGGTGAGGAAACAGGTATTTATTTTATTGACTCTACAACGATTAAAGCTTGTCACAATAAAAGGCGTTATAGCAATAAAGTTTTTAAAGGATTAGCCAAACATAGTAAATCCTCTATGGGGTATTTTTATGGTTTTAAATTACATGTAATAATCAATAATAAAGGGGAGTTTATGGCATTAAAAGTGACCAAAGGCAATGTAGATGATAGGATTCCAGTACCGGAGTTAACAAAAAGATTAACTGGAATTATAGCAGCTGATAAAGGTTATATTAAGCAAAATTTGTTCTTAAATTTATATGAAAGAGGCTTAAAAATGATTCATGGAATTAAGAAGAATATGGAAAATAAATTAATGGATTTGAAAGAAAAAATCTTACTTCGAAAGCGTAACTTAATTGAAACAGTTTTTGATTATCTAAAAAATAAAATGAACCTTGAACATACTAGACATAGATCACCAATAAATGCCTTTGTCCATATATTATCTACTCTTGTTGCTTATTCATTAAAGAAAAATAAACCTTCAACAAAATTTGATTTTAATCTACATGTTCTCAATATCCTTATCCCGAATTGACGTAAAATAGTATTTTGCTTATCATTAAAGATGTTTTGAAATTCAGTGTATGAATTTGCATTAGCATATGCGATTCCTATAATAAGTTCATCAAGAGGCTGTGCATCAAAACCTAGAACGAAGCCTTGCTGATTATTTTTAAAGGGTAAAGTATTTCCTTTTTGTTTGCTAGTAGAGTTCATAACTTGAATCCACCCTCCTTTTTTAATATAATAATCATTATCCCCTGCCGCTGCCATATTTACCGTAGAATTATGTTTTAATAGATTATTTCTAGTACTTAAAGCATTTGAAATTAAATCCAAGTAATCAAATTCTATATATGTAGTATATTTTGCTATATTTTGTTCGATATCGAAATTAATAGGAGGGATATAAGGTTTTTTTCAACTAATATTATAGTTTCTGCAGGAGGTTGAGGTGCAGCTACGAGAGTTTGCTTATTATCTACAATCTGTTCATCCTTCTGAGATTGATCATTATCTGCAAGAGGTTGAGCTGCAGGAGGTTGAGGTGCATCTGCAGCTGCAGGAGGTTGAGGTGCAGGTGCAGCTGCAAGAGGTTGATCATTAGCTACAATATGTTCAACTGCGTAATATTCAGACCTAGCTACAATATGTTCAATTGCGTGATATTCAGGCTTATCTACAATATGTTCAACTGCATGATATTTAGCCTCAGGAGGCTGCTCATTAGCTACTATTGGCACAGCCTCTTCTTTAAACAATTCTTCTAACCCAAGATTATCTTCAAATATATCATGTACAGCTATACTCCTTTTCTGCCTTTTAGTTTTGTAAAGTTTCGGTGGATTCTTATATTCATGTAGCTCTACGTTGTTTTCGCTTACTCCTTGTTTATTGTCCACATTGTATATTACAACTTGGTCAACTATTGCGTGTATTGTTGAAGATTGTTCTTGAGTTATTTGTGGAGGTTTATCCTCATAGAATGTCGGTTCTAGAAGAGGTGGATGGTTAGTTAATTTAGCTACTGAGGGCATAGTTTCTATAGGAGCTATAGTTTCTGCAGGATACTGAAGTTTAGTTACTGGAGGTGTAGTTTTTGCAAGAGACTGAGATTCAGTTACTATTGGCACAGCCTCTTGAGTTATTGGTAGGGGAAACGTTACTATTGCTATTTCATTACTGTTTTGAGAGGGTGCAACATCTTGATCAGATGTTGCATTTGGAGTTCTATCTATTTCTAGAGGATGAGATTGCAATATAGGAGGAGCTGAAGAAGATCTTCTATACAATCTTGGTGGTTTAGATTCCTCGTCATCTAGTTTACTATCTAGGGATTCATCACTAGAATCAAGATTTGAGGCATCTGATGATCTTCTTGAATAATATAGTGGATCGAGTGGTGCTAATGAAGATGACCGTGAAAACCTTTTGAAGGAAGAATCTATGAATGATTCATCTTCAGAGTCGCTCCACTCTTCCTTTTCAGATTCTGATGTGCTGTGATGAGAAAAAAAACCTTCGTCTAGTGATTGGGGTCGGGGGAGTTCGAGGCTAAACGTACGAGTAATAGTTTTCTTATCTTGATAATATTTAGGTTGTTCTGTTTCGACGCTATGTCTGCGAGTAATAATCTCCTTACATTGATTATTACCGTCATTTTCTGTTGAAAACTCTTGAAATTCATCGTGTAAACTTTTAGTGTTTACTTGTGGTATAGCTTCATTGGTTAGCGTTTCATTATTAGGGGGATCTAATATTAGAGGCGTAACAACAGAAGGCTCTATTTGGTATGGTAATATCTCTGTTTGCATACTTAAGCTTGGAGCTGGAGGTTGGTCATCAAGAGATATATAAGGTGATTTTACTGACACCAAATTATTAGAAGTTTGAGGTTGTATATCTACCTTGGATTCAAGTTCATTTTTTATTTCTAATAATGCTTTAATTTTATCTTGTTGTAATTTAATAGCACTTGATAGTTGGTCGTAATTATCTTTTTCTTGGTTGAGTGTTGACACTGTCTGTTCTATCTCATCTATATATTGTTGTGTGTCTTCTAATTTTTTCTTTACTTCATTAAGGCTAATAGTGGGATCTTTTTGTGTTTTATCACTATACAAATTTTCCAAATCTTCTAGGGAGACGCCTAGATCTTTTAGAATGCTTGTTACATCATCTTGGCAAGAGCTTTGTTTTAACTCTGCTTCTTTTGTGCTTAAATACATTTCTAGTTCCACCAAACTATTTTTATCATCGTTTGTCTGAACTTCATCACTATAATATTTATTTTGACCCTCATCTATTAGTTGATTTATTAGTATTAAACCTTTCTCTTTTATATCTTTCAGCGTTTCGTTATCTGATATTTTTTCTTCGATCATGTTTTTCTTTGAACTATACTCTTTCTGTGAATCAAGTAATGTTAAATAATCTGCTTCTAGTAACTTAAGTTCTCCTGAATAATAATTGTTTTTTTTACCAAATGCTTTTGTTACTCTATGTGAATTGTATTTTTGTTTTAGTATTTTCAACTCACCATGAGCTTCATAAATAAGTTGCAGAGTTGCCTCTATTTCATTTTCAAAGTATTCTCTATGAGTAGTTGGGTCTGGATGAGGTAGATTTATACTCTTCTGCTTTGAAGAATTGGTTTTGTAAAACTGCGGGGTATTCGCGTACTCACGTACTTCATGTACGCTCCGTTCTCTCACCCCTTGTTTTACCTTCCAATTCTCCAAATCATTTGAGTATATTTGCTCATTTCTTAGTCCTGCTGCCAAAACATTAGATGTACCAAACCCTTGTAATAAAAAAAAAAGAAAAATTATGCACTTTGTTACTAAATATCTATTAGATCTATTAATAAGAAAGTTATTTTGTAGCTTGTTAAATAAAACCATTTTATTACCTGTTAGTTAATTTATTTATTAAAGATTAATTAATGTTAATGCGATTGTCATAGAGAGGGAAAGTAAAAAGTGTATTTATAATTTTATTTTTAAAGGAGAATTTATTAATATGTGATAAAAATCACGATTACAGATTAAGTATATTGTTATAAAGCATGACTTTAAATATGAGAGAACTACCAAGAAAAAAGTAAAGTAAGGCAAGAATATTAAGTGAAAATGTGATTTATCGACTTCGAATTATGGATCTTTAATTTTAATTCATCAAGGTTGAACGTTATGTTGACAATTGCCCCTCCCTCGTGCTTGTTTGCTAACTCTAGTGTTGCACAATGATCTTGTGCTATTTTTTTGATAATGGCTAGCCCTAAACCAGTTCCTTTAGATCTAGTTGTTATATAGGCTTCTGTAGCCCTATCAATTAAATTTGCTTGGAATCCTACTCCATTGTCATTTACTGTAATAGTAATCTGATGGTTAGACTTGGTTATAGAAACAGCAATAACACCTTGTTGAAATCTAGTAAGTCCTATAGATTCTTCGGCATTTTTTAATAAATTAACCATAATCTGATTAATTTGAGTTGTATCACAGATGAAATCTATGTGCTGATCAGTTGTGATGAACTTATATAATATTTTATCATTAATTAATTTTCGTGATTCAACCATATTCTTTATAAGAATTACTAGATCACAATCCATAAATATTGGGGCTGGTAATCTTGCAAAATTAACAAATTCAGAGACAATTTTCTTAATGTCGTCAGTATGACGTATAATCATCTGTATGTATTTGTTGAACTCTGCCTTATCTTCAACTTGATTACTAAATTTCCTAAGCAATCTTTCGGAGGCAAGATGAATAGGTGTCAAAGGATTCTTAATTTCGTGTGCTACTTTCCTTGCTACGTCAGACCAAGCAAGTGCACGCTGAGCTATAACTAGATCTCTTTGTTGATGATCAATTTGTTTAATCATCCTATTAAAAGCTGAGGATAAAACGCTTATTTCATCTTTATTAACAAGGTCTTCTGGCACTTGAATAGTTAAGTCCCCATTTTTAACCTTTTCAGTAGCAATCACTAATTTCCGAATAGGCTTTACTATCTTTGTAGCAAAAATCATCCCCCAGCTTATTGCAGCTAATAGCAGTAATAAAGCAATAAAAATAAATACTATAGAAAATTTGATCTGCATACTAGATATATGTTTTTTAAGACGATAATATTCTTCAGCTGCACCGTTAGTTTTATCAATATGATCAATAATTTTGGCATCAATCAATCTACCTACCAACAAATATATATCATTATGATCTTTAAGTTTTGTAAGCATTCGAATCTTTTTAGGATCAGATTTTATTTCAACAATTTCTCCTACCTCAGCTCTTTTCATTAAATGAGCTGGAATAGTAGCAAATGAAATTGCGAAACTTAAGAATGTATTAGCAATAACAGTATTAGTAGGTCTATGAAAAACTATAGCTTCATCAAGAGAACGCATCTCAACTTCAGTATTTAATGCTTCATTAAATGAAAGGGGATTATGTATTAAATTATAATACATCTCAGTTAAATCATCAGCGACAGATAATGCTGTTTCTCGTAACTGCAATTTATGTTCGTCTATATAAGATTCTGCTACTATTATTGACTGATCAAGCACAGCAGAAATCTTTTTATCGAACCAAGATTGAATACCAAAGTTAAAGAAATATGCTGAAAACACTGAAACAATAATAGTTGGGATTGTAGCAATCAAACTAAAGGTAATAATGATACGATTTTGTAATTTTGAAGACGTCTCCCTCTCACCTTTATCAATAAAATCTCGTAAAAATTTACGAGCTAATAAAATGCCTAAAAATAAGAATACAGCAAGATCTACTAATATAAGCCCTATAACTCTACTTGGGTCTGGACCAAGAGATTTCGACTCAATTGAAATCACATAATAAGTCGAGCAAGCCAATATAATGGCTATAATTATTAGAACAAATATTAATTTACCGCTATTACAATATTTTTTAAGATCTCGATAAAAGTAATTCAACATTTTTATTATTCAAAATCGTTTGAGTATATTTGAAGCTCTACCACCTACCTAGTACTACAGTTGTAGTTACCCACAATATCTAGATTATAGCATTTTTAATGAATCCTGAAATAAATTCAGGATGACGTCCCACGATTCCAAAGATGTGGGTAATAGGAAGGTGCTGAAGCAGGGGTGACATCGTTTTACTACTGATAATTTAGTGATACTACAACTGTAGTACTAGTTACAATTAATTTTCAAGCTATTATTAGATCTAGGGTGCGTCATCAATTGAGCCAAATTACCATGGAAGCCATATAAACAGCACCCAAAAAGTTCTGAGATGTTTTGTCATATCGTGTTGCAATAGCTCTATATTGCTTCAATTTTGCAAAAAAGTTCTCAATCAAATGCCTAGCTTTATATAGGTCCTTATCATACTTAGCTGGATTCACACGATTCTTCTTTGGGGGAATCACAGCTATACATCCCTTATCTTTCAGCTTATCTCGCATACGTACATCGGCATCATAAGCCTTATCAGCAAGTACAGCATCCGCTTTCGTCAATTCATTCATCAAAACATCAGATCCTTGCAAATCATGAGCTTGACCCGGGGTAAGATGGAATCCCGTTGGATTCCCTAGAGCGTCACATGTGGCATGGATTTTAGTACTCAGCCCCCCTTTACCTCGTCCAATTGCTTGGTCATCATCTAACTCTTTTTTTTAGCACCGGCACTATGTTGATGAGCCCTAACAATGGTTGAATCAATCATGGCATACTCGTTATCAGCATCTTCAGCCAGCATCTCAAAAACCTTTTTCCACACACCTGTCTTGCTCCACCTTGAATGACGTAGGTGAATCACTCGAAAATCTCCAAAACGTTCAGGTAGGTCTCTCCAAGGTATACCAGCCCTATATCGATACAAGACTGCTTCTACAAATAGGCGATTATCCTTGGCTGTTACACCAACAGACTCTTCCCTTCCAGGTAGCTTATCTTTAATCCGATCCCATTGATCGTCACGTAGAGCATATCGACGCATAGAGAAAATTTATCCTTAATTTTTTCTCTATTACACAACAAATAAACGCTCCTGTCAACTTAATTGATGACACACCCTAGTTTAAACCTAAGCAAATTCAAGTAACACCTGCCCACTAACCACCTGATCTTTCTCATTAACTAGGATTTTAGCAATTTTCCCATTACGTTCGGCAACAAGTATATTTTCCATTTTCATGGCAGTTAAAACCATAATCTCTTGACCAATAACTACCTTACTACCTTCTTGAACCTTAATTGCAATAATTTGTCCCGCAAGCGGGGCGTGCAGTTCTGTTTGCTCTTCTTGGATATTTTTTGTAATCATCAACGCTTCTAGTTCGGACATCCGTGGGGAACGGACATAGGCTTTAACAGTAATACCTGAATGTGATAACATATAACCTGTTAAGATATTGTCAAGTTTTATATTGGCTTTTCTACCATTTACAATACAGGAAAAGAGTCTACTGCCTAAGTTCCAGTTACTACGTATATAAATTCTATCATTTTCTTGTCTTATATTATAACCATAATCTACTGATTTAATTAAAACTGGAAATAGTTTATCATCAATTGATACAACCCATCTAGTGCCGATTTTATGAGTTTGATCGACTATTTGACCAGAAATTAACGAAGCACGTTTTTGTTCGGTAATATAAATAAAAATGGCTGTAGCGAGGAATATTTTAGTGATTTCAGAAGTTAAGCTTGCTCCAGAAAAACCATCTGGATATTCTTCTTCTATAAAAGCAGTATTTATATCACCTGCTATAAAACGAGGATGTGATATTACTGCTTCTAAGAAACTAATATTATGAGAAATACCTTGTATTATGTAAGCACTTAAAGCAGAACGCATAACCTCAATAGCTTGTTCTCTGGTCTCTCCGTAAGTACAAAGTTTTGCAATCATTGAATCATAAAACATACTGACTTCTCCACCAAGTCCAAGACCTGTATCCACACGTATGTTAGCATTTTTTGGTGGTTCTGCATATTCAGTAATTCTACCGCTAGACGACAGAAATCCACGCGTTGGATTTTCTGCACAAATTCTCGATTCAAACGCATGCCCCTTTAATTTTATATCTTCTTGAGAAAATGATAATTTTTCACCAGCAGCAATTTTTATCATCTCTTCTACTATGTCAATACCAGTGATCAGTTCAGTTACTGGATGCTCAACTTGTAGCCTAGTATTCATCTCAAGGAAATAAAAATTCTTATCTAAATCAACTATAAATTCAACTGTACCGGCTGAGTAATAACCTACCTTGCTAGATAAAGCTAAGGTCTCTTTATACATTTTCTGCCGTATTTCCTCGGTAATAAAGGAGCTTGGGGCTTCTTCAATCACTTTTTGATGATAACGTTGAATTGAACATTCTCGCTCACCAAGACAAACACTGTTACCATATTGATCAGCTAATAATTGTATTTCAATATGCCTTGGGGACTTAATTAATTTTTCAATGAATAATCTACCATCGCTAAAATTATTTACTGCCTCAAGCTTAGCTGATTCAAAGGCATCAGCCATTTCTTCAGAATTTCTTACCACTCTCATTCCACGACCACCACCACCAGCTGTTGCCTTAACTATAACAGGGAAACCTATTTTTTCTGCAATTTCTATGGCCTGATTTATATTGCTGATAGTACCAATATAGCCAGGGACTAGGCTGATTCCTGCTTCCATAGCAATTTTTTTTGCTTCAATTTTATCACCCATTTTCTTAATAGCAGAAGCATTGGGACCTATTAAGGCAACTCCTTCCCTTTTTAAGATATTTGCAAAATTTGAATTTTCTGATAAAAATCCATATCCTGGATGCACCGCCGAAGCACCACTTGCTCTAATAGCATTTACAATATTTTTAATTGACAAATAGCTCTCAGTGGCAGGAGAATTGCCGATATAATAAGCTTCATCAGCATATTGTACATGCATTGAATGTGTATCTGCTTCAGAATATACTGCAACTGATTTAATACCCATTTTCTTTAGGGTTTGCATTATTCTCAAAGCTATTTCACCACGATTGGCGATTAAAATTTTATCAAATAATGGTTTAGTCATAAAATCTCGTGCTTAAGTATACTAAAGTGGTAAGTTATCATGCTTCTTCCATGGTAATTGTATTTTTTTATTTTGAAGAAAGTTTAATGCTTTACATATGCGCCATCTAGTATTTTGAGGCTTTATAATATCGTCTAGGTATCCTCTAGATGCTGCAGCGAAAGGAGAAGTGACAGTATCTTTATACTCTTGGATTTTTCGTTTTTTTGATTCTGGATCTTTGCATTCTTCTTTAAATATTATTTCAGCAGCTCCTTCAGCCCCAAGTACTGCAATTTCTGAGTTAACCCACGCATAATTCACATCACCACGAAGATGTTTTGAGTTCATCACTATATAAGCTCCACCATAAGCTTTTCTAGTAATTATGGTAATTTTTGGTACAGTTGCTTCAGCGTACGCATATAACAATTTTGCTCCATGTTTAATAATTCCGTTATGCTCTTGATCAGTGCCAGGTAAAAAACCTGGTACATCAACTAGAGTTACTATTGGGATATTAAACGCATCACAAAAACGAACAAACCTTGCTGCCTTTCTTGATGCGTTAATATCCAAACAGCCAGCTAAATGTAATGGTTGATTCGCAACAAATCCTATAGGTCTTCCTTCCATATAACCAAAGCCGATTATAATATTTCTAGCAAAATCTGGTTGCAGCTCAAAAAATTCTCCTTCATCAACAATACGCTCAATTAATTCTTTCATGTCATAAGCTTTGTTCGGAATGCTTGGGACTAAGGTGTTTAGGGACATATCAACCCGATCAGCTGGGTCTTCGGTACGACGATGTGGTAGGGGACTGCGATTTGATAGAGGTAAAAAATTAAAAAACCTTCTAGTTTCTAGAAGTAGCTCTATATCATTTTTAAAAGCAAGGTCAGCAACACCACTCTTGGTAGTATGCATTTTTGCCCCGCCAAGTTGTTCTTGGCTTACTTCTTCACCTGTAACAGTTTTAACTACGTCTGGTCCTGTTACAAACATATAAGAAGTATTTTTAACCATGAATATGAAATCTGTTAAGGCAGGAGAATAAACAGCACCACCAGCACAAGGTCCCATAATTAAGGTGATTTGTGGAATAATACCGGAAGCAATTACATTGCGTTGAAATAATTCTCCATAACCACCAAGAGCGTCAACCCCTTCCTGAATTCTTGCACCCCCCGAATCATTTATGCCAATAACTGGTGCTCCTACTGCCAAAGCAGAATCGAGTATAGTGCAAATTTTTTTAGCGTGATATTCTCCAAGAGATCCACCTAACACGGTAAAATCTTGGCTATACACAAAAACCAACCTACCATTTATAGTGCCATGTCCAGTTATTATACCATCCCCTAGGAATTTTTTGTCGTTCATGCCAAAATTACTGCATCTATGTTCAACAAACATTCCTGTTTCTTCAAAACTCTCAGGATCTAGCAATACTTCTATCCTTTCTCTCGCAGTAAGCTTACCTTTTTTATGTTGTAAGGCGATTCTCTCTCCCCCCCCACCTTGACGGGCATTATTACGCTTTTCATCAAGTGATTCAGGAGAATTTACAATATGTTGATTCATTATGGCTATACTAGTTCATTATAAAATCATAACCTGTAGTATAATAATAAAATGTCGAAAAGATAGTAGAAATTTATTTGAATAGTTATAGAATGTCAGTAATAAAACTTGAAGAATTTATAGGAGGGTTTTTATAACAAAGGAAAAGCAGCAGAAATTACAAAATAGTGAGAGTAAATTTCAAAAACTGTCTAGTGCTTTAAAACAGAATATAGCAAGAAGAAAAAATAGCCAAAAAGTTCATATTGAGGATAAAAACAAAAGTGAAAATAATTAAGATCGCACCTTCGTTACTATCAGCAGATTTTGCTAATTTGCAAAAAGAAATCAGTTTTTTGGAAGAAGCTGGGGCTGATATGATCCATATAGACGTTATGGATGGACATTTTGTACCTAACTTAACATTTGGGTCTCCTATAATCAAAGCTTTAAGACCTCACACTACATTACCATTTGACGTACATTTAATGATTAATAACCCAGAATATTCGATTAAAGACTATGCTAGTAGTGGAGCGGATATTATCACTATCCATCCTGAAACCACTATCCATCTTGACAGAACTTTAAGTATTATTCAAAATTTAGGGCTAAAAGCTGGGGTGGCACTACTTCCCTCTACAAGTCCAAATTCTATAGATTATATTATTGATAAAGTAGATCTAATTTTAGCAATGACTGTAAATCCCGGTTTTTCTAGCCAAAAGTTTATAGAGAATCAGCTAGAGAAAGTCAAAATTATTTCAGAAAAAATCAAAAATTTTGGTAAACCTATAATGCTTTCTGTAGATGGAGGAATAAATGATGTTACCGGTAAGAACTGCATAAAAGCTGGAGCTGATATTTTAGTATCAGGTAATTTTATTTTCCAATCAAAAGATTATCAAAAACAAATAGACTTACTAAGACATTAAATATTGATGGAGATTATTGCCATGTTCCTTAAGCCATAATCTAGCCAACTTATAGTCTGGATAAAGTCTTGCTACTAAATTCCAAAAGCGAGTACTGTGATTCATTTCAATTATATGACACATTTCATGGGCCACTAAGTATTTTAATATTTTTTTTGGAGCAAAAATAAGACGCCAATTAAAAGCAAGTACAGCCTTACTAGAGCAACTTCCCCATTTGCCCTTATTATTCATAATTTTAATTCTAGTAAAGTTTATATTATGTTCTTTCGCTAGAAGAGTAACCAGTTTTGTGGTTTCTAGTAACAACATATCTTTCAAAAATCTTACTAAAGTACTTTTGTGTTGTGAGGGTAAGGAATATATTTGAATAACATCATCCGTGATTTGTACTTTTTCATAATCTGCATCAATATTTAATAACGAATATACTTCGTCAAAGACTGTTATTGTGTTATAATCAAAGGGAGGCTTATTTAAGAATTTTTGCAAATTTTGTCTAATCCAAGATTCTTTTTCTAACAAGAATTTATATCCTGTATTAAAATTTTTATTAGGTAAAACTAATTCAGCTCCTTTGTGGTTTATTCTAATGCTAATTCGTTTGGCTTTATTACTATATCTTACTGGAATATTAATATCAGACCCTAGTTTATCTAAAGTAATCTGCTGATGTTTCATGTTTAAAATCTAATTTAAAAATTATTACTAATATAGTATATTGATGATTATAGTTAATTAAATTTATTAAGAGTAACTTAATTATGCATACTTTATCTTTTGATGTAGATGACCAGTTAAATGAACAAATTGAAACTTTTGCTAAAGTGCATGACCGTAGTAAAGCCTATGTACTAAGAAAAGCTGTAGAGTTATATTTAGTCAATCAAAATGATCTTACAATTGGCCAGGGTAATTTAAAAGTCGGGCTGCAAGCCTAATAGATAAAGGAAAAAGTGCTTAATATGCACTCGATGTCATTCCCGCGTAGGCGGGAATCTAAAAAAATAAGCCTGAAAGACTATTAAGTAATATAGATCCCTGCCTTCGCAGGAATGACATTGGTGGTGGTTAAACTTACATCTATAATAACTAATGATTGCGACTTTTAAATTGCCCTGCAATTGGCAGGCAAGCTTTAGATGAGTTTTATAACGATGGTTTTAAAACTTACTCATTAAATCAAATTAAAAAGGAAAATGGCTTATAGTATTCTGTTTACGGATCGTAGTAGAAAACAATTTTCCAAATTAAATTATAGCCAATGATAGTATCATATGATACTATCATTTTATGAATAACAAACCACCTTTTCAAGTAAGTAATAAAGTACTTACATTACTGCAAGATATTGCATATGAGCTTGGTATTTTATCTGGAGCTAAGCTTTCTCTGCCTGCAGTAAAACTTAGAAAAAGTAACCAAATAAAGACTATCCATTCTTCTTTAGCAATTGAAGGTAATAGTTTAAGTTTAGACCAAATAACCAATATAATTGATGGGAAACCGGTACTAGGTCCTAAAAATGATATTATTGAAGTTAACAATGCCATTAAATTATATAATAATTTACATAAACTAAATCCATTATTAATAGATTATTTACTAGAGGCACATAGATTATTGATGCAAGAGTTAATAGTTGATAATGGCTATTTTCGAGCTAGCGGAGTTGGCATATTTAAAGGCGATGAAATAACTCATATAGCTCCTAAAGCTAGTCGTGTCCCATTATTAATGGATAAATTATTTCAGTTCATAAAACAAAATAAGGATATTCCGTGGCTAATTAAAGCTTGCGTATTTCATTATGAGCTAGCATTTATCCATCCTTTCTCAGATGGTAATGGACGAATGGGTAGGTTATGGCAACAATTATTATTAATGAAAGCAGATCCAATTTTTAAATATATTCCGGTGGAGGTACTAATAAAAAACGAACAAAGTGAGTACTATAACGTTTTAGCTGAGTGTGATAAAGCAGGGGAGTCTACCTTATTCATTGAATTTATGGCAACACAGATACTAGAGACTCTGCAACTATATGTTAATAATGTAGTATCTCCAGTCAAAACTCCTAAGTCTAGGTTAGAATTTGCTAAAATAAAATTACCAAATAGTTGGTTTTCAAGGAAAGATTATATTCTATTACATAAGGATATTTCTTCTGCATCGGCCAGTCGTGATCTAATCTTTGGTGTTAAGGAAGGTATACTAACTCATAAAGGTATAAAAAATCAAACTTGTTATAAATTTCAGTAGCCATTTTTATTAGTGGAGTTATAGTATAGCTAACCCGAGAAGGTTTTGGGTATATGTTAATCTTAGCTTAACCTCAGTTCGATATAAGAATTATTAATTCTTATATTGAACTGAGGTTATATAGTAAAATCCTATAATTAAGAGATTGAATGTCATTATTAGGGGATGTCACCCCTGCGAAAGCAGGGGTCTAAAAAATAGCCTAGAAGACTATTCAACCTTTTTAGATTCCCACCTACGCGGGAATGACATACTGGTGATCCACGCGGGCAAAGCCTACGCGGGAATGACGTCAACCCTTGTGGGGATTAGAAGGTTAATGAACTTTTATAAAAATTGATATTATAAGTAGTGAATAAGTGGATATATTAATGGAAAATTACGATCTAGCGATTATTGGTGGTGGACCAGGTGGTTACGTGGCTGCGATTAGGGCCGCACAACTAAATAAAAAAGTTGTGTTGATTGAGAAGGAGCATTTAGGGGGAGTCTGCTTAAATTGGGGTTGTATACCAACAAAAGCATTGCTTAAATCAGCTGAATTATTTCAAAAAATTAGACATGCTAAAGATTATGGTATTATAGTAGGTGAAGCAAGTTTTGACCTAAAAAAAATAGTACAGCGTTCTAGAGATATATCGACGCAGTTAACATCTGGTATTAAATCTCTGCTAAAAAAAAATAAGGTTACGATAATTGATGGCACGGCTAGGCTAGGAACAGGCAAGGTAGTAGATATCAATAATAATGGTCAAAAAATTTCGATTAAAGCAAAGGACATAATAATTGCAACAGGTGCAAGATCTAGAATCTTAGATGGATTTGAGCCGGATGGCAAGCAAATTATTACCTCCAAAGAGGCTATGGTTCTTGATAAATTACCAAAATCTATGATTATCGTTGGATCAGGAGCGATTGGTATAGAATTTGCTTCATTTTATAATGATTTAGGAACAAATGTCACTGTAATTGAAGCACAAAATAGGATTTTACCTAGTGAAGATGAGGAGATTTCTTTAATGGCACGAAAAACCTTTGAAAAGAAAGGTATAAAAATTCATACTAATAGCAAATTGTTAAATCATAGCAAAACCCAAGACCATATTGTAGTTGAAGTTGAGATAGATGGCAAAAATTACAAGATACAAGCTGAAATTTTGCTTATAGCCGTTGGTATAGTTGGTAACACGGAAAACCTTAATTTAGAAAAAACTAATATCAAAATAGATAGAGGTCATATTATTACCAATCAGTTTATGCAAACTTCGGAAGAAGGCATTTATGCAATAGGTGATGTAACATCAGCACCATGGCTTGCCCACAAGGCAAGTCATGAAGGTATTATTGCTGCGGAAACTATAGCGGGTCTTAAGGCTCATCCTATAGAAAAACGTAATATTCCAGGCTGTACTTATTCCTCACCACAGATTGCTAGTGTAGGACTTACTGAAGAACAAGCGAAAAAAGCTGGTTACCAAGTAAAAATTGGTAGATTCCCATCTATCGCTAACGGTAAAGCTTTGGTTGATGGTTATAATGAAGGAATGATTAAAACGATTTTTGATGTAAAGGCTGGTGAATTATTAGGAGCTCATTTGATAGGTGAAGAGGTTACTGAACTAATTCAAGGTTATGTAATCACTAGAACTATGGAGGGTACAGAACTTGATTTAATGAATAGCATTTTTCCACATCCAACTTTATCTGAAATGATGGGAGAAGCGGTATTACAGGCTTATGGTAGGGCTATTCATATATAAAAAAAATTTTCTTTTTGCTACTTAGTGGTAAGCATAAATTATGTTATAAATTGTCCTAGAATTATATGAGGAAAAAGAAATGAGTAAAATGAACCGTGAAGATTATGGAATCTACCCACCAAGGAGGAAAATAAACCTTGTTATGCAGCATGGCGTGTCATTTGGTTCGGCACTTGCTATGGCTATTTCATTTAATATAAACCACTCGTCGGTATTATGGGCAATCGTACATGGCGTGTTTTCTTGGCTGTATGTGGCTTATTATTGTTTGATTTAGTTTTAGTATAGCTAACCCGAAAAGGTTTAAGGCATAGTAATGGTGATAGAATTGATGTCATTCCCGCGTAGCGAAATCTAATACGATCTTACAACCCCTGCTTAGCAGGGGTCTAGAAAAGTTTAAATAGCTTAGAATGCTACTTTTTTAGATCCCAGCTTTCGCTGGGATGACATTGAGGAAAGCAGGGGGACATATACGATGAAACGATGTCATTCCTGCTTCGGTGCGGAATCTAAAAAAATAGCCTAAAAGACTATTAAACATTATGTCATCCCAGCTTTCGCTGGGATGACATAATGGCGGTAGGGATGACATCGTTTTGACGTTAGTACTACAACTGTAGTACTAACGTTATAGAATTTTAATGGATATAAAAACATAATGATTAACAATAAATTAGTACGTAACTATACTTCTGCTTTATTTGATAATGCATTGGCAAGTAGCTTGGAAGATAAAATATTACAGCAGATTACCATTATTAATCAATTTATCGAGGATAATTCGCAAATCAAGGCTGTTATATTTTCTCCTATAGTAAAGGATGTTGACAAATGTAAAATAATTGAGTTAATTACAGAAACCTTTAATATTGAATCTATAGTTAAGCGGTTTTTGTTAATATTACTAAGGCATTCACGTATGCCTATTTTATCAAACATAGTAGTATTATACCAACAACTACTTAATAACAGCAGAAATATTAAAATGGTAAAAGTAACTTCTTCTAAATCTTTGCAGACTAGAGAGAAAGAATGGTTAACAAAATATTTAGCAGATGACTTTCAGCAGAAGGTTGCTATAAATTTTCGCCAAAGTCAGTCAATTATTGGTGGTATTGTGGTGCAATATGATAGCATAGTTAGGGACTATTCTATTGCTGGAATGTTAGAAAAAATAACGAAAACCTTGAAAACTACAAAGATACAGCCGAATTTGGGATAACTTGTTATCCCAAATTCGTGTGTTAAATAAATTTTATATGAGGAATAACTATGGGGTCTACCCAACAATTAAAGGCTGTCGAACTTGCTGAAATATTAAAAAAAGAAATTGCTAATATTGATCAGCTTAGCGATTTACGAGAAGTAGGGCAGGTTGTAACAGTTGGTGATGGTATAGCTAGGGTATATGGTATCGATAATGTGGAAGCTGGCGAGGTAGTTGAGTTTGCGTCAGGAGTGAAAGGTCTTGCTCTTAATCTTGAAACAGACTCTGTAAGTATTGTATTAATTGGTAGTGATCGAGAAGTCAAACAAGGTGATGCGGTAAAAAGAACTGGAAAGATTTTACAAGTACCAGTTGGTAAGTCATTGCTTGGTAGAGTCGTTGATGGTATGGCAAATCCTATTGATGGTAAAGGCGAGATTATAACTGATACATATAGGAATATAGAGGAAAAAGCTCCGGGGATAATTGTTAGAAAAAGTGTTAAAGAGCCGGTGCAAACGGGTATTAAAGTGATTGATGCCCTAATTCCTATTGGTAGAGGTCAGAGGGAGCTAATTATTGGTGACAGGCAAATAGGTAAAACCGCTATTGTTATCGATACTATTATTAACCAAAAACAAGCTCATCTTAACGGCGATGAAAAAAATAAAATTTATTGTATTTATGTAGCTATTGGTCAAAAAAGATCGACTGTTGCACAGGTAGTAAAAAGATTAGAAGACTCAGGAGCAATGGAATATACTACAGTTGTAGCCGCTACTGCCTCTGATCCTGTTGCGTTACAATATGTTGCACCTTACACTGGTTGCAGTATTGGTGAGTATTTTCGTGATAATGGTATGCATGCACTAGTTATTTACGATGATTTAAGCAAACATGCTGTTGCCTATAGACAAATCTCACTATTACTTAGAAGACCGCCGGGACGTGAAGCTTATCCAGGAGATGTATTTTATCTACATTCTAGGTTACTTGAACGAGCAGCAAAAATGTCAGATAAAGCTGGTGGTGGATCTCTTACAGCTTTGCCAATTATTGAAACCCAAGCAGGTGATGTTTCCGCATATATTCCAACCAATATTATATCAATTACTGATGGACAGATTTTTTTAGAAAATGAGTTATTCTATAAAGGTATCAGACCGGCAGTAAATATTGGTATATCAGTGAGTAGGGTAGGATCAGCAGCACAAGTAAAATCTATGAAGCAAGTGGCAGGAAGTGTGAAACTTGAGTTAGCACAATTTAGGGAGTTAGCAGCTTTTTCTCAGTTTAGTTCAGACTTAGACGTTTCAACTAAACAACTTATTTCACATGGTACAAAGCTTAGCGAAATATTGAAGCAGGATCAATATAGCCCTTTCCCTGTTGAGGAACAAGTGGTTAGTCTTTATGCTGGGGTAAAAAATTATCTTGATAGTATTCCTGTTGAACGAATAAAAGAATTTGAGCATAGAATGCTACAAGAAATAAAACTGAGTGAAAACGATATTTTAGTATCTATTAGAGAGCAAGGACAAATTACTGAAGAAATGGAACAAAGGTTAAAAATTTTCTTAGAAAATTTTGTGCAGAACTTTAATGCTTGTTCAGTAAGTTAATCTGAACTCAATATAAGAATAATACCATTTCCCATTATTAACTACGATAATATTACAGTTGTAGTTACTACCCAGAGCTGTCATTCTTAGCAACGGCGGGAATCTAAAAAAATAGCCTGAAAGACTATTAAACATTATTAGATCCCAGCTTTCGCTGGGATGACATCGTTTTGACATTAGTACTACAACTGTAGCACTAAATAGCGTAGTTAATAATGGGAAATGGTATAATTATTCCTCCCTGCGAAGGTGAGGTCATCCGCGGGAATGACATTGATGATATGGTAATGTTGTATCGACTTTAGGTTAAGATTAATTAGGTAGTATGTCAGGTTTAAAACAGTTAAGATCTCGTATTAAGAGCATTAAAACAACGCAAAAAATCACTAAGGCTATGCAGATAGTTTCGGCTACTAAGTTTACAAAAGCCAAAAACCAAGTTAAAGACTCAGAGGATTATATTGGGATTCTGCAGGGTATAATGTCTAGCGTGGCATTTGGCAATAATTTACAGGATCTGCCTATCGAACAGAAAAAATTTTTTTCGGAAGGATTATTAGACCAAGGTGACTTGAATATAAATAAGTCATATTTACTAATAGTAGTCACCTCCGAACGAGGTTTATGCGGAGCTTTTAATTTTTTACTGTCCAAGCAGGTAAAATCTGATATTGCAAATTTGGAAAATGCTGGTAAACAAGTAAGGCTTATTATTATTGGCAAAAAGGGTTATGATGCATTTAAGGGGCAATATTCCCATTATATTGATAATTATTATGAATTTCCAAAAGCTCATAATAATTTGTCATTTCAGGTCAAAGAAAAACTGATGGAGATGGTAGAGGATTCTAGAATTAGCAATTGTCAAATATATTTTAACAACTGTAAAAATGCTATGATACAGATTCCAACTAAAAAGCAAATATTGCCAATTGAAAAACAGCTATGTTCAAATGAGAAATATTTGAGCTATGAATATGAAGGTGAAGGGCTTATTTTGCATATGATTAATCTTTATGTATCGGCTCAAATTAATTATGCTCTACTACAAAATAGAGCTAGCGAAGAAGGAGCTAGAATGACAGCAATGGATAATGCAACAAAAAATGCTAAGGAGCTTATTAATAAGTTAACACTAAAACTTAATAGATCTAGACAAGATCTGATTACTAAGGACTTGATAGAGATTATTGCAGGGGCAGAAGCCGTATAAAAAATAAATTAAGGTAAAATATGACGAAAACTATTGGCAAGATTGTGCAGATTATTTCAGCTGTAGTCGATGTGCAGTTTAGTAGTGATGGTAAATTGCCCAAAATTCTCAATGCACTTGAGTGCGATAATAATGGAGAGAAAGTGATACTAGAAGTATCACAGCATATAGGAGACGATATTGCTAGATGTATATCTATGGGACCAACAGAAGGGCTAGTAAGAGGGCAAGCAGTAGCAGATACAGGAGAGACTATTAAGATACCTGTCGGTATTGGCACACTCGGACGCATAATAAATGTGGTTGGTGTACCAATTGATGAAAGAGGTAAGATTGATTCAACTGACTTTGCTTCAATTTACAAACCAGCTCCAAATTTTGTTGATCAATCAACTGAAAGAAACATTTTGGTTACAGGGATTAAAGTCATTGATCTTTTAGCTCCTTATTCAAAAGGAGGAAAAATTGGGTTATTTGGTGGTGCTGGGGTAGGAAAGACAGTGTTAATTATGGAACTTATTAATAATATAGCAAAAGCACATGGAGGATATACGGTTTTTGCAGGAGTTGGGGAAAGGACTAGAGAAGGTAACGACCTTTATCACGAAATGATTGGCTCTGGGGTAATTGATTTAAAAAATCCCAAAAAATCTAAAGTAGCTCTTGTTTATGGGCAAATGAACGAACCACCCGGTGCAAGAGCTAGAGTTGCTTTAACTGGTCTTACTATAGCCGAAAGTTTCAGGGATTTAGATGGAGGACAGGATGTCTTGTTTTTTGTCGATAACATTTTTCGCTTTACCCAAGCTGGTTCTGAGGTATCAGCCCTTTTAGGCAGAATACCTTCAGCAGTTGGTTATCAACCAACACTGGCAACAGATATGGGAGAGCTACAAGAGCGTATTACTTCAACAAAGCTTGGATCAATTACCTCTGTGCAGGCTATTTATGTGCCAGCAGATGACCTAACTGATCCTGCTCCTGCTGCCTCTTTTACCCATTTAGATGCGACTACCGTACTTAGTCGACAAATTGCTGAGCTTGGTATTTACCCGGCAGTAGATCCACTTGATAGTAGTTCACAATTACTAAATCCGGCAATTGTTGGAGAGAAACATTACTCGGTTGCTCGTGAGGTACAAAAAGTTTTACAGTCATATAAGTCTCTGCAAGATATAATTGCCATTCTAGGAATGGATGAGTTATCGGAAGCAGATAAATTAACCGTTACTAGGGCAAGGAAAATTCAACGCTTTTTATCTCAACCTTTCCATGTTGCCGAAGTATTTACAGGTATAGCTGGAAAATTTGTTAGTTTAGCTGATACTATTGAGGGGTTTCATGGGTTGGTTTCTGGCAAATATGACTATTTACCAGAGGCTGCTTTTTATATGGTTGGTAGCATTGATGAAGCAGTAGAGAAAGGTAAAACACTTAAAGAAAAAGTGGCATAATGAATAAAACAATTAGGGTTAAAATTGTAACGCCAGCGAATGTTATGTTTGACATGGAAGCTAGGATGGTAACGATGCCGGGAGAATTAGGAGAATTTGAGGTTTTACCAGGCCATGAGTTATTGATTGCAAATTTAAAAGATGGATTGACAAAAATTACAGTAGATAATTCTGTATTTAAGTACTTTATCTACTCAGGGTTAGCTGAGGTCACGTGGACAAATATAAATATAGTAACAGAGTTTGCTGTTGATACTAGCAGTTTGCAACTACATGAGATAATTAGGAAAATAGACTATTTAACAAAAGAAATAGACGAAGAAATTGATGATACAAAAATTGAGATTATTAAATTGGATATTGCTAGATATGAATCTTTGCTAGCTCATATTTAAAGAACTCCTCTTACGCATGGCATTTAAAAGTCATAGGGAATCTGAATTCGATGTAACTTGTTACATCGAATTCAGGTTACCCTAGGCTATTAAACTGATGTCTTACATCGATATTTGAGGTTAATTATGATAAAGTGTACTCGTAAAATTGAATTTGATGCAGGTCATAGAGTTGTTGGACATGAGAATAAGTGTCAATTTCTACATGGTCATCGTTATCTCCTTGAAGTTACAGCGGGATCAAGTGTTACCGATAATCTTGGTATGGTTATAGATTTTGGTCACATGAAGTCAATAATACAAAAGTGGATAGATGATAATTTTGATCATAATCTTATATTACATCAAAATGATAGAGAAATGGGAGATAGAATATGTGACTGGACTGGTCAAAAAATATATTATATGCAACAAAATCCAACCGCAGAAAATATAGCGTTATACCTAAAATTGGATATTTTACCCAAATTATTTACTAATAGTTCTTTTGTTATTACAAAAGTCAAATTATTTGAAACACCTAATTGCTTTGTTGAGGTATAAGTGGTACAAAGATGTTGTGTAATTTTAACTACGACCGATAACCAACAGGTAGTAGACAAACTAACCATTAGTTTGTTGGAAGCAAATCTAGCTGCTTGTATACAAGTAGACAATATAGTCAGCTATTTTAAATGGGAAGGCAAGATATCTTCTGTGCTAGAATATCGTATTGTGATAAAGGCTAAGTCTGATAACTACAATACAATAGAAAAGGTGATTACTGATATACATAATTATGATCTTCCGCAAATAATAAAGCTCGACATTCAAGACGGGCTACCGGCGTATTTAAACTGGGTAACTCAAAGTATCTAATTTTAAGAGAGTGTTTATTAGAACTAAGATTTACTCAATATATATAGCTAACCCGAAAAGGTTTAAGACATAGTAATGGTGATAGAATTGATGTCATTCCCGTGCAGGTAGCGGAATCTAAAAAAATAGCCTAAAAGACTATTAGATATTATAGATCCCGCTACCTTCGCAGGGATGACATCTCTTCTAGCTAAGCTAAGATAACCTGAATTCGATGTAACAAGTTACATCGAACTTTCGTGTTATATATAGAAACAATCAGGTTTGAAGCGGCTGCCCACCTGATTGTTAAAATATAACACTCCATTCAATATGTGATTTTAATTATTAAAATCACATATTGAATGATGAAAAAAGTTAAAATGCACTCGCATCAGCCGCTTCAAGAGTGCATTTTTCCTTATAACAAAGCCAGTTCGATATAAGAATTATTAATTCTTATATCGAACTGAGGTTAAGATAACTAACATATAGCTAAAACCTTCTTTAGGTTAGCTATAGACATTTACATGAAATCAGCAAAATAAGTTTAATCAAAACACTCTTTAATTTAATTAAGTAGAACAATGAAATTATGGAAAAAAGTTACCTTGGGATTAATCCTAGGTATAATGTTTGGTATATATTGTCCTGAATATGTATCTTATATAAAACCGGTAGGAGATATTTTTTTGCGTTTGATCAAAATGATTATTGCTCCTTTAATATTTTTTAGTTTAGTAGCAGGCATAACTAGTATGAGTGACCCTACTTCTCTTGGAAGAGTAGGAATAAAGGCTGTTGCTGCTTTCTTAGGAACTACTTTTTTTGCCACAGTTTTTGGTCTTACAGTTGCTCTTGTATTAAAGCCAGGTCATGGTGTTCATATTAACTTTGATGTTGCCTCAAATATTTCACAAGAGAAATCCTTTAATATGATTGATTTTTTTGTGAATATTGTGCCTGATAATGTCGTAGGGGCTTTTGCCAGTTCTAATGTTTTACAAATTGTATTCTTTGCAATATTTTCTGGACTTATACTAAATAAAATGGGAGCTAGTGCTGCACCCATTAAAGATTTATTTCATAGATTATCAAAAATGGTGTTAAAAATGATCTCAATGATCATTCAACTTTCTCCATATGGTGCATTTGCTTTAACGGCTTGGGTAGTCGGTACGCAAGGCTTTGATGTAATGATTAGTTTATCAAAATTAGTTGCTGCCGTAGTGATTGCCATGATATGTCAATATGGTATTTTTGGCACGCTAATTTATGTATTTTGTCGAATGTCACCATTACCTTTTTATAAAAAGAGTTTGGAATACCAAATACTTGCCTTCTCTACTTCTAGTAGTAAAGCAACGCTTGCTACAACTATGCAAGTTTGTCGTGAACGGCTAGGTATCTCTGAATCTAGCACTTCTTTCATATTGCCACTTGGGGCATCGATAAACATGGATGGGTTTGCTATAAATTTAGCTCTTACCACCATATTCTTTGCTCAAATGATGGGTATAGATTTAGCGGTGCATGATTATTTAGTCATTATTATTACCTCAACTCTTGGATCTATAGGTGGTGCTGGTATTCCAGGGGCCTCTTTAATAATGCTACCTATGGTTCTGTCTTCAATCCATTTACCGATTGAAGGTGTTGCTATAATTGCTGGAATTGATAGGATATTAGATATGTTACGTACTACCATTAATATTACAGGTGATGCAACAATTACCTTGATTATCGATAACAGTGAAGGTACTTTGGATAGAGATACATATAACTCGGTTTAACAAATATACCAAGTGTACAAGTTCTAGGTAGTATTTCGGTGAGGGGTTATGTTATACCATTTCCCATTATTAACTACGCTATTTAGTACTACAACTGTAGCACTAAATAGCGTAGTTAATAATGGGAAATGGTATTATTCCACCGAAGCAGGGGTTGATGACAATTTGGTAAAATATATAAAAAAATACATTTTTTGTATTAGTGGGCAACATAAAATATGATAAAAGAGAACATATGACAAATAATGGAATTAAAACTTTGGAAAATGTTGAATTAAAAATAGGTGATAAGTCTTTTAATTTACCAATAAAAAAAGCATCGATTGGTCAAGATGTTATTGATGTTAGCGGTATATATTCATTAACAGGCTATTTCACTTATGACCCTGGCTTTATGTCTACAGCAGCTTGTAAATCTGCAATGACGTACATAGATGGGGATCAAGGGATATTAAGACATCGAGGATATGATATTAAAACGTTAGCAGAAAAAAGTAGTTTCTTAGAAGTCGCCTATTTACTGTTAAATGGTGAATTACCAACCACGAATCAGTATAAATCTTTTTCTCAGAAAGTTACTAATCATTCGCTGGTTAATGAACAGCTTAGAAGTTTATTTATGGCTTTCCGTCACTCAGCTCATCCTATGGCAATTATGTTGGCTGTGGTAGGGTCTTTATCTGCATTTTATCCAAATTTTTTAAACGTAGAAGAAAATGAACGAGAGTTAGCTGCTATTAGAATGATTGCAAAAATGCCAACTATTGCAGCAATGGCATATAAATATTCAATAGGTCAGCCTTTTATATATCCTGATAATAGTTTAGATTTTACTGAAAATTTTCTCCATATGATGTTTGCGACGCCTTGTGAAAAATATAAGGTAAACCAAGTAGTAAAGAACGCCTTAGATAAAATATTTATTCTCCATGCTGACCATGAGCAGAATGCCTCCACTTCAACAGTACGTTTAGCTGGATCGTCCGGTGCTAACCCATTTGCTTGTATCAGTACTGGCATAGCGTCTTTATGGGGACCAGCACATGGCGGAGCAAATGAGGCAGTAATTAATATGCTGAAAGAGATTGGGACAATAGATCGTATTCCACAATATATTGCAAGAGCAAAAGATAAAAATGATTCTTTCCGCTTAATGGGTTTTGGTCACCGAGTCTATAAAAGTTATGATCCAAGAGCAGTTGTACTTAGAGAGACCTGCAAAGAAGTATTAGATGAATTAGGAGAAAATAATAACCCATTACTACAAATCGCTACTGAGCTTGAAAAAATTGCTCTCAATGACCAATATTTTATAGATCGTAAGCTTTATCCAAACGTTGATTTTTATTCTGGTATTATTTATCAAGCTATGGGGATACCATCACAGATGTTTACAGTGCTTTTTGC
The DNA here is from genome assembly GCF_964026425.1 of Candidatus Tisiphia endosymbiont of Ditula angustiorana. Classification (NCBI taxonomy): domain Bacteria; kingdom Pseudomonadati; phylum Pseudomonadota; class Alphaproteobacteria; order Rickettsiales; family Rickettsiaceae; genus Candidatus Tisiphia; species Candidatus Tisiphia endosymbiont of Ditula angustiorana. The sequence continues at coordinate 1,183,322 of NZ_OZ032143.1, forward strand.
TATAGCAAGAACTGTTGGTTGGATGGGACAATGGAAAGAGATGCATGAAGATCCTGAACAAAAAATTAGCAGACCTCGGCAATTATATACTGGGTATGTACAAAGAGAATTTATTCCTTTTGATAAAAGATAATTATAGTAAAATCCTATATTAAAAAAGAGTCCTACGGCATTGCTGGCTAAATCTAGTGGTGAGATCTTTATTGAATCATAATAAACTAACGGCTTATTTAGTTCCAGCTGAGCTATACGAACAAGTAACCACAGCTGTCGAAAGTTAGAAGAGGAAGCGGTTTTAGAAGTCATAATGGCAGTTTAAAAGTTGTGGGCTTATAACCGCTGTCATTGCGAGAAGGCGTAAGCCGACGAAGCAATCCACTTATGGTTACTTTTTTGGATTGCTTCGTCGACCTACGGTCTTCCTCGCAATGACGTTACCCTATTTAAAACCCCTTCCTCTTCTAACTTTCAACAGTTATGACAAGTAACCCCCTCGGGATAAGAATTGACAAATTCTTACCCCGAATTCGCGTGAGAAGGTTTAGCTATAAAGTATATTCGGTGAACTTCAAGAATTGGTGTCGTCGTGTCTAAATATCTCCACTGCTCAACTTTGACATTCCTAGCTCTTCTTGAAGTTATACTATCGTCTATCAACTTTTCATTTATGAGCAGTACATAACATGATTAGTAAAAAGCAATTTTGCAAATATTATTTATCTTGAATATAACACAACTACTAGATGTACTTTTGGCTCAAATGGATAATTATCCAAATAATGAGCATAAAAAAGTTAAATTCTTAATTTTTCACAATTATAAGCAATCTTCCGCTCCTGTGTCACTATCAACCTTGCCTATAATAGGAGCTTCACTTTGCAGTGGATCACAATTGTCACAAACTGTTTTATTAGCATCAGTACCTGAATTTTCATCTGAAGTAATGGATTTTGATTCAGTGTCCTTTGTTTCTGGAGATAGCCAATTATATAGATAAAGATCCCTAGCATGCTTTCCAATATGCTCAAATGCGTTACTTAGAGCATTGCTTAATGACCCATGACTAAATTTAGACGTGCGTATAGAATAATACAACCACGTCCCCGTATCAGTATGTGGATCGTCTATAGCTTTCCCTACAGTTTGAAGAAATATTGTATCATTAACCTCTGAATCACCAATTACTTCAGTGAGTATATTTCTAAATATTTGTACATCAGTGTTATCCTGCTGAAAAGATTTACCATTAAAAAGCTCCTTACACTTATCAACATCGCCTTTCTTTATCGTCTCTAACAAATCTCTATCAAAACTTGAAAATAACGTACTTGTATAACTAGGTTGCTTAATTTTAAAATTCTTTAAGTCTACTATTTCGAACATAATAACCTCTTATTAATTAAAAATTGTACAATATAATAGGATCAGTAAAAGTGATCTTCAATACATTCTCGATGTGAAGCATTTAATGCTAATTTTTCATCAAGCATAATAAAAGTAACACGTTCAGATAGTTTTGTACAGTCTTTTTTATACTCTTTTAATTCCAGGGCAGTTTAAAAGTCGCAACTAATAATAAAAAATACTAAATTATAGAAACAAATAGTTGTCATCGCGAGCCACAAAGTGGCGTGGCGATCCAAATAAACAGCTTGCTGTTTTATTTTTTGCCACTGCACCTTTTGGATTGCCACGTCGCCGCTTTCAGCGACTCCTCGCAATGACGATCAGCAGCCATTTTAATAGTGGTTATATAAAAAATGTAGGGTACTATGATGCGCCCCCTTCTCTAATGTTTTAATAATTAAGAGTTTTGATCGCCAAAGATAAAATGATAAAAGAAAAAGTTTTATAGGTTATACCTTAGTACAGGACAAAGAGATTAACAAGGTGATAATCGGAGTAAAGATGGTATTATTGGCTTAATAAATTTTGTTATAACTTCCATCCATTTTTCCATCATTTCTGCAATATTCAAAAATATTCTCTGCAAGTAATCTAAGCCATACCTGAATAAGGATATAGACTTTCTACCATGTTTTTTAAGCTTTATAGGTTTGATAGAATTTTGCCATTGACCCACAACATAAGCAAAAGTAAATGCTATAGCAAGTAAACCAAGCAATTTACTAATTCTATCTAAATGTATTATATGGGTATTTTCAAAATTGAAGCCCCGCGTCTTAAGGCAAGCAAAAAGGTTTTCTATTTCCCATCTTTTTTTATATATATTTAGTGCTATATTAGGGTTATCATTGGTAGCTATGATTACTAATTCTCCTTGAGCATTACGCAATGCTGCTACAGATACTTTAGGTCCTTTATAATATACACCATTACACCCTGGGACTAAACACCTAGAATTAATTAATTTTATACTTGATCTGTTAGGCTCTGTTTACAACCTAACACTTAGCAATCCTCTGCCCCCTCAAATTGACTCTGCAAATATTTGCACGAATAATTGGTATGCTCGCATAGCTCATTGCACTTCTTGAGCTTGCTCACTCCTTGTTTTTCGTTCCAATTCTTTAAATCATTTGAGTATAGATTAAAAATTATAAACCAATATCAACTTGTATATTTTCTATTTTTTCAAGTTCTCTTTTTATATTATTTTTTATTTCTTCGATTTTACGATATTTTTCTGCTATCTCCTTTTGTTTTGGTAAATCAAATTCACCTGTTGCAGTAATTGGGATTTTGATTTCAATATTTCTTGTTCTTTCTATGGTTGGCTTGTATTCCCAGTTAAAGTTATTTTTATCTAATACTTTTTGTAATTCAAACGATAGATATAAACAATCAAGGTTATCACATTTTGGGATATACAATCTTGCATCTCCATTTATGCTAAATTTATGTTTTGACCTATAAAAAACTGTGCCAGCATATCCATTGGTAGTAATCTGGATAGATTCAACATCATGATCAAAATGATTTATATAACCTAAAACACCACCTTGTTTTGTGTTTGCTGAGTAGATAGGATACGAACCTTTATGTTTTTTAATATAAGTCTTAGTGTATTTTGCTATTCCTTTTTTTATATTAAAAATATCCTCTATTTTTACACTTTGGCAATACTCGATTGCATCATCAATTTTGATAACAAGTTTATCTATTTTATGTTTGTATTCCCCAACTTCTTGCTTAATTTCAGAGATTACTTGATATTTTTCTATAATATCTTGTTGGATGTCAATATCAAGATTCCCATCGACATCTACAGGTAATCTAATAATGATATTCTGCATATTTTTTAGAGAAGCTCTTAATCCCCTATCAAAACCATAAATATGCTTAATTCTATCTAGCTCAATCATTAAATATTGTGGCAAGATAGTGTCTTCCAATATTCTTATTGTGCCACAATGGTCAGTTGTCACAAATGGAGTGTGCTTTCTAATAAAATTAAATTTAAAATCACCATCAATACCCCATATAACAAAATTACTATCAAAATTTTTTATATTACTATTTTTTATCAAGCCAATTGGATTAAATACATTTGCGCTATATACAGGTATGTTGCCATCTTTAATATTTATTAAATCCCTTTTTAAAACTCTTTTACCTATAAATAATTTAAAATAGCTACAATCATTTAAAGGTATTTCTAAGTACTTTTTTTTTCTTGAGTTACATTAAAACCAATATCTTGCAAAGATGTAGTAAACTCATTACAGCTCGTTACTAAATCGCTAATTATATCACTAAACTCACTAATTGAAACTACTTGGTCTATTCCTTCAATGCCTAATTCAATTTTTTCTTCTTTACTCCACCATCTTTCTACAGACCAATTTTTATCACTGTCAAATTCATTTATCGAAACTATCTTACACCTCTTATCATGATTAAGAGTTGCAAAATACTTCTTATTGCCCTTAAAAGCATTATATAAATTAACAGCTTCTTTTAAGTCATCTTGCTCAATATCAAATCTGTAGATATCTCTACTTTCACCTATTTCACTGACCAAATAAGTGAATACAGGATCAGTTTGAATATCAGAAATATCAGATTTTTTTGTAATTGCTAAAATATAGGTCTTTTTTTGTGTTGTAAAAAATGTCTTTAATGGCAAAGAAATAATTGCATCAATATAGCAACTATCCAAAATATATTGCCTTAGTTTTTTATCATTCTGTCTATTAAAAATGCCGTCAGGAATGACTATAAAAGCCTTGCCACCTTTTTTTAGAGCTTTTATAATCCATTCCATGAAAAGTCCCTCAATACCCATGGCATTTATCTTGTAATAATTCTTTAACGTAATATTTTTAGCTATCTCTTCTTTTGTGTTACTACTTCCACTAGTAACATAAGGAGGGTTTGTTAAAATTAAGTCATATTTCTCTTCTGCAACATCGGAAAGAGTACCAAGTATTGAGTTTGTTTTTAAAATAAAACTCTCATTAAATATTTTGGCAAATTCTCTAGTTAATCCAATATTATCTTTTATCAGTTCACAAAAATAAATAAGCATATTGGCTTTTGCTAAAATGATGGTTTTTTGTTCATCTTTATCAAAACCTTTATCAAAGCCAACTATTTGAACTTTTTGTATTATTTTATTGTTTTCAACTTTAAAAAGCTTATCAAGATTGTCTTTTATAAATTCTAATGGAAATTTACCCACTCCGCATGCTGGATCACAAATAGTCATCCCATCTTTTAGTTCACCTTCTGCCATTTCGTTGATAGCACGAACAACTTTAATTGGAGTAAAAAACTGCCCCCAATTCTTCTTACTGATACTTTCTTTCAAAAAACTTTCAAAAAGCTTGCTTTTAAAATCATGGTCAACATGCTCAAGTTTTCCATAATCTCTAAATTTTTGTAAAACTTTTTTAAAGACTGTTCCGTAACCATCTACAGCTTTTTGTTCTTTACTGATAAATATGCTACCATTTATTATGGTGGTCTTGTCTAGGGCATTTTCAGGAAACAGCTCCTTTATTTGTGGTCTGATAATATTTGCGTAATGTTGCAAAACTGTGTTAGTTTCATTGCCTTCTTCATACATCCTGAGTAAAGGATAAAAATTATAAGTACCTTGCAATATTTTTAAATCACTTAGATATTTGAATATAAATAATTCAACAAATGTGTATAAGCAATTCTCAGGGGTTGCACCACTAACACTCCAAACATCTTGCCATATTTGTTTTGCTAAGTCGGTTGGATTGATTAGTTTTTTTGGTAAGATTCTATCATTTTTTCATTTATTGATTGTATTATTTCATTGATAACTTTTTGCAATTTTGTATCTTTGGAGTTAAAAAGATACTTAAAATCATCACCTTTTTCGTTTTTACGTTATTACCAGTAGCAACATTAATCCATACCGTTTCTAGGGTATCAGTTGCAATAATTAATTTTGTTTTTAGTTTTTTGGCAACCTCAATTTCTTGCAAAATGGCATTATTTTTTTTATCCTTGGTATTAAAGTTTTTAGGTAGTTTAAATTCCACAATAGCAATAACTTCTTTTTGTTTTGTGATAATGGCATCAACTCTCTTGTTTGATACATCCCCATAATCTATACTTCTTATTATATCAGCTTTTATTAAAGCACTAATAGTTGTTGCACCAATATTATAAAAATTCCAAGTCCCTATTTTTTGAGGATTCTTGATTAAATCTCGTTGCAGAAGTTCTTCGCTCATAATTAAATCACACAATTATTCAATAACAAATCAAAAGTAGTATTATTGTCCCTTTAATTATATCCAAAACAAAACTCATAGACAATAGATACTTAAGATATTTTTTACTAACCTTATGAAATTGTCCAATAGTACTACGCTAGATCTCTTTCGAAACTAGACAAAAAGAAGGATTGACTGTATTGTGTTCTAGCAATCTCTATTTTCTTCGTGTTCCTTTTGTTTAACACCGTATCATCAAATATTGTATCCGTTAGGTGAAACAATAACATCATGCTTAATATGTTCCAATAACAAAGAAGGGCTATATTTTTCATTTTCTAAAAATCTATTAATAACATCATGCCTACATTTTTTTGCATGTCCAGCGTAGTAGGTCAAACTATAATTCTTTTGGCTAACTGTTAAAAATTGACAGTTATCTGTTCTATTAATTGCTATTGCTTGCAATTTATCCTCTTTGGCATGTTTTTTTATTCTTAAAATAATTTTTCACTTTTTAACTCATAGCGTAAGTTTTGCTATAATGGCAAGAAAAAATCACTACATAAAGCAAGTTGATCAATAGACTTCTTTCGAAACTAGACAATGATGTAGAATGGTGTTATAAATATCTGATTTGAAGTAATAATGAAATTCGAGCAGATTAAAGAGTTAGAGGATGAAAAATTTCGTCGGTTAACAGGAGTAAAGAAGCTAACATTTTCACAGATGGTGGATATTCTGAGGCATGCTGATAATCTTAAGAAATTAAAAGGTGGGCGTAAAAATAAGCTCAATTTGGAGGAACAGTTGCTGATGGCCTTAGAATACCTTAGAGAATACCGTACTTATTTCCATATAGGTCAGAACTATGGGATTAGTGAAAGTTCAGCATATAAAGCTGTTAAATGGGTAGAAGACACCCTAGTTAAACACCCAAACTTTGCTCTTCCAGGTCGTAAAGCTCTAATGAAGAGTGATATGAATTATGAAGTAGTCTTGATTGATGCTACTGAGAGTCCCATAGAAAGACCCAAAAAAAACAAAAATTCTATTATTCATCTTAGTACAGGACAAAGAGATTAAGGAAGAATCACGCTATAAGAAATTACAGAGATTTTTTGCCAAATGTGAATTATCATATACGTCCTTAGCCAAGTTACTGGTTAGGTTGGCTGGAATTGATGCTGAACAATGGTTACTAGTGCTGGATCGGACAAATTGGAAATTTGGTAAGCTTGACATCAATATTTTAGTATTATCTATTTGCCATAAAGGCATTGCTATACCAATTATGTGGGATATGTTGCCAAAAGCAGGAACTTCTAATAACGTTGAACGTCAGCAATTAATGGAAAGGTTTATTACTATATTTGGCATAGAGAAGATGTCAGCATTGCTTGGGGATCGGGAGTTTATAGGTGATTTATGGCTAAAGTTTTTAGCCGATAAAATGATACCATTTTATATTAGAATCAAAGCCAATCTTACCATTGGTAGAGCAGAAGATGAGTTAGTTACTGCTAATCATTTAATTAAGAAGTTACAGAATGGTGAATATATGTTGTTTAAAGGAAAAAGATATTTGGGTAAGAATTATAAAGGACCTAAAGTATCTGTAGCAGCATTGCGTAATGCTCAAGGAGAATTAGTAATCATAGCTACCAATGATAACCCTAATATAGCACTAAATATATATAAAAAAAGATGGGAAATTGAGATTTACCAGCCATAATGCCTCTATAATAGTGATGTTGTTGATATTTTAATTAATGTTTATTATTTAGTCTACTTTTTCTACCCTAGAATGGTAAATCCATTGTTTTGGTTGTTCTCTTAATGAGCTTAATCTTTTAATTTCTTGCTCATCGGCTGTAATTAGCCAAATCCAACGGTTTAATGTATTTTTTGCTTTTCTTGCTTTTAATCCTCCTTGTTGCATCCATTTATATAAAGTTGGTTGTGGTACATTTGTTTCTTGAGATAATTCGCTAAAAGTAAATTCATCGTAAGTGCGATCAACTCCTGCTGATAGTGTTTTTCTATGAAAAGGTATAACATTGTTACGACTCAGTAATGTACCTACTATATTTTTACTAAAACCGCCTAATAATTTAGGTGGATGGAGTCCTTGTTGATTTAAATTATCGGCAATTTGTTGCAATGTCATACCTTGAGTTCTTAGACTTGTTGTCAATGCAATTAATTCATGATAATAACTAAGTTGTTCAGGTTTTGCTACAGGACGAATAAAATTCGTACTAGTTTTATATCCACCTGACCAATGTATTTCCACAGACACTTTCTCACTTATCCCTTCTACTGTTACTAGAACACGCTCAATAAGTAAACGTAAAATTTCTTTCCGTTCTTCTACTGTAGTAGTTTCTGATGCCCATAAGGCAGGAATATCATTGGCTAGTTTGTATATTAATTCACGTTCAGTGCTAGAGAGAATCTTTGACTGATTAGCTAAAAATTTGTTATATTCTTGCTTTAATTTTTCTTCTGCAGATAATGATTCTTCCCACTTTTTCTCAAGAGTCCTAGTAACAAGACGATTCTCCGGTTCTGAGGCATTATATTGTCGATAGCTACGTTCAACTTCATATTTTGCTCTCTCCAGCTGCTTGTGCCAATGTTTTTGTAAATTATTATGCTCTTGCTCAGCATCTGTTGCCACACGTAAGCTAACTTCTAAAGCACTTGGTTTTAATACTTCTAATGCCTGATTAGTAATTAATTCATCTAGCCCATCTCCAACTAATGATTGGCAAGTATCTTCAGCATAATCAACAGCCATCCTACGACAAATGTAACGTAGTTTATTACTATTATTTGTATAACAAGTAACCATTCTTAGACCGCACCGACCACAAACAATAAGACCAGTTAATAGTGAACTACCTTGTCTTGCTATACCAATTCCTTGTATAGAGTTGGTTAATAATTGTCTTTGGTTACGTTCATATTGTTGCCAACTAATATAAGCAGGAACTTTATCTTTTATCATCACTTCCCAGTCAGACATTTTAGCAACTGTCCTTCCAGTAGAGGGTCTACCAAGCTTTTTTTTGTGTGGTTCAGTGGGTCTACGACCATATACATAAGCTCCAGCATATATAGGATTATGTAATAAATTTGATAAGGTAGCTCTATTAGGACGATGCCATGCTAATTCACCTTTTTGCAAACCACTACGTTCTCTATATGGCATTTGAATGTTATTTTTAGCTAAATATTTCAATACTGCATTAATTGTAGAGAATTTATCAAATAACTCAAATACCATTTGAATAATTGTTTGTGCTTGCTCATCTAGATCTTTAATAATCTCTCCGGAAGCCCTTCTAACATATCCCATAGGAACTTGCATACCTAACTCTCCTCTACGAGCCTTGGCTTTCTTTCCTTGTAGCATACGCTGTTTAATTATATGTAATTCCGCTTCAGACATTGTACCTTTAAGACCTAATAGTAGCCGATCATTATAAGAAACTGGATCATAAACACCATCAGTATCAGCAATCAAGGTTCTAAAAAGTGCACATACTTCTAGTAATTGATACCAATCCCTACATGAACGAGCCAATCGCGATATTTCTATTCCTAATACTATACCAACACGGTTTAACCCAACTTCAGCAACTAAACGCTGAAATCCAGGACGACCTTCTGCAGTTGAACCAGATTGACCCAAATCATCATCAATTATAACTACTCTGTTAGCAGACCATCCTAAATCATAGGCTCTTCCCACTAGATTATATTGTAATTTTGTCGATTCACTATGCCGTTCTACTTGTTGCAGGGTTGACTGCCTTACATAGACAATTGCTAGACGGTCGTAGTGACAAGCTTGGATTTTTCCACTTAATAACGTAATTTGAGGTGATTTTTTCTCCTGATCTATCATTGCCTTTCTCCATGTTTATTGTCAAACTTTGTAGTTTTTTCAATGACATTGTTCCTAATAAATTTATTAGGCGCTGACGATTCTCTGTGGGAATGTTCTCCCATTGCATGAATTTCAATATAGGTACTCCTATTATGATATTTCTTTACCCATTCAACTAGGGTTAGCAATGCTGCTTTACTCAGTGTCGGTGATTCTCCTGAATTTGTCAATTCTAAATTTATAGATGTTTTAATAATGGAATATCGAAAACCTTTTTGCTTGCCTTAAAACGCGGGGCTTCAATTTTGAAAATACCCATCTAGTACATTTAGATAGGATAAGCAAATTACTAGGGATATTAGCTATAACTTTTACCTTTGCTTATACTGTAGGCATATGGCAACATTCTATTAAACCTATAAAATTGAAAGCTCACGGTAGAAAGGCAATGTCAACTTTCAGGTATGGACTTGATTATTTACGAAAAATATATTTAAATCAAGATAAAATGCACAAGGAATTAACTATCATTATTGATATGTTTATTAAACCATTAATTTCACGATGGCCAACAACTATATCATGTTAACCTTTATGTCATGTACTGAGAACAATTAGTTTATTCTCAGTAATAAATTAAACATTATAAATATATGGATAAAATATGATAATCAACAAATCATGTAATAATAACCTGTCATCGGTTATAATGGCGGAACAGATGATACTAGGAGCTATCATAGTTGAACAAAATTATATAGATAGAATAGGAAACTTCTTGAGAGCGGAACACTTCTCTATAGAGTTACATCAAGAGATATACAGATCTTTTTTGAAGTTAATTGATACAAATATCAAAATTACTTTGACAACTATTAAAAATTTACTGGAGAATAATATTATATTTCAAGAAGCTGAAAGAAGCTTCAAACAATACAAAATAGAAAAATACCGTTGTTATTAGTATTTAATAAAGTACCCAGCATACATTCAAATTTAGCCATAGAGGAAGCAAAGATTTTTTTTGATCAAAATAATATCAATCCTGATTATATTTTAAACTCTGTTATTAAAGAAAGAGTAGCTTTTAAACACTCTATTAAAAGTGGAAGAGGAGTAATAGAATGTTCCCCGCAAGACGATAAGGCGACCAAAGAAATAGAAAGCTGTGCTAATGAAATACTTGTCATAATAAAGCAACACTATATACTCAATTAACCTGAAGAGTTGGCAAAATGATTAAAAGTTATAGTCTGAAATTGGTCAGGAGAACATTCGCTGAACTGTGTCAGTATAGAATATCATACTTTAAAATTCAACCTATCAGGGAAGAAAATATCTAGCTGCGAAACGGTCACTGCCCAATTTGGTATTGGCATATTCCATTTAGCTGTAATCTGTTTTATAGCACAAAATACCAGTTTAAACAAAGCATTTTCACTAGTAAAAGCTCCTTTTGTTTTAGTATATTTCCTGACTTGACGGTGAAAACCCTCAATCGGATTGGTGGTATAAATCAGCTTTCTAACCTCGCCTGAATACTTAAAATAAGTTGCTAGATTATCCCAATTTTGTTGCCAAGATTTAATAACCATCGGATATTTTTTACCCCATTTTTCCTCAAGTCGTAGCAGGTTATATTCTGCCACATCTCTACTTTCCGCTTGGTAAATCATCTTTAAATCTACCATAAATGATTTCTGATCTTTGCTAGTTATACTACTCGTAAATGAAGAGTTGATAGACGAAGATCAAAATTATGAAGTGCTAGGAGTCGAAGGGTCGAGGAGCGGAGCGTACATTTAGTACGTGAGCACCGAAGATCCCTGAAGACGACAACGCAATTCTTGATTTTCATCGAGTATACATGCTTTAAAGAATTACGAATTTGATGTACTATACAAAGCTGTATTTCAGTTTTTGGAAATACTGTATTAATGGCTTCCGGAAAACCTTCTAGCCCGTCAATACAGGTTATTAATATATCTCTCATACCACGTGTTTTTAAATCGTTAAGAACACCTAACCAAAAATGTGATCCTTCTGATTCACAAGCATAAAATCCTAGGTTCTGTTGACAAAAATTTTAACGTAACCATATTAAAGTTCCAACGAAATTTAGAAAAGCTAAAAAAGTGGCTGGAGCTTTATCAAATCTAGGGTGTATCATCAATTGAGCCAAATTACCATGGAAGCCATATAAACAGCACCCAAAAAGTTCTGAGATGTTTTGTCATATCGTGTTGCAATAGCTCTATATTGCTTCAATTTTGCAAAAAAGTTCTCAATCAAATGCCTAGCTTTATAGAGATCCTTATCATAATTAGCTGGATTCACACGATTCTTCTTTGGGGGAATCACAGCTATACATCCCTTATCTTTCAGCTTATCTCGCATACGTGCATCGGCATCATAAGCCTTATCAACAAGTACAGCATTCGCTTTCGTCAATTCATTCATCAAAACATCAGATCCTTGCAAATCATGAGCTTGATCCGGGGTAAGAGGGAATCCCGTTGGATTCCCTAGAGCGTCACATGTGGCATGGATTTTAGTACTCAGCCCCCCTTTACCTCGTCCAATTGCTTGGTCATCATCTAACTCTTTTTTTTAGCACCAGCACTATGTTGATGAGTCCTAACAATGGTTGAATCAATCATGGCATACTCGTTATCAGCATCTTCAGCCAGCATCTCAAAAACCTTTTTCCACACACCTGTCTTGCTCCACCTTGAATGACGTAGGTGAATCACTCGAAAATCTCCAAAACGTTTAGGTAGGTCTCTCCAAGGTATACCAGCCCTATATCGATACAAGACTGCTTCTACAAATAGGCGATTATCCTTGGCTGTTACACCAACAGACTCTTTCCTTCCAGGTAGGTTATCTTTAATCCGATCCCATTGATCGTCACGTAGAGCATATCGACGCATAGAGAAAATTTATCCTTAATTTTTTCTCTATTACACAACAAATAAACGCTCCTGTCAACTTAATTGATGACACACCCTAGAAAATATACGCCTAAAATGTTTGATTTTACCAAATAAGCACTCAATTAAATGTCGTTCCTTATAAGTATGTTTATCATATTCACGTTGTACTTTACGGTTAGATTTTGGTGGTATAACAATCTCACACCTCTTATTTTCTAAACTTTCTACAAATGCACTACTATCGTATCCTTTATCGGCTATCACAGTCGTATTCTGAACATCTTGAGTAAGATTTCCCGCTTGAGTTATATCATTTCTTTGCCCAGCAGTTAGTATAAACTTTAATGGATTACCAAGACCATCAACAAGGGCATGAATTTTAGTACTAAAACCACCTCTGCTTCTACCTAAAGCCGCTTCTTCTTGATTACCTTTGATATATCCAGATGAGCAAGCATGTGCTCTCACAATAGTTGCATCAATCATAATTGATTCCATATCTGCATCTACTTTAACATAATCCATTAAATCCTCCCATATACCTTTGTCAACCCATCTCTTAAATCTGCGATAAATACTGTACCAACAACCATAATCATCAGGTAGAAGACGCCATTGGCAACCTGTTCTAACAATAAACCATATTGCTTCAATAAACTGTCTCATTTTTTCTTCATTCTTGTTGTGTATACCATTTCTTTCCTTAAAAAATGATAAAATTACTTCCCATGCTTGTTCTTCTATGTAATACTTCATATTGGTAGTTCCTTTTTTTGATAACTAAAAACTACCATTTCTTCTTACTATGGCAACTTTTTATTCCTCTTTCCTAACTATAATTTTTGTCAACAGAACCTAGAGTATTTTGATCTGATGCTATACGTACACATGGCTGTATTGTTGAATGAGTTGTTTTTTCCAAAAGCTGATCCTTTTAGTGCTTCATTACAGTCTGCTTTTGCATTTTGTTCCGTTTTTGTTTTAAGACCAGTTGGTGCATTCGTTTTTGGTCAAATAGGCGATAAGATTGGTCGAAAAATAACTGTTGTTATTACAACATTTTTAATGTCTCTTTCATGTATTATAATAGCTACTCTTCCGACATATGAACAAATAGGTATAGCAGCAGCATGGCTAGTTACCCTATGTCGTATGATACAAGGTATTTCTTCCATGGGAGAAATAGTAGGGGCAGAGATTTATTTAACTGAATTTGTAAGACCCCCTATGCAATATCCTGCTGTAATGTTAATTGCAATTTTTTCTATTTTAGGGGGAACAACAGCTTTAGGCATTGCCTTCGTTGCAACTAAGTACGAATTTAATTGGCGTATCGCATTTTGGATGGGAGCATGTATTGCGATGGTAGGGGGTGTTGCTAGAACTGCATTAAAAGAAACAACGGACTTTGCAGATGCAAAACGTAGGTTAAAAAATACTTTAGATAAATTGAACGTTAATATTATTACGTTAAAAGATGATCCAATTTTATATGAGAAAGTAAAAAAACAAACAGCTATAGCTTTATTTTTAATACAATGTGGGTGGCCAATATGTTTTTATTTTACCTATATTTATTGTGGTAATCTCCTTAAAAGTCAGTTTGGTTATAAACCGGAAGAAGTAATTAATCACAATTTTATCGTATCAATGGTAAATCTGTTTGGTTATATATCCTTAATGTATTTAAGTTATAAGATACATCCATTAAAAATACTTAAAGCAAAAGTTCTAATATTCTTGCCTGTTGCCTTACTTTGCCCCTATTTATTGAATAATATAGCTAACCCATGGCATCTATTTTTACTTCAATCATTTTTTATGTTATTTGTGCTTAGCACTAATCCAGCTACCCCAATTTTTTACACTCATATTCCTATTTTTAAACGTTTTACTTATGGTGGTTTTATATATGCCATATCCCGTGCTTTAATGCATATTACTACATCATTTGGAATTATCTACTGTGAGAAATATTTGGGGAAATGGGGACTGTCATTAATTATACTACCTATGACAATAGGTTATGGAGTTGGAGTATTGTATTTTGTGAAATTAGAGAAGGAAGCAGGAAATTATTATAATACTGCTTATCAACTTGCTTCTGTGTAATTCTAGCGTGTAATTCTAGTAATATCTGTTCAATTACTGGTACTCTAAGATATATACTGAGGCTCATAAACCTACTAATAGTTTCTAGTATAATTTTTTTTGCTTTCTCCGGAGATTTAGCTTCTATAGTTTGAAGATTATGAAACCTATCAAATATCTTAACAACTAAGACATCGTATTTCTTCTCTTTATATAATAATTCTACCATTTCTGCTGAGCTAATCTTTCTGTTTGGTTTAACCCTAGTTAAATCGTATACTTGTCCAGCGATTAGCTCTCCAAAAATACTAGCAATCATGCTTTTGGTAAGTTTAGTATCTTCTAGGCAATCATGAAGTATGGAGGTCACAGTTAAGTCAGTCCTAAAGTAGTTTTTAGCATTATCTGCTGCATATTCTGCCAGCAGATACGCTACTTCTATTGGATGTGAGTAGTAAGGTTCTCCTGACTGCCTCATTTGCTCAGCATGATATTTTTTAGCATAGTAAATAGCTTTAGTTACCTTGCCAATATCTATAGGTCGATTTACTCTGCTGTTTAGCTTCAAAAGCTTATCCAACAACCTATCAGAGTAATAACAAGATTGAAATTTTGATTGCCAACAACTAATATCATCCATTAAATACCTAACACATTATTTTAATTCTTATAATTATACTAAACTAAAATATTAGCTATTTACAACCATTTATTATTTTTATTTCTTAAAAAATATGAATACTTTTTAACTTTAATGCCTAGCATTTTGTTTGGTATACTACCAGGGCGATTTAAAAGTCGCAACTTTAAGTTGTCATAACCTTAAATAGTTTGTGTCTATAATTATTAAAATTTTCTCTGGTTTCAGTAATTTTGTTTGAAAATAAAGTTATTACAGAAATAGTTATTGTCCGGAGTAATGACATTACCAAGGGAGCCTTTCCTATACTTATAGTTGACTTATCTTCCCCAAAAACTGTATCTTTGACCCAATTTAAATTATTCTCACATGACCAATGATTCTTATTGAACTTTAGCAAGCTCTTTGGATTAAACTCGCTTCCGAGACTTGTTATCATAAACACATTCTCTTGTTCATAGCTATTAGTTTTATTTTTCTTATCTCGCTCTCGGCTAATTTTACATATTTGTTTGATGTGCCGAAAGCCGTTCAGATATTCAAATGGCATATCAATTACCTCAATTTTTCTTCTCTCTATTCTCCCATGTTGTAAATCGGTATTTTCTTCAAAACTCCTGACTTCTTGCCCTTTTTCTGCTATTTCATCAAAAACTTTGCTGCTATAATAATGCAAATTAGGTTCATTACTTTTCAGAGTAAAAGCAAATTCTCCTTCTTGTTTAACAACTTCTTCACATATATCTTCATGACAAAATGATGCATCTGCTGTCACAATTTTTCCCTTAATATCGTATTCTGATAAAAACTCTAGCATAGAACCATACTCGTTTTTATTTTCTATTTCTATAAAGCCAGTAATAGCTTTAAGCTGGCTACTAAACCCAGTCAAAATTTGCCTTTGCTCTTCTTTCCCATGGCTATTGCTACCACACAGGGTTTTTCCATCAATATGAATAACATCATAACCTATGTTCTTAACTTGGCATATATATTGGATTAGTTCTAATATCACTTCCCTTAAACTCTCTGGAGAAATTTTACGGATAATTAGTGTTAAATTACTATAGCAAAGTGCTTTATTCCTATTAAAACCTAACATTACCAATTCTTTTGGGCTAAAACTTTTAGCAAATCTAGAAATAGATTTTAAATTATTTCTATTACTTAATAAACCTACTACTATAAGTTTTATAACACTCGCTGCACTATATCTCTTACCACGAGCTTTTCTAAAATCTTTGACTTTTTCTAGAGATAAAGATATACTCATAATGCTCCGTTATTTATAGTTGAAAAATCTTTAACGGAGTACTTATACTATTATCATCTATTATATTCTAGATTTTTCTTTACTTTCATCTAATTTTTTAAAAATTTTTAATCGTTCTACATATTAGCCAGAAATAATTAACGTTCAGGCTACAATCCTTGCAATATAATCATTACAACGGCAAAATATTATCCAAACTTTTCAAGCTTATACCAAATATTCTTACTACAATTCTATCACTTTCCCTTCTAAACCCAAGCTAATATTAGATTATAACTCCAACAGATATTTAATCTTTAGTTGCGACTTTTAAATCGCCCTGGTATACTACTCATAAATGAAGGGTTGCAAAGATAGGAGAGATATTGTAGAGTTTAGGAGATTATGAGTAAGAATGTATTGACAAAAGAACAAAGAGAGAAGTTGAAGGAACGTCATAAGACAGAACGAGACGGACGCATACGTGATCGTATTAAGCTTACTATTACCCACAAATATTAGAGTTAGCTAATTGATAACCTTGAACTAGATCAAATAACCGTTGCCATCCTCTCCACAATACAATAGGACCAGGCTCTAGATCATTTTTTCTTGCTAAATACCCACCCAATTTAGCAACCCATATTATAGCATTTTTTATTGTAGGAATTGTATTATTAGGGGGAGCTGCTTTGTGTATCTTTACATACAAAACTCGCCATTCTTCTTCAGCTAATATTACACTACATGGTAGATTAGGATTAGTTCTGCCAATTAAAGTAATAAAAAAAATTCTCCAAGCAATTATGCTCATGATTGTCAAGTATTTTATTAATCTTTCTCCTGTTGCAAGTCTACATTGTTCAACCTCAGTACAGGACAAAGAGATTAAGGAGAGAAGAAAATAAGTAGATAACGCGTAGCCAAAGCTCTATTACTTAGGTTATTGAAGACTTAAGAGGCAAGAGAATGATTACAGCGTTATCACAATTAATAGGAGACTACTTTTTTAATAGTTTTGCAAGCATAAAATTAATAGAACAAATAATATTAGGATTATTGCAAGTGAGAGATGTAAATCTTACACAGCTTGCCTTAACGATAAAAGGAGATAAGCAAGAATCACGCTATAAGAAATTACAGAGATTTTTTGCCAAATGTGAATTATCATATACGTCCTTAGCCAAGTTACTGGTTAGGTTGGCTGGAATTGATGCTGAACAATGGTTACTAGTGCTGGATCGGACAAATTGGAAATTTGGTAAGCTTGACATCAATATTTTAGTATTATCTATTTGCCATAAAGGCATTGCTATACCAATTATGTGGGATATGTTGCCAAAAGCAGGAACTTCTAATAACGTTGAACGTCAGCAATTAATGGAAAGGTTTATTACTATATTTGGCATAGAGAAGATGTCAGCATTGCTTGGGGATCGGGAGTTTATAGGTGATTTATGGCTAAAGTTTTTAGCCGATAAAATGATACCATTTTATATTAGAATCAAAGCCAATCTTACCATTGGTAGAGCAGAAGATGAGTTAGTTACTGCTAATCATTTAATTAAGAAGTTACAGAATGGTGAATATATGTTGTTTAAAGGAAAAAGATATTTGGGTAAGAATTATAAAGGACCTAAAGTATCTGTAGCAGCATTGCGTAATGCTCAAGGAGAATTAGTAATCATAGCTACCAATGATAACCCTAATATAGCACTAAATATATATAAAAAAAGATGGGAAATAGAAAACCTTTTTGCTTGCCTTAAGACGCGGGGCTTCAATTTTGAAAATACCCATATAATACATTTAGATAGAATTAGTAAATTGCTTGGTTTACTTGCTATAGCATTTACTTTTGCTTATGTTGTGGGTCAATGGCAAAATTCTATCAAACCTATAAAGCTTAAAAAACATGGTAGAAAGTCTATATCCTTATTCAGGTATGGCTTAGATTACTTGCAGAGAATATTTTTGAATATTGCAGAAATGATGGAAAAATGGATGGAAGTTATAACAAAATTTATTAAGCCAATAATACCATCTTTACTCCGATTATCACCTTGTTAATCTCTTTGTCCTGTACTGAGTTGTTCAACCCTAAATCCAGATTTTAAAATTTTATGAAAAATTTCAATTCTCCATCTTAAACAATACCATCTTACTTTCTCTATAGCTTCTTCAAAATTATTGATAACTATATTGGTTAGTAACATCCATTCTAATGGTGTTGTTCCACTAGGGGGACGACGCTCAATAACATTGATGGCATATACTGGTAAATTTGGCAATGTTTCTGTTTTATGTCTTACATTGTTTACAGGAGGATTCATTATAAATTTTCCAAATCTAACTTCCAAATGTCTAATCCTATTAGCTTTATTTTCTTGACTAGTATCTTTAACTGCTATTTCTCCAGCACACTGGAAACCCGATACTACCTTCCACAAATATTGTCTATCTTTTTTGGAATATTTTGACTTTTTATTTATTTCTCTATCCTGTGCAGCTCTAACTAAAACTTTAGATTTCTGAGCTTGTGCCAATTCAAAAAAATCATATATATCAGCTTCTCTATCACAAACAGTTATAATTTGGGTATTACTATTATTCGTTGCATTAATAGTGTTCTGTAATGCATTAAGCCACTTCATACTTTCTTTATCTTTAATATGTACCGCATTACCATGACTAGTTTTTTTTAACTGTTGTATTTCTTCAGGCACTGCTGGTCTATTGTGAATCTTTTGATCCAACAACCCAAGTGCTAATCCATTGGTAGCAACCGCAAAGGCAGTATGCATTATCAGACCTTTACATTCAATATTTTTAACATTCTTTCCCTCTTTTCTTGATAACACACCCAATCCAGTAGTTTTTTTATGACTAGTATATGTGATATAACTAGTATCTTGTATAACAAGAACTTTATCATGCTCTTTGATTCTTTCTACTGCTTTAGCAATATGGGCTTCTAATATTTTTGATTCCTTAACATTATCGTTTTTAAAAAAACGATATGCTGCTTTTGTTTCTGCCCAATTTCCACATGCTTGATTAATTGAGCTTTCAGGTATATTTGCAAAATTATCAGCTATCTTTATTAACCTATTTGTCAGCCTTTTATCACCCAAAATAGCTCCACTAAATTCCTCGGTCAAATAATTATTTATTATTTCTTGACTCATACTATACCTCTACAATGTAATATTTTAATTGCAAATCAGTATATTATTTTTACTTCTTTTTCACCATTGTTATTTTGTGGGTAATAGTAAGCGTATTAAGGCAGTGTTGATGTATGACGATGGGTATAGTAATGTAGAGATTGCTAAGGTACTACTCTTGAGCCACGAAGCTGCAACCGAAAGCACATTGACAGAACCTCTTTTTGCTGCATGAATTTTTCCCCGGGGGTCGCTCCATAATTTTTGAACGTTCATATTCAGCAATCATTCCCTGCATTTGTAATAATAACTGTGACTTCGGATTTTCATTCGATTTTTGAAAATTTAAGAAAACAACGTCCGCACCATACCTCTCAAATTCTTCTATTAAAATCATCTGGTATGCATATTTTCTTGATAATCGATCAGGTGAGTGAATGTAAATTTTGTCTATTATACCTGCTGCAACTTGATCACGTAGTTTTTCTAATGCGGGGCGAACAAGGTTTGAGTCACTATAACCATTATCAGTAAATTGATGCTCGTCTAATAGAGGTAAACTTCAACTACTAAAGGTGACATCATTTTGATCATTTACCCCAAGTTAAGTGGTATTTTTTGTGGTAACTTTTTGATAAAGTGAATAGCAATAATTAACTTATTATACGTCAGTTTGGGATAAGATATAGATGAAATAGTAATAGATAAAAGGATTGTCAAAAAGGAGTGCCTGCAGTATTTATATTTTTAAACAAAAAAACAAACTACAGGCATGAAAAAAGATATCACAGAATTATATAGTTTTATAGATGATTTTTGTAAAATTTATTTGGAGTATGAACAGAGAAAGTTATTACCATCAAATAAGCAGAGAAATCGCTGTTGTAGCATGAGTTTAAGTGAAATGTTAACAATAATAATTATGTTTCATACATCCTATGCTAAGAATTTTAAATTTTTCTATAAAAGTTATATAGAGTGCATGCATAAGGATGATTTCCCTAAAGCCTTGAGTTATAATAGATTTGTTGAATTAATGGCACGATTATTCATACCGCTAAATATGTTGATTCATTTGTTGTTTGGTGAGGAAACAGGTATTTATTTTATTGACTCTACAACGATTAAAGCTTGTCACAATAAAAGGCGTTATAGCAATAAAGTTTTTAAAGGATTAGCCAAACATAGTAAATCCTCTATGGGGTATTTTTATGGTTTTAAATTACATGTAACAATCAATAATAAAGGGGAGTTTATGGCATTAAAAGTGACCAAAGGCAATGTAGATGATAGGATTCCAGTACCGGAGTTAACAAAAAGATTAACTGGAATTATAGCAGCTGATAAAGGTTATATTAAGCAAAATTTGTTCTTAAATTTATATGAAAGAGGCTTAAAAATGATTCATGGAATTAAGAAGAATATGGAAAATAAATTAATGGATTTGAAAGAAAAAATCTTACTTCGAAAGCGTAACTTAATTGAAACAGTTTTTGATTATCTAAAAAATAAAATGAACCTTGAACATACTAGACATAGATCACCAATAAATGCCTTTGTCCATATATTATCTACTCTTGTTGCTTATTCATTAAAGAAAAATAAACCTTCAACAAAATTTGATTTTAATCTACATGTTCTCAATATCCTTATCCCGAATTGACGTATGTTATATTGTTTGCAATATTCAAACATATCAACTGTATTAGGGTGGTGTATGCCAAACTCCTTAATTTGTGGCTTGCCAAAGAATTTATAATTATATAAATCTTTGCTTTTACAGGCAGCTTTTGCTCCTTTGTTATATAACTCACTTACTTGAGCAATATTTTTACTTTTATCTTTATATAAATAATGATATATAACAAACGCTTTTTTATAAGATTCTATGGCTTGTTCAAGCCTATCTTGAGCAAACAAAATATCACCTTACGCGAATTTGGGATAACAAGTTATCCCAAATTCGGCTGTATATATAGAAATAATCAGGTTTGAAGCGGCTGCCCACCTGATTGTTAAAATATCATTTGCGTTCAATAGATGATTTTAATAATTAAAATCATCTATTGAACGGTAAAAAAGTTAAAATGTACTCGCAGAACCGCTTCAAGAGTACATTTTTCTTTATATTACACCTAATTCGGGATAAGAATTATAATTCTTATCCCGAATTAGGGTACCTTGCACTACATAACCAACTGCTAAGTGGGAATCCTTGGAATAATTTATTACCTCAGGATTTCTGTTTTCATCTGCTAAAAGTATTGGAATAGCTTTATTAATGTATTCAGAAGCTTTATCTACTTTACCTAAACCTAATTCACTTCTTGCCATTTTTATATAAACATTTGCAAATATTTCATTATTTTCATTTTTTATATGTTTGTGTATGTTATATACTTGTTGAGCTTGAATATAAGCTTCTTGATATCTATCAAGAGAATTCAATATTTGTGCTCTAAGCATATAAGCTCCAGTAAAGTATGGGTCATTAATATGTGGGTCATTAAATATTTTAATCATTTTATCTATACACTCTAAAGCCTCATTATATTTGCCTTGTATATTAAATAATGCACTTTTTAAAAGATATATTATAAATAAATCAGCTTCTTGTATTATTCCTTGTTTTGCTAATTCTTCTATCTTTTTAAGAAATTTCTCAGCAAGTGTTATATTACCCAAAAACATATGCAATGCAGATATATGGGATATTAAATTAAATTTAAGGGAATGATTAGATGCATCATCCTCAAGCTTATCTAAAATATTTATTGATTTAGTAAGATAAGAAATCGCTGTGTCAAGATTTATTGATATCATTCCTACTAGTCCTAAGTACCTAGCATAATAAAATTTTTGAGATTCAGACATTTGCCACAATTTAAATTCTTTATTTTTATCTTTTTGATTAAACCAATCAAACATTTGTGTCAATAACATTCTAAAATGTCCGGGTTTTGTAACAAGGTAATTGTCCGTTTTATTGTGAATCTTTTTTTTAAATTCTTAAAAAATATTTTTTAAAATTTAGATGGTTGTGGTTGTGGAATTGTGGGAAACTTCGTTAGAAGTTATCCATAATTCCACAACCAGTTAAAGTTAGTGATTCACAATAACTAGCTCACTTTAGGCTGCAATATTGACGCTATCAGCCTTTTTGCTTAACTTCACAATTACCTTGCCACTTGCATCATATTTTGCTACTCTCCTAGCACCATGGAAAATAGCCAGTTCTCCATTGGTGTATTCATGTATCATTACTCTACATTTTACATAATGATACCTCTGGTCATTACTTGGGATTTGCAAGAGTTTTTTGTTATAGGAAACAGTATTATCTTTTGCTACTACTCTTTCCTCTTGAATCGATAATATATCTTGTAAATCCCTTCCAGTATAGGGGATAAACGCACTCTCCTTAAGCTCTGGGGTCACGCAAAACTGCTCATTATATTCTGGAACAAAAACTTCCTTAAGATAACAATTTGCCTCTCTAATCGTTCTAATACCAGCTACTCTGAATTCTTGTGGTAACCGCTTCTGAAGAGAGCCAAACATCCTCTCTGACCTACCTCTCGCCTCTGGGGAATAGGCATGGATAAGCTGAATGCCAAGTTGCTTGCACGCTCTTCCTACTTGTGTCGGGTTATTCTTATCTACCTTACCACCGGCTATTGCCGTGTAAGCATAATGGCTACCTCTATCCACATACAGAGAACTAAATAACCCTTTAGCTTCTATGACTTCTGTCAGGGCTATAAAACAACTTGCTGTTCCTTCTTCTTCTATTAAAAATGCTGAATATATTTCATTGCTAGCATCGTCCATTGTCACTATCAAATCCGGATGATACCCTAGTCCATAAATCCACTCATGTGTAGAACCATCCTGATGCAGCATCATGCCAACCATGGGCTTCCTAGGTCTTTTAAGACGATGGTGAGGTTTCTTATTAGTAAGTTTAGTTACTAATCCACATCCTTGCAGCGATATCCTAACAAAATTATAACTATGCTTAAATTTATGTTTCTTTACTAGCTGTTCATGAAAATGCTTAGATGTAAAATCATAGTATGTTTCTTCGTATAATTTTAGCATTTGCTCTACTTCATCTACTGCTACTTTGTTAGGTGGCATATGACCTATCCTTCTATCTAACAGACCAAAAAATCCACTTTCTTCATACCTCACTTTCTTTCGTCTAAATGTTCTCTCACTACATCCTAATAAATCTGCTGCAACTTCGTTGCTAATTTCTCCTCTATCGTATCTGTCGTATATTTCTTCAAATCGCATTTTTATAACCTCTTGTAATATGTTTGTCTTACTTGGCATAACCTCTCTCTTCTAATTGAGAGAGACTTATACTCTATTTACGGACAATTACCTTGTTACCAAATACGGTCATACACCTTGTTATCGACACATTTTTTACTTACATCTAGACCTATTATTTTATTCATGATATAATCTCCTTCATCTTATTGTACAAGACTGCTGCTTCCAGCACCTTCTGCAATTTGTTCAAAGTAAACTTAACGATAAGAGGGTACTTATTCTATGCACGACTATTTCAGTCTAGCTCTTATCAAGTCACCCTCTTATAACTACTTATAATATGTTTTTAAGATATAAGAACCTAGACAAGAAAATATATATAAGGGAAGATGAAGTTTTAAGGCAAATAGAAGAGGTTTTTAAAAGAATAGGTATAAGAGAGACCCAGAAATGCTAAAAGAGACTCTAGCCTATTTAAAAAACACTAATGAGCTAAAGAAAGATGAGTATGGGCAAGCAACAGCTGCTTTAAAGAAAGAGCATACCGAAAATGAGAATAGATTAAATTCATTAATAGATTTGCGACTCAATGGAGAACTTAGTACAGAAGAATTTCAAAGAAAAAAACAACAATTAAAAGATCGCCAATATGAAATTGCTCGTTTAATTAAAGTTTATGAGGAAGCAGACGATAAATTTACTGATACCGCTACAACGCTAATAACTCTAGCATCTGAAGCCTATGAAACTTTTAAAGGTTCTGAAATGCCCCAAAAACGCAAAATGATAAATTTCGTATTTCAGAACCTCAAACTAAGGGGCAAAAAACTTGAGATCTCCCTACGTTTCCCGTTCGATATTTTTGAAAAAACGACAACTTGTACCGAATGGCGGGGCGTAGTGGACAATTTCAGAACCACAATAGACATCAAATTACTGATTATTCAAACGCTTACAGTCTATTACTAAAGCTCTGTAACCTGATATTGTAAATCCATATTTTTACCACACAAAGCCATTGAAAGTTTAATAATTTTTTTGACATGAGAATGTTCTTTTATCTTAGTGTCATATTGCTTATCTACAATTTGCTTTAATCCCATTTGGGCTACCAAGGCTAAATCTTCTGTAGTTTTAGCGATCTTATATTCAATAATGATGGCATTGTCTAGCTTGCCAGCTTTAGGAATCATAATAATATCAGCTCTGCCATTGCCTGACTCCTGTTCACTGGTTATGATGTAGCTAGAAGATAACATGTTAACAAGTCCTAGCATAAAACCACTATAAAATAATTCAGCCCTTTTCGCTCCTGTTTGATGAAAACTGGTAGAATTTAACAACAATTCTTGTAACCGCTCTTTAAATTCTTCTATTTTACCTACTGGTAGCAAGCTAATAAACGAATAATAAATAGAATTATCAATCTTCAGTTGATCTGTAACCCATTGGAGCATCCTTGCTTTATATATGTACCTTACTTCTTGATTTGGTGCTGACAACTCATAAATATTTTCTTCTGAATTTTGAGCTGTAGGATTTAAATAACCACTAAATAGTAACAAACTAAATAATCCTACTGGTTTGCTGATGTCAGCAAAACTTATTTGTTTAGTAATTGGGGTTGTTACACTTCCTCCTGCAGCAAGTTGTTGCAAATTTGCTTGCATTTCATCTGACAATAATGCTTTATCAACAAGCCCAGTTCCCCCACTATCTAGCCAATAATGATCAAGTTCGCCCTCACGTATAAGACATTGCATAATTGACCATGGATTATAAATTACCTCTCCACCAAAGGCGTAACCATTATACCAATTTTTAATTTCTTCAGGATTAGTCTTGGTTGATACTTTGGTTAATAGCTCATCAACTTCTGTTTGGGTAAAGCCATAAAACTTAGCAAATTTTTTATCAAGTAATGTATATTCAGTGACATTATTCAAATCTGAGAACAAGTTAGCTTTAGCAATCCGTAATATACCAGTAATTACTCCTTTTTCTAAGTAGGGATTTGTTTTTAAGCTGCTACCAAATATCCCTCTAAACAGCAAAATAATCCGGTCAAATTCTTTTGTTTTATACCCAAGTTCCAAATATGCATTATTAATCGGTGTGTCATATTCATCGATCAAAATATATACTTTTTGTTTAAAATGTTTATACAAAATCTGACTTAAGAACTTTAAACTGTTTTTTAAATAGTTTATGTTAATAGTACCGTTTAGATAATTTTTTAGTTTCACTTTTTGTGGAATGCTGAAGGTTTTATTATCTTCTTGAACATATTGTTCTAAATAGTTAAATTTTTCATATAATTCCATTATTTGATCTATAATGCTACTAACAATTTCCTTATAATTACTTCCCTTCACTTCTTTAAAATTTACATATATTACTGGAAATTGTCCTTGACGCTTGATTATATTTTTATGAATAGATATTTTTAAAGGTTGCAACTCTTTGGTTTCATCAAAGCCTAAATCTATTTTTCCTCCAGTAAATAGTTTATTATTTATCTTTTGTGCAAGTGGTAATAGATTACCATGTTCATCTATTTCGATTTCTAAAAATCTCCTAATCATATCCATGTTCAGGCTCTTACCCCAACGTCTTGGGCGAGTTATAAGTACTACGCTGCCACTATCTTCAATAATCTCTTTAACTAGTAAACTTTTATCAACAAAAATATCACTATTGAACAATAGACTTTTAAAATCATCGTCTCCGACTCTCATTTTAGGTATTACTATATTTTCATTTTCAGATGTTAATTCGCTTTCTGTATTCATTATATTATTCCAAATATTTTCATTCTATGAGATTTAGTAGGACAGTAATTATTCTCCTTGCCAATAAAGATCAACTCACTGCTAATATTTAAAGCTAGTATTAAAATGATGTTAAAATTTTATCTAGAATTTATAAACCGTGGATTATTATAAAGCGTAATTAACTGAAATACAATTTATATAACCTAATCACAGCCAATCAATCCAACATCTTGTCCTTGCATTTGTTCCAAATCTTGGGTTTGATACGCATCATAGGGTACTACTTCACTATCTTTTTCATCTTTTAAATTCGTATATTCTTGTTCTGTCTTTGTCTGATCAAAATTTACCTTATCTAAGAACTCTTGAATTATTGCAATTTGTTGATTATGTAGCTCTTCATATAAACTTATCACAGACGGCAGGCTTTCTTGTACAATAAGTTCTTGATATGACTTAATTGTATATTGCATAATTTTCTCAATAAAGGTTACTGGTTCTTCGGCTATTAAACTAATAGCTTCATTGATTATTCTGCCATTTAGATAAAATAATTGATTGCAAGATAATGACTCTTCTTTATGATTTATCAATTCACTTGTTAAATTAGATATTCCTTCTGCTATTAAGATATAACTAACTTGTTTCATGATAAGAGATAAAAAAGGAAACTCTTCTGCAGTTTTAAGTAAAGATAAACCATTACATACTTGTCTAGTTATATTCTCAGTAGTTCCGTGAGTCAATTCTTGTACAGTATTCAACCCGTATATATTGCCTAAACCGATATGCTCTAATTCCGCTATTTCAACACTAGTAATCACTTCTTTGTTAGAGGCAATTTTCTGAAAATATTTAGATTCGGAGTTTCTACTATTAATTATCAAGTCCCCTGTTACACTGCTAAGCTTCTTGATAAGCTCATCTATATTGTCTTGCTGAATCTTTAAACATACTAATTTAGAGTATAAATGTTTTAATAACAAGTTCCTTTGTAGTAACTCTTCTTGATAAGATTTTTCATTTCCACTATGAATAGTCTCCTCTTTTATTGCTTCTCTTGCCATTGGTACAATGACTCCTTCTTGTTCAAGAAAGAACATTTTAGCTAATTGCTCCATTTGATCAACCGGATCTATTTGTTTTCGTTGATTGTGACAATATTTTGTAAGCAACCATATTATATCATATGGCATCTTATTGCCTAAAGGGTCATCATATAATATGCTAATATGATCATTATCTTTTAATATGTAAATAGTTATAACATTGTTTATGCCTTCTGCGTTTTGATCATTATTGTTCTTATTACAGTAGTGAATACAAATAGGTTTATTGTTGATGTCGTCTTGATATTTATTTAAAAGTTCTGCTAGCTCTATTATACCATGTACCTTATGAACAACTTCTTGATCATATTCTTTTGACTTAAGGTGGAAATAGTCTGTATCTGTAGCTCTATAGACTATTGAAGCTTTTAGGCTAGTGTGGTTTAACATATCTTGATTACTATCCTTAGAAGATTCAGGTAATAATATTAAATTAAAATCATTATTGATTTTAAAAAATTCTCTTAGGTAATTAATTTCTTTCTCTAAAGGTTTTTTTGCCTTTTCAAGGTACTGTTTAGCAATATCTTGGTAATTTGCATTAGGTGTTGATGATTCTGGCTCTTTAATAATAAACGTTCCATTAGATATAGCAGTAAATATTGAGGTAAACTTCCTTATTAGATGCCAGCTACGTTCTATCTCTAGTTCAAAGAGCGTTATATAGGCACTGGGTAATATTTCTGTGCTACCGCTTAGAAAAATAGCCTGCTTTAATGCATCCTCAGCTTTAGATAATTTATTATTGCGTAAATTATTTTTCTGTACGAAATACTCGGCTTGTTTTATACTATGATAAGGATTGTGAATGATCCTCTTTACTACATTATCATTAGTTTCTATTCCATCTTGATAAGCTTTTTGTCCCTCTATCAGAATTTTTGCTTCTTCTGTGAACTTGGCAAATACTTGTTCTGCAGAAGCTTTGATAGGAGAATGTTGTTCTGATTTCTGCGTTAGATTTTTCTTTTGCTCGATTATTTCTAACTTAGGTAAATTGTCGGTTTTAAGCTCTTGTCGTTCCAACCAAAAAGCCCAATATTCTTTTAGGTCTTCTAGTACAAAATGAAATCCTTCAATATGTTTATTCTTTTCTCGTAACTCCTGATACAAATTAGAAAAACAATGAAATAATTCATCCTGAAGATCAAGCTCTACTACTTTATCTAAAATATTCTGCACTCTTAATTTTTCTGCTTCATTTCTAAACTCTTTTACTTCATGAATCTTAATATCTTCCAGTGGTTTTATTATACCTAAACTTCTAATCTCACTTTCTCTGATAATTAATTGCCCACTGCCAGTATTGCCTTGTCTAGCTGTGCGACCAAATGCTTGATCTTCCACTCTTTGGTTAGATGGCAGAAAAGTAACGCAGACATGTAATCCACCATATTGATTCAGCTCTTCGACTGTCTCTAAATCTGTTCCTCTACCAGCTATATTGGTCGCTATAATTATATCTCTAGAACTTACCCTATCCTTGGTAATTTTCGCGTCATCTTCATCAACATAAGTTTTAATTGTATTAATAGCATTTTTATCTAAGCTTTTAAATAATTCTAAGCTTTGTTTTATTATTTTAACATCTTGAATAGTTTCACAAATAACCAGCACTGCTCTACTTAGATTAATTTGTTCTAATATGCCAAGTATAATGCTATCAAGCCAATTACTATCTTTAATTATTATTCCAGCTAATTCTGTAAATTTTTTTTCTTTATAAGTAGGAATTTCCGTATGATCTACATTATATATTTTAGATAACAAAGATTTCTCAGCATTTGAGCCTAAAGTACCTGTCATACCAAATATTTTACTACCATATTTCTTAATATAATGCATATTTGATACATGGGAGTTAGTAAGGGTCTCAGTAGTTAAATGTAAATTATGCTTTAGTTGTAGAAATTGATGTAAACCGTAAGGCCAAACAGTATTATTGAGATTTACTCCTGTATTCATGTAATCGACAGGAGTAATTATGCCCTCACCGTTTTTAGATTTGATAATATATTGTTGATTCTCATGGCAAGCATATTTTGCGTAAAGTGCATTATCAATCCATTTATCTAATTGTTTCTCTGCATAAGCTTTTAGATATTTGGGTATTAAGTCTGTATCTGTTGGATTAGCTGCTTTTATTCTAGCTTTAATGATTTCTATTTTTTTAGTGATAGGAAAACTTGCGAGTTTTTGTTCTGCTTTATGTAATTCATGCCAAATTTTGATATATACATATCTGAGACTCTCCATCCCAGGAAAAGGATTTGCCAATTTAGCAATATGCCTACCATTATCCACCAACATACTATCAACTTCATCGAGTATGACAGTGCCAAATTCTCTACCGGCAAGAGTTCCGTAGCCTAAAAAGGAATCTTTCAAGTAATCAAACTGGAAATTACTTATAGAACCATAAACAATATCTGCTCTATAACATATTTTTGGTTCTTCTTGGTCTTTTTTGCTACTACCATTATCAGTATCCTCGTTATTACCATGATTATTATCAGGGTTGTTAGTTGCAACACTAAAACCAAATAAACTGTAAAAATCTTCTCGAGCAGCCACTCCTTCTGCAGCTAAGACATTATTACTAGTTATAATGTCTACTTTCTCACCCTGTAATCGTTTGATGACAGCAAGTAGTGAAACTATAGTGGTTTTACCCTCACCTGTCTGAATTTGACATAATTTTCCTTTATTTTCTTCTATACTTAAAAAAGACAAAACTGCTAATATTTGGGTGTCTCGTAGACGATACCCACCAGTTACTAACTCATTGGCTCTATCCATTACAGCTATTGCTTCACAAATATCTTCATCATTAAGATTATTCTTCTTACCTTTAGCCCAATCATGAATCTCTTTAGCTCCCTTATTTGCCCACCCTTTATAATATTCGACTATTTTTTGGTACTTTATTTGTAATTCAGATATCCTTGATTGATAATTATTACTTTCACTATTATCCTCTATATCTTTAGTATCTGTAGTAAAAATCATTTCTGATAATAATTTCTCTAATGATTTAGCTTGTGGGTCTGATTTATACTGGATTAGTTTAGAAAAAACTATTGCATCAATATTTTTAGGACATGGGTCTTCTATTATAGGAACTTTATTAAAACTATCATTATTGTGTCTTGTATCGTTACTATTTGCATAATCTATAGCTTGCCTTTTCTGAGAAGCAACTCCAGTTAACCATAATTCTAACTTAATAGGATCAAGTTCTAAAGAACGAGCTGTCTTAGCTAATATTTGGGTTCGTTGTACATTTTCTCTATTTAATCCTAAATCATAAAAGTTATTACAAAACTTGCTAAATTGCCTAAAAAGATCGGGATAATTTACTATTAAATCTTGTATTAAATTAGCTAGTTTATTAACTCTATCAATGTTCCCCTCTATAAGATATGTAATATTTGTTGTTATTGTATCCGTTGAGCGTGTTGGTTCTTCTTCTAGTCCTATTTTTCCTTGCAACTCCCTAACATACTTGCTAATTGCCTCATTATGAGCTTGAATATTAAAGTTCAAAAGTTCTTGCAGTTTCTCCTGAAATGTATGATTAATTTTGTTAGATACCGAGAGAGTTGGTGCTATAGGTAAAGACGCAGCAACAGAAACCGTTTGGGCTTCTGTTGTGTTTGGAGGTAAAGCATTTTTACTACTAATACTATTCGTTTTTATCTTACTCTCCAAAATCCTTGCTGCATGTCTCCTCATCTAGAATACCTATATATGAATTATCATTTTATATGCTCATACTACTTACATGTAATAAATTTCTTGAGCAATATTTCCCATTAGATAATCATTTAATACACAGTCTTGATCATCTTGCCTAAATAACTCTATAGAACCTCTTGTTAAAGAGTTGTTTGTATCTGTGACATCATTTTTTTCTATTGATCCACCATCAACTTCTGTTTGAATCTCTTCAATATGCCCCTGAATTAATCCTATAGAATCCTGAACTATCTCAATACACAACTTAAATCTAACATCTTTACTTAAACACCATCCTTCGTGGAAACTAGCTTGAGCTGCCTTATAAAATTCTAAAGCTTGTTGATATTTCCTTAATATTTCATGATAAACTTCTTGATCAACAGTTAATTCATTAGCTTCCTTTTGTAGATCGTAAGCTATATTAGCTAATTCCACACCTTCACTAAATAAACTATTACCTTCTATTTTTAAGCTTGTTATATCCAAGGCATGCTTATAAGCAATATTAGTTGGTGATAATTCGACAGCTACTTTATATAATTGTAGTGATTTTGCAAACTTCTGCTCTGCTTCTACCGATCTATCATCGTTTTCATCATTTTCAGCTTCCCAAGCTTCATTACCTAGTATATTCCCTTGGTTATAGGCAAAAAATGCTTTCTGTTCTCTGATAAGATCATCGTTGATAGAGTTCTTATTACTATTTGTATTAAGATCTTTATCTTTTTTGAATAATTTTGTATCTTCTGTCGTTATGGAGATTGGAGATGAATATTCTATAGAATAAGCAATTAATGCTTGCTCTTTATTACTAACGGCACTATCCATTTCTTCTATATCAGTAGAATTATAAATATTAGGTTGATTAATATTAGAAGCACTAAAATCAACATATACATCAATAGGTTGAAGCTGATTCCTAATAACTGCATTATCTACCATTATACGATCTGAATCATATGCTAAATCATTTTTTCTATAGTTGTGGTCATTTACAGCATTCTTAATATTGACTGGATGATAATCTACGGATATTAATTTTCCTTCCACCGTGGCAACTCCTAGTTGAATTTCTTCCTCATTTAGTAGATTGATGTAAGGAATATCAGTAGCATGCACATTTATGCTAGTACTCCCTAATTGTATATTCTCTAAAGGATAAGTAGCAATCACGTCTCTGAATTGATAAGTAATCATACTACCATTACTAGTACTAATTTCTTTAGTTTCTAACTGTCTATAATCCTTTAGTGCTTCTTCTATAAGTTGTGAGTGAAAGGGAATTGCTTCTTCTTGTGATAAACGCTCTCCTGTCAAATATAACATAAAATTTTCAATTACTTCAGGACCACAATTAGTATATTGTTGTGTTAGTACTGGCAATTGTTCTACCGCTATATTAAAAGCAACAAGTTTATTTTCTAGTTGTTTAGGTATAGTATTATTCTCCGGATCGATATAAAAAGCCTTTATACTATTATCTTGCTGTTTTACCAACATCACTCCTACCGCATGTTTGTTATATAGAGCTAGAGGAACTAATATAATATCTGCATCGATTTTATTTAGCTCAAAAAATATGCTGTATATATTGGTATAATCTTCTTGATATATATAGCCTTCTAACGTAGTTACTCTAGTAAGATTTTGCTTAGCAAGCCTTAATCTCAATATTCTTTGCATTCCATCTAAAGTATATTGAGTAAAATAGCAATGGATACGATTTATGTGTATTGGTTGCAAATGGTGCAGACCATTTAATTGCTCTTCCTTTGTATCTTTTTTCTTTGGATTGTGTTGAGAGAGGTCTACCACTCTATTATATTCCTTCAATGTATTTTGTATGCCTTGTCTCGCTACATTTTGTAGCATATCAATTCCTGTTGTATTCGTAGTACTATTTGATTGTAAAGATTCTAACGACTTTGTTACATATTTTTGCTGATAAGTTTCTATATCTGAGATTTTTGCACCGTTATTGATAAACTCTTCATACACCTTATACCCGATATTATCTCTTGCTCTATCAAATTTTCCACTATTATTTATAGCATGAGGCATAATATTTGTTCTTGCAGTTATATGTTTTATATGTCCAATATCTTTTTCACTACAACTACTACGTATCTTTGGAATATTTATCTCTACATTAAATCCAATGGTATGAGATGCATCTGTTTTATTACAATCCTTTATTTCAAGATTAACTAAGTTCTCCAGTTCTGTATCATTTTGTTTTGATCTTGTTCCTCGGTTAATTTGTAATGTTGATCCCTTTTTTACCACAAACTCAACATCTGGATTTTCCGATTTTAGCTTTGCAGAATAAACAATTAGATCAAAAAAATCATTTGTTCCATCAGCATAATGCTTTATCATAGCATCTTTTATTGTCATATTTTTTGTAGCACTATAACGATTATTATCATCAGGCACATTTGTTCTTCCAAATTTTATCCCATCACCTTGTCCAACATAACTAATTGGATGCGTGGCTCTTACAATTCGATTTAGATTACATTTATGTTGGATATCTTGCAAAGTTGAGGCATTAACATTTTTTGGTATTATAAACTCTGCTTTGGTGTAACCATGCTTCTGCTTATATTGATCTAAAGGTATTTTTTGTCCACCTTCCTTGACCATAAGGCAATCACCTTCCATAGTAACACCTATTGCATGACTAAGTAGCTGATTACCGCTTAGGCATACTACCGCTCTATCTGAATCTTGTTTTGCAAATTGTACTTGTACATCTTCTGTGCTGCAGGAAGTAACATCTATCCCATTTTGGATAAATAGTTGTTTTGTATCTTCAATGCTTGCTCCATCTCCTGATGCGACTAAATTCGTAGCATCAGCAAGTTGTTTACTACCCTTATCACTATCTAATCCTAATGTTTCTGATACTGCATCATGTACACATTTTGTATCTGCTGCTTTGGCTGTGTCATCTGCAGTATCAATCTGATTCAATTTTTGTCTCATATCAGCAACAGCCTTTTCATCGACTTTTTTCTCTTGGTATGCTTTATATCCTCTATATATAGCTTTAGGTAATGTTACAACTACTTTACCAGTAATCGCAACTATTTTACCATATATAATAACTGATACTGGCTCGCTTATTTGAGTTATAATAGTTTCAATCAACTTGTTCCTATCACTACCATTATTATTAGCTTGTTGATTAGATAAGTGAGCTAGGTTAGTAATAAATTTATTACATATTGTATTTGTACATGTTGCAATATCAATACCAGATAATATAGATTCAAAAGCAAGAGTAGCTAATTGCATTTTCCAATTACTCGAATGTCTTAATATTCCAAGACCAATCTCCTTACTAACATGCTTAATATCTTCCTCTAAGCTAGTGTTGAATAATTGTGCAATAGCTTGATTTATTAACTCTGGAGTTAATAAGATCCCTTTTTGAGTTCCATTTTGATATTCGTCTTTTATTTTGCAACTAACAGCATTATGAACCTGTTCTTTTATTATAGGTTGTAATCCAGTCATCAGATTATTTAAGCTAGCAATCACTATCTTTTCCATAGCCACAGAAATTACCACGCCTTTGAGTGTACCGACCGCTGATTGCTTGACAATCTGAGTAACCATTTGACCGCGAGATATTACCGCATCTGAAAATTTTAGTGCCTTCTGATTTAGTGCCTTCTGAAATTGCTGAAATTGTTGCAATTTATTTACATCTTTTAACTGAGTTAGGTGTTTAGCTTGCTCTACGGCTGTTTTTCTAGCAAACTCTATCTTTTCTATCATTAGTTCCAAATATATCGCTAATTTATCTAGTTGATTGCCTAAAAACTTACATATTCCTGCAAAAGGTCCTTTGATTGACCTTAATTTTGTTGCTAAACTACGACAAGCATTCATTGCTTTATTTAAAATTTTAGTACTACTCATTATGGCACCTATACCCATAGTTAATATAGTTATACCATAGCTAATTACCTTGCCCTTGGTATAATCCTTCGCATTAAAAGCAGATTGTCCTTGTTGTATTAATGCGGTAATAATATCAGTTATACCCTCTGAAATCATCGCACCAGCAAGTGGACCATTCACTGGTAATAACACAGGAAATACCGCAGCACTTGCAAGTAGTGCAAAAGCACCCCCTATTTGTATCTGGGCACCGGTTATTACTTCTTCATGTACATCATGGATTTTGCGTAATTGATATACTGAACTCGTACCCACATACTCAAGCTCATCAACCGATCTGTCTGTTATATGCTTTTTAAGTGCATTTTGAGAATCTAACTTACTTAAATATTTTGGTACTTTAACATCAATAATAACACCATCATTTGGTCCAATGGAGTCCTTAGGATTCTCTAATTTTTCTTCTCCCTTTATCTGTTTTATTAAACTTTCTATATTTCCTTTATAAGCACCTAAACATAACAACCTTGCTTGTAAGTGTTTTACAAAAAGATTTGGGTTACCTACAACACCCTGATCTTGCTGATCATTGATGGTGCTAGTAGGCTCTTGTTCTTGCTTAATAATTATTGATGCTAAAATCGATTCTTCTTGTTGGGCATCATTTGTATTCTTGCCTTCAATTAACTCCTTTAAATAATCATGCTCTATTGTTAATGTTATTGCTGCTTTTTGAAGATTTTCAATGGCATGTTTTTTGTAATCTGGGCAGCCACTTTCTAAAGGATAAAAGAAGATTTTCGCTACTACTTTCTTATATCTTTTTAAAACTTGCCCACCATCTTCTATTGCTATTTCAAATAATTTAATATATGCAGAATATAATAATTCGCTGTTCTCACTAATATCAAGGGCATGCTCAAGTTCTAACTTAGCTTTTTCTCTATTTGCTTTATCAGTACTATTTTCTAAATATCTTTCAGATAAACAAATACTATAAAAAGGATTATGGCTTATAGTACCATTAATTATTGGTTTCGCTTCCGTTTGAAATTTATTATATTCTTGCTCTACAGCCTTTAAAAGATAATCTTCTTTTTTTGTTAACCAAGATCGTTGTTTAGCTATGATTTGTTTAATGTTTTCTGCTGTATATGCTTGCTTTTCTAGCCAAAAAGCCCATCTTTCTTTAAGGTCTCTTAAAACATATGTCCATTTTATTACATCAGTTCCTATGCCAATTTTATGCTTTTCTTTTAATGTCCCATATTGTGATGAAAATTTATTAAATAACTGCCCCTTGAATTCTAATTCAGTTATCTTATTATCGGCTATGTCATTTATACGCATAGTTTCTAATTCATCTCTACATTGAATAATTTCATCAAAGTCTATATTTTCAGTATTATTTACTGTAATACCTAATGCTTCTACCTCACTTATTCTGACAATAATCTGACCAGTACCTTTATTACCTTGTCTTCCAGTTCTACCTAAACCCTGATCCTCAACTCTTTTGTTGCATGGTAAAAAAGCTTCTATAACATGTAAACCACTGTTACTTTCTAAATTAGCACTAGTTTTAAAATCCGTTCCTCTTCCAGCTAAATTTGTAGCTATTACTATATCACAGACATCTAATATATTTTCCGTAATATGGACATCAGTCTCATCTATATATTTAAGAATTTTGGGAGTCAACCCAGCTGATTTTGCCTCCCTATCTATCTCTTTAGCTATTATTTCAACATCTAAAATACTTGTACACACTATTAAGACTGCTCTTGGTGTCTTGATTTCGCTTATTTCAACTTGTTGTTTTTCTTCAAGATATTGATATTCTTTCTGAACTCTTGTTAATTCCCCCAGAGCCGCTATGGCTACATCGTTGACAAATTGATCATCTGCAGATACTTTGCCTGGAAATTGTATAAACTGCTTAGGTTTAAATGGGGGAATAACAGAGAATCCAAGATTAAATACCGATCCAAGTAGATTTCTTTCTGGCTCAGATCCTAAGGTGCCAGTAACGCCAGATAATTTACTACCATATTTTTTGATATAATCTAAATTTGAAACGTAGCAACTAGTTAGGCTCTCATATGTTAAGCATAAATTATGCTTAATTTGTAAAAATTGGTGTAATCCATTAGACAATATAGTGTTTTTCATAGAAACACCGGTATTTTGATTATCTACTGGGGTTATAATATTTTCACCATCTTTGTCTTTGCTTATCTTATATTCTACATTTTCGTTATATTGATACTTTGCAGTAAATGCGTGTTCTATCCATCTTTCTATACTATCTTCTGCATATTGATGTAAATGTTTTGCTAATATCTTTTTGTTGATTAAATGATCTTTCTGATTCTTGATCTGTTTTTTGATCTCATCTAAAAATGATTCTCTAAGACTATCTTCGTATTCTTCATATTTGAGTTGTTTTTCATCATCATTAGTTTTAGAGTCATTGGCTAATTCATCAGCTTTAGTCTGTAACTTTGCTAATATTTGTTGTGTTACTTGCTCCTCGGTTTTAGCTAGTGCAACCCAGATATTAATATAAACATATCTTAAGCTCTCCATTCCAGGAAATGGACCGGATAATTTTGCTATATTACTCCCTTGATCTATTAGTAAACTATCTATTTCATCTAACATGACCCAAATATTATTAAAGTCTATATCTCCTAAAGTCTTTAATTGTTCAAATGAATCCCTTAGCCAATCAAATTGAAAACTGGTTATACTGCCATATACTATATCTTTACTATAACAGGTTCTAGGACCATCAGTGTACTTATCATCAGGATTATTGTCTGCTGTAGTAATATTTAATAAGTCATAGAATAATTTCTTGTCTTTGACTCCATCAGCAGCAAGCACATTATTGCTAGTAATTACATGTCCTTTATATCCTTGCATCACCTTCAACGCTGCTATAACCGAAATTATTGTTGTCTTACCTTCGCCTGTATTGATTTGACTAATATGACCCTTGGTATTTGTTTGTATAAAAATTAAAACTACAGCTTTTTGAGTATTACGTAGTCTATGACCAGCAGTTGCAAGCTCATTAGCTCTGTCCATTACAGCTATTGCTTCACATATTTTTTCTCCTGCTTCTATACTATCACCGAAATTCTTGCTTAATTGCCCTTTATGCTGATTAGACCAGCTTTTTAATTCATCTACTCCCCAATCCTTTAACTTTAATTTATCATAATATTCATCTATCTTATGAATATAAGACTCTATCTCATCCTTCTTCTGGCTTATAGTATCTTCTATATCAACCTCAACCAGAGAATTATAATGATTACCAGTATATTGGAGATTTACAATTTTCTTGACAGTGGAATCCGCATCTTGTGGAGCATTATATGTTCCATGCATACCGTCTTGGTAATATATTCTTAGGGTAATATCTAATGCTTGGACTAATGCTCCAATCATTCTAGAATCAGCCCATGCTCCTTCTTCGCTATGAGATGCTATATATTGATCAATTGTATGTATATTTGACGGTAAATCACGATGTAATAAATCTGTATTTTGGGCTTGTAATCTCTCTTCAAGATACTTACCAAATTCTTGCTCTTTATTTTTTTCTATATAATCTATAGTTAATGCCCTGAGGTCTTGATGAGTATAACAGGCTTCTGATTGATTATTTGCTTCATTGTTTTTTATTTTTATATCAAGTCTTCTGAGCTGATCTGCAACAGCAGAATAAAAACAATTACCATCTCCTTCGATTATTACTAGATTAAAGTTTTTGCCGTCTTTCATTGATATATCATTATCAGTCAATTTCAGCTTTGTTATTATAGTGCTTAGATCATCGACATTGCTATCTTGCTTCAAATTAGCTTTGCTATATGACTTATTTTGTAATGAATGAGATATTCTTATATTTTGGACTTGATCTTGAGTGGTAAAAGCTATTTCCCCAAATTCACCTTTAAATAATCTGATTAATTCAGTTATACCATCTTTACCTTCATCATTAGCTTCTTTAACTTTTAGTGCCATAATCTCTAAGTTATTTATAGTCATAGGACCACAACTAGCATCATCCTTTTGTTCAACTTGTGAGTGCCTGATAAACTCCACATTGTTATTGTAGTACTCATTAAATAGAGTTTCAATGGCTTCAGAGCTATTATTCCAATCTCCTTTAGAATCCTTATATAATATTGTAACTATCTCTCCTCGTTTTACTAGAACAATAGCTACCCAGTGCATTCCACTTTTATCTTTATTTGCACTCCCTCCTATATTATAACTGATGTATCTAGGATGATTCTCTATTAACGATTCTATAGATGGTAAAGTTTTTATACCATCCTCAGTGAGTCTATTTGAAAATTGAGTATCAAAATTTACGCCATATTTCTCTAACCGGCGACCATATGAGTTCATATCTTCGTCAGTGTACCAGTAGTTATCTTCTATAAAATTAACAGTCTTTTGTGCCTTAGTTATATTGCTTGCATTAAAATAGCCTTTTAACTTTTTTATTGATTCTAAAGATAAACCTAGTTTACCTGCAATAATCTCTATTTGGCAATCTAGCTCTTCACATCTTTCAAGGTCATTTAGCATCTCAAAGATTCTCTTGATCTTATCACTTTGTTTAGGATATTTTTTTTCAAATGGTAGCAGCGTATCGTCAGTTTTTTGTTCTTCTTCTTGAGTATTTACCGTAGTACCACTTGCATTCTGATTTTTTAGCTCAATATAGTTTTTATCCATAGTCTTATATAACTCAGAGTCGAAAGATGCTAACATTTTTTCATGTATTTTCTTTAAGTCTACCAAACGTGGATCATCTTCCGTACTATCGTCAATATCCCAATCTTCAAAATTAATTTCCTGAAGTTGATTACGAGCAGACATAAACTCATACGAGACTTCGGGTAATTCATTGATAAATTGTTGAAATTCCCTTAAAAAACAACCCTCTTGATCCTCTAACTTATTTTCTTTAATTAAATAAGAAAAAATTTGTTGCTTAGCTAGCTTAAAAGATTCATCCCATTTATTTTCTTGAATAAGAGTTCTTTTATTTTGTAGTGTACTCCTAACATTATCATAGGCTTGTTTCTCTATTATATTGCTATCATTCTCAATCTCAAACTCATGATTATTATGTTTTAAACATAATAATGTTCTCTCTACATTTAGTTTGATGGTAATGGTTCTTGGTGGAGAGGAAGGAATCTTATTGAATGTTCTAGAATCAAAAATAAATTTATAAGGTTCTAAAGCTTTGAGTAAAGAATTTAGTTCTTCTGACAATTGAGCTTTATCGGCTGGATTAATTTGGGACTCTTGTTCTAATTTTTGTTTGGTCATGAAGTTTACCTTTTGATAAATTATGGATTTAGTCGCAACAGTATAATTGAGATTAAGTACCTCTATATAATTAATTTCTTCTTATTTTAATTCTCCAAAGTTGAGCTTCGTAAAAAGTATCTAATAAAGTTTATAACTTCGCTAAATACTTCTATCTCCTTAACTCTGCTATGTGGTATGTCATAAATTCTCCATATCGTAATTAATAGAACCACTGAGGTTTGTACATTCACTAAATGAGCTGTCTACATCATCATAGTTTGTGACGAATGCCCTATCATTGCAAGCACTATCTGTAGTTTTTTTAGATAAAGTAGTTAGAGTTGACCTCATATCTTTATCTTGAGGAGTATTAATATCAGCCAATATTAAACTTTGTTCCCATAATGAGGAATGAAGGTAAATAGCAGATTCTTGGTCCGTCCTAGATCCAGTTATATATAGTACGATATTTTCAATTAGCTCAGAACCACAATTATTATACCGTTGCTGTTCTACTGCAATTTCTCTAAAAGAGATTTTGTAGTTAGGATGGATAACTTTAAAAACATCTAAAATATATTCACTTAATCCTTCCAAACTTGAGTTTTCTGAATCTAAATAACTTACTATAATTCCATCCAAGCTATGTTCACTAATCAAGCCTACCCAATGATTAATATTGCTTCCTATATTAATGTTTTGTGCTGTAACAAGTAATGGAATTACGGTAATTTCATTTTCATTAGTTGCACACACCAGTTGGTTTGCCACATCATGTAAATTAATTCCACTAATTTCGGTATCTGTAACATTAGAAGGTAATAACTTGATTTGCTTTGTATTTTCTTCTTCTATAGATGAAATTCTGAGTTGTAAAATCTCATTCATTCCATTCATTAGATATGTTTCAACTATAGGAGTGATTAATGGATCTCGTAGTGCTAGAGCATTTCCACCATGTTCTAACTGCCTCTCTTGTGCTAGTGTTTCAAATACTTTCGTCTCTATTTCCTGGTCGATTTCCTTAACTCGAATTGCAATTAATTCTATATTTACATCATTATTACCTGCCTCATTCTCATCATCTATAACATTTAACTTTTCCTCTAATGATTCTAATTCTTGCTCTAACTTTGGATCGGTAATATTTAGTTTTTTTAATACCTTAATTTCGGTTTCTATTAAGTTCATAATTGCAGTTCTGAGGTCATTTATATCTTCTCGATTAATTGACTCTAATTGACTATTCATTTCCTTTCTAGCTATTCTTAAGCATACTATATGAAACCTACTTACAATCTCGGAATCACTTCCATATCCTTCATCTATCATTCTCTCTAATTTATCAGCAAATTCTTTTAACTCACTATCAGTAATATCTTGGGTTAACATAAGGCTAAAGTCTGTGAACACAGACTTATATTTAGCTTTGTCTATATTAGCCTTATATTTATTATACTGATTGCTAACCTTGGATTTATTAGATGCTTCTTGATATTTACTTTGAGCTTCACCATATTTGCCTTGCTTAAATAAATTATCTCCCTGAGAGTTTAAGTCTATTGCATCTAGTTCTGCTTTAGCTTTATTACTGCAAGCAGTATATGTCGTCTTATTAGCAGCAACTGAGGATTTATCGTAGGCTTGCTGGTATTTAACTTTCGCACCATCATATCTACCAGCATTAAATTCTTTATCTCCTAGTTCTTTTAAACCTATAGCATCTAGTTCTGCTTTAACTTTATTACTGCAAGTAGTATATGTCGTCTTATTAGTAGCAACTGAGGATTTATCGTAGGCTTGCTGATATTTAACTTTTGCACCATCATATCTACCAGCGTTAAATTCTTTATCTCCTAGTTCTTTTAAACCTATAGCATCTAGTTCTGCTTTAGCTTTATTACTGCAAGCAGTATATGTCGTCTTATTAGCAGCAACTGAGGATTTATCGTAGGCTTGCTGGTATTTAACTTTCGCACCATCATATCTACCAGCATTAAATTCTTTATCTCCTAGTTCTTTTAAACCTATAGCATCTAGTTCTGCTTTAACTTTATTACTGCAAGTAGTATATGTCGTCTTATTAGTAGCAACTGAGGATTTATCGTAGGCTTGCTGATATTTAACTTTTGCACCATCATATCTACCAGCGTTAAATTCTTTATCTCCTAGTTCTTTTAAACCTATAGCATCTAGTTCTGCTTTAGTTTTATTACTGCAAGTAGTATATGTCGTCTTATTAGCAGCAACTGAGGATTTATCGTAGGCTTGCTGATATTTAACTTTTGCACCATCATATCTACCAGCGTTAAATTCTTTATCTCCCAGTTCTTTTAAACCTATAGCATCTAGTTCTGCTTTAGCTTTATTACTGCAAGCAGTATATGTCGTCTTATTAGCAGCAACTGAGGATTTATCGTAGGCTTGCTGGTATTTAACTTTCGCACCATCATATCTACCAGCATTAAATTCTTTATCTCCTAGTTCTTTTAAACCTATAGCATCTAGTTCTGCTTTAACTTTATTACTGCAAGTAGTATATGTCGTCTTATTAGTAGCAACTGAGGATTTATCGTAGGCTTGCTGATATTTAACTTTTGCACCATCATATCTACCAGCGTTAAATTCTTTATCTCCTAGTTCTTTTAAACCTATAGCATCTAGTTCTGCTTTAGCTTTATTACTGCAAGCAGTATATGTCGTCTTATTAGCAGCAACTGAGGATTTATCGTAGGCTTGCTGGTATTTAACTTTCGCACCATCATATCTACCAGCATTAAATTCTTTATCTCCTAGTTCTTTTAAACCTATAGCATCTAGTTCTGCTTTAACTTTATTACTGCAAGTAGTATATGTCGTCTTATTAGTAGCAACTGAGGATTTATCGTAGGCTTGCTGATATTTAACTTTTGCACCATCATATCTACCAGCGTTAAATTCTTTATCTCCTAGTTCTTTTAAACCTATAGCATCTAGTTCTGCTTTAGCTTTATTACTGCAAGCAGTATATGTCGTCTTATTAGCAGCAACTGAGGATTTATCGTAGGCTTGCTGGTATTTAACTTTCGCACCATCATATCTACCAGCATTAAATTCTTTATCTCCTAGTTCTTTTAAACCTATAGCATCTAGTTCTGCTTTAACTTTATTACTGCAAGTAGTATATGTCGTCTTATTAGTAGCAACTGAGGATTTATCGTAGGCTTGCTGATATTTAACTTTTGCACCATCATATCTACCAGCGTTAAATTCT
The DNA here is from genome assembly GCF_964026425.1 of Candidatus Tisiphia endosymbiont of Ditula angustiorana. Taxonomy (NCBI): domain Bacteria; kingdom Pseudomonadati; phylum Pseudomonadota; class Alphaproteobacteria; order Rickettsiales; family Rickettsiaceae; genus Candidatus Tisiphia; species Candidatus Tisiphia endosymbiont of Ditula angustiorana. Next base: position 1,227,379 of record NZ_OZ032143.1, read on the forward strand.
TTATCTCCTAGTTCTTTTAAACCTATAGCATCTAGTTCTGCTTTAGTTTTATTACTGCAAGTAGTATATGTCGTCTTATTAGCAGCAACTGAGGATTTATCGTAGGCTTGCTGATATTTAACTTTTGCACCATCATATCTACCAGCGTTAAATTCTTTATCTCCCAGTTCTTTTAAACCTATAGCATCTAGTTCTGCTTTAGCTTTATTACTGCAAGTAGTATATGTCGTCTTATTAGCAGCAACTGAGGATTTATCGTAGGCTTGCTGGTATTTAACTTTTGCACCATCATATCTACCAGCGTTAAATTCTTTATCTCCTAGTTCTTTTAAACCTATTGCATCTATTTCAGTTTGGGCTTTATCTCTATTAGCCTTATATGTATTATACTCTTTGCTAACCTGCGATTTATCATAAGCTTCTTGATATTTACTTTGTGCCTCGCTATATTTGCCTTGACTAAATAAATTATTTCCCTGAGAGTTTAAGTTTATTGCATCTACTTCAGTTTTAGCTTTATTTTCATTATCCTTATAGATATCATAATTTGCCTTGTTATTTGAGTGTGTGTAAGCATTACTAAAATATTCCCTTGCTTCATTAAATTTACCACTATCAAATAATTGTCTTCCTATGTCATTTAGTTTTGATGCAGCTACCTCTTTATCGTGGCTAAGGCATTCACCGGTTTTACTATCAAAATATAAACTACACCATTTAGACACATCAGTTATTTTACCCGCAATCTTCGATGCACCCCAGACGAGGATACCAGCTATAGGAATCCAGTTTATATGCTTTGATACACCCCACCAATATCTTACCTCTTGTAATCCACAACTTGGAGACAATTTTTCACTGTCACCACTTTCACCATTAGGATATGGCCCCTTATACCCTTGTAAAACCCAAGTGCTGTCCCAGCATATATTACCCTTTGGTATAGAATTTAGAAATTGTTTTTTTAGACCTGAAGAGGGCAGACTATTGTAAAATTTACTGAAATTTCCTTTATCTAAATCACTTTCATAAAAATAGTATAGATCATTAGGCATATAGTTAAACCTGTTAAATTAGATGACAAAAAACATAATCATTCGTTAGTTTCTATTATCTTAGTTGAAAGCATAAATATTTTATAAGGTTTAAGTCTAGAAAAAGTTTCTTCAACCTTGAGTCTATTACCGTATTTTAGGTAATACGATAAATTTAGCATTTCTTGTATTTGTAACAAGGCAAAACAGCAAGCAGAAAAACTACACCTTAGGCAAGAACTCAATAATATTGATGACAAAAAAAACTATTAAAGCTTTATTATAAAAAAGTTAACTGAATTTTACTATAACTATTTATCCCCTAACTATAACAATAATTTCAGTCAATATCTCCGTTTTACCGCAAATCTATCGAATTTCAAAAAAAACACCCTAGGTGCTAAAACTTCTCTGGACTCTATTAGTGATGAGGGTAATATATTAGTAGTGACCCACGTGGTGTGGTGTCAATCACCGAGGTTAGAAGCAAAGAATCGGAAAATTTTTAAATCTAACCTCAGTGTCTATTTTTTATAGTCAAAAAACAGGAGTAATTGTATGGTGAGCAATATTAAAAATCAACAAAAAAATAATAAACAAGATAAATTAACAAGTGATATTTCTTTTGAACTAGAACAAGCTAAGAAAAAACTACAAGTTGGTGAAAAATTGACCTATCTAAATCTTAGCAACCATAATATTGGTAGTAATATCAAGCTACTTAGCAAAGCTTTAAAAAATAGTGAAATGGTAACCTACCTAAATCTTCATAATAGTAATATTGACGATGAGGGAGCAAAGATAGTTGCAAAGTTTTTGCAAAACAACAACATAGTAACTCGAATAGATATAAGCAACAATAATATTAGTTATGAAGGAACAAAACATCTTGTTAAAGCGTTAAATATTAATAACTGCGACACGAGGCTATGTTAAGGAGTTGTCCTCCGCTTCAGAGAGGACCATTCGTACCACCGGATGATGCTAGGGGTCTGAATAAAGCAGCGACCCTGACAAAGTAACGAAACATAAGCAATTATGTGGGGACTGAATCGCGAGAAGATGTTCCTCCTGATAACGACATATTGGGTGAGTGCAAGCAAGCCGGTATGGTGAAGGCAACTGAATCTGTGATAAAGATCATAACTATAAACAAGTGAAAGTCGTTGATACACTTGAACCAAAAATGGTAATGGAAATCGGAGCAATGCATTTATTATGCATTCTCGTGGTCATTATATTTCCCGGTCGAAAGCAGACACCTAACCCGGCATACTTCTAACATGGAACGTGGAAACCCTGTACGATTCCTAAAGAGCAATCTTTAGGAATGCATCTCGTGAGGGATACTGATAATCGTGCAGGTTTGGGATGCTGGAAAAAGCTAATGCTGCTTTGTAATGAGGCAGATACTGGTCAAATGATCAGACACGAAAGTGTGCCTACGTCCAGCTGGTTCTAGATAGCAAGAAAATTTGGAGAATCGAAATAATGAAGAAACGCAAATGACAGAAATAGCAATATTTACTGATGCCTCTTCAGCTCTTACAGCTAAAACATGGGATGATCTCTCATGGCAGAAGATTGATAAGCAAGTAACTCGACTACAAATGCGTATTGCTAAGGCAGAACGAGAAGGGAAGAAAGGTAGGGTGAAAGCCTTGCAGAGAATCCTGACTTGCTCATTTTATGCTAAATGTTTAGCGGTAAAAAGAGTTGTACTCAATAAAGGTGGCAAAACACCTGGTGTTGATGGTATTATTTGGAAAACATCAAAACAGAAAATACAAGCTGCTCTATCACTTAAGCGACATGGATATAAACCATTACCGTCAAGGAGGATATATGCGTCTAAGAAGCAACAAGGAAAATTTAGACCAATTTCAATCCCAACTATGAGAGATAAAGCAATGCAAGCCCTGTGGCACATAGCTTTACTACCAATAGCAGAAGAAAGAGCTGACTTAAATTCCTACGGCTTCAGACCGAAAAGATCCACGAAAGATGCAAGTGAACAATGCTTTACTGTACTATCTAGAAAGCGATCTGCTGAATGGATTTTTGAGGGGGACATACATGCCTGCTTTGATAAAATCTCACATCAATGGCTACTAGAAAATATTCCTATGGATAAACAAATCCTTAGGAAATTTCTAAAAGCTGGATTTATGGAAAAGCAAAGGTTATATCCCACAGAGCTTGGAACTGGTCAAGGAAGTATTATTTCGCCAACTTTAGCATTGATGGCATTATCTGGAATCGAACAGAAAATCAGAAGCAGCAATATAAGAATGAGAGTCAAAGAAAAGATCAACTTTATCTCTTATGCGGATGATTTTGTTATTACAGGAAGTTCACCTGAAGTGCTAAAAGAAAAGGTAATACCAATTGTAATAGAATTCCTAGCAGAAAGAGGATTAGAGCTATCGCAAGAGAAATCTAAAATAACCCACATCGACGAAGGTTTTAATTTTTTAGGTTTTAATGTATACTCGATGAAAATCAACAATTGCGTTGTTGTTGTCCAAGACCTGCGGTGCTCACGTACTAATGTACGCTGTGCTCCTCGGCTTGGACACTCCTAGCACTTGTTGATTTTGATCTTCGTCTACCAACTCTTCATTTACGAGCAGTATACGTAAGTATAAAGGAAAACTATTAATAAAACCTGCAAAGGAAAATATTAAAGTATTTCTAAAGGACATTAGGAGTAAAATTAAAGATAATTATTCAGCAAAGACAGAAGATTTGATAAACCTATTAAACCCTAAAATAAGGGGATGGGCTAATTATTTTCGTAATGCTGTGTCGTCGAGGGCTTTCTCATATGTGGATTACATGGTTTATACAATACTTAAGTCCTGGATATTACGAAGACACCCTAATAAAAGTAAATCTTGGACTACTAAGAAATACTACATTAGACGTGGGCTAAATAATTGGAATTTTCATGCTATGGTTAAAGATAAGAAAGGAAATAAAATTCCTCTCTACCTATACAAAGCAAGTGAAACTTCTATAAGACGGCACATTAAAATCAGGAGTGAAGTAAGTCCATTTAATCCTGTGTTTAAAGATTACTTTAAACACAGGGATAAGACGGACAATATTAGACTAACAGTGGATGATCTTAGTCCTGAGTTGAGTATAAAACTGCTGGGTGGCAATGCTGCCTTACCTAGAACTTGAGCCGTGTGCAATAAAAGTTGCAAGCACGGTTCTTAGAGGACTGACTCTCAGTAATGAGAGTTGGTTACTCGGCTACTTTGGACGAGATAAACCTTGCACATAATGATATTAGCGATCAAGGAGCAGACATACTAGCTGAATTTTTAGCAAATAATAGGACTCTCAAGCGAATACATCTCAATGATAATTATATTGGTGCTAAGGGGACTTTTCAACTTTGCAAGGCTTTAGAATTTAATAGGACTCTAACCGAAATAACGCTTGGTTACACTTTTTTGTATCATAATGATGCAGAGGAGCTTATAAAAAGTCTAAAGAATAAAAAGATTGTCAGCAAAATAATGATAAGTTTTTATGGCCACGAAAAATATGATATTAATTCTAATTATTCTAAACTATCAGAGTTATTAATCGAGGCTTTAAGAGATAAATACATAGAATAAATATAAACTAGATATAGATTCCTCTACTTTTTCAGTTAGTCTTGTATTGTTATTTTCCTGAAGACTAACTGAAATCCAAATTTATTGATTTTATTGACGTCATTACCGAGCTTACTTACCTTGGTCAATCTCAGATAAAAAATCTAAAATAATTAACCCCTAACTATAACAATAATTTTACCCACTGTCTCCGTTTTACCGCAGACTTATCAAATTTCATAAAAAAACACCCTAGGTGCTAAAACTTCTCTGGACTCTGTTAGTGATGAGGGTAATATATTAGTAGTGACACACGTGGTGTGGTGTTCAAGCACCGAGGTTAGAAGCAAAGAATCAGAAAATTTTTAAAATCTAACCCCCGTGCCACTATTTTCTAAAAGAAAAAAACAGGAGCTAATTGTATGGTGACCAATATTAAAAATCAACCACAAAATAACAAACAAGTTAAATTAACAAGTGATATTTCTTTTGCACTAAAACAAGCTAAGAAAAAACTACAAGCTGATGAAAAATTAACCTACTTAAATCTTAGCAACCATAATATTGGTAGTAGTGGTGGTATCAAGCTACTTAGCAAAGCTTTAGAAAATAATAAAACGCTAACCCACATAAATCTTCGTAATAGTAATATTGACGATGAGGGAGCAAAGATAGTTGCGAAGTTGTTGCAAAACAACAACACAGTAACCCGAGTAGATTTAAGCAACAATAAAATTGGTGATATAGGTATGCATAGGCTTGCCGAAGCCCTAGAAAACAATAATAGTGTAAGTCATATAGATATGTGCCATAACGAGATTACTAGTAGGGGAGCTATTCGATTTGCCAAAGTTCTAAAAATAAATAAAAATTTATGTCAAATACAGCTGGCAGCAAATAATATTGCCAAAAATGGGGGATTTATGCTTGCGGAAAGTTTGGAGAACAATAATAATATAACGGCAATAAACCTTAGTGAAAATCATATTGGAAATTGGGGAGCTGGGGAACTTGCTAGGGTTCTAAGACATAATAACTCTGTAAAATACCTAGATCTTAGAGATATTGATATAGGGGATTGTGGAATAAAGTCGTTAAGTAGTATGTTACGGTATAACGATACTATAACCCATATTAATCTTGCTGGAAACTATATTTGGCCAAAAGGAGCTGAGATACTTAGTAAAGATTTAGAGTATAATGAGACTGTAACCAACATAAATCTTGGTGAAAGCAATATTGGCTATAAAGGAGTAAAGTACCTTGTTAAAGCGTTAGAGTATAATAATACTTTGGACGAAATAGACCTTGAACATAATGATATTGGCTGAATTTTTAGCAAATAATAGAACCCTTAAGCGATTACATATTAATGGTAATAATATTGGTAATGAGGGGGCTTTACAACTTTTCAAGGCTTTAGAAATTAATAGGACTCTAAGCGAAATAACACTTGGTCACAATATTTTTAGTCATAAAGTAGCAAAGAAACTTGTAAAAATTCTAAGTAATAAAAATATTGTCAGCAAAATAATGGTGAGTTTTGGCGGCAATGAAAATTATGATGTTAATCTTAATAATATTGATCCTAAACTAAAGTTATTAATTGAAAATCTAGAGAACAACTATATAGAAACTAATGGTATAACTATAAACTAGAAAAAATTCCACTACTTTTTCAGTTAGTCTTGATATTGTTATTTTTCTTAAAGACTAACTGAAAATTTTATTGACTGGTTTTATTAACGTCATTACCGAGCTTACTTACCTTGGTCAATCTCAGATAAAAAATCTAAAATAACCAACTCAAAAGGAGTCTTGTACGAGTTCAATCTACCTTGTTAAGCAGTTTTATATTATTACAAAAACATTAAATATTTTCAATATATCTATAATTTTTTGCCTTTTTAAACAAAGAAGTATTTTTATTAAATTTTCTGACCAATTTTCACGCTTGCAGTTATTATTACAAAAAGCTTATTTTTAATAAAGTAATTTGTAATACATTTAACTTACTACCAGTTCAATAAAATTATAGCTACTTTTTCTTAAATTTATACAGTTCGTTTATTTTACAATCAATTAATATTTTCCACCTATAGCTATTTTTTAGATAAACCATTTTCTCTTTTCTTCACCCACCTATCCTACCTAAACAACCCACTTAAGGAGCATTCTGCTGCCTATATAAAGCTTGCCAATAAAATAAACTATGTAGTTACAAGTTAGGTTTTAGCATTTGCTTTTGGAATCCCTCTACCCGCACTTGGGCAAACTAGGTAAACCTAGTTTGCCTGCGCTCAAAGATTCAGTTTTTGTCATTGCTATTACCCAAAACTTACAGCTTATAGCGGTAATAGCAATGGCAATATATCACTGTAATAAATCAGAAGTACGAAGAAGCAAAGGACAAAATGCAGTTGCAGCAAGTAGCTATATTTCAAGAAGTAAATTGCAGTTTTTTACAACTGACCGTAAAACAGGAGAAAAGCGTACTGTTACCTATAATTTTAGCAGCAAGAAAGGACTTGTTCATAGCGTAATTCTAGCTCCAGAGGGAGCTCCTAGTTGGGTGTATGATAGACAAGAATTATGGAATAGAGCAGAAAGTAGTGAAACAAGAGAAAATGCTGAGACTGCTAGAAAGCTGACCATAGCCTTACCAAAGGAATTAACTCAACAACAGAATACTGAACTTACCGAACACTTTGCTTCTGAGTGCCTAGTTAGCCATGGCATGATAGCAGATATAAACATTCATTATGACAATCCAAATAATCCTCATGCCCACATTCAGATGACTACTAGAAAACTACTACGTTTAGAAAATGGCGAAGTAATTTTTGGTGAGAAAGGACGTGAATGGGGAAGAAGAAATTTTTATATTATTATCGGGAAAATGTAGCCTATTTCATCAACCAATATTTAGAAAAATATGGTCATTTAGCTAAGGTATCACATTTATCGCATAAAGCAAGAGGAATTGATTTAATACCGACTATCCATGAAGGAACAGCGTGGTATATAAAAGACTCGAAGCTAAAATTAGCAAATGTGCAAATACTAAAAGAAAATGCTACAAAGATTAAAGAAGATATAGAATTAGTTTTTCAGAAATTATCAATTAACAAGCCAGTTTTTACTAAGGAAGAAATTGCTATAGCATTAGCCGATACGTTAGCTATAGATTTGGAGTTAGGTCAAGCAGAAAAACAAATGGAAAATAGTGCAGATGGTAGTATTGATAAGCAAAAATTTCAACAAAATTTAAGAGAGCTAAGCAAGCAATTAGTACAAGAGAATATTCAGGAAGATATTGCTATAGATACAACTATTGTAACAGAGCCTAGTAGTAAGCAAGATAGCGGCGTACCTAGTACGGAAGATACTATTAATATTGCTACTATTAGTAGCGTTGACAATAGCAGTGATAATAGTGTTACTGATAATAATAGTCCAGTATTATCAGATATAGAACTATTGAATCAAGAATATTCTACTGAATTTATGTTGCTCTATAGTAAATTGCTGGCGTCTGATAAGATTAGTTTAATAAATCTTAGTGATTTAAAAGGTCGTACCTTATACGCATTAACCAAAAGGGCAGAGTTAGAGCAAAGATTTATTGGGATAGTAGAGGAGTTACAGCATAGTGAGAAACATAATCTGTCTATTGATGATGGAGCAATAGATAAGCTTTCTATAGGGAAGAAATTAATTGCTATTATTCGGCAAGTTGGTGTTGCTGTGCAGGAAGTGGTAAACAACAAAACAGGGCTAAAGATAGAGTTAATTGATAAACAATGCGAGCCTTTAACAAATGAGCAACGTAAAGCAGTAAGAGAAATTGTCAATGGTAAAGATATCAGCGTATTAGAAGGATATCCTGGAACTGGTAAGACTTTTGTCATGCGGGAAATAGTATCTCAGTATAACAAGGCGGGTTACAGGGTAATAGGAACAGCCCCAAGTAGTACCGCTGCACAAGTTCTAGCAAGTAGTACGGGTATTGAATCAAAGAATATAGCACTACTGCGTAAAGAATGGCAAGAAGCTAAGGGGCAAACGTTTGAGTTAGTGCTGCGTTCTGATTATTATAAGGAAATAGAATATCAACATCAAGACAGAATAGAGAGTAGTTTGAGTTCGTATCAAAATATTAGTGGAGAGTTAGATGATAAGACCATATTAATCATAGATGAAGCTAGTATGGTCGAATTGGCAAATATGGACTATTTACTAAGTATACTGCTCGTAAATGAAGAGTTGGTAGACGAAGATCAAAATCAACAAGTGCTAGGAGTGTCCAAGCCGAGGAGCACAGCGTACATTAGTACGTGAGCACCGCAGGTCTTGGACAACAACAACGCAATTGTTGATTTTCATCGAGTATACAGTATTAAAGTCAGGGTCAAAAGCGATAATAGTGGGTGATAATAATCAGTTTGCTGCAGTTGGTATGGCTGGGGCTTTTAAGAAGATATGCACTGTTGCAAAGGTAAGTACATTAACTGAAGTGATGCGTCATAAACACCAAGACGACTGGACTATGAGCTTACTATTACCCACAAATATTAGAGTTAGCTAATTGATAACCTTGAACTAGATCAAATAACCGTTGCCATCCTCTCCACAATACAATAGGACCAGGCTCTAGATCATTTTTTCTTGCTAAATACCCACCCAATTTAGCAACCCATATTATAGCATTTTTTATTGTAGGAATTGTATTATTAGGGGGAGCTGCTTTGTGTATCTTTACATACAAAACTCGCCATTCTTCTTCAGCTAATATTACACTACATGGTAGATTAGGATTAGTTCTGCCAATTAAAGTAATAAAAAAAATTCTCCAAGCAATTATGCTCATGATTGTCAAGTATTTTATTAATCTTTCTCCTGTTGCAAGTCTACATTGTTCAACCCTAAATCCAGATTTTAAAATTTTATGAAAAATTTCAATTCTCCATCTTAAACAATACCATCTTACTTTCTCTATAGCTTCTTCAAAATTATTGATAACTATATTGGTTAGTAACATCCATTCTAATGGTGTTGTTCCACTAGGGGGACGACGCTCAATAACATTGATGGCATATACTGGTAAATTTGGCAATGTTTCTGTTTTATGTCTTACATTGTTTACAGGAGGATTCATTATAAATTTTCCAAATCTAACTTCCAAATGTCTAATCCTATTAGCTTTATTTTCTTGACTAGTATCTTTAACTGCTATTTCTCCAGCACACTGGAAACCCGATACTACCTTCCACAAATATTGTCTATCTTTTTTGGAATATTTTGACTTTTTATTTATTTCTCTATCCTGTGCAGCTCTAACTAAAACTTTAGATTTCTGAGCTTGTGCCAATTCAAAAAAATCATATATATCAGCTTCTCTATCACAAACAGTTATAATTTGGGTATTACTATTATTCGTTGCATTAATAGTGTTCTGTAATGCATTAAGCCACTTCATACTTTCTTTATCTTTAATATGTACCGCATTACCATGACTAGTTTTTTTTAACTGTTGTATTTCTTCAGGCACTGCTGGTCTATTGTGAATCTTTTGATCCAACAACCCAAGTGCTAATCCATTGGTAGCAACCGCAAAGGCAGTATGCATTATCAGACCTTTACATTCAATATTTTTAACATTCTTTCCCTCTTTTCTTGATAACACACCCAATCCAGTAGTTTTTTTATGACTAGTATATGTGATATAACTAGTATCTTGTATAACAAGAACTTTATCATGCTCTTTGATTCTTTCTACTGCTTTAGCAATATGGGCTTCTAATATTTTTGATTCCTTAACATTATCGTTTTTAAAAAAACGATATGCTGCTTTTGTTTCTGCCCAATTTCCACATGCTTGATTAATTGAGCTTTCAGGTATATTTGCAAAATTATCAGCTATCTTTATTAACCTATTTGTCAGCCTTTTATCACCCAAAATAGCTCCACTAAATTCCTCGGTCAAATAATTATTTATTATTTCTTGACTCATACTATACCTCTACAATGTAATATTTTAATTGCAAATCAGTATATTATTTTTACTTCTTTTTCACCATTGTTATTTTGTGGGTAATAGTAAGGACTATGAGACTACAAAGGCAAGCTACCAAGCTAATGGGTCTTTATAAGATAGAAAAAGCATTAGAGATTTATCAAGGGCTTGGAGTATTTAATATTTATGACAATGTACAAGTAACTAAAGAAGCGTTAGTAACAGATTATATTAATGAGTATTTAGAGCAAGCCAAGAATTTAGCTAGAGATGATTTAGTGTCGATTAGGTCGATAGTAATAGGTGCTTATACTAATGTGGCTGTGAATTATTTTAACATACAAGTTAGAGAGAAGTTAAAACAGGCTGGTATTTTAAAGGGACTGAGTGGTAATTTTAAATCTGGCCATGAGATGATAGAATTGTTGCGAGGTGAGCAAATAGTTTTTACCAGTAACAAGGCAGAATATAAGGGGTTTAATGGAGTACTAAATGGCGAGGTAGCAACAGTTATAGATTTTAATAAGTCCGATAAGTTTGGTCATGGCTGCGTGCAATTGCTAGTACATAAAGCAGATGGCAGTAAGAAGATAGTCAAGATTGATACATCTGACCCACTATATCCAGTTCAATTTCAATATGGTTATGCAGTTACTGGATATAAGCTACAAGGTGAAACAGTGGACTATATGAAAATATACCATGAAGCTATTATGGGTTATGAAGCATTTAATGTGTTGATGAGTAGGTTTAGATATGAAGTAAAACTGTATGGAGCTAGAGATGTATTAGAAGATATAGTTTATAGAAGAGTGGAAGAAGATGCGGCAAAAGGACGGGAACGGTTTAGTATAGAATCATATATACTGCTCATAAATGAAGAGTTGAAGGAAGAGAGGAAAGAAGCTAGAATATGATAATGGGAAATATTTTAACATCTGAACAAAGAACGGCACTGAAGTCACGTCATGGTAATGAACGAGATAGGAGAGTATGTGACCGAATTAAGGCAGTTTTGCTGTATGATAAAGGTTGGAGCTATGGAGAAATAGCAGAAGCATTGCTGTTAAGTGAAGAAGCTATAAGAAAGCATGTAAGAGATTATCAAAAATTTAATAAATTAGAGACAGCTAACGGTGGTAGTGCAAGTAAGCTAAGTGAGCTAGAAGAGAAAGAGTTAATAGAGCATTTAGAAATATGTAATTATGTTTATGCCAAAGATATCAGCAATTACATAGAAGAAAAATACGGTGTTAGCTATACAATAGCAGGAGTAACAAAGCTATTAAGGAGATTAGGCTTTGTATATAAAAAGCCAAAGATCGTACCCGGCAAGCTTGATGTAGATAAGCAAGAACTATTTAAGCTAGAATATAGTTTGTTAAAAGGTAATCTCAAGGCTAAAGAAGCTATATATTTTATGGATAGCGTTCATCCTCAGTATCAAACAAAAGCCCGTTATGGTTGGATCAGAAAGAATCAAAATAAAACTTTACCAACATTTAGTGGCTGGAAAAGGAAGCATTTAATAGGAGCAATTAATTTATCTGATTTGCAATTAGTTAGCACAGATAATCCTAAAGTAAACGGTGATTATATAATCAATTTTCTACAAAAATTAGAAGCAGAAAATCCTAATAAAGAGAAGATATATTTGATTTGTGATAATGCTGGGTATCATAAGTCAAAGAAAGTAAAGGAGTATCTAGTAAATAGCAAAATAGAATTAGTATTTTTACCTCCCTATAGCCCTAATCTTAATCCGATTGAACGATTATGGAAATTTATGCATAGAATTGTAACAAATAATAAATTTTACCATAATTTTGCTCAATTCTCAGAAGCTATAGATAGATTTTTTGGTAATATTGATAAATACAAAGGTAATTTGCTTACTCTTATAACTGACCAATTTCAGACTATAACTTTTAATCATTTTGCCAACTCTTCAGGTTAATTGAGTATACCTACAAAACTTACGCTATGAGAAAAAAAATGGTAAATTATGTTGAGTATAATTTACAAATGCCAAGAGGATAAAATTGCAAGCAATACCAGTTAATAGGACAGATTACTGTCAATTTCTAATAGTGAGTCAAAAGAATTATAGTTTGACCTACTATGCTGAACATGCCAAAAAATGTAGCCATGATGTTATTAATAGATTTTTAAAAAATGAAAAATATACACCTTCTTTGTTATGGGAACATATTAAGGATGATGTTATTTTATCGCCTAACGGATATACAATATTTGATGATACGGTGTTAAATAAAAGAAATACCAAGAAAATAGAAATTGCTAGATCACAGTACAGTGGGGCTACAGGTGGTATTACTACTGGTATAGGAGTAGTAAGTTTGGTATATTATAATCGGATATTAATAAGTTTTGGGTAATAGATTACCGAATTTTTTCGCCCGAACATGATGGAGCGACAAAAGTAGAACACCTATTAAATATGTTAAATAATGCTGTGTATAGCAAAAAGATTCCTTTTCAAACTGTGCTTTTTGACACATGGTATGCTACGCATAAAATTATGCAACATGTTGATTCCTTGGGTAAATATTATTATGCTCCTATTAAAGCAAATAGAAACGTTACTAAAACTTCCTCTTCTAAGCCTTATAAAGCTGTTAGCAAGTTAACGTTTTCAGATGAGGAAATTAAGAGCGGAGTGGAGATTCATATAAAGGGCTTTGCAAAAGATAAGCATGTTAATTTGTTTAAACTTACTGTTTCTACCAACAGAGTTGATTATATTGTTACCAATAACAAAACTCAAAAATCTTCTAAAGCCGTACAAGATGAGTGTGGCTTTCGTTGGGTAATTGAGAGCATGCATAGAGAAATCAAGCAACTTACCGGTATAGAACGATGCCAATGCAGAAAACAACGCATCCAGCGTAATCACATTAGTTGTGCATTTTTAGTGTGGGCTTTTCTAAAAAGAACTGCACACAAAATAGGTAAGACGGTTTATCAAATAAAGTTAGGGCTTTTAGATCATTATATGCAACAGCAGTTACGTTCACCCTCTTTACGCTATTTAGAACCTTACATAGCGTAAGTTTTGCCTATAAGGTATCAGGTGGAAAAGATTCAAAGTTAGTTAGGGAAGAAATACCTACTTGGTATATTGGTTTAATGTTAGGGATCAGTAGAAGAGTAGATAATAATTTAGCGATTGATTACCGTAAGCTTGATAATTTAACCCCTAATCAACAAGTAATTAAGAATTATTTAGACTCTAGACGAGAAGTATTTGATTTACGTGGTAAGATACAAGAATGGCGAGAGCGTCAAGAAATGCCTATTAAACTAGTTGGACTATGTGTGCTATTTAAGCAAAGTGCTAATATCGAGATACAGAATGTTAGAGAAATTATTATAGACCCGTATGATTTAATGTTTAATAGAGAGGTTGATGAAAAGATTGATAGTAAAGACATTAGTAATAAAAAAATATTATGGGCAACATTATCAAAAGAGAAGCGTAATCAGCTTATTTGGCAATATCTGTCAGAGTATGATAGGGAGGAACTAGAAACTATCTATAAGGAACTACAAGAAGCAAAGGCGAAGTTGCAAAAACATGCTAAAATTATTTGTGATAATTATTATGGTAGTGTCAGTATTAAAGACGCAGGAGGTAGCGATGTTAAGGATCAAGTAAGGATGGGTGATAGACTTATCCAGCTTAATTTAAATTATCAGACAATCCAAAAACATGCCGGCTATTCAACTTATAAATACTTCTTGAACAACATCAATCAAGGAGCAACATTAATTACAAATAATCATTGGGGACAAATGATGGAGATTTGTCATGGTTTGCATTCCACCCAAAATGATAGTACCGACTCCTTAAATAATACAAACTTGATAAATATCTTTACCACTAATTTGGCTGATCTCAATGAATTTATTACTGAAACCAAGCTGTTACTAACAGAGAGAACTGAACTATTAGAAAAGACTAATATAGAGCATCAAGAGATAAAAAAAGAACTAGCAGAAATAATTACTTATCGGGAAAAATTATTCCCTGAATTCTTAAGTCGTATATATAAAACTCCTGTATCAAAAATACTGCAGAAATGGCAAGATTTGTTAGTAGAATGCCGGTATGAGCAATTAGCAGATGCCATTTCTAAAGTAAAGAAAAATCCTAAATTACTGGGTAATTTTAGAGGTATTGGCTTTGGTAACATTTTGAGTATTAGCCAGCGTCGGAAAGATGCTATTAACAATTTTGAGGTCATAGCTAAAAGGTTCAGAAATTATGAGCAAGGTGCAATTAAAGCACAAGAACTACAAAATAAACTAACAGCAGGAAACTATCCGAAGTTACTTGAGAGCTTATCAGCAGAAATAACGTCGTTAACTGATAGTTTGCCTAATAAATATGAACAGAGCTTTTTGGATCAGCTTTACCTTTTACAAAAGGAGGGAAAATTAACTATAGAAAATTTGGCAGCACTAGCAAAAGAAGATGATCTACAAGGGCTTATTTATGAATATTATAACTATATTAATGATGCAGAACTAATATCCATCTCGGCTGATATTCAAGGTGAAGATCAGAAAGAAATAACTAGCAACAAAATAGAGGAAGTAAGAGACGGTAAAGTTAGACTAGAAACTAACAAATATGATAGCATTAATGCAGCTAGGAATGAGAGATTAGACTTCAATGAAGTTATCCAAAGTTTGAGTGAATATAATTATCGTAATATTTTTGAAAGCTATGCTAGAAGGATTAATAGTGATGGCAAAAATTTTAAAAGGAGTGGTGTTGAGATTAGCCTTGGCAGTTTGAGTATGAATTTAAGGAAAGGATTATGGATTCGCCATAGTACTGGAGAGGGAGGCAATATATTTTCTTTTGTTCAGAAGGCTCTTAACTGCAGCAAATTAGAAGCATTAGAGCAAGTAGCCTCGATATCTGGTATCAGGGCTAGAGTAAATAATTATCATAATGATAACTACAGCAGCAATAAGCAACTACAAGAAAGTGATGGGCATGAAAAAGTGACACACTTAATCAATGAATGGTATGCACAGCCTTACGTCCCTGAATCTGCACCTAAATTCGATCCTAATATTCACTTGGCTGGTATGCTGAAAAGTAATACTATTGCAGGCATCTATTATTACAGAAATGATAAGAGCCAGCTAATAGGTTTAACGGTTAGACTGATAAGTAACCAAGATGGAACGAAGCAAGTACTACCTGTGAGCTATTGCCAAAATGAATCATTAAATAAAGAAGCTTGGCGGTTAAAGGGTTTTAGTGATAATGGTTATAAACCGATCTATCATATAGAGAAAATAACAGATGAGCAGAAGAGTAAATTAAATACTACTATATTAATAGTGGAAGGTGAGAAGACCTGTGATAAAGCCCAAGAATTACTGCCCGAATATATTGTACTATCTTGGTTGGGTGGTAGTAGTTCGGCAGATAAAGCAAATTGGCAGCAATTGCGAGGTAGAAGAGTAGTTATTTGGCCTGATCATGATCAAGCCGGCATCAAAGCGGCTAGAACAATATGCCACATGATTAATGAGGCTAATGGTCATATTGGCAATGTAACTATCATTGACCCAAGTCGACTAGAGTTTAATGGTACTATCCATACCGACATCTTACTAGATAAATGGGACTTGGCTGACCAATTACCAGTAGGTTGCAATATAGATAATATCAGGGAAGCTATCATAAATTGTCAGCAGCAAAATAGTTCCTTATCTTATAGTCGGTCTATGGCTGCAAGACTACAACAATTACTACCACAGAAAGAACTAGCGATAGGAGAAAGAATATTGTGGCAAGCTAGAAGTAGCGGTACTATACTTGCCATAGAACACATAAGACAAGCAGCTGCAAAAGAAGTCAGCTGGCAAGAGAAGCTGACCTCATCAGAAGCTGACTATTATATGAAATATGCTGAAACTACCAAAAAAGATGGGAGTAAACATGAGTTTTTAGGGTTACAAGATAGTCTATACCGAGATACACTAGTTGCTATAGCTGCGAATAGCAAAATCAAAGATAAAGAGTGTCTAGAATTACCAAAATTAATAGCAGAACTGCAACATGAGTATGAGCAAAAACAAATAACTTTAAGTTATGGCAGTAGTGGTCGTAGTTTTGGTGATAACGATCATTATCAATCTCATATTGCAAGTTTAGAATCTTATGGTGCTGATAGGATAGAGCTATATCATATTATGGTCAGGGATATAAGCTTGCTACATCAAGAACAATTAAGTGGGATAAAGGGTGAAATAATTAAAGCTCACCAAAGAGCCATAGAGCAAACAGTATATCAGCAAATTAAAACTTATCAAATAAGGCAAGCGAGAAATCAAACAAGTAATAAACTAGACTATGATGATAAAGTAAAAATATCTAGTAAAATATATGATAGTCTTTGTAGTAGTAAATGGTGGCAAAGTTTAGTAGTAAAAGATTTAACCTACGTACAAAAAGTTCAAACAAAACTGGCTAAGAATAATAGTTATGAGAGAAGAATAGAGGAGATAGTAGAGAAATATAAAGGACAAAACCCTGAATTGGTCAATAAATGGACTTCAGAGTTAGAAGAACTAAAAACATATAGTGCAGATAGTTTAAGTGACATTATTAAGATAGGAGAGGAAAAAGGCTTCAAACAAGCATTTAAAGAAACTGTTAGCATTAATGACAATAAAAATAGAGAGTTAAAATAGTACTTGAAGTATATAAGGATAGGATAGATGAAATACAAAAATTTAATGATAAGTTCAATGTAGAGGATCTAAAGCATCAAATAAAGCCATTAAAATATGACGATATGGTAAAGGCGGCAGATAAAATACGGGTCGATAGTTTTAGAGATTGGGTAATTCCACAATTTAATAGAATAGAGCGGGAGCGGCAAGAAACACAAGAAGTTAAGGGATTACTGAATAGCCTCGAGCAAGAGAGGGACTTAAGTTTAAAGGTGGGTAAGGACTATCAAAGTTTAACTTATCGTATATCAGAAGAGATGGAAGGAGAGAGTATCAATGATAAAAGGAGAGTGCATGATTGCCAGCCTGATCTATTAGAGAATATTAAAAGGGATAGTTTATATATAGCAAAGCATAATATATGGGAAGAAGAATTATTAATTAAGGAATTAAAGCGAAATACTTCAGAGTTAAAGGATAGAGTAGCACCGCTAATGTTTAAATTTAGTCAACAACATTGTAAGAAGCAAATTGAACAAGATATAAAAATAATAAAAGAACACGGGATATTAATTAAAGAAAATAAACAACAATTTAAAACCGTGCAAAGTTATCTAAATGACTTAATGAATAATCAGGAAATAAGGTCTTATATAAGAGGGGCTGATTTTGAAATAATGCTAGTGGAAGGAATAAAAGATACAAAGAAAGTAACTGTGCTAACAAGGCAATTATATAAAGAACGTCAAGCACATGTACTAAAAGAATTGAGTCCTGAAATACAAGAGCTTAAAGAACACGGGATGATAAAAATTAACAATAATACTTATGATGCAAAATCTTATTTAGAATATAGGATGAATGATAAGCTAATTGGTCTTTATTTGAAAAATACAGAAATAGAAAAAAGATTAACAGAGATATATAGACAAAAACAACAGCTAGATCAGCAAAAACAATCAGAGCTAACACGGGAAAAAATAATCTAATGAAGATATAAATAACTCCTACTTCAAGAGTTGTGAACACAACTCTTGAAGTAGGAGAAGTATACTAAATTACTAAAAGATAAGACGTTTTATTATCTTATTTTGAAGCATTGAAAATGTTTACTAAATCGATGTCTTGGGGGATGCTGTCGCATCTGTTGTAAATGGTAGAAAAATTAGGTATAGTCAAATAAAAGATATATGCAGAAGCTTAGTGTATGAAAAAATTTTTAACATTATTTATATTACTAATTATTTATAGTAATACTTTTGCTCAAGAACAAGTATCTAATTTAATCACTCCAGTTAGTTATTTTGTCAATCATGAACAACAGCTTAAGACTATTAAGGACAATTTAAGTAAATATAAACAAACAAGTATAGTTGGTACTAGTGGTATAGGTAAAACTCAACTGATTAGGATGTATGGTTATGAGAATAAAAATAATTATGATCTAATTTGGTTTTTTGATTGTAACCTTGATTTGAACGAGCAATTTGTTAAATTAGCCAAACAACTCAATACTATCAAACAAACTAATATATCTGAAGAAGTTGCTTTAGCAAAAAAAGAAGTAATATCATATTTAACTTCTACTAATAAGTGGTTATTGGTGTTTGATAATTTAAAAGTTAATGAAAATAAAAAAGTACAGGATTTAATTGATTGGGAACATAATGGTCATGTCGCGTTTTGTTCGCAAGATAATGAAAAGTTACCTAATATTATAGCAATGACCCTACTTGATAGGCCTACTATTGTAGCTTTAGCTAATAACTTATTAGACAACAAGGATAATAATAGTATCGAATTTTTAACGCAATCTTTTAGTGGTTACCCAATATTGATAGTGCAAGGAACTCAATTGCTTAATAAAATTAAAGGTTTAGATAAAGAGGAATATAAAAAGAAAATTTATCAAGCGACTGATAAAATAGCAACAAATATTAATATGGTTATTCAACAATTAAAACCAAGTGCAATAAAGTTGCTGAATAAAATAGCTTTATTGAACAATCAAAGTTTTTCAAAACAATTACTTACTGCCATCACTGATAATCCGGATACCCTTAATGACGATATATATCAATTATCTAAATTTATGCTAATAACTAATATTAATTCTAATGATAATAACCCTATTTTTGAAATGCATGACATAGTTAGCAATAAAATAATGGAACTAAATGGTGATAATAATAAAATATATTTAGAAAATATTATTGCCAAATTACCTAAACCTACAAGAACTCTCTCAGGATATTTGTGGAGAACCGCTCAGACTATAGCAGAAAACTTAGAAATTATTCTTAAAAATTCTGAAGGATATAATATTAACATATATACAATACTTAAATTAAGAAGTGAGTTATTACTTTTATATATAAACGTTGGTGATAATAGCAAAATCCAGCAAATGGTTGATTGGTTTAATCAAAAAAATCAACAAATTAAATTATGGCAAATGCCTGAGAATTACAAATTTTATTACAGTAGATATTTAGGGGCAATAGGAATCTATAATAGGTTAATAAGAAATTTTGAAACAGCGATTTCTTATTTTACTAAATCATTAGAAGTTTTATATACACTTGATAATGATGAAGGCAATGATGCTCTAAAATTTAATTTAATTCATCAAATATGTATAACGTATATAAACATAGGTGAGATAAAATTGGCTGAAGAATTACTTAAAAAGATTGAAAAATTAGCAACACAAGAAGTAGAACATATATATACAATATATTTTTTAAAGGCTTACTTATTTTATACACAAGGAAAATATAACGAAGCTTTAGAATATAGAGATCAAAGTATTGAGCTTCTTATAAAAAATGGATTCCATGCTAATGGCTTATACCTTAACAGAATTTATATTTATAGAGTAATGGTACTGAATTGTCTTGGTAGATATCAAGAAGCTTATGCTCAAGCTCAACAATTATATAACACATCTAAGAAGCTCATAGGGTATGATTATGATATTAAATTTTCATGTATTTATACAGAAATGGCAAAAAGTAAATTAGGTTTAGGTAAAGTATATAAAGCTTCTGAATACATTAATAAGGCTATATTGTTAGCAGAGGAAAACAACAATTCGGAGAACATAAATTATTCTAAAAATTTTGATTTAGCAGCTACTTATGTAGTACAAGGTGATATTTTGTTTGCCCAAGATAGGCTTAAGCAAGCTATGGAATCTTATAAAAAAGCTTTTGTTATATATCATTATTTATATGGCAATAGAAGTAAAAATGTTGCTCAAGTAAGTGAATTATATAACAAAGGGGCAAAAGCCGCCTGTAAAAGCAAAGATTTATATAATTATAAATTCTTTGGCAAGTCACAAATTAAGGAGTTTGGCATACACCACCCTAATACAGTTGATATGTTTGAATATTGCAAACAATATAACATGGATTTGTGGGGCAAAAATCATTAAGGAGATATAAGCTGTGTGATTTATATAGACCTAGGATTAAGGAACAGGTTTTAAACAACTTACTAAAGATGGGTTGCTATTTTTAGCCTTACCCCAATTACGATTATAAATTTGGAAGAATTGTGACAAACAACAAATTAGTTATATATCAAAGGTAAAAATAAGGTTACTTTTATAATAATAAATTAAATTATTGACACGTTAAGTAACTTATCATAACATAATCTTAGAAAGCTTGAAGAGTATAATGAAGGCTTTTAAGATATGATACCATCAATGTTAAAAAAATGATAGCAAGAAGAAATGACTATTTACATAAGATCGATCAACTTATTGGAGAAAAGATTTATTCTCTAAGACTTGCTAAAGGATTGTCACGACAACAACTGGCGGATATAATAGAAGTAACAGGGCAGCAGTTACAAAAATACGAAAGAGGCATTAATAGAATATCAATAGGTAGATTAGTTCTTATTGCTAAAGCACTAGATAAAAATATAGAGTATTTTTATAAAGATTTAGAAGATGCTGATACTGTACAGCCAGTATTTGTTGAAAATCAGCATATGTACATAGAGGTTTCAAAGAATTTTATGAAAATTCGTAGTTCAGAGCAGCAGCAAGCGGTTAATGCATTGATACGATCTTTAATTACTAAAGAAGTTGAAACATCATAAACTTATAATTAGTAATAGTGCTTTAAAAACAAGATATGGAATAAGAGAAAGCGATAAACAGACACAAGATTTACAACAACTAAGTATTTTTATAAAATTAGGCAGTGTAAAGGCGAGAATGGTTAGCTGCGTAACATCAGTTAATAATTTTGAATATATTTCTGAGTATACCACTTTGGAATAGAACGATTTGTCCATTTTGGTTTTATTATATCGTTATTCCATTTTACAGTTAAGTATTGCTGATATGCTTTAAAAGTATTAGAGTGATTAGAAAAATCAATTTGTAAATAGTCTGATTTAGTGCAATTGACGAATGGTGTCATATTATTATCGTCGATTAAATGCGAAGAATATTTAAGTAAGTTGCTGATTAATTGTTGAGTTTTATGTTTCTTATGATAACGATGTGTATATTCATGACAAAGAGCTATAAGATGTTCAGAAAGCCAAAACCAGTTATTTCTATTTGAAGATGCCCAAATAGTACAAGGGTGTTTCAAATGGGTAGGTTTATAAATATCAGGATAGACAATTTGACTATTGCAGAAAATAGCAGTACTAAGTAATTGAGCAGACTCAACTATCATTTTTAGGACTCGTTTATTATCAAGTGCCTGTGCTGATAATATTGGACAAATATTAGTAATAAAAATGTTCATAATATTAATTATACTCAATTTCTTTAATTTGATCTACCGTTCTCATATCAAATTTGGTCTTTATTTGCATATTTAATCCTTGATTATTTTTGCTTTATTACAGAATTTACCTTGCATATCAAATATTTGTACTACTCCTTCTGTATGAATATCGTGAGCTTTATCAACTAGATATTTTTGCTGTGGTGGAAACCATTGTAACACAAAATAAAGGACAGTGGTTGTAGTAATAGTTGATAAACTAAGACTAATCGCTACCACAGGAAAGAAATTCTTGCTACGATTAATCCTAAGAGACTCAATATCATCTTTAATTTTGTTGAGATTTTGACTACAGCTATTAATCGCTATAGTCATTTCATCTATTTTAAGTTGGTTGTGATTTTGAATTTCCTCAGCAACTTTAGGGGCTATAGCTATTATGCTTTTATCTAACTTCTCCGGTATTTTGCTTAAAATATAGCACTCCTCACTAAGCTTAGAAAGATTTTTTTTAAAATCTTCCAACTGAATATTAATATTATTACTATATTGCTTAGTGGAATCACTAAAAGATGTTAAAATATCTTGAACCTCCCGTTTAATATATGGCAGTTCTTTAACCAGTTCTATACATGTAGTAAAGTGCTTATCTACTTTGTCATAAACTGTAGTAAAGTCAGCCGTTATTTTTTTACTCATTTTTTACCATGAATATTCGTTAATGTATTACACTCGTTAGTTATAGCAACATATTCTTGCCTAGCTTCTTGCCACCAAGGTTGATCCTTGCGTTGATCTTGTGGTACTACTTGCTCAACATCTGTTATACTCGCTTGGTCATTTAAAATATTAGAAACACTAGCTTCCTGAACATTATGATTATTAATGGAATTATTATCAGTAAGCTTACTTGCAGCAACAAAATATGGGTGTTTTTTAGGAACATCCGCAGCTAAAGGCACTTTAATTCTAGCTATTCTAGCTTTTGGCTCAGGTAGTCCAACAAAACACTCTAAATCTGCTAAAGTAGCAAGATCATCGGTAGTGATTAAAGCTTTATGTTTAGTATTTTCACTATAGCTAATACCATCTCGAAGCTCATGAGCTCCATAAGAAGTATTTTTTTGGCTAGTAGCATATTCCAGTTGTCCAAATATCTCAGTAATAATTTTAGCTGTAGCTGGCTCATCACTTCTAAAGAGAAACTTAGTAGCAAATTGGCCAAAGATACTACTGCCTTGCAACATACCAAAATTATCGAATATTTGATTAATTGATTGAGTAGCACAAAGAACGCATCCACCATATTTTCGTGATTCTGATATTAAAGTAGGAAAGCTAGGCAAATTACCTAAAGACGCTAGTTCATCGATAATAAACCACATACGTCTTTTTTCATTGATCCCTATGCCAATTAGACATGAAATTGCTAGTTCAAATAAACAGCTAGTTAGCGGCATTGTAACGTTTCGCATATCTGGCCTGTTACTCAAGAATAACCAAGCGGGACTGCCTTGGGTTACTTCAGTAAAATATTTGGTCAGGGAAAACTTTTTTTCAGAGTCAAATAAGAGATTTAGAGGAGCAGTACTAGTCGCCAACACTGATAAAATAGAACTAGCAGTAGTCTTATTACTGGCTGTTAAATATCTAGCGGCTACTGTATTAGCTAATTTTTTCTCAAGTGATTGCCTAGAAGATAGCTGTAACATTTTCTGCAATTCAGTAATTGATTTATTGCCTTCTTTTATTAAGGATTGAACACAAGCACAAAAAATAGCTGCACTACTATTATTCCAAAATGGATCAAAGCCGCTACTAGTCTTCTTGTTAAACTTAAACAGTACTTTAGCAAATTTATCTAACTTTGGATCAATATATTCTGCTTGTTCATGATCATTACTATTATTAAAACTAGCTATTATTAAAACTAGTATCAGTCCAAAAATCCCAACTGTGAGATCTAGCATCTAATGGATTAAAGATAATATCTCCTCTATCCGGGTTATAATAGGCTTCTTTCGAAACTAGACAATGATGTAGAATGGTGTTATAAATATCTGATTTGAAGTAATAATATGAAATTCGATCAGATTAAAGAGTTAGAGGATGAAAAATTTCGTCGATTAACAGGAGTAAAGAAGGGAACATTCTCAAAGATGGTGGATATTTTGAGGCAAGCTGATGGTCTTAAGAAATCAAAAGGTGGGCGTAAAAATAAGCTCAATTTGGAGGAACAGTTGCTGATGGTCTTAGAATACCTTAGAGAATACCGTACTTATTTCCATATAGGTCAGAACTATGGGATTAGTGAAAGTTCAGCATATAAAGCTGTTAAATGGGTAGAAGACACCCTAGTTAAACACCCAAACTTTGCTCTTCCAGGTCGTAAAGCTCTAATGAAGAGTGATATGAATTATGAAGTAGTCTTGATTGATGCTACTGAGAGTCCTATAGAAAGACCCAAAAAAAACAAAAATTCTATTATTCAGGAAAGAAGAAAAGGCATACACTAAAAACTCAAATAGTGGTAGACAAGAAAACACACCAAGTAATATGTACAGATTTTTCTAACGGTAAAAAACATGACTTTAGATTATTTAAGGAATCCAAAATTCTTATCCATCCTAAGGTTAAAGCGATTACTGATACAGGATATCAAGGTATACAAAAAATTCACAATAATTCTGAATTACCAAAGAAAAAAAGCAAGAAAAATCCTTTAACTAAAAATGATAAAAAGAATAATCGTAGGTTAGCAGGAGAAAGAGTTCTAAATGAAAACGTTATTGGTATGCTAAAACGGTTCAAAATTATTGCTGACAAATATCGAAATAGACGTAAAAGATTTGGTCTTAGATTTAATTTGATCTCTGGCATTTATAATTTTGAACTACGTCAACCAGTTTCGAATGAGGTCTAATAAAAAAAATTACATAAATGGAAATTGGCTAGATTGCCAAGAACAGTTGGAAGTATCAAATCCTGCGAATGGCGAGGTAATTGGCTCGATACCAAATTTGCCCAATGATTTAATTGTTGGTGCTATTCACAGTTCTGTTAGAGCTTTTAAAGATTGGTCACAGACTTCTTTTGAACAAAGAATCATCATATTAAGAAAATGGCATTCTTTAATATTAGAGAATATTGATGAATTAGCCTGTATAATTACCTTAGAGCAAGGGAAAATATTAGAAGATGCAAAGCGGGAGGTAGCATATGGAGCGTCGTTTATTGATTGGTTTGCCAGTAATATTTATAATATTCAAGGTAAAATCAAGCTTGGTAAATCAATAAATCACAAAATTATTACCGAATATGAACCGGTTGGTCCGGTTTGTGCAATTACTCCGTGGAATTTTCCAAGTAGCATGGTAGCAAGAAAAGTTGCCCCAGCACTGGCTGCTGGTTGCAGTGTTATACTTAAACCATCGGAACTCACTCCTTTTTCTGCATTGATTTTGGCTAAACTTGCAAGTGATGCTGGCATGCCAGCTGGAGTACTAAATATTATCACAGGTGATGCCAATAATATTGGGCAGATATTTTGTAATGATTTTAGAATTCGTAAATTATCATTTACTGGTTCTACTAGGGTAGGGAGGATATTATACCAAAACTCTAGTGCTACTATGAAGCGGTTGTCTCTAGAACTTGGCGGTAATGCACCATTTATTGTATTAAGTGACGTTGATCTAGAGAAGGCTGCAAGTGAGCTTATATTAGGAAAGATCAGGAATAGTGGACAATCTTGCACTTCTCCTAACAGAATATTTATTGAAGAGACAATTTATGATAAATTTTTATCGATTCTTACTACGAAATTTGCTAACCTTAAAGTAGGAGATGGTTCTGATCCTGAATCAGTTATAGGGCCACTGATTAACAAAGCAGCTACAGATAAGATTTTAAAATTGATCGAAGATGCTAAAAATAAAGGTGGGAAAATCATATGTGGAGGTAAAGCTCATAATAATTTTTTTGAGCCAACAATTATTAGCAACTGTCAGGATAATATGGAGATTTTTATAACAGAGATATTTGGACCGGTTCTTGCCTGTTATAAATTTGCTAATATAGACGAGGTTATAGCTCGATCCAATAATACAGAGTATGGATTGCAAGCTTATATATATTGCAAAAATATATCCACGGCTCAAATAATGGCAGAAAAACTTGATTTTGGTATGGTATCAATTAATGATTCACTACCTGCTAATGCCAAAGCAGCATTTGCTGGACGCAAGAATTCAGGATTTGGAGTGGAAGGTTCGGATGAGGGAATATTTGAGTATTTGAATAGTAAATCTATAAATTTGTATAATTAATCCTTATATAACTTAAGGAAGATATCAAGATGGCAAAATCAAGAAAAAAGGCAGGAGAAGAAAAATATACAGCTAAAGGTTTTTATAAATTAGGAATATATTATAGCAAAAAGGCAGTTTCATTAGAATTTGATAATGGACAACAGGAAAATATAAATGATAACTGGACTAAGGCTGCAAAAAGTTTTTGGCTATCTTTGTGCTTAGGCAATGTAAAAGCTGCTTTTGCCTTTTTTAATTGCCGTTGCCATATTTGTAGCAATGAGAAAGAAGATGTTGAGATAAAAACTCTAATGTATGGAGCAGCCTTACAGCTTACACCCAAAAAATGTACTGAAATGCTACCTAAATACCGAATAGAAATTCCTGAGTCTATGCAGGCTATAATAGATGAGTTTGTAGCAGTAGTGAGAAAAGCTCAATCTGATATTCATGCTGAAGGAGTGAATATAGAAATAGTAAATAGTCAAATAACCAAATGCAACAATCTCATTAATTTACATAGCAAGTTAACGCCTAATTGGTTACCAACATCTACACACGAGGAGGCGGAAGCTTCTTATCCCTATAATGGCGAAGTTAATCTTGGATATCAGAGCAGTGTTAGTGATGATACTGTTAGCCTTCGACATATGTGTCACTACTAGGAGAAGAAGTACAAAGCCAAAACTAGAGTGTACACCCCAGGGTAATTTAAAAGTCACACTTTAAAGTTAAAAAACCGAAATAATTTTAGATGGGCATGTGCTTACAAACGTCATTGCGAGCAGGTTGCTTGCTGCAACCGACGAAGCAATCCAGCAAAAATACGATAATTTTATTTTTTTTGTTTCCTAGATTGCTTCGGCGGCACTTCGTGCCTTCTCGCAATGACGTTTGATGTTATTAATAATTACTTAATTTCAACTCTAGAGTGTGACTTTTAAATTACCCTGAATTGTATGCCTTAGAAAAAACTTGATTATCGAGTAATAATTAGACTTATCTAGCAAAAAATAATCATTTCGTTTGACTTTTCTTGTATATATCTGTATAAGTCCACTGACTTATAATGATAATCAAATAGTATGAATAAGGTGGAAAATAATAGTTATTTCTCAGAAATGAGAAGAGTAGTTTGGCCAATTGAAGGGCATGAAAATAAGAAATTTTTGCCGATGGCGGCTATGATGTTTTGTATTTTGCTCAACTACTCCACTCTTAGATCGATAAAAGATGGATTTGTGGTAACAGATATTGGTCCTGAATCAATAAGTTTTGTAAAAACCTATGTTGTTTTACCAATGGCAGTACTATTTATGGTTGCTTACGTAAAGCTTTGTGATGTGTTAAAACAAGAAAATGTTTTTTATGCTGTAACTAGTTTTTTTCTTGCATATTTTGTCCTATTCACTTTTGTCTTATATCCTTACCCAGAGTTAGTGCATCCTAATCCCGAAACAATCGATGCATTGAGTAATGAATATCCAAATTTTAAGTGGTTCATTAGGGTAGTTGGCAAGTGGAGCTTTGCAATTTTTTATGCTATATCAGAACTTTGGGGAAGTATGATGCTTAGCTTATTATTTTGGCAATTTGCTAACCAAATTACCAAGACCGAAGAAGCAAAACGCTTTTATTCTATGTTTGGTATGTTAGCGAATTTATCTTTACCAGTCACTGCATTAATACTTGGCTATTTTTTAAGCAAAGAAACTCAAATAGTTTCAGAAGAACTGAAATTTACGCCACTACTTGTTATTATGATGAGTAGTGCTGTAGTTATCATGTTGTTATATAGATGGATGAATCAGCATGTTTTAACCGATCCTACTTTATATGACTCAACAAGTAAAGCAACCAAGAAAGGCAAGGTTAAGTTATCTCTCATAGAAAGCTTCAAAATGATTTTTAGCTCAAAATATTTAGGACTTATTGCCTTACTAATTATATGTTATGGTGTGTCAGTAAATCTTGTAGAAGGTGTATGGAAATCAAAAATTCAGCAGCTATATCCAACTAAAGAAGAATATACCATGTATATGGGGCAATTTCAGGCTTGGCAAGGTGTTACAGCTATATTATTCATGATTATTGGCAGTAATATTCTAAGAAGGGTTTCTTGGTTCACAGCCGCTATGATTACTCCTTTGATGATGTTAATTACTGGTATTGCTTTTTTTGCTTTCATTTTCTTTGATAGTACTATTGCGATGTACGTTACTGGTCTATTCACTTCTGGACCTTTGGCAGTAGCAGTGATGATTGGCATGATTCAGAATATTTTAAGTAAGGCAACAAAATATTCACTATTTGATGCTACCAAGAATATGGCATATATTCCTCTTGATAAGGATCTTAGAACAAAAGGTCAAGCGGCAGTAGAAGTTATAGGTGGTAGGTTCGGTAAATCTGGAGGTGGTATTATCCAGTCAACATTCTTTATCTTGCTCCCTGCTTTTACCTTCACTGAAGCTACACCTTATTTTGCTGGTGTGTTTTTTGTTATTGTAATATTGTGGCTATACGCGATCAAAGCACTTAATAAGGAATATAAAGTTCAGATATCTGATGTCAAATCCGAAAGTTAGTTGTAACGAAGTTAGATTGAGGGACTACTCAGTATTTGGTCAACGTGGATCAAAAACGCCAACATAAGTAATAGTGTTTACAGGAGCAAAAACGATGTCATCCTAGCTTTCGCGTACTAGTGTTTGGTTTAAGTCGGTTGTCATCTAAAACTAGAGCATACGTCATCCTGAACTTGTTTCAGGATCTAGGAAATCAAGTGGTTAGCGTAAATTATCGTAAGTAACCTGAATTCGACATTAATTATTATTCTAAGCACCTTCAATGTCACCCCTGCGTAGGCAGGGGTCTAAAAAAATAGCCAAGAAAACTATTTAGACTTTTCTAGCCCCCTGTTTTCGCAGGGGTGACATTGAAGGGGAATCAGAGAGAATGTAGGGTTATTTGTCTAGATAAAAATTATATACTCTTTATCATTTAAAAAATTATATGGACAAAGTTTTTTTAATTAGTTATAAGAAACTCTGCCTTGAATCTTTAGCTGTAGTCAATTGATTTGAGTTTATTACACAATAGGTCTGTTTATACGGCTAGATAGCTCAGTTGGTAGAGCAAAGGACTGAAAATCCTTGTGTCGCCGGTTCGATTCCGGCTCTGGCCACCATCTCTATAATAAATCTCTTATCGTATACTTTATGAAATATCTAGATTGTATAATAACTATTATACAATCATGAACAATATCCTGAAATACAAATTACGCGAACTCGGGATAAGAATTAACTAATTCTTATCCTGAACTGGGGTAAATTATTGTAAGAAAACTTGAGTATTTTCTAACTAGCGTTTATACTGTCGCCATTATTTTGTAAAATTAAATAACCATGATAAACTCACGTTTTTATAAGAAATCTGCTCCTTATAAATTATCAGAAATTGTAAAATTAATAGATACTGAGATAGTATACTCAAATGATTTGTTAATCCATAATGTTAAGTCATTAGAAGAGGCTGATGTTGGTGATATAAGTTTTTTAATTCATAACAAATATATTATTCAATTCCAAAACACTAAAGCTTCATGCTGCATAGTCCCAGAGAATTTTTTGCACGAATCTAATAATGGAACAATTTTATTAAAAACAAAAAATCCGTATTTTGCTTATGCAAAATTAGTAGATTTGTTTTATAGTAAAGCAAAAACTTATCCTAACAAAATTATGCCATCTGCTTATATTTCAGATTCTGCCACTATAGGAAGTAATTGTTATATAGGGCATAACGTTGTTATTGAAGATCATGTTATAATAGGAGATAATTGCATTATAGAATCTGGGACGAGTATAGATTTTGGAGTAGTAATAGGTAATAGAGCATTAATATACTCAAATGTTTCAGTAAGTTACAGTATAATAGGTGATGATGTGGTAATATTAGCGGGAGCGAGAATTGGACAAGATGGATTCGGTTTTGCAACAGATAAAGGAATTCATAAGAAAATTTTGCACACTGGTATGGTAAAAATAGGTAATAATGTTGAAATAGGTAGTAATACTACTATTGATAGAGGATCGATAAATGATACAATAATAGAAGATTTTTGTAGAATAGATAACTTAGTGCAGATAGGACATAATGCTATAATAGGACGGGGGTCAGTTATTGTTGCCCAAGCAGGTATAGCAGGTAGTACTAAGGTAGGAGCATATTGTGCTTTAGGAGGGCAGTCAGGCATATCCGGACATATAGTACTAGGCGATAAAGTCCAAGTAGCAGCCCAATCTGGCGTGATAAAAGATGTTGAACTAGGAGTTACAGTTGGTGGATATCCTGCAGTACCAATTAGAGATTGGCATAAACAATCAGTAATTATGAAGCAACTTGTAAACAAAAAAACGGGATATAGATGACAATTAATATTATAGAAATAATGGAAATGCTACCTCATCGTTATCCATTTTTATTAATAGATAGGGTGCTAGAATTTAAACTTAATGAGTCTATTGTTGGTATCAAGAATGTTACTTTTAACGAGCCGCAATTTACTGGTCATTTTCCTACAAAACCAGTAATGCCTGGTGTGCTAATTATTGAGGCTATGGCTCAACTATCTGCTATTTTAGTAGCCAAATCAATGGACTTCAAAGATAAAGATGTTTTCTTTATGACTATTGAAGAGGCAAAATTTCGTAAAGTTGTTGAACCAGGTGATACATTACATATTTATGCTAAAATAGAACAAAATAGAGGTTCTGTTTGGAAATTTTCAAGTAACAGCAAAGTCAATGATCAGATAGTTGCAGAGAGTAAATTTACTGCAATGGTTAAAAATAGGAATTAACAATGACCTTATCAGCTGTACACGCAACTGCCATAGTAGATCCAAGGGCTTCAATTGGTAAAAATGTCAAGATAGGTCCTTTTTGTACTGTTGGGTCGGATGTGGTTTTGGCGGATAATATTGAGTTAAAATCACACGTAGTTATAGAGGGAAAAACAAAAATTGGTGCTAATACAGTTATATATCCATTTGCTTCTATTGGTCAGCCCCCTCAAATACTTAAGTATGAGGGAGAAGAGTCAGAGGTTATCATAGGCAGTAATAATACTATTAGAGAATATGTAACTATTCAGGCTGGTAGTAAAGGTGGTGGTATGGTTACCTCTGTAGGTAATAATGGTTTATTTATGGTTGGAGTACATATAGCACATGATTGCATCGTAGGAAATAATGTAATTTTTGCAAACTATGCTAGCCTAGGTGGTCACGTTAAAGTTGATGATTATGCCATTATAGGAGGGCTTTCTGCTGTTCTGCAATTCGTACGTATAGGACAACATTCGATGGTGGGGGGTATGTCTGCAGTGAGCAAAGATGTGATTCCATTTGGGGTAGTTACAAATGAAAGGGCATTTCTTGAAGGAATAAACTTAGTTGGGATGAAAAGACGTGGCTTTGATAACCAGGAAACGCTTGATACTATAAAAGCCGTAGATGAGATTTTTATTGGCGAAGGTATTTTTACTGATAGAATTGAGATAGTTTTAAAGCAATATAAAGGTAATCCTATTGTAGAACAAATTATCACTTTTATAAAACAGGATATTACTAGGGTATTTTGTCAGCCAAGAAAAGTTGAGCATGATAAGGTAAGCAGGTAAAATGTTGCAAATATACCCTTTAAAGCAAAAGAGTATAATTGGAATTATAGCAGGAAATGGCTCATTGCCAATTTCACTTGCCAATAGTTTCATTAAGCAAGGCGGGCAATGTTATATTGCAGCTTTGGAGGGAGAAGCAAATCCGGCATTGTATAAGGATTTTACCCACCAATTTTTTAAAATCGGTATGGTTAAGCCAATAATTGAATATTTTCGTAAGTATGATGTAAAAAATATAATTCTTGCTGGTGGTCTAAATCGTCCTAATTTGCGATCAATTAAAGTAGATTTAATGGGATCAAGGTTACTTGCACGCATATTGAAACAAAAATTTTTAGGAGATGATAAACTTCTTAGTATAGTGACAGATTTCCTAGAAGAAAAAGGGTTTAAAGTAATTTCTAGTTATGAAATATTAAGAACAAATAATGATGTTATGACCATAGCTGTTCCATCTAGAATAGATAATACAGATATCGAACTGGGGATAAAGCTATTAGATAGTATAGGATATCTTGATGTAGGACAGTCAGTAATTGTTGATAATGGGTATATTATAGGTATTGAAGCGGCTGAGGGTACAGATAATTTAATAGAAAGATGTTCATATTTACGTAAAAATTCTACAGGTGGTGTACTTATTAAAATGATGAAGAAAGGTCAAGATACTAGAATTGATATACCTACAATAGGAGCAAAGACAATAAGTAACTTAGCTAATTATGGTTATAAAGGATTAGCCATACAGAAAGATAAAGTGATTATTCTAGAGATAGAAAGAACTATTGGACTCGCTAATGAATGCGGACTTTTTATTAAACTTATTTAGTGTATCTAAAGAATTAAGGCAATAGATTTTATCTTACAGCCCCTACTTTCGCAGGGACGTCTTTTTTGCCCTGTAAGTAGTATTACTTACGTTAGCGTTTTTGATCCAAGCTTGCAATGTCAAAACCGATTACAATTTACACTTTCTGCATTAATACTCGATCATTCCGAATCAAACACGTCCACTGTAAGCACTGTTCCTTTTAAGGAACTATTAGACTTAGATTTTAAATATTCTTCGATTTTAGTGCATTTTATGAACGTGTCGAACGGTGAATGTAACATAAAGTCTAGCTTTTCGTCTTCCAATTTTAAGTTTGTAAATTTAATAAGTACTGGCTAAAAGTTTTTCTGCAAAAAAAGTATGGTTAAAAACCATATAGTAATCAAACATATCCAAAGTCCACCTCTAATGTCATATGTACGCTTGATTAGGATTTTTAGAGCATCTTCAGTCTTCTTAGCTTCTCTTATACACTCTGATCTCATGGCAATTATGTAACCTGATATAGTCATAATCTTGCTATATAGTTGTTTTAGATCTTTATCATTAAGATCATTTTGCATAAAACCCTCTTACTATGATTGTAGGTAAAATATTCCTATTCATTATTAGATAGGGTAGTTGAGGTTGCATTTTTAAAAATAAAGTTGCTAAATAAGCAAGAATAAATTTGATTACTGAGCAAATATTGTATATATTCATAAGGCATTTCCTTTTATGATTGAGGTTTTGTGCTTAACTAACATTTAGTATTATTTCGTTTTTATTCAACTTACCTATATTTAGTAGTTGAATTTATGTACTAAATAGTTTTAGTTTTTAAAGTTTATCTTACTAAATAATTCCTTGGTTCATTTAGTAAGATAAACAACTCTACTGTGACAATTTTTTATTGTCAAGAAAAAACCGTTTTTCACGGATCAATTTTATAAAAAAAATATTTACAATGGGCTGGATTGAAAATATAAGAGAATTCCTTGGGAATAAAATGGAAGAAAAACAACTAAAGGCAAGTGATCTTGCTGAACTTACAGGCATTCCTCCAACTACTATGAGAGGGATGTTGGATAATCGACATCCTGAAATAAAAAACATAATCAAACTTGCAAATTATTTTGACTGCTCTATTGATGAAGTGCTAGGTAGAAAGGAATTTGAGTCTCAAGAAAAACAAGAATATATGCAACTATCTCCAGAAGCATTAAGTGCTAATTTGAAGAGCTTTATCAACGAGAAGATGAACAAAAACCAAATGACTCAATACGAATTAGGATCAAAAATTGGTCGTAGTGAAGACAGCGTTCGTCCTTTTTTAAAAGAAGATGATAATAACAAAAAAATGCTAAGTACCGAAGCGGTTATAGCTATTGCTGATTATTTTAAAGCTCCTATTGATGGAATGCTAGGTAGAACTTCGCAGCTTGGAAGAGAGAAACAGGTAGACAGATCTTTAGGTAACTTAAAAACATTGAGTCCTGAAGTTCTAAAAACCGCTCAACTGATTGGGAAATCCATTGCAAGTGATATATCACCTAAGGCTCTGACTACAGATAATGTTGCTCCCAGCCATGTGAGTTCTTTAATTAAGAAATCACCTAATAGCAGCAAAGAAAGGTAAATCTTTTTTATCGATAATAATTTAATGCAAGAACGTATTAGCAATATTAGGAGTCTTTTCGCTAAGTATAAAATAGATGCCTATATAGTACCGTCTAATGATCAATATCTTAGTGAGTATGTTCATGAAAGTGCTAAACGACTGCAATATATGACTAACTTTAGTGGGTCAAACGGTATTGTGGTGATCTGCAAAAATAATGTTATATTTTTCACAGATGGTCGTTATCTAGAACAAAGTAAGCGTGAACTAGATCCAAAAATTTTTGAGATTTTTGATATTAAAGATTTACCCTATTTTCCTTGGGATGATTATTTAGGTAATGATGGTATATTAGGATATGATGCGAAACTCTTCACTAATGTTAAGTTAAAAATATTTTCTAAAATAAAGCCTCGTTTACATAAAATATCTAATAATTTAGTAGATCAAATTTGGCGTAATAGGCCGGCTGAGCCATCATCAAAAATATATATTTATGATGACAAGTTTGCTGGTCAATCGTATAGTGATAAAATTACCATGTGCCGTAATTTACTCACTAAATATTTTGCAGATACCATGATTGTTACTGCAGCAGATTCAATATGCTGGTTATTAAATCTCAGAGCAAGTGACATTCCATATTCACCATTGATGCTTGGTATAGTTCTAATCACTAAGGATCAACTATATTTATTTACTAATCCAAATAGGGTAGACCAAGATATTATACTTGCTCGTCCTCATATAACTATCTTACCTTCAGCACAATTTTCTGATATATTGAGTCAAGCTAATAAAATCCTAATTGACGAAAACTTCACTTCAAATTATATCATAGATTTGCTAAGCACTAAGATAATAGAAAAAATTAATGATCCTTGTCAATTAGCTAAAGCCCGTAAAAACGATATTGAAATTAACCATGCAATTAATTCCCATATTAAGGATGCGGTGGCACTATGCGAATTCTTTGCATATTTATTCGAACTACCAAATTTACAAGATCAAACTGAATATGATTTAGGAGTAATATTAACAGGGTTTAGATTTAAGCAAGATCAATATGTTATGGATAGCTTCCCTACTATATGTGGCTTTAAGGAAAATAGTGCTATAATTCATTACCGAGCAACAAGCACGGGGGCAAAGAAAATCTTAGGTAAAGGCATATTATTAATTGATTCTGGTGGTCAATATAACGGTTGTACTACTGATGTAACTAGGACTCTTGCTATAGGTGGATACCCTACAAAAGAACAAAAATTACGTTACACTCAAGTTCTTAAGGGGCATATTGCTTTGTCGATGATTAAGTTTCCAGTTAATCTTATTACTGGAGCTAATTTAGATGTGCTAGCTCGGCAGTTTTTATGGAGAGATGGACAAGATTACCCACATGGTACAGGTCATGGTGTTGGTAGTTTCTTAAGTGTTCATGAAGGACCACAAAATATTAGTTTACGCAGTAACGTTATTCTAGAGCCTAGTATGATTGTATCCAATGAGCCAGGTTATTATAAAACGAACGAATTTGGCATTAGAATAGAAAATCTGATGTATGTCAAAAATACTTTACAGGATGAAAATTATCTAGAGTTTGACACGCTTACCCTTGTTCCTTATGCAAAAGATTTAATAGATCGCAGAATGCTAAACGCAGATGAGATAAATTATATAGAACAATACTATCAAAAAATTAAACAACAAGTTTATCCTCTACTTTCAATTAGAGGACAGAAATGGTTAAGTAATCAATTACTTTTCTAGCTTATTGATTTCTTCAATACTCAAACCGGTAATCTTTGCTATATACTCAGACGTCATATTTTCTTTAAGTAAAATTTTAGCTATAGCTATAGCTTTTTTCTTTTCACCTCTAGCCTCGCCTCTAGCCTCACCTCTAGTTTTAGCAGCTTTTTCAGCTTGTTCGATTTTGAACTGCTCTACTGCTAGATTATCTAGTTGGGTTTTGGTTATATGATCATAGGTATTTAGCTCTTCTTCTGACCAAGAAGCTTGGTCTATTGCTTGGAAAGCTCTTTTAATAATAATATCGTGACCAATTAAATGCTCCATTTCTATTAAAGTACTATGATGGGCATGTTTAAAGAAATACATCCATTTTTCCTCAATAGTTTCTAGTTGGTCAATGGTTTTATGGAATTTCTGCAGTTCAGCAAAGATAAAGTAAAAATCCTTGAGATCATGTTCATAAGTCTTGTTATCCAACATTCGATGTGTTGATTTCCAATCTTTCTTATCTGGGAACATGATGAAATCGGCAATAGCTAGGAATATCACCCTTTTTAGTTTAGCATATACTGCTAACTTCTTATGATTTTTATCTTCTTTAAGTATCTGCTGTGAATAGGCTTTAGCTGCATAAAATTGAGCTCTTTTCTCAAATCCCTTATGTTCGCTAACCTGCATTTCAATAATTACTTGTGTGCCATTCTGATCTTTACACAAAACATCGACAATAGATTGCCGATATGCAGCAATTACAGGATCTTGGATAGTTTTAAGAAAACTAACCTCAATAATTTGATCCTTTCCCTGATATCCTAAAATATCATTAAGGAAGTGAATTAATATATCTTTATTTTTCTCTGTACCAAAGATTTGCTTAAAGCAAAAATCATTTTTTGGATCAAGAAAACGGGAAATAGCCATAATAAATAACTTGAATTATATAATACTCATTAGTAGTATAGCAAAAAAACTCTCAAGCACTAAGTAATATTCGATAATTTTTTAAAGCTATCGATAAATAATGCTTATACCAAGAAGCTACCTAAAAGACATATTTTACAACTTATACATTAGCTAGTCAACTAAAAATACACCTAAAATTGAAATAATTATAACATTTTTTCAATTTTCAAAAAACTTGGTTAAGAAACTCATTAGGTTCTATGGAGGTTGTTATTTAATTTTGTAGATTTAGTTGACTTTCTATTATTGAATACACCTTACTAAATCTCAATTGGTCCAGTAGTTAAACCATTAACAAATTGTTGCAAGTAAGGATTATCACTATTTTTTATCTCATCTTTTTTACCAAACCATAAAATCTTCCCTTTATAAATCATAGCAACCTCTTTAGCTATCATATAAGCACTATTCATATCATGAGTTATGGTGATGGTAGTAGCCTTTAGCTCCTCTTGAACTTTAATTATTAATTCATTGATAACATTAGCCATGATAGGGTCAAGACCGGTAGTTGGTTCATCAAGGAAAAGAATCAACGGATCGCCACAAATAGCCCTAGCTAAAGATACTCGCTTTTGCATACCTCCGGAAAGCTCAGATGGATAAAGACCCAGTATTTTTGTAGACAAACCTACAGAATTAAGTTTAGATGCAGCTAACTCCTCTTTATTTTTTGGAGATAGTTTATACAGTTTTTCAGTAAAGAATGTAATATTATCTTGAACAGTTAAAGAATCAAAAAGAGCTCCTCCCTGAAATAGAAACCCCATGGTTTCCATCATTTTAAATCTATCTTTACTTGAAATGTTTACAGTCTCCACTTCATCAATAACTATACTACCTTCATCAGCCTGCATTAAACCAACTATAGTCTTTATTAACACTGATTTACCAGTTCCTGATCCCCCAAGAATTACTATTGAACTATTCCGCTTTATATCTAAGTCTATACCATCAAGTACCTTATGATCGCCAAAAGATTTATATAATGAGCGTATTTTTATTTTTGATTCGTTATCCATAATCTATTCTAATATACGCGAATTTGGGATAAGAATTTGTCAATTCTTATCCCAAATTCGGTGAAATTATAGAAACAATCAGATTTGAGACGGCTCTGCATCTGATTGTTAAATTAATATTTTGCTAAAAACATGATTTTAAAAGATTAAAATCATGTTTTTAGCTTTAGAAAGGTTTAAAATGCATTCGCGTATGTCATCGAGTCTTATACTTTAAAAAACAACTCTGTTATCAAGTAATTACTGATTAGAATAAGAACTGAAGAATTTACTACCGCGGAAGTTGTACTCGTCCCAACTCCTTTTGCTCCTGTACCTGAATAGTAACCACTATAACAACTTACTATTGAGATAATAAAACCAAACACTGCTGCTTTTACCAAGCCAGAAATGACATCTATTGGTTCTAAAAACTTAAAGCTATTCGTTATATAATTAAAGCTATTAAAATCAAGCTTATAAACACTTACCAAATAACCACCCATTACTCCTAATATATCACCTATTAATACTAAACATGGTAACGTAATAACTGCTGCTAGTACTCTTGGAAAAACTAAATATTTTATGGGATCAGTTGACAAAGTATAAAGTGCATCTATTTGTTCAGTCACTCTCATAGTAGCTATTTCAGCAGCAATTGATGCACCAATCCTACCAGCAACCATAAGACCAGCAAGAACTGGACCAAGCTCTCTAGTTATTGAAAGAACTACCACCGTAGCTATTGAACTTTCAGCCGAAAAACGAGAAAAACCTGTATAGCTTTGTAATGCCAGCACAGCACCAGAAAAGAAGGTAGTCATAGCTACAACTGGTAGGGAATAAAAACCTATAGACAATAACTGTTTTAACACTAAGTTGTAGTATAAAGGTCTCTTAAAAATACTAGTGACTCCCGCAATAGTAAATAGAGAAAAAGCCCCTATAGTCCTTGCAAAATTAATAGTATGTTTACCTAATAAATTAACGGTATCAAGAATCATTTTTATATACTCTCTTATATCTACTACCTAGTAGAGTGAGAATTTCATAACCAATGGTATTTATTATATTCGCTATTTTATCTAAAGTACAATAATTCCCTATAATTTCAGCTTGTTGTCCTAGGAAAATTTTGTTTGGTGGTAGTTCAGTAACATCAATAGTAATTGAATCCATTGATACCCTGCCAACTACAGGAGCTGAATGCGAATCAATAACTACTACCCCACAATTGCTAAAAGCCCGGGGATAGCCATCAGCATAACCAAGAGGCAAGGTAGCAATTAGTCTATTACTATTTGTTTTAAAGGTCATATTGTAACCAATGTAACTTTCCGGTGGTAATTCTTGCAATTGTATTATTGGAGCAGTCAGTCTTATTGGATTATGCATCGGATTTTCCAAGGCATTTCCCAAAGGATTAAGTCCATATAATGCTGCACCAGGACGTATTAAGTCAAAATGATATTCTTGTCCTAGAAATATACTACTAGAGTTAGCTAGACTAGCTTTGACTTTTGGGAAATATTTTAAATAACGCTTAAACTTTTTTAATTGTTGTAAATTATAAGGATCATCAACTATTTCAGATGTAGATAAATGACTTATAATATACTGCAATTCAAGACCAACTAATAGATCGGGTTTGTCTATTATATGTTGCATTTCTGTGTCGAGCATTCCTAAGCGATTCATACCAGTATCAACATGGATTGTACAGCGTAGCACTTCTTTTTTAAGAGTAGCAAATTTTTGCCAAATTTCAACTTGCTCTAAACTATTAAGCACAGGAATTAAATTACTATTCCTAAATTCCTCAACATCATTGCTAAATACACCATTAAACACAAAAATATTAGATTTTTGCCCCAATACTTTACGTAATGATATTCCTTCATCAACTGAGGTTACAAAAAAACTTTGACAATTCTCCATCTGTAAGGCTGGTGCGATAGCATCAGCACCAAGTCCATAGCTGTTAGCCTTTACCACGGAAGCAATCTCTGAAGTTTTACAAATTTTAGAAATAATACGATAATTAGCACGAATTTTTGCTAAGTCTATTTCAAGTGTACATTTATCAGTATGCATAAAGTTCTAAATTCTCATAATCTTACAGATTTTTGTAATGCTGCTATAATAATTGGAGCAACCGATATTACATGGAACTTAGATGGTAAATCAGTAGTTTCTATTGTATCAGTTATATATACGTTCATTACATCAGAATTCTGAATATTTTCTTTAGACATTCTAGAAAGCACTGGGTGAGTTATAAAAGCATTGACAGATAAAGCTCCTACTTCCATTAATAGCTTAGCTCCCTTACAAAGGGTTTCGCCACTATCAACAATATCATCAATTAATATACAATGCTTGCCGGAAACGTTACCTATTATTTCTGACATTTGACATTTATCATTAGAGCTCTTGATATCTCTACTTTTATTAATAACAGCTATATTCATGTTAAAAAGCCTATTCACATCACGTACACGTACAAAACCTTACTATTACCCACAAATATTAGAGTTAGCTAATTGATAACCTTGAACTAGATCAAATAACCGTTGCCATCCTCTCCACAATACAATAGGACCAGGCTCTAGATCATTTTTTCTTGCTAAATACCCACCCAATTTAGCAACCCATATTATAGCATTTTTTATTGTAGGAATTGTATTATTAGGGGGAGCTGCTTTGTGTATCTTTACATACAAAACTCGCCATTCTTCTTCAGCTAATATTACACTACATGGTAGATTAGGATTAGTTCTGCCAATTAAAGTAATAAAAAAAATTCTCCAAGCAATTATGCTCATGATTGTCAAGTATTTTATTAATCTTTCTCCTGTTGCAAGTCTACATTGTTCAACCCTAAATCCAGATTTTAAAATTTTATGAAAAATTTCAATTCTCCATCTTAAACAATACCATCTTACTTTCTCTATAGCTTCTTCAAAATTATTGATAACTATATTGGTTAGTAACATCCATTCTAATGGTGTTGTTCCACTAGGGGGACGACGCTCAATAACATTGATGGCATATACTGGTAAATTTGGCAATGTTTCTGTTTTATGTCTTACATTGTTTACAGGAGGATTCATTATAAATTTTCCAAATCTAACTTCCAAATGTCTAATCCTATTAGCTTTATTTTCTTGACTAGTATCTTTAACTGCTATTTCTCCAGCACACTGGAAACCCGATACTACCTTCCACAAATATTGTCTATCTTTTTTGGAATATTTTGACTTTTTATTTATTTCTCTATCCTGTGCAGCTCTAACTAAAACTTTAGATTTCTGAGCTTGTGCCAATTCAAAAAAATCATATATATCAGCTTCTCTATCACAAACAGTTATAATTTGGGTATTACTATTATTCGTTGCATTAATAGTGTTCTGTAATGCATTAAGCCACTTCATACTTTCTTTATCTTTAATATGTACCGCATTACCATGACTAGTTTTTTTTAACTGTTGTATTTCTTCAGGCACTGCTGGTCTATTGTGAATCTTTTGATCCAACAACCCAAGTGCTAATCCATTGGTAGCAACCGCAAAGGCAGTATGCATTATCAGACCTTTACATTCAATATTTTTAACATTCTTTCCCTCTTTTCTTGATAACACACCCAATCCAGTAGTTTTTTTATGACTAGTATATGTGATATAACTAGTATCTTGTATAACAAGAACTTTATCATGCTCTTTGATTCTTTCTACTGCTTTAGCAATATGGGCTTCTAATATTTTTGATTCCTTAACATTATCGTTTTTAAAAAAACGATATGCTGCTTTTGTTTCTGCCCAATTTCCACATGCTTGATTAATTGAGCTTTCAGGTATATTTGCAAAATTATCAGCTATCTTTATTAACCTATTTGTCAGCCTTTTATCACCCAAAATAGCTCCACTAAATTCCTCGGTCAAATAATTATTTATTATTTCTTGACTCATACTATACCTCTACAATGTAATATTTTAATTGCAAATCAGTATATTATTTTTACTTCTTTTTCACCATTGTTATTTTGTGGGTAATAGTAAGCGTACAAAACCACCAACATCTGGAGATACAATAATAGAATTATTATAAGTTTCAATAATCGGAGCAAATAAACTTATTGGATCAAGATTTTGTACTGGAATTTTAAAAAAACCCTCTAATTGCTGTGAATGCAAATCGACAGTTATTACATGATCAACACCAGCAACTTCCAGCATACTCGCTACAAGACGGCTTGATATTGGAGTAAAACTACAAGATCTACGATCTTGGCGGCTATAACCAAAATACGGTATAACCGCAGTTACTTGTGAAGCTCCCGCTCTTTTTACCGTATCAACTAATAATAAAAGTTCCATCAAGTGGTTATTGGCTGGTCTAGAAGTAGATTGTACTATAACAACATCACACTTATGCATATCTTCAAGGATTTCCACCCTTGTTTCAGCATCATCGAAAGTTGTAATATAAGTTTCGACATATTTACAATTTAGTTCCTCAGATAAACATCTAACTAATTTTTTATGACTAAGACCTGCAAGAATTTTCATGCTAATTATAATAATTGGTTTAAGTTTTTGTAGTATACAATAATTATAATTTGCACTAAGTGTTTTATGAAAAATATTTTTATTATTTCTATTCAAGTTGTCGTCTATTACTCGATAATCAAGTTTTTTCTAAGGCATACAATTCATGGTAGTTTATGTCATCCCAGCGTAGGCTGGGATCTAAAAAAGTTTAAATAGTTTTTAGGCTATTTTTTTAGATTCCCGCCTACGCGGGAATGACATCTTCTCGGCTTCTTTTCATGATTTTCAAACTGCCATGAATTATATAACTTAATAAAAACTTGATTATCGAGTATATGACAAGTTTCATGGATTGCCACGCTCACGTACATTCGCTCGCAATGACATATGCGTCTATAAAACGTCATTGCGAGGAGACCGTAGGTC
The DNA here is from genome assembly GCF_964026425.1 of Candidatus Tisiphia endosymbiont of Ditula angustiorana. NCBI lineage: Bacteria > Pseudomonadati > Pseudomonadota > Alphaproteobacteria > Rickettsiales > Rickettsiaceae > Candidatus Tisiphia > Candidatus Tisiphia endosymbiont of Ditula angustiorana. The sequence goes on from NZ_OZ032143.1 coordinate 1,270,651, forward strand.
AACGAAGCAATCTATATGACAAGCTTCATGGATTGCCACGCTCACATACGTTCGTTCGCAATGACGTATAAGTATACGCCTTTTAAAAAATCACGACTTTTTCATCAATTCATCTATTAACTTATCAAAACCACTATTACTGAGAATATTCATGAACTCTGACTGTTGAGAATTGATAAGACTAACACCTTCTGTAATAACATCTGAGACTTTTAAATTAGTTTTATCGCTTGCACCCTTTACTTGACGCACTAAGTAATTTACTTTAGCAGTTCCTATTAACATTTCTACCATAAACTCTCCTTCATCAAGAACACGCACTTGTTGAACTTTAGGTTCTTGACCATGGTAATTCTTTACTAAATCAGCATAGGACTTGCTTACATAATTACTGTAAACTTCTGTGAATTGTTTAATTTGTTCAGGAGTTAGAGTTCTTCTGTAAACACCAAGGGTAAATTTAGCCATCCAATTCAGATCTAAGTTAGCTAAAATTAGCTTTTTACTTTTAGCAATTTTAGCGTCTTGATTTAAACTCTCATCATTAAATACGTCTAGCCCATCTTTTATTAGCTGATTAACATAATTATCAATCACCTTGTTATCAGTAGTAGCACAGTAGGCTGACAAAGACAGGAAACTTAAAATTAAATAAACAATAATTTTTTTCATAATTTTGCATTTTTTAATTAGGTTTAAGGCATTTAAATTGCTTAGGATAGCAAATTACAGATTCACGATTTTGATGCGTAGCTGATCTTACAGCTATGTAAGGATCAGTAGAACTACATCCTATATAGTCAGTAAACGGTAATAATCCTAACCTAGTATTTATAAGTTGTACACCAGAAACTATGATTTCAAAATCTCTATGTACCGCGTACATTATAGGATTTAAGTAACTATTTGTAAATATAGCATCTGTACTATCTCTTGCATTAGTACCACCAAGAAATGGTATGACTAAATATGGTCCAGGACCAACTCCATAGTGGGCGAAAGTACTACCCAAAGTTTGTTTGGTAACTCTCAATCCAATTTTATCTGCCACATCAAATAACCCACCTATACCAAACGTAGCATTGATTAAAAATCTCCATAGACTTTTCATAGTTTGATCATAATTCATCTGTAAGCCATAATTGACAACAGTCAAAGGCATACTAATGTTATCTAGAAAACTACTCACTCTAGCCCTAGTATAATTATTACTAATTCGTTTATAGCCTATAGTAATAGGTCGTAAGAACAGATAGTCTAAAACAGAATTAAAGGCAAAGATTTTACGATTTAGTTTCTCATAAGGGTCATAGACTTGAGTACACCCCTTACCTTCATTATAAACATACCTAAAATCTTCATCATCTTGAGTATTTTGAGTACTTGCTATTGCAGTTATACTAGAAAAATTAATTAACAATAGTAATATAAATTGCTTCATGGCGTCATTAATGGTTTTTCTTACAAATCACCATATAGTATTTATCATTTTTTTCTAGAGCTAATTCTTCACTATTTAATATGGTAAACTTAGTTTGACCTAAAGCTTTCTTAATATCTGCTATAGTAAAAATAAATCCTTTTCTCTTTAATGAAAGGTTTGTGACGTTATCTATTGGTAAACAAAATGCAAAATATCCTAATGCATTGACTATAGAATAAATAGAATTAAAGTAATATAATAGGTTTTTAGTAAAAGAAAGAGAGTTAAAACTTAGTACTACATCATATTTATTAGAGTCGTGTTTAATAAAATCCGATATTGAAATTTCTAATAACTGATCATAAATATTGCCATATACGGTAACAAGCTTATTCATAATTTCTGAATTTTCAACACCGGTAAAAGTACAGCCATCAGGAAAACGCTTTTTCACTTCATAACCCACTAGACCTATATTACTACCTAGCTCCAAAATATGGTAATTATCAGGTAAGTCTGTTATGTTATTCATAGTTGTGCTTACAAAACTGTAAGGTAGGTATAGTTTATTATTACTACGAAATTTATTGCCATAATATTCAGCGGTAAGATTTCTATATTGATGCCAAATTTGCGGTGGAATCTCTGACAAATTATTATAATTTTGTAGAAAAGATTCTAACCTTACTTGATCAGCTTCAAAAGCTTTTTGTAGATGATACAAAGCTTTTTCATAATTATTTTTTAAGAAATATGTCCAACCAAGCCAATAATTAGCTTGATGGTCGTTAGGAGAAAAAATTTTATCAACCAATTTGAGCCTTAGTATAGCGTCATTTAAGTTATTTTTATACAAATGTTCTATACCAAGATTAAAATTAGTTTCTTTTAAGTGTGTTACCTTATATTTTACATCGACAAAATAATTGATACACGTAAAAATTTTCTCCCTATACCAAGATGGAAAATTTTTACTACAATGATAATATAATTTTATTTTGTCTTTTATTAAGCCGTAACTGTTACGAATAATTTTGCTGCCGAACATAAATTGCTATGAATTTGATTTTGTAAACATATATTCATCATATAATAACATATATATCAAATGACACTAATAGTTATAGTAATAAATTATATAAAATAAATCATATTGTACTATTTTGCTTTCAATAATTGTTTTTTTTTAACAACATAGTATAATACACACCAATTTGGGATAAGAATTGACAAATTCTTATCCCGAATTCGCGTAATACGAAAATAATTATAAGGTTCTACAGAATCATGTCACTTATTGCTAAACGCTTAGATCTAATAAAACCATCTCCAACTTTAGCTTTAGTCAAAAAAACATTTGAACTAAAAAAGCTAGGTAGAGATATAATCTCTCTTGGGGCTGGTGAACCTGACTTTGACACACCCAATAATATCAAAGAGGCTGCAATTAAAGCGGTGCGAGATGGTTTCACAAAATATACAAATGTTGATGGCACTTTGGAGCTTAAACAAGCAGTACAGACTAAATTCAAGTATGAAAATAATTTAGATTATGAGTTAGATGAGATAATAGTATCAAGCGGTGGTAAACAAGTAATCTATAATTTATTTATGGCTTCCCTTAACCAAGGGGACGAAGTAATTATTCCCAGTCCTTACTGGGTCTCATACCCAGACATGGTAATGTTAGCTGAGGGAATTCCGGTATTTGTTAACTGTGGCATTGACAGCAATTTTAAGCTTACTGTTGAAGCTCTAGAGCAAGTAATTACCCAAAAAACTAAATGGTTAATTATTAACTCACCGAGTAATCCAACAGGAGCTGCATACTCTTACCAAGAGCTAGTAGATATTGCTGAATTACTACGCAAATATCCCAATGTAAATATTATGTCAGATGATATTTACGAGCATATTATTTTTGATGATTTTAAATTTTATACTTTTGCCCAAGTAGCACCGGATTTAAAAGATCGAATATTTACTGTTAATGGTGTATCAAAAGCTTATTCTATGACAGGATGGCGTATAGGATATGGGGCTGGTCCTAAATCATTAATTAAGGCAATGACTGTTATTCAGTCACAAAGTACTTCTAACCCCTGTTCTATAAGCCAAATGGCAGCTATTGAAGCTTTAACTGGCACTCAAGATTTTATTAGGCCTAATGCAAAAAACTTTCAAGAAAAACGTGATCTAACCTTATCAATCCTAAGTGATATTAAGGGTATTAGTTGTGATAAACCAGCAGGAGCATTTTATCTATTTCCTAAATGCAATGAATTATTTGGTCTTAAAACCCCTTCTAGTAAAATTATCAAAGATAGTAACGACTTTGGAGAATATCTGCTTGAAGAATGTAACGTTGCAGTTATTCCTGGTATTGCATTTGGTCTAGAAGGTTATTTTAGAATTTCATACGCAACTTCAATAAACAATTTGGAGCAAGCATGCTCGCGTATAAAGAATGCTTGTAATCAATTAACGTGATAAAAAAAATCCTTAAAAAAAACAATTTTGTACTTAGTGTAGTTACTAAGATGCTGTATACTTATTTGAGAGTGGTTTATTTTACCTGTCGCTGGCAATTTGTCTTTTCAGATAATTACAATAAACAGGAATTTTTAGCACAAAAAGGGGTAATCTTTGCCTTTTGGCATAATAGGCTGGCTTTCGGTCCAGGAATATTTGCCGGTCATAAAGATATTTATGCTCTTATTTCCCCTCATCGAGATGGCAGAATAATTAGTGATATAGTAGGTAAATTTGGCTTTGGGGTAATAAATGGTTCTAGTAATAAGAATCCTGTATCAGCTTTAAAAATAATTATCAAAAAGTTACATAACGGCAGTAATATAGTGATTACACCAGATGGTCCACGTGGACCTATTTATAAAATAAATAGTAATATTAACAAAGTGGCTCAAAAATATAATATAAAATTGATACCAGTTTCTTGTAGTGCTTCTAGATATTTTTTACTCAAAAGTTGGGATAAACTGATTATGCCTCTACCTTTTGGTAAAATAACAGCTTTTATAGGCTTACCACTAGCTTTTGTAGGAAATGAAAACCAGGACAATATTAATTTAGCACAAGCATTAACAGGGTTGAAGTAAATCTATCTATGATCTATTTATACCATGTCTTAAGTTTTCTACTTCTTCCAGTGTATTTTTTTTTATTAGTATTAAGAGTTATTATTGGCAAAGAAGATGTAAAACGTATTAAGGAACGTTTTGCTATTTTCCATGCACATACTAAACGAAATGAAACTTTAGTTTGGATACATGCAGCCAGTATAGGGGAATCTCTTATAGCTCTTACCTTAGTTGAAAATATCAATAATCTTTGGTTAAAAAGAACTATGCCAAAAACCTCCTTAAAGTTTTTGGTTACTTCGGGAACTAGATCTTCTGGAAAAATATTACAACAAAAACTACCGCAAAATGCCATTCATCAATTCATTCCTATAGACAATATTATTTTTGTTAAAAAGTTTTTTAGAAATTGGCAACCAAACCTAGGAATTTTTGTTGAATCAGAGTTATGGCCATGTCTCATTAGTGAAGGGGCAAAACATTGTGAACTATTATTATTGAATGCACGTATTTCTGATAAATCATTTGAATCATGGAAAAAAATAAGTTCATTTTTTAGGTTAGTTACCGCTAACTTTAGTGAGATTATTGTGCAAAGTAACCGTGATTTCCAAAAATTTATGCAACTTGGTGTGACAAATATAGTTAATTTAGGTAACATTAAATTTGCCAACAAAAAATTACCTGTAAATGAACAAGAGTTAACAATTTTTACACAACATATGAGTGGTAAAAGAGTTATTGTATTTGCTAGCACCCACCTAGACGATGAGGTAGTAGTACTTAATATTATAAAACCAATAAAACAACGACACCCAGATTGCTATTTTATTCTAATTCCACGCCATCCTGAGCGTAAGAATGATATAGGAAAAGCGTGTACTCAATTAAATTTAACTTATAGTATCAAGTCCGAACAAAATATACCTATTCTAACTGATGATCTTTACATTGTTGATAAATTTGGCGAACTTGGATTGTTTTTTAGCATAGCCTATATCTCATTCATTGGCGGTTCATTTAAACAAGGAGGACATAACGTACTTGAACCAGCATATTTTGCTAATTATATTATATTTGGACCAAATATGAGTAATTTTGCTAATATTGCTAATGAAATGCTTACTAATAAAGCTGCTACTCAAATTCGAGATGAAAGCGATTTGCTGAATAAAATTGAGTATCTTCTATCTGAAACTGGTACTCAGGAAGCTGAAATTTATCAGGCTAATGCTTTGAAATTTGTCAATAAAAACCAACAAATTTTAGGTAATTATTTAAATATTATAGAAAAACACTTAGTGGAGAATTAGTGTTATGTTATACTCGAAACATGTTGTATTAGTTGATGAACAAGATAATGTCCTTGGAATAGAGGATAAGTTAAAAGCTCATAATTCTAATACTCCATTGCATAGGGGATTTTCTGTATTTCTTTTCAATAGCAAAAAAGAAGTTTTGATACAAAAAAGAAGTTTACTTAAAAAAACTTGGGGTGGATTTTGGTCAAATAGTTTCTGCGGACATCCACAAATTAACGAAACTTATGAACAAGCAATTTATAGGCATGCAAAATTTGAATTAGGTTTAGTAAGTCTACAGAGAGTAGATCTTATTGCTAATTATCGCTATAAATTTGCTATAAATAATATTGTAGAAAATGAAATATGCCCGATATATTTGGCTTTATCAGATGATATCATAAAAATAAATGAACAAGAAATAGCAGAAGTAAAATTACTTAAATGGCAAGATTTTAAGTTATACACAGAGGAGTACTCAGCAAACTTTTCCCCTTGGTGTAAAGAAGAGTTCGAGATATTAGAAAATAATGAAATATTCAAAAAATTTATGGATTCAGCACTGTAACTATAGTATAAAGCTGGGCTGATATAAAGTATTTTTAGGGGTCATAGCTCAGTTGGTAGAGCGTTTGAATGGCATTCAAAAGGTCGGGGGTTCGATTCCCCCTGTCTCCACCAAAGACCTCCAAGCTTTTCATCATTTTCTACTTTCCTCGTAAATATCCTTATGCTGCTTATATGCTGCTAATAATTTCAAAAATGGTATCTTAATTGCTCTATTACCTCGTTTAAACCTGATGTTTAAGTTGAGGTATTATGCACACTATATGCTGCTCTTTTTTTCCTGCCTGTTCTACTACTGGTAGTGATGTTGGTAATAATTCTACTATCTTTTACCATTTTGTTGGTAATTTTGTGCCACCTGAATGGCGGGGTCTTTCTTCCAGTAATGGTAAAGTTTTAAGTAAAACTGCTAAGCAACTCCTATCATTAATCGTATTTCGCTTGCAAATCTATCATAATAATAGCATAGATGAACTCCAGGAAACTTATAACTTTTTTGAACAGTCTTTAGGAGTTTGCCAAGAACGGGTTAGACAATGTTTGATGGAGTTGCAGAAAGCTGGCTTTATTGATCTTCGTAAAGCAACCATAGTCAAATATGGCATTAAGTGTCGTAATGTCCCTTGTATTAAACTGGCAAGAATTTTCCAACCTCATTCTCAAAAAATTTCTAGTGAAAATGAAAAAATTTTAGACTCAACTCAAAAAAACTTTGGGGCTAACCCCAAAGAATTTTTGCCTCAACCCCAAAAAAGTTTGGATCACTCTATATATATAGATAATAATAAAAATATATCTAATAAATCTAGATATGGCAAATCTGAAATTTTTCAAAATGAAAAAAATCAAGTTGATGCTAATGAAATTGATAAAAACCAGCAATTACCACAACAAAAGATTGAGCCAATTTTACAATTTGCACAAGAATTATCAGATGAAGCACAAGTTGATAATACTAATACATCTGCTGAAAATCCTATGAGAGATGCCTTGCCACTCAGTAGAACATTACAAAAAGTTGTTCAGCAAGTCTCACAGAAACGTCAGTCAGTAATAGAGTCAAATTGTTCCAATAGTTCATGCATTCCAGTTGTAAACCATAAAAATAGCTGGTTCAGAAGAAAAAGATTAGCTGATTTTTATCCTTTAACTCAAGAAGATGCCGATTTATTGCAGATTAAATCAAATCGAGAATTTAACTTAGACTTTATCAATAAGTTGCTATTAAAGCTAGCTGGGGAATATTCAAATCATCATTTTGGTCATAAGAAAGTGTTGTTGAGCTATATGGCTAAAGCTTTAAGCAATGAACTACGAGAAACTACTAAAGCTAATTCTAGTAATTTCCAGTTTAAATCTAGTGATGACAATAAAACTAAAGAGACTGATAATAGCCAGCAGGCTCAATTAAAACGTAAAATTTCTGGTGCTTTTGATACTGATACAGCTTATCAGTTGTTAACTTCTTGTACATTTGGTAAAGTTTTAGAGGAGCAATTTCAGGTTAAGTTATTAAAAGATATTTCCTTATCAGAACATGTTAAAACTAAAATATTACAGCAAGTACAAATGGTATATGGTAATAAAATAACAAAGTTACAAATTATGCCATGTAAGCGATCTATATCAACAACACAAGGAAATAATACTAAAGATGAAAATTATGCCTATTTGCTTGAGCTAAGTAAACAATTAAATCCTGATTCATTATGGTATAAAGCTAGAAAATTTTTAATTGAACGATACAATAAATATGTTGATATCGCTACCTTTAGTAAATTAATAGTGGTAAAAGAAGATAACATCAATAAAAAAGTAACTCTTAAACCCACTTCAGCTTTTTATGATTATTACATTAGAGATCGTCATATGCAAGATTTAAAAGCTGCCTTGCAAGCTCAAAATTGTAGCTTAGAATTAATTAGCTGGAATGATAATTACAATATTATTAATTAAAACTAATAATTTGTAATTATTACCTCATAAGAGGTTTTTCTTTGCTGTGACATGGAATAGGTGACCTGGATAGTATTAATGTTAAAATCTTGGTACAAGTTTCTAATAAAAGCTGTATCACTATTAGAGATCATAAATTTAACACCTTGATTATCTAGTTCCTTAGCAAAATCTCTTAGTCTCATTTGGTCTTGTTCATCAAATGGCAATCTAGTATAAAATTTCTCACCGGATTGGTGATAAGGTGGATCGAAATAGACAAAGTCATTTTTCTGCGGTTCAATAAAAGAAAAATCTATAGCACAAATAGATGTATTAGATAACAGACTGCTACATTGTTGTAATTTAGTAATAATGTCAGATTTATGATAGTTTCTACCAGAAAAGCTTTGAGCTGGCTCACCATTGATATTGACACGATATATTCCTTTAAAGGAATATCTATTAAGATAGATAAATCTTGCAGTAATTTTATTAGGATTATTACTATTATTATCACTTCTAACTTGATAATAATAGTCTTTGCAATGATTTGCTTGATGTGAATCAAGTAACTTACTTATTGCTTGTGGATTCTTTTTAACCGCATTATAAGACGTCACTAAATCAAGATTAATATCAGATAGATAGCATTTATTAAACATGTGTCGGACTTGGAAAAATAATGCACCACCGCCAAGAAATGGTTCATAATAATTACTTACTCCTGAAGGAATATGTTTAATTAATTGATCAACAATTTTTCTTTTACCACCAACCCATTGGATGAATGGTTGGGTTTTTTCTATAGTTACTGACATAAAGTTATTTATTAAATATTCTATTATAGATTATATCTAAAATAGTCTTAGATGCCAGATAATACTGTAGTTTTAGGTTTTTTTAGTGTTATTATTAGTATAATAAACACTATAATATTCTGTTTATTTTTATAATTAAGAATTGCTTTTATTAATTAGCACAATCTAAGTGTCTCATTTGTGCAGCTCTTTATCAGGTTGGACAAAAATCTGTTAAAAACTTGGCAAATCCTCTGTACTGTCAAGAATTATGGCGATATCTGTGTGAATGATGCTGCTAATTAAGGCATGCATCAAGCTCAGAGGTTAAATTTTACTATGCAAGTTTAACCATTTAACCTCTGGCTTTCTATTTCCATCACTGAAAACAGCAGAGGTATGCTATGACAATTAATAATGAAAATCAACAACAAGATAACAATAAAATAGAAAATTCTACAGAAAAAAACTGGATTTTACATCTAGCTCCAACAACTGTCACATTAATACCATCCGATCAAGCTTGCCAAATGATAGCTCCACAAGGAAATTATGCGGATATTATTAGATATAAAGAAATACAACTAGAATTGCAAGAAGCACAAAATAAACTAAAAATTGATGAATTAATGAGGATAGATTTAATTCGCAATATTGGTTATAGCATAGAAGTGCCTTGCAGTGGGATGTTTGCCCTAATAACTGTTCTTTATGAAGTAGAACAAGAACCAGAGAGGAAACATTATCTAAAAACTATAGTAGATTGTGCTGAAATATTACTTGATTATTCGCATTATGTTCTAGCCTTTTTAAGGCAGAATGCTGCAGCACCAACCATAACTCTAGAAAAATTTAACATAAAAGAATTAGTCAATAAAACGATCACTAAAGCTAAGCCAGCTGAGATAAGTAAAGGGTTAAATCTTTCCTGTAATTTTCAATATGATATGGCAGATTATATCATTGGCGATCATTCTAAATTGCAGGCAGTATTGGATCAATTAGTGGGTAATGCTATTAAATTTACTAAAGAAGGTCATGTTATTGTGACAGTTGGTTTATTCCCACCTTTAAATGGCACAAATAATGCACGAGATAAGATGTTACAAATTATTGTGCATGATACAGGGGTTGGTATCGTTGAGGGAAAACAGCGAGATATGCGTAAAGAATTAGATGATGCAAATACAATTGCTAAATATAATAAAGGATTAGGCTTAGGACTAACATTTGTCAAACAACTTATCAATGAAATGGACGGTGAGATTACAATAACCAGCAAAGAGGGTAAGAGTACAACTATTACCTGTCAAGTACCGGTGAAATTGTTAGCTAATTAATTATAGTGAAACCTATTGAATTAGGTGATACACATTTTGTGTCATACCTGCGAAAGCAGGTATCTAGATTCCCGCCTACGCGGGAATGACAACTTACAATCGTCATGTTCTTTGTCACCTGATTCTAAGGGTTTAACTATAGCAGCAAATCCTGGAATGTCGTTAAAAATATCTAATAAATTTGGAGGTACAAATATTATGACTAAACTTGTTGAACTTAATAAATTTTATGAACTTCTTGAAAAACTACAAGCTGGTGAAAATGTGTCCGATGTAAATCTTGAAAATTATAATATTGGTAGTATTGGGGTCAAGCTACTTAGCCAAGCTTTGAAAAGCAATAACACAGTGAAGGGCATATATCTTTGTGGCAACGCGATTGGTGATGCTGGAACAGAGCTAATTGCAGAGTTTTTGCAGAATAATAACACTGTCACCACAATAGATATTAGCGATAATAATATTGGCAATATTGGTATATGTAAACTTGCAGAAGCGATGAAAGACAATAATACTATAACCAAAATATATCTTAACGGTAACAATATTGGTGATATGGGAGCTTGCCAACTTGCAGAAGCTTTAAAAAACCATAATATAACTATACTAAATCTTGATGAAAATAATATTAAAGATGGTGGAGTAGAAGGCTTAGCTATGTTTCTAGAGAATAATAATAGTATATATTGGCTATCTCTTGCTGACAATAATATAGGAAAAGAAGGAGTAGGAAAGATTGCCAAGGCTCTAAAGTATAATAAGTCTATGGAGATACTGGATATTTCGTGTAACATGCCAGTTACATCATGTGATTAGTGATATAACAGGCGTTACAGGAATGAGTATAATAAAAGCAATTATTGCTGGTGAAAGGGATGCAAATAAATTAGCCACATTTAGGGATAGTCGTATAAAAAGTGATGAAAAGACTATTATCAAAGCTTTGGAGGGAGATTATCGCAAAGAGCATCTTGTAGTATTAAAGCAAGAATTAGATATTTATGAATTTTACCTAAAACAAATCAAGGAGTGTGACGAAGCAACAGAAAGCTGTTACAAAGAATTTGATAAACGTGGTGATGGTGATGTAACAAATAAGCAACGCAAGAACAAAAATTCCCCCAAGTTCGATTTACAACAATCATTATATAATGTCGCAGGAGTAGATTTTACCGCAATCCCAGGGTTAAGTGAGTTAAGTGTACAAACGATAATATCGGAAGTGGGGTTAGAGATGGACAGATGGAGTACAGAGAAACATTTTACCTCTTGGCTTGGTTTAAGTCCTGCTAATAAAATTACTGGTGGTAAAGTATTTGATACGAGAACAAAAAAAGTAAAAAATAAAGCAAGTATAGCTTTCAGGATGGCTGCTCTTAACCTAGGTAGAGGTAAATCAGCATTAGCAGGATTTTACAGAAGGATAACAAGTAGAGCTGGAACACCAAAAGCTATTACAGCAACAGCAAGAAAGTTAGCGTGTATGTTTTATAGATTATTAAAATATGGTCAAGACTACGTCGAACAAGGAATTGAGGCTTATGAAAAACAACATCAAGAAACAATGGTGAAAAACCTACAAAAACAGGCAACAAAATTGGGATTTAACGTGGTTAGAATAGAGTCGTCATTAGAACCAGTTTGTTAGGAGCCCACACTTGATACGCTTCGCGGTCAAGTTTATAATGGAATAAACTGACGCAATACCTTAAAATTAGAACCGGATCTGTACAAGAGTTATGGTCGATAAGCTCAATGGTGTTTTCTGTACCCGATTAGGAGCGTGACTTTGGAGGATGGTGTTTTGTACATTGATGGATCAGACATTGATACCTCGTTTGGAAGAGTATAATTTTTTAAATCCCTCTGACTTGTAGCAGGTTCATGTTAAGATTAATGTGCAACTATACTATAAGGAGGATTTATTATGAACAACGATAATAATACCAATACATTACAAATTATCAATCCTGATTGATATAGGATCAAAATCACATTATGTTTGTGTTCCACAAGATCGGGACAAAGAATATGTAAGAAGATTCGGGAGTTTTACTGATGACTTGCATAAGATTGCTGATTGGCTAAAAAAATGTAGTATTAAAACTATAGCTATGGAGTCAACCGGTGTGTATTGGATACCAGTATTTCAAATACTCGAACAAAGAGGTTTTGAAGTATATCTAGTCAATGCTAAATATGTTAAAAATGTCCCTGGACGCAAAAGTGATGTACAAGACGCCCAATGGCTACAAAAATTACATAGTTGTGGTTTATTACAGTCATCATTCAGACCTGAAGATAGTGTTTGTGTACTAAGAAGTTATATACGTCAAAGAGAGCGTCTGATCAAAAACTCTACAACGCATGTATTTCGTATGCAAAAGGCTTTAACAGAGATGAATATGCAACTACGTAATGTAATTACCGACATCACAGGTACAACAGGTATGGCAATCATCAGAGCGATTATAGGTGGTGAGCGTGATCCAGTAAAATTGGCAAAATTTAGAGATTACCGAATCAAAAGTAGTGAAGAAACTATAGTTAAGTCACTTCAAGGTGATTATCGCAAGGAACATCTCTTTGTGTTGAAGCAGGAGTTTGAATTATACATAGGTTATCTAAAAAAAATTGAAGAGATTGATATTGAAATAGAAGGGCATTATAAAGATTTTGAACCCAAAGGGAATGAAGTAATAAAAGATGACTCAAAAAGAACCGGTAGCAACAGACCTAAATTTAATCTTAAGCAGGAACTCTATAACATGACTGGTCTTGACTTTAGTACAATACCAGGACTTAATGTACTAACTATCCAAATAATTATATCTGAAGTCGGTACAGATATGTCGCAATGGAAGTCAGAAAACCACTTTGCTTCATGGTTGGGTTTAAGCCCTGCTAATAAAATAACTGGTGAAAAAGTCTTTAGTACTAGAACTCGAAAAGTAATCAACAGAGCTTCCACTGCTTTCAGAATTGCAGCTGCCGCAGCAGGTAAAACCAAAACCGCTATTGGATCATTTATGCGTAGAATAAAAATCAGTAAAGGAACTCCAAAAGCTATCACAGCAACTGCCAGGAAAATAGCTTGCTTATTTTATAGGTTGTTGAAATTTGGACAAGTATATGTTGAGCAAGGTATAAGCAATTATAACAAAAATACAAGAACAAATTAGTACAGGCTCTTGAAAAACGTGCAAAAGAATTAGGATTTACTTTAACAGCAGAAAATACTGAAAATCAATATGTTATGTAGCAGTTTGTTGGAAGTGATGCTAAAAAAATCACAACTCTTACTAAAAAATAGTGACAAGTAGTTATTTAGTTGTTTAACAAATTATTATTATTTAATCTTAGATGGATTGATATGGCTATTGTTAAAAACAATTAACAGTACTTTATTGATAACTACTAAGTACTTATCACTTTTGACCTAAATAAAAGAGAGGAAAAATGCCATTAAAACAAGCTATTATACAACAAATAAGAAATAACTCTATTACTACCCTTTACCTTAACGGTGAACATATAGGAGAGGCAGGAGCGAAAAGTCTAGCAGAAGCCTTAAAGGATAATAAATCTATTACTACTCTTGACCTTCGAAATAACCAAATAGGAGATGCAGGAGCTAAAGGTCTAGCAGAAGCCCTAAAGATTAATCAATCTATTACTACTCTTCACCTTCATTATAACCAGATAGCAGATGCAGGAGCTAAAGGTCTAGCAGAAGGCTTAAAGATTAATCCCTATATTACTACTCTTTCCCTTCATAATAACCAGATAGCAGATGCAGGAGCTAAAGGTCTAGCAGAAGGCTTAAAGATTAATCCCTATATTACTACTCTTTCCCTTCATAATAACCAAATAGGAGATGCAGGAGCGAAAGATCTAGGGTGTGTCATCAATTGAGCCAAATTACCATGGAAGCCATATAAACAGCACCCAAAAAGTTCTGAGATGTTTTGTCATATCGTGTTGCAATAGCTCTATATTGCCTCAATTTTGCAAAAAAGTTCTCAATCAAATGCCTAGCTTTATATAGGTCCTTATCATACTTAGCTGGATTCACACGATTCTTCTTTGGGGGAATCACAGCTATACATCCCTTATCTTTCAGCTTATCTCGCATACGTACATCGGCATCATAAGCCTTATCAGCAAGTACAGCATCCGCTTTCGTCAATTCATTCATCAAAACATCAGATCCTTGCAAATCATGAGCTTGAGTGTGCCAAGAATCAATAACTTCATCGTAGTAAGTTATTGAATGCTTAGTAATAGATGGTGGTAGGTCCACCGAGATCGGCTAGCACGAGCAGATCTCAAACGACCCCACGGTGCTGTTTCTTTCAAGGAGATGGTGTTGAGCGGATGGGGAAAAGGCGATGTAGATCGTCACGTATGATTCAAGGAGACGAGCGTAAGCGAACCAATCGATGAGGTGTCGAAATCTGAGTAAATACTGTCAAAACTAGGGAATCTCAAGCATCGCTAGGATAAGGACTAATCGGTAATGTGTGTTTTGGATTAGTGACAGTCGATATAGAGATGGCGTGAACTTGAATTAGGCTATTACTTAGAACTTGGGAACCATTCCTATTCTCTTTTCTTCCATGGGAGTGGGGTGGATAAAGTTGTAGTAGCGATGAAGGTTTGGAAACAAACTGGAGCAAAGGGCTTTACTTTTGGAGTGATAGAAGATCAAACAACCAATTAGGTAGGAAATGATACTTATATACTCGATGAAAATCAACAATTGCGTTGTTGTTGTCCAAGACCTGCGGTGCTCACGTACTAATGTACGCTGTGCTCCTCGGCTTGGACACTCCTAGCACTTGTTGATTTTGATCTTCGTCTACCAACTCTTCATTTACGAGCAGTATATGACTAAACATTATGATGTAAGCAAGGATGAAGTAATGAATGCTTGGAAGAGTGTTCGAAAAAGCGGAGGAGCATGTGGCTTTGATGGCATCACTATAGAAGATGTTGAAGGAGATTTGGATAATCAACTCTATAAGATATGGAATAGGATGTCAGCAGGAAGCTATATGGCTAAATCTGTGCTTTTAGTGAATATCCCTAAAGCTAAGGGGGGATATCGCCAACTTGGGATACCTACTGTTTGTGATCGCATAGCACAAGTAGTTGTTAAGAATAGACTAGAATCAATACTAGAAGACAAATTTTGCCAAAACTCGTATGCTTACAGACCCGGTAAAAGTGCAATAGATGCTGTGACGGTATGTAGAGAGAGGTGTTTTGTGCATGAGTGGTTGGTAGAGATTGATATTAAAGGATTCTTTGACAATATAGATCATGATATATTACTGGATATGCTTTTAAAACATACTGATGACAAAGTTATTGTATTATATGCGAAAAGGTTCTTGAAAGCGACAGGAATAGAGAGTGGCAGGAATATAGAAATAGCAAGGGAAAAAGGCACTCCGCAGGGTGGGGTAGTCAGTCCGATACTTGCTAATTTGTATTTACATGAAGCTTTTGATAATTGGATGCAAGAGATACATAGCAATATAAAGTATGAGAGATATGCCGATGATATTGTGGTTCATTGTTGCAGTGAGAAGCAAGCATATTTTATTAAAGAGAAAGTTCAAGCAAGGCTAAAGCAATATAAGCTAGAGCTGAACCTAGAAAAGACCAAGATAGTATACACAGGAATTAAAAACGATCATGATCATAGGAAGCATAATTTACCACGTAAATTTAGCTTTTTGGGGTATGATTTTAAGCCAAGAATATGGCACGGTAAACTTGTATATACGCCTGGAATTGGCACAGGAGCTATGAAAATGATTAAAGATAAAATAAAGAAGACGTGGCAACTTAAGGTAAGTGTGAGTGGTAGCTTAGAAGATATAGCGGAAAGGGTGAATCCGGTTATTCGAGGATGGATAAACTATTATGGTCATTATAGGAGATCGGATTTATACAAACTAGAATACGTGATAAATAACTATCTAGTGCGATTTATTAAGAAGAAGTACGAGAGTTATGCAACATGGAATAAGGCTTGGAAACACTTAGGCAAACTAAAAGCAGAATCAGCTCACACATTTTGTCATTGGTACATGATAAGTGAATCCAAAGGAAGAGCCGTATAACGCGAGAGTGTTACGTACGGTTCTGTGAGAGCCTGAAGTGCAAACCTTGGGCTACTCGACCCCGGGGTAAGATGGAATCCCGTTGGATTCCCTAGAGCGTCACATGTGGCATGGATTTTAGTACTCAGCCCCCCTTTACCTCGTCCAATTGCTTGGTCATCATCTAACTCTTTTTTTTAGCACCGGCACTATGTTGATGAGCCCTAACAATGGTTGAATCAATCATGGCATACTCGTTATCAGCATCTTCAGCCAGCATCTCAAAAACCTTTTTCCACACACCTGTCTTGCTCCACCTTGAATGACGTAGGTGAATCACTCGAAAATCTCCAAAACGTTCAGGTAGGTCTCTCCAAGGTATACCAGCCCTATATCGATACAAGACTGCTTCTACAAATAGGCGATTATCCTTGGCTGTTACACCAACAGACTCTTCCCTTCCAGGTAGCTTATCTTTAATCCGATCCCATTGATCGTCACGTAGAGCATATCGACGCATAGAGAAAATTTATCCTTAATTTTTTCTCTATTACACAACAAATAAACGCTCCTGTCAACTTAATTGATGACACACCCTAGCAGAAGCATTAAAGGATAATAAATCTATTACTTATCTTGACCTTCGAAATAACCATATAGGAGAGGCAGGAACGAAAGCTCTAGCAGAAGCCTTAAAGATTAATCCCCATATTACTACTCTTTACCTTGAAGGAATAGCAAAGGAGATAGAAACAGAATTACAGATTAATAGCGATCCTACTAAAAAAGCCGCTAAGATACTAAAACAGCAACAACAAGCAGAGGCAGATGAAAAAGCTAGACAAGAAGCTGAGAGACTTGAGCAAGAAGCAAAGCTTAGAGAGCAAGAGGAAGCTAAGGCAATAGAAGAAGCAGCTAAATTAAAAGCCATAGAGGAGGCAAAAGTAAAAGAATATGTCCTAGAGATACAGGTTGTGAAATTATTTGAGGTAGCAGATGGGAATAATCAGTTTGATAATGATGATCAGGCTACTATCAAGCAAGTATCGAATCTAATCCGAGATGGTAACGACCGCCTGCAGGAACATGGTAAGAAGGGGATATTGCTGCTTGGTAATACCGGAGCTGGCAAGAGTACACTTGCTCATTTGCTTAGTGGCAGGAAGCTGCAGGCAATTATGGATGATGAAACTAACGAGATGGTTATTGATGCAATGCAGCCACTTCCCGATATTATCATTGGTCATAAACTTGCTTCCGAGACTAAGATTCCTAATAAATGTCTTGCTAAAGATGCTAAAAATCTAATCATTTGGGATTGTCCTGGCTTTAATGATACTGATCCTGTTCAGGAAATTGCTAACAGTTTCTATATTACAAGGCTCTTTGAGACTACAGATCAGCTAAAATTTGTATTGGTAATAGCTGAATCAGATTTAAGGAGTAAAAGAGGTAATGATTTCCTTGAAATACTATCTAATTTTATGAAAAGTTTTAAGGATGTTGGCTCTATAGCAGGTAGCATATCTTTAGTAGTTACCCAAGTATCGCAAGACAAGAATATTCAGCATATCAAAAACTCTATAGATAAAATATTAAAAGATAATCAAGGGGCAACAGATGAACACCGAGTACTGATTAATAAGCTCAAAGATTGCTCGATACATCTATTCCATAGACCAAATGCAGAAGGTGAGTTAGCTGTACCTGATTTACTTGCGGAAATAGACATGTCATCTGAATATTCTAACGCTAAAGGTGATATGGTCAACATAGCTATTTCTAAGAAAGCTCAGGAGTATTCATCTCATCTGTTAGATACTGTACTCGATGAAAATCAACAATTGCGTTGTTGTTGTCCAAGACCTGCGGTGCTCACGTACTAATGTACGCTGTGCTCCTCGGCTTGGACACTCCTAGCACTTGTTGATTTTGATCTTCGTCTACCAACTCTTCATTTACGAGCAGTATGCCAGTAATAATTTTAATCAACTATTAGAGGTGATAGTGAAGGCTATTGGTAATGCAACTAAATTCTCAGATGTCAATAATGCATTTTCTAAAAATTATAATCTTGTCGAAGATTGGATTCCATCATCAATTAATTACAACAACCTCCTGCCAAAGCATGATAAAGATGAATATTTTCTAGAACTGGACTTATTATTAAAGTTGCAAAAAGTACTTAGTGATAAAATTGTAAGCATACCAAATGCCATAATGATCTTGCAGCAAGCATTGGAGATTTTTGCTGAATATGCTGGTAATGTTCAACTTCAGCATCAGATACAAGGCTATGGTTATTGTTTACAGCAGCAATATGAATATGTGAAATTCTTTGCTAGTGTTTGTAAAGCTGAATTACCTGATCATACAAAAATTGCAGAGTTAATAACAACCTGCCATGCTAAAGTATACTGCTCGTAAATGAAGAGTTGGTAGACGAAGATCAAAATCAACAAGTGCTAGGAGTGTCCAAGCCGAGGAGCACAGCGTACATTAGTACGTGAGCACCGCAGGTCTTGGACAACAACAACGCAATTGTTGATTTTCATCGAGTATAACAGAAAATCTTGAGTACCAAGTTAGCAGTTTGCCTATTGATGAAGATAAACTTGACCAAGTTTATTATCATAAAGCTATAAAGTATCTAGAGGATTATCCGAACTCTCCTGCCTGCAAGAATCTTAAGGCTATAGCCTATAGTTGCGTAGCTAGTATCGCTGAGCAGAATGGTGAAAATGGGGCATTGGCTTACTATGTAAAAGCTATAGAGGCGAATAGTCATCTACCAAAAATATATGAGAAACTTGGTCAGCTATTTTTTAATAAGGGTGACTATGCTAAGGCGATTGACTGCTATAAAGTAGTTAATAATGAATTTAGGATAAAAGCATGTTTTAAAGCATGGCTAAAACAAGATAAAGAAAATCCAAATATAATGCTAAAGCAGGCTGAGTATTTTGAGTCTATAGGTTTATTTGAGAAAGCTAAAACATATTATCACCACGCATTCAGCCTAAGTCAGGATGATAATTTTAAGGCTGCGGCTTACAAGAAAATTAGTAAGATTATGGATAATGTTGCTGCTCAAGGGCAAAATTTTGCCACTAGAGCAGATGAGCATGATTTTTACAATTATGACCTAGTAAATGAAGAATTTACCAACAATTTACTTGGCGACTTAAAATGTGATTTGTACTGCTAAAAGATTGCAAAGCAGTTTGTTCGAGTCATAAAAACCTTAACCTACAAAGCTTGCATCGTAGTAAAGCATAATAAAATTGATAATTTTATTCAAAATATTATATTGTCGCTCCGTCAAAAGTCTAGAATATAACATCATTTAAATGCAAAATGTGTCATGCGTAGGCAGGAATTATAATACCTTAGGGATTTTCAGGCGTTGTTTTAGATCGCTGCTTTCGCAGGCGGTAATATTCCTATTACTAAACTAACAATGAATTTGCAAACTCATTAACAATGTCAAAAACTATTTTAAGACATTTTTAGGGCGTTTTAATGATTTCATGTAAAAATGCATAAAAAGGAAAAATTGCACTATAACCCCCCTTAAAATGGCTAATTTATATTTATTTTTTATAATCTATTTAGTAATCATAAAAATTTTGTTCAGCTTATCTCAAAATATTACTAAAAATAAATTATTTTTTCTGAGCAAGAGATTGAATAAAAGATTTGCTAAGACCAGTTACAGCAGAAATAAAGGCAAAATCAGAGCCTTGAACTAACATTTTTTTTGCTATTTCAACTCTCTCTTCAGCTTTACCTTCAGCTTTTTTAGCTTCACCGATCTGGATACCTTTAGCTTCACCGATTTGGATACCTTTTTCTATACCCTCATCAATATATTTCTCAGCAATAGTTCTCATAATATTCTCCTCTTCTGTTGCAGTTAAATGACTAGCTATTAGCCTTTCTAGCTCTTGTTGTTTACCTTCTTCTATCTTAGCGTTACTATACCATAAAAACGATTTTATGTAAATATATCCTGTTGCCTTATCTATACTAATATATGGTTTAAAATTTGTTAGCAGTTCATCCCACAACTTCAATATATCTCGCTTCTGTATATTTTTCATCATAAATTCTAACATACCGAAATGTTGCTTCTGCTTTATCTCATCATCAGACATTGCTTGTAAATCTATTAGCTTATAATCCTCACACATTAGTTGTTTTGCAAGTTTAGGATCGCTAAATAACTCAAACAAGTTCTTTGGCACATTAAACTTTCTAGTACCATGATAAAACACCATTGGTATTATCAAAGGTAATTTATCTCTACCTTTTTTATGTCTTTCAGCTAATAGCAACATATATTTCCATAATTTGAGTGCCATCCAATATTTTGGTCTTATCTCCGCCTCAATCAACACATACACAAAGGCTTGTTCATTATCTTTAGTTTTAACAGAATAGACTAAATCACTAAGAGCTCTTTTTAGGTCGTCCTCAACAAATGACTCTTTCTCTATTGTTATTTTGCTTAAATCAACTATTTCCTTAACCTCTTTTGGTAAATAATGTTCCAAAAATTTTTTGGCTGCTATTTGATTGACCATTATCTTTTTAAACAATGCATCATGTTTTAGTTGATTTGACATATTTTTTTTGTTCTTATTTAATAACTCTTATTCCGCGATTTTGCTTTATTTCTGATGCTTGCTTTAGCTCATTACTTATTTCCTTACCTATTATTGATTGTGGGTTGATATATTGCATCACTCGTTTATCTTTGGCTATGGCAGCTAAGTAATCTTCTGCTACTGGATAGCTTTTATCTTTAAAATCATCTATTACTATATCACAAAATTTAACAGCACTAAGATTATAATTAGGATCAAACTTATTTTTCATTATTTGTAAGTCTTTTGTTATTTTCTGCTCAATAGCTTTAGAACAACTATCATTACTATAGCTAATAAAAGACTCTATGCCTTTTTCCTTATATATTTGTAAGGCTGTACTGATATTCTCTTTGGTAGTAAATCTTTCCAATGATTTTATCTGCTGTTGAAACTCCTGCAACACATTATTATTTGTTGATTTTCCAAGTTCTAGTTCTATATATTTGATTTGTGATTGATTATTATCAGCCTTACTATTGTCAATTGGTTTTAATGACTCAGTAAATTTAATTGTTTTTTCGTTTAGTGTTTCATTTGTTGTTAATTTTGCTATTTCAGGTTCTATAAGATTTTTAATAGACTCTGTCCCTTTAGTTTTGAGCATATCGTTAAAATCCCCTATATCTTGCGGCATTATTACCGATACTACTGCCCCTTTATTTGCTAATTGTTCTTTAGCTTTAGTGGCAATATTAACTGATATGGCACTTTGTCCATCATTATCGGCAGCAATAATTATCTTCTCGCCTGTTGTAGGCTGATAATTCTTGATATTATTTATCCCTAAGCTACAGATGATTTTACCTTTAATGCCTGCTTCCTGCAAGCTTAAAGCTGTTTCTACTCCTTCTGCTATAATTGTTATATTATTCCTTAACTTATACTCCTGTTGATTATCTTGTTGAATTTCCACAAAAGAACCACTAATTTTACCAAATGAACGTTTATTAACGGCAATATCAGCTTTAGCACCTGTTTCTTTATTTAAATAGATCGATTGTCCACCAGTGATTCTACCTTCTTGATCTCGTGCAAAGGCAATTAAGGCTGGATAATATTGTTTGCTTCCATTATCCCACATCATGTTAGTTTTAAGATCCCCGCTTAATTGAAAATTTTCTAGTATTATCTCAATGCCACGGTGCTTACCTAAATATTGTCTAGCTACATTATTATTGGTAGAATATAGTACTGAGTAGTATCTGTATCGTAGGGGAGTTATTATATCATAAAAAATCACAATTTGCATCATATTTTGTGATATTTTTACCTCATATTTTCACTAATATAAGTTTAAGTTGTTTTACAATAGCACCAAACAAAATGCTAAGCATTATGTAATAACATAAACAAACTGTTGGTGGTGAGCTATGATAAATAACACCTTCTTTCAAACCAGTTTGTTAGGAGCCCACACTTGATACGCTTCGCGGTCAAGTTTATAATGGAATAAACTGACGCAATACCTTAAAATTAGAACCGGATCTGTACAAGAGTTATGGTCGATAAGCTCAATGGTGTTTTCTGTACCCGATTAGGAGCGTGACTTTGGAGGATGGTGTTTTGTACATTGATGGATCAGACATTGATACCTCGTTTGGAAGAGTATAATTTTTTAAATCCCTCTGACTTGTAGCAGGTTCATGTTAAGATTAATGTGCAACTATACTATAAGGAGGATTTATTATGAACAACGATAATAATACCAATACATTACAAATTATCAATCCTGATTGATATAGGATCAAAATCACATTATGTTTGTGTTCCACAAGATCGGGACAAAGAATATGTAAGAAGATTCGGGAGTTTTACTGATGACTTGCATAAGATTGCTGATTGGCTAAAAAAATGTAGTATTAAAACTATAGCTATGGAGTCAACCGGTGTGTATTGGATACCAGTATTTCAAATACTCGAACAAAGAGGTTTTGAAGTATATCTAGTCAATGCTAAATATGTTAAAAATGTCCCTGGACGCAAAAGTGATGTACAAGACGCCCAATGGCTACAAAAATTACATAGTTGTGGTTTATTACAGTCATCATTCAGACCTGAAGATAGTGTTTGTGTACTAAGAAGTTATATACGTCAAAGAGAGCGTCTGATCAAAAACTCTACAACGCATGTATTTCGTATGCAAAAGGCTTTAACAGAGATGAATATGCAACTACGTAATGTAATTACCGACATCACAGGTACAACAGGTATGGCAATCATCAGAGCGATTATAGGTGGTGAGCGTGATCCAGTAAAATTGGCAAAATTTAGAGATTACCGAATCAAAAGTAGTGAAGAAACTATAGTTAAGTCACTTCAAGGTGATTATCGCAAGGAACATCTCTTTGTGTTGAAGCAGGAGTTTGAATTATACATAGGTTATCTAAAAAAAATTGAAGAGATTGATATTGAAATAGAAGGGCATTATAAAGATTTTGAACCCAAAGGGAATGAAGTAATAAAAGATGACTCAAAAAGAACCGGTAGCAACAGACCTAAATTTAATCTTAAGCAGGAACTCTATAACATGACTGGTCTTGACTTTAGTACAATACCAGGACTTAATGTACTAACTATCCAAATAATTATATCTGAAGTCGGTACAGATATGTCGCAATGGAAGTCAGAAAACCACTTTGCTTCATGGTTGGGTTTAAGCCCTGCTAATAAAATAACTGGTGAAAAAGTCTTTAGTACTAGAACTCGAAAAGTAATCAACAGAGCTTCCACTGCTTTCAGAATTGCAGCTGCCGCAGCAGGTAAAACCAAAACCGCTATTGGATCATTTATGCGTAGAATAAAAATCAGTAAAGGAACTCCAAAAGCTATCACAGCAACTGCCAGGAAAATAGCTTGCTTATTTTATAGGTTGTTGAAATTTGGACAAGTATATGTTGAGCAAGGTATAAGCAATTATAACAAAAATACAAGAACAAATTAGTACAGGCTCTTGAAAAACGTGCAAAAGAATTAGGATTTACTTTAACAGCAGAAAATACTGAAAATCAATATGTTATGTAGCAGTTTGTTGGAAGTGATGCTAAAAAAATCACAACTCTTACTAAAAAATAGTGACAAGTAGTTATTTAGTTGTTTAACAAATTATTATTATTTAATCTTAGATGGATTGATATGGCTATTGTTAAAAACAATTAACAGTACTTTATTGATAACTACTAAGTACTTATCACTTTTGACCTAAATAAAAGAGAGGAAAAATGCCATTAAAACAAGCTATTATACAACAAATAAGAAATAACTCTATTACTACCCTTTACCTTAACGGTGAACATATAGGAGAGGCAGGAGCGAAAAGTCTAGCAGAAGCCTTAAAGGATAATAAATCTATTACTACTCTTGACCTTCGAAATAACCAAATAGGAGATGCAGGAGCTAAAGGTCTAGCAGAAGCCCTAAAGATTAATCAATCTATTACTACTCTTCACCTTCATTATAACCAGATAGCAGATGCAGGAGCTAAAGGTCTAGCAGAAGGCTTAAAGATTAATCCCTATATTACTACTCTTTCCCTTCATAATAACCAAATAGGAGATGTTGTAGCAAAGGAGATAGAAACAGAATTACAGATTAATAGAGATCCTACTAAAAAAGCTGCTAAGATACTAAAACAGCAACAACAAGCAGAGGCAGATGAAAAAGCCAGACAAGAAGCTGACAGACTTGAGCAAGAGGCAAAGCTTAGAGAGCAAGAGGAAGCTAAGGCAATAGAAGAAACAGCTAAATTAAAAGCCATAGAGGAGGCAAAAGTAAAAGAATATGTTCCAGAGATAGCTGTTGTGAAATTATTTCAGGTAGCAGATGGGGATAATCAGTTTGATAATGATGATCAGGCTACTATCAAGCAAGTATCAAATCTAATCCGAGATGGTAACGACCGCCTGCAGGAATATGGTAAGAAGGGGATATTGCTGCTTGGTAATACCGGAGCTGGTAAGAGTACACTCGCTCATGTGTTTAGTGGTAGGAAGTTGCAGGCGATTTTTGATGATGAAACTGATGAACTGGTTATTGACGCGATGGAGCTACTTGATGATATTGTCATTGGTCATAAATTGGCTTCCGAGACTAAGATTCCTAATAAATGTTTTGCTAAAGATAAAGACCTAATCATTTGGGATTGCCCTGGCTTTAATGACACTGATCCTGTTCAAGAAATTGCTAACAGCTTTTATATTAAAAGGCTCTTTGAAACTACAGAGCAGCTAAAATTTGTGTTGGTGATAACTGAATCAGATTTAAGGAGTAAGAGAGGCAATGACTTCCTTGAAACACTATCTAATTTTATAAAAAGTTTTAATGATATTGGAACTATAGAGGGTAGCATATCTTTAGTAGTTACCCAAGTGTCAAAAGACAAGAATATTCAGCATATCAGAAAATCTATAGAGAAAATATTAACAGATAATCAAAGGGCAACAGAGGAGCATAAGGCACTGATTAATAAGCTCAAAGATGATGGTTCAATACATCTATTCTATAAACCAACTGACGAAGGTGAGTTAGTTGTACCTGATTTACTTGCGGCAATAGACACGTCATCCAAATATTCTGACGCTAAAGGTGATATGGTCAATATAACTATTTCTAATAAAGCTATGGAGTGTTCATCTCATCTGTTAAATACTGCCAGTAATAATTTTAATCAACTATTAGAGGTGATAGTTAAGGCTATTGGTAATGCAACTAAGTGTTCAAATGTCAATCCACTCAATGCATTTTCCGAAAATTATCATCTTGTTAAAGATTGGATACCATCATCAATTAATTACAACAACCTCTTGCCAAAGCATGACAAAGATGAATATTTTTCAGAGCTGGACTTATTATTAAAGTTGCAAAAAGTACTTAACTGTGAGCAAATAGTAAGCATACCAAATGCCATAATGATCTTGCAGAAAGCATTGGAGATTTTTGCTGAATATGCTGAACTTGGTAATGTTCAACTTCAGCATCAGATACAAGGCTATGGTTATTGTTTACAGCAGCAATATGAATATGTGAAATTCTTTGCCAGTGTCTGTGGAGTTAAGTTACCTGATCATGCCAAAATTGCAGAGTTAATAACGGCTTGCCATGCTAAAGTAACAGAAAATCTTGAGTACCAAGTTAGTAGTTTGCCTATTGATGAAGATAAACTTGACCAAGTTTATCTTCATCAAGCTATAAAGTATCTAGAGGATTATCAGGACTCTCCTGCCTGCAAGAATCTTAAGGCTATAGCCTATAGTTGCTTAGCTAGTATCGCTGAGCAGAATGGTGAACATGAGGCATTGGCTTACTATGTAAAAGCTATAGAGGCGAATAGTCATCTACCAAAAATATATGAAAAACTTGGTCAGCTATTTTTTAACAAAGGTGAATATGCTAAAGCAATTGACTGCTATAAAGTAGTTAATAATGAATTTAGGATAAAAGCATGTTTTAAAGCATGGCTAAAACAAGATAAAGAAAATCCATATATAATGCTAAAATATGCTGAGTATTCCGAGTCTGTAGGTTTGTTTGAGCAAGCCAAAAAATATTGGCTCAACGCATTCAGCCTAAGTCAGGATAATAATTTTAAGGCTGCAGCTTTAGAGAAAATTAAGATTATGGATAATGTTACTGCTCAAAGGCAAGATTTTGCTACTAGAGTACAGCAAGAGCCTGATTTTTGCAATTATGAGCTGGTAACTGAAGAATTTACCAACAATTTACTTGGTGAATTAGTTTTAAAATAATTTGTACTGCTAAAAGATTGCAAAGCAGTTTGCTGTAAGTATACGTTTTACCAAGCCCGTTGGGTTTTTTAATTAATATCTGTTAAATTGAAACTATAAAATTCAATTAGTAACTACTTTGTTTGTTCGTCTAAGTTGTAAATTTAGTTTTATTTGTAGTTGAACCACCTTGCTTTTTATTCATATTATAGTTTAGGCTAGATAATTAGCTTGATAACTATAACGTTATATGTTACAATCGTCATAAGGTAATATTATTTATGATATGATCAAAACTTTCAGCCATAAAGGTCTAAACAGTTTCTTTAATAATGGCGATACTACAAAAATACAAAGTGATCATATAAAAAAACTCAGGCTGTTACTAGCTGACTTAAATGCTGTAACTAAGGTAGAAAACATAAATTTACCAAGACTCGGATTATACAAGCTGCAAGGTAATATGAAAGACTTTTGGTCAGTTAAAATTAATGGTAACTGGCGTCCGATATTTCGTTTTAGTAATGGAGATGCCTATGACGTTGATTATTTGGATTATCATTAAAACGAGGTATATATGTTCAATCCCCCACACCCAGGTAGTATATTAAAAGAATTATATTTAGAACCTTTAAATTTAACTGTCACTGAGGCATCTCTATCGCTTGGAGTTACCCGTAAAACTTTATCATTTTTAATCAATGAAAAATCTAGCATTAGTTCTTCTATGGCTATTCGTTTATCTACAGCATTTCCAAACACAAGCCCTGAATACTGGCTTAATCTTCAGCAACAGTATGATATCTGGAATGCCAAAAAAAATATTGATGTTTCCCATGTTAAAATATTACTTCATATGTCTGCTTAAATTAGATTTATAACTTTTTTGTAAATTGTAATTAACTACTTATTACTTAAAATTACATAGAACTCTTTTTAGAAGTTATAGTATAAATGAGCTAACATAACTAGTAATTTAATCAAATGTTTAATCAGGGTAATTTAAAAGTCACAATCTGAGGTTGCAGAATCAAGTATAATGTTAAAAAGCATGCAATAATGTAGATTATTTTCATTGGTGATGATAAGGAATCATCCTATTAGCGTATATTGACTTTTTCGATAATGGTAATTGATGGGCAGAGCAATGATCATTCTCGATATCGCAAACTACAAAGATTTTTTTCTAGGGTTAATTTTTGTTATACTGCATTGGCTGCAAATATACCCTAATTTTAGCTGTAGCAATTAATTTAAAATTATGCCATTTTGGCTGTTCAAATGAATCACTTAACAAAATCCTTTTGTCCAAAGTCCAATATATTAAAAATATTAAACTAATTTCATTATTCATGTTTTTGTATTTATATTATGTTTAAAGAATACATCAATCTGATATTGCAGTGCCACTTCTTTGCCGCAAAAAGCTATGGCAATTTTGATGATTTTCTGAACATGTGAGTATTCTTTTATTTTAGCCTCATATTGTTTTTTCACTATTTGTTCTAGTCCTGTTTTTGCAACAGATACTAGAATATCAGGAGATTTGCATATTTTATATTCAATGATAATAGCATTGTTCTGCTTTCCAATTTTAGGTAGCAACATAATATCAGCTCTACCAGTACCTGTTTCTCTTTCGCTTTCTATGATATAATCAGGTGTTAGCATGTTAATTAAACCGAGCATGAAACCACTATAAAATAGCTCAGCTTTTTTCTCGCCAGTTTGATGAAAACTAGTAGCATTTAGTAATAATTCTTGTAGTCTTTCTTTAAATTCTTCTATTTTGCAAACAGGTAGCAAGCTGACAAAAGAATAATATCTAGAACTATCGATTTTTAATTGATCAGTCACCCATTGCAATACTCTTGCTTCATAAATGTATTTTACCTCTTCATTAGGTATCGATAATTCATAAATATTTCTTTCTGGTGCTATAGCAGTTGGGTTTAGATAACCACTAAATAACAACAAACTAAACAGTCCTATTGGTTTATCGATATCAGCAAAAGTAATTTTTTTGGTAATAACGGAGGTAATACTTTTCCCGGCAGTTAAGTTTTGTAAATCCTCTTGCATCTCATCTGATAACAATACTTTATCAACAAGACCTGTCCCACCACTATCTAGCCAATAGTGGTCAAGCTTGCCTTTATGAGCTAAACATTGCATAATTGACCATGGGTTATAAATTACCTCACCACCGAAATTATAACCATTATACCAGCCTTTAATTTGATCTGGATCAGTTTCAGTTGGGACGACGGTTAATAACTCATCAACTTCTGCCTGAGTAAAGCCATAGAACTTAGAAAATTCTTCATCAAGTAATGTATATTCAGTAACATTATTTAAATCCGAAAATAAATTAGCTTTAGCAACCCGTAATATACCAGTTATTACACCTTTCTCTAAGCAAGGATTACTTTTTAGGCTACTACCCAACATACCACGCAACAGCTCAAGTACCTGTTCAAACTCTTCTGACTTGTTACCAAACTTAAGGTAAGAACTATTAATAGGTGTATCATACTCATCGATCAATATATACACTTTTTGATTAAAATGCTTAAAGAGTAATTCGCTTAAAAAACGTAAACTACTTTTTATGTCATCTTTATCAAGGTTTCCTGTAAAATACTTCTTAAGTTCTTGTTTCTGAATGTCCTTCAGTATTCCTGTATTTTCTCTTATGTAATGTTCTAAATATTGATGTTGCAAAAATAGACTTATAATCTGTCGTTTTATGCCGTTTTCAATTTCCTGATAACTACCACCTTTAACATCTTTAAGATTGAGCAAGATCACAGGAAATTGACCTTGACGTTTCATGCTACTCACATCACTCGCAATTTTCAAAGGTTTTAATTCTTTAGTTTCGTCAAAACCTAAATCTATTATACCACCAGTAAATAGCTTGTTATTTACCTTCTGCTCTAGTGGTAAAGCTTTACCTCTCTCATCTACCTCTATTTCAAAAAATTTCCAAAGCATGTCCATATTCAAACTCTTACCCCACCGTCTTGGTCTAGTAATGAGTATAACATCTCCACTATCTTCTAATAACTCTTTGACCATTAGACTTTTATCAACAAATACGTCACTATTTAACAATAACGTTTTAAAGTCATCAGTACCTGTTCTCATTCTTGGTGGCGTATTATTTTCCATATAAATATCTTGATTGGTTGTATTCTGATCATAAGGTTCAATAGTCATATTATTTGATTATATTTGAAAATAAATTATTTAATTACAGAAATTGTACCATAAATAAGCTATCAGCACTAGCAATTATCTTTTTGATCCCTTAACCTAGTGATCTGAGTTTATTCTTATTAAAAAACTGTCCCTGATAAGCATCTAAAGTTCCTAGTGTATAGATGCTTCGCTTAAACATCTTTTATGATATTTCAACTATAACATCACTTACAATTCATTATAAATAATACCATCAAGTAAAGGTAATTTAACCGGTACGTCACATACGAAGATTGTGCCTTTACCCTCGATACTTCTAACAACATACGCCATGCAAATCTTCTATAAACTGTTTGACAAACACTAGACCCAACCCCCTATTTTTTGTTCTAGATTCAAGTTTAGTTAGTTCTTCATAAATATATCAATGTTGGCATTCTTGGTATATCAGACATCAAGCAAAACTTTAATAAACCTGAACAATTTGGTATTCCAAAATAAATATATATAATCACCTATTTTTTCATTGGCAAATTTGTTTTGGTAGTCATAAAATTAATCCTTATTTTTGTTGTAGAGAATAGACACTGAGGTTAGAGACGAAATTTGAAGTTTGTGTTCTAACTTCAGTGTTTGAGTGTGCCAAGAATCAATAACTTCATCGTAGTAAGTTATTGAATGCTTAGTAATAGATGGTGGTAGGTCCACCGAGATCGGCTAGCACGAGCAGATCTCAAACGACCCCACGGTGCTGTTTCTTTCAAGGAGATGGTGTTGAGCGGATGGGGAAAAGGCGATGTAGATCGTCACGTATGATTCAAGGAGACGAGCGTAAGCGAACCAATCGATGAGGTGTCGAAATCTGAGTAAATACTGTCAAAACTAGGGAATCTCAAGCATCGCTAGGATAAGGACTAATCGGTAATGTGTGTTTTGGATTAGTGACAGTCGATATAGAGATGGCGTGAACTTGAATTAGGCTATTACTTAGAACTTGGGAACCATTCCTATTCTCTTTTCTTCCATGGGAGTGGGGCGGATAAAGTTGTAGTAGCGATGAAGGTTTGGAAACAAACTGGAGCAAAGGGCTTTACTTTTGGAGTGATAGAAGATCAAACAACCAATTAGGTAGGAAATGATACTTATATGACTAAACATTATGATGTAAGCAAGGATGAAGTAATGAATGCTTGGAAGAGTGTTCGAAAAAGCGGAGGAGCATGTGGCTTTGATGGCATCACTATAGAAGATGTTGAAGGAGATTTGGATAATCAACTCTATAAGATATGGAATAGGATGTCAGCAGGAAGCTATATGGCTAAATCTGTGCTTTTAGTGAATATCCCTAAAGCTAAGGGGGGATATCGCCAACTTGGGATACCTACTGTTTGTGATCGCATAGCACAAGTAGTTGTTAAGAATAGACTAGAATCAATACTAGAAGACAAATTTTGCCAAAACTCGTATGCTTACAGACCCGGTAAAAGTGCAATAGATGCTGTGACGGTATGTAGAGAGAGGTGTTTTGTGCATGAGTGGTTGGTAGAGATTGATATTAAAGGATTCTTTGACAATATAGATCATGATATATTACTGGATATGCTTTTAAAACATACTGATGACAAAGTTATTGTATTATATGCGAAAAGGTTCTTGAAAGCGACAGGAATAGAGAGTGGCAGGAATATAGAAATAGCAAGGGAAAAAGGCACTCCGCAGGGTGGGGTAGTCAGTCCGATACTTGCTAATTTGTATTTACATGAAGCTTTTGATAATTGGATGCAAGAGATACATAGCAATATAAAGTATGAGAGATATGCCGATGATATTGTGGTTCATTGTTGCAGTGAGAAGCAAGCATATTTTATTAAAGAGAAAGTTCAAGCAAGGCTAAAGCAATATAAGCTAGAGCTGAACCTAGAAAAGACCAAGATAGTATACACAGGAATTAAAAACGATCATGATCATAGGAAGCATAATTTACCACGTAAATTTAGCTTTTTGGGGTATGATTTTAAGCCAAGAATATGGCACGGTAAACTTGTATATACGCCTGGAATTGGCACAGGAGCTATGAAAATGATTAAAGATAAAATAAAGAAGACGTGGCAACTTAAGGTAAGTGTGAGTGGTAGCTTAGAAGATATAGCGGAAAGGGTGAATCCGGTTATTCGAGGATGGATAAACTATTATGGTCATTATAGGAGATCGGATTTATACAAACTAGAATACGTGATAAATAACTATCTAGTGCGATTTATTAAGAAGAAGTACGAGAGTTATGCAACATGGAATAAGGCTTGGAAACACTTAGGCAAACTAAAAGCAGAATCAGCTCACACATTTTGTCATTGGTACATGATAAGTGAATCCAAAGGAAGAGCCGTATAACGCGAGAGTGTTACGTACGGTTCTGTGAGCTTACTATTACCCACAAAATAACAATGGTGAAAAAGAAGTAAAAATAATATACTGATTTGCAATTAAAATATTACATTGTAGAGGTATAGTATGAGTCAAGAAATAATAAATAATTATTTGACCGAGGAATTTAGTGGAGCTATTTTGGGTGATAAAAGGCTGACAAATAGGTTAATAAAGATAGCTGATAATTTTGCAAATATACCTGAAAGCTCAATTAATCAAGCATGTGGAAATTGGGCAGAAACAAAAGCAGCATATCGTTTTTTTAAAAACGATAATGTTAAGGAATCAAAAATATTAGAAGCCCATATTGCTAAAGCAGTAGAAAGAATCAAAGAGCATGATAAAGTTCTTGTTATACAAGATACTAGTTATATCACATATACTAGTCATAAAAAAACTACTGGATTGGGTGTGTTATCAAGAAAAGAGGGAAAGAATGTTAAAAATATTGAATGTAAAGGTCTGATAATGCATACTGCCTTTGCGGTTGCTACCAATGGATTAGCACTTGGGTTGTTGGATCAAAAGATTCACAATAGACCAGCAGTGCCTGAAGAAATACAACAGTTAAAAAAAACTAGTCATGGTAATGCGGTACATATTAAAGATAAAGAAAGTATGAAGTGGCTTAATGCATTACAGAACACTATTAATGCAACGAATAATAGTAATACCCAAATTATAACTGTTTGTGATAGAGAAGCTGATATATATGATTTTTTTGAATTGGCACAAGCTCAGAAATCTAAAGTTTTAGTTAGAGCTGCACAGGATAGAGAAATAAATAAAAAGTCAAAATATTCCAAAAAAGATAGACAATATTTGTGGAAGGTAGTATCGGGTTTCCAGTGTGCTGGAGAAATAGCAGTTAAAGATACTAGTCAAGAAAATAAAGCTAATAGGATTAGACATTTGGAAGTTAGATTTGGAAAATTTATAATGAATCCTCCTGTAAACAATGTAAGACATAAAACAGAAACATTGCCAAATTTACCAGTATATGCCATCAATGTTATTGAGCGTCGTCCCCCTAGTGGAACAACACCATTAGAATGGATGTTACTAACCAATATAGTTATCAATAATTTTGAAGAAGCTATAGAGAAAGTAAGATGGTATTGTTTAAGATGGAGAATTGAAATTTTTCATAAAATTTTAAAATCTGGATTTAGGGTTGAACAATGTAGACTTGCAACAGGAGAAAGATTAATAAAATACTTGACAATCATGAGCATAATTGCTTGGAGAATTTTTTTTATTACTTTAATTGGCAGAACTAATCCTAATCTACCATGTAGTGTAATATTAGCTGAAGAAGAATGGCGAGTTTTGTATGTAAAGATACACAAAGCAGCTCCCCCTAATAATACAATTCCTACAATAAAAAATGCTATAATATGGGTTGCTAAATTGGGTGGGTATTTAGCAAGAAAAAATGATCTAGAGCCTGGTCCTATTGTATTGTGGAGAGGATGGCAACGGTTATTTGATCTAGTTCAAGGTTATCAATTAGCTAACTCTAATATTTGTGGGTAATAGTAAGGTTCTGTGAGAGCCTGAAGTGCAAACCTTGGGCTACTCGACCACCACCCTGCGTAGTATCCACACCACATTTAATCCCACTAATTGACAGAGTCTAGAGAAAATTTTTGCCTAGGGTATTTTTTTGCGAAATTTAATAGATCAGCGGTAGAATAGAGACACTAGGAAAAATATTATCTTAAAAAATACGACAATATCAAACACCAATACTTGGCAGTTGAAGACTATTGTTTTCTATAGTAAAACCTATAATATTAGGTGACAAGAATATAACATAATTTCCTAAAAATTACTGATATTTTTCTTCTATTTATATCACCTAATTTTATAAGTTTTACTATAATAAAAATACCGAAGCAGTTATAGTGACTCTAGTAACAGTTCTCAAGTAACCTTAATATTGGTAATTTCTTCCTTTTTAAGTAAGGTAGCTTGCTCAATAATATCAAAGTCAACCCCTGCTTGCAGTAATTTTTGTGCTATATTTAATCTATCGTCCTTTTGTTCCTGTAAAAATATTTCTGTAATCTTTTCAAAGTTCTCAATCCTTATATCAGGCAAATCCATTACTTTAGGTCGAATCTCCTTAATATTAGCAGGAATAGTGATATTATAATTTATACCTTTATCTTGGTTATTATCGACCTTAAAATTCCCATAGTGAGCATCTATAATATTAGAACACTCAAAAAAAGTTAGTTCATTAGTTTCCCTAAAAGTTGGAGTGAAAATTAATTTAAGTTGTTGCTTCGTAAGGTGATCTCCTTGATTTTTTATTGTTAGTCTTACTGCTTCAATTGATTTTTTACTTTTAGTAGTTTCCGAGATATTTACCTTAAAATCTAGAACATCATCCTCTAGAAAAATACTCACTAGATTACTATCAACATTATTGTTGATAGCATGAATCAACAGGCTTTTTATTACTGCCTTCAGTTTCTTTGGATCGCATATTATATTATGATATTTTATTGCATATTGGCTAACAAACCGTAATGGTTGATCAGATAATTTTTCACATTCTACTACTACTTCATTTACTAAATCCATAATGTTAATTTTAGTAGGCTTAATATGCACTTGACGTCTTACTCTGTGAGTAATAGTCGAAAGATATAAAGCCCAAGCCTCTATTCGTTTTGCTACTTCATATAATTCTTCAGTAATCCGAGAAATTTGGTCTTTATTAGCTGTTTTTTGTAGTTTTGTACATAATGCTTTAAATTGGAGTTGCAAGCTATGAAGTTGCTGTTGTTCTTGAGCTTCTATTCTATTAAAAAACTCTTCTTCATGTTGTGCTATTTTTATCAAATCATGCGTTAGTTTTCTTGATTTTGTTTCCCATACACTCTTCATGGTCTCAGACAATTCTTCATATTTTTGTTTTGGTTTCAGAAATGCTATTAGTACACTACTAAATAGTAATAAAAGGTAAATTATTTGGAATTGTATATTACCAAAATTACTAGTTAAATAATATTTACCCATACAACATTTAAAAAATTGTAATGATGTAAATGTGCCAAAAATTGTGATAAATAAAGCTATCTGCCACCTAAGCAATATTCCCGTAACTAACAAGTTAATAATAAATATCATTAATTGTAGTTGATGAAATTCGCTAATCATAACCAACATACTTCCAACACAAATCAACAGATATAAAATACCTAAATTCCAAACTAATGCGATAAATATCTCGTTTTTAAATCTAGGAGGCCATATCGAATAAGTTACAAATCCGGTAGCTATTATTAATACTGAATGGTGAATGAAGTGATAAATATTAGCATATTTTGTGCTATAATATTCTGGGATAGTAAATAATGATGAATAAGTGGAAACTATTACAAAGAAGCCAAATAGAAAATAAGTAATTTCATTTTTTGGTAGATTACCTTTACAAAAATTTATCAGATTAAATTGTTTGATTGCACTAATAATTTTCCTAAATTTTCTTTTACGTTCAAGTCTAAGAGCGATGATGGGGCTTGTGTCTTTTACCCCAATCCAACCACCAGCTTGTTTAAAAAAGTAATGGCTAAACATCAAAGTTAACAAATTAGCTGCCATAGCTGGTACTATAGGCTCCATTTTTACATTTAGGACTTTAAAACTAACTGCTGTAATAAATCCAGCAAACATTCCCATTAATACTGCTTTACTACTACTACGAAAGCCTAGAATTGCCAAGAGGAAAGGTACTGAAACTACAGGCATATAGAAATCTAATGCTATTAACAGTAAAGCAAGTATACTATTTGCTTTAAAAGCTAGGAAAATAGCAGAAATACCAACAAAAACAGCAATAATACGTAATATAACCAAATCATTACTATTACGTCGAAGCATCCCCAGCGTCATTGCGAGACCACGTGAGTGTAGTGGCAATCCACATTCATTAGATTGCTTCGTTGCCACCAAAGTGGCTTCTCGTAATGATGGAGTAATGTTAGTAGGATTAGCTATAACCTTAAAATCTAATAATTTTAAAATATCATTAGTGAATAATATAGCTGCAGAATTAATGTATGAGTCTGCCGTAGACATGATTATCGCTATAATACCTATAGCAGTAAGTCCTCTTAATCCTGAATAGCTGTAATTCTCTATAATATGGGCTAACAAGTTATTAGGGTTAAGATTAGGATTGTCTGCCAGTAATAATATTCCAACCCACATTATTATTACTAATATTACAAGACATATTAAACCTGCTGTTATAAAAGACTGTCTAACTTGTGTGATATTCTTAGCCATTGCCAATCTTTGAAAAAAAACCGGTTGAAAACCTGGGATTAGAAAAAATAATAACAGCAAAAAGGAGCTTATAGACTTAGAGTTAAAATTAAATAGCTGCCTATAATCAAATAAAGGATTCTCATTAATTGTTACAAAAACTTTATGAGGATCATGCAGAGTTCCCCAAATCATTAAAGTAATTACAGGAATGATAGTGCCAAAAGTAAAGAATTGTATTATATCTGTAAAAGTAACAGCCTTTATACCACCAAAAGCCGAATATAATATTACTATAACAGCACTTGCCAAAACAGCATAAAAACTAGAAAGATTAAAGAAAAGTTGCAGCATGGTAGCTGAAACCTTAAATTGCAATGCAACTATTCCGGTGCAAAGGAAAATACCTACTATAGCTGTAACCAATTGAACTTTTTTACCATATAGAGTACCCATAGCTTCAGCTATGGAAAGATTACCCAAAAACTCTGCCATACGTGGAGCTAATAAGTAACCAACAATTATGAGAGCCAAAGGTTCACCAATTGCTGGAATGATAAAATATAAACCTTGTTTATACGATTCACTAACTGCCTCAGAAAAGAAACCGCCCCCTATACAAGTGGCAATAATTGTAGCAGTTATAGTGCTGGTGGAGAAATTGCGGTTTCCTATAGCATATTCGTTAATATTTTTTATACCACGACTATAAAATAAACCTACTGCTAAGTTAAAAACTAAAAAAATAGCAAAAATGGTTGTATCCCAATCCCAACTTAAATGCATATAATCTTCCCCTGAATGTCAATAAACTGTAAGTTTTTGACCACCAAAGACAAGATTTTTAGAAGAAATGAGTCTAGATTGGTGATCGGGGGTTCGAAAGACTGCTAACAGACAGCTATGGTAACCGTCTAGCTTAAATGTAAACACTTAAGCCAGACTCTACCATCCCCCCGACCAAAAAAGATCGAGAAGCATCATTTTTACGGTTGATGCATACCGCCGTTAGATAGAGGCTTTCGAACCTCCAGAATTACTTTACAGTAATCCCACCTTAGATTTTAAATATATACTTGTATAAAGTCAATATAATGTTTTTATAGCTAATACGACTAACATTACTCCGTCATTATGAGGAGTCGGTTTGCAACACACCGTCATTGCGAGAAGATACTTTAGTAGCGACAAAGCAACCCCATCTAATGAATAATGGATTGCCACGACCACTGCGTGGTCTCGCAATGACATTTTGGGTTTTCAGTTTATTATTACTTCACCTCAGTATCACTATTGGAGTTTTGTTGAGAAGGTTCATTATTATCAGAGGTAGTAGGCTTAATTCTGCCAACCATTTCATCTAGTGATATTTGAAAATAATCTGCTAGGGCTACTGCGATTTGGCTATTAAAAGTTTTTTGTTCCCTATTAACATTAACGAACCTATGTAAAGGTTTAATACTAAAGCCTATATCTATACTTAGTTTATATAAATTTAGATTTTGTTTCGTTACTTTGTTTTCTAGAAATCTTCTTATATTAGTTATTATCTCTTCTGAAGTAATTTCATGAAATGCCAAATTTCTTGTGTTAGGTAAAATAGTATAGTCATTTCTACCTATAACTTCATCAAGTGAGCATCTAAAATAATTGGCAATTTTAAGTATAGTACTTATATCAGGATTTAGTTTATACCCTTTTGTTATATCAATTACAGTAGGATAGGAAATGCCGCTGTTTTTAGCAAAATCCGTTCTTTTTAAATTTAATTCGTCGAATTTTCTCTTTAAAAATTCTTGTATTTTATAAACAAGAGCCATTTTCTAATATAAAAAGTGCTATTTAAATAATAATTATGTCCTGAGGACATAATTTATTTGACACCCCAAAATAATTATATTAAACTCCCAAAAATAGTATGAGACCAAAAAAAATAGGTCAGTAACTATTGACTAGTTTTTTAGAACCAAAATACACATTTTGGTTTAGCTGTCCGACTAGTATTTAGCCATATAAATTGGCGTCATTGCGAGAAGCTACTTTAGTAGCGACGAAACAATCTAGAAAAATTAAATTGCTTCGTCGTGCTTATGCACTCCTCGCAATGACGGATTAATGCTAATCGGGTTAGCTATAAGTCTCAAACTAAAAAAGCCAGTGTAACGCTCAAGTGTTTAGCTTATTAATAAAGCTAAAACTTGAATGTTACATTTAGGTTATAAACTAGTAAGTACTCCAAGGTTTCGAGGCTTTAAAGTACTTACTAGCAAAATTAATCCAATAGCACTGCTATTAAATTACAACCATTATTGAGGTGTAACTATGATCATACACAAATTTCTTCCACTAGTCAAATTCTATTATTTTTGCAGCTTTATAACGTAAGTACTAGCCATACCGATGTTATTGCGAGAAGCTTTGGATTGCTTCGTAGCTACTAAAGTAGCTCCTCGCAATGACAGTATACATGCGTCATTGCGAGGAAGTAACATTGCTACGACGAAGCAATTTCTAATTACTTTATGGATTGCTTCGGTCACTACGTGGTCTCGCAATGACGACAGTTTGCTATACCAAATGTTAAATTGTTTCTAACACAAAATAGTAGAGTAGGATTATGAAAGATAACCCACAACCCACTAATATTCCTCAAGGGGATAGTAATGAGGTTATAGAACAAATAGAAGAAGCACAAGACTTAGTTGTTTTAGCTAATTCAGTCAGTAGTAGCAGCTTCTTTGGTAAAAAAGAAGAATTAGATCCTATCACTGAAGCCATAAGGCAAGAAATCCTGAAAAAACAGCGGAATATCTTAAAAGATTATATCGCTGCGAATCTTGATGTAACAGTACATTACCATGACGATCAGGAATTTGTCAAATATCTCAGAAATGTTAATAATAGTGCAATAATTAATCAAGCATTTCTAAATAGTAAAGTTAAAGCTGAGCTAGAAAGAACAGAGATAGCAGGTTATAAGAAAATTCACCATAATTTTGCTGATCGATTCCATACAATAAATTGGCAAGATGGTGATAGGCAAACCAATATCAGAAGCCAAATAGTAAGAAATGATTCAGGTAATGAGTTAGCTACTATCAAGGAAACAACTCATAAAATTAATACTCTAGTCTCTTTGTCAGATGGCACTCTTAAGCAAATCAATAACTATCGAACCATAGACCTACCAACAGAATTGGTAAATAAAAGCGGTCCTATGCATTTGTCATTAGCTGTAAAAGATGAAAATGGTCGAAATATTGCCTTAGACCGAGCAGTATATTTTACTGCTCATTATGATAGTCAAGGTAAATTGTCAGAGATCAGTAGTCCAAAGCCAGTAAGATTTAATGGTGAAGGAGATGAGGCAATAGGCTATATAGAACATCTAGGACATGTCTATAGTTTGCCAGTAACCCAAGGTAAATATCGAGGAATGATGCTAGCTTTGGAGAAAAATAAGGGACAAGAAATCGACCTCTCTCAAAATATCACTACTGCTCAGGATATGATAGTTACTGCTAATATTGTAAATAGTGATTTGTCAACGCAAGAAGAAAAAAAGACATATCATCATGATAGACAAACATTAGCCGAAGAAACATTAAAGAAAACAACAGAGCATCATGAGTTAGCAAAACGACAAGCAGAATCAATATCACAGGAAATGCAGTTAACAGAAAAGAGTGATAATGTTGCTAATCGACAATTATTTGAAAAAATGTCAGAAGATTCTCAGTATATCCATGACATGTCTCCTGAGCAGGCAATTAGCAAATATCAAGCAATCTTAAATGAATTACAACCATTAACTAGCTCGCGAGAAAAAGAAAGAAAAGCATTATACAAAGTTGCTGAGCTATGTCCTGATCTAGCAGCTAAGTCAGTAGCAAGACATTATGATACTCATGCAGTAGTATATCACAAAGAAAAAACAGCAGATGCAAGTAGTACGGCATTAGAAGAGTTAGAGAACCTTGTAAAAATATGTGGGGGGTATAAGAAATTAGGCTTAACTCCGGTAGAGAAACAATTAGCTGAACTTGATAAAATACGACGACAAGGAGAGAAAGATGTAGACAAAGTAATGACCAAGATAGAAGCAGCTGATAAATCTTTTTATGAAAAACTGAAGAAAATACAACTATCGGCTGATGCATTACCAGAATCTAATCCTGATAAAGAAAAATTGAATATTTTTGTAAAACTAAAGCTAGAAGCACAAGAGTCAATTAACACCAGTAAACCGCTACTAAAAAGCAAAGAAAGAGATGAGTCTTTAAAAATGGAAACTGAGACAACTAAAAAAGTAGATCGTATGATAGGAAGATTTATGAGTAGATATTCTCCATCTAATACACCACCACCATTAAATAGATCAAAACTACAATTAAATAACACTAAAGGGAGGTAACTATGCCAGGCAAGCAATTTTTATATAGTAGAGTACTTAAGTCTGATACATCAATGCATGTTCAAGAACAAATTCACAACTATTTAAGTAAAGAATATCAGATTGATTTTGACAAAGTTTTAAAAAATTATGACTCAGACATGTCTATGTTGGAGACAGTTAAAAATATTGAACTTCCAGAATTCCAGGAAATATTTAATAATAGCCAAAAAAACACCGCTTGGGATTTATATTTACATTTAGTGGCAGGGAAACAAGAGGTTGCTTCATATTTGTCAGAATATTTAAGAAAAGGTTATGGTACTGTTAAAGATGAGTTCCTTGCTGATTTAACTCTGAGCATAGGAGCCGAGTTGGGAGATCAGGACTCAATTAAACTAACGGAAAAAATATCAATATCATCTCAAATACAAAATGTAGCCAAAGAATGTTTACTAGAAATCATCCAACATAAATTAGGGGTAGAAGGTAGAGAAATATTATGTGATGAGATGATGTCCAGAGGTAAAGCATTTGCTTATTTTGTTGAGGAGTTATCAGGTCATTCCTATTATCAAACTATCCAAGACTCTGGAACAGCCGGAGTAAAATACTGGAGTAATTTTGTTGAACCAGCATATTATTGTTTCTCTGAAACTACAGAAGAAGTATCAATAGCAGGGGCATTACATGATCAAGAATGATATCGTCATTGCGAGAAGTGCGTAAGCACTACGAAGCAATCCAAATCTAATCATTTTTCTGGATTGCTTAGTTGCTACTAAAAGTAGCTCCTCGCAATGACGTCTGCGTCTATAACTCGTCATTGCGAGACCACGTAGTGGTCGTGGCAATCCATTATTCATTAGATTGGCTTGCTTCGTCGCTAATAGACTAAGCAAGCTTCAGAGTAAACATTCAATAGGGAGTCGTTTATGACCGGTAAAAAAGTCATTATCCTGCTACATTCGTTACATGAGTCTCATAGCCAGCAACTACAAGAATCTTTGAAAAAGGAGTTCTTAGATAAAATTAAAGCATGTAGTAAAAGGCACAGTACCATAATAGATGTTCCTGTTGTAAAACTGGCATTAAAATACGTTATCAAACACCAGGCAGATCAGAAACGACACTCTGGCGAATCATTTTATCATCATCCAATACAGGTTGCATTAATAGCATCCGGAATTTCATGTAAAACTGAAATAATAGCAGCGTCCTTATTGCATGATATTGTAGAAGATACAGAACTTACTATTAGTCAGATACGGTTTTCATTTGGCACAAAAATAGCAGAATTAGTTAACAAACTGACGAAGCTTGATGATATTGCAATAAAAAAAGTAAAAATTGAAGGAGAACATGCCTTGCAGAAATTACGTGAGTCAGAAGATATAGATGCATGGTATATCAAGCTTGCTGATAGGTTACATAATATGCAAACTCTTCATTACATTAAGTCAAAAGAAAAACAGAAAAGAATCGCTTTTGATACTTTAAAGAACTTTATACCGTTGGCAAAACTAGCTAGGGTAGAATGGATAGAACAAGAACTATACACATTAGCTATCAAAATATTAGAGGAGAATTAATACAATTTATTTATTTTTTATTAAGAGTTTAGTCAAATTGTCTCTTTGCCTCAAAATATCCACCATCCTTGAGAATGTCACCTTCTTTACTCCTGTTAATCGACGAAACTGTTCATCCTCCAAATCTTTAACCTGATCGAATTTCATTATTACTCCAAATCAGATACTTATAACACCTCTCTTCCTTAAAGTCTAGTTTTGAAAGAGGTCTATTATCTTTAAAAATACGACAACATCAAACACCAATACTTGGCAATTGAAGGGTAT
Source organism: Candidatus Tisiphia endosymbiont of Ditula angustiorana (assembly GCF_964026425.1). Classification (NCBI taxonomy): domain Bacteria; kingdom Pseudomonadati; phylum Pseudomonadota; class Alphaproteobacteria; order Rickettsiales; family Rickettsiaceae; genus Candidatus Tisiphia; species Candidatus Tisiphia endosymbiont of Ditula angustiorana. The sequence goes on from NZ_OZ032143.1 coordinate 1,313,767, forward strand.
TGTTTTCTAAGTATGTAGTCTTCAAAAATAATGGGGGAAAATGCCCCCTATTTATTTTTAAAAGGATCACATAATTTATTACTTAATGTTTAGTTACACCGTTTACTACAGAGAAAGTAACAAAAAATAACAAAAGAGGAGAATTATGGTCGATTCAAAGAAAATAACTAGCAAACAAAATTGTCTAGATGACAACTGGAATAAGAGTTTCTTATATCTTAGTTATGGAATAATTGGCATTTTACTTACCCTTATTACATCAGAAAGTTTAGCAGTAGATTTAGGTAAATTTGGTAAAGGTGTAACTGAACCACTGGTAAAATTTGCCGCAGATTACTGGGTTTATGGAGCTGGTATTGGTGGTATTACCACAGCCATTATGTCTGAAGGTGATGGTCGTGTTCGGGTATTTCGTGGCGGTACAGTTTTTATAGGTAGCAGTGCTGTTTGTATGGGCATACTTGCTGCTATGACTTAAATCAAGTGTAAATTGTGACAATATTGTTTTTTACTTGTGAGATTCAATTATGGAAAGAGTACGATTTAATAATTGCTTAAACAAACACGTTAGATTTTGGAACATATCTATTGGTTCAATAATAGGGGGCATTAGCTTTGGGTTAATCATTTTATGTTTTAAAGGCGTGCTATGGTCTTTTACTGGTGGTGCTATTGGTTTTGCTATAGGTGGTTGGTTTATGCATCAATGGTGGCTTGGAATAATCCAGCGTTGGCTCTATTGGCATCTACCACTGACTAGGCTGATTATATCAGCTAATTTACCAGAGTCTCATGTAAGGTTGCTTATGTAGTAATACTAATTTAAATGTAAATAGATATGAATAAGCAGAGATAAAAATGGAAAAGATAATAGCAATAGGTAACATCGAGCAAGTAGCAAGACAGCGAAATTTGTTTTTAATACTGACGTTGCTGCTTTGCCTAACTGCTTTAGGACTATCAGTTAAATTATTGACAAACAATGAGAAAGTAATATTGATGCCAAGTCTTAGCCAAGAAGTATGGATTAGTAATAATGGAGTCTCCAAAGGATATTTGGAAGAAACAAGTTTAATGTACCTACCATTATTACTAGATTTAAATCCAGAAATAATAGATTACAAAGCAGGTATCATATTTAAATATATTTCTCAAAGTGATACTACCTATATGAGAAATATTCAAAGTTATTTTGCAGATAGCAAAGAGAAGTACAAAAAATTTGCCTTATCAACCTACTTTTCCATCAAAAGCTTGGAAGTTGATAGTAAGAATTTGCAGGTAATAGCCGCTGGCATGCTAACCTCAAGGTTTGGCGATAAGGGCTTTGAGGTTAGTCCTGCTTCTTATCAATTATCTTATGAATGGGCAGGTAGACAGCTAAGACTTAAAGAATTTGTAAGAATCAAAGAAGGTCAAGAAACGGCACAACATAACAAAGAAAATGATAAAGATAAAAAATAAAGGATAAGAAAAATAAGAGAATAAATAATGATCAAAATAATACTAATAATTGCCATGATACTAACGAGTAATGCAGCACTTGCAGCACAAGAATTTGAATATATAGCTGGCAATAAAATCAAGGCTAAAATAAGTGCAAGTAACGTTAATAGAATAGAGTTTGGCAAAATAGGCATAGCACAAATTATTGGTGATGAAAGCAAGTATAAAATAATAGCGGATAGCAAGGCACAAAACATATTTTTATTACCGAAAATTCCAGTTGCTCAGACTTTGGAGCTAGCCTTAGTCAACTTTTCTGGGAATGTTGCTGATTTAATACTTAAAGTGGAAGATATGGAAGGGCAAATTATCAAGATTTCCATGGATAGTTTTTATAATAAGCCATCCAATGGTTTCCTAAATAATTCAGCTGTTAACAATAAATGCTCAGTAAACACCCAAGAACAAGAAATTGCTGGAATGATAAGGAACATGATTGCTGACAAGGAAGGTAAATATTACGTTACTCAGGTAAAAAGAAAAATTGACCGCTTATGTAACATAGGACTTTCCATAGAGCAAGATAGGATTTACCGTTTTGGTAAGCTTATTGGAGCAAGACTAGTAGTAATCAACAGAAAAGCCCAAGACTTAGTTCATCTTAAAGAAGCAGATTTTAGTAATCTATTTGATTTTTGTTTAGCTACCACTATCGACAAAACCATACTTCTTCCTAAAGCTAAAGGGTTTGTTTGGATAGTAGCAAAGGAGCAAGATAGGGACTGATATGACAATATTTGCAAAGCTTAAAGAAAGACTCTCTTTTTTATTAGGGAAGAGCAAAATAGTAGAGAATATGCAGCTCAAGGTTTCAGATAAAGTTCCAGTGGCTAGTTCGTTTATAGCTGATAGTCAAAAACAGTCGTTAGATACAACTAATAATAAGGATATTAGACGTAAACAGCATAATTTCTTGTTACTGCTTTTGGGTGGTAGCATCATTACAGTACTTGTTCTAATCAACATAATGCAAGGAAAAATTAAGCACAAAGCAATTATTAATGATAATACTAAACCTAAATTAGAAGTAGCAAGTGAAGCGTTAGACCCGGAGAAAATGTGGCACAACCACTTTGAAGATTTGTTAAACGACAATAGGCGTAAATTTGATGAACGCTTACAGTTAGCAGAAACAAACTTTAGAGAAAAAGAACAAAAACTACAAGAAGAGATAAAATTAGAACTAACTAAAATGCAGATTCAACTAAATTTTGCTAAAAATGAGCTGATCAGTAGCACAGAAGAATTAAAAAGAATGCGTCAAATTCACCAAGAAGCAGAGCAAAATACAAAAGGTAAGGATTTTGGCAGTGATGTAAATATTGGTGTTATAGACTTAAATGGTGAAATAGAATTTGATAAACCAAAAGATACTAAGATTTATATCCCTGAAACTTCTTATGTTAGTGGCTATTTACTTGGTGGTCTTGCAGTATCTACTGCATTAAATACCCCAGATGAACATGCTACTCCAATAGTAATTAGACTAACAGAAAGAGGCAACTTACCCAAGAACTTTAATCTTGATATTACTACCTGCCGTATTTTAGGTAGTAGTTATGGTGACTTATCCAGCGAAAGAGTAATTATCCGCTTGGAGAAAATGGTTTGTATTGATCCAATCACAGAGTTAGTAACTGCCAGTAACATAGCTGGAATAGTGCATGGGCCAGATGGTATGAATGGCATTAAGGGGAAAGTAGTAGCTACGAGCAGTAAGCATATAAAAAATGCCCTAATAGGTGGAGTTATTAGCGGGCTTAGCCAAAGTAGTAAAGGTCTAGATAGTATGACTATCACCGGCCTTGGAGCAATTGCTAGCCCAAAGAAAGGTTTTAAGGATATGGTAACAGATGGTATTCTCTCAGGAACATCGAATGCTGCTGAGAAAATAGCTGACTATTACTTAAGAATGGCAGAGAACATGTCGCCTGTTCTTACTATACCTAGTGGAGTAAAGGTAGATGTTGTCTTCATGAAAGGCTTTTTTGTCGGAGAATTAACCACCCATAAAAAGATAGCCAAGGAAAGAACCAAAAAACCAACAAATAAACAATACGGAGAACAGTAATGCAAGGAATATCAAATATTTTACTGATTATTACAGTATTTAGTTTATCTGCCTGTGGTGGATATGGTTCATCTTTTAGCTGCAAAGACGCAAGTGGTTTTAATTGTGTGCCTTTGAGCATAGTTGATCAAAAAATTAATAGCGGAGAAATTGTCGAAGTAGAATTAAAGGAAAGGGCAAAGTGTCAAGGAAAAAATTGCTATGCTAGACACTTGGACAAACCTGACATTAAAGCTAATAAGGTTCATAAAATAAAGTTGCAACAAGAAACTAATCAGAAAGTACTTAAAGATGGCAACTTGTTATATATCAAATAAGACAATGAGATGATCATATGAACATAGTTAATCTATTACAAAATATAGGGAATATTTGCGGTTTAGCTAGTCCTGCCGAGGTAAATTACAGCAGTACACAACTGTTGCAAGAACATATCGAACAAAATACTAAAGGAGCAAAATCTTTAGCAGGATATCTAAGTTATCGATATTTTGATCCTAAATGTAATATCTTCTTTAATGAAAATAATGTAATAGGCTTCATGCTAGAAATAGCTCCGATAGTTGGAACAGATGTTAATTTGGAAAAAAACTTAAGCTTATTTTTTAATAATGAATTACCAGTAAATTGCTATTTACAATTTTTACTGATTGCCAGTCATAATATAGAGCAAAAATTAAAATTATGGAGTAATGCTAGAACCAATTCTAATCAGATGTTGCAGCAATTAACAGAATTCCGTAGAGAATTTATTAGTAAATGTGCTAAAGATTTTACAAGTTCAGATGGAAGGATGGCTAAAGATTTTCGGATATATGTTTCTTTTAGCAAAAAAAGTGAAGGTAATAATAGTATAAAATCTATCGAAGAAGTAGTGGCGTTCCAAAGCAAATTAGTAAAAAAGCTGCAAGCAATAAAATTATCTCCCCATATATGTGATGCACAAAATTTAATGTTTGTAGCAGGCGATATGGCACAAATGCAAATGCAAGAAAGATTAAGCCGTAAATATGATCCAATAAACCCTTTAGCTAATCAAATCTTGACACCACTTTCAAGAACCATTGTTAAAGAAGACTGCCTAATTCATCTAGATAGTATTTATAACGATAATGGATTAAAACCAAACAAATTAACATCTAATAAACTAGCCTCTAACCTAGATTCTAACAAGTTAGTCTCTAAATGTTTTTACCCAAGTATGCTACCAGAGCAGTGGTCATTACTGGAGATGATTAATTTACTTGGTTCAGCCAGTGATCATAGTTTACCAGCAAGGCTAATAATTAGTTACACAGTGGCAAATAATGTAAGTAAAACACAAAGCTCAAAAATTCTAGCAAGAGGACATAGAAGCATACATGCTGCTGAACAATGGTATGCAAGGCATGATACTAATTTGAAGAAAGAAGCTTTAGAGTGGCGGGAGATAATTGCTAAAGCTAAAAATGGCGAGCAGTTTTTGACAGAATCACTGCAAATAATGATTACTGCACCTCAGTCAGAAATAGAAATAGCTGAGGAATCTTTAATTAGCCTATATAATGCACACGACTTCCAATTACAAGTTAACAAGCATCTCCAATTACCAGCAATGTTATCTCAGTTACCAATGCATCAGGCACTTAGCTGGAAGTTTTTACAGCATTTCCAGCTAGTTAAAATTGCTCAGGCTAAAGAAGTGATAGCCAAGTTGCCGATCCATGGTGAGTGGAAAGGAGTAAATCAAAGTGGAGTTCTATTAATAGGACGCAGAGGTGAGTTATTTAATTGGAATCCATTTGTAAGAATTAATAGCGGTAATTACAATGTAGCTGTTATGGCACCATCTGGTTCAGGTAAGTCAGTATTTTTGCAAGAACTAGCTACCTCAATGCTAGCACAAAACGCTTCAGTATTTATCTTAGATATAGGTGGTAGTTACCAAAATATTTGTGAGTTAATTGGCGGAGAAACAATTAGATTTAATCAGCATAGTAATATTTCTTTAAATCCTTTTGCTCAAATAGCAGGTAGTGGAACAAAACACGCTAAGGCTCTTTCTATGCTTGCTAGAAATTGTAATTTAGTGGAAATAGGATCAGTTACTGGTTTGTCCTTAGAACAAATTGAGATGCTTACTGCTAAGGATCAAGACCAAATAAACCTAGATCAAAGAATAGAGATATTACAGATAGGTAATCATTTTGTTACTAAAGATAGTATCATATACGCCAAAAGCATTATTGGTGCTATGTGTGGTATTAGCAAGGATGCTCATAAGGAAGCTATCATTGAACGAGCAATAAATGAGGGTATAGAAAAACATGGTACTACGCTAGATATTACCAAACTTACTAAAGTATTAGAAGAATTAGAGGGGGCAACTACAGCAAAAGCTCTTGCTGAGACTTTATACCCTTATAGTGAAAAAGGAGTACATGGTAAATTTTTTGAGCAAGGTAAAGCTGCATCATTTAAAGAAATACTAACCATTTTTGAGTTTGAGGAGGTCAAGAATGATCCAGTATTACTGGCGGTAATATTACAGGTAGTATTGATGCAAGTAACTATGCAGTTCTTATGTGGTGATAGGTCGAAGCAATTTTTACTTATTGTTGATGAAGCTTGGATGATTTTAGATTATTCAGCCAAGTTCTTAGAAAGTTTTGGTAGAACTGTTAGAAAATATGGGGGTTCATTAGTGATTTGTGTGCAAAATTTTACTGATTTTCAAAAAAGTGATGAGCGTAGGAGCATTTTAGAAAATAGTGCTTGGACGGTAATATTAAAGCAAGATGAGAAAGGACTAAACTCATTTAGTACTTCAGAAGCCTTTAAAGATATTGTACCGTTGATTGAGTCTATTAGTTTGATATACTACTCGTAAATGAAGAGTTGATAGACGAAGATCAAAATTATGAAGTGCTAGGAGTCGAAGGGTCGAGGAGCGGAGCGTACATTTAGTACGTGAGCACCGAAGATCCCTGAAGACGACAACGCAATTCTTGATTTTCATCGAGTATACCAAGTAAATATGCCGAGATGCTGTTGATATCTACTGGCTTAAAAGTTGTTGGACGCCTTAGTCTAGATCCATATTCGCAAGGATTATACTCAACAGAAGCAGCTGATTTTAAATATTTATTAGAAGCAAGACGCAGTGGTCTTAGTAAAGATGAAGCAGTAAAAGCCTTGGCAAAAAAATATGGTGAGCTAGCTATTCTGCCAACTACAGAAAAAATGGATAAGTAATAATACGGTAAGTGTATGGAGATGAATAGGAACATAAATATAAGAAGTGATAACGAATTTAGCAAGAAACAAATTGTTGTTTTACTAGTGTCTATCTTACTTGGGGTTGGAATTGGTTGGCTTGGGTTTTTGTTATTTGGTGATATTGGTAATCAATGCAAGATTATGTATGTATCACAAAAAGAAATATTAAAGCTAGAAAAAGAAAGGGTAAGTAAGGAATTAGAAGAAGCAAGAATAAACCAACAACCAAAAGAGAGCAATTTATTTTTTGGCCAAATTAATCAGGCAATAGAACTAATAAACGAGGAAGCCCAAAAATATAAAGATAAAAGAACTAAAGTAATATTTGCAGCTGATGAATTTATTACGGGAGAAGGAGTGATATCAATAAGCAGGCAAGTACATCAGAATGTAATAGAGAATTTAGCAAAACTAATCAGTAACCTAAAGCAGGATGATTTAGGGGATGATTCAAAAGGAACAAATATTAAGAAACAGCAAAAACTATCAAATAACAACCAATTAAACAATAAATTAGAGAGATTAAATGTACGAAAAAATTCAGTATCCGTTTTATAACAAAGCAAACAGAGACAATATGAATACATATAACAATTACAAGTATAGTATGAATAATCAAAGTACTAATTATTTAGAACGCAAACAAGATGCTAGAAAAAAGATTATGCTGGGTGGGCTGATAATAAAAGCAGGATTAGATTACTTGCATCCAAAAGATGACCAAGCTCTGTATGGCATGTTGCTAGTTAGTAAAATGGTACTTGCTAGTAAACCAGAGATACTTGAGCAATGGAGAGAAATTGGTAAAGATTTAAAGAAAATATAAATGAAACGAATACTAACAATGATTTTAGTAATTCTACTACCACAAATAACTATTGCTAAGGATTTTGGCATATATGGAACAATTTTTGAGGTTAAAGAAGAAGGATTTTTAGCAATGATCGAAAGAAAACTAAAATTAGTTGATATACTACTCATAAATGAAGAGTTGCAAAGATAGGAGAGATATTATAAAGTTTAGGACATTATGAGTAAGAATGTATTGACAGAAGAACAAAGAGAAAAGTTGAAGGAACGTCATAAGACAGAACGAGATGGACGCATACGTGATCGTATTAAGGCAGTTTTGATGTATGACGATGGGTATAGTAATGTAGAGATTGCTAAGGTACTACTCTTGAGCCACGAAGCGATAAGAAAACATATTGTTGATTATCAAAAAGCCAATAAGCTTAATACCGACAATGGGGGTAGTGCAAGCAAATTAAGTGATGGTGAGAAGACAGAATTAGTGACTCACCTAGAAGCAAATAATTATGTTTATGCGAAAGATATTATGCATCACATTGAGAACAAATATGGTGTGACATATACGATAACGGGAGTAACAAAATTACTATACAAACTGGGATTTGTTTATAAGAAGCCGAAAATAGTACCGGCTAAGCTGGATTTTGACAAGCAAGAATTATTTAAGTTAAACTACAGTTTGCTAAAAGGGAATCTCAGAGATAAGGAAGCTATATATTTTATGGATGGTGTTCATCCTCAGTATCAAGCAAGGGCAAGGTGTGGTTGGATAAGAAAGAACCAAGATAAAACCTTACCAACATTCAGTGGCTGGAAAAGAAAGCACATGATTGGTGCTATTAACCTAGCCGATTTGCAGTTAGTAAGTACAGAGAACCCCAAAATAAATGGGGAGCAGATAGTTAATTTTTTACAAAAGTTAGAAGAGGAGAATAGTGACAAGGAGAGAATATATTTAATCTGTGACAATGCTAGTTACCACAAATCCAAGAAAGTCAAGGAATACCTAGTAAATACGAAAATAGAGCTAGTATTTTTGCCACCATATAGTCCAAATCTGAACCCAATTGAGAGATTATGGAAGTTTATGCACCGTATTACAACTAATAATAAATTTTATCATAATTTTGAACAATTTTCGGAAGCAATAAACAAATTTTTTAGCAACATCGGTGATTATAAAGATAGGTTACGTACCTTAATAAACGATAATTTCCAAACTATTACCGTTAACCATTTCTGCAACTCTTCAGGTTAATTGAGTATATCTATTTTTTTAGCCATAATTTTTCCTTGTTTAAGTTACTTTTTTTACAGTACTCTCTTACTGCTTTTTTTGCAACTTACACAAACTATATTATAGACTCACCAAACCAGCTATGATATTAGTTCTTTGATACTGTTTACCACTTTTTTGTCCTAGCAACAATTCTCCTATCTTACCCCAACCTCTATCTTGGCAAATAGTCCTATCTATACCACTTTCATCAAGATATACTATTTGCTCTTTGTCATATTTACTGACCTTTTCTAAATATTCAGATCGTTTCTCTGCACTTGCTTCCAAATAGCTAAAGGTTTTTTTTTATAACTATAGCCTAACTTCTTTAATATTCTTCCAACTTGAGTGCCTGTAATCCCAAATTTCTTACCAATATCTTTTAGCGTAATATTTGAATTATTTTTGACAAAATCTTCTAATTGTTGCTTGTCAACTTTACTTTTAAATCCTAATCTTACTTTTGCTAATATTGTTCCTTCTTTTTTCTTCCTTACCTTCCAACGACTAATTGTATTCTCGTGTATATCAAATATCTTAGCAGCAGATCTTTGACTATTACCTTTTTCTATATAATTTATTACTTTTTCTCTTAAATCTCGACTATATGGGCTTGTTGACATTTTTTCTCTTATTTATATCATATAAACTCATCTAATTCAATGTGTTTCACTATATATATCTATTATATTGTGTGGTGGAAATTTTTTTCGAGTTAGGTTGAATATTTTGGCCTATTGAGTTATGGTTTGTTTCAGATTGCTTTGAAGATTTTTGTTGGTTAGAGTCGTCACTAGTTTTACGGAAACTGACAAAATTTTTAAGAAGTTTGATACATTGAATATGAGGACATCTCATATTATGTATAATCAGAATGGTTGAATAAAAATCAATTAAACCACTGTCTTTCAGTTCTAACAGACATTGTTTTACCCGTTTTTGACCAACTCCTAGCTCTTGTTGGAAGAAAAGAAAGCCTTCCCGTAATTCTTCTACTGGTCTATCCCTCTTGTTATCAAATTGTAGACGAGAAACTATCAACGACAAAAGTTGACGAGAAGTTGTACTTAATCGCTTCCCACAATTGTTAGTAAGATTTCGCCACTCAGGTGGGATAAAATTACCTACTATATTATAAAAGATGGTATCAGGATTTTCAACTAAGCTGTCGGAAAAATTAACGTTTTTGTCATATTTCCCCCCTCAAAACACTCGTTAAAAAGAAGATTTTTTGAGGGTCGTATTCCGGCAACTTTTGTGAAAAAACGGCATGGAAGTAGCATACAAAACTTTGAGAAGAATCATAAGAATTTCTTAAGATTATGTAAGCCGTATCAGGAAGTGGTCGGAGCAGAGAGATTTGAACTCCCGACCCTCTGGTCTCAAACCAAGGGGGCATGATTCTTGACTTAATTACTTTTTTTATTAAAATTAACATTTAATACCTCCTTTTTAGTCATTAAAACCCTAATATTTATAAGATTTCTTCATTTACTCAAACTTTAAGATTTAAAAGTATCTAAATTTAATATGTTTGTCAATCTGTCATAAGAATTAAGGTCATTTTTCTTAAAACATAGCATATAATTAGCATGAGAAATGCTACTTCTTCCTCCATATTTTCATTGAAATTGTTATTAATATAAACAAAAAAAATTAATAATTAGAACAAATGAGTCAATACTTAAAATTGAAAATTAATATTTATAAATAAAACAGTTTAATACTTGAAAACAAGAAAATAAATTAAGACTTGCTTTGTTTTTATTGACGCTATTTAATCATCTATTAAGTCAATCTGAAATTAACTATCTATCTAACTTTTGAAACGATAAAGTGGCTTAGGTTATATTAATTATGCAATAACTTAAATAAGAGGGTAATATGGCAACCTATTCATTTAATTTTACTAAAGAAGCTATAGATAAAATTGCTTACCCTAAAACCAAACTAGGGTGTGTCATCAATTGAGCCAAATTACCATGGAAGCCATATAAACAGCACCCAAAAAGTTCTGAGATGTTTTGTCATATCGTGTTGCAATAGCTCTATATTGCTTCAATTTTGCAAAAAAGTTCTCAATCAAATGCCTAGCTTTATATAGGTCCTTATCATACTTAGCTGGATTCACACGATTCTTCTTTGGGGGAATCACAGCTATACATCCCTTATCTTTCAGCTTATCTCGCATACGTACATCGGCATCATAAGCCTTATCAGCAAGTACAGCATCCGCTTTCGTCAATTCATTCATCAAAACATCCGATCCTTGTAAATCATGAGCTTGATCCGGGGTAAGATGGAATCCCGTTGGATTCCCTAGAGCATCACATGTGGCATGGATTTTAGTACTCAGCCCCCCTTTACCTCGTCCAATTGCTTGGTCATCATCTAACTCTTTTTTTTAGCACCAGCACTATGTTGATGAGTCCTAACAATGGTTGAATCAATCATGGCATACTCGTTATCAGAATCTTCAGCCAGCATCTCAAAAACCTTTTTCCACACACCTGTCTTGCTCCACCTTGAATGACGTAGGTGAATCACTCGAAAATCTCCAAAACGTTCAGGTAGGTCTCTCCAAGGTATACCAGCCCTATATCGATACAAGACTGCTTCTACAAATAGGCGATTATCCTTGGCTGTTACACCAACAGACTCTTTCCTTCCAGGTAGGTTATCTTTAATCCGATCCCATTGATCGTCACGTAGAGCATATCGACGCATAGAGAAAATTTATCCTTAATTTTTTCTCTATTACACAACAAACAAACACTCCTGTCAACTTAATTGATGACACGTCCTAGTAAAAGCTCCTTTTGTTTTAGTATATTTTCTGACTTGACGGTGAAAACCCTCAATCGGATTGGTGGTATAAATCAGCTTTCTAACCTCGCCTGAATACTTAAAATAAGTTGCTAGATTATCCCAATTTTGTTGCCAAGATTTAATAACCATCGGATATTTTTTACCCCATTTTTCCTCAAGTCGTAGCAGGTTATATTCTGCCACATCTCTACTTTCTGCTTGGTAAATCATCTTTAAATCTACCATAAATGATTTCTGATCTTTGCTAGCTACATGCTTTAAAGAATTACGAATTTGATGTACTATACAAAGCTGTATTTCAGTTTTTGGAAATACTGTATTAATGGCTTCCGGAAAACCTTCTAGCCCGTCAATACAGGTTATTAATATATCTCTCATACCACGTGTTTTTAAATCGTTAAGAACACCTAACCAAAAATGTGATCCTTCTGATTCACAAGCATAAAATCCTAGAATATCCTTATGACCATTTTGGTCAATCCCCATAATATTATAAACAACTTTAGTTGTTACTTTGTTATCTTGTCTAACCTTAAAAAACATAGCATCAAGAAAAACTATCGCATACATCGCTTCAAGTGGTCTACTTCGCCATTCATTTAATTGCGGCATCAGCTTGTCGGTAACAGATGAAATTGTAGCAGCTGATACCTCTACACCATATTATCTCTTGTAGGTGTCCAGCAATCCCTTCGTAAGATGTCCCAAGAGCATAAAGAGCTAATATTTTATTATCCAGCTCCTCATTTAAAATAGTTTGTCTTTTTTTAATCAATTGTGGTTCAAAACTACCATTACGGTCTCTTGGTGTTTCAAGTTCGAAGGAACCTGTAGCCGTCTTCATAGTCTTAGTATTAATGCCGTTTCTACGGTTACTACCTTGTTCCAAACTATTTTCTAGTAAGTGAGAATCCATTTCACCTTCTAGGGCAAGCTCCGTAAAATCTTTCACTAAAGACGTTAGCAGTCCACTTGGACCAAGTAATGGCTTGCCTTGGTATAGTCCTTGTATGATCTCCATACATTTATCTTGATTAAGTATTTGTGATACTTTATCTAGTTGAATTGGTTTCATTGCTTTACTCATGTCAAATTTCCTATTATTTTACGCGAAGAACATGTGGATAAGTTGATAGTAACTTATCCACATTCTTCGCTATTTACAACATCAATAATCTTTATTTTATATATTTAAAAGATTATCTTTTTCTATTTGACACAGTTAGACGAACATTCCCTAAAAATTACAATGATTTTAGAAAATTCTATCTGAATTTTAACCAAAATTAACTAATTTTTTTATGTGGTTAGGGGGGGCAATAGTTTATTACAATAGGGGGGCAAAAGATGATTACAATTTACACTTTATGTTTAACTAATACTTGATTATATCTACTTTTTTACTTATGAAAATCCTCTAAAACCACCTATACCTTCTAACTTTCGACAGTTGTGACCTACGATCCCTGAAGACGACAACGCAATTCTTGATTTTTATCAAGTATAGTACATTCTCGATGCAATCATATCCTTAAACAGCCTTCTTCTAATTCTAAAAGTTTTTTCTTGAGTTCAAGTCCTCCAGCGTAACCAGTTAGTCTACCATCAGTACCTATAACCCTATGACATGGCACTATAATTGACAAAGTGTTGCGTGCCACAGTGTTTGCTACTACACGTACAGCTTTAGGAGCAAATATTAAATTTGCAATATCCTTGTAACTCATCACTCTAGCATATGGGATGGCAGAGATGGTGGACCATACTTTCTCCTGAAAATTAGTCCCCGTGAAACGGTAAGGTACGGTAAATTCTTTTCTAGTACCATTTATGTATTCTGTTAGCTCTTGGTAAGTTTGATCGAATATACTGGAATTTTGCTGCTCATGATAGCTACTATCTAAAATTGGCATATGTTTTTGCCCTACAAAATATAAACCTGTTAAGAAGTTCCCATCTGATACCAATAATATATTCAAATCATTTGAGTATATTAGAGCAATTGGTAAGTCTATATATCTATATATTTTTGTCATTTTAATTTTTTTCTTGGAGAGAGTTTTGTTCTAAACGACTTTTAAACCCTGGGAAGTCAACTATTTTTGCATCTTGATCTTGGCAAGCACAAGTAAAAATATATTTCCTTTCGTCTGTAACTTTCTGAATGCATTGTCCGCAAATACCTTTCATCATACACTGCATAGGAGAATTAAGACTTACTATTAATTGAGTTTTATTACCAAAAAAATCATCTTTTATATCTCTTATAGCTTCCATCATTTCTATACTACCCGCAGCTATTATTCTATCTATGCTCAAATTTTTCCAAAGGTAACAATGCCCCATTATAGCATACACCAAATCGCCCTTAACACTAATATCTTCCGCCCTATTTTTTGATAAAATACCTTCTTCACAACACCAAACTACTATATCGGCTGCTTCTTCTATTCTCTCTTGATAGAACCTATCTTGTAAATTTTTATAACCAGCAAAATATATAATTTTACAATTATTATTTTTAAGAGCCTTAGCTATTGAGCATAAAACTGCATTTCCAACTCCTCCACCAACAAGCACTACATTGCTATCCTTTAATATCTCAGTTGGCTTACCACTAGGTCCCATTAGTACTACTAGTTCATTTTGCGATAAATATCTACATAACTTACTTGATTTACCATTTTGCCAAACTATTAAATGAATTAACCCTTTTTCTGCATCAACATAAGCTCCAGTGACAGCCAATGGTTCGATAATTTTTGAAATATCACTAGAATAATTTTGTAAACGGAAAAATTGCCCCGGTTGAAAATTTTGAGCAGCGAGAGGAGAATGTATTACCAGCTCTACTATCTTATAAGATAGTATATTAATCCGTTCGATACGGCTAGCTAGTAAATAATCTAGTTTAGCGAAAAAATCTAGATTATTACCAAAAAAACTTGGTTTATTTTTGATAAGTTTTGTCCCAATAAACTTGTACCCCTCTTTACTACTTGCTAAGGCTTTAACCACACTTCCAGAATATTGAGGATTACAATCACCAAAATATGTTATACTCAAATCATTTGAGTATATGTCTTCCAAATAACTATTATCTTTATGCGTACCTATTGCCATAAGTACAGTCCTTACCTTAAATTTTTTCCTTATACCTAAATTATCAAATTCTATTGATTCAGCGTAAGCATACTGATCAACATCAATGCCTAAAGGTATCATATTTTCAGCAAAATTTACACCTGCAGCCATAGCATACATAATTTCTTCAGGATTTAACTTGTAGGCAGGAGAATCCTTTAACTTTCCTCTATAACAAATTGTTACTCCACCTAGTTCATCTAAGATTTTCTTTATAGATTCTTTATTTTGTGCTTGCCTAAATAATTTTGCATGCGAGATAAATTCTTCGGCTATTAATTTGTCCTCATCTGTCCAATTTTGTTCTGTATGATTTTTCCCATTCTCCTCAACTGACAATTCATACTTCTTTAGAAATTTTTCTACTTGTAACTTATAATAATTTAAACTTTCAGTTGCTGCATCAATGGAGGTCAGTCCCCCACCAATGATAATAATAGGCATCCTAATAAGCAAATTAGTGTTAGATTGTTCTAAAAAAGCTCCTCCTGATTGTAAGGTCATTAAAAAGTCGGAGGCTGTTTTTACACCTTTTGCAAGAAAATTTTTCATTTGGGCGATTTTAGGCTTACCAGCTCCAATACACAAGGCAACATGGTCAAATCCTAAATGAAATACCTGCTCCATAGTTATATTACTATCTAAACTTACACCACCAAAAAGCTTAAAATGACTGTTTCTCTCCAATATCAGACGTAATATAGTTAAATTATTTTTATCCCACCTTGCAGTAATACCGTACTCGGCTACTCCTCCAAAACCTTCAGGTATTTTTTCTGATAAGTTTTTTTTATAATCAGACCAATATTTAATAGGCTTGTTAATATCAAAAGGTAATGGGGTGATTTTTAAGCCATCTATAGCTACTACAGTATGTCCGTCTCGTAATAAATAATGGCTTAAACTAAACCCAGCTGGTCCTTGACCCACTACTAAAACTTTGTAATTAGTTGGAGGCTTTGGCATCAGAGCAAAAATGTTAAGTGGATTCCAATTGGTAAGTAATAAATATATTTCCACCCCGTAAGGTAGAAGTAAAGTAGTTTCCAAAATATTAGATTCAACAAGAGGAATATCTACAGGTTCTTGCTTTTGATAAATGCAAGCATTGGAACAATCATTACAAATCCTATGACCAGTAGCAGCTACCATTGGATTATCAATGACAATAATAGCAAGAGCAGCTAAATTGAATCCTTTGGACTTTACATAATTCATCTCAGAGATTTTCTGCTTCAGCGGACAGCCCGACTTTGATAGCGTAGTCGGTAGTATATTCGCAGAATCATTCGAGTATAACCCTTTAGAACACGAGTCTTTTCCCTGTTTATGACAGTAGATACAATAGTGAGTAGCATTTAAGACTGTATCTAGGCTAGGGTTAATGTCATCCCTTTGTATCCCACTATCATCCTCACGTAGGCGGGGATCTAGATCCCCGCTTTCGCAGGGATGACATTGAGTGGAATTTAAACAATCAAACCCTACTCTTACATGTTTTTTATATTTAGCTACCTTATTAAGATCTATTAAATTATCTTTACCTATTTTATTTGGTAGAGAAAATAATATACTTTCAGATTCATTAGATCTCCTTTGAAACTCTATTTCTGCAAGAGGTCTATTATAAACCATGAAGGCAGCATATTTTGCTGCTATATCTAACTCAAAAGCATATTTTTCATCATCTAATTGCCATTTTATTACTTGACGAGCAAACTTGCCTTGAGTAAATTCCCCTCCTAAAAGTTTTTCTAGAAAAATTGATACACTATCGAAATCAATCTCTTTTAGTGTCTCAGGAGGATATTTTTTTACTGCAATACGCTGGATGAACTTTCTCTTACATTCATAAATTACATCAAACTCTTTATGACTAAATCTTAGATTGGCTATTTCTTGTTCAATACCAAATAACTTAGCTAGAAAATCATCAAAAACAGGCGAAATTTCTAATAAAAAATCTGAGTAATATTTTTGATCAACTTGATCGGGATTAGCCCTTAATGATAAAATAATTTCATAAAGAGAATAACTATGGCTACGCAGAAAATTTAAAAAAATTTCATCTAATTTTTTTAGACCTTCTAATTTATTTAAATCTACAAAATCTAAACCGAAAGCAAGTGTCATATAGCTAAAACTCGATAATCAAATTTTTTTCTGAAGGCTAAATTCATGGCAGTTTATGTCATCCCAGCTTTCGCTGGGATCTAAAATATCTACAACCCTGTCTATGCTATTTCTTCAGATTCCCGCCGTTGCTAAGAATGACATCTTCTCTGCTTCTTTTCATGACTTTTAAACTGTCCTGAATTATATAACTCAATAAAAACTTGGTCATCGAGTAAAACCTTCTTTAGGTTAACTATATATAATATATGACATTTTTAGAAAAAAATCTGTAACCAAGATAACTGAAAAATGACACAATAACAGCTACAATAAAGGATTTTATAATCATAAATACATCTGGCAGCACTCCTTCTATTACTAAGAATTGAACTGGTCTTATGACAAGAAAAATGGGGTTAATTTCAAAAAATATTTTCTTTGATTCTGGTACCATAGAATATGGGTACACTATTGGTATAGTCCAATATGCAACATTCAAAATCAAATTTAATATCTGTGGAACATCACGTATATAAGGGGTTAAAAATGCAAAAGCAATAGAACTACTAATCACAGAAATAACCAGTGGTAACACAAGAATTGGTACAAAAAGTATATATATACTAAATTTTTCGGGATATAAAATGATAAAAGCTACATACATAGCTACAAACGAATAAATTAGGGTATAAACTTGTATTAAACTATCCGATATAGGAAAGATAGTCCTAGAAATTATTGCCTTTTTTATAATACCACTACGATTAATTAATGAATTTGATGATATATTTAAGCTGCTAACAATAAATGTCCATAACGGTAAACCACCAACTAGGTTTATAATCATTGCTTCTCTTGGTATCTTAAGTACCAATCCAAAAAAATATGAAATGATCATTATATGCACAAAAGGCTGAACTAAACCCCATAACGAACCTAAAAAAGAATCTTTATTTTGACGAGATATAGAAGCTTGGGTTAATAACACCACTGACAACCAGTATTTCTTGGAAAAAAAATACTTTATCATTAATAATTCCCACTATTATAAATTTTTAGTATTTCATTTGGATTACCGTCTGCGATAATACTACCTTCTTTTAATAACACACATCTATTGCAATTCTCCTTAATAATATTTTCTTGATGACTTACTAATATTAAAATAGGTATATTTTGTAACTTGTTTTTCATAAAATTGGTCGACTTCTCAATAAAATGACTATCACCAGCAGCAAAAACTTCATCTAGCAAAAGAATATCTGAATCTTGAAAAGCCGATACAGAAAAAGCCAATCTTGATAACATACCAGAGCTATAATTTTTTACCGGTAAATCTATTTTATTCCCTAGCTCAGAAAAATCTATGATTTCTTGTTCCAATTCTTTACTGTATTTACCTAACATATTATTATAAATCATGAGCATTTTGATATTTTCTCTGCCAGTTTGCTCTAATTCAAAACCTACTCCCATCTCAATAATGGCAGCAAAGTTACCATGAACTTTAATTTTTCCAAACTTTAATGGGTAAATTCCAGCAATCACCTTAAGTAAAGAACTCTTACCTGAACCATTGCTACCAATAAAGGCAATTTTTTCGCCTCTTTGACAGGAAAGATTTATGTTATTTAAGATAGGAATTGACGAAGGAAAAAGTTTACCTCCTTTAATAAAAAAGTGTCTTAAACTTTCTACTCTTTGTTGGTTATTGATTCCTTCTACACAACCATCAGATATCTCTATAGATACTAGTTTAGATGTCATATATTAAAACATGAGTTATATTTTACTGAAGAGTTAATCACCTCAATTCAGGATAAGAATTAGTTAATTCTTATCCCGAATTCGCTTTAATCCATTCTTCAATAATATTTTTGGGGAATACTCCAGTCTTAGTAGCTAGTTGTTTTCCATCTTTGAACAAAATCATTGTAGGTATACTACGAATACCTAAACTTGAAGGTATATTGGGATTTTGATCTATGTCCATTTTAACAATTTTTACTTTGCCCACTAATTCCTTACTTAATTCTTCAATAATAGGTGTTAACATTTTACACGGTCCGCACCATTCAGCCCAAAAATCAACTAATACAGGTGTAGTGGACTCTAAAACTTCTTTGTTAAAAGAATCATCTGTTATATTACTTGCCATAATCTCTTATTTTTAATATTGTTTTAACAATTAACCTGAGTTCGATGTAACAGGCTTGATGTCACCCCTACGAAAGCAGGGGTCTTAAAAAAATTCTACAGCCCCTCTTTTGTCTATTTCTCTAGATCCCTGCTTGCACAGGGATGACATCGCTTTTAGCTAAAACCTTTTCGGGTTAACTATATAATCATACTAAGTAAAATTCTTATTGTAAATGACTGCTTTAAGTTTACTTAAAAATGTTAGTATACCAAGGTGCAAGTTTTATTAACTTAAGTAGCCTTGGTGTCATCCCTGCGAAGGCAGGGATCTAAAATATCTAACAACATTATCCATGTTATTTTTTTAGATTCCCGCCGTTGCTAAGAATGACATCAGTCCTTAAGGACTATTATACTTACTTAAACTTGCACACTTGGTTAGTATCTAAATTGTTAAGAACATGTTTCTTACGATCATAATAAAGTTTCATAGCTACAGCAGCGGTTTCTTCTACAGATCTTCTTGAAACATCAATTATTGGCCACCCTTGTTGCTCGCAAATTTGTTTTACTTGCATACATTCTTCTTGGACTATTTTAAAATCTGTATAATTGGTATTATCGCTCATCTGTAACGAATGCATTCTAGTTTCTCTTATTTCAATTAGCCGAGTTGGGTTAATAATCAAACCAATTACAAGCTGTTTTGTAATACTGCCTAAAAGATCTAAAAACGGATAACCATGAATATAAGGCACATTTGCTGTTTTAAATCCATGATATGCTAGATATACAGAAGTTGGAGTTTTTGATGTCCTAGAAGGACCAATCAGAATAATATCAGCTTCGTCTAATTCACTAGTCATCTGACCATCATCATGTCTAAGAGTATAATCAATAGCATGAATCTTATCAAAATAACCTTCATCAAATTTATAATCATAAACTAAACTTTCTTCTGTTTCTACACCTAAAAAAACTGAAATTTCTTTTACAATTCTACCTACAACAGAAATACAAGGAATTTTTAAATCATAACAAAATTTAGTTAAATTTCTTCTTAGTTCATGATCTAAAATAGTGTATAATACAATGCTTGGTTTCATCTTGATCTTTTTCAAAACCTCATTTAATGATTCTGCATTTCTTAACATTGGCCAATGATACAATTTTGACTCAATTTTGCTAAATTGTGACAAGGCAGTATTAGCTGCATGTTTAACTGTTTGCACTGAAGAGTCTGAAACTAAGTGAATAATCAGCTTATTCATAGTTTATTAGTCTTTGTGGATAATTTTTTATTCATATTTTAATCTCTATATTAAAAGTAACCAATAACTACTTATACATATCCCGTATATAGAGGTTAATAACCTCTATAATTTAAAGAATAATTTTGTGGATAATTTTGTGTGTAAAATGCTAGATATCTAATATCCTTCACGTTTTCTCATTCTACACACATAAACCACTATGAATTATCCACTAAAAAAATAATCCTATGAATAATGTGAGTAATAATTATAATCAATAAACCTTACTAGTAATTTAGCAATAAAAAAAATGTGTATAACTATGTGTATATATAATTAATCTACATATTAACAATGTCTACATCAACTAAAAAAATATTATATAATATTATAAATTATTATGGATTATTTCATGAATCAGCTTTTACAAACTTTTAAGAAAAAAAATAATCTTGTACCTATTTGGTTAATGCGTCAAGCTGGTAGATATTTACCTGAGTATCAAAAAATAAGAAAAACTGTTAGTGGTTTCCTAGATCTATGCTATAATGTTGATAAGGCTGTAGAGGTGACTTTACAACCAATAAGAAGGTATGGCTTTGATGCTGCTATAATTTTTTCTGACATTTTAGTTTTACCTGATGCACTTGGCTGGGATGTAAAATTTGAAGAAAATACAGGACCAATATTACGTAAATTTCAATCAAAAGAAGATTTTAAATATCTTGAAGGAAATTATAATGGAAAACTAAATGTAATTTATGAAATAATCAATAAAACTAAAGCAAATTTGCCAGTTGATACTGCATTGATAGGTTTTGCCGGTAGTCCTTGGACGGTAATGACTTATATGCTTGAGGGAAGAGGCAAACAAAGTTTTGAAACAAGTAAAAAATTTATTTATGAAAATAATAACTTAGCACAAGAACTTCTAGACTTTATTACTGAAAAAACTATTATTCATTTAAAGGAACAGGTAAAAGCTGGGGCAGATTTAGTACAATTATTCGATTCATGGGCAGGGATATTAGAAGAAGCAGAATATGATCAGTTTATAGTACAACCAACAAAAAAAATAGTAGTAGCTTTAAAAGAACAGTTTCCATGTTTACCGATTATAGGTTTTCCAAAAGGCTCTGGACTTTTATATGAAAAATATATTAGTAATACTGGAGTGGATGTTATTGGGGTAGATCAGTTTGTACCAGCTAGTGCCATGAAATTATGGAGTGAGAAAATTGTTGTACAAGGTAATTTAGACCCATTTATATTGCTTACTAATAAAGAAATTATCGCAAAAAAAGTAAGTAAAATAATTGCAAATTTTAAAGAAAGAAATTTTATATTTAATCTAGGACATGGTGTTTTACCAAATACACCAGTTGAAAATGTTGAGTTTTTAGTTAATTATGTTAGAGAATTTAAATACTAAAATACCTCAAAAAAAAATAGCCATAGTACTTTTTAATCTTGGTGGACCAAATAGCTTAAGCTCAGTTAAACGATTTCTATTTAACTTATTTTATGATAAAGCAATTATTAACCTGCCAAATCCCCTAAGGTTTATTCTTGCTAAGATAATATCAATTACTAGAAATAAAAAATCTCAGAAAATATATTCTCTAGTAGGTAATAATTCGCCTATTTTACAAGAAACAGAATCTCAAAAAGCTGCTATTACAGAGAAGTTAAAACAAACTCTGAATGAGGATTTTAAGATTTTTATAGCAATGCGTTATTCTTATCCTGATTCCAAAGAAGCAGTAAGAAAAATAAATGAGTATAACCCTTCAGAAATAATATTGTTACCATTATACCCACATTTTTCTAGCACCACTACTGGATCTTCTATTAAAGATTTTATATCTTCTCTTTATAAAAATAAAAGTGAGGATTCCCAACATATTAAAACTGTTTGTTGTTACCCTATCGATGACGAATTTATTGAAGCTCATTTATCATTAATAAAGCAATCATTAAAAAAATTGAAAAACAAAAAAAGTTTTCGTATACTATTTTCAGCTCATGGTCTACCTGTAAAAATAATAAAAGCAGGAGATCCATATCAGTGGCAGATTGAAAAGACTGTAGAAAATTTGGTGTCTAAGCTTAGTATAGATAATTTAGATTATAAAATAACTTATCAAAGTCGTGTTGGTCCAGTGGAATGGCTTAAACCTAATACAGAGGATGAAATTGAGATAGCGGGCAAAGAAGATAAATCTCTTATAATAGTCCCAATAGCATTTGTATCAGAACATGTTGAAACATTGGTAGAATTGGACATTGAATATAGAAAGATTGCTGGTAAGTACAAAATAGAATATATTAGGACTCCTGCTCTTGGAACAAATAAATTGTTCATCAATAGCATAACTAAAATGGTATCAAATTTAGTTAATTACGGTTTCGATACAAAAGATTTGATATGTAGTTCAATTAATAAAAGAATATGTCCTTATAATTTTACTATGTGTCCTTGTAATTTAAAAAACTAAGTAATGGAGTATCAACTTAAGTAGTCTCGATGTTATGCATAGGCATTGTCCATGTGGATCACTAGTATGTCATCCCTGCGTGGGTAGGTATCTATAATATCTAATAGTCTTTAGACTATTTTTTTAGATTTCCGCCGCAGCTCGAATGACATCGAGGCTGCTTAATTTGACACTCCCATAAGACATTGGAGGTAAAATTAATGGCTAGTTATTATTTATGGTTTAAAGCATTCCATCTTGTATCAGCAATTTCTTGGATGATAGGTTTACTATACCTACCAAGATTATATGTCTACCACACTAAAGTTGTAGTAGGTAGTGAAACTGACAAGATGTTTCAGTTAATGGAAAGCAGGTTACTCAGAATCATTATGAATCCGGCTATGATCAGCACTTATACCTTAGGTATAATTAACAGTTATATATACGGATTAGTAGCTTTAGGAACATGGTTTTACGTAAAAATGACAGCAGTTCTAGGTATCACTATTTTTCATGGTTTATTAGCTAGATGGAGGAAGAATTTTGTTGACGGCAAAAATAATCATTCTGAAAGATTTTATCGTATCATTAATGAAGTACCAGCACTATTGATGATAGTGGCTGTTGTTATGGTAATTGTAAAACCATTTGATTAATATATTTTTCTGCTTTATTATTTATATTACTGATTTCTAATCGTGACGCATATAACAATATGGGTGATGTCACCCCTGCGTAGGCAGGGGTCTAAAGTATCTAATAGTCTTCTTGGCTATTTTTTTAGATACCTGCCTACGCAGGGATGACATAATGGCGAGTAGGAGTTGTAAGTTGTGAATTCGGCTAAAAATTTTAATAAATGCTACATCATCTTTTCTGTCAGTTTTGTATCCTCGATAGTATCATGCAGTATACTGGTAACAATCATGTCAGTTCTGAAATATCTTGGAATTTCTGATGCTGCATATTCTGCTACCATATATGCTACTTCAATCGGATGCGAGTAATAGGGTTCGCTAGACTGCCGCATCTAGCTGCCGTGATATTTTTTGGCATAATAAATAGCTTTTTTAACTTCATCAATATCTATTGGTCGGTTTACTTCCTCATTTATCTTACAGATTTTGTTCAGTAACCTAGTAGCATATTGACAAAATTCATACTTTGAGTTGTCCCAATAGTTAATATCTTCCATAAAAAATCATAATATTTTAAATCGCTATACAAGTTAAACTAAAAATTAGAATATTACTAGGAATTATTATATTTTTTTGAAAAAGATGAATATTTTTGCATTTTGTTGTTGTTTATCTATTAGTGCTTCTGCTAATTAGTGTATAACGTCAATTCGGGATAAGGATATTGAGAACATGTAGATTAAAATCAAATTTTGTTGAAGGTTTATTTTTCTTTAATGAATAAGCAACAAGAGTAGATAATATATGGACAAAGGCATTTATTGGTGATCTATGTCTAGTATGTTCAAGGTTCATTTTATTTTTTAGATAATCAAAAACTGTTTCAATTAAGTTACGCTTTCGAAGTAAGATTTTTTCTTTCAAATCCATTAATTTATTTTCCATATTCTTCTTAATTCCATGAATCATTTTTAAGCCTCTTTCATATAAATTTAAGAACAAATTTTGCTTAATATAACCTTTATCAGCTGCTATAATTCCAGTTAATCTTTTTGTTAACTCCGGTACTGGAACCCTATCATCTACATTGCCTTTGGTCACTTTTAATGCCATAAACTCCCCTTTATTATTGATTATTACATGTAATTTAAAACCATAAAAATACCCCATAGAGGATTTACTATGTTTGGCTAATCCTTTAAAAACTTTATTGCTATAACACCTTTTATTGTGACAAGCTTTAATCGTTGTAGAGTCAATAAAATAAATACCTGTTTCCTCACCAAACAACAAATGAATCAACATATTTAGCGGTATGAATAATCGTGCCATTAATTCAACAAATCTATTATAACTCAAGGCTTTAGGGAAATCATCCTTATGCATGCACTCTATATAACTTTTATAGAAAAATTTAAAATTCTTAGCATAGGATGTATGAAACATAATTATTATTGTTAACATTTCACTTAAACTCATGCTACAACAGCGATTTCTCTGCTTATTTGATGGTAATAACTTTCTCTGTTCATACTCCAAATAAATTTTACAAAAATCATCTATAAAACTATATAATTCTGTGATATCTTTTTTCATGCCTGTAGTTTGTTTTTTTGTTTAAAAATATAAATACTGCAGGCACTCCTTTTTGACAATCCTTTTATCTATTACTATTTCATCTATATCTTATCCCAAACTGACGTGTATAGTAATGGTATACTCAAATGACCTGAAAATGAATTTCAATGCAAGTTGCCAAAATATTATTGCCATTAGCTAAGCTTTTTCCGTTGGATTATTTAATTCCAAATGAATTAAAATTAGCTATAGGAGATTTAGTAGTTGTCCCCTTTAGGAATAAAGAATTAACGGGTATAGTTTGGCAATTAGATACTGAAGTTTCAGAGAACACTAATAAAATTAAATCTATTAAACAGAAAGTGCCACTTGAATTTAGGTTTAATCAGGAAATATTAGATTTAATTAAATGGGCTGCTAATTATTATATGACTTCACTTGGTTCGGTTGCCAAGTTGGCTTTGCCTATCGATATTGCCCAGCAACCTATAAAAATAAAGCATCAAGAATTAAACAAAGATTTTATTTTGCCAACTCTTTCAGTAGAGCAACAAGAAGCACTTTCTCTATTAAGTCAATCGGATAAACCATCAATTATTAAGGGAGTAACCGGATCAGGTAAAACAGAAATTTACTTTCATCTATTGGCTGATTATTTGAAGCAAGGTAACCAAATATTGATAATGTTACCAGAAATTGCTTTAAGTCAGCAAATTATAAATCGTTTTACAGCACGCTTTGGCTTTCAGCCAGTAATATGGAATTCTGTGGTTACTAAAGCTCAGAAAAAGATGATTTTAAGAGGTTTGCTCAACAATGAGATTAAAGTTATAATTGGTGCTAGAAGTAGTCTATTTCTACCGTATAGTAATCTTGGATTAATTATTATTGATGAAGAGCATGATAGTTCTTATAAGCAAGATGATGGTATATTATATAATGCTCGCGATGTGGCGGTATTGCGGGGAAGCTTATCCAAAACAAAAGTAGTATTATGCTCGGCTACTCCGTCTATTGAAACAATTTATAACGTAAGTACCAATAAGTATCAATTAATTGAATTGTCAAATCGTTACCGGGAGGCGACTTTGCCAGAAATTCAAATAATTGATATGAAAAAGGAGAAATTATCAAAAAATTCTTACTTATCTAAGGAGTTAATAGCATTAATTGGTAAAAAGCTAGCAAGCAAAGAGCAGGTGTTATTATTTTTGAATCGTAGGGGCTATGCCCCTTTGATGTTATGTAAACTTTGCGGTTATCGTTTTACTTGTAATTCTTGCTCTGCTTGGTTAGTGGTACATAAATCTAGCAAAAAACTTGAATGTCACCATTGTGGTTATCAAAGTAGGATTCATATTTTTTGTCCTGATTGTCGGGAAGAAGATTCTTTAACTGTTTGTGGTCCTGGGATTGAAAGAATTGAAGAAGAAACTAGGTATCTTTTTCCCGATAATAAAATTGCGGTAATTAGCAAAGATTATGCCCAAAAACCTGAAAAGATCCGCGAATTACTATATAAAATGGAGCATTCTGAGGTTGATATTCTAATTGGTACTCAGATGATTACTAAAGGTTATCACTTTCCTAACCTTACTTTAGTAGGTGTTGTTGATGCTGATCTTGGGGCTATTGGTGGTGGAGACTTGCGGTCAAGTGAACGCAATTATCAACTACTTCACCAAGTAGGAGGTAGGGCAGGAAGAGAAGATAAAAAAGGTCTAGTATTAATGCAAACTTATTATCCAGATAATGCTATATTTAGTTATATAAAAAATGGAGGAGATCAGTTTTTACAATATGAACTTGAAACAAGGCAAGCAGAGAATATGCCTCCTTTCACCAAAATGGCATCAATAATTTTGTCTGGGAAAAATGAGCATAAAGTGCTTGAAATATCCAAAACTCTAGTTGCAATTGCACCAAAAAGTTCAGCTAGAATACTCGGACCATCTAGTGCATTAATGTTTAAATTAGCAGGAAAGTTTCGCTACCGTATTCTAATCATAGTGGATAGGAAATTTAATTTACAAAAATTTTTACAAACATGGTTAAGTTTAATCAAAATCCCTTCTTTTTGTCATTTGAAAGTGGATATAGATCCTAAGAGTTTTTATTGATATTACTCTCACGATTATTCAAGTAAAAGCTTTAGCTTAGTACTACAGTTGTAGTTATGTCATCCCCGTGAAGGCTTTGCCCGTGTGGATCACTAGTATGTCATTCCCGCTGCGGTCAGGAAGCCATAATATCTAATATCCTCAGTTCGATATAAGCACCAAACAAAATGCTGTGCATTATGTAAAAACATAAACAAACTGTTGGTGGTGAGCTATGGTAAAAATAAAACCTTCTTTCAAACCAGTTTGTTAGGAGCTAACACTTGATACCGAGCGATCAAGTTCATAATGGAAGAAACAAAAAAGTAAAAAGTGCATGAAAATCAATATGTTAGCTAGCTGTTTCTTGGAAGCTCCACCACTTGAAGCTCTGCTATCTAGATTTGATAAAGCTCCAGCCACTTTTTTAGCTTTTCTAAATTTCGTTGGAACTTTAATATGGTTACGTTAAAATTTTTGTCAACAGAACCTAGTAAATTATCAGCTAGTGCTTGTATTTTGTTAAGTTCTTTACGCAAAGATTGAGTAGTTGTTTCTAACTTAGCCATTAGTTTGTCTGCTTTTTTTTCCATTTTAGCAGATTGTTGTTTTATTTTACTAAGTTCAGGGGATTGTTTTATTACTGGAGTTAAACCTAATTTTTTATAACCACCACATATTTTTACAATAGAATCTAACTCTTCTAATGCTTTACTATTTATATCGTCTGTTTTTTCTTGCTTATATGCTGCTGCATAGGTAGTAAAATGTTGTGTCACTAGCTTGCTTACTAAAGTAGGATATTGTTGAGCTAGTTGTTGCAATGATTTTCTTTCTTGATTTCTAGAATTAATTGCCGATTGTAACTTATCTGAGATTTCTTGCTGAGGAGTAAGATCATGGATTGTCTTAAGGTCTGCTGCCTGTGTTGCTCAAATAATTGCCGATTAGCAGCAGTATTATGCTTGGAAACGTACTGTAGCCCTTGTGATTCCATCTCAGCTTGTTCTTTTGCTAATTGATAATGCTCAACTGTTTTCTTTAATGTTTCTTCGGCTAATGTTTGTCTATCATGATGATCGTATACTTGCAGCAAAACTGCATAACTTTATCTAATTTTTTTGCTAGTATGAATTTTTATACATTTGGGTTCCTACTATGCAAATACCATCAATTACTCCTAACAAACTGGTTTGAAAGAAGGTGTTATTTATCATAGCTCACCACCAACAGTTTGTTTATGTTATTACATAATGCTTAGCATTTTGTTTGGTGCTATTGAGCAAGTAGCTCAGCAATTTAAAGCCTGGCGTCAAACTAAAACTAACAAGTTTGATCCCATACCAAACCATCTAAAGGAATTAGTTCACCAATTACTCCATCATTATTCTTACCAAGAGATAGCTAAACATCTTAATATTAATAAAGCAACAATTAGTTCAATTAAAAAAGCCCATGAACCTACCCTCAAAACTTCTCCTGTCTCAACTTCAAATCAAGCTCTACAACAAAATATTAATTTTGTCCCATTTCAACTAGTAAATTCTATAGCTACTGATCCTGTAGCTGCCCCCAAACAAAATTACTATATACTCAATTAACCTGAAGAGTTGGCAAAATGATTAAAAGTTATAGTCTGAAATTGGTCAGTTATAAGAGTAAGCAAATTACCTTTGTATTTATCAATATTACCAAAAAATCTATCTATAGCTTCTGAGAATTGAGCAAAATTATGGTAAAATTTATTATTTGTTACAATTCTATGCATAAATTTCCATAATCGTTCAATCGGATTAAGATTAGGGCTATAGGGAGGTAAAAATACTAATTCTATTTTGCTATTTACTAGATACTCCTTTACTTTCTTTGACTTATGATACCCAGCATTATCACAAATCAAATATATCTTCTCTTTATTAGGATTTTCTGCTTCTAATTTTTGTAGAAAATTGATTATATAATCACCGTTTACTTTAGGATTATCTGTGCTAACTAATTGCAAATCAGATAAATTAATTGCTCCTATTAAATGCTTCCTTTTCCAGCCACTAAATGTTGGTAAAGTTTTATTTTGATTCTTTCTGATCCAACCATAACGGGCTTTTGTTTGATACTGAGGATGAACGCTATCCATAAAATATATAGCTTCTTTAGCCTTGAGATTACCTTTTAACAAACTATATTCTAGCTTAAATAGTTCTTGCTTATCTACATCAAGCTTGCCGGGTACGATCTTTGGCTTTTTATATACAAAGCCTAATCTCCTTAATAGCTTTGTTACTCCTGCTATTGTATAGGCAACACCGTATTTTTTTTCTATGTAATTGCTGATATCTTTGGCATAAACATAATTACATATTTCTAAATGCTCTATTAACTCTTTCTCTTCTAGCTCACTTAGCTTACTTGCACTACCACCGTTAGCTGTCTCTAATTTATTAAATTTTTGATAATCTCTTACATGCTTTCTTATAGCTTCTTCACTTAACAGCAATGCTTCTGCTATTTCTCCATAGCTCCAACCTTTATCATACAGTAAAACTGCCTTAATTCGGTCACATACTCTCCTATCTCGTTCATTACCATGACGTGACTTCAGTACCGTTCTTTGTTCAGATGTTAAAATATTTCCCATAATCATATTCTAGCTTCTTTCTTCTCTTCCTTCAACTCTTCATTTACGAGCAGTATACTTGTCACATTATTGAACCAAATGGTACCAAGCTTATTATCCAAACACTAGAGCTAAAAACCATAATTCAGACATTTCTATGCTGCAACTAACCCCGGCGTCAGTTATTTTTGTTGCCACTATTGCCATCGATTTTCGCAAGGGTATAGATGGCTTAATCGCTGTTTGTAGACAAAAACTTTCTTCTGACCCTCTTAATGGTTCCTTGTTTTTATTCTATAATAAAAACAGAACTGCCATTAAAATTTTGTCCTTTGACGGTCAAGGCTTTTGGCTATGCTCTAAACGCCTATCCAAAGGTAAATTTACCGCAAAACTCTTCCCTTCTGATAATTTATCTTATCAAATTTGCCATAGAACCTTATACATTCTTATTCATAATGGCGATCCTAGTTCTGCCAAACTCTCTAATGATTGGCGTTCTGTCATTTAAGCTGCTGTCTTGATTAATTCCGTATTATTCATATATCTTGCATAGGAAAAAGGGGTATAATTCGCAGGATGCTTCTTTGCTTTGCTACTCTGCTCTTGTAGCCAATTTAAATATTTAAAGGCATTGATCTCATTCTCACTACAAGTCTTTACTATACTATATAGACCACTATGTACCTCAGCACTATTGATTGTTTTAAAGAATAATGAATTCTTCCTTTGTAAAATAATGGTACGCAGTACTCTCTCAGCCCAATTATTATCAAGACTGCTAACTGGAATTTTTAAAAATTGGGTCAAACCTTCTTTATTATTTAACCAATATCTCATAGCTTGTCCAAGCCTACTATTAGGCTCAACTTTCTTGTCGTTAAATAATTCGTCTATTTTGTCATATATGTTTTCTATATATTTACTGCTATGTTCCTGATGGTACTCCAGTTTTTCTTCAGGACTCATCTCTTTACATTGATGTTCATTGTGGTAAATCCCACGTGTTTGTCTGAGAAAATATCCGCATTCTTCAGGGTAATATAGTTCATTCTCTGTAAATTTTCTCTGACCATGTGACAAACAATTGATCATCACTATTATTGCCAGTAATTCTTTACCTGATTCTGATAATACCGGGTTATTATTGTTACTTGCGTCAGTCATTAATTGGATAGAATCTGTTCTATTCTTACGATTCTTTAGTACGTTACCAATATTCTCCCCGCCATGCTTATTACCAGTAAAATATAAAACTATCACCTCATTATTTGTAGTCTTAGCACATATAGTAGTAGTATAACAGCTGCGTCCTTTCTTATTTTGAGTACGTAATTTTTTATTGGCTATAGTAATTTCTAAAATCCTAGCTCTAGTATCATCAAGGTTCAGTGAACTACATTCGGCAGCCATTTCCAATAATACCCCGTAAATCTCAATTCCACCACCTTCTTGCCAAACATCTAAATATTGTTGCCAAAGCGAGCTATATGCTACAGGAACTCCGCTTAAACTTTGCAGCCTAGATAAACGGTAGAAAGGAGTACCATAGGTCTTTTGTAACACTATTGCACTTCTGCTACTATTTGTCCATTTGTTGATATTTTTATTGTTCATAACTCTATAATCGCAAGCATTACAGCGTAGCGTTTTCTTTACATATCTGTTAACTGTAATTGGAGCATTACCTGTAAATTGTAGCAATTTTCTAGCTTCACTATTATATAGTTTGCCATTATAGCAGTGAGGACAGCTATCACCACTACAAAAATTCTCAGGAGCTAAATAGCTGGTATTCGCATCCTTATAATCATCAAACCCATATTTACCTTGCCAATTACTACGATCTATCTTTTTGGGCTTATCGCACTCTTCTTCATTACCACCATTCCCGTTATCAGATTCACTTGGCGGTTCTTTTAATGAATCTGAACTATCTTTTTTTTGTTATCTGCCTTAAAACCAATCAGCATTTCCTTAAGCTTATTTATACTGACATTTGATGATGCTAGCTTGTCTATTAGTTCGTTACAAAATTTCACAAGTTCTATTATCACTTGCTGTTCATCTCCTGTTAATGAACTTGCCTTAATATGTTGTATTAGTTCTTCTCGTTCTTCAGAACTTAAGGTCGCTACTTTTGGCTTTTGCATTTCGATTAATTATCATTATTGTTAATATTTCAAATGTTATAATATGACTGGTACTTTTTTAACTAGTTTTTTTATTAATCGGTGATATTTGCATAGTAGAAACCCAAATTTATAAAATAAATTCATACCAGCAAAAAAATTTAATAGAGTTATGCAGTTTTGCTGCAAGTATACCTTGAAGCGGCTGATGCGAGTGCATTTTAACTTTTTTCATCATTCAATATGTGATTTTAATAATTAAAATCACATATTGAATGGAGTGTTATATTTTAACAATCAGGTGGGCGGCCGCTTCAAACCTGATTGTTTCTATATATAACACGAAAGTTCAATGTAACTTGTTACATCGAATTCAGGTTCTAATAGCCTTTGCAGGCTATTTTTTGGATTCCCGCTTTTAGCTAGGTTCTGTTGACAAAAATTTTAACGTAACCATATTAAAGTTCCAACGAAATTTAGAAAAGCTAAAAAAGTGGCTGGAGCTTATCAAATCTAGAAAATATACGCCTAAAATGTTTGATTTTACCAAATAAGCACTCAATTAAATGTCGTTCCTTATAAGTATGTTTATCATATTCACGTTGTACTTTACGGTTAGATTTTGGTGGTATAACAATCTCACACCTCTTATTTTCTAAACTTTCTACAAATGCACTACTATCGTATCCTTTATCGGCTATCACAGTCGTATTCTGAACATCTTGAGTAAGATTTCCCGCTTGAGTTATATAGTGAAACCTATTGAATTAGGTGATACAAATTTTGTGTCATACCTGCGAAAGCAGGTATCTAGATTCCCGCCTTCGCGGGAATGACAATTTACAATTGTTATGTTCTTTGTCACCTAATCCTATGGGCTTAACTATATCATTTCTTTGCCCAGCAGTTAGTATAAACTTTAATGGATTACCAAGACCATCAACAAGGGCATGAATTTTAGTACTAAAACCACCTCTGCTTCTACCTAAAGCCGCTTCTTCTTGATTACCTTTGATATATCCAGATGAGCAAGCATGTGCTCTCACAATAGTTGCATCAATCATAATTGATTCCATATCTGCATCTACTTTAACATAATCCATTAAATCCTCCCATATACCTTTGTCAACCCATCTCTTAAATCTGCGATAAATACTGTACCAACAACCATAATCATCAGGTAGAAGACGCCATTGGCAACCTGTTCTAACAATAAACCATATTGCTTCAATAAACTGTCTCATTTTTTCTTCATTCTTGTTGTGTATACCATTTCTTTCCTTAAAAAATGATAAAATTACTTCCCATGCTTGTTCTTCTATGTAATACTTCATATTGGTAGTTCCTTTTTTTGATAACTAAAAACTACCATTTCTTCTTACTATGGCAACTTTTTATTCCTCTTTCCTAACTATAATTTTTGTCAACAGAACCTAGGAATGATGGTATGGGCGAGTAAGAGCCAAAGGCTCGAACTACGAATCCGGGATATAAAAATGTTGAATAGTCTCTTGGTTATTTTTTTAGACCCCTGCTTTCGCAGGGGTGACATCGAAGGGGGATCAGGGGTGGTATCACCCTCTAATAAGGATGATACTAAGTTTAATATTAACTTGTTACATCGATATACTCTTCTACTTTGAAGAATTGTTTTTTGAAAATATCAGGAACTTGCGTACTCATGTACTAAATGTGTACCTAGTTCGCTCGCCCCTCATTTTCAAATCCAATTCGTAGGATCATTTGAGTATACTTGAGGTTAAATAAGTTATAAATACTTTTGTTGGAGATATTTTAAAAATATTTCCGATTGAATGCGATCTTCACCCGTAGCGTCTTTAATTAATTCACTGGTATTTTTTAATGAGCCATAGCTTCTAATATTATTATCTAAGAATTGGTTTACACCATTGAATTCTCCTCTTGTTATTTCCTTTTTTATATTGTGATTAACTTCCTGTGCTTTTTTCATGACCATTGAAGCAATAATTGCTCCATTAGTATAGGATGGAAAATAACCAAAACTGCCCATTGGCCAATGTATATCTTGTAAGCATCCGTCTCTATCGTTTTGTGGAGTAATGCCTAAATATTCCTGCATTTTATTATTCCAATAATGTGGTAGATCATCCAAAGATAGATCTCCGCTAATTAGTAATCTTTCTAGTTCAAACCTAACTATTACATGCATTGGATAAGTCACTTCATCTGCTTCTACTCTAATAAAACCAGGTTTGACTCTTGTCATTAATTTGTAAAGATTTTCTGCGGAATATTCTAGTCCTTTGAATCCAAATTCATCCTTAAGTAGCTTTGATAGATATTGACAAAATTCCCCTGACCTACCTACTTGCATTTCCATAAATAAAGATTGACTTTCATGGACAGCCATACCTTTAGCCTTACCTACTGGTTGGTTTTTATATTTGCTGGGCAAGCCCTGTTCATATAAACCATGACCAGTTTCATGCATAATCCCCATAATCCCTGAAATAAAATTATGCTCATTATATCTATTAGTTAACCTAACATCATCAGGAGTACCCCTACAAAATGGATGGGTTGATTCATCTAACCTACCTTTAGTGAGGTCAAAACCCATTATTTTCATAAGCCTTTTAGCAATTAGTTTTTGTTGTGCTTCACTAATACTATTAATGATAGGTAGAACATTTTCTTTACTTTGTTTTTCTACTATTTGACCAATTAATTCTGGTATAGTTTTTTTTAGATTATTAAACACTACTTTGACTTCATCAAGTGTGCGTTCAGGGTCATATGTGTCAAGTAAAGCATCATATACAGGACAGTTTAGTGCATTGGCTTTAGATTTAGCCATTTTTTGTACGCAATCTAATACTGTTTGTAGGTAAGGTTTAAGTGATAGATAATCATTATTTTTTCTAGCATCTCGCCAAATTAACTCACATTTTGCACTAGCAGTAACATACATTTTCCGTAAATCATCATCTATACATGTAGATTCTGTAATTCGTCTTTTTATTTCTCGTAAATTAGCTAACTGCCAAACATCAAGAGTGTTCACGTTTTCAGAGACAGATTCTATTAGTTCAGCTAATTTTTTCGATTGTAACCTAGAGTGGGCTATGGAAGATAGTAGTGCTATTTCGCTTGTTCTACTATCA
Organism: Candidatus Tisiphia endosymbiont of Ditula angustiorana; assembly: GCF_964026425.1. Taxonomy (NCBI): domain Bacteria; kingdom Pseudomonadati; phylum Pseudomonadota; class Alphaproteobacteria; order Rickettsiales; family Rickettsiaceae; genus Candidatus Tisiphia; species Candidatus Tisiphia endosymbiont of Ditula angustiorana. The sequence continues at coordinate 1,348,861 of NZ_OZ032143.1, forward strand.
ATTGATCCATGCGGAATATTTACTGCGATATCCCAATAAAGTATGTTAATCACGTTATTAATTTGAGAAATTTGCTCTAACTCTTGTTCTAACAATGTATAATGTTTCATATAATTCCCTCTACTTCAAAAGTTGCTTTAATTATTTTTAATAGTATACATATTTAGCAAGAATAACTATAACAAATATAACCTCAGTTTTGGATTAAAATTAAAAATTTTAATCCAAAACTGAGGTAAATATAGGTTTATCCATTATAAATTCATTATGAAAAATACATATTATATTACCACCCCTATTTATTATGTTAATGATATACCTCACATAGGGCATGCTTATACAAGCGTTGCGTCTGACGTAATAGCAAGATTTATGCGTTTATCAGGTAAAGAGGTAATGTTTCTGACCGGTACTGATGAACATGGTCAAAAGGTAGAAAAATCTGCTATTGCCAAAAATGTTGAACCACAAATATTTACCGATACAGTATCTGAAACTTTTCGTACATTAATGCACTCAATGAACATTTCTAATGATGATTTTATTAGAACTACAGAAGCTAGGCATAAACAAGCGGTAAGTAGTCTATGGCAAAAATTGCTGGATAGTGGCAATATTTACCTTGATAGCTATAAAGGCTGGTACTCGACGCGCGATGAGGCTTTTTATGATGAATCAGAATTAACAGAAGATGGGCTAGCTCCGACTAAAGCTCCTGTTGAATGGCTTGAAGAACCAAGTTACTTTTTTGCCCTATCAAAATGGCAAGATAAATTATTAGATTTGTACGATACCAACCCTGATTTTATCAGACCAAATACTAGACGTAATGAAGTTATTAGTTTTGTCAAATCAGGGTTGCATGATCTATCCATATCACGTTCTAGTTTTAAGTGGGGGATTAAAGTACCAAATGACGAAAAGCACGTAATATATGTATGGCTTGATGCACTAACCAACTATATTTCGGCTTTAGGATATCCAAATGATACAAGCCAGTATAACAAATTTTGGCCGGCTGATGTTCATATAGTCGGGAAAGATATATTACGCTTTCATGCCGTATACTGGCCAGCATTTTTGATGGCAGCTGGCTTACCGCTACCAAAATGTGTTATGGCACATGGGTGGTGGACTAATGAAGGGCAAAAAATTTCGAAATCTATAGGGAATGTAATTGATCCATTGCAATTAATAAAAGAGTTTGGTTTAGATCCAGTTAGATATTATTTAATGAGAGAGGTAATATTTGGCTCAGATGGTAATTATTCTCGTAGTAGCTTAATCAATAGAGTTAATAGTGAGCTATCTAATAAAATTGGTAATTTATTACAAAGAACCCTAGCCTTTGTTTATAATAACAATGAGGCAAAAATTCCGTCAATTAGCAAGGAATCTATCGATAGCATTTATGAGTCATTTTTAATGAAGCTATCCCACCAAATTATATCAGACAATTCACTGTTCATTAAGACTTTTGCTATTAATTCTGTGTTAGAAAATATTATTACTTTAACCGAAGAAGCCAATATTTACATAGATCGAGAAGCTCCTTGGCAGTTAAAAAAAACTGATCCTGTAAGGATGAATGAGGTGTTATATACGCTACTTGAGACACTAAGATATATTGCTGTAATGTTACAACCATTTATCCCTGATTCGGCTAATAAAATGCTTGATCAGCTTGGTGTACCAAAAAATCAGAGAATGTTTAAACATTTAACAAAGGAGTTTACTTTAGCTCTAGGTAGTAACATTAACCAGCCAGAGCCGATATTTCCAAGATTTCAGGATAATACTCGATGAAAATAGAAGTCTATTCTAGTTATTTCTTGTAGCATATATTGTAGTTCTTAAACTATGTATGGCCTTAAAACCTAGATAAACGGAAATACGCTCAATAATTATCTGTTGATGAAATGATAGTTCTAAGGCGATGCTCGAATTTTCCACTTGTACATGTAAAATATTTATTCTCTGTCCTTTCTCTTTAGGGCTAGATATTTTTAACGGGCTAGTTTTGGTACTAAATTTCGATCCAACAATCTTGCTCCAATTAATCATAATTTCTGCAAGCAATGGGTGCTGTTTACCAAAGATTCGTCTAATAATTATGTTGATGTCATGGCTGAGCGGTTTCATGGGCAAAATTAATTATTGTAACCATTACTACTAATATAGCAAAGATAATTGATAATAAAGGAAAGTACAGAGAAATAATTGATAATACCATGAGTAATATATTGCATATTATAATTCTACTCACTACTTCCCTATGACTCTTACCATTTCTGACTGCTTTTTGAAAAAAATGCTTTAAATGAGGTTGCCAAATTTTCTCCTTATTAACTAGTCTAATTAGTATGGTTAATCCTCCATCTGCTAGGTAATATAAGCTAGCAATAGATGAGGCAACAAACAAATGAACACTAGATGCTGAAATAAGTAGCAAACATAAACCTAATAAAAATCCTAAGCTTATACTACCTACATCTCCTAGAAAGATTTTGGCAGGATGCCAGTTAAATATCAAAAAACCTATGGAACATGCTAATATAATGATGTTAAGCATAATTATAAAATTTATATTTATTATTATATCAGATTTTAGATAACAAAGTATCAATATAGTGATCGATAAATGAATAGATTCAGCACCACTAATGCCATCTATTCCATCAAGAAAATTATAAATATTTAAAAAGACAATCAATCCTATTATAAAGACAATCAATCCTATTATAGATAGCACAAAATCAATATATAAAGGTAATTCGTGATGAAACAATACTGCTGGAGATAAAAATAAAAAAATGGCTATTGTAGAACAAATTATGTGAAAAATTAGTCTTACAAATATCGGAATAGAAATAAGATCATCTAAAAATGAAATGGTGGAAATGATCAGCAGTAAAGGTACAATTTTAATTGAGTTTATCAGAGTTTTTGCCCCAAAATATTCATAGGCGATAAGAGCAATTATTACCACTATAACTATCGCAAGCCCACCTCCTCTTGGTGTGATTCTACTATGTACTCTACGTGGATCTGGTATATCCACCACTCCAAAAGATGGAAGGCTAGAAATCAATAGCCAAGTAAGAAAGCTTGTTGCTATAAAAGATAATAAAAACAAAAAACTATAATTAATAAAGTTACTCATAATAGCATATTAGACTTAAAACTGAAATATTCATTGGCTGTAATAATTACGTGGTCATGAACCGATATGTTCATATTAGCACAAGTTTCTACTATTTTGTGTGTTAGTTCAATATCGGTATTTGAAGGCTTACTAACACCACTTGGATGATTATGTACCAATATAATTGCACCAGCTTCATTAAATAAAGCTCTTTTAATTATTTCTCTTGGATATATTGTTGCCTGATCTATAGTGCCTTGGCTTAAAACTTCATCAGCAATTAGGACATTCTTTTTATTTAAAAATAAGATACGAAATTGTTCTGTCTTCATGCTACCCATCGTTGCTTTTAGATAGTCTATTAGAACGTTCCAAGAACTAATTACATTTTGATTTATTACTTTTTGTTTTAGCATTCTGTTAATTAGTTCACGCATAATGACAAAATTTACATATAAATTATCATTAGTTCCTTTAATATTAAGCAATTTCTCTTTATCTGTATTTATTAAATTAGCGAGACTACTAAATTGTGTTAATAATTCCTTTGCTAATGGTTTTACATCTTTTCTAGGTATTACAAAAAATAATATCATTTCAAGTAATTCATAATCTGCAAGATTTTCTGCAGAAACAATAATACGTTGTTTTAGGCGTTGTCTATGCCCAATATAATGGGGTATATCATCTTTCATATTTAGTTTTACAATAAGTCTGTTTTATAAGGTGGATGTATCAAATGTTTTGGTGATAAAGTAAAAATGTCAAAACCATCTTTGGTTACGCCTAAACTATGCTCAAATTGTGCTGATAATGATTTATCACTTGTTGTGACTGTCCAACCGTCTAATTTACTTAGATGAGTGGAATAATGTCCAGCATTTACCATTGGTTCAATAGTAAAAAACATACCTTCCTCCAAGACCAAGCCAGTGCCAGCTTTGCCATAATGTAGAACAGTTGGTTCTGTATGAAATATACGCCCTATCCCGTGACCAGTATAATTTCTAACAACTGAATAATTATGTTTTTCAACATAAGTTTGTATAGCATTTCCGATATCTCCTAAATATACTCCTGGTTTTACTAGTTCAATTCCTATCATCATAGCATCATAAGTAACCTGCACTAAGCGTTTTGCTTTAATTCCTACATCACCAACATAATACATTCTACTAGTATCACCATACCATCCATCGACAATTACAGTAACGTCGATATTTATTATATCGCCATTTTTAAGGAGTTTATCATTTGGAATACCATGGCATACTACATGATTAACAGAAGTACAAATTGATTTTGGAAACCCATTATAGTTTAAAGGTGCGGGGATTGCATTATTGGACACAATAAACTCATGGCAAAGATCATTTAAATAGATCGTACTCACTCCTGGTTTTACGTAATCAGTAATAAAATCTAGGGTTTCTGCAGCAAGTTTGCCTGCAATATGCATTTTCTTAAAGTGTTCTTGTGAATGAATTGTTATGGTCATAATATATATATAATAAATTGAATGAACGGTATATATACTCTTCTGCTTTGAAGAATTGTTTTTTGAAAATATCAGGAATTCACGTACTAATGTAACCTCGAGTGTCGATGTAATAAATTAATACTAGGCTCGGTATCATCGCGAGTAGGGGTGATGTCATCCCTACTCGCGATTATGTCATCCCAGCGAAAGCTGGGATCTAAAACTATATAACATACCTTCTATGCTATTTTTTTAGACCCCTGCCTACGCAGAGGTGACATCCACAGCTGTCGAAAGTTAGAAGAGGAAGCGGTTTTAGAAGTCATAATGACAGTTTAAAAGTTGTCGGCTTATAACCGCTGTCATTGCGAGAAGGCGTAAGCCGACGAAGCAATCCACTTATGGTTACTTTTTTTGGATTACTTCGTCGACCTACGGTCTTCCTTGCAATGACGTTACCCTATTTAAAACCCCTTCCTCTTCTAACTTTCGACAGTTGTGGGGTGACATCCGGGGTGCAGGGATAACACCCTAGGCTATTAAACCGATTTCTTACATCAAATGAGGTTAATGTACTAAATGTATACCTAGTCCGCTTACCCCTTGTTTTTTTATGTTCCCATTCTTCAAATCACTTGAGTATAATATACTAAATTTCTACTTTTTAAATTATTATTTGAACTTCATTGAATCTTTTTCAATGGTTCTTACCTTATAAAAACTATAAGATAGGGTTATTGTATCCACATCATTCATTTCTTTATCTTCCTCAAAATCAGAGTCTATAAAAAATGTCACTGGCATCAACATTTTTTCTCCTGCTTTTAATAACTGTTCTTCAAAACAAAAACAATGTATTTTAACAAAATATTTACCAGCTTTATTAGGTGTAACATTATAAACGGAAGTGCCTATTATATCATCGTTACTTAGATTTTCAGACTCATAAAAAATTAGTGTATTTTGTCCTAGGGTAACTTTAGACCTCCTTTGCTTAGGAATAAATCGCCAAGGTAATTTACTGTCAACATTGGAATCAAATTCTATAGTTATGGTTCTAGTTCCTTTTTTAGGAGAATATATATTGAGTTCCTGTCTTGTGGTAGTGCCACCATATCCAGTGACTTTACAAAATAAATTGTAAATTGGTATTGATGCAAAGCTTAAAAAAACCATGCTAAGTACTAAACTAACTAGGGCTAAGGCAAAATTTCTATTAGATTTTTGTAACACTATGTTGCTCTCTTTTTGTAAAAAGTCAAATTTCAATTTTTTACAAGAAGTCTATTTAAAATATTTTAAACTTATGATATTATGTACCCATTCTAGTATATCCTTAAGTAAAGGAATCTATTTTAAAGGTATTATATGACTAACAAAATCAGTGTGCCAGTAATTTCTGCAGAATCAGGGTTTTATCAATATTTGCAAAAGATCAATAAAATTCCGTCACTTTCACAAGAGGAAGAATTTCTACTTGCCAAAGCCTATCTTGAGCAGAATGACCTAGAAGCTGCTCATAAGCTAGTAACTAGCCACTTGAAATTGGTAGCAAAAATTGCCATTAGATATAGAAATTATGGGCTACCTCTAAATGAGCTTGTGTCAGAAGGGAATTTAGGTCTTATGCAAGCAGTAAAGAAATATAATCCTGATTTAGGTTTTCGCTTGTCTACTTATGCTTTGTGGTGGATTAAAGCTTCAATCCATGAATATGTCCTAAGATCTTGGTCTTTGGTTAAAATGGGTACTACGGCAGCACAAAAAAAGTTATTTTTCAGCCTTGGTAAAATTAAGCATAAAATCACTAACCTATATTCAAGAGCTGTTACAGATCAAGATTTTATTCAAATTGCTCAAGAACTTGGAGTGACTAAGAATGAAGTTAGTGAAATGAATTCTAGGTTATCTGGTTCAGACTTATCATTGAATAATTTGGTAAATAGTGGAAATGATAACAGTGATAGCGAACTAATTGAATTTTTACCGGAAACTCGTCCAAGCCAAGAGCTAAGATTAATTAGCCAAGAGGATTCTGTTAACAAACATAATTTGTTAACACAAGCGATGAAGATATTAAATGATCGTGAATTACATATTCTCACTGAGCGTAAATTAAAAGATTCTCCAAAAACTCTTGATACTCTTAGTATAGAATATAAAATCTCTAAGGAAAGAATTAGGCAGATTGAAAACACAGCATTTGAGAAAGTGAAAAACTTTATATTGCAACAGATGCCAAAAGCTGTTTAAGGGTTTATGCATAACTCATAATACGCGAATTCGGGATAAGAATTAACTAATTCTTATCTCGAATTGGGGTATAATACCATTTCCCATTATTAACTACGCTATTTAGCGCTACAGTGTAGTACTAATGTTAAAACGATGTCATCCCAGCGAAAGCTGGGATATAATAATGTTTAATAGTCTTTTAGGCTATTTTTTTAGATTCCTGACCGAAGCGGGAATGACAGCTCTAGGTAGTAACTACAACTGTAGTATTAGCGTAGTTAATAATGGGAAATGGTATAATGTGGCTAAAACAACGTCATTTAGTATACTCAGATGGTGTTACAACATTTAAATTAAATATTAATTCATGAAAGCAGTTTCTATATATTTATTGATTATTTTAATTTCTACGCAAGTATTTGCTGGAAATCAAATTACTAGAAAAGGTTTGAAATTTGATTCATCTAATGATTGCACAGAAAGATTAGATATTTTGGAGAAAGAGAATCAACACTTACTTGGCAGAGTCGAAATAATTGAACATACTATTGCCAAATTAGAGAGAATTTTAGCCTCTACAAAACAAGAGGTAATAAGTTCTGAGGATACCAGTACAGCAAAAAATTTAGCAGATGATTCTATAGTTGGCGATGTCTTTGAAATACCAGCTACTAAAGAAGTACAAAAAGAAGTTGCGTCGTATAATATTGCAAAACCCATCTCGGGGATAGCAAAAGATAAGCAACTTTATGACTTAGCACTTGCCTCTTTAAAAGATAATAAATTAACCGATGCAGAAGAAAAATTTGCAAATTTTTTAAAAAATTACTCTAATAGTCCTTTGGTAAGTAATGCATATTTTTGGTATGGAGAATCTTTTTTTAGACGTAATATGTTTGATAAAGCGGCTATAAATTATCTAAAAGGTTACAAACAATCACCAAAAGGCTCTAAAGCTTCTGACTCATTGTTAAAATTAGTATTATCTCTTGGGGAATTGAAGAAAATACAAGAGGCATGTTCTATTCTTGATAAACTTGAAACAGAATTTCCGAGTAGATCAGCTACATCAATAAAAAGAGCTAAGGATGCAAGAACCAAATTTGCTTGTAAGCGTTAGGTTCTTATGAACAAAAAGGTAAATAATAATGACTGACATTTTAGAAGAAGTCTTAAATGATAAAAATGAAGAAAAGAAACTTTATTACTTTAAAAAACTTCTTCCTATAACTATAATCCTCGCACTAATAGTTGTATTATTTATGCTAATAAACAATTGGCTTGATGGTAAGAAAATAAAGAATAATCAAAAGACAGGTGATATTTTAGTTAAGTCTATGTCGCTTATCAATGACAACAAAGATCTAACCATAAAGTCGTTGGATAATTTAATTGAAACAAGTAATAATAAAGTAGGGGAGCTTGCTGCTATCGAACAAGTCAGTATAAAAATACAACAAGGAGATTTTATAGAGGCTAGAACTTTATTAAAGAAAATTATTGATAACAAGAATTATGCCGAATTAACAAGTGCATATGCACGTCTAGTTTGGTTAAGTTTAATGATAGATGAAACAAATTTATCTAATGTAAACATTAATGAAATCGAGGAATATTTAAATTATTTTGATGATGAGAATAAACCATTCTTTGGTACTGCAAATATTATCAAAGCAATTTGGTATATTAACAACAACTCAAAAGATTTAGCAGAAAATACTTTGAAAAAGGTAATATCACTAGAAAGTACAACTCAAGTAGTTAAAGAGCAGGCTAAAGCTTTACTTTCAAACTTACAATAAACCTCAATTCGGGATAAGAATTAGTTAATTCTTATCCCGAATGGGCTTTAATATAAGGAAAAATGCATTCTTAAAGCGGCTAACGCGAATGCATTTTAAACCTTTCTAAAGCTAAAAACATGATTTTAAAAGATTAAAATCATGTTTTTAGCAAAATGGATTGCCACGCTCACATACGTTCGCTCGCAATGACATATACGTCTATAAAACGTCATTGCGAGGAGACCGTAGGTCGACGAAGCAATCTATAATTTCACCGAATTCGCGTAATAACAAAGGCTTAAATTATGATAAAACAACGATTAATTATTTTCTTACTACCTTTTATTCTAACTTCTTGCGGCCTTGGAGCTAAAAAGATTAAAAATATTGTAGAATTAACTCCTAGATTATCTGTAGAAAGTAATGAAACAATTCAAATAGATTCTACTGTAAAAACAAATATATTTAGCCCTGAACAGCTGCAAAATAAGGAATATACTGTTGCAAAATATAAAATAATATCAGAGCCAATTTTTAATAAAGCTGTTGCCTATACCATTGATACTAAAGGTAATATTTCCGCTTTTTCTATGAAAGATAAATCTATTATGTGGTCATATAATATCAGCACTAACAAGAGTGATTATTATGTTGGTGGAGGGATCTTATGCCACAATGATAAACTATATGTTACCTATGGTTCAAGATTCTTGGTAGTATTAGATAGTAGGTCAGGTCATGAAATAATCAGAAAAGAGTTGCCTGATATTACTAGAGTAAAACCGGTATTAATTAATAATCATACTATTGTAGTTCAAACAGTAACTAATCAAATATTAGCGATTAATATTGATAACTTAAATTTTGTTTGGCAACATGAAGGTGTAGTAGAAACTTTGTCATCAAGTTACCATGTTAGCCCAATAGTACAAAATAATCATGTAATAGTAAACTATAATTCAGGGCAAATTCTTGCTCTAGAAGCTAGTAGCGGCCAAGTTTTATGGACTAACGATTTATCTCATCAAGAAATAGGTTTACCAAATTTTGAGGCAGCCTCTATATTATGCAAACCTATTGTCAATAACTCTCATATATATATAGCTAATAGTGCTGGTAAGATAGTAAAGTTAGATATCATGACGGGTAATATTCTTTGGCAAACCAAAGCTTATGATGTGCAATCCATGCTGTTAGCTGGTAATAGTTTATTTATAACAAATAATGCTGGACAAATAGCTGCTATAAGTACTGATTTTGGTAAAGTCAAGTTTGTAGCAGATCTAAATGATGGGAAAGATATTAAAAAAGTTAAAGCTGCATCATTCCTACCCCCTATAATTGGTAAGGTAGTTGAGACAAAAGAGTGGAATTTAAATATTATTTCCACTAAAGGTGAATTATATAGTTTCCAATCAGATGTTAATGGTAATTTAAGCACTACTCCACAGATTACTAAAATTACTAAAAATATTGAATATCATGGAAAAACCTGCTGTGGTAGTATGTATTTTGCTACTGATAAAAAAATTATGTTTGTCGAGTAGTCAAGAACTATGTTAAATATATATTTACATTTATCTTGACAAAATAGTGGTTATAATGCTATTTAGTATAGCCTAGGCTGGGACAATGATAACATTAATTCTAATTAATAAAGATATATAACGTGAAAACTTATTCTGCAAAACCATCACAAATTCAGAAGAAGTGGTGGGTCATAGATGCTAAAGACCTTGTATTAGGTAGACTTGCTAGTGAAGTAGCTAAAATCTTACGCGGCAAACATAAGCCTTCCTTCACTCCTCATTTAGATTGTGGAGATTATGTAATAATAATTAATGCCAAGCATATTTGCTTGACAGGTAAAAAATCAGACCTTAAAGATGGTAAGTTTTATTATCGCCATACTGGTTTTCCAGGTGGAATAAAGGATACAACAGCTGGAAAAATTCTGTCTGGTAAGTATCCTGAACGTGTCGTTAAGCTTGCTGTAAAAAGAATGATTACGCGAAATGTTTTGGGATCAAAGCAGATGGGTAATCTATATGTCTATGCAGAGAATGAACACCCACATAAAGCTCAGCAACCTGAGTCTTATGATTTTGCAAGCAAAAATACAAAGAATAAAAAATAGTGAATTATGACAACATTAAAGGTTCAAAGCGAAAAAACCAAAAGCGATACAGTTCAGAGTAAGTTAGTTAAGCCTAAAACGCCTGTAGGAAGCAGTGATAATAAAGTCTATGGTACAGGTAGAAGAAAAAGTGCAATAGCTAGAGTTTGGTTAAAAAGCGGTAGTGGCAAGGTAATTGTCAACAAAAAAAATATGGAGCAATATTTCACTCGTGAAGCTCATACCAAATCTCTCTTGCGACCATTTGTTGTAACCAATACTGCTGGACAATATGATATAATATGTACTGTCAGAGGCGGTGGAATATCAGGACAACTGGGTGCTGTATTACACGGTGTTTCTAGAGCTCTTGACAAAATTGCACCAGAATTTCATAGTATTTTACGCAAATCCGGTTTCTTAACAAGAGACTCAAGGGTTGTAGAACGGAAAAAATATGGTAAGCATAAAGCTAGAAAAAGTACTCAATTCTCTAAACGTTAAAATTTTACAGAGTCTGTTTGTAGTTGTCTAGCATGTGATTTTCTGAAGCTCTTTCCATCATGGCGGGGTAGCTCAGTTGGTTAGAGCAGCGGAATCATAATCCGCGTGTCGGGGGTTCAAATCCCTCCCTCGCTACCAAAATGCTAATTCATGTGGTGGTTTGTTATCTAGAATTTGTATAATGGGGGTTTTCATAATAAGAATCAACAAATAATTCTTTAAAGCATTAAGTATACTGCGATTTTTTTTATATTTTATATATGAAAGTCATTAGTGCTACTTGATATATATGCTATTATGCGGTGAATGTACTCGAAATTCTTCAAGTTCTTGCAAACATTATTATGAAAAGGATTACATTCGGTTTAATAGCTGAGTATGTGGCTATTGTTATTTATAAAATTAAATTTTATCAAATTCTTCACCATCGTAAAAGATATTATGTTGGTGAGATTGATATTATCGCCCTACGTGGGAAACAACTTGTTTTTATAGAGGTAAAAGCAAGGCGTTCTGACGTTGATGATCGGATATTATCAACTCATCAACAAGCAAGAATAAAAAGATCTGCTAGTGTATTTTTAAGCTCTAACCCAAAATACCAAAATTATCAAGTTAGATTTGACCTAATAATTATTAAACCTTACAGTATACCAATTATTATTGAAAACGCATGGTAATAGAGTTTTTTTTACTAGACGAAAAAGAATCTAATTATACACTATACACTCAAATGCTAACTGACTAAGTAATTATTTTAAAATTATTGCTTGACCAATAAAGCAATATATGTCAAAAAGATCATACTCATATAGTCTGAGACTTCTCTTAAAACTAGGCCGCTATAGCTCAGAGGTAGAGCACATCATTGGTAATGATGAGGTCGTAGGTTCAATTCCTACTAGCGGCACCATATTAGTATCAATCTTTTTATTTTAAATCATAAATTAAAGAAAGGATATAATTTTAAATGCCTTAAGAGATTTCAATGAAAAAATTAATTATAGATGTTGTAGCTCCTTCTTCAAAAACGCTTGGTATGTACCAATATTTTGATCAGATCCAAGCATTATTTAAGAATTATTATAATATACAAATAAGTATTGCAGATAACATTATTGATGATTCAAGTGTATTTAGTGCCTCAACATTAGAAGTAAGACTACAAAGTTTTATTTCAGCTTTACAAAATCTAGATTCAAATGTTATATGGGCTTATAGAGGAGGATATGGTTCTATGGAATTAATTCCTTTTTTGAGACCTCATATGTTCAATAAATATAAAGTATTAGTAGGCTTTAGCGATATTACTGCGTTACACTTATATTTTAACCAAATAATAGGGTGGTCATCTTTACACGCTACAGTTTTAGACAGAATAGTGCGAGGCGTAAATGCTCAAGACCACATTGATATAATCAATGTTCTTTTAGGTAATACTAAAAATTTTACTTATGATCTTTATCCTATAAATGCAATAGCAAAAAATTTGACGAATAGAGAGTCAATTTTAGGACAAATCCTTGGTGGTAATTTATCTATGGTGCAATATTCTCTTGGTACAAACTGGCAACTTAATTCTACCAATAAAATATTAATTTTTGAAGATGTAGGAGAAAGAGGTTATAGAATATTTGCAAGATTAGAACAATTAAAACAAGTAGGAATTTTAGAAAAAAGCCAAGCAATTCTTTTCGGTGAATTTACAAACGGAGAGGAACAAGATGGTAGAGATCTTACACAAACGGCAATTCAAATTGCAGTAGAAAATTCACAAGTACCTGCCTTCTTTATAAAAGATATAGGACATATAGCACGAAATCTACCACTGCCATTAGGTACATCAGCTGTTATTAGTCAAAATAAATTATTAATTACTAATCCGTTTATTTAAAATAAATAGAGTTGCATAAAAATTTCTGACTATAATTAGGAATCCCCCTGAAACCCTGATAGGAGGTGGCGTACCCTAGTGGATGATTTCCGAACAAAAAATGAAGAAAGATTTACTAGTAAAAATTGATTTATTTGTTAGTTAAATTATATTATTCAAATTTTTTGGAGATAATGCATTTCATTTGCCTATAATATCATTATATTTTATTACACTCGATAATCAAGTTTTTTCTAAGGCATACAATTCAGGGCGATTTAAAAGTCGCAACTAAAGATTAAATATCTGTTGGAGTTATAATCTAATATTAGCTTGGGTTTAGAAGGGAAAGTGATAGAATTGTAGTAAGAATATTTGGTATAAGCTTGAAAAGTTTGGATAATATTTTGCCGTTGTAATGATTATATTGCAAGGATTGTAGCCTGAACGTTAATTATTTCTGGCTAATATGTAGAACGATTAAAAATTTTTAAAAAATTAGATGAAAGTAAAGAAAAATCTAGAATATAATAGATGATAATAGTATAAGTACTCCGTTAAAGATTTTTCAACTATAAATAACGGAGCATTATGAGTATATCTTTATCTCTAGAAAAAGTCAAAGATTTTAGAAAAGCTCGTGGTAAGAGATATAGTGCAGCGAGTGTTATAAAACTTATAGTAGTAGGTTTATTAAGTAATAGAAATAATTTAAAATCTATTTCTAGATTTGCTAAAAGTTTTAGCCCAAAAGAATTGGTAATGTTAGGTTTTAATAGGAATAAAGCACTTTGCTATAGTAATTTAACACTAATTATCCGTAAAATTTCTCCAGAGAGTTTAAGGGAAGTGATATTAGAACTAATCCAATATATATGCCAAGTTAAGAACATAGGTTATGATGTTATTCATATTGATGGAAAAACCCTGTGTGGTAGCAATAGCCATGGGAAAGAAGAGCAAAGGCAAATTTTGACTGGGTTTAGTAGCCAGCTTAAAGCTATTACTGGCTTTATAGAAATAGAAAATAAAAACGAGTATGGTTCTATGCTAGAGTTTTTATCAGAATACGATATTAAGGGAAAAATTGTGACAGCAGATGCATCATTTTGTCATGAAGATATATGTGAAGAAGTTGTTAAACAAGAAGGAGAATTTGCTTTTACTCTGAAAAGTAATGAACCTAATTTGCATTATTATAGCAGCAAAGTTTTTGATGAAATAGCAGAAAAAGGGCAAGAAGTCAGGAGTTTTGAAGAAAATACCGATTTACAACATGGGAGAATAGAGAGAAGAAAAATTGAGGTAATTGATATGCCATTTGAATATCTGAACGGCTTTCGGCACATCAAACAAATATGTAAAATTAGCCGAGAGCGAGATAAGAAAAATAAAACTAATAGCTATGAACAAGAGAATGTGTTTATGATAACAAGTCTCGGAAGCGAGTTTAATCCAAAGAGCTTGCTAAAGTTCAATAAGAATCATTGGTCATGTGAGAATAATTTAAATTGGGTCAAAGATACAGTTTTTGGGGAAGATAAGTCAACTATAAGTATAGGAAAGGCTCCCTTGGTAATGTCATTACTCCGGACAATAACTATTTCTGTAATAACTTTATTTTCAAACAAAATTACTGAAACCAGAGAAAATTTTAATAATTATAGACACAAACTATTTAAGGTTATGACAACTTAAAGTTGCGACTTTTAAATCGCCCTGCATACAATTCATGATAGTTTATGTCATCCGAGCTACGGCGGGGATCTCAAAAACCTTTACGTCTAAGGTGTTTTTGTATTTTTAGATTCCCGCCTACGCGGGAATGACATCTTCTCGACTTCTTTTTATGACTTTTAAACTGTCCTGAATTATATAACTCAATAAAAACTTGATTATCGAGTTACATATCTCTTAATTAACAAGTTGTTTCTGAATTTTACAAAGATTATTTTTATGTATTTATTTATTACTATTTTAATTATGGAAATTTTAGTGGGAGCTGAGATAGATTTATTTGTTCCTAGTTTTCCAGAAATACAAACTATCTTTAATATTTCTACTTTTGAAGTAGAGTTATTACTTGGAATAAACTTTATAGGACACTGTATCACTTCCTTAATTGTTGGAAATTTAGGGGATAGATTTGGTAGAAAAGCAATTATTATTATAGGTTTAATAATATTTGTGATTGGTAGCATATCTTGTGCGTTTGCAATGGATTATTATGTATTGCTATTAGGTAGATTATTACAAGGCATCGGTATTGCTGGAATAGCAGTATTAGGTTATGTAGTAATTGCTGATATCTATTCCGCTGAACAACAACAACAAATGTTGGGGATTCTTAATGGAGCCATTACCTTGGGGATGGCTTTTGCTCCAGTAATAGGAAGTTATGTAAGTTTTTTGCTTGGTTGGAGAGGTAATTTTTCTATATTGTTAGCACTGGGATTAATTTGTTTTTTACTTGGAATATTATTCATTCCTAAAAGTCAAGTAAACTATAATGTTAAAATATCACTAAGAGAATATAATGTAATTTTTAAATCAAAGAAGACTATCTATTATTTAATAATTGCAATTTTTATTTTGCAGAGTTATTGGGTTTTTATTGCTATTTCTCCTATCTACTATATGCGAGACCTAGGAGTACCTATTCAACAATTTGGTTTTTATCAAGGGGTTATGGCGGCAATATGTTGTATTGGCAATTTTTCTAGTAGTTATTTTTTGAAAAGATTTGGACAAAAAAAATGTTTATTTTTTGGTATTTTAATGCTTAGTGCATTTATTATTTCTGCTATAATCTTAGTAATATACAAGATTAATGATCCATTAATAATAACTATAGTGATCCAATTAATTGCTATTGGAATAATATTTCCTTGTAATATTTTATGGCCCTTAATGTTAGAAACTATACCAAATGCTAAGGGTAGAATTACTGCCGTAGCAATGTCAGGAAGATTTATTGTTACTGCAATATGTGTACAATTAGTTAGTTATTTTCATCATGGTACTTTTCTACCATTAGCAATTGTCATGTGTACTACTATAATTATTACGTTAATTACTTGTTATAAATTATTACAAGAATATAAAATACTTAATTAGCCTGAATTCGATGTAACTTGTTACATCGAATTCAGGCTAATTATAACAAAGCTCTGCCCTTAACAGGGCTTTTATAGTTAGCCCCAAATAACCATTTTAAAGAGTGAATTTTGGTTATAGGGGTAAAGAATTTATGTATACAATATTTTTCTTAATCAATTTGGTATTCTAGTACTACTTTTTTGCCACAGAAGACCATAGAGATTTTTACAATCTTCTTGACATGTTTGTGTTCTCCTATCGTAGTATCATATTGTTTATCTATAATTTGCTTTAAGCCTGTTTTTGCAATGGATTCTAAATTTTCAGTAGGTTTAGCTATTTTATATTCAATGATCAGTGCGTTATCTCTAAGTCCAGCTATAGGGATTAATATATGATCACATCTACCATATCCAGTTTCCTTATTTGATTCTATCATATATTGACTGACTAGGGGAGCAAGCAACCCTCCTATTAAATTATGGTAATCCTTTTCCTCCGTTAAATCATGATAACTAGTTGATCTTAACAAATACTCTTGTAATCTTTCTCCAAACTTATCTATTTGTTCATTAATCAATAAGTTAATAAAATTATCATACTCATTCATTTTTATGGTTAATTTTTTAGTGAGCCATTTTATAACCCTTTCTACATAGATGTTGCGTACTTCCTTATTAGGTATGGTGAAACAATATCTAGGGTCTTCTTTATTATCATTAGCGAGATTTGCATTCAGATAACCAGTGAATAATAATAAGCTATAAAATATATTTTGATTATCTTCAATTTCTGTTAAAGAAATTTGTTTATATAATTTCTTTACTATACCTTCTCCCTCTAATAGTTTAGTTAGATCTTCTTGTATTTCATCTGATACAAAAACTTTATCGATAATGTTAGTCCCACCACTATCTAGCCAATAGTGATCAAGCTCGCCCTCACGTGCAAGACATTGCATAATTGACCATGGGTTGTAGATGATCTCTCCACCAAAGGTGTAACCATTATACCAGTTTTTAATTTCTTCGGGATTAGTTTTGGTTGGGACGACGGTTAATAGCTCATCAACTTCTGCTTGGGTGAAGCCATAAAACTTAGCAAAATTTTTATCAAGTAAGGTATATTCACTAACATTATTCAAATCGGAAAATAAATTAGCTTTAGCAATACGCAAGATGCCAGTTATTACTCCTTTTTCTACATAAGGGTTGCTCTTTAAGCCGCTGCCAAATATTCCGCGGAATATCTTTAGTACATCATCAAACTCTTTTGATTTATCGCCAAATTCAATGTATGAACTGTTAATTGGTGTATCATATTCATCGATTAATATATAAACTTTTTGGTTAAAATGTTTGTAAAGTATTTCACTTAAAAACCTTAAACTATACTTTAAATCTTCTTTAGTCAGCTCTTCTGTAAAATATCGTTCTAATTTTGCTTTTTGTACACTATCTAACAGTCCTATGTCTTGAGTTAGGTAATGTTTTAAATAATAATGATTCGCAAATAGTTGTATAACCTGATTCCGTATACCGCTTTCAATTTCTTGGTAACTGCTGCCCTTAACATCCTTGAAATTTATAGAAATAACCGGATAATTACCTTGTTGAACCATAGCGTATTCATTACTATTAATCTTTAAAGGTTTTAGAGTCCTTTCACCTTTAATACCTAAATCTACTGTACCTCCAAGGAATAGTTTGTTATTTATCTTTTGTTCTAGTGGTAAAGGCTTGCCTTTTTCATCTACTTCAATTTCAAAGAATTTCCGGAGCATATCCATATTCAGGCTCTTACCCCAGCGTCTTGGTCGAGTAATTAGGATCACTTCTCCACTATCCTCTAGCAACTCTTTGATCATTAGACTTTTATCAACAAATACATCACTGTTTAACAACAATGTTTTAAAGTCATCAGTACCTGTTCTCATTTTAGGCAATTTATTATGATCTTTAACAATGTTAGTTTTTTTGTGATGTAAGTTAGTATCAGAGAGTTTGACTATCATATTAGTTGATTATTCGTAAAATGCACTGAAATCGGAGAATGGCGCACCCGAGAGGAGTCGAACCCCTAACCCTATGATCCGTAGTCATATACTCTATCCAATTGAGCTACGGGTGCATTATATACTCTTCTGCTTAAAGAATTGCTTTTTGAGATATTATTGGATTCACGTACCAAAGTACGCTGCGTGCGTCCCTAATTCATTTTCAATTCGTAGGATCATCCGAGTATACTTGAATCCTAGATAGCATTTTAAAGTTGAAAATGGTGAAATTTTTAGAAAGAGTATAATATATCCCTAAACTCCTATTATGTCAAGATCATAAGTTTCCAAACCTAGAACAGCCTAATTAAAATATTATTTAGCCAAACCAATTTATTAAAGTAAAAGTGATAGCATAATGCATGACTGAAGCAAAGATTGCTGCTGCAATGTCATCTACCATAATACCAATACCCCCTTTGATATTAGCATCGAGCCAATTTATTGGCCATGGTTTTATTATATCAAAAAATCTAAACAACACTAAGGGCAAAGCAAATAAAAAGATAAAATTTATTAGTTGTGAACTTAAATATTTTGTAAGTCCTGAGTAGTTTACGAAAACCACAGAAAAACAACTTAGTATTATTGTTAGCATTTGACCAACTACCTCATCAATCACCACTTCTTTTGGATCGTCCTGTGTACCATATTGTATGTATATTGAAGAGAAGTATGTGCCTAATATAAATAACAACAGGCAAATCAAAAGAGTAATAATAAAGAGAGTAATAAATTGTGCTTGTAAAGTTGTGAAATTAGTAAATGAAAAAATTAGTTGATTAGTTATAGAAAGATATACGATCAAGTAACACAAAGGGAAAGCAGCTAAAGACCCAAATGTACCAGGACAGTATTTTATTCTACCTATATAGAAAAAAGTTACAAAAAGTTCTACAAATTTTTTTCTTTTAGACATAATTCTGCTTAATTTTCTGATAATTCAAATAATTGATGCAAGCAACGTATTGTTTTTTCGGTATCTAGGTCTTTTATTAGGATAGAAATTTTAATTTCTGAGATTTGTATCTTTCTCACTGATATATTTTCTTTTTCTAGTTCATTTAATACCATACCAAGTAGGGTTTGATCATTTTTAATACCATAACCAATAATTGATACTATAGAAATTTGACTATCAATGATAAAATTATTTATTTGATTAGTATTTTTTAGATCATCTAGTAAATGTTGTAATTTATTTTTATCAGATAGTTGGATAATGAAACTATATTGTATATTTGCCTCAATATTTTCCATTAATTCTAGGTGAATATTATGGTCAGCGATGAGGTTGCATATCTTAGAAAAACTCAATTGGGAGGATACCACTAGTTGTAATAAATTTTTGTTGGAAGTAATACCAGTAATTTGCCTATTTTCCATAATTTTATCTCTAGATGTTATTAGTGTACCGTTTTTTTCGTGGTATAATGGAAGTAAAAACGATGATAAAACGCGTATGGGTACATTATATCTAATAGCAACCTCTAAGGAACGTGGATGCAGCACTTTAGCCCCACAAGATGTAAATTCCAGCATTTCTTCGAAACTAATCTGTGATAATTTTGTTGCTCCCGGGACAATTCGAGGATCGGCAGTAAACACTCCTTCCACATCAGTGTATATATCACATCTATCAGCTTTCATAGCAGCTGCAATTAAAGAGGCGGTAGTATCTGATCCTCCTCGACCAAGCGTTGTCAACCTATTATTATTGGTAACACCTTGGAATCCAGCAACTATTGGGATGATGTTTTGCTTAATACATTCTATTAATAAACTAGTAGAGAGTTGTTCAACCAAAGCTTTGCTATAATTATCATTGGTTAAGATCGGTAATTGCCATGCCAGCACAGATCTTGCATTCATGCCTTGCTCTTGTAGTTTAAGGGCTAGTAAGGATGCTGTTACCATCTCCCCGCTACAAAGAGCGGCATCATATTCTGCGAGTTCTGAATTAGTCTTAAGGCTAGAAACTTCATTACATAGAGTAACTAGCTGGTTGGTAACCCCGGCCATAGCCGAGACGACAATTATTACTTGATTGCCATGCTGCTTTTCAAGCTTAATAATTGGAATAATTTCTTTTATTCTTGCAATGTTAGCAACGGAAGTTCCACCAAATTTTTGAACTATTATTGACATAAATCTGAAAGCGTAATTTTCGATGTCATTCCTGTGGCTTCAATGTCATCTCTGCGTAGATTACTAGTATGTCATTGCCCGCGTAGGCGGGAATCCAAATACGATCTTACGATGTCACCCCTGCGTAGGCAGGGGTCTAAAAAAGTCTAACAAACCTTCTTGATTTATTTTTCTAGATTCCTGCTTTCGCAGGAATGACATAAACCCTCGCAGGGATGACATGAAGCCCTACAATGTTACTCCTGCCTCTCTTACGATGTCACCCTTGCGTAGGCAGGGGTCTAAAAAAGTCTAACAAACCTTCTTGATTTATTTTTCTAGATTCCTGCCTACGCAGGAATGACATAAACCTACACAATATTGACTATTTTATGGTTTCTCTTACTAGAAAATTCTACTTTGCCTGCAACCAAGGCAAATAACGTATGATCTCTACCAAGTCCAACATTTTTACCTGGGTAAAATTTAGTGCCACGTTGTCTAACAATAATGTTACCTGGTATCACATATTGTCCATCATATTTTTTGAGACCCAACCTACGACCGGCTGAGTCTCTGCCGTTTCTAGAACTACCACCAGCTTTTTTAGTTGCCATCTATATATCCTTAAATAAATCCTATTATAGTTTAGTAATGTCTAATATTTTCAGTTCGGTCAATTCCTGTCTATGACCAGTCTTGCGACGATAATTCTGACGACGTTTTTTCTTAAAGACAATAACCTTATTATCTTTAAACTGGTTAGTAATTTCAGCAGTAACAAGAGCTCCTTTAACCATTGGCGTACCTATAAAAGATGGCTTTGAATCTTCACCAATCATCAATATTTGGTCAAATTGGATTTTTGCACCTCTTTCACCGTCAATTTTTTCTACTTTGATGACACTGTTTCTGCCGACTTTATACTGTTTCCCGCCTGATTTGACGATTGCGAACATGAAAAATATCCTAACTAAAATTTAAACAAATTAAGTCGGCATTATATTACCAGCAACTATTTTAGTCAATAGCAATTCGTAATTAAATTGATAATGCTATGAATAAAAAGATAGTCTATAATTTATAATAATACAGTTTTTAATCATTATTATGTCCTTGTATTTGTTGACATGATTAGTAACTATGTGATATAAACTTATGTGTTAGAATGCCTGATAGTTGTAGTAGTTGTTATCTCTGCGTAGGGTTTGTCATTCCTGCGAGAGGTTTATGTCCTTGCGAGGGTCTATGTCATCCCTGCGTAGGCAGGGATCTAGAAAAATAGACCAAGAAGGTTGTGTTAAGTTTTTTAGACCCCTGCCTACGCAGGGGTGACATCATGGTGGATAGGGGTGACATTGTGGCTTTTATGTCATTCCTGCGTAGGCAGGAATCTAGAAAAATAAACCGAGAGGGGAAAGTTATGAAAAGCTATTGGGTTTATATTCTTTGTTCCAAAAAAAATGGAGTGTTGTATATTGGTATAACTAATAATATAGTACGCAGAGTTTATGAACACAAGACTTACGCTTTTGTTAGTTTTACTTCAAAATACAAGGTGGGCAAACTTGTTTATGCAGAAGAATTTACTAATATTAACGAAGCTATTTATAGGGAGAAGTGCTTAAAAAGTTGGAAGCGTCAGTGGAAAATACGGCTGATTGAAGAACACAACCCGAATTGGGTAGATTTGTATAAAGAGGTTGTCTAAATGTCATTCTTGCGAGGTTTTATGTCATTCCTGCGAAAGGTTTATGTCCTTGCTAGGGTGTATGTCATTCCTGCGTAGGCAGGGATCTAAAAAAATAGACCGAGAGGGTTTGTGAGACTTTTTTAGACCCCTGCCTACGCAGGGGTTGACATTGTGGTGGATAGGGGTGACATCATAAGAGAGGGAGGGGTGACATAGTGGATGGTAGGAATCTAGAAGTGAATTATTTTTTTTAATTATAAAATGGTAAAATGATGGCAAAAAAACAAAAATTCTTTAAATATTTACTGGCTAGTAGTGCAATTGCCTCGGTTGTAGCTAGCCTAGGCAGTAGTAGTGTGGCATTGGGGGCTGGAGTGCAAGCTCCGAATGGTGCTTTGATGACAGATAATGCGACGTTGAATAATGTTGTAGGTGATGCGAAATGGCATCAGATTGATCAGGTGGGTGGGGCTATGGATCCACTTGCTCCTGCTCCTTCACCTCCGAATGGCGACGCATTTACCTATGGTGATGCTTTCACACTTACTGCTGACAGAGCAAATGCCATTATTACCGCTATCAACCTAAATGGTAAAAATGGTAGGCTTACGGTTGATGCAGATATGTCAATCGGTTCTATAGTTGGTGGTAACTTATCTCCAACTATAACAGCTGGTCAAACACTAACTTTAACTGGTACTGCAGCTACTGCGGCTGATCATGGCTTCATTGCAGCAGTCAATACCTACGGCTTGGGTAATGTAACGCTTCGGGGTGCAGCCTCAACTCTTATAGTTAATTCTGATGATGATGGGGATATAACTGTCGGCAATGTCTTGGCTGGTATACATGAGCAGGGCGTATTAACCTTTATAACAGGTGGTGGAGTTGGGACGATTGGTGCTGATGGTGCTTCTTTACTAACCGTAAATATCGGTGATAAAGCAGTTACTTTAAGCGATAATGTTTGGGCTAAGAACACTAATCTTGCCCATGCAAATTCTGTACTTAAGCTAGCAGACAATAAGACAATCACTGGTGATATATTGAATACTAAGGTTGATCCTGATAATGCTAATGGTACATTAACCTTCGAAGGAATTGGTAGAGTAACTGGAAATATTGGTGCTGCTGATGTTCTTCTGAGTAAGAAGTCTTTAGCAACTATAAACATAGGTAATGGAGCGGTTACTTTAGATGGTCATGTTTGGGCTAAGAACACTAATCTTACCGATGCAAATTCTGTACTTAATGTTGGGGGTGGTAAAACAATCAATGGTGCTATCACTACGGCTATAAATGGTAAGGGAACATTAACTTTCGCAGCAGTTGGTACGGTAACTGGGGATATTGGTACTGATGGTGCGAGACTTGCCCAAATTAATATCAACACTGCTACTGCATTAAGAGGAAGTGTCTATACTGATGATCTTAACTTTGTTGGTGCTCGCCCTGTAACAATTGGTGGTCATTTTAAAGGAAAAGTTACTTTTGATGCTGCTAATGCTGGAATGCTGATATTCAACGGTGCTGCTGCTGGTGAACCTTATACTTTCGACTCAACAATAGTAAATGGTCATCAGGGTACTTTAAATGTTCGTACTAACCTCCAAGCTACAAATAAAGACATTGGAAAGATTAAGACCATAAATATAGGTGCTGCTGGGGGTCATCAGACTCTATTAATAGATGCCTCAGCTGATGATGTTCATCTTCTTGATGATGTTGGTGGTGGTGGTGGTAATCAAACTATTATTTTCGGCAATGCAGCATCAGCATTGTCCTTATATACAGAAAATAATAATCGCACCATAATTTTTCACAATGATTTAGCAGGATTTGCTGGTGGAGTAGGTGGTTTCGTGTGGATGGACAGTAATAATGCAATTTTAACTCTAGAATCTGCAGCAGGAGGAGGAGCTAAGCTTGGTACAGGTAATAATCTAACTGGTTTGAGTGTTGGTGGTAAAGTTACCATTGCAGGAGGTGCTAATGGGCTTGACATCAGTCGTGCAGATAGATTGCTCCTTGTTAAGGGGGCGGAATTTACCGATAATAGTGCTACCTCGGCAAAGATTGAAGATATTCGTATTGGGGAAGTTGGTGTCCCAGCAACTTATATACTTGATGCAAAACACGGTGGTTTTGATTTAAATGCTACTAAGGCTGATCAGATTACTTTTAACCATGCAGATTCTCAGTTAGTCTTACGGAATAGTGATGCTGCTGCAGATAGAACTATAACTTTGCTACACGATCTAGATCCAGGTGTAGGTGCTGATGGTAAGGGTATAGTTAAGCTTCATTCTGTTGTAGATGGAAAAACATTGACGATTGCTGGAGTAGGCTTATCTTTAGGTACTGGTGGTAATAACCTAAAAAAGGTAATTTTTTCTGGTGCTGGTAAATTTAACACTCAGCAGATTACCATTCATAGCAAAAATATAGAATTAAATGTAAATGAACTAACATTGGGTGCGGTTAATAGCAATATTTTATTTGCTATTAATACTGTACTTACCGCTAATGGTAATATTACAGGTAATGTAGATTTCCAAAATAATGATGGTACAGTTAGTTTGGCACATACTAAGAACATCACTGGTAGTGTAACTAGTACTGGTACTGGTAATGCTAAGGGAACATTAGCATTCCTAGGAGAGGGTAGAGTAACAGGTTCGATTACTAACTTAAAGATGTTAAAAGTTGGGGCAGGTGATGTACAATTAGCAGGTGGCAATCATACTATTACTGAAATTCAAGGTAATGGTACTAGTAATTTAATTTTTACTGATAACTTTAATTTAACAGGTTCTATTAACTCAACAGGAGGAACTGCAGTTGGTTTAATATTCAAAGGCAATAGTGGCGTTAGTGGCATTAGTGGTGTAGTTGGAACGGCAACAAATCCTGTTGGTACTATAGAAGTCGAAGCTACTACCAAATTTGGCAACAAAGTTCAAACTGGTAATAGTCAGAACATCATAATATATGATAAGGCAATTGCTGAGTTTGCTGATATTGTGACGACTGGTAATATTAAGGGAAAGGCAAAAGACCAAGGTACGGTTAAATTTAGCAATACCAATTCTATGACTATTAATAGTACAATAGGTGCTGAAAATCCAGTAGATACTCTAGAAATAGCGGGAGCAGATGTAAAGATTACCAAAGCAGTTTCGGCGAATAATATTAGCTTCTCTAATAAGACACAGTCGACAACTTTAACTTTAGGGGGACCAAGTATTGTAGGTGGTATTAGGGTTGATGGTAATAATGTTCATACTCTTGAATTAGCTGCAGATTTTACCACTGGCGTGCAAGATATTGGGTCAGAGAATAACAGGTTAAAATCTATTAAATTACTGGGTGATCATAAAATTACTATTAGGAGTGCTGTCTATTCCGATGTATCAACTGAAACTAATAATACTGGTAAAGTAGTTTTCGACTCGGATAAAAGCTTTGCTTATGACCTTGGAACAGATAAATTAAAATTGTCTGCTGTAACCTTTTATAAAAATGCTACGGTAAAAGGTGATGTTTATTCTAAGCAAATAACAATTGCTAAAGATAAGACTGCAACTTTTGCTGGTACTAAAAACAGAACTATATCTGTGCCAAACTTCACTGTAGATGGGTCTAGCCTATCAAGATTATTGAAAAGTTTTGCCTATAGTACACAAATTGTTTCGGATGAAATAAAAAATGCAGGTATTGCAAAATTTAATAATGCAGTACTGATTGATGCTAAAATTAATGGTGGTAAGGTAACGTTTGCCGATAATGTTTGGTTTAAACAAACTGCTGAAGGAACAGAAGCAAGTTTTGCTGCAGATAAGTTTGTAATATTAGAACAAAATATTAGGTTTGCTAATATTAAAGCAGATAAAGCTAAGATAATTATATTACCTAAAACAGCCTCTATAACTGGTAATTTAGCAGCTAAAGATTTCACAGTAGATCTTGCAGCTAATAAATTACAATATACTGGTCAGGCACAGCTGACAGGAAAGATAGAACTAGTTACTGCCTACGATACATCAAATGGAGCAGGTGGTAATATAGAGGTTCAGACAGGTAGTAAATTGGATTTATCGAAAGCAGATGAGCTGATGATAAAAGTGAAGGCTCAGACTGATCTTAACAAAATTCCTAAGGGTGTTCAGTATGTTGTGATTTCGTCAGTTGATGGTAAGGGTCTTGTTGCAATTGATAACAGTAAAATTAAATTTGACCCAACTGGTGAACAAAACCGTTTTGTACAGTGGTCCATGGATTCTAGTGAGCTAAAACTGTATATAACTGATATTTCTAAGGAAGTTATAGCTAAAGAAATTGCTGATAAATCCCTACCACAGGAAGATCGGGAGTTTTATACACAATTGAATAATGTAACAGATCGTAATAGTTCTGCTGGTAAGTTCAGGAGCAATATAGGTTTAATGGATAGAAAGCATGCCCTTCAAGCGATTGAGAAACTATTGCCTGGTAATGAACATCCAATAGGAGAGAGTCTTGCAAAAACATCTGCAATAATGGGAACGTTGATATCTCAAACTGCTATCCAAATTGCTTCAAGACAGTCTATGAGAATGCATAATCCTGCATCAGCTATAGGGTCTGGTGATGATGATCAGGTAATGTATGGAGTATGGGGTAGTCCATTCTATGGTACTGCTTGCCAAGAAACGTATAAAGGAGTTAGTGGTTATAAATCGAAATCAGCTGGTGGAATAGTTGGATTTGATGGCTTAGTAAATGATAATCTGCTACTTGGTGCAGCTTATAGCCGAATTAACACACAAATGTCTCATCAAGATCAGAAGGTTGGTGATAAAACTAACGGCAAGACTAATATCTTCTCTTTATATAGTTTATATGATTTTCCAAATAATTGGTTTACTGAAGCTATAGCATCATATGGCATAACTAGGGTTAAGAACTCAGAAGGACGCCTGATCGCAACGAAGGTGAAAACTGTTACTGCTCTAGAGACTGCTGCTGCTAAGTATAAATCTATTTCTTATAGTGGTCAATTACTTGCAGGGTATAATTATCAAGCTTCTGAAAAGTTAATGATTACCCCAACAATTGGACTCAGATATTTGCAATTTAAGGATTCTGGCTATACGGAAACTGGTACAAAATTCCAAAACCTAGCTGTTAAGAAAAGGTCGTACAATAAACTTGAAGGTATTTTGGGGTTAAGAACTGCGATAACCCTGAAGGTTAACGAAGTA
Organism: Candidatus Tisiphia endosymbiont of Ditula angustiorana; assembly: GCF_964026425.1. NCBI lineage: Bacteria > Pseudomonadati > Pseudomonadota > Alphaproteobacteria > Rickettsiales > Rickettsiaceae > Candidatus Tisiphia > Candidatus Tisiphia endosymbiont of Ditula angustiorana. Next base: position 1,376,216 of record NZ_OZ032143.1, read on the forward strand.
CTGTTAATACCAGAATTGCATGGTTACGTTAATCATGACTTCAAAGGAAAAGCACCAATTATTGATGCAAGGTTAGATGGGATAAATGAACCATTACCGACTAGATTAGTTAAACCTGCTAAGACCTCCTTCACTGTTGGTACTGGCTTAACTGCGAAATATAATATGATGGAATGTGGCGTTGCCTATAATGCTAACATTGCCAGCAAATATATTGGTCACCAAGGTAGTTTGAAGGTTAAAGTGAATTTTTAAGTAGAACGAAAAAGATGTCATTCCCGCCTACACGCGGGGATGACATCTTCCTGCCATTTATGTCATGGCAATTGTCATAACGTAAACACTCTTAGCCCCGGAATCCTTTAATATTTTAGCACATTTGTTAATGGTAGTGCCAGTGGTCAATACATCATCTACTAATAATATTTTTTGGTCTATAATTTGATATTTTTTATTGAATATAAGGCTATTTGATAAGTTTTTTTCTCGTTCTTTTTTAGATAAAAAAGTTTGGGATTTGGTCCATCTTGACTTAATTAATACGTCAGGACTTACCGGTTTTTTTAGTAGTTTGCTGATTTCTTGAGCCATAATCAAAGCAGGATTATACATTCTAAACAATCTTTTGAACCTATTCATTGGAACTGGAATAATCAGGTCAATATCTTGAAATTCGCTGTGGTATTGTCTATAAAGTAATTTGCTGAAAGTTTTGGAGAAAATAGTTTTATCTTGATATTTAAAGGCATGAATTATTTCTTTGCTATGCTCATTAAATTTAATTAAGCTACGAGACATGTCATAGCAAGGTTTATGTTGAAAGCATTTTGCACAACACATATTATCTAAAATTGATATATCTAATCTACAACCACAAATATTGCAGTAAGGTTTTGTAATAAAATCAAGTTTCTTCCAACAATTTAGACAAAAATCCTCTTTAGTGGCAGTCATTTCAGCACAAGACAAACATCTTGCTGGTAAGATATAATCTATTAGGTAATTATAAAATCTACTGATTCTGTACATTATTATAAAAGCAAATCTTTAGACGCGAATTCGGGATAAGAATTTGTCAATTCTTATCCCGAAAGGGGGTTTAGGCAATATCTCTAGTTAAATTTACCGGTCTACGAACACATGGGTTGCCAGTACTAGAAGAATCTGTTGATTCAATAGACACACAAGGGCTTTTAATCTCGTAAGGAGGACCAGGAGTGCATGATAATAACTGCAAGAGTATAACAAAAAACATAGAAAATCTTAATAATTTTGTCATAATTGTCATTTAGAATTAATTTTATTATCTTAGATTCTATAGGAGGTTAACCTAGTTCGCAATAAATCTCAAGTACATTTGATAAAAAATAAGCTTTAGATACAAAATACATAATAGCTTGTGGTATTTTCCCTGACAAGCATATATACTCTCTTCAAATATTTGCAAGTAATAACCTGAGGAAACGATGGTAAGTACCACATTCAAAGAAAGACCTCCTTATGCTAGAAAGTATAATAGCTGGCGTATTAGAATTTTATATTCAATAATTATTGGTTATTCAACATTCATATTTTGTCGTCAGAATTTTAATATTGCAATGCCTGCTTTAATGGATCATTTTGAGGTAACAAAAACTCAACTTGGCTGGATTTTAACAGCCTCTTCTATAGTTTATGGTGTAGGAAAGTTGTGTAATGGATTCTTTAGTGATAGATCAAACGCTCGTATATTTATGGTGGTTGGTCTTGCCCTTGTAGGCATCATAACATTGTTATCGGGTTGTGCTTCTAGTATAACCTCACTGGGTCTTTTATGGATTCTGAATAATTGGTTTCAATCCATGGGCTGGCCGCCTGCAACACGTATGTTGACTTATTGGTACGCTTCTAAGGAATTAGGAATGAAATGGTCTTTGGGGGCTACTTCTAATCAAATTGGTGGAGCAACTACTATGATAGTGTGTGGCTATTTAATAGACGTTTATGGTTGGGAAGTAGCATTTATAATTCCTGGAATAATGGCATTATTAATATCGTTATTTTTATTTAATAGATTACGTAATTCTCCCAATGAGGTTAATTTACCCATAGTGGAAGAGTATAAAGAATGTGATATATCTCTTGGAAGCGATGGTGATAATTTATTAACGAGTCAACTAATAAAAATTGTATTTTGTAATAGGCTAGTGTGGTATGTGTGTTTTGCTAATATGTTTGTTTATATTGTACGGTCAGGTGTAATTTTTTGGGCACCCGTATTTTTACGTGAACTAAAAAACGTTACTATTGCTCAAGCTGGTCTACAAGTTGCTTCTTATGACATCTTAGGTTTAATTGGTGGTGTTGTTGCTGGATGGATGTCAGACAAGCTATTTCAAGGACGACGTGGGCCAGTTGGTTCAGTATTTATGTTTGTTTTGGCTTTTACTCTTATTTTATTTTGGCAAATACCAAACGAGTATGAAATATTTAGCATGATTATTCTTGCTTTGGCTGGTTTCTTTGTATCTGGGCCGCAAGTATTAATAGGTGTTGCTACAGCAGATTTTACTAATAAACAAGCAGTTGGTACAGCTAACGGTCTTTCAGGTCTATTTGGTTATCTTGGTGCTGCATTGGCTGGGGTATGTGTTGGTTGGATTTCTGATAATTTAGGTTGGAATGGTGTTTTCTTATTTTTTATCTTTTCTGCTTTCTTGGGGGCAATACTTTTTTCCTTAACTTGGAATTATAGTTCTAGAAAAATTGCATAAAGTACTACTTTAACCGTGCTATCAGAATTTGCTTGCCAAAAATATATAAATTTATATAAATATTAACAATAAATTAATAAAGGTTTACTGTGACTCAAGAATATACATTTTCAATGATTAAGCCAGATGCTACGAAAAGAAACCTAATTGGTAAAATTATTTCTTACTTAGAAAATACTGGACTAAAAATAGTAGCTCAAAGAATGACTATTTTAACTAAAGATCAAGCAGAAAATTTCTATGCAGAACATAGGTCAAAGGCATTTTTTAATAGTTTAGTGGAATATATCATTTCTGGTCCAGTCGTCTTGCAGGTACTTAAAGGGGAAAATGCTGTTTTAAAAAATCGTAGAATAATGGGGGCTACTAACCCAAATGATGCTGAACTAGGCACAATTCGAAAAGATTTTGCAGAGAATATTGAGGCTAATAGTATCCATGGTTCTGATAGTTTAGAAAGTGCAGAAAGAGAAGTGAAATTATTCTTTACTAAAAAAGAAATTGTAGAATAACTTAAGTCTTATGAAATATAGCGTTGTAGTTATTGGTGGTGGTCATGCTGGTTGTGAGGCAGCTTCCGCTTCTGCACGTCGTGGTGTAGATACTCTTTTAATCACTCTAAAGCTAGATAATCTTGGTGAAATGTCTTGTAATCCTGCAATAGGTGGAGTGGCAAAAGGTACTCTAGTGAAAGAGGTAGATGCACTTGATGGGCTTATGGGTAAAATTATAGATCAAGCTGGTATACATTATAAGATGCTTAATGAAAGTAAAGGGCCAGCAGTTTGGGGACCAAGAGCTCAAGCTGATAGAAAACTTTATAAAAAAGCTATGTATAATGCTTTGATAAATCACCCAAATTTGACAATTTTATATGCATCTGTAGAAAATATTGAAATCCAAGACTCTAAAGTAAAAGCATTGATTTTAGACGATGGTACGAGAATTGAATGTCAAAAAACTGTGTTGACTACAGGTACGTTTTTATCTGGACTCATTCATATAGGACCTAAAAAAATCCCATCTGGTAGAGTGGGTGAAAGACCATCATACGGCTTATCTAACACATTAAAAGATCTAGGTTTTTCTCTTGGTAGGTTAAAAACTGGTACACCTCCAAGAATAGATGGGAGAACAATTGATTATAACGAAGTAGAAGTGCAGGCTGGAGATGCCGTACCACGCCCTTTCTCTGAACTTACAGATTCTATTAAGGTAAAGCAAATAAATTGTTTCGTTACTAGAACAACTGAACAAACTCATGAAATTATTAGAAATAATTTAGATAAATCAGCTATGTATTCTGGACAAATCGAGGGCATAGGACCAAGATATTGCCCATCTATTGAGGACAAGGTTACTAGGTTTTCTAAAGCAAGTCATCAAATATTTTTAGAACCTGAAGGTTTGGATGACCATACTATATACCCAAATGGTATATCTACATCATTACCTGAAGATATACAACTAGCATTACTAAAGACAATTCCTGGTCTTAAGAAGGCTACAATGTTAAGACCAGCCTATGCAATAGAATATGATTATGTTGATCCTAGAGAATTAAAAGCAACGTTAGAAACAAAAAAAGTTGAGGGGTTATACTTTGCTGGTCAAATTAATGGCACTACTGGTTATGAAGAAGCGGCGGGGCAAGGAATCATAGCAGGTATTAATGCAGCTTTATCACTAAAAAGTCAATCAAATTTTATTTTGACTAGAGCAGATGCCTATATTGGTGTTATGATTGATGATTTAATTACTCTTGGTACAGCAGAGCCTTATAGAATGTTTACTTCTAGATCTGAATATAGGCTTTCAGTTAGGGCAGATAATGCAGATTTAAGACTAACTCAAATGGCTATAGATTTTGGTATTGTATCTGATTTACGCAAAGAGATTTTTAACAAAAAATGTGAAGATATTCATAAGGCAGAAAATATTGTAAAAACTATTTCTTTAACAACCACTAAGTTAGCTAATCTAGGTGTGTCTATCTCACAGGATGGTTCGCATAAAACAGCCTTTGATTTATTAGGATTACCAAATTTTGGTGTCGATAAAACAATAGAAATCTTTCCAGAGCTTGTTTCATTAAATAGAAAACTTCTTCATTATCTTTATATCGAATCAAGGTATTCCTCTTATTTGATTAGACAGAATGCAGATATTCAATTATTTAAAGAAGAAGAGTTGGAATTGTTAGATGATGATATTGATTATTTTAAAATACCAAGTTTGTCTACAGAGGTACGAGAAAAACTACATCATCATAAACCAGATACTATTGGTGCGGCTAGAAGAATATCCGGTATTACTCCAGCCGCTTTAATAGCAATTATAATTTATATGAAAACAAGACATAGAAATTAATGCTTAACTATGGTAACATTTCACGTGAAACAATAAATGCTCTTGAAAAATATCAATCGTTAACATTGAAATGGAATAAAACTATTAATCTCGTTTCTTGTAATACTGAACATGAGTTTTGGGTAAGACATATTTTAGATTCTTTGCAATTAATGAAATACATAAATGAGCAAAATATCCATTTAGTAGATGTTGGTTCGGGTGGTGGATTTCCAGGGATAGTATTGTCTATTGCAGGGATACAGAATGTTACTTTAGTGGAATCTGATATAAGAAAGTCTATTTTTTTATTGCAAGCTTCTAAAATTTCTAGTAACAAAGTAAAGGTGGTTAATCAACGAATAGAAGATATTAAATTAGATTGTGATATATTAACTTCTAGGGCATTTGCTCAGTTAGAGAAAATATTTGTTTATACCAAACATATTAATGTAAAAAATAAGTATTTGTTATTTAAAGGTGAGCAGTATCAAAAAGAAATTGAGATTGCCAAAAAGAGGTGGTCTTTTTGTCATTCGGTATATGATAGTGAGACTTCTAATAATAGTAAAATTCTAGAAATTAGTAATATACATGACAAAAATAGTTGCGATAGTTAATCAAAAAGGTGGAGTTGCTAAAACTACGACTACTGTAAATTTATCGACAGCTTTATCTGTAATGGATAAAAAAATTTTAGTAATAGATTTAGATCCTCAAGGAAATAGTAGCACTGGCTTTGGTATAAGTCAACAAGATAGAAAAGTTACTATTTATCAGGTATTAACAGGTTCAAAGCCTATTGAAGAAGCTATAATACAAACAAATATTCCAAATTTACAATTAATTACAGCTAATACTAATTTGTCTGGTGCCGAGTCGGATTTGTTAAATATAAAAAAGCGAGAATATTTATTATCAGATTTATTAAATAACTTAGTCGATGACTATGATTATGTTATAATAGATTGCCCTCCATCTCTTAATCTGCTGACAGTCAATGCGTTAGTTGCTTGTGATAATGTGTTAATTCCTATGCAGTGCGATTTTTATTCATTAGAAGGGTTAAGTCATTTACTAAAAACAATTGAAATTATAGAGAAGAATCTAAACCCAAAAATAAAAATTGCTGGTATTTTATTTACTATGTATGATAAACGCAATCTATTAACTGAGCAAGTGGAAGAGGATGTTAGAAAATGCTTAGGAAGATTGGTATTTAAGACAGTTATTCCAAGGAATATAAAACTATCTGAGGCACCATCTTACGGTCAGCCAGCAATTATTTACGATCATAAATGTGCTGGCTCTATTGCTTATATGGAACTTACTAAAGAGATTTTAGGTAGAAATATATGAAAAATAAAGGTTTAGGTAAAGGGTTGTCAGCTTTGCTTGGAGAAGAGGTTTTTACTATAGAGAAAGATGAATTAGTGAAAATTATAGATATCGATAAAATTGAAGCTAGGAATAATCAACCAAGGAAAAAATTTGAGTATGATAAAATAAAAGAATTATCCGATTCCATAAGTAATAATGGTTTGTTACAACCAATTATTGTTAGTTCAATTAGCAATGGGAAATATAAAATTATAGCTGGTGAGAGACGTTGGCGTGCTTGTAAGATAGCTAAGGTTACTGATATTCCTGCAATTATAAAAAATTTAAATGATAAAGAGATTATAGAAATAGCTCTAATTGAAAATATTCAAAGGGAGGAATTATCGGTTATAGAAGAATCAGAAGGATTTGAGCGGTTAATAAAAGAGTTTGGTTATACACAAGAGCAGCTAGCAGAAAAACTTAGTAAAAGTCGTAGTCATGTAGCTAATCTGTTAAGACTAAATCAATTACCACAATCTATCAAAGATAAAATAAATGAAAGACTTTTAACTATGGGTCATGCAAGATGCTTAATTAATCATGAGCAGGCTGAGGTAATAGCTAATCATATTATTGAGAATGATTTAAGTGTTCGACAAACTGAAGATATAGTAAGAAATTGGTCTAAAAATGAATATACAAAAACCCCAGAACGTGATAAACGTATAGGGAAAAGTTTTTTAAAAGAAAGTAGTAAAGAGAACGATCTACAATTATTAGCTAAATCGTTGTCAGAAAGGTTTAACATAAAAGTAACTATTGAAGACTACCCAATTGGTGGAAAACTAATATTCCACTATGGTAGCTTAGAGGAGCTTGATTCAATTTTATTGAGGTTAAATTAAATGCAAATTTTTTTAGATAGTGCTGATATTAAAGAAATTGATGAGATTAACCAATTGGGTATAATTGATGGTATAACTACTAATCCTTCTTTGATGTCTAAAACAAAAGATGATTTTGGATCAACCATTGTTAAGATATGTAAGATAGTACGCTCTGATGTTAGTGTAGAAGTAGTTGCCAATAATGTCGATACTATGATTAGCCAAGGTAATAAAATTTTAGAAATATCCAGCAATATTGTTATTAAATTACCTATGACATGGAATGGTATTAAAGTATGCCAATATTTTGCAGATAAAGGAAGAAAAGTGAATATGACGTTATGCTTTTCTGTTAATCAGGCTCTTATCGCCGCAAAAGCTGGAGCGTATTATGTATCACCTTTTATAGGTAGGCTTGATGATATAGGTCAAAATGGTATGAGTTTAATAAGCGATATAAGACAGATGTATGATAATTATCAATATCAGACAAAAATCCTGGCTGCATCTATAAGAAACCCTAACCATGTTTATCAATCTGCTATGTACGGAGCTGATGTTGCTACAATGTCTAGTAAAATTATCAAACAATTATTAGATCATCCACTAACAGATTCAGGTTTAGAGGTTTTTAATAGAGATTGGGCTAAATCTAGATTAAAGTTTTAATAGTTAAAAAAAGAGTTATATACTGCTATATTTCAAGTAACAACACATAAAAAAGTTTATCTTCACTGTAACTTTCAAGAGATATAAAAGTTACTCAAAAAAACAGTTTGGCTTATGATTCATAGGATAAGAGAAGCAACACAATAGAAAGTTTTTGGGCTGTGTTTAAGTGTGGAGTGGTTGGGAATTATCATTAAACCTATCGTGACTTTACTTCTGTTGATGATTTTGTACGTAGATCCGGTACTCAAATCTTTACGTACATTTAAGTATGCTACGGTTCGAGGTGAAGTGTTTCCTTCAAACCCCTCAGTATAAGCGAGTTTCGAAAGAGGTCTATTTTATAAACAAGAAACACACTGGAAGATATTTGAATAAATTTATCTTTAAGAGATAATTTGGGGAATCATAAAATTAGGTGTTATGTTTAATAACATTCTTGTAAATGCTAAAGGACAGTTGATACTTGGCATATAAAACTTTGGTAAATTCTTATGCAAATTGAATTAGTAAACAATTTAGGAATATCGTTTAATGAAGCTTTATCAAAAATAGGAAAAAGTGTACTAAAAAATGATGACATAATAACTGAAAACGACAGTAAAGCAAAACCATTTGTAAAATGGGTAGGTGGAAAAAGAAGTTTAATAAAAGAATTATCCACAAGAACACCGCAAACTTATAAAAGATATTATGAACCATTTGTAGGAGGAGGAGCCCTTTTGTTTGCTCTTACTCCATCTAGTGCAACTATATCAGACATAAACCTAGATTTAGTTATTACATATGCTGTGATTAAAAATAATCCTCAAGAATTGATAAAGCTACTAACAAAACATAAAGTAAATCATTGTGAAGAATATTATTACAAAATCAGAAAACAATTTATTAATGATAATGATGTAGAAGTTGCTGGACGTTTTATATATCTTAATAAAACCTGTTATAATGGTTTGTATAGAGTCAATAACAAAGGGGAATTTAATGTGCCTATGGGGAAGTACAAAAATCCAGCAATAGTTGATGAGACAAATATAATAGCTTGTAGTAAACTACTACAAAATGTTGATATACAACATCAAGATTTCAGCGAAATTTCTCCAAATAAAGGTGATTTTGTTTATATTGACCCTCCTTATCATCCTATAAATAATAAATCGTTTACTAAATATACAAAACTTGATTTTACAGAAATAGATCAGATAAAACTTTATCAAAAATGTAAAGAGTTAAACGATAAGGGTGTATATTTTATGCTTTCAAACTCTAATATTCAGTTTATAAAGCATATGTATAAAGATTTTTATATAGAAATTATAGAAGTGCCACGCACTATTAATTGTAAAGCTAATGGAAGGAAAAATGCAGAAGAGGTTTTGATTAGAAATTATGAATAAAATACAAGGTGGAACAACTGCAAATAAAACAGGGAACGAACTTGAGGTATTTATAAATAATCGTCTTGTTAGGGAAGGTTACGTTTTTGTTCCCAAGACTAGATTTATTGCTTCACAAGCATTAGCCCAACCAATCTATACTAGACAATTTAATTTAGGAGAAACTATCTATAATACTGCTTGGCAATGCGATTTTATTCTATATCATCCTACAAAACATTCTAATTGTCTTGTTATTGAATCTAAGTGGCAACAATCAGGCGGTTCTGCAGATGAAAAATACCCTTATACAATATTAAATATTAGAAAACAAAGTGTTTATGATGTTATTATCATTATAGATGGAGATGGTTACAAAAAAGGTGCTTTACAATGGTTAAAGGATCAAGTTCATGGAAACTTAAAAGGTGTTTTTAGTATGTCTGAATTTACAACTTGGACAAATAAACAAAATATTTAGGTTGTATATGTATATTAGTTCCCTTAAAGAATTCATGTACAGATTAATCTGTACCAGTACTATTTAGAAACTACAAATAAATTACAAAAAATAAAGGAATTAAGAGTTATGTCATATCAATATGTTTATGTTATGAATGGTCTAAGTAAGACTATTAATGGTAAACAAATCTTAAAAGAAACGTATTTATCCTTCTTACTAGGAGCAAAAATTGGTATTATTGGTCCAAATGGTGCAGGTAAATCTACTCTTTTAAAAATTATGGCAGGTATTGACAAAGAATATGACGGTGAGGCTTTTGTAGCTAGTGGGATTAGGGTTGGCTATTTAGCTCAGGAGCCGCATCTTGATCCTACTAGAAATGTTTTTGATAATATTATGGAAAGTTTAAGTGAGAAGAAAGCTTTAATCGATGAATTTAATGAAATAAGCTATAAATTTGCTGAGGAAATGTCAGATGATGCAATGAACGAACTTCTAGCAAAACAGGCTGATCTACAGGAGAAAATAGATAGTTGTGATGCTTGGAGTTTAGAGAGGGAAATAGAGATTGCTATGTTTGCATTAAGGTGTCCAGATAAAGATGCTGATGTTACAAAAATCTCAGGTGGGGAAAAAAGACGAGTTGGGTTATGTAAACTTTTACTAGAAAAGCCTGATATGTTATTACTTGATGAACCGACAAACCATTTAGATGCTGAATCGGTATCTTGGCTAGAAAATTATTTAAAAAATTATAAAGGTACTGTAGTAGTTATTACCCATGATCGATATTTTCTTGATAATGTAACGGATTGGATATTAGAGGTGGATCGTGGTAGATGTGTTCCATGGCATTCTAATTACACTGCTTGGCTCGAGCAAAAGCAAGCAAAATTAGAGCTTGAAGATAAAGAAGAAGATGATAGGAGTAAACAATTAAAAAGAGAACTTGAATGGATACGTCAATCACCAAAAGCTAGGCAATCAAAAAGTAAGGCTAGAATTACCGCCTATCAGGATTTGTTGACCAAACAAAAAGAACAAAGATCCGGCACTGCACAAATTATTATACCTAATGGTCCACGCCTAGGCGATTTAGTTATAGAGGCAGAGCATATAGCAAAGAGATACGGTGATAAGGTGTTGTTATCAGATTTTAGCTTTAAGGTTGTTCCAGGAGCTATTGTTGGTATTATAGGTCCAAACGGAGCAGGTAAATCTACTTTATTTAACATTATCACTGGCACAACTGATCCAAATCACGGCTCTATTAAATTAGGACAAACTGTTAAACTTGGTTACGTTGATCAATCAAGAGATGATTTAGACGATAACAAGACTGTGTGGGATGAGATTTCCTCAGGTCTTGAAGAGTTACAACTTGGTTCTAGATCAATGAAAAGTCGAGCTTATTGTGCAGCCTTTAATTTTAGGGGTGGAGACCAACAGAAGAAAGTAGGGCAACTTTCTGGTGGTGAACGCAATAGAGTGCATATAGCCAAATTACTAAAAGAGGGAGCTAACGTTATATTACTTGATGAACCATCGAATGATCTTGATGTTGATACGTTACGAGCCTTGGAAGATGCGATTTTGGATTTTGCTGGATGTGTATTAGTAATAAGCCATGATCGTTGGTTTTTAGATAGAATAGCAACACATATTATTGCTTTTGATAAAGATGGAAATGCTACATGGTTTGAAGGAAATTACCAAGATTACCATGATTATATGATTAATTTAACAGGGGAAAATATTATTAATCCTAAATATCGTCATAAAAAGTTAGTATAAAATAGACCTCTTGCAGAATTCGCTTCTGCTAGGGAATTTGTAGGAGGGTTGGAATAGTTCCGTTACGGATTCGAGTCTAGTACTACAGTTGTAGTTACTCACAATATTGTCACCCCTGCGAAAGCAGGGGTCTAAGAAAATAGCCAAGAAGACTATTCAACTTTTTTAGACCCCTGCTTTTGCAGGGGTGACATCGTTTTTACTACTGATAATCTAGTGATACTACAATTGTAGTACTAGTCCCGACGCACAAATTACCAGCAGAAGTAGAATTATGAAGAGGTCTATTATGTCTCTAGGAGAAATATTAGTGGTTATGTTAGTAGCACTGATAGTAATGAAGCCAGAAGATATTCCAAGCATTATAAAAAAAATCCAAGAATTTAAATTATACTGCTCAGCTATCAAAAATCAAGCATTGGGTTATATTACGAAAGACTTAAAAATTGATAACGATATTCTAAAGAATAATGCTGAGCAGTTGAATTTTTATTTAGAAAGAATCATTAATATCCAAGGCTATTATGATGGTAATTATTCTCTAGATGAGCTTAAAGCAAAGTATGATGAGCTTATAAAAATAAAAAGTACAAAGTATGTACAAGATTGTAAGAAATAATGAATTTATTGAATATATAAAAGATATATTAGCACCTTTCGGTCAAATAACCTTACTATTACCCACAAAATAACAATGGTGAAAAAGAAGTAAAAATAATATACTGATTTGCAATTAAAATATTACATTGTAGAGGTATAGTATGAGTCAAGAAATAATAAATAATTATTTGACCGAGGAATTTAGTGGAGCTATTTTGGGTGATAAAAGGCTGACAAATAGGTTAATAAAGATAGCTGATAATTTTGCAAATATACCTGAAAGCTCAATTAATCAAGCATGTGGAAATTGGGCAGAAACAAAAGCAGCATATCGTTTTTTTAAAAACGATAATGTTAAGGAATCAAAAATATTAGAAGCCCATATTGCTAAAGCAGTAGAAAGAATCAAAGAGCATGATAAAGTTCTTGTTATACAAGATACTAGTTATATCACATATACTAGTCATAAAAAAACTACTGGATTGGGTGTGTTATCAAGAAAAGAGGGAAAGAATGTTAAAAATATTGAATGTAAAGGTCTGATAATGCATACTGCCTTTGCGGTTGCTACCAATGGATTAGCACTTGGGTTGTTGGATCAAAAGATTCACAATAGACCAGCAGTGCCTGAAGAAATACAACAGTTAAAAAAAACTAGTCATGGTAATGCGGTACATATTAAAGATAAAGAAAGTATGAAGTGGCTTAATGCATTACAGAACACTATTAATGCAACGAATAATAGTAATACCCAAATTATAACTGTTTGTGATAGAGAAGCTGATATATATGATTTTTTTGAATTGGCACAAGCTCAGAAATCTAAAGTTTTAGTTAGAGCTGCACAGGATAGAGAAATAAATAAAAAGTCAAAATATTCCAAAAAAGATAGACAATATTTGTGGAAGGTAGTATCGGGTTTCCAGTGTGCTGGAGAAATAGCAGTTAAAGATACTAGTCAAGAAAATAAAGCTAATAGGATTAGACATTTGGAAGTTAGATTTGGAAAATTTATAATGAATCCTCCTGTAAACAATGTAAGACATAAAACAGAAACATTGCCAAATTTACCAGTATATGCCATCAATGTTATTGAGCGTCGTCCCCCTAGTGGAACAACACCATTAGAATGGATGTTACTAACCAATATAGTTATCAATAATTTTGAAGAAGCTATAGAGAAAGTAAGATGGTATTGTTTAAGATGGAGAATTGAAATTTTTCATAAAATTTTAAAATCTGGATTTAGGGTTGAACAATGTAGACTTGCAACAGGAGAAAGATTAATAAAATACTTGACAATCATGAGCATAATTGCTTGGAGAATTTTTTTTATTACTTTAATTGGCAGAACTAATCCTAATCTACCATGTAGTGTAATATTAGCTGAAGAAGAATGGCGAGTTTTGTATGTAAAGATACACAAAGCAGCTCCCCCTAATAATACAATTCCTACAATAAAAAATGCTATAATATGGGTTGCTAAATTGGGTGGGTATTTAGCAAGAAAAAATGATCTAGAGCCTGGTCCTATTGTATTGTGGAGAGGATGGCAACGGTTATTTGATCTAGTTCAAGGTTATCAATTAGCTAACTCTAATATTTGTGGGTAATAGTAAGGTCAAATAACTACTCGTGCGATGTTCGGTAGTTATGGTATATATAAAGATAGAGTGATAATAGGGATTATTGCAGAAAGTGAGCTATATTTTAAAGCAGATAGCTTCGCCGCTAAATATTTTAAATCTTTTGGCTCACAGCCATTTACCTATAATAGCAAAAATAAGCTGGTAACTATATCATATTGGAAAGTATTACCTGAAATTTTAGATCAAGAGGAAGAACTTGGAAAATGGGTCTCTATGGCGTTTAATGTATCTATTAATTCCAAGAAGATACCTCGTGCTTTAAATCATTTGAGTATATACTCCAATTCGAGATAAGAATTAGTTAACTCTTATCCCGAATTCGCGTTATAGTTAAGCCCATAGGATTAGGTGACAAAGAACATAACAATTGTAAATTGTCATTCCCGCGTAGGCGGGAATCTAGATACCTGCTTTCGTAGGTATGACACAAAATTTGTATCACCTAATTCAATAGGTTTCACTATATATGAGATCATATGGAAAAATTTGCTAATTACTTAAGAGAACAATTACAAAGTGAAGAAGAAGTTAAGGCGTATGTCAATGCTCATAGAATCCTACTTTTTTTATATAACCACTATTAAAATTGCTGCTGATTGTCTATTAGCGAGGAGTCGCTGAAAGCGGCGACGCGGCAATCCAGGATACGCGAAGCGTGCTAGAAAAAACAGCTTCGCTGTTTACCTAGATCGCCACGGCATCTAAAGATGCCTCGCGATGACGATTATAGAAAAATGTAGGGTACTATGGTCAATGCTGCTCCTGAAGACGACAACGCAATTCTTGATTTTTTATTCTAAAGTATACTATTAGTGCTAGTTTATTTTATGTTATAATCTTCTGAAATCATCTCATTCTAATTAGGTATAGCTTGTTTAAGAAAATACTAAAAATAAAAATTGTTTTTGTAACTATTACATTGATTTTGCTGATCAGCGGAATCAATTTTTGTATATTTTACTTATTTGTACCTGGTTTACTTGCAGAAAGTAAAACTCTAATAATCAAGCCTAAATTGTCGATTAATCAAATTACTACGATATTAAATGATAACAAAATCATTAAATATCCTTATTTATTTGCATTTCTTACAAAAATGTATTCATTAAAACATCCTATAAAAAGTGGGGAATATATTTTTACTCAAAATATTTCTCCAATGCAAACTTTAAAAATATTGTCCAATGGCAAATCGATTATTCATAAAATGATTATACCTGAGGGTATGCGTGTGCATGAAATAATACAGAAGATTAATAATGAAGAACGCTTAATTGGTGAGATTCTAGGAACAATTCCTGAAGGATTTTTAATGCCATCTACTTATTTTTTTTCATATGGCGATCAAAAAGAGCAGATCATTGATAAAATGCGAAAATTAATGTCCCTGCAGCTTGACAAAGTCATGGCGAAATTATCACCCAATTCCCCATTAAAAACCCGTCTTGACGTCTTAATTTTAGCATCCATTGTGGAGAAGGAAGCTAGCTTAGATGCAGAAAAACCTTTGATTGCTGCTGTATTTCTAAATCGTCTTACCAAACATATGAAATTGCAAGCAGATCCAACGACGATTTATGCTATAACACTTGGGAAAGATAAACTAGCAAGGCGATTAACTAAAAAAGACTTAGCTATCCAATCACCCTATAATACATATTATGTCTTTAATTTACCACCTGGAGCTATTTCTTGCCCTGGAGTAAAATCTTTAGAAGCTGTAGTAAATCCTGCTACAATTGATTCATTATATTTTGTTGTGAACATTAAGGGAGGGCATAATTTTTCCAATAACCTTAACGATCACAATAAGTACGTTGAGATTTATCGCAAAAATTTGAAGGAGCATTAAGTATGGACAATACTGAATTTGCCAAATTGGCTGAAAAAACAATATCTTTAATTGCCGATACAATTGAGGCAGAGGATAAGAATTGTCTTATCGATATTGATTTTCAAGGTGATATTCTAACCCTAACTACTAACCAAGGAGTATTTGTTATTAACAAACACTCAGCTGCTAAAGAAATTTGGTTATCTTCACCGATTAGTGGTCCTTACCATTTTTATTATGTTGCTGGTAAATGGAAATCAAAATCCTCTGATGATCTAGTTGTTATTTTAGAGCAGGAGTTAAAAATTAATATGCTAAATTGTAGCTATACTCTTCTGCTTTGAAGAATTGTTTTTTGAAAATATCATGGATTCGTATGCTCATGTACTAGATGTACGCTACGCCTGCTCACCCATAGTACCCTACATTTTTCTATAATCGTCATCGCGAGGTATCTTTAGATGCCGTGGCGATCCAAGTAAACAGCGAAGCTGTTTTTTCTAGTACGCTTCGCGTATCTTGGATTGCCGCGTCGCCGCTTTCAGCGACTCATCGCAATGACAATCAGCAGCCATTTTAATAGTGGTTATATAAAAAATGTAGGGTACTATGCTGCTCACCATTCATTTTCAAATCCAATTCTTCAAATCATTTGAGTATATTAGTTGTTATCTTAGATTTAAGGAATAATATCTAAGATTCATGATGTTATATTATTGTACTCTTTACTTAATTCTCTAATCACCCAAATCCATATGGTACAAATTATGCCAAATACTATCATTAAATATATAGAAATAGATTGATAAGTCGCACAAGGCAAAATAATAAATATTAAAGACTGGAGAAGGGCACTTGCTGACTTTCCAAGTTTAGTACCAATTACGTCGGCAGCTGCTTTACCTTTTGTCTTAAGTTCGGTATCTAGAGGAACATATGACATTTCTTTTGTAGAATCAAATAAAGTATATTTACTTGATTTACTTAGAACATTGTTTACTAGTCCCATTGTAATAGCAATCAAAGAAGGATCAGTTAGCATAAAGCTAACCACTATTATGGCAGCAAACCCATCAAAGTTAGATACTGAAAAAAATAGCATGCCAGTTATAAAGACCATTATTGGCGTTATACTTGCTGCTGTAAACCAGCCCAACCTTCTTACAATATTAGAGCCAAGAATAACAAATAAAATGGTAAATATACCAGTAATACTTAGGTAATTGCCAACAAAAGCAGCAAATTCCGTAGGTGTTTTATAAATCTTTGAAGCTGATGCTTTCCAAGGTCCTTCAACTAAATTTATAGCTATACCATAACAAACAAGTAATGTAGCAATTAATCTAATATATCTTGAAGCAATAATCATTTTAAAACTTTCTATAAGAGTTAACGATTGTCTCTTGACAGAAAATTGCAGTTTTTCTACCTGAATTTTATCTAATATTTTATGGTTCAGCATCCAAAAAGTTGCCAATGCTATTACGCCTAATACCAGTACACAACCTAATATAATTTGTACTGAAAGTTCAGTCTCTGTATGTTGTAGGTCAAACTTTTTAATTAGAAATTGATTTAAATAAGCTAAATTTTCTAGAAACTTACCTGATATGTAAAGTCCCGTTTGAGCAAAAAGTCCAAATAAAGGATAGAATCTTTTCGATTGTTCCACCGAGGTTATATTATTAACAAATTGCCAAAAAAGTAATGCAAATATCACGCTCGACCACAATTCTGCTATAATATAAAACAGAGAGAAACTCCAATTAGATAAAAGTAATATAAACCATTTCAAGTTTGGATAAGACTTTATTAAAACGCCAGCATGTTCACTACTCAAATGTAATGCTAGGTGATTAGGAAAAATATAAAAGGCAAATAAGGCAAAAAATAGTAGGAAAATTGACAATATAAGGTAGAATATATATTCTCCTTTCATGTTATTTACTAATTTCACATAGATTATCGACAGCAGAAATGCCGAAGGTAGAACCCCCCAAAATTTAAGGAATGATACAGTTTCGGTACCAATCATGGTATTAACCAAACTGTCTTTTAAGGCTCTGATAATATTTTGTATAAATAAAATACAAAACATCAACAATGTTACATATAGAAATTTAGATAATTCATGCCTTTCGATAGGAAAGACATATTCTGACAGTCTATTTGTTAATTTTGAGGTAGGTGATGTATTGTGAGTTATAGAGAGATACGAAAAAATTTTAGAAATAACTGCCATATAAGACCTAACCTACTTATTGGTTAGGGTTACATATTAAAGCTTATTGTCTTTAGTGTCAAGAAGAATAAGCACGAATTTGAGCAGGGTAATTTAAAAGTTGGGCTGCAAGCCTAATAGATAAAGGAAAAAGTGCTTAATATGCACTCGATGTCATTCTTAGCAACGGCGGGAATCTAAAAAAATAAGCCTGAAAGACTATTCAGTATTATGGATTCCCGCCTACGCGGGAATGACATCGATGGTGGTTGAATTTATATCTATAGCAACTATTAATTGTGACTTTTAAATTACCCTATAATATTTAATAGCCTTTGCACTTGATTTTTTTAATTTTTTAAACATCATAGTTGATGACATCGTTTTTGCCTAAAACCTTCTCGAGTTAGCTATATGTGACTACGGTTCATCCATGCTGCTTTTAAAAAATAATTCTTGAAAGCAGCGAAGAGTTGATACTATATTATTTTTATTACTGTTCTACCTACGTTGTTGTATTACCTGCTAAAGATATATCTTGAGTCTCTTCTAGTACATATTGGGGTGTTGTCGTTATTGACAAGTTAATATCTATCGGATTAATATCTACTGGAGGAACTATTGGGTAATCAACGTTTTCGTTCTTACTGTGAGAACTTTTACATGCTCTGTATATAGCGACAGAACCTATAATAACAGAACCAGCAGCTAAACTACCAGCTATGCCTAAAATTGCTCCTGTTAACATTGTACTACTAACATCCTGATCGTGAGAAATTGGTTTTTCAGTAGTATTATTTTTAGGAGTAGTAATGCCATCAGAGGTAGTAGTACCCTCTAATGTATAACCCTCACTTGTTGCACGTTTTACAATATAATGTGCTGGCAAACTATCTTTATTATCTATCGAGTTAGGGCGAATCATAGAAAGAGTTGTCAATAACAGCATATCTTTAGCTGTATACGACTTAAGAGGCTCTACTTTAGGAAGAGGTTTATCTTGTTTTGAAAAATTATATTTCCGGAAATGATTAGCCCAGTCTCCCTGATTATGTTTGTTACGTCCCATATTTTTTCCTTCTTGTATATTAACAAATTTGTTGCATTCAACTACTTTAGATAAAGTATCAATTAATATCAAGTAAAATTATCATATTTAATAACTAATACTCTAAATATAACAGTATATTAAAAAATTATGATATTATTTGGTATTAAAAAGATTTTCTCAGTATATTTTGATTGACTAAATAGGATTATTATAGTGTATATTAAATTTTGCTAGATTTCACGTTTAGTAAAAAATATATAAAAACATTTTAGGAGCGTATGATGATGAAAAAAAAGAGATTAATTACTACTATAATAGGATTACTATTACTAAGTTCAAATAGCTTAGCAGATACAACAGCTGCAAAATCAAATGCCAATAAAACTAATATTAGTAGTAATGGCAGTAATGATGAATTACAAAAAATTGAGAGCGATTTCAAGTCTTATGTTGCGGGAGTTTCAGCAGAACTAAGAGAAGAAATAATAAAATATAGAATAGAAGTGGCTAAAATTAATGACCAAAAACGTGAATTATATAAAAAAATCTCACAAGAAGCTCAAAACTATCTTGCCAAAGAACGAGACTATAAAAAAAGAATACTATCCTTAAGAAAAAATTCAGCTAAAAACCAAGAGGATACTAGCTCTATTGAGAAAAAATCTGACAAAAAAGATTTGCCTAAATAATGCTTTATGAACAATTTCAGCAGAATATTGAAAAGCTAGTTGATAGACCTCACCTGAGGTCTATCGCATTGGCTATTTCGGGTGGTTCTGATTCCATAGCCCTTTTAATGTTAACACATAAATGGGCTAGCACTAATAGTATTAAGCTAGTAGTGATGTTAGTTAATCATCATTTACGAGAGCAGTCTAAGATGGAGCATGAGTATGTACGAGACTTAAGCCATAAATTGGGACATAGATATCACCAACTTCATTTCGATTACCAAAATAATTTTTCTAATTTACAAGCAAGGGCTAGAGAAGGTCGTTATAAATTAATGACTGATTTATGTAGCAAGTTAGATATATTGGCAATTTTAACAGCACATCACTTGGATGATTATATGGAAAATTATTGTCTGAGATTAGAAAAAAAAAGTAGCCTATTTGGACTTAGTGCTAGCAATATTAGTTGGTATAATAATGTTAAAATAGTGAGACCATTGTTTAACATTCCGAAACAGCAGTTAATTGCATATTTAGTTACCAATAATGTAAAATGGTTTGAAGATGAATCTAATAAATCTGACAAATATCAACGAAATATCATTAGAAAAAAGCTATCCCTAGAAGGAGAATCTATAAAAAATCAAATAATTTCTCAACAATCTAGAATTAACCAAGTAGTAGAAGAAAAATGGCAACCGGAATTGATTGCTTGCATCGCAGAATCAGTAAAAATTTATGATTTCGGTTTTGCTACTGTAAATTTATTAAAATTTGCAGAATTTTCTAGTGCAATAACACTACAGGTAATCAGTTTTGTACTTATCATTATTAGCGGTAAGAACCGCACTAGTAGATCAGGCTCAATAAGCATGATAACAGAACTATTACAACAAAAAATAGACTTTATTAAGACACTCCATGGTTGCGTGATTAAAAAAATTAGTAATAATCTAATAATTTACCGAGAATTTGGTAGGAATTTACCTATAGATATTAGGCTTAATAATGTAGATGTATGGGATGGTAGATTTCATTTCTATATCAATAAACCTCTTGTAGAATTCGCTCTAGCTCAGGAATTTGTAGGAGAGCCGGAACACAGAACCGAAAGCAGTACGAATAACGTATGTGAGGATTCGAGTCTAGCCCCGACGCCCAAATTACCAGCAGAAGTAGAATTATACAAGAGGTCTAATAATTCAGGCTATTTGATCAGTAACCTAACGATCAAGGATTATAGTAAAATAAGGCAAGATTTAGATTTTAAAATACTGAAAGACGCAAGTTTTAACAATCATATAGCTATTTTATTCACCCTACCAGTAGTCAAGATACTTGAAAAAGTTATAGCCATACCCCATATATCGTATTATAATGACCAAGGTTTGGGGAGAAGGCTTAGTGTTTCTTTCTCTCCTAATTTTATATCGCGTTTTACACATTTCTGTTAGGTGAGTAGTAGATGAATAATCAAAGTAAGAATGTTCTAATTTGGGTGTCGATTTTTGTTTTAATAGTACTTGTTTTTCATGCGTTTCAAAATGATGGTTTTATTGGAGGAAAAAGTAATATCGCTTTTTCAGACTTTTTAACCAAAATTGATGAAAAAGCAATAAGTTCTGTTAAAATTCAAGGTAGAATAATTGATGGAACTCTAAGTGATGGATCTTCTTTTTCGACTTATGCTGCTGACTATCCAGATCTAATAAATCGCCTAAATAGCAATTCGGTTCATATTGAAATAGTGCCACCTGATACAAAAATGAACTTGTTGTTTAACATATTTGTTTCGTGGTTTCCAATGATTCTTTTGATAGGTGGGTGGGTATTTTTCATGCGTCAAATGCAAGGTGGAGGAAAAGCCATGGGTTTTGGTAAATCTAAAGCTAAGCTAGTTTCAGATAAAGGCCCGAAAATTACTTTTAAAGATGTTGCTGGAATTAACGAAGCTAAAGAAGAATTAACTGAAATTGTTGATTTCCTTAGAGACCCAAGCAAATTCCAAAAACTTGGTGGTAAAATTCCAAAGGGATGTTTACTTATAGGATCACCTGGAACAGGTAAAACTCTCCTAGCAAAAGCTATAGCTGGCGAGGCAAATGTCCCATTCTTTAGTATCTCTGGCTCTGATTTTGTTGAAATGTTCGTTGGCGTTGGTGCTAGCCGTGTTCGTGATATGTTCGAACAAGGTAAACGCAATGCTCCTTGCATAATTTTTATTGACGAAATAGATGCAGTAGGTCGCCACAGAGGTATTGGTATGGGTGGTGGCAACGATGAACGTGAACAAACACTAAATCAAATGCTGGTCGAAATGGATGGGTTTGAGGATAATGAAGGGGTAGTTATTATTGCTGCAACTAACAGACCAGATGTATTGGATCCAGCGTTGCTAAGACCTGGGAGATTTGATCGCCAAATTACTGTTCCTAATCCAGATATTGATGGTAGAGAACAAATTTTACAAGTACATTTGAAGAAAATAAAATGTGCCTCAAATATAGTCGCTAGAATCATAGCTAGAGGAACTCCTGGATCTTCAGGAGCAGATCTTGCTAATCTTGTCAATGAATCTGCATTAATTGCTGCTCGCAAGGGTAAAAAAGAAGTAAGTATGGCAGATTTAGAAGAGGCAAAAGATAAAGTGTTAATGGGTGTAGAAAGACGTTCTATGGTTATGTCAGATGAGCAGAAAAAAATAACTGCTTATCATGAGGGAGGGCATGCATTGGTTGGGTTGTATTGTCCTGCTTCTGATCCAATTCACAAAGCAACTATTATTCCAAGGGGTAGGTCACTTGGAATGGTTATGCGACTTCCTGAAAATGATCGTTTTTCTATGCCACGTGATAAAATGGAAGCTGATATAGCGGTGGCAATGGCTGGCAGGGTAGCTGAGGAGCTTATTTTTGGCAGAGATAAAGTTACTTCTGGGGCTTCTTCAGATATTAAAATGGCAACCCAAATGGCTAGAGATATGGTAACGGACTGGGGGTTAAGTGATGCAATAGGACCAGTATATCATGGTTCGAGTAATGAAGATCTATATACTAGTGGTAGGGGAGCAGGTCATACTTCTGTACATACAGCAGAATTAGTTGATACAGAAGTGAGAAAAATTATTGAAAAAGGCTATGATTTTGCCAAAAATATATTAACTAAACATATTGATCAACTTCATTTATTAGCTAAAGTATTGATTGAACATGAGACGTTGTCCGGTCAGCAGATTAAAAACTTGCTTAGTGGTAGGTCTATGAATTCAGAAGAGGAAAATTTATTTCCAATAAAAAATGACCATGGTGGTACTGTAAAAGTTAAGAAACTAAATCAGAAAAGAACAGCAGGGTAATTTAAAAGTTGTGGCTACGGTAGAGAAGTGTGCTTTTAAATTGCTCTGAAATATAGTTAGAATTTTGGATAAGGAATAAACATGGCAGAACTTAGATTACCACCTAATTCTAAAGTCCGTAAAGGTACTATATATCAACATTCTGGAGAAGCGGTTAAGTTACGTAATATCAGAATTTATAGATATGACCCAGATTCTGAAGAAAATCCTAGAATTGATATTTATGAGTTAGATCTATGCAAGACAGGTCCAATGGTTCTAGATGCCTTAATTAAAATAAAAAATGAAATAGATTCTACCTTGACTTTTAGGCGTTCTTGTCGTGAAGGAATTTGCGGTAGCTGTGCGATGAATATAGATGGAACTAACACACTTGCCTGCATTAAGTCTATTGAAGAAATTCGTGGTGATGTCAAGATATATCCTCTACCGCACATGAAGGTAGTAAAAGATTTAGTACCTGATATGTCGCATTTCTATGCTCAATATGAATCAATAGAACCTTGGCTAAAAACTGACAGTCCGCCACCTTCCAATACTGAAAGATTGCAGTCTCTTAAGGATAGAGAAAAACTAGATGGTTTATATGAATGCATATTATGTGCGTGTTGTTCCACCTCTTGCCCAAGTTATTGGTGGAATGGTGATAAGTATTTAGGACCTGCGATTTTACTACAAGCCTATCGGTGGATTGCTGATTCTAGGGATGAATATACTGGAGAACGTTTAGATGCTTTAGAAGATCCATTTAAATTATATCGTTGTCATACGATTATGAACTGTACAAAAACTTGTCCGAAAGGTTTAAATCCAGCTAAAGCTATTGCAGAGATAAAAAGCCAAATAATAGAACGTCACGGAGTGTAAAGCGAATAGACAACCTAAGTTCAATATAGCATTAGTGTATCCTTGATGTTACTCCCGCGTAGGCATTGCCCGCATGGATCAAAAACGCCAACGTTAGTATGGTACTTACAGGATCAAAAACGAGGTCATTCCCGCGTAGGCGGGAATGACCTCTTTGATAGTTCATGCTACTACATACGTTAACTATTGATTGTGATTTTCAAATTACCCTAGAGCTAATCTTAATAAAATATACTTGTTATTAATATAACCTCAATTCGATGTAACAAGTTAATACTAGACCCAGTATCATCTCTATTGTGGGGGATGTCACCCCTGCGTAGGCAGGGGTCTAAAGAAGTAGCAAGGATTAAGTGCTTAAACATTTTTAGATCCCTGCCTTCGCAGGGATGACATCGAGCGTGCAGAGAATAATAATTATTCTTACATCGAACTGAGGTTAATATAAATTATTTGCTCACCATTTATTTTCTAATCCAATTCTTTAAAGCATTTATAGATAAAAATCACTCTACATGATAATTTTTAATAAAATCAAACTTATAATTTCTTTTATGTAAAAGATCAACTAACTGACTTAAATTTTCTTTGCCATTAAATTGGTCTTGAAACATTTCATCATGCATAAGTAAAATTAATTTATTAGGTAAGACAGTATCATTTCTGTTAAATTTATCTTCTATCTCTTGCACTAATGTATCTAAGGATTGAATTGGCTTGCCATGCTGATTATGTGTCCATTCTAAATCCCAGCCATATAGATAGAAGCCATTTTTATATATTCCATCATCATCTATTTTTTCTACTTTATCTTCTTCTTTTGAAATATATGGATCATCTTTACTTAGGTTAGGGAGACGGAATACATCTCTACCTGGTAGTCTAGTATTGATATGTGAACCAGTGAAACCAAAAACAGTATTATTTTTTTTAAGATCCTTAATTACATTCGGAAGATGATGATAAAAATTCCTATAGTGGTTATTAGCGTGAGTATAGCTGTGATTTCCTATTTCAATAAAAGGGTTTTTTTTAGCTAGATCAACAGCTTTCTTTAGTCTAGGACTCGAATTATCATAATGTAATCCTACCATGAACATGGTAATAGGAGTCTTTTTTTGGGTCATGACATTAATAACATTTTCTGTTCCTCCAAGAGGACCATCATCAGATGTTATATAAATTGTTTTATTTGTATCTGCACATAATGCATAAGGTAGATTTACTATAGCTACGAAACAATAGATTAGGAAGATTTTGGTTATTCTCATAAATATATACCTGAGATTATATGGTTAAACCCCAATTCGGGATAAGAATTAGTTAATTCTTATCCCGAATTGGCGTGTTAAGTAGGTTACTTTTACCGTAATGAATTGTATCATTACATTACCAAGTATACCAAAGTAAAAAATTGACAATTAACAATAAATATTTACTGGTAGTGATATTAATAGCGATGTAGTGGTTCATTTGAGTATAATTTTGCTAAAGACAAATAATCTTGTGGTGATAAATTTTCAGATCGAGAAGAATTATCAATCTTTAATTGAGATAACAAATCTTCTATGTACGGGGTTAGTTTCTTTAAAGATGATTTAATCATTTTACGACGTTCACTAAAGGCTAGTCTAGTAATTAGTTCAACTTTCCCAATTACTTCAGATGTTAATGGATTATCAAAAGGCACGAGTCTCACTATTGCAGAGTGGACTTTTGGTGCAGGGTAGAAAGCTTGCGGATTAACATCAAAGCATTTTTCGACTGAACAAAGTAACTGACATATTATTGATAATCTGCCATAAGATTTTGTCCCAACTTTACCACATATTCGCTCTACAACCTCTCTTTGCAGCATTAAAGTCATACTACTTATTAAGTATGATTTTTTTAACCATTTTATGACTAACTCTGTACCTATTTGATAAGGTAAATTTGAAATAATAGTTATTTTATCATGTGTTTTGTCATGACTTAAGGTTGATAGATCAAATTTAGAAGCATCTGAATGAATAATATGCAGATTAGGGTATAACTCTCTTATTTCCGTTAGTAACGGTATGCATCTAGCATCAGTTTCAACCACAGTTAAAGATTTAGGGTTGTGGGAAAGGATAGCTCTAGTGAGTCCGGCTGTACCAGGACCAACTTCTAATACAGAGTCATTTTCTTGGAGGTCGCTTACGCGAACTATTTTATCACATAGACTACTATCAAAAATGAAATTTTGACCATATTTCTTAATAGGAACAATACCATGTTGGCTGGCATGCTTGGCGATTGAAGGTAGTGTACTCGGATCATTCGAGTATATCACAAAGGTAGCATTATTTTGATATATGCTTTCTTACGCATATCCTCAAAGTATTTTTGGGCTTTTTGTGACATTTTTTTATTGGTCAGAAGATTTACTACATAATCATTTTCATCTAGAGTAACATTAACTATCTTTTTATTACACATTAAGATTAACTTAAACCCATCTTGCATCTCGAAAACACTACTTTTTTCTCCTGTATTTAAATCCTTGAGAATTGTTTGTAGCGTAGAATCTAGAGTACTTAAATTTTGATTGACTATCTCTAACGTAGAAAAATCTTTATATAAAGATTCTTTGATATCGTGACAATTTGTAAGGCGTTTTTGTAACCCATACATCTTTTGCAAAGTTTTATCCTGTTTATCTTTTGAAGTAAAGATTTGGACCGATATTTCTGCGTCTTTTGAATTAGTCGCTAATATTATAGCATCAACTTCTTTTGCACTAATAGCAACTGATCTGGAAATACTAGATAAAATATTCATTTTGATAATTTCAGCACCAATCTGAGATTTAAAACTATTAATATCTACAGATTTACTCTTCAAAAGTTGCATTAATTGTCCTTTTGCCATTTTATTACGTTGCTCAATAGTCTCTATAGACTCATTTAACTCACTATCAGAACTTTTTTTACCGTTTACAGACTGATAAAGCAGTAAATCATTAATCACGCTGTTAATTGCCATCCTGTCAAGTTGCTTATCTGTTTGAGAATCAGGATTGTTAATATTATTAAGTGCCATGATCATGTGTTTTCTAGCTAGAAATTCATGTAATGTAATTGGCTCATTATTAACTAATGCAACTATATTGGATAATTCTGCTTTCGCTATAGCTAGGTTAAAAACGATAGCAACTAAACAAAATAACTTCTTCATAATTTTAGACTCACATGTTTAATATTTTTAAACCTATAGAAATAGTAGGTATAGCAGAATTCTTTTTTATTCCCCTACTACCATCTACCATATAATTGTCTGAAAGTTTTCCAGCTATTCTAACACAATCATTCAAGTATGTCACTTGGATACTCTTAGAAAGAACATTTAGTTTGCTTTTTGGCCAATTTATTCTCATATCATAGGCAACTGACCAATTTTCTGTTAATTGATAAGTGAAATTGTAGTAAAATTGCCTTATTTTGTTATCAGTTAATTTATCTGTAAAATAATATTTCTGTAAATTTGAAATCTGAACCAATCCAGCAGTTAACTGAATTTTCTTAGAGTTAAGGCTTCCACCTAATTCATCTCTAATTGGATCAAAATTTCTACTTTTTCTAAATCTATAGAACAGCTCTATCTTATCAGCAAAACTACTAGCAATTCTACCAACATTTTCAATATTATTAATAGAGTTAGCATTAATAGCAGTGTTATAGGTTTGTCCTAGAAATAAACTTGTATAATTCTCTTCCGATAGTATAGAAGAATTAACCCCATAACTTAATCTATTGCCAAATTCATGATAATCTATACCACTATAGCGATTCGAATTGAATATATTATTTTCTGATAGTTCATATTTTGATGGATCAATAAAGGAAAATTTCTTATTAGAATTATGTCTACGTCCAATAGTTACGGATATAATTGGTTCTACAAACAGGCTAGTTTTATCAAAAATTGATCCAGCTAATGGGTAACGCCAAATATTTTGGATTTCAGGTGTATTTCTAGTTAGAACATGATTAGTCCTAGAATCATTTGGATATAGGTGATTAATAAAATATACATCTGATCTATTCCGTAAGGTAACGTTAAACAAATGACCTGCCTCGGTTAAAAAATTATTATCCACTGCTAGTTGTAATGCAACTCGACCTAGTTCCTTTCCACTTCTTTCTTTATAGATTAATGCATTATTCTCTACAACTAAGTTACTAGTTTCTTCGTCATTTAGAGGTATAACATTCTTGGTTCTAACCTTGGGGAAAATTAATGGATTCGTACTACTAGAATCATTTGTTCCCAACCCTTCAAAATATATTCCTTCCGTCAATAAGTAATTATAATTATTGACATGTTCTAAATATAACTTAGACATTAAATACGGAGTATAATTGTTATAGTAATTTTTTAAATAAGCTTTATCAGAAGTACGTTGTAACCTAAATCCGTATCTATAATCGTTTTTGGTAAAATTACCATTGCTTAATAGATAATATGAGTTCACCTTACGGTTTTTTATCGTTACATCACCATCTTTTATAGAGTATGGTACTTTACCATAATTAGCGTCTAAAGATATATAATCAGTTTTATTCGGTTTGTAACGAGCTTCTAGTTCAAAAATGTTATATATAATATTATGCTTTTGCCAAAAAATCCTAGGGGTTAGAGTAAAGTCTAGATTAGGTTTAGCTCTATAATATAGCGGTATTCCCAAAGCATTATCCCGTACTCTAGGTATCAATATTCCCGATTCTGCGGGAGCCTTAGGTGTTGGATGAGAAAAATATGGTATATACAAGATTGGTACACCATATACCTCAAAAAATAGGTGATTATAAACCATTTTATTCTTATTAAGATATATCTCAGTATTTTTTGCAGAAACTTGCCAAATAGGTTTTTGGTTACATAGTATTTTGCATGGAGTAAAGGTAGTATTATGCAGACGAAAAACATCTTCATTTACTCTTTCTGCTAATTTTGATACTAATAGTGTATTATCACCAAAATATAAAATAAAATCTGAGATTATCCCTGCCTTTAGTTTGTCTTTTAATATAACAAGATCTCCTAGAATAACTCTATTTTTCTGATCTTTAATTCTAATATCACCTTCAGCCCAAAGTTTATCTTGCCCTATATCATAAATCAAAGAATTAGCTGTTAGAAAGTAATTATCCAATATAACTTGAACATCACCTTTAGCATAAATAAGCTGTTCTTTTTGGTTATATTCAATATAATCCGCTGACATAAAGCTAAATTGTTTGTTCATCCCTTGCTTGTCAGCTATTGCAAAACCAAAAACCGATAACAAAGTAATAATAATCAATATATTGCAGAAAATTCGCATTAAAGATAACTTTTGAAGTGAGGGGGTATGTAAAATGCGGTCATTTAGTATATAGTACTATATACTAAATTTGATACATTTATACGATAATCCGACGTTAAATAGTAGTAATTTTTAAAATTAGGCTACAGGGCTTGTAAAGTAAAAGACATAACCTTCAATTTACTTTCTATATCATCTCTGATTACTGGATGTCATTCCCGCTGTGGCATTACCCGCATGGATCAAAAAGCCAACGTAAGTAATGGTACTTACAGAACCAAAAACGATGTCATTCCCGCCTACGCGGGAATGACATACTAGTGATCCAGGTGGGCAATGCCTTCCCGCTGTAGCTCGGATGACATCAGTAGTAGTTAAATTTAAGTTTATATCAATTATTGACTGCGACTTTATAAACCGCTATGATAAAATAATACTTGACTAAATTAGTAGGGTATTATATAATAATGCTATTATTAGTGGAGTTGTTTGTATGCAATTAACTACAAAGGGACGATATGCTGTAATGGCTATCTTAGAAATCGCATCGCAAATGTCGGATATGCCTGTTACCTTGGCAGAGATTTCGGCAAAACAAAATATACCGGTTAACTATTTGGAGCAAATTTTTGCAAAACTTAAGAAAGCTAATATAGTTAGATCAGCGAAAGGTCCAAAAGGTGGTTACATCATTAATGAAAAATTAAATAATATCAAGATTACTAATATTATTGATGCGGTAGATGAGAATATTGAAATGACAAGATGTTTAGGAAAATCTCAGAATAGTTGTGTACCTAATAAAGTAAAATGTAACGCTCATCATTTATGGTTAGGTTTAAGTAAGCATATAAGGAACTATTTTGACACCATCTCTGTAGCTGATATGCTAGCTGATACACTAGATAGCTCTAAAAGTTTTTGAAAATTATTTTAACTTATGTATTAGTGGACGAATAAATTATGTTATTATAACCTCAAATATCGATGTAACATTACCGTGTCCTCATATGTCATCCCTGCGAAAGCAGGGATCTAAAAATGTTCAACTGTCCTATTAGGTTACTTTTTTAGACTCCTGTTTTCGCAGGGGTGACATTGTTCGCAGTTGATGCTTAACAATATAACTTGTTACATCGAACTGAGGACACGGTAATGTTACATCGAATAGAGGTTATTATATGTTATATTTAGACCATAATTCTACTACTAACGTTCATCCTAAGGTTAAGGAGCTTATGAAGAATTTGCTTGAAGAAGCATATAATCCGTCTTCTATTCATACCAAAGGGCGTTATGCTAGGAATTTAGTAGAAACAGCTAGGGAGCAAGTTGCAAGATCTGTGGGCGTTGACATAAATTCTAGAGAATATCAGGTTATTTTTACTTCCTCTGGTACAGAAAGTAATAATTTGCTGATGAATAATTATTATGACGGAGAAATTTTTGTTTCTAGCATAGAACATTTATCGATCTTTGATCATGTTAAATATAGAAATAATATTAAAATTATTCGTGTCGATAGTGATGGCATTGTTGATGCTCAGCATTTAGGAGAACTACTATCGGTTAGTCATAGTAATAAAAAGCTCGTGTCTGTAATGCTAGCTAATAATGAAAGTGGTGTTGTACAAAATGTACAAGAGCTGGTTAAAATTGCCCAAAAATATGGGGCAGTATTTCATAGTGATTGTGTTCAGGCAGTTGGCAAAATATCGGTCAATATTAAAGAATTAGGAGTTGATTTTGCTACTATATCAAGTCATAAATTGGGAGGAGTACAGGGAAGTAGTGCGTTGATTGCTAAAGCAGAGCATACGCTTAAAGCAATGATGATTGGTGGAGGGCAAGAGAGAAACATCCGCTCAGGTACAGAAAATGTACTAGCGATTGCTTCGTTCGGGCTTGTGTCATCAATAGCGACTACAGAGATAGAAGATAGATACAAAAAAATGAAGAAATTACAGACATATTTGGAGCAAAATTTGTGCAACTATAAAAATGTTAAAATAGTGTCGAAAGATGTTGAAAGATTACCAAATACCACGTTGATAATCGTACCGAACACTGATGCACAAACCAAATTGATAGCTTTTGATTTACGGGGTATAGCAGTTAGTTCCGGTTCTGCCTGTTCATCAGGGAAAGTTGGTAAGTCACATGTTTTATCGAATATGGGGTTTAGTACGGATGATACTAGGTCTTCGATTAGAGTCAGCTTTGATTATCAACAAACTAACCAAGATATTGTAACGTTTATTAAAGCATTTGAAGAAATATACGCTTCTAACTTAAACGTCATTGCGAGGAACTACTTTAGTAGCGACGAAGCAATCCATATCTAATTTTCTTGGATTGCTTCGTCGCAGAAAAGCTACTTCCTCGCAATGACGTATAACCCTTCTAGGTACAGGGATGATCTTAAAAATCACAGGAACGCTAAAAGAGTAACTAGTATGGATGAATTAGAAAAATTAAGACAAAAAGTAAAATTAAGTGGTAAATCACTACCAATTTATATGGATTATCAAGCGACAACTCCTATAGATCCAAGGGTCTTGGAATGTATGCTACCATATTTTACCACTAAATTTGGTAATCCGCATTCTAGGAGTCATTCCTTTGGTTGGGAAGCTGAAGAAGCTGTGGAGTTGTCGAGAAAAGAAGTAGCTAGGCTTATTGGAGCAGATCCTAAAGAGATTATTTTTACTTCTGGTGCTACTGAATCTAATAATTTAGCTATTAAAGGAATTGCTAAATTTTATGGTAATAAAAAAAATCATATAGTGACGGTGGTAAGTGAACATAAATGCGTTTTAGATGCTTGTAGACATTTAGAAGATGAAGGATTTAAGGTAACATATTTGCCAATTCAGCCAAGTGGTTTGATTGATTTAGAAATATTGAAAAATGCCATAACAGATCAAACTATACTGGTATCGGTGATGGCTGTAAATAATGAGATTGGTGTTATCCAACCAATTAAAGAAATTGGCAAAATTTGTCGTGAACGAGGAGTATTCTTTCACTCAGATATTGCCCAAGGATACGGCAAAATTCCAATAGATGTTAATGATTGTAATATTGATCTTGCAAGTATTTCTGGGCATAAAATTTATGCTCCCAAAGGTATTGGTGCTTTATATGTAAGGAAAAAACCTAGGGTACGATTAGTGCCGATTTTAAATGGTGGTGGGCAGGAAAGAGGTATGCGTTCTGGAACTCTACCAACTCCTTTAATTGTTGGGCTTGGCAAAGCTGCTGAAATAGCTCTGCTTGAGATGCAAAAAGATGCTAAGCATGTAGAAGAGCTTTTTGATAGGTTTTATGATAATCTTACTAAAGAAATTGCCGACGTTTATCTAAATGGTGCTAGGCATGATAGATATAAGGGGAATCTAAATCTAAGTTTTGCTTATGTGGAAGGTGAGTCTATGATACTAGCTATTAAAGACTTAGCCGTTTCGTCCGGTTCTGCTTGTACATCATCTTCGCTTGAACCATCATATGTGCTAAAAGCTATGGGTGTTGATGAAGAAATGGCACATACCTCTATTAGGTTTGGTATTGGTAGATTTACTACTAGAGAAGAAATCGATTATGCTGCAGCGTTAATAGCGTCAAAAATTAACAAGTTAAGAGAATTAAGCCCTCTTTGGGAGATGGTGCAAGAGGGGGTTAACTTAAAGCAAATCAAGTGGGCGGTACACTAACAAATCCTAATTGTCTATTAGTGACAAGTTGCTTTGCGGTTTGACCATCATTGTGAGGAGCTACTTTAATGGTGACGAAGCAATTCTGTTTTGTGTTAACCTTGTAAATCTTGTGTCATCCCTGCGTAGGCAGGGATCTAGATTCCCGCCTACGCGGGAATGACAAGAGGTGCGAGAATGACACTAAAGATTGTTAGAAGAAGTAATAATTATTAATATAGGAAATAAAATGGCATATAGTCTAAAAGTGCTGGATCACTATGAAAATCCTCGTAATGTAGGGTCATTAGATAAAAATGATGCATATGTTGGAACAGGTCTTGTCGGAGCTCCTGCATGCGGTGATGTAATGAAGCTACAAATTAAAGTTAGTGAAGATGGAATTATTACAGATGCCAAATTTAAAACTTTTGGTTGTGGTTCTGCTATTGCTTCAAGTTCTTTAGTAACAGAATGGGTTAAGGGTAAATCTATTAATGAGGCTGGTAGTATAAAAAATACTGAAATAGCCAAAGAACTATCTTTACCGCCAGTAAAACTCCATTGCTCTTTATTGGCAGAAGATGCAATAAAAGCTGCAATAGCTGATTATAAAACTAAAAAATTGCAGTAGACTTATGAAAAATATTATGTCATTGACTGATGCAGCAGCTAGGCAAATAAAGCTATTGATAGACAAACGTAATAAACCATCTTTTGGTATTAGGGTTGGGGTAAAATCTGGTGGCTGTTCTGGTCTATCTTATTACGTAGAATATGCGGATGACAAGAATAAGTTTGATGAGGTGATAGAAGATAAAGGTGTACGAATATTAATCGATCCAAAAGCTCTGATGTATATTCTAGCAAGTGAAATGGATTATGTAGAAAACAAGTTTAAATCCGGGTTTACTTTTAATAACCCAAACGAAAAAGGTAGTTGTGGGTGTGGAAAGTCGTTTAATATATAAGAAAATATTTCTGTTTTTATAATTTACTGATATACTTACTTAAGTAGCTACTAAATAATGAGTACGAAAATGACAAGGCTAAGTATCGATATTCCTAATGAACTACATCAGTTCTTAAAAATTCACACTGCGTACAGAAAAGATACAATAATGAATTTTGTAAGAGAAGCTATATATATTAGAATACATCAAGAAAAGAAATTAAACGAAGAATCTGTTAAAACATTAAAAGAATCAAGTGAAGGCTTAAATATAAATATATATCCATCTTATGAAGAAATGTACAAAAAACTAAACTTGATATGATTATACAAAGTGCTACTAGACGATTTGAGAAAGAATTATCTATAATGCACAAACGTGGTAAAAACATTATAAAATTAGTAGAAACAACTGATTTGTTGGTAAAAAATATTAATGAAGGTGTAGAACATCATTTGTTATTACCTACCAAATATTGTTTACACAAAATTGTAAATATGAATAATATTTGGAATTGTCATATAGAACCTGACTGGATATTACTTTACTACTTAAACGATGAAGTATTAAGACCACAACTGTCGAAAGTTAGAAGAGGAAGGGGTTTTAAATAGGGTAACGTCATTGCGAGGAAGACCGTAGGTCGACGAAGCAATCCAAAAAAGTAACCATAAGTGGATTGCTTCGTCGGCTTACGCCTTCTCGCAATGACAGCGGTTATAAGCCGACAACTTTTAAACTGTCATTATGACTTCTAAAACCGCTTCCTCTTCTAACTTTCGACAGCTGTGGTATTAAGACTAGAACGTACGGGAACACACAGCGATATCTTTAAATGATGATTTAACTGGTATAGTGACTCTGTTGGTAAAATATTTAGGAAACATCATGCAATTATTAGATTTCGTTAATAGGCTTCTTTCGAAACTAGACAATGATGTAGAATGGTGTTATAAATATCTGATTTGAAGTAATAATATGAAATTCGATCAGATTAAAGAGTTAGAGGATGAAAAATTTCGTCGATTAACAGGAGTAAAGAAGGGAACATTCTCAAAGATGGTGGATATTTTGAGGCAAGCTGATGGTCTTAAGAAATCAAAAGGTGGGCGTAAAAATAAGCTCAATTTGGAGGAACAGTTGCTGATGGTCTTAGAATACCTTAGAGAATACCGTACTTATTTCCATATAGGTCAGAACTATGGGATTAGTGAAAGTTCAGCATATAAAGCTGTTAAATGGGTAGAAGACACCCTAGTTAAACACCCAAACTTTGCTCTTCCAGGTCGTAAAGCTCTAATGAAGAGTGATATGAATTATGAAGTAGTCTTGATTGATGCTACTGAGAGTCCTATAGAAAGACCCAAAAAAAACAAAAATTCTATTATTCAGGAAAGAAGAAAAGGCATACACTAAAAACTCAAATAGTGGTAGACAAGAAAACACACCAAGTAATATGTACAGATTTTTCTAACGGTAAAAAACATGACTTTAGATTATTTAAGGAATCCAAAATTCTTATCCATCCTAAGGTTAAAGCGATTACTGATACAGGATATCAAGGTATACTGCTCGTAAATGAAGAGTTGGTAGACGAAGATCAAAATCAACAAGTGCTAGGAGTGTCCAAGCCGAGGAGCACAGCGTACATTAGTACGTGAGCACCGCAGGTCTTGGACAACAACAACGCAATTGTTGATTTTCATCGAGTATATACAAAAAATTCACAATAATTCTGAATTACCAAAGAAAAAAAGCAAGAAAAATCCTTTAACTAAAAATGATAAAAAGAATAATCGTAGGTTAGCAGGAGAAAGAGTTCTAAATGAAAACGTTATTGGTATGCTAAAACGGTTCAAAATTATTGCTGACAAATATCGAAATAGACGTAAAAGATTTGGTCTTAGATTTAATTTGATCTCTGGCATTTATAATTTTGAACTACGTCAACCAGTTTCGAAAGAGGTCTATTAAAAAAATTAGTTTTAAAAATGTTTATTAAAAATTTTGATAGTAAAGGTTTTCTATATCAATGTACTGATTTAGAAAAACTAACAGAGCTAATGAAAAACAGCAAAATCTCTGCTTATATTGGTTTTGATTGTACAGCACAATCTTTACATGTAGGTAGTCTGATGCAAATTATGATACTGCGTTTATTGCAACAATATGGTCATAAGCCAATAGTACTTCTAGGAGGGGCAACTAGTAAAATTGGTGATCCTACCGGTAAAGATGAGGCAAGGAAACCTTTAACAAAAGAAGAAATTGCCAAAAATGCTGAAGGTATAAAAAAATCATTATCAAAATTTATTAAATTTGGTACTGGGGAAAATGATGCAATATTAGTTGATAATTCAAATTGGCTAGAATCGTTAAATTACTTATATTTTCTTCGCAATTTTGGTAGTTTTTTTTCTGTGAATCGTATGTTATCTATGGACTCTGTAAAATTACGTTTAGAGAGAGAGCAACATATGAGTTTCTTAGAATTTAATTATATGTTGCTACAAGCCTACGATTTTTATCATTTAAATAAACTATATGGTTGTTCTTTACAAATAGGTGGCAGTGATCAGTGGGGTAATATAGTAATGGGCGTTGATTTTACAAGGAAACTAACAGGTAATGAAGTCTTTGGTATGACTACGCCCTTACTAACAACTGCTTCTGGCAACAAAATGGGCAAGTCTATTGGTGGAGCTGTGTGGCTAAATGAGGATATGTTAAGCCCGTACGATTATTATCAATATTGGCGGAATTGTGAAGATCAAGATGTGGTCAAGTTCGCGAAATTATATAGTGAGTTAGGAGAAGATGAAATGCAAGAGTTTATCTTACTTAGTGCCTCTGATATTAATAGTGCCAAAAAGCAATTAGCCTTTAATTTAACCAAACTTTGTCATGGTGAAGAGGCAGCTATAACAGCTTTAGAAACAGCTAGCAAGGTTTTTGAACAAGGAGAAATTGACACAAATTTACCAACTATTTATGTAGGGCAGGGGAGGTTAGCTCTAGGTATTCCAGCATATGAATTACTTTATGAAGCAGGTCTTGCTAAATCAAAATCCGAAGGGCGTCGGTTGATTAGAGGGGCTGGAGCAAAAATCAATAATCAATTAATCCAAGACG
Organism: Candidatus Tisiphia endosymbiont of Ditula angustiorana; assembly: GCF_964026425.1. Lineage (NCBI taxonomy): Bacteria > Pseudomonadati > Pseudomonadota > Alphaproteobacteria > Rickettsiales > Rickettsiaceae > Candidatus Tisiphia > Candidatus Tisiphia endosymbiont of Ditula angustiorana. The sequence goes on from NZ_OZ032143.1 coordinate 1,413,190, forward strand.
AAAACATGGTTATTGACTTGACCTTTATGCAGGATAACCAGCTTATTAAGATCTCTGCAGGTAAGAAAAAACATGTGTTGATCAGGTTGATACAATAGTGAGCTAAAAAATAGATATCTTTCGAAACTCTACTTCTGCTGGTAATTTATTCGTACTCCCGGTACTCTGCTTCTCACGCACATCATCATCTGCTGCGGTTCTGCGTTCCGTGGCTTCTTTAAATTCTTCAGCATAAGCGAATTATGCAAGAAGTCTAGTAGTAAAAACAACCCCTGCGAAAGTAGCTTCCTATTACCCACATCTCTAGATTTGTGGGACGTAGGTAACTTCAAAGTATAAAGTATTAAAAAGATTAATAGTTACTAAATAATACGATGTATACAATTCGACTTTCAAGCTGTTGGATTATCTAAGCTAAAAACCTTTTTATTATCATCATAGGAGAAGATTTCTGCATATCTTCCTAAACCTATTATAGACTTTAAAGTTATAGTGGCATCTTCACTAGATAATGTATCCTCAAGCTGTGTCTTAAAACGCGAAAGAGGTGCTTTATGATCTAAACGTTGATGTAAAATTTCACAGATGTAGGATGCAAGAGGAATATTGTCAAGTAAATGCTGAGCAAGCATTTTTTTTCTATCTTCTAAACTACTTGTGAAAAAAAGCTTGCCATGTTTATTTAATTTTATACTCTCAGAAGTAACATTAGCAAAATTTAATATTTGTAAAGCTCCAACAATATGTAAAATTTCCTCCATATTGTTAATGTGAAAAATCTTAGATAATTCTGATAAATTTGCAGAACCTTTATATGGCAATGCAGAAAGTGCCTCAATGCTACCGATCAGTTCAGTTACCGACAAATGAATTTTTTGATCGATGTTGCCAACAATAGATTTCTGTTTATTACTAACAGGCAAAGGTGGTTTTTCATAGGCTGATACCATGAGAGCATAAATTTTATCTACCACAGTACGAAATTCCATACTTTGAACATCACGTGAACGAGGGAGGGTAATTGCTAATTCTGATACAATACGCCCAGGATTAGATGAAAGTATTAACACTTTGTCAGCCATAGTTACTGCTTCTTCAATCGAATGAGTCACCAGTACCACCGACTGCATTTGAGTTTTTCCACTACTCCACAGATCAAGAAAATCATTCTTTAAGGTATTAGCCGTTAGAACATCAAGAGCGGAAAAAGCTTCATCCATAAGTAAAATTTCTGGTCTGAGAACTAATGCTCTAGCAAAACCTACTCGTTGCTTCATACCACCTGATAATTCTTTTGGGTATGCTGACTCAAAACCATCAAGTCCTATCATATCTATGGCCTCTAATGCACGCTTGCGACGTTCATATTCAGAAATATTGAAACTTTTTAAACCTAGCTCAACATTCTCAAAAACAGTCAACCATGGAAAAAGTGCAAATGTTTGGAAAATCATACTAATATCGCAACGATCACGAAAAGCAGGTTTTTTATTTAGTATTACTTTACCTTTAACTGGTTTTGCAAAACCTGCGATAATTCTTAGTAATGTTGATTTTCCAGATCCAGATTTTCCCAGTATCGCAACTATCTCATTAGGTTTTAGTTTTAGAGTAACATTATCTAGTATCTTTTGTGTACTATGATCATCTTTTGTAAAACTTTGTGTAATTGATACTAATTCAAGTAAATTATTATTCATAGGTCTTACTCTTTTTGTAAAATAGTCAACTTATTTGCTGCAGTATATGCAGGGTAATTTAAAAGTTACAATCGTTAGTTGTTATAGATACAAGTTTAACCACTACCGATGTCATCCCTGCTTCGGTGCGGGATCTATATTACTTAATAGTCTTTCAGGCTTATTTTTTTTAGATTCCCGCCGTTGCTAAGAATGACATTGAGTACATATTAAGCACTTTTTCCTTTATCTATTAGCCTTGCAGCCCGACTTTTAAATTACCCTGAGTATATGTAAGGTGAAATAGTTAGTTTTTTACATAAATTATCTATAGAGTCATTATTTTTGCTGTATAAAATCTTCAGATAACTTTAACAAAGCATTTAAATTAAAGCCAGTTCAATATAAGAATTAATAATTCTTATATCGAACTGAGGTTAACTAATGATAATAAAGTAAATATTCTTTGCTAAATCCATTACAATTGTGCTACATTCCGTAGTGGATTTCTTAATTACTATAAAATCGTAATTTTGAGATAACCTAACGAACGTAAGAGAATTATTAATTATTTTCTAATAATCTAAAATATAGTATAATTTACAAGAAAATTAAGTAAAAATGTTTAACATTGCATCAAAAGATAAACAACTAGATAGAACTAAAGTATCTAGTGTTTTTTATAAATTAGGACAAAAAGAAAAAAAAGAAAAGACTAGAATTAGTGAGTTATTAGTTGATTTTCATGAAAATGGTCTTCTATTAATGATACTTTTTTTTGCAATACCAGTTGCAATTCCGCTGCCGTATCCTCCAGGTTTTACTACTATAGTAGGGATTCCTTTGATGATTCTATCTATGCAGATGTTGCTTGGCTTTAGACAAGTTTCTTTACCATCCAAAATTAATAACTATCAAATTAGCAATGGTATACTTATTAATATAAGTGACAAAATTGTACCAAAGATTAAATTTGTGGAAAAATATATACGACCAAGATTTAGTTTCGCAGCCTCTATATATTGTGAACAATTTATTGGTTTAATATCGCTGATTTGCTCTATTGCCATATCAATACCTTTACCTCTAACTAACGCCATACCTGCACTGGGCATTACAATAATGGCATTAGGTCTTTTAAACCGAGATGGATTAACTATAGTTCTTGGATTTATTACCTCTATAGTTGGACTTATTATAGCTTTTATAGCAATCGCTGCTAGCTGGATTAGCATTAAATATTTATTTAATCTATTCTTCTGATATAATAAATATTAAATTTGTGCAAAAGGTGAAAGCCACTATTATAGAACCTTTTGCACTCATTATTAAATAATTTCCTACTTCAAGAGTTGTGAAAACAACTCTTGAAGTAGGAGAAGTATATTATTTTTCAAATGAAACAAAAGTTATATCAAGGATCAAGTAAAGCTCTTTATCAGTCACAAGAAGATTTTGCTTTTATTATGGCCTTTACTGACAAAATTACTTTAGAAAACGGAGAGATTTTTGATATTTCGGGTAAAGGGGTGCTGAATAATAATATTTCGTCCTTCATAATGAGCAAACTTGATATGGTAGGAATAGATAACCATCTAATTGAAAAAATTAATATGCGTGAGCAATTAATACAATCTGTAGATATTTTCCCCGTTCAAATATTGGTTTCTACAGTAGCTTGCGGTAGGTTTGTAAAAGAATTCTCTATGGAAGAAGGATACGTATTTGATCATCCAATTATCGATTTTAGAGTTAGAAGTAGTGAGTTAAAGCATCCTATAATTAATGAACACCAAATACTAAATTTTGGTTGGTTAAGTAAACAAGAAATTGATGAAGTAAAACATAAAGCCATAAGAACATACGATTTTTTAAGTGGATTATTTACAGGTATTGGTATAAGGCTTGTTGAATGCAAACTAGAATTTGGCAGAGTGTTTAATGGTGAGGAATTTATGGTAATGTTGGCTGATGAAATTAGCCCTGATAATTGTCGTTTATGGAATATGAATAATAATGAGAAACTTGGAGCAGAAATGATTGCCAGTGATCCAGAAAAAGCTCTGAAATCTTATCAGGCAATAGCTGATTTATTAAAAGATAGAACTTTATAAGTATTAGTATACCTAAAACCTTCTCTAGGAAGAAAAAATAAATTGTAAACATGCTTAGTGCTACAAATTTTTGGTGTATAATAAAATGAAAATAATTAGTTACCTGAAGTCTTTTTTTTTATTTGAAATAATCTCAGGGCTTAGTCTAACTTTGAAGTATTTCTTCAAACCTAAAGTAACTATAAATTATCCCTATGAGAAGGGAAGGATAAGCCCAAGATTTAAAGGTGAACATGCATTAAGGCGTTACGCCAATGGTGAGGAACGTTGTATTGCTTGTAAGCTTTGTGAAGCAATTTGTCCGGCTCAAGCTATTATTATTGAAGCAGAAGAAAGAGAAGATGGTAGTAGGCGTACCACTAGGTACGATATTGATATGACTAAATGCATTTATTGTGGTTTATGTCAGGAGGCTTGTCCAGTTGATGCTATAGTGGAAGGTCCTAATTTTGAATTTGCTACTATTACCCATGAAGAATTGCTTTATGACAAAGAAAAATTGCTGAAAAATGGTGATATGTGGGAACAAGAATTAGCAATTAAGTTACATGATGATTATAAATATAGATAATTATGGAGATATTTTTTTATTTATTTGCGGGGTTAATGGTTATAAGTAGTTGTTTGGTAGTCATGAGTAAAAACCCTGTTTATTCTGTCTTATGGTTGATCTTTACTTTCTGTAACGGTTCGGGGCTAATGATTTTGCTAGGAGCAGAATTTTTAGCAATGATATTGATTGTTATATATGTTGGGGCAGTAGCAGTATTATTTTTGTTTGTTATAATGATGTTGAATATTCGTTTTACCGATGTTATTGTGCAATTTAAAAGAAACTTATTTATAAGTATTGCTGTTGCACTTATTATGTTTGCTGATCTTGTCCTGATAATTTGGTTAGGTACTAAAAATATAATTTTAGATAATAGCCAATTTGAGATAAAATCAGATGTCACTAATACTCATGCTATTGGGAAAATACTATATACCGATTATATTTTACCTTTTCAAGTTTCGGGTATTATCCTGTTTGTGGCGATGATATCTTGTATTACCTTAACTATTCGGCATCGTAGCGGAGTTAAAAGACAGGATATTGCTAAGCAGCATGCTAAAAATAAAGATAATTCCATATTAATGGTCAAACCACATTTAAATGAGGGAATAGAAGGACTCAAATATGATTAGTACTATTACTTTGGAACATTATTTAACTTTGTCGGCCCTCATTTTTAGTATAGGGATGGTTGGTTTGTTTATGCATCGTAAAAATGTCATAACAATTCTTATGTCGATTGAATTGATGCTGCTGGCTGTAAACATCAATTTTGTGGCATTCTCTACTTATGCACATGAGATATCTGGACAAATTTTTAGTATAATAATTTTAACAATAGCAGCTGCCGAGACCACAATAGGGCTTGCAATATTACTAGTTTATTTTAGAAATAAAGGCTCAATAGAAGTGGGTGATATAAATCAGATGAAGGGCTAATTGATATGATAGCTTCGGCAGCAACACTTACAGTAATGTTACCTTTAATCTCTGGTATCATCAATGGTCTGTTTTGTCAGTGTTTTAGCAAAAAACAAGCAACTTTCATTGCTACTATTGCTATAAGTTTATCGGCATTATTATCTATGTTTATATTTTACAATGTGGGCATAAACAAAGCCATTATTCATATAATTTTAGCAAAATGGCTAGAAGTTGGTAACATGAAAGTAAGTTGGGCGATTTACGTCGATCAGCTAACTGCTATTATGTTTATAGTGGTTACTTGGATTTCAGCTGTTGTACATATTTATTCTCTTGGCTATATGGCAGATGATGATGGATTACCTAAATTTCTAGCATTTTTATCATTATTCACTTTCTTCATGCTAGCTTTGGTATCAGCAGATAATTTTTTACAATTATTTTTTGGTTGGGAAGGTGTTGGCCTATGTTCATATTTGTTAATTGGTTTTTGGTATCAGAAAGAAGCAGCGAATAAAGCAGCAATTAAAGCCTTTATAGTCAATAGGGTAGGAGATTTTGCTTTTATACTTGGGATTATTACCATTATTGTTTATTTTGGTGTAGTTGATTTTGCTAGTGTATTTGGTAAAGCAAAGTCATTATCTAATATACAATTAAGTATATTAGGTTTTAAAGCAACAATAATTGATATTGTATGTTTGCTATTATTCTTGGGCTGCATGGGCAAATCGGCTCAAATTGGCTTGCATATATGGCTACCAGATGCTATGGAAGGTCCAACTCCAGTTTCAGCACTTATTCACGCTGCAACTATGGTAACAGCTGGGGTCTTTTTAGTAGCTAGATGTTCTTATTTATTTGAATATAGTATAGGGGTATTGCACTTTATTGCCATTATTGGTGCTATTACATGTATATTTGCCGCAAGTATTGCCATAGTTCAAGATGATATAAAAAAAATTATTGCCTATTCTACTTGTAGCCAACTTGGTTATATGTTTCTTGCTTGTGGTGTATCAGCTTATAATGCTGGTATTTTTCATTTAGTCACCCATGCATTTTTTAAAGCTTTATTATTTTTATCAGCTGGTAGTGTAATTCACGCTTGTCACGAGCAAAATATTTTTAAGATTGGTGGTTTGAAAGATAAGATGCCTATTACTTATTGTAATTTTTTAATTGGATCACTGGCTCTCATAGGTATTTATCCTTTAGCAGGATTTTATTCAAAAGATGCTATTTTAGAGCTAGCATATAGTAGCGGTGGTATCGGTACTATCGTGTTTATTCTTGGAATTCTTGCTGCAGTTCTGACTGCCATTTATTCTATGAAAATTATCTTATTAGTATTTCATGGAAAAACTAGATTAACTATTGATATCAATCATGTCCATGAATCACCCAATATCATGAATGGACCACTTAGTCTTTTAGTAGCAGGTAGTTTTTTTGCAGGGATGATAGGTTATTATATATTGTCTCTTGACAAACCGAATGGTTATTTCCTTGATAGTATATTTAATATTCATATTTACCAAATACTAGCAATTCATCCTCCTCTTTATATAAAATTATTACCAATGCTTTTGGGACTAATAGGTATTGTTTTGGGGATTTATTTTTATAGAAGCATCAAAGAAAAAATAAAAATAGGATTTATAGAAAAGCTGTTGGTACATAAATATTATTTTGATGAGGTTTATGACCTTGTGATAGTAAGATTAGTAACTAACTTAAGTAAGTTATGCAATTTGATGGATCAAAGAGTGATAGATAGATTTGGTCCAAATAGCTTTGCCAAAACGGTAAATTACTTTGGTTTTTTGGTGAGTAGATCGCAGACAGGTTACGTATTTAATTATACTTTATATATAGTTTTATGTATAGTTGTTTATATTACTTTCTTTATAATAGGAATATTGCGAACTGATTCTTTTTGGTAAGTTTGAAGGAAGGATAACCATGATTTTTCCATACAAAATTATTGATCTCACACACACTCTTGATGAGCAAACTCCTTCATGGAGTGGAGGTTGTGGGTTTAATATTGAGGTTAAATTGGATTATTCTGACTGCCTACAGAATGAAGAATTTCGCGTGCAGCAGTTCAAAATGCATGCCGGGATTGGTACACATATGGATGCACCAGCACACTGTATTCCAGGTAGTACTACCATTGACCAAATACCATTATCGCAGCTGATTGCTCCTTGTGTTATGATTGACGTGTCAAGCTCTTGTCATGAGCGTTATAGTCTAAGCCTAACGGACATTGAGCGTTTTGAAGGACAATATGGAGTTATCAATGAGGGAAGTTTTGTGATGATCAAAACAGGATGGGAAAAGTTTTGGGGTGATCCGGAAAAGTATAGCAATAATCACGTTTTTCCTTCTATATCAGTTGAAGCAGCGGAGGTACTGACAAAACGAGGTGTGTGCGGACTTGGTATTGACACTTTATCACCAGACAGGCCAGCAGATGGATTTCCCGTTCATAAATTGTTTTTGGGCAATGGCAAATATATTGTTGAAAATGTTGCTAATTCGGCAAGTCTACCTATAACAGGAAGCTGTATCTTAGCTCTTCCAATTAAGGTAAGAGGGGCAACAGAAGCTCCGATAAGGCTTATTGGCTTAATAAAAGAAGAAACAAATTTAAATTTTTAGAAGGTATAATGAAAAAACTTATTTTATATTTAAGCATTGGGTTATTGTTTAACACATCCTCACTGGCAGATAGCAAATGCTTTTTGGCTAAAGAAAATGATAAAATTATCAAACAAGAAGGTGATTGTGCATCACGCTATGCACCTTGCTCAACATTCAAAATTGCTATTAGTCTGATGGGATATGAAGAAGGATTGCTAGTTGATGAGACTCATCCTGAGTTACCATTTAAAGAAGGTTATGTAGATTGGCTTGATAGGTGGAAACAGCCCCACAATCCAACAACATGGATGCAAAATAGTTGTGTTTGGTATTCTCAAGTTTTGACGCAAAAGCTTGGAATGAGTAAATTCAAAGACTATGTTGTAAAATTTAACTATGGGAATCAAAATGTTTTAGGCGATAAAGGTAAAAACAATGGATTAACGAATTCATGGCTATCCAGTTCGTTGGAAATCTCACCTGAAGAGCAAAGCGTGTTCTTACAGAATCTTATTGATAACAAATTACCAATAAGTCTTAAATCTCATGAAATGACAAAAAATATACTCTTTGTGGAGGAATTACCAAACGGTTGGAAACTTTATGGGAAAACAGGCAACGGTTCTCAGCTTAATAAAAATAGAACGAAGAAGTTAGACCTCCAGCAAGGGTGGTTTGTTGGTTGGATTCAAAGAGGTAATAGGGCTATTGTATTTGTGAACCATATTACAGATGACAGTAAGCAAGACACTTATGCAAGCCTACGTGCTAAAGCAGAGGCAAAAGAAAAATTACTACATTTGATCAAGACTGAGCAAAAATGATTTGAGAAATTAGGCTTCGTGAAGATGTGAAGATTTTGTTTTTATGAGTAGCTCTATACTCTTCCAATTAATTTTCAGGTTGGGTAGTATTAGGCACAGGATCATATCCTCCTTGACAGAAAGGATTACACCTAATTATTCTCTTAATAAATAACCATAATCCTTTAATATTACCATGCATTATTATTGCTGACCTAGCATATTCTGAACATGATGGATCAAAACGGCAATTATCACCAAGTAGAGGGGAAATAAAGAATTGATAAAATCTAATAAGTATGAGCAACAAATTAAAGCGATGTTTCATTTTGATCATGGTTACCTCAAAAAGAGTATACTCAAATGATTTGGAGAATGGGGACAATAAACAAGGGGTGCGGACTAGGCGTACATGAAGTGCGTGAGTACACGAAATCCCCGCAAGTATTTGCGAAACCAATTCTTCAAAGCAGAAGAGTATACTCTTACTTAATCTCAAGTATCGATATAACAAGTTAATACTAGGTTCAGTATCATCTCTGTTAAAGCTGATGTCATCAACTATGATTTTTAAAAAATTAAAAAAAAGTTTAAAATAAAAAACCAAATTGGTTTAGAGAAATAACAAAAAATCTCTAGCTTAACATTCACAGTAAACCACGACTTGATAAAAATTTAAATAAATATAGGTTTAAATTTTTATCAAGTCTTTGCCGATTTTAAATAATAATCTCTAACCCTTGCATTAGCAATGACAATAATTTTACGCATTAAAGCAGTAATGGCAACTATAGGCTTTTTACCTCTAGCAATTAGCTCTCTATAATATTCACCTAACTTGCTCTTTGATTTAGCTGTTGCCATTGCTGCAGTAAATAATTTGGTTCGTACATTTTGTCTACCACCACTAACTGAACGATACCCTTTATATTGTCCACTATCCTTAGGATGTGGGGCTACTCCGACTAAACTAGCTATTTGCCTCCGATCAACCTTACCAATCTCTGGTAAAAATGCTAATAAAACTTTACTAACAACCTTACCAATACCGGGTACTGTCTCCAATACCTCAAGCTGTTCTACAGTCTTTTCATCGGTTGTTAACTCGGCTATCTCTTCTTCTAATTTCTTTATAGCTTTGGATAAACATAACAATAAATCTTCTATACTATCTTTTATCATATCATTATTAGGTCCTGCCATCCTATTTTTCTCTTGAGTCTGCAATTTTACTAAATCATCACGACGAGATAAAAATATTTTTAGCTTGCTCATCTTTTGATCAGGTTTTTGTTGTAAAGATAATTCCTTATGCCTTTCTTGTCCATATTTTACTAAAGCTTGAGCATCTACAGAATCAGTTTTAGCACGAGTACCAAGTGATCTTATAAAGTACTTTACTTTTTGGGCATGTGCTCTATGAACAGCACATTTTTTGCTTAATAAAAAATTTACTAATTCAGTTTCATATCCACCTGTAGTCTCTAATACTATTAGGGAGTCAGTCAAAAAACTTTTATATTGCTTAAAAAATTCCTTAAATCCAATAGTGTTATTAGAAAAAGTCATAATTTTATTATTATTAGATATTGCTACTGCAAAAGTTGATTTTGCTATATCAATACCAATAAAATTGTTATATAATTTATCCGTTGGGGTCATAAAATCCTCGACATATTTACGATTGTAAGCGGGCGTTTCAGCCCAATGAACTATTTAAACGTTCGAGCTTATTAAGTAAGTGGTCTCTTGATGACAATGTTTGTATAAACTCACCCCTGACGAGTGCCACTTACTTTTTTCATTATATCATAGTTTTATCTTACAACCCCTGCGTAGGGTGACATCAGAAGATGCAGGGATGATTGCATGGACTTCGTTATATGACATCGTTTTTGGCTAAGAGATTAATATATAGCTAAAACCTTCTAGGGTTAGCTATAGCATTAAGCCTTATTGTTTCTATTTTACTTTGCAGTTTTTGGTTTTGAGTCTTTACGTCCATTGCAGGCAGATTTTAGTTTTTCACCAGCAGAAAACTTAGGTTGAACGTAAGCTTCAATTTTAAGAGGCTGACCAGTTCTAGGATTTTTGCCAGCTCTAGCTGCTACTTTACTAGAGTAAAACTTACCAAAGCCAATCAGTATTACGTCTTTACCTTCAGCAAGAATAGAAGTGACTGCATTGGTAAATGTATTTATAATCTTTTCAGCTTCAACTTTAGTACAATTTTGTTGGTTTGCTATATAATCAATGAATTCACCTTTGTGCATAAATTTTTCCTTTAAGTGAGTTAGTTTATATTTAATTCAGCTAATGATAGCTTGACTATCAAGTAAAAATATAGATATAGATGTTGTAAATCAATAATTATTAGCTATTAAAGTTATCTATATTATAAAATATTTTCACTTTACGTTTCTTTTTGATATTATTAACACAGATATCCATTTGTTGTTACTGGCTGTCAAGCATCATCATATACTCGATGAAAATCAAGAATTGCGTTGTCGTCTTCAGGGATCTTCGGTGCTCACGTACTAAATGTACGCTCCGCTCCTCGACCCTTCGACTCCTAGCACTTCATAATTTTGATCTTCGTCTATCAACTCTTCATTTACGAGTAGTATATAAGTATTCGAGAGGAAAATTATCAAGTGAATCTAAGCACCAGTATAATTATTAAATAATTCCCTACTTCAAGAGTTGTGAAAACAACTCTTGAAGTAGGAGAAGTATATATGAATTTTATATAAGAATCTAAATAATCACAAGGCAAGTTTACACCAAAAAGGTATAAGCTAAAGTAAGAAAGGTAAAAAATGCAAATGAATCAGTTATGGTGGTTAAGAATACACCTGAGCCAGTGGCGGGATCAATATTTAAATAATGTAGCGTAATTGGTATTACTGAGCCAAAAAGACCAGCAATTAGAAAAGTTAGGATAACGGCTATGGAGAAAATCAAGCTAAGATTTGGATCAGAAAGCATTGCTAAGCTTAATAGTGCCCCAACTAAGGCCAATATAGAGCCGTTAAATCCGCATACAGCTATTTCTTTAAGAATCACTCTCAGCACGTTATTATGGTGAATATCTTTGTTGGCAAGTGCTCTAACTGTCACTGTCATGGCTTGTGTACCGGCATTCCCTCCCATAGAAGCAACAATAGGCATAATAGCTGCCAGTGTTATAAGTTTTGAGATTGTAATACTAAACTGGTTAATAATTATCGATGTCATACAAGCAGTAATTAAATTGACAAATAACCAAGGGAATCTATGTCTCACAGTATAAAATAGATTGTAAAATGTATCTTGAGTATAAACGCCACCGAGTGACATTATATCTTTTTCTGTTTGTTGTTCAATGATGTAAAGCATACTATCTATTGAAACAGTACCTATTAACTTGCCACTTTTATTCACCACTGGTACAATTGTTAGAGCATATTGTTTAAAAATAAAACTTAACTCACTTAAATTAGTAAATACATCGGTAATTTTAAATTCAGGATTCATAAGATCTTTTACTAACTTATCCCCTTTATGCTTAAGTAAAGTGCTTAGAAGTATACTACCTATAGGTCGGTATTTACTGTCAAGTACAATAGCAGCATGAAAATCTTGTGCTATATGTTTGTGTCTAATAAAATCTATAGCCGTGGCTACTGTCCAATCTTCTTGAAATGACACAAAATTTCTTTCGATTACCCTACCAACAGTGTCTTCTGGATAAGTACAGCCTTCTATAATTTGCTGTCTTTTTTCTGCTTTGAGATTATCTAAGATCATTTCTTTTGTTAGATCATCAAGATCCTCGATAACTTCAACAGCATCTTCTATAGCAAGTTGATTAATTAACTGTACACTTTTCTGTATACCTAAAATTTGCATTATAAGTGGTTTACTGTTCACACTAAGTTGCACTAAAGTTTCAGGCTTTAGTGTATCCTGTAATAAGGGAAGAATTGTTTTATATGTTTTCTGATTTATATTATCTAAAACATCTGCAAGATCTGCATAGTGGAGATTACTCATAATCTCTATTGCTTTGCCAAATTCATCATTATTCAGAAGATTATTAATTTGCTCAAATGTTTCGTCAAATTGGTTTTGATGAACCGACAACATATTTTTTGATTGATTTTGCATAACTCCTCATTTGAGTATACTCGAATGATCCTACGAATTGGATTTGAAAATGAGGGGCGAGTAAGCGGAGTGTACATTTAGTACATGAGTACGCGAGTTCCTGATATTTTCAAAAAACAATTCGTAGGAGCAGAAGAGTATATACTGAATTTTCTAAAAGTACCCTCAGTAGCCAAGAAGGATGAGTCACTTGTATTCTAACATGTTAGGTTTTATAAGACAACTAAGTTGAGAGTATATAGAAAACTGGTGCGGTCGAGAAGACTTGAACTTCCACTCTGTTAAGAACAGCCCCCTCAAAGCTGTGCGTCTACCAATTTCGCCACGACCGCAATTAATAATAAGTTTTTAATAAAATTATTCCTGTAGTCTAAATAATTTTGGTTAATCCAAATAGTGTATATAACAAATTATTCTACTAATATCAATATATACTCGCATGATCTTCCGCAGGGTAATTTAAAAGTCGGGCTGCAAGCCTAATAGATAAAGGAAAAAGTGCTTAATATGCACTCGATGTCATTCTTAGCAACGGCGGGAATCTAAAAAAATAAGCCTGAAAGACTATTAAGTAATATAGATCCCGCACCGAAGCAGGGATGACATCGTTTTTGGTTCTGTAAGTACCATTACTTACGTTGGCTTTTTGATTCACGAGGGCAATGCCTCCGTGTGGATGACATCGAGTACATATTAAGCACTTTTTTCCTTATCTATTAGGCTTACAACCTGACTTTTAAATTACATTGATCCTCCGAATTGGATTAAAAATAAAGGGTAAGCGAGTGCATAGTACATGAGGTACATGAATACAAGAATCGAAAACAATTCTTCAAATCATTCAAGTATCCTTGTTAATCTGCAGTCAATTGAATAACAAAATTTGGCATTACTTCCTGCTCAGTTGCTGCAATTTTCAAATGGTGCATTTTTTCTTCAATAGTATGATACTGGTTATGAAACTTTGTAGCATTACCTGTTAATACTAAAGCTGAATTAATTCCTACTTTATTTGCCCCTAAAATATCAGTATAGAAAGTATCGCCTATCATAAGAATACGTTTCAATGCAATATTTGGTAATTGGTTTAATACTTTATGATATATTTCTATATAGGGTTTGCCGGTAAAAATTACTTCACCACCAAATTGTTTTATTTTTGCAGCAAAGTATCCAGCACAATATCTCTGTATTCCTTGTTGCCTAATTCCAAGATCTGGGTTCGCACATATGCTAACCATGTTTCTTTTAACTGCAGTTTTTAATAAATCGTCAAACTCATCTAAATTTAAATTTTTTCCTTCATCACGATAAAGCGTTAACAGCAAAATATTAGCTTCATTTATGTTTGTGGTAGTAGGTGTCTGTAATCCGTCCATAAGATCGTTATTTTCTTGACCAAGATGATAAACTATAGGATGTTTTATAGCAAATCTTTTATCACTTTCTAGTATCATATCAATTGCTACTTCACCAGAACTAATAATCATTTCTTTCGTTGCGTTAATGCCCCAGCTGTTAATTTTGGTCAACAAGAAAAATGTGTTGCGTGGGGCATTAGTAACAAAAAAAACTTTCTTCTGCTGTTTAAGCATCTTGTTAATATTATCAACTACTCCGGGATAAATTTGGTTACCTTCTACTACCACTCCCCAAAGATCAAATAAAAAAACATCATAATCATCTATTACAGATGAAATATGTCTAAAATCTAGTTTAGTCATTTTGTACACTATACTTATAGGATAATCTGATGATAATAGACAATAAATATTTTTAGTAAAATATATTTGTTGAAAATTGTAGGGTAATTTAAAAGTCGGGCTGCAAGCCTAATAGATAAAGGAAAAAGTGCTTAATATGCACTCGATGTCATTCCCGCGTAGGCGGGAATCTAAAAAAATAAGCCTGAAAGACTATTAAGTAATATAGATCCCTGCCTTCGCAGGGATGACATCGATAGTAGTTAAATTTGCATCTATAGCAACTAATGGTTGTGACTTTTAAATTACCCTGAAAATTGTAGAGTAATTTAAAAGCCTACCCTAAAGAATCTCTTATAAAAAAACAAATTATTTTGGTTTCCTTAGAAAGGTTGGAATATCATGGATATCAACTTCTACATCATTCTTTTGAAGAATAGGCGGTGTAGGCTTTTTTATTTGCTCCTGAGTTTGAGTAGTATTAGATCTGAGTGAATTCCACATTCTACTTAATAAAGATGATTTTGCATCATTACTGCTTATAGTTTGCTGATTTAGCATATCAATTGATGTTGCTTGAACACTTAAATTTAAAGGTTGTGTTTCAGAATCCACTAAACTAGGCTTTTCACCAGTATATTGAGCAAAATCTGGAATTTCTTCTAATATTGTTGTTTCTATCGAATTGGACTGACTATCCATCTGTTCAGAACTTGTAGTAGTACTTGCTATTAATTCAATAGGTTGGGATTTACTACTTATTGAGTGATCAGCATCAATACCAGTAGCAACTACCGATACTCTAATAACACCATTTAATTCTGGATTAAACGTAGAACCGAAAATAATATTAGCATCACTATCACCCACTTCTTCTCTAATTCTATTAGCAGCACTATCAACTTCAAATAATGTCATATCCGTACCACCAGTAATGTTAATTAAAACCCCCCTAGCACCACGCATTGAGTTATGATCTAATAATGGATTAGAGATAGCTGCTTCAGCAGCTTTAACTGCCCTCTCCTCGCCAGAGGATTCCCCAGTACCCATCATAGCTTTACCCATTTCGCTCATCACCGTTCTAATGTCAGCAAAATCTAGATTGATAAGCCCTGGCATGATCATCAAATCAGTAACCCCTCTAACTCCAGCATGTAATACATCATCTGCCATTTTAAAGGCATCTGCAAATGTAGTACTCTCATTTGCTATACGAAATAAATTTTGATTCGGTATTACTATCAAAGTATCAACAAATTTCTGTAAATCTAGTAAACCTTGCTCGGCAGTTCTAATCCTATGCTTTCCTTCAAAATGAAAAGGCTTAGTTACCACTCCGACAGTAAGAATTCCTAGTTCCTTGGCTATCTTTGCAACAACCGGAGAAGCACCTGTACCAGTGCCTCCACCCATTCCGGCAGTGATAAACACCATATTGCTACCCTCTAAGTATCCCTTAATCTCGTCAGCTGATTCTTCAGCGGCTAAAGCACCAATTTCTGGAGATGCACCAGCTCCAAGACCCTTAGTAATAGCAACTCCTAACTGTATTTTATTATCACATAAAGAATGTTCCAGTGATTGTGCATCAGTATTAGCAACAACAAAATTTGCTCCTTGTAATTTTGCAAGTACCATATTATTTACCGCATTACCACCAGCTCCCCCAACACCAAATACTGTAATAACTGGTTTAAGAACTATATTCTCTGGTGCTTTGAAATGTAAAGCCATAATAATATTCTACCTGTTAAATTAAATTGTTGTTAGTATAGTAAAGAATGCAAAAATTTCTACCATAAAATATACTTATGGGCATCACCCTAATTATACCATATTTTCTGCTAGCACTAAGCTATCAAACTCTTCACCTGATAAAAAATTTAATTTTATAGCCGCTTCTCTTAAAGTTATGCCTTCTTGATAGGCTTTTTTTGCAATCTTTGCTGCATTATCATAACCTATATGTGGATTTAATGCTGTTATTAACATTAGCGATTGTTCTCTGAGCTTATTAATACGTTCTATATTTGGTACTAGCCCATCAATACAGTGCGTAACAAAACTATTGATGCTAGAAGAAATTAAGTCTATTGACTGCAAAATATTATATATTATAACAGGCTTAAAGGTATTTAGCTCGAGACAACCGTTTGATCCGGCTACAGTTACTGCAAGATTATTTCCCATGACCTGAACACAAACCATAGTTAAGGCTTCAATTTGTGTTGGGTTGACCTTACCTGGCATAATTGACGAACCAGGTTCATTTTCTGGTAGGTGTAATTCACCAAAACCACATCTTGGCCCTGATCCGAGCAGTCTAATATCATTGGCAATTTTCATTAAACTCACCGCTATAGTGTTTAGGGTACTAGAGAATTCTACTAATGCGTCATGAGTAGCTAGTGCTTCAAATTTATTAGCAGCACTTTTGAACGGATAGTTAGTATATGAGGCAACTTTATCAGAAAATTTTACAGCAAATTCTTTACGGCAATTAATACCAGTACCTACTGCAGTACCACCTTGTGCCAAGAAATATACTCTTTTTAGTGATTCTTCAACCCGCTCTATAGCATATGCCACTTGCGTTACATATCCAGAAAATTCTTGTCCAAGAGTTATTGGTGTAGCATCCTGCAGATGAGTACGCCCTATCTTAACTATTTTATTCCAAGCTTGAGCTTTGGTATTTAACGCTGAATGCAGACTTACCAATGATGGAATCAATTGTTGTTTACTAGCAAGTACGGTTGCTATGTGCATAGCAGTTGGGAAGGAATCGTTGGATGATTGGGCCATGTTCACATGATCATTGGGGTGAATTGGTGATTTACCACCTTTTTTACCTACTAGCTGTTCATTACCAATAGAGGCGATTACTTCATTCATATTCATATTAGTCTGTGTACCAGACCCAGTCTGCCATACTACTAAAGGAAATTGATCATCAAATTCCCCATCTAATATTCTAGTGGTAGCTTGATCTATTGATTCTGCTATTTCAGGCTTAAGATCACCTAATTCCCTATTGACCTTTGCTGCACATTTTTTTAAAATTGCCAATGCCTTAATCAATTGGATAGGCATTTTTTGATTACCTATCTTAAAATTTTCAAGAGACCTTTGAGTTCCCGCACCCCAGTAAAAATGATCATCTACTTTGATTTCTCCAAATGAATCAGTTTCAATTCTATAATTTTTCATAAAAATCTTTTCCTTTTCCTACCTTCTAAAGCTAAAAACATGATTTTAATCTTTTAAAATCATGTTTTTAGCAAAAATTAATTTAACAATCAAATGCAGAGTTGTCTCAAATCTGATTGTTTCTATAATTTTACCGAATTTGGGATAAGAATTGACAAATTCTTATCCCGAATTCGCGTTTATTCATCAAGAGGGTTACCGGCATCATCAGTAACCAAAGATTGCTCCGTGAATCTAAAGAAGAAAGCTTTGTTTGTATTATCAGGCGTTTCTACAAATGTAGCTCCATCTTGATAAATACCATTACTTTCACTTTGCGGCATCATTAAAGAAGTACCTTGGTTCATATGTATATCATGTATACCTCTAGGAGGTAGATGATTATATGTTTGTCTTAGATGTAAGCCATAAGGCATCTCTTGTATTGTTTCACTATTATAATACGATTCACCTAAAATACACACTTTTGCACCACATATAAGATATTGGTCTAACAAAGCTGATATTTCTTGCCATGATTTTGGTAGCATATTCTTTAAATCAGCTACTTTTAAAATTCCACTACGAAGATAATCAAGCCTAGAAGTGCGAGGTAACTTATCCAAACTAAACAATCCTTCATTTCCTAGTTTATTTAAATTAGTTAATAGCTCATTACTAAACTGATTGGTATAGTACACCTTAACATTAGGTGTCGAATCGGACTGAGTGTCTATATTTACTTGATAGTCTAATCCATTAGCTTGTACTATAAGATTATGATGAGTCATTGTGTGTTTTATATGATCTTCTAAATCCTTTGATATGATTCCCTTTAAACACGAATAGTTTTTTAACATACTAATAACCTTTTTATACAAAGTAGATTCGCTCATTCTACTATAGAAGCTTGTAAAGTGCTACCGTATTTTAAATTCTCAGGGTAATTTAAAAGTCGTGCTGCAAGGCTAATAGATAAAGGAAAAAGTGCTTAATATGCACTCGATGTCATTCTTAGCAACGGCGGGAATCTAAAAAAATAAGCCTGAAAGACTATTAAGTAATATAGATCCCACACCGAAGCAGGGATGACATCGGTAGTGGTTAAACTTGCATCTATAGCAAACGATTGTGACTTTTAAATTACCCTGTAAATTCTTTATATTTAAATTACTTGACTCTTTTTCCTACCATATTATACTTATAAATGTCATACCCTAAATATATGGCATAACATTTTCTATCTAATTATAGGTTATTTTTATGTTAAAAGAATCAGATGATTTGAAAAACCCACGATTATCAATAAGCGTTAAAAATACTAATGCAAATTCTATCTTCTTTTCCTTTGCCGCATGCCCCCATCATTTTTGGTGCTAATCACCTTATTTTTGTTTTTCCAAAAAGCTTTAATTCTTAATTTAACAACACATAATTTAACCGTGATTTTTTGTTTTCTCGCTTAATTTATGTGAAATTTTAAAAAATGTTATTGAAAAGTGCTGTCTTTTGACGTGCGTGCTAAAGAATCTTATTAAGTTTTAGTAAGTTCTTTGGCTTAGCATTAGAATGACCTACTTCCATATATAGTCAAACCTATTGAATTAGGTGATACAAATTTTGTGTCATACCTGCGAAAGCAGGTATCTAAATTCCCGCCTACGCGGGAATGACAATTTACAATTGTTATGTTCTTTGTCACCTAATCTTATGGGCTTAACTATAACATTCAAATTTTAACATTATTATTCAGGTGTTTTATGAGTGCAATTTTAAATGTACCAAATTCAACGAGGTTTCCCAAATTTTTAATAATACTATTTTTTGTTGAAATGTGGGAGCGATTTAGTTACTATGGGATGAGATCTCTTTTAGTACTGTTCTTGACTTCCCGTTTAGGCTATGAAGATGCAAAAGCTTATGCCATCTATTCATTATTTGCAGCAGTTGGTTATGCAGGTCCTGTGCTTGGCGGCTTCCTCGCTGACAAATTAACAGGATTCCGTAATATGGTACTACTTGGCGGTATCATTATCACTATTGGTCACCTGTCCTTAACTTTAGTTGAATTGGAGTCTGAGCTAATATATATAGGTCTTGCGTTAATTGCTGTAGGTACTGGTATGTTTAAAGGGAATATAACTAATTTGTTAGGTTCATGTTACAAGGAAGACGACCCAGAACGAAGTAGAGGATTTACTTTATTTTATGTAGGTGTAAATCTAGGATCATTCATGGCATCCATATTATGTAGTTATATAGCTTATTTATATGGTTGGCACTATGGTTTTGGTATAGCTGGGGGTGGTATACTGCTCGTAAATGAAGAGTTGGTAGACGAAGATCAAAATCAACAAGTGCTAGGAGTGTCCAAGCCGAGGAGCACAGCGTACATTAGTACGTGAGCACCGCAGGTCTTGGACAACAACAACGCAATTGTTGATTTTCATCGAGTATATGATCTTAGGACTTACTATTTTTATCAAATTTCAATATTTGTTAGGAGATAATGGTATTTCCCCACGACCAAAACTGATGAACAAGAAAATACTAGGGTTAAATATTTTTACTATATTAATGATAGCTAGCCTTCTTTTTGCTCTTGTAGTTGCTAGAATGCTTATATCAAGTGAGTTCTTTGCTAATATACTTGCTTTGTGTGGTATTCTAATTTTAGGTGTATTTATTTACATAATAGTAAAATCATCGCCACTACAAAGAAAAAGATTAACAGTATTATTAATACTAATGACATTTTTTATGTGTTTTTTTGCATTAGAAATGCAACTTGGCTCACTAGTCAACTTATTTACTCAAAGAAATGTTGTAAATGAAATATTGGGTTTAACAATTCCACCTGCTGCTTTTCAGGCAATAAACCCTCTTTCAATTATAATATTTGGTTCTCTATTAGGAACATATATGAAATTTGATAAAAAATATGCCACTCCTATATTTGTTTTTGGTATTTCTACCATGGCTATATGCTTTTTTATATTATATATAGGATGTTTAAATGCAAATATAGAAGGAAAGATAGGATTCCTATATTTAGTAGGTGGTATAGCATTTATAGGGCTTGGAGAACTATGTATAGGACCATTAATACAAGAACAAGCAACTTTACTTGCACCTAAACACTTAAAAGGTTTGGTAATGGGTATAATAATGTTATTTGCAGCATTTTCTAATTTAGCAGGAATTTTAATATCGAAGTTCATGTCAATCCCTTCCATAAATGGGGAAGTAGATTGTCTAGAGTCCTTAGATATATATAAAGAAGGATTCTTAAAGATAGCAACGTTTAACTTAGGGTTAGCAGTCTTGTTTTTACCTTGCTATCTGTTTGTCAATAAGGTTATAGCACAGACGAGTACAGAAAAAGTGGACAAAAAACGCCAACGTAAGTAATGGTACTTACAAAGCCAAAAACGATGTCCCTGCACCTTCGGATGTCACCCCTGCTTCAGTTGCAGGGTCTAAAAAAATTTAACAAATCCTCTTGGTCTATTTTTTTAGATTCCGCACCGAAGCAGAAATGACATAAACCCACAACTGTCGAAAGTTAGAAGAGGAAGGGGTTTTAAATAGGGTAACGTCATTGCGAGGAAGACCGTAGGTCGACGAAGCAATCCAAAAAAAGTAACCATAAGTGGATTGCTTCGTCGGCTTACGCCTTCTCGCAATGACAGCGGTTATAAGCCGACAACTTTTAAACTGTCATTATGACTTCTAAAACCGCTTCCTCTTCTAACTTTCGACAGTTGTGGACATAAACCCTCGCAGGGATGACATCGTTTTGACGTTAGTACTACAACTGTAGTAGTAGGCAGGGATATATAATATCTAATAGTCTTTTAGGCTATTTTTTTAGATTCCGTACCGAAGCGGGAATGACATCAAGGCTATCACCATTACTATGTCTTAAACCTTTTCGTGTTAGCTATACTTACAAGACCAAAAACGATGTCGACAACGCAATTCTTCAAAGTAGAAGAGTATACACCTAATAACTCAAAATCAACATATCTCGATCTATTCTGAAACCTTTAAAACGCTCTAATAACGACATGCCGAGTAACGATACGTCAAAACCGCCAGTACCTATATGAGCTTCAACATTTCTAAAAAAAGCTCCTCTACCAATCTCAACACTATTTAATCTCACGGGAGCAGCCTTACTCGTACCATTAGCTGTAGAGTAAGTTCTAGTGTAATTTAGTTTTGATAAGTCAAATCCTAGCATTTTAGCATCACTAATAGTAAGAGCAACATCACTTGCTCCGGTATCAATCATAAATTTAACTTTTATTCCGTTTACCACGGCGTTAACGTAGAAATGCCCATCGCTACTACGACTAATTACTAATTCCCCTTGTGTATTGACCCAATTATATGATGGTATTAGTACGGATATGACTCTTTGAGCGGCGTAATTTAATTCAAACTTGAAAGCATAACCAGTAATTATAATTAAGAAGATTCCGCCCCAAGTTAATAATTGAATAGAGAGTATCTTTATACCTTTTTGACTAAAGGAATTATAAACTATACTGATAATCACCAAAATCATTATAAAACAAGTTATACTTTTTTGGTTATCCCAAGAGAAACCAAAAAGTTGTGCTTCTATCAGTTTATGTACAAAGAAGGTAATGACAGTACTAATACAGAGAATAATAATTAACTTTACAAGACTTTTTTTGCTCACATTAAATCACCTATATTCTCTAAAAATAATCTTGCTCTATGAGATTTGGGTTTTTCAAAAAATTCTACTACCGGCTGATCAGCTAAAACTTGTCCGTGATCCATAAAAATTATCCTATCGGCTATGGCTTTAGCAAATTTAATATGATGAGTAACTACAATCATGGTCATTTGACTTTTAAATAAAGATATAATTTCAATAATATCTTTAATATTTTCAGGATCTAAAGCTGAAGTAGGCTCATCAAATAACATTATTTCTGGATCCATCATCAAGGCTCGGCAAATCGCCACTCTTTGTTTTTGTCCCCCAGATAAATTGACAGGAAAGGCGGTAATTCTTTGTTTTAAACCAAATTGTTCTAATAATTTCTCTGCCTTAGCAATGGCAGCCATTTGCTTCATTCCTAAAATATTAACAGGAGCATATATTAAATTATCTTGGACATTTAAGTGCGGGAAAAGATTAAAAGCTTGAAAAACCATGCCAATTTTAAGACAAAGCTTCCTTTTATTTTTTTGCGTCAATTTCTTGTCATCAATTAACACATGCCCACTAGTAGGAACTTCTAAAGCATTGATAATTCGCAATAAAGTGGATTTACCACTACCAGAAGATCCTATAATCGCTATAGTTTCTTTTTTCTTGAACTCAAGACTAATATCTTTAACAGCATAAGTTTTGCCATAGTTTCTTGAAACCTTATCGAGTATTATCATATACTCCTATAATTTGAAAAGTTGATAGACCTAGGAAATTTAAAAGTCATAGTCATTAGTTGTTATAGATATAAGTTTAACTACTATAGATGTCATCAATCTACGGCGGGAATCCATAATATCTAATAGCCTTTGCAGGTTATTTTTTGGATTCCCGCCTTCGCGGGAATGACATCATTCAGCAAGGAAGGATAATTATTACATCGAACTCAGGTTCAGGTTTGTTAAACTATAAATTTGTAACCATCATATAGAGGTTTTATATTACTTGGCAATATTTTTGATATCTCATGGTAATCAATAAAATGATTCATATTCGTTAATAATATTTGTTGAGGTTTATATTCATCGTTCCACTGTAAAATTTTATCTAATCCTGCATGGCAATCATTAGATTCATACGCCATACAGTCTAATATCCAAACATTGATATTCTTCAAAAATGGTTTAGATTCTGCCGGAAAAGCTAGCACATCACTAGAATATACAAAATCATCCATTCTAATACCTAAACTATCTATAGGACCATGATGTTGTCTGAAGAATTGTACATCTATGGTATTAATTTTAAATTTTGCAAAAAAATCTACCGGTCTTGCAATCAGTTTATCCGGAGCAAATAAATGTTGGTGACGATTCTCAGTTTTCAATGCTGTGCTACTGTCAGAAAAAATTTCTAGTGGTGTTTTTTGGAAAAATGGAAATACACGTAAATCATCAATACCGTTAACATGATCTGCATGATAATGGGTTAATATAGCACCGTCCAATTTTTTAATCTTTTCTCGCATTAATTGATTCTTGATGTCAAAACCAAAATCAACAAGAATTTGACTATTACCATCATCTATGTATATTGATGATCTAGTTCTTTTATTGTAACTTGAAGTAGAAGTGCATATATTGCAATCACAATTAATTATCGGCATACCAAGTGATGAGCCACATCCTAGCACTGTTATTTGTAGCATATACTTAAACCAAACAAAATTGAAATTGAAAATGTTTGAACTTTTATATAATTTCCATGGCCTTAATCAAGAGATATTCTTGTGGATCAATAGAATTACTAACCATTTTAGCATAATAGCTTATATTCTACAAATTATCTCTTATTGTTTTAATATTACCAACTTTGCTATCGTTTATTTTATATATTGTGGATATTTCTATATCCAGTTAAAAAAGATTCAAGATTCTAATCAGCGTCAGATCAAATTTTGGTCTATATATAATAAAATGGTAATGATTGGTATAATTTATGCTACATTCGGTTGTACTTATGCTCTATTTAAGTTTTCAGTTAATATAGCTAGACCATTTTGCTCATTACCTCTTAATAGTTTTGTAACAATTGCTAATGTTGAACTTGAAAGATGTTTATCCAGCTTTCCAAGTAGTCACTCCGGATTAGCATTAATGGTGTCTTACTGTATTTGGCCATATATAACAATGGGGCAAAAAATTATAGCTTTTTTTATTGTTTTATTAGTGGCAGTCTCACGTATTACTCTTGCTATGCATTACCCAGCTGATATTATTTATAGTTTCCTTATCACCATAATGATTATAGTGGTTAGTAAAATGATTTTTAAAATTTTTACCAACAATTTAATAAAATGGTTTGGTGAAAGGATTCTTTCTCTATTATATCATTATTTTCTAGACCACTAATAGTAATTTTTATTTTGAATAAATTTCACTTATGTTTTATAGTAGTAAGATACTAAAAAAAACTCTTATATAGCTTCAAATTTATGCAAAATATGGAAATTATTGAGACTATCTCTACATCCGTATCATGTTTTGGCAAAGAACCACCTTTTGATCATCCAAGAGTTTATTTGGAGATTGATTCAACCAAAGGATCTATTGTGTGTCCTTATTGTAGTAAAACATTTGTGTTAGTAAGTAATGAAGATAAAACTCCTATCAGATAGTACTATAAACCGCATCGCTGCTGGGGAAGTAATTGAACGACCAGCTTCGGTAGTAAAAGAACTAGTTGAGAATGCTATTGATGCAGCTAGCACTAAGATAGATATCATGCTTGAGCAGGCAGGGAAAAATCTTATTATTATTTCTGATGACGGAATAGGCATGTCTGAGGAAGATCTAAAAATTGCCGTAGAACGTCATACTACTTCTAAACTTGATGAGTCAGATTTACAAAATATTCACACTTTTGGCTTTCGCGGAGAGGCATTACCTTCAATAAGTTCTGTAAGTAAGATGTTGATTACTTCAAAGGCACGTGGGGCTGATAGGGCTTATCATATACAATCTAGCGGTGGACATAATAAAGAGATTAAACCTACCATTCATAACGAGGGTACTAAGATTGAAATACGTGATTTATTCTTTGCTACCCCTGCAAGACTAAAGTTCTTAAGATCTGATAAAACTGAATTGGCAGCTTCGGTTGATGTAATCAAGAAAATTGCACTAGCTCATCCTAAAATCAGCATTAATTTATCTCATGATGGCAAAAACATCATAAAAGTAAAAGGCCAAGATGGAAATTTTGATGATCTTTTAAAGCAAAGAATAATTGATATATTGGGTTATGATTTTATTGAAAATTCTGTCCATATTAATCTACAAAGACCGGAAATATCAGTATATGGCTTTACCAGCCTTCCTACCTTTAATAGAGCTTCTGCTGAGGATCAGTTTTTATTTGTTAATAATAGACCCGTTAAGGATAAATTACTACAAATCGCTCTAAGACTAGCTTATCAGGATTATTTAGCTCGGGATAGACATCCAGTTTCAGTTTTGTTTCTACAGATAGATCCCCACATGGTTGACGTTAATGTGCATCCTGCCAAAACAGAAGTAAGGTTTCATGATCCTGGTACCATACGGGGATTACTGATAAGCTCTATCAAAGATGCCCTTGCCACTAGAAGTCATATGGTGTCAACGAATATTGCCACAACTGCCTTAGGTCTTTTTCGCAATACTACTACTGCTAATAACTTTGTTAAAACAAATAAGGCTTTTCAAAAGAACCCTACCTCTTCTTCTAACAAAGTATATCCGGATGGTTTGAGTATATCTGATAATATCAGTACTTATAAGGCTCAAAATTTAACCATTCCTAGGCACAATGATAGTTCTAATGTTCAGCAACAATTAATAAAGACAGACCCACATGCTAAAGTAGAAGTGCTAGAGGATGATATCCTAGACCTAGATTGTAATAATAAACCTCTCGCAGAATTCGCTTCTACTAGGGAATTCGTAGGAGAATTGAAACCTCGCCCTTCAAACAGTACGGCAAATTCCGTTACGGATTCAAGTCTAGCACCATTGCCTAAATTACCAGCAGAAGTAGAGTTATGCCAAAAGCCTAATGTTGCACTCGGAGCAGCGAGAGCCCAACTGCACGGCACTTATATAATATCACAAACAGCAGATAGTATTATTATCGTAGATCAACATGCAGCACATGAGCGTTTAGGATACGAGAAAATTAAGCAAATGATAAGTAACAATGGATTAATTAAGCAACGATTACTCATGCCTGAGATAGTAGAATTACCGGATGTCAAAAGAGCTGATTTATTGTATAATAAAAAGGAGGAGCTTTCTAAATTAGGTTTAAGCTTAGAGAAATTTGGCGAGCGATCCATCATTGTATCAGAGACTCCAAGCTTACTTGGCAATACCGATATAAACCAACTTACCCAAGACTTGGCAGATAATTTATCTGATCTTGGTGAAAATATTTCCTTGATTCAATTGATTGAATATGTTACAGAAACCTATGCATGTCATTATGCTATCAGAGCAGGTCGTAAATTATCTTCTGAAGAAATGAATGAATTATTAAGACAAATGGAAAAAACTCCATTTTCTGGTCAGTGTAATCATGGTAGACCAACTTACATCGAACTCAAACTCAAAGATATTGAGCGATTATTTGGACGTAGGTAACCTCAGTGCGATATAAGAATTATTAATTCTTATATCGCACTGGCTTTGTTATAAGGAAAAATGCACTCTTGAAGCGGTTCTGCGAGTGCATTTTAACTTTTTTCATCATTCAATATGTGATTTTAATAATTAAAATCACATATTGAATGGAGTGTTATATTTTAACAATCAGGTGGGCAGCCGCTTCAAACCTGATTGTTTCTATATATAACACGAAAGTTCGATGTAACTTGTTACATCGAATTCAGGTTAGGTAGTTTTAAACAGGACAATTTAAAAGTCATAATCAATAGTTAGTATTTGCTTTATGACTAAGACGATAAAGTAAGGAATAGTGTCTGCATGGCAAAACGATGTCATTCCCGCGAAGGCTTTGTTGCGTGGATCAAAAACACCAACGTTAATATGGTACTTACAGGATCAAAAATGATGTCATCCCTGCGAAAGCAGATATCTAAAGAAATAGACAGGAAGGGTGCTTTAGATATTCTAGATCCCTGCCTTCGCAGGGATGACATAAAGGAAAGTAGGGGTGACATCATCCATAATAGGGATAATACTAAGCCTAATATTAACTTGTTACATCGATACTTGAGGTTACTTAAACTTGTACACTTAGTAAACTAATAAAAAAATAATGTAATGTCTAACTATCATAATATATTCGATCACCATATAACTAGAATTAAACAAGAAGGAAGATATCGTGAATTTGTGCCTGTTCAAAGACAGGCAAATAACTTTCCATCTGCTTGGTATTATGATAAAAATATTGTAATGTGGTGTATTAATGATTATCTTGGTATGAGTAAGCATCCAGATGTTACCAAAGCTGCGTTAGATGCTACATCCAAATACGGCATTGGTTCTGGTGGTACAAGAAATATAGGTGGCAATAATAGCAGCATAATAGAATTAGAGAAGGAACTAGCAATCCTACATAATAAAGAATTAGCTCTAGTTTTCACTTCCGGTTATGTTGCCAATGATACTAGCCTTGCAACACTGGCAAAAATAATGCCTAATATAGTTTTTTTCTCAGATGAGTTAAATCACGCTTCTATTATTTCCGGTATCTGTAATTCAAAAGCTGAAAAACATATTTATCGGCACATTGATACTTGCCATCTTGAAGAATTACTCAAAAAGGTGGATATTAATAGACCGAAGATTATTGTTTTTGAATCAGCTTATTCTATGGACGGATTATTTTCACCAATAGAAAAAATAGTGAATTTAGCTAAAAAATATAATGCTTTAACCTTTATTGATGAAGTACATACAGTTGGTCTGTACGGCAAGCATGGTGCTGGCGTTGCCGATCTTCAGGGTTGTGCTGATAAAATTGATATAATCCAAGGAACACTCGGTAAGGCTTACGGCACTATTGGTGGTTATGTTGCAGCCAATCATCAAATTATCGATTCTATAAGGCTTACTGCACCAGGTTTTATATTCACCACCTCTCTACCCCCAATTATTGCTTCAGCAGCAACTGCCAGTATTCGTCATTTAAAAAATTCTAATATAGAGAGGGAAACTTACCAAAAGGTAATAGCCAAGGTAAAAGAATCTTTTGATAAAGCTAAAGTAAATTATTTAAAAAATGATAGTCATATTATACCAATAATTATTGGTGATCCAATTAAAGCCAAACAAGCCTCTGAAATGTTGTTGGATAAATATAATATTTATGTTCAGCATATTAACTTTCCAACAGTACCACGTGGCACAGAACGTTTAAGAATCATCCCAACACCTAATCATACCGACCAAATGATTCATGACCTCACCACAGCCCTTGTTGAAATTTTTAGTACCCTCGATATATCACCATCAATCAATTCTTACTCTATAATAAAGTTACCTTTACACCCTGCAGCGTAGTATACTGCTCGTAAATGAAGAGTTGATAGACGATAGAATCAAAATCATAATAGTAGCAGGAGTCGAAGGGTCGAGGCGTACATTTAGTACGTGGCTACCTACGATCCCTGCGAAAACAGGGGTCTAGAAAAGTCTAAATAACCTCAGTTCGATATAAGAATTAATAATTCTTATATCGAACTGAGGTTAAGCTAGAGATTTTTTGTTATTTCTCTAAACCAATTTGGTTTTTTATTTTTTTAAAATCATAGTTGATGACATAATGGCGAGTAGGGGTGACATTACCCCTAATGGCGGATACTGAGCTTACACTATGTAGTTCTCTTTTGTGGGTAACTTTCAGAGTCTTTTTCTAACTTCTCAAAATGCAATAACCCGTAGGTAAAAGCTATAATTGTAGGAATCATAATAATCAATATTCCCCAATTGCCAAAATAGTCAATAATATAAACGAAACCAAAAGAACTAATAACGTACATCAAAGCACGAGATACAGAAAATATCACGCTAACATAGGTAAAACGTTTAAATACAGGAAAGCTTTTATAAAAAATGGGAGCAGCAGAGGTATGACAGTACTTAAATAAAATAATAACTGTCTGAATGAGAAATAACTCAAACGGAAAATGAAGATTATTCAGCCAATATGGACAAAATAAAATAAAAATAGAATATATAATAAGTATAATTCTTACGGTTAATAATGGATATACTCTGTAACTTACATAAGATAATATTGATATGATTAAGACCTGTAATATAGAGACAATAAAATTATGATGAATAACTTCAGCTGATGTGTAACCAAAATCGGTCTTGAGAATAGCACCACAATGCATAAAGAGAAAATAAAAACATACAGGTGTAGAACACTCTAATAAAAGGAAAGCTATTACTGTTTTTTTATTAACTTTTTCATTAACGACTGGATCATTATGCAATGCTTTTATATCAATATTAGCTTTCTCATATTTTCTTTTTAGTCTCAGTTTTGCATTAGCAAATTCAGGTGTTTCCCGCAATGTTGTTCTAGCAGCAGAACCAATCAATGCCACTATTGCACCTATCCAAAATGCTAGACGCCAGTTAAAACTATAGGAAGTAACAAGTGAGGCAATTCCTAAAGCACCTATACTTCCTAAGGAAGCAGACACCGCCATCAATGTCACACTTACATATTGGATTGGTGGGTTAATCGTTTCGGTTAAATAAAGTCCTGCCCCTACTGACTCCCCCATAGAAGTAATGCCTTGAACAACACGGCAAATTGTTATTATCCAAGTAGCAGCTACCCCTATTTGGGCATAGGTAGGGAGATTAGCCATGACAAAACATGATGCAGCCATCATAAAAGTTGTAATTATAACAGTAGATTTACGTCCTATATTATCGCCCAACCAACCAAATATTAAGGCACCAATAGGCCGAAAAACAAAGGTAGTACAAAAGGCAAAAGACATCATTAAAGAGGTGGAGAGAGAATCAGTAGGTTCAAAAAACAACTCATTAAGAAACATCGCCATATGAATATATAACATCAAGTCAAAATATTCTAAAAATGTACCAATTGAAAGCAATCCAACCGCTTCTTTCTGTTCTCTAGTTAGGCTTCTTTGTTCCTGCGGATACTGTATCATTTATTCCTCCTATTAATATTAAAATGAGCTTGTATATACTGCTACTTTTAAAGAATTGGAGTCTACTTAACCTCAGTCTGATGTAAAAAATTAATAGTAGGCTCAAGTAATCATCGCCATTAGGGGTGATATCACCGCCATTATGTCATCCCAGCGAAAGCTGGGATCTAAAACTATATAACATACCTTCTATGCTATTTTTTAGACCCCTGCTTTCGCAGGGGTGACATGCAGGGACACCCTAGACTATTAAACTGATGTCTTACATCGAATTGAGGTACAGTTATTGTATAAATTTTTCAGATGCTGGATTTCTCATGAGTTTCTTAGCTATCTCACTATCTGATATGGAATCGTTTTTTGTAGATTGCATATATATAGCTACTAATTCTAGCATTTTATCGCAAAACTCAGATTGTAGCATTTGAGAAGCTTCTAGCTTTTGCCTATTCATTAAATCTATAGTCTCAAGTTTTTTGCTTTCTAGAAACTTATCAAATTCTTCGTTTTGCTGCTTAATTATATTATTGGCAGTTTCTTTGCCATCTTTGATCATTTTTTCTCTTAAAACTTCAATCTGTTGTATTTGGACTGCAGCATCTTCAAATAACAACGTCATATCTTCGTTAAGCTTTTGGGCTTCTAAGACTTGGTCTTTGATAGCCATAATTTTGTCATCTAACGATTTTAAAATTATATTTTTTATCGGTCTATAGACCAAATACACAAAAATTAGGAAACAGATAGCTAGCCAAAATTTTTCATCAAATAATTGCATTATTTTATCTTTTTGTAAGATTCTTTTAGTAATTCTAAATCAACTTCTTGATTAGTAATTTTTTGAATTAATAATTTTGCTAAATTGATGCATGAATCATTTTCATCAATCCAAAATAATTTATTAGTTTTTTCTATATCATGATGATTATTGGTAATTTGTGCTTTCAACTCATTATGGAGTTGCATTTTTTTTGATAAAAGAGATGCTTCCATTGCATCTCTAGCTTCTTTTTTAATATTTTCCACTATATTTGATATCTCTGCTAGCGTATTTGCATATTGCTTGTGCAAGCTATCAGCTTTTTCCCCAAGACTTTCTGCACTAGCAATATTAGTATCTATATAAGCTTGCCTATTCTCAAGAATCTTTTCAGTTAGTGGTGCAATGAACTTATGAACTAGAAGGTATAAGATACTAAAAACAACTACCAACCAAAAGATTTGCGAACAATAAAAGGTAACATCAAATTGAGGCATAGTTACTTAAGAAAATATCAATAAAATTGCAATTACGAACGAGAATAAGCCCATAGCTTCCGTAAGTCCAGCTCCAATGAATGCCATTCTTTGTAATTGATCAGTAGCTGAAGGGTTACGGGCAATTGAAGACAGCAATGCACTGAATATACTACCTACACCAATGGCAGCACCTGACATACCAATAGCCATTAATCCTACACCAATAAATTTTAGAGACGTTCCGTCCATATTTAAACTCCTAAATATAAAAAATTCTAGATTCTTGCGTATGGCTTCATTTTTATTTTATGAGTAGATTTATAGGCATTTTTGTTCGGAGAACCGCAGCGGACTATGATGTACGTGAGGATTCGAGAATAAAAATAACGATCTATAAAACCATAAAAATGCAGTCTTCGCAAAACCTAATGTGAATTTACAGCATCATTCAAGTATACACAAGAAAGAATTGTAAATATATAAGCTTGAAGTATTGCTATAAAAATTTCAAATCCAATAAGGATCACAATTAGTGGAATTGGCAAAAATTTAAAGAAAATCATTAATGAAACTATAAATCCTGCCATCACCTTTAGTAATATATGTCCTGCCACCATATTAGCAGCTAACCTTAAAGATAAACTTATAGGTCTTGCTAGATAGGCAAATAATTCTATCAAAATCATAAGCGGAGCTAACCAAGATGGCGTACCTTTAGGCAAAAATATTGATAAAAAATGTATACCGTGATTAATAAAACCAATAATTGTAACCATAAAAAATATCATAATTGCTAAGGCAAATGTTACTATAATATGGCTAGTAACAGTGAATCCGTAAGGAAGCATGCCAAGCAAGTTACATAACAAAATAAACATAAACAAAGTGAAAATGAACGGTATAAACTTACGCCCCTTTTCTCCAACATTTTGATTGAGCATCACTGTAATTATATCATAAATTATTTCAGCACTAAGCTGTAATCTAGATGGTATAATTTTTTTGCCTTTTAAGGCTAAATAAAAATAGGAGAGACCTACAACTCCAGCAAGTAACATAAACAAACTAGAGTTAGTAAAACTAATATCGAAACCAAATAAATTAATTTCTACTAGTTTCTTTATTGCAAATTGATCTAAGGGACTATGGGACATTATTTCTTATTTAGTTTTTGCCAAATTATTTTAAAACCTGCAAGCATACCTATTAACAAAAATATTATAATACAAAATGGTTTAGAATTAAACAATTTATCTAATGTAAAACCAACAATAAACCCCAGCATCACACTAGAAAACAAATCTAACGCTATAGCCAACGCATCAATTTCTTTTTTTGGATTAAGTTTAGGGTGAAAATGATTATTTGTTTTAAGTTTCTTAATCCTTTTTTGTATCTTATCTAACTCTTTTTGCATAGTACCCTACATTTTTTATATAACCACTATTAAAATGGCTGCTGATCGTCTATTAGCGAGGAGTCGCTGAAAGCGGCGACGCGGCAATCCAGGATACGCGAAGCGTACTAGAAAAAACAGCTTCGCTGTTTACCTAGATCGCCACGGCATCTAAAGAGCCTTGCTATGACGATTATAGAAAAATGTAGGGTATATGCTCTTTTTGTTCCAACATATACATTAATATAAAGAAGTCTATTTAAACCTCATATTCTAGCCAGTTTTGGATTAAAATTAAAAATTTTAATCCAAAACTGAGGTTTTAAATAACCTTGGCACTATATAGCTATGTAACATTAGACCTTTGTTTGTAAGATTAATATGACCTTTATCACCTAATCCTTCATCCCACCTAAGTAAACCTAGCTCTTTATAGTATGTTGCCTTTTCCATATCTAAAATCTCAAATAATTGTTTACCAGTTCTTTTCTGTATACTATCAATAGTTATACCCTTTTCAAGACGTAGTCCCATCATCAACATTTCTTCAATTATTTCTTGCATAGAAAGTTTATTAATCTGCTGAATACCACATCCTAAACTATCAACAGCTTGTAACCATTTTTCTGGTTTATGCCACATCATGATACTATAGAGATTAGATGTAAAATTACTATCACACATATTAACCCTGCTGTGGCTACCCGGACCTATACCTAAATAATCGTTATACTGCCAATATGTTAAGTTATGCTTACATTCATGACCTAATATAGCATAATTTGATATTTCATATCTAAGATATCCTTGGGACTTTAAATACCAGTTAGTCCACTCATAATGGTCAGCTGCTTGATCTGAGCTTGGTATAGTTAGATTTCCCTCGTTAAACAATTTATAAAATAACGTACCCTTTTCGATGACCAATTGATATAGTGAGATATGACCTGAGGCAAGTTGCATGGCATTGGTAAGTTCATCTTGCCAACTTTCTAGAGTTTGGTTACTTCTTGCATAAATTAGGTCAAAAGATATTCTAGGGAAAAGATGGCGAGCTGTCTCAATAGCTTTGATTGCTTGCCCTACATTATGTTGTCGTCCTAAACTCTTTAAGTCATCTTCCACTAGAGACTGGACGCCAATTGACACACGGTTTATTCCAGCTGATCTAAAGTCCCTAAATTTTTCAGTCTCAAATGAAGTGGGATTTGCTTCTAAAGTAATTTCTGTCTGCTCATCTATTATTGCTAAATTTGCTATTTTTTTAATTATTCCTTCAACAACAAATGGCTTCATTAAAGATGGAGTTCCACCTCCAAAGAAAATAGATTTTATATATTTATGACCTATAGTATCCTTGAAATGATCAAGCTCTAATTCATAACATTTCAACCATGTATCATGATCTACTTTATTTACAACATGAGAATTAAAGTCACAATACGGACATTTTGACAAACAAAACGGCCAGTGTATATATATCGATAAAGGATTTTTCATGTTTATGCTTAGTTTAACATTACTTCAGCTCATCTTTTACTATCACTAAAGTAAATTCTCTTCAAATTGGTCATGTGTAAACAATAGTAGCATGTTAGCATCGATATGTTCTTTGAGAGGTGGATAGGTGATCAGATCATAAGATTGTACATCTACTTTAACCGGTAAGTTACTGTCATTAAGTAAAGTAAATATACGATCGAGGGTTTTTTCATCAAGCGCACCATAAATAACTATATCAATATCAGAATTAGGACGATAAAAACCAGTAGCACGCGAACCAAACAAACCAACACTCTCGATTTGTTTTGAGAAGGGCAACAAAATATTACGCAGTATGTTTAACTGTTCCGTACTTAATCCATGATTAGATATGTTTACTTTCATCTACCATCTCTTCTTCTGCAAATTTCAGCATCACTAAATACATGTTCTCCAATTCAGGATAATAATCCTTTTCAATATTTATAATAATTTGTTCAAATTGTTTGAAATCGTAGGTATGTGACATCTTATTACGAGAATCTAAAGCATTCATCCATACTTCACCATTCTTAATCAAATTAGCGGCAATAGCTGCCTTAAGTACGGTAGCTGGGGTAATGGTTGATAGTATCACCCCCTTATATTCTAGGTAGTCTTTAAGTACGTTCCATGTCAATTCCCACGTATATTCAAAACGCTGTATGATTCCTTCCATCTCTAACTGACTTATCTTGCGTTCTCGCATTGTGTACATCGCCTCACGTAGCAAAGCAAAAGCACGTTTAAAATTATCAAAACGATATAGCCAGCGAGGAATCTTTATATTAGTAAATGTGGTCATGTTAGTTAGTTCATTTCTTAATAATTTTCATTATATATTATTTTCTTTAGAAATCGATCGAAGAAAATGTATAATAAGAAGAATTATTATTGCTATACCTGCCACAGATTAATTAACAATCCCTGCTTCGGTGCGGGATCTAGAAAAATAAACCGAGAGGGTGTGTTAGACTTTTTTAGACCCCGCACCGAAGCAGGGGACATGGGGACTATTAAACCGATGTTTTATATCGATACTTGAGGTTAACTAATGATAGCAACAACGGGTATATGATCAGAAGGCTTAATTTTAGTTCGTAAATTATAATGCATGTAGCAATCATTTAGATAATCTGCAACATTGCTCGACGCAAGTATCATGTCAATACGCATACCTTTATTTTGCTCAAAGCAACCTGCTCTATAATCCCACCAAGAGAATTCTTGCTTAGTAGGATTTGATAATCTATATAAATCCTCAAAACTAGAATTTAAAATAATTCTCAGTCGTTGTTTTTCTTCATTAGTAAAACAAGTAGTATTTTGTAACTCTTTTGCTGAGTATACGTCAATATCAAAAGGAGCAATATTAAAATCTCCTCCAACTATCACCTTAGTATCAAGAGATCTCTTGGATTCAAAGTAATTAATTAAATTGTCATAAAATTCTAATTTCATCTTAAATTTATCACTACCTACCAATGAACCATTAGGTGCATATAATGAAGTGATACTACAAAAACCTATAGGAGTCTGTAGAGATATTTCTATAATCCGTGCTTGATTAGTACAATTAATACCCGGAAAGTCTTTTACCACTTCATCAGCTGGAAACTTTGATAAGATAGCCACACCATTATAGGATTTCTGACCATACACATAGAAATTATATGCTAGATCTGATAGTTCATCAAAAGGAAACTTATCAGTCTCACACTTGATTTCTTGTAACAAAACAATGTCTGGATCTACTTCTATTAAAAAGTCCCGTAAATGTTGTAGTCTTATTCTTATAGAATTAATATTCCAAGTAGCTATTTTCATTTTTAATTCTTAGTGTAATTGACTATACTCGTGCCGTAACACTTGCTCATAAAGGTTTATTATAAGATAATATATTTTTTTAGAATGGAAAAATAATTATGGAATGTTATAATATTACTATAAAGTATTCAAAAAGAAAAGTACCTTATAAGTACCTTATATTTACTCAGGGTAATTTAAAAGTCACACTTTAAAGTTGAAAAACCGAAATAATTTTAGATAGACATGTGCTTACAAACGTCATTGCGAAGAGGTTGCTTGCTGCAACCGACGAAGCAATCCAGCAAAAATACGATAATTTTATTTTTTTTGTTTCCTAGATTGCTTCGGCGGCACTTCGTGCCTTCTCGCAATGACGTTTGATGTTCTTAATAATTACTTATTTCAACTCTAGAGTGTGACTTTTAAATTACCCTGTATTTGCTTGTGTAATGGTTGATATTAGTTTACAATCTAATCTGTTATTGCAATTATCAGGAATAGAGAAGAGTTTACCTTGCGTGTGTTTGTATACTCGATGAAAATCAACAATTGCGTTGTCGTTGTCCAAGACCTGCGGTACTCACGTACTAATGTACGCTGTACTCCTCGGCTTGGACACTCCTAGCACTTGTTGATTTTGATTCTATCGTCTACCAACTCTTCATTTATGAGCAGTATAGTAAACATTTATAAGTGGTTTTAATAAGATGACAAAAAAACAGAATATTCAAGAAGTTTCGGTTAAAAGTACTAAGGATCAGATCTTAGCAGCCTATAATGAGGTGGTAACAAAATTAACTGAAAAACAGGTTGCGAGTCCTCAAGAACATAAAAAGCAGGAAGAGAAACAACAAATAGTAACCAAAGCAATCAATAATTCATCGGATGATATATTAGCTGACTTAAGTACTTTAAAATCAAAGACTATTAAAAAAATTGATAATTTATCAGAACAATTGTTGGATGAGTTTCAAAAATTAGCCAATTTGCGGGAGGCTATTATTTTAGAACAAACGCATCTACAAGAACTATATCAAATTCATGAAACAGCAAATACTTTATCAGCTTTATTGCAAGCTCAATCTGAACAAAAAGAGCGTTTTGAGCTAGAAATGCAGCAAATAAAACAGAATTTTCAACAGGAAATGGCTAGTGAGAAATCCCATTGGCAACAACAACGTACGATTCTTGAGCAAGATTACAAGGAACAGAAAGATATTCTTACAAAAACTAGAAAGCGTGAGGAAGAAGAATATAGTTATGCTTTGGAATTAAAGCGTCGCAAGGAAACTGATGAATATAATAACAGAAGAGTCATTATGGAAAAGGAATTATCTGACTTAAAAGATAATTTACTAAGACGAGAAGCTGATTTGGTAGCAAAAGAACAAGACTATGATGCTTTAAAAGTGCAAGTGGAAGAAATGCCAAATAAAATAAAAGAGGCTATGGCAAATGCCGAAGAATTATTGCGTACACAATTATTACAACAATATGAGTTTGATAGCCAATTGAAGCAGAAAGAATATGATGGCATATTAAAACTAAACGAGCAGAGTATCGGTTATCTTGAAGACAAAATCAAGAAACAGGAAACATACATAAAAGAACTGACTGAGAAAGCAGATAATGCAACTAAGCAGGTTCAATCAATTGCTTGCCGTGCCTTAGATACTTCGGGTCAGCGCTTTGTGACTTTGGGTACAAGTAAGACTGAAGAAAAAAGTTGATATTTGTGACAACAACAAATAACAGAACAAATGCTATAGTAGCACCAAAGATTCTAACTGACCATGGTAATTTAAAAGTCACAATTAATAGTTGTTATGGATATAAATTCAACCACCATCGATGTCATTCCCGCGTAGGCGGGAATCCATAATACTTAATAGTCTTTCGGGCTTATTTTTTTAGATTCCCGCCTACGCGGGAATGACATCGAGTGCATATTAAGCACTTTTTCCTTCATCTATTAGGCTTGCAGCCCGACTTTTAAATTACCCGTGGTTTAGAACGTAATTACTATCATTCCTACAATTATAAAAATTCTAAATACGGCAGAAAATATTGCCGAAGCTATTGAATCACGTTCTTGGTAATTAATAATTATATTTATAAAATGCAGAATAATATCATATATTTATATAATGATTTAGGAGTATCTATCGAATCTATTAGGCACATTATGTATACACTAAAGCAAATTGTTTTTCCTAGCTATAAAATACATTTAATTAATGCCTCAGAAATTATAGAAAACAAATGGTCAAATCAAGCTGCTCTATTAATAATACCCGGCGGAAGGGATGTATATTATACTAAACAACTTAATGGTAAAGGAAATAAAGCTATAAAAAATTATGTAGAAAATGGAGGTAACTATTTAGGTATTTGTGCAGGGGCTTATTATGGTTCAGGATTTGTAGAATTTGATAAAGATGGTTCTTTAGAAATCCTAGGAGAAAGAGAATTAGCATTTTTCCCCAACAAAACTATCGGTCCTGTTCTTGCAAAATACAATTATGACGATAATAGTGGTGTACGTGCAGCATTAATTAAGTTAGCTATAGACGATAATTCTTTATCTAACAAAATTATGATTTATTATAATGGAGGTCCTTATTTTGTAGATCCTCAATTATATAAAAATATCAATATTCTTGCTTACTATCAATTTCTAGACCAATCAGTTTTACCAGCAGTTTTAAAAATCAAATATAATAAGGGGAATGTAGTTTTATCTGGCATACACTTTGAGTATTCCCCAAAGTTGTTAAATATGGATGATAAATTTCATGCTCAAATTTTATCTGAATTAGAACAAAGTGAATTTGATAGAATTAAATTCGCTGGTGTTATTTTAAAATATTTAGGATTGAAATTAAAAATCAAATATAAATAACTATTAGTTAAGTAACTGTCTAGGAAGTTATAATATATTCTAGATATTTTACATCGGCTTAAAAATCATTAAAAAGAAAATAATAACTAGGCTGATAAATGCTGGCCAGCCAAGATAAAACCATAAATTAAATAATTTATAATATTGTGCTGGTAATTGCTCATTATTTTTTAATGTTCTGACTGCAATATTCCGTAATTGTATTTGAATCCATACTACTGGTAGCCAACATGCTCCTGTAATAGCGTATCCTAAATAAGTTAAAACAAGCCATAAATCAAAGAAATCATATCCAACTATATTGATTAATATTATGCCACTAATTGGTTGAATAATAGCACTAGTGGTAGTAAAGAGAAAATCGGCAATAACCGTAGTACGTGCTGCATAAACTTTGGCTGCTAAATCCCCGGTTTTATTAGCCCACCACATAAAAAAAGCAATACCAATACCTGTACCAAACAAAATAGTAGAGCTAATGATGTGAATAGTTTTGACGACAGAATACCAATCCATTATTTATCCTTTTCTATAGCAAGCAAGACAAGAGTAAGAAGTATTATAGGAATATTTTTAGTAAGTGACCCCAAGGGTTCTAGCCATAAATCAGGCTTAAGAAAGGTTAGAAAAAATGTATAAGCTAGCATTAATAAAATCTGTAGTATACATACCCCTATAATTCTTGGCTTGATAATCATCATAGTTCCAAGAATTATATCAGCAAGACAGCTTGAATATAACATAACTTGTGCAATTTGTTCGCTAAATCCTAACTCTGTTATTATTTTCAGACCTCGTTCTGAAGTAAAAACCCCCGTAATGACGCCTGTCATAATCCAAAATAAACCTAAAATGATTTTTAATAGTGGTTTCAACAAAAAAAGTCTTGCATGCCATAGTGATTGAACAGTAAGAGGTTCAGTGGCTAATCCTTGCTCAAAACTTCTTGGAACGACAGAAGTAAAATTGATAAAGTCTTTCTTGTCTGCAATATTTGGTTGTAATAGCATATTATATGAAGTGCTATTAAGTGGGTCTATACTAAAAAAGTCTCCTAACTTAGCTGCAATTCTAATGAATATTAAAGGAATCTTTATTAGTTTGGCAGGATCTAGACCAAGCCAGCTCCTAAAATTAATCAATATATCTTTTACTGTAACTATTTCTGGACCAACTATTTTTAATACTCTACAAATTTCCCCTTCTCTTTTAGTGCAATTAACAACCACTTTAGTTAAGTCATCCATATGTATGGGTTGGAATTGTTGTGATCCATCTCCTATTAAAGGAATAAACCAAGGTAAAGCTGAAAGAGATCTAAATAATGAAGTGCCTCCATAACAACCACTTGTATACACAAGCGATGGTTGTAAAATTACCCAATCAATATTTTCTAAAGTTCTTAAATAATTGTCAATTTTTTTCTTTGTTACAGCATAGTCAGTAGTTTTCTCATTATCTATACCAAGAGCTGAAATATGAATAATTCTTTTTACTTTAGCTAAAATACATGCATCAAATAAAGCTTTTGGACCAAAGAAATGAACATTCTCTATTTTGTTGTTATTAGTTGAAGTTAACACTCCGGATACATTAATGACTACATCAATATTTTGTAAATTGTTAAGCCACTTTTGTTGATCAGTATCATTGTTAAAATCACAAGCTAAAATTTCTAGGTTAGGAAATTTTTTTTTGGTAGCTTTTATATCTCTAACTGCACAAACTACATCATGATTATCTTTTAATAACTCAGCGGTGATATATGAACCAATAAAACCATTAGCACCTACTACTAAAACTCTCACCCTATCCTCTCTATTATTTTCTTATAGCTAAAACTTTCCCGCGAATTAGCTATATAAACAACGTAGCAAATTCAAATCAACTGACTGTATAATAACATAAAATAACTAAACACTAAGTACATTAATCTCAATTCGATATAAAAATTATTAATGGATGTTACGCAATAAACGATGAACTATGCAAGTTGAGTAGCAAAAATTGAGAACCGTCTTGAACCTTTTGTATTCATTTAGAATAATAATTAACCTCAAGTATTGATGTAATAAATTAATAGTAGGCTCAAGTAATCATCGCCATCATAGTTGATGACACCTTAGGCTATTAAACCGATGTTTTACATCAAACTGAGGTTAATTATTTAACAAATTATATCATTTGGAAACTCTTTCTTATTTATAAATTAATAATTTAATCTTGACAGGGTAATAGTTTTTATTAATATTACGGGTATATTCGATGCTTTTGAAGAGTAAATACTTGCGAATTCCTGATAGTAAAGACAACGACAACGCAATTCTTGATTTTCATTGACTATATATTAATAATCTAAATCAATAATAAAGTAACAGTATGAGTTTTATGTTATACGAGGATATTGATAATTTACACAATATCACTGATATTATTAGTACTAAATTGCAAGAAAATTCTATAGTGGCGAAGATATCTTGCAGATTAAAAGACCCTCATTCTATCTTAAAGAAATTGGTAAGAAAAGGTATGGGTTTTCATCAATTAACTGACCTCGTTGCTTTTAGAATTATAGTTGATACGCAAGAAGACTGTTATAAAGTACTGGATATTATTAATGATATATATCCTAGTAACCATGAAAAATATAAAGACTATATTGTTAATCCTAAAGCTAATGGCTATAGTTCCTTGCATATTGTGACTACTATTGGTACATTTAGACGTAATGTGGAAATACAAGTACGGACTAGTCAAATGCATGATATAGCAGAGTTTGGCATCGCTAATCATGGTGAATATAAAGAAGCACAAGAAGCAAGGATAAAAAAATTATTTTCTCCAGAATTACTTAATATAATTGTTCTTCATATCGGACTAGGGTGTGTCATCAATTAAGTTGACAGGAGCGTTTATTTGTTGTGTAATAGAGAAAAAATTAAGGATAAATTTTCTCTATGCGTCGATATGCTCTACGTGACGATCAATGGGATCGGATTAAAGATAAGCTACCTGGAAGGGAAGAGTCTGTTGGTGTAACAGCCAAGGATAATCGCCTATTTGTAGAAGCAGTCTTGTATCGATATAGGGCTGGTATACCTTGGAGAGACCTACCTGAACGTTTTGGAGATTTTCGAGTGATTCACCTACGTCATTCAAGGTGGAGCAAGACAGGTGTGTGGAAAAAGGTTTTTGAGATGCTGGCTGAAGATGCTGATAACGAGTATGCCATGATTGATTCAACCATTGTTAGGGCTCATCAACATAGTGCCGGTGCTAAAAAAAAGAGTTAGATGATGACCAAGCAATTGGACGAGGTAAAGGGGGGCTGAGTACTAAAATCCATGCCACATGTGACGCTCTAGGGAATCCAACGGGATTCCATCTTACCCCGGGGTCGAGTAGCCCAAGGTTTGCACTTCAGGCTCTCACAGAACCTTACTATTACCCACAAATATTAGAGTTAGCTAATTGATAACCTTGAACTAGATCAAATAACCGTTGCCATCCTCTCCACAATACAATAGGACCAGGCTCTAGATCATTTTTTCTTGCTAAATACCCACCCAATTTAGCAACCCATATTATAGCATTTTTTATTGTAGGAATTGTATTATTAGGGGGAGCTGCTTTGTGTATCTTTACATACAAAACTCGCCATTCTTCTTCAGCTAATATTACACTACATGGTAGATTAGGATTAGTTCTGCCAATTAAAGTAATAAAAAAAATTCTCCAAGCAATTATGCTCATGATTGTCAAGTATTTTATTAATCTTTCTCCTGTTGCAAGTCTACATTGTTCAACCCTAAATCCAGATTTTAAAATTTTATGAAAAATTTCAATTCTCCATCTTAAACAATACCATCTTACTTTCTCTATAGCTTCTTCAAAATTATTGATAACTATATTGGTTAGTAACATCCATTCTAATGGTGTTGTTCCACTAGGGGGACGACGCTCAATAACATTGATGGCATATACTGGTAAATTTGGCAATGTTTCTGTTTTATGTCTTACATTGTTTACAGGAGGATTCATTATAAATTTTCCAAATCTAACTTCCAAATGTCTAATCCTATTAGCTTTATTTTCTTGACTAGTATCTTTAACTGCTATTTCTCCAGCACACTGGAAACCCGATACTACCTTCCACAAATATTGTCTATCTTTTTTGGAATATTTTGACTTTTTATTTATTTCTCTATCCTGTGCAGCTCTAACTAAAACTTTAGATTTCTGAGCTTGTGCCAATTCAAAAAAATCATATATATCAGCTTCTCTATCACAAACAGTTATAATTTGGGTATTACTATTATTCGTTGCATTAATAGTGTTCTGTAATGCATTAAGCCACTTCATACTTTCTTTATCTTTAATATGTACCGCATTACCATGACTAGTTTTTTTTAACTGTTGTATTTCTTCAGGCACTGCTGGTCTATTGTGAATCTTTTGATCCAACAACCCAAGTGCTAATCCATTGGTAGCAACCGCAAAGGCAGTATGCATTATCAGACCTTTACATTCAATATTTTTAACATTCTTTCCCTCTTTTCTTGATAACACACCCAATCCAGTAGTTTTTTTATGACTAGTATATGTGATATAACTAGTATCTTGTATAACAAGAACTTTATCATGCTCTTTGATTCTTTCTACTGCTTTAGCAATATGGGCTTCTAATATTTTTGATTCCTTAACATTATCGTTTTTAAAAAAACGATATGCTGCTTTTGTTTCTGCCCAATTTCCACATGCTTGATTAATTGAGCTTTCAGGTATATTTGCAAAATTATCAGCTATCTTTATTAACCTATTTGTCAGCCTTTTATCACCCAAAATAGCTCCACTAAATTCCTCGGTCAAATAATTATTTATTATTTCTTGACTCATACTATACCTCTACAATGTAATATTTTAATTGCAAATCAGTATATTATTTTTACTTCTTTTTCACCATTGTTATTTTGTGGGTAATAGTAAGGTTCTGTGAGAGCCTGAAGTGCAAACCTTGGGCTACACTCGACCCCGGGGTAAGATGGAATCCCGTTGGATTCCCTAGAGCGTCACATGTGGCATGGATTTTAGTACTCAGCCCCCCTTTACCTCGTCCAATTGCTTGGTCATCATCTAACTCTTTTTTTTAGCACCGGCACTATGTTGATGAGCCCTAACAATGGTTGAATCAATCATGGCATACTCGTTATCAGCATCTTCAGCCAGCATCTCAAAAACCTTTTTCCACACACCTGTCTTGCTCCACCTTGAATGACGTAGGTGAATCACTCGAAAATCTCCAAAACGTTCAGGTAGGTCTCTCCAAGGTATACCAGCCCTATATCGATACAAGACTGCTTCTACAAATAGGCGATTATCC
Organism: Candidatus Tisiphia endosymbiont of Ditula angustiorana; assembly: GCF_964026425.1. Lineage (NCBI taxonomy): Bacteria > Pseudomonadati > Pseudomonadota > Alphaproteobacteria > Rickettsiales > Rickettsiaceae > Candidatus Tisiphia > Candidatus Tisiphia endosymbiont of Ditula angustiorana. The sequence continues at coordinate 1,458,108 of NZ_OZ032143.1, forward strand.
TTGGCTGTTACACCAACAGACTCTTCCCTTCCAGGTAGCTTATCTTTAATCCGATCCCATTGATCGTCACGTAGAGCATATCGACGCATAGAGAAAATTTATCCTTAATTTTTTCTCTATTACACAACAAATAAACGCTCCTGTCAACTTAATTGATGACACACCCTAGTGATAATAAGAAAAATAATATAGAAAATTGTAAGAATAAGTTTTTAGTTGTAACAATATCACGCTACTTGTATAAGTAGGCGTTCTGACGTAGAACCCCAGATTTTTTTGATTACGAGCAGAATTGAAATTACTGATTGACAGTCATGAGAATAAGACATAGTCTTCATAATCCTAGGTTAATATCTTAGCTTAGCCTTTGTATGCCTTCTCCCACGATGGAAGATTTAGTTGTTTAACAAGTTTATATTTACTTTTTATCTCTGCTGTTGGTCGTTGCAGCACAAATCAATAAATGGTTATTTACTAGCATTTAATTTACAAAGCAAGTAGATTGCTAGATGTATTAATAAGTTAATTCATTATTTCACCTATATTTGTAAATTGTAATGTGTTTTTGACCCCCTATTGTAACAAATTTTGACCCCATTGATAAGTTGTATAAAAGCTATATCTTCAGGGGTTTTACTGTTATGATAAGAGGGTCACTTATAATTACAATAGAGGGTCAAAAACACATTACAATTTACATTCGATAGACACTCCTAAATCATTATATAAATATATGATATTCTTCTTCATTCTATAAATATAATTAGTTAATTACCAAGAACGTGATTCAATAGCTTCAGCAATATTTTCTGCCGTTTTTAGAATTTTTATAATTGTAGGAATTATAGTTGCAATAAAATTACGTTCTAAACCACGGGTACGCTGAGCTACACTTATTTCTTGAAAGATACTAACAATCACAGGAATAAATCGTATGGCAAGAGATAGGGATAGACTTATTTTCTTATGATTAATCCCAACATAAGATAATAAAATTAAAATTTCATTAAGGCTATCAATCATTTCAGATATACGTGTTGTAAGTGTTATCAATGAAGCAAAAAGTAATAATGTTGCAAATCGAGTGATGACTTGTACTCCTACTATCCAATTATTGGTAAATATATGAACAAGTAGAATAATTAATAATATAATAATAATCTGGCGTAATTGAATAAATAATTTTTGTAGTGGTATTTTAGCTATAAAATACAAAAAAAATGTAAAAAATAAGCTTATACTAAGCAGAAATAAATTAGATACTAAAAATAATCCGCTTGAAAAAACGACTAGAGAATATAGCTTAATCCTTGGGGATAAGCGATGGATAGGAGAGTTATATTGATAATAAGTATCTAAATTCATATCATCATATTTTTATATAAAGGTATAGTAACAGAAGGATGATCATCTCCAACTATTTGCCCTTGCTCAAAAACAATTACACGATCAAAATTTGATAATAATTCAAGGTCGTGAGAAATCATAATAACAACTTGCTTTAAATCTTCTATTACTTGGAAAATATTTTTTTTATTTCTTAAATCTAAAAGCGTCGTAGGCTCATCAAATACTATGTAATCAGGTTTCATCACTAATACCCCGGCAATAGCTAATAATTGTTTTTGTCCGCCACTAAGAAGATGAGATGGAGATTTACGCAAATTATGTATATTATATAAGGATAAGATTGAATTTATACTTTGCTCAATCTTATCTTTATTGTAACCAAGATTTTTTAAACCAAAAGCAAGGTCTTCTTCAACTATTGGAAAAACAATTTGATTGTCTGGATTCTGAAATACAAATCCAACTTTCCGTCTTATTTCTTTACCAAATTTACGTGTATCTAAACCATCAATTGTTACAAGTCCAGTAGTAGGTAGTTTAATGCCATTAAGAAGTCTTGCAAATGTACTTTTTCCACTACCGTTTGCTCCGACTATACCAATTTTTCTTTCACTTAGTATTAAACTGATATTTGATAAAATGTCATAATTATTAACACTGTAACTAACATTTTCAATTTTTATCATATAGACTTTATAGCTTATACTTTTACTAATATTAAAATTATAAAATAAAAACTTAATCTTGTATTATAGGGTAAGAACGTTTTACTACCATTGCTATAGTAGTAGCAATAATTGCTTTAATAATATCTCCTGGGATGAATATCATACTTCCAATAAGAGCTTGATTTATAGAAATATTAATAATTATATTAAGCCATAAAATACCTATAATATACATAATTAGTATGCCTCCAATTATTATATATATAAAAGCACTAATATTAGTTAAATTAGACCAATTTTTTTTAAATAAAAAACCAATAACAAACGCTGCAATCGGCCATCCTAAAAGAAATCCACCACTCGGTCCTAAAATTGATCCTAAGCCTCCATGCCCACCAGCAAGAACTGGAAGACCAAGTGATACTATTCCTAGAAAAAGAATTTGAGATAAAGCACCTCTTTTAGCTCCTAAAATACTGCCAGAAAGCATAGCTCCTAGAGATTGTACACTTATAGGAACACCAATAACAGAAATTACGATACCAGGTATGATACCTAACGCAGCCGTAATTGCAGCAAAAAGAGCTATGCAAACTATATCCTGAGTATTCATTAATTTATATCTTCAATTTCATTTAGCAAGTAACTTTATAAATCAAATATATCATTTTTATTTAATAATCAAGTTTTTTAATTATTAAATAACCTTAGTTCGACGTAAGAAAAAGTATTTGAAAAGTAAGAAGGGAGTGATTATAAACTTCTCTAACCGTGACAAAACGTGTGCTTCCTTAAACTTGGTATCCATTCACGACACCGGTCAAAATTTAATCATTAGTCTATTTTATATTCAAAAACTTACCCTAAAGACGCGAAAACCGCAATCTTAAATTTAAAAAACTTATACAACATTACCCTATAGTTAAATTTTGGTCGGGGTCGTGAATAGATACTAAACTTGACTCTAAGCATATACTAGTTGTAATACTTTTGAAGCGATAGCTGAAGTAAGAGATACAATTGTTATGCATACATTACAAATAAAAAATACTAAAGTACAGCTTGCAAACACGCAAGTTGCATTTGATGAAGTAACTGCTAGGAGTCTGTCGGAGATAACTAATTAATTATATTTTGAGCTATTTTTAGGCGATAATAAATAGGATTTTTGAAGGAATAGTGTACCTATTTTAAGAAAATCCTGTTTATTAGCAGCCAAAAAGATCCAAATATAGAATTACTTTAGTTATTTCCGACAGACTCCTAGAACTACAATTAACGATAAGCCTAAAATAACTGAGCAAATTACTGGCAAAGAGGATGATTTATTAGAGCATGGAATGGTAGATACAACATCAATGACAACAATAAAGAAAGTAACAGGTGAACAATTACGTGATGGTGATAATAGTATTTGTTTAGTACAGCTAAAACTTGTATCCCACCTCTATTAGGTGTAGAAGAGGCATATATAATTAATTTCGACTAGAATACAAAAGTTAAGGTTTGACTTCAATATTGATAAAAAATAGTATGATTAGCAAAAATTTTACTAATATACGTCAGTTTGGGATAAGATATAGATGAAATAGTAATAGATAAAAGGATTGTCAAAAAGGAGTGCCTGCAGTATTTATATTTTTAAACAAAAAAACAAACTACAGGCATGAAAAAAGATATCACAGAATTATATAGTTTTATAGATGATTTTTGTAAAATTTATTTGGAGTATGAACAGAGAAAGTTATTACCATCAAATAAGCAGAGAAATCGCTGTTGTAGCATGAGTTTAAGTGAAATGTTAACAATAATAATTATGTTTCATACATCCTATGCTAAGAATTTTAAATTTTTCTATAAAAGTTATATAGAGTGCATGCATAAGGATGATTTCCCTAAAGCCTTGAGTTATAATAGATTTGTTGAATTAATGGCACGATTATTCATACCGCTAAATATGTTGATTCATTTGTTGTTTGGTGAGGAAACAGGTATTTATTTTATTGACTCTACAACGATTAAAGCTTGTCACAATAAAAGGTGTTATAGCAATAAAGTTTTTAAAGGATTAGCCAAACATAGTAAATCCTCTATGGGGTATTTTTATGGTTTTAAATTACATGTAATAATCAATAATAAAGGGGAGTTTATGGCATTAAAAGTGACCAAAGGCAATGTAGATGATAGGGTTCCAGTACCGGAGTTAACAAAAAGATTAACTGGAATTATAGCAGCTGATAAAGGTTATATTAAGCAAAATTTGTTCTTAAATTTATATGAAAGAGGCTTAAAAATGATTCATGGAATTAAGAAGAATATGGAAAATAAATTAATGGATTTGAAAGAAAAAATCTTACTTCGAAAGCGTAACTTAATTGAAACAGTTTTTGATTATCTAAAAAATAAAATGAACCTTGAACATACTAGACATAGATCACCAATAAATGCCTTTGTCCATATATTATCTACTCTTGTTGCTTATTCATTAAAGAAAAATAAACCTTCAACAAAATTTGATTTTAATCTACATGTTCTCAATATCCTTATCCCGAATTGACGTAATATCTATTAGTGGATAATAAAACAGGTGTATAATGGTATTATAGTTAGTAGAAAACAGTAAAAACAATGACAGAAAAAAAGAGTAAAAATAATATTAATTATCAACCAAAGATGTTAGTGGGTAGTGATGACTTCTATGATCTGCTAATTAATAGCGATATATTCGTTGATAAAAGTTTAATGATCAAGGAGTTATTAGAAGATAGCGGTAAAGTCACCCTAATTACTCGACCAAGGCGTTGGGGGAAGAGTATTAATATGGATATGGTCAGGCGCTTTCTAGAAATAGAGCTAGATAATGAGGGCAATCCTTTGCTGCTAGAAAACCGGGTAAACTATAAATTGTTTGCTGGTGGAAAAGTAGATTCAGGCTTTGGTGAAACTAAAGAACTGAAACCGTTAAAAATTGCTAGTGTAACAAATGCTATGAAGCGTCAGGGTCAATTTCCAGTAATATTTATCACCTTTAAAAGCGTAGAAGGCTCAAGCTATCACGATATCGAACAAGGAGTAAAAAGCCAGTTACGGAAATTATTTCAGTCACATAGATATTTAGCTAATAGTGATAAGCTTGCATCAGATGAACGTGCAGATTTCAACCACTATTTATTTGGGGAAGTAACTCTCGATAATATCAAAAATAGTTTGGCTATTTTAAGCCACTTGCTGTACAAACATTACAATAAAAAGCCTTGGGTATTGATTGATGAATATGATACGCCCATTAATAGTGCTTACAGATGGTTTGGTACTAATGAGGCAGAATTTCAGAAAGTGTTAGAAATTTTTCGTGGAATCATGAAATCTACCTTTAAAAGGGAAACTGGCGATCAAGAATTGCCAGTTGAACGTGGAGTTATTACAGGAATTTTGCGGATTGCCAAAGCTGAATTATTTTCCGGTTTGAATAATGTTAAAGAATATAGTTTATTAGATAAAAAATTTGCGAGTGTTTATGGATTTACTCAAATAGAAGTGGATGAGTTATTAACTAAAGTACCACTTACTACCAATCCAGCAGAAATTAAGGATTGGTATAATGGCTATAATTTTGGGGGAGAAGTCATCTATAACCCTTGGTCAATTATGATGTGTTTATCAAGTGAAGGGAAGCTAGATTATTATTGGGTTGACAGTGGAGGAACTGGTTGGATTGATAATGTTTTATTGTCAGATGAGATGCAGCAGGATATTCAAGTATTGGCTGCTGGTAAAGCTATTATTGCTCCTATTATGAAACAGATAAGTTTTGCTGATATTAGTTCACGTTCAGGTTTGTTTAGCTTATTATTATTTAGTGGTTATTTGAATCCTACCGCTGTCGAGCCAACAAGAAATATTTTTGAATTAAGTGCACCAAATGAAGAAGTAAAATTTATTTATGAAACTCGATTACTGCAATGGCTTGGCAAACAATTGCAAATGGATAGTTCATTATATTATCCGCTAATGAGCTTACTGCCGGCTGGTAAAATAGAGGAGTTTAAACAAAAAATGCAGGAGTTGCTGCACAGTAGCACTAGTTTTCATCAGGTAGGGGAGAAAAAGGCAGAATTATTTTATAGTGGCTTTATGTTAGGGATTGTTAATATGCTAGCACCGAGCTATATAATATCAAGTGAGCAAGAATCAGGTGATGGACGCCCTGATGTAATCATGATCCCCAAAGTTGGCAAAGGAGATAAGGCAATTATTATTGAGTATAAGATTGCCAAAAATACAGAAGATTTAGCCTTGGTAGCCCAAATGGGATTAAAGCAAATTATAGATAAGCAATATGATGTAAAGGTTAAAGAACATTCTCACGTCAAAAAGATCATTAAACTTTCTCTAGCTTTTTGTGGTAAAAATATGGATTTACAATATCAGGTTACAGAGCTTTAGTAATAGACTGTAAGCGTTTGAATAATCAGTAATTTTATGTCTATCGTGGTTCTGAAATTGTCCACTACGCCCCGCCAGTTCTTATTAGGATTTCAGGATTTTCTTACTCTTTTTAAAAATTTCATATGTAATTCATATGTAACTTCTCAGACAAATTTCCTGAAATTTTACCTACAAAAAAATCTATTTTTAACCCTGTTACAAGTCTTACTTTTACCCACAAATATAAAATTAAGTATAAAATAATATTGAATTATATACTTAAAATATAAGAGGGGGAAAGAAGGGGGATATGCAAGCGTTATCTAATTCTTACAACTTAGGTGATAAGTGGTTAGAAAGGGAATTTAGGCATGTTAACTTTGGAGATCAAAGACTTATAAAAAGGCTTCTCAGTACATGACAAAAAGATTAACAAGAAGAAAAAAGAGTGGATAACGCATAATCAAAGTCCTATAACTTAGGTTATTCAAGCTTAAGAAGAAGGAGTATGAGTTCAGCGTTATCACAACTATTAGGAAACTATTTTTTTAAGAGTTTTGCAAGTATAAAATTAATCGAACAGATAATAACAGGATTGTTCTACGTTAGAGATGTCAATCTTACTCAACTAGCCTTGGTAATTGATGGGCAGAGCAATGATCATTCTCGATATCGCAAACTACAAAGATTTTTTTCTAGGGTTAATTTTTGTTATACTGCATTGGCTAAATTATTAGTAGCATTGGCTAGAATTGAATCAGAAAAATGGTTGCTGGCACTTGATCGTACTAACTGGAAGTTTGGCAAGCTTGACATCAATATTTTAGTATTGTCAATTTGTCACAATGGTATAGCTATATCAATTATGTGGGATATGTTAGCAAAAACTGGCACTTCCAATAGTAGTGAACGTCAAAAATTAATAGATAGATTTTTGAAATCATTTGGGGTAGAAAAAATATTATCATTGCTTGGAGACCGTGAATTTATCGGTGATAGTTGGTTGAAATTTTTAGCAGATCGTAATATCCCGTTTTATGTACGAATAAAGGAAAATTTAACTATTGGCAGGTCGTAAGATGAATTAGTTACCGCAAATCACCTAGTAAAAAAGCTAAAGAATAATGAATATAGGATATTCAAAGGTAAGAGATATTTAGGAAAGAATTATAAAGGACCTAAGGTTTTTATTTCTGCTTTGCGTAATGGAGAAGGAGAGTTAGTCATTATAGCTACCAATGACAATCCCTATCAGGCTTTAGATATTTACAAAAAACGTTGGGAAATTGAGATTTACCAGCCATAATGCCTCTATAATAGTGATGTTGTTGATATTTTAATTAATGTTTATTATTTAGTCTACTTTTTCTACCCTAGAATGGTAAATCCATTGTTTTGGTTGTTCTCTTAATGAGCTTAATCTTTTAATTTCTTGCTCATCGGCTGTAATTAGCCAAATCCAACGGTTTAATGTATTTTTTGCTTTTCTTGCTTTTAATCCTCCTTGTTGCATCCATTTATATAAAGTTGGTTGTGGTACATTTGTTTCTTGAGATAATTCGCTAAAAGTAAATTCATCGTAAGTGCGATCAACTCCTGCTGATAGTGTTTTTCTATGAAAAGGTATAACATTGTTACGACTCAGTAATGTACCTACTATATTTTTACTAAAACCGCCTAATAATTTAGGTGGATGGAGTCCTTGTTGATTTAAATTATCGGCAATTTGTTGCAATGTCATACCTTGAGTTCTTAGACTTGTTGTCAATGCAATTAATTCATGATAATAACTAAGTTGTTCAGGTTTTGCTACAGGACGAATAAAATTCGTACTAGTTTTATATCCACCTGACCAATGTATTTCCACAGACACTTTCTCACTTATCCCTTCTACTGTTACTAGAACACGCTCAATAAGTAAACGTAAAATTTCTTTCCGTTCTTCTACTGTAGTAGTTTCTGATGCCCATAAGGCAGGAATATCATTGGCTAGTTTGTATATTAATTCACGTTCAGTGCTAGAGAGAATCTTTGACTGATTAGCTAAAAATTTGTTATATTCTTGCTTTAATTTTTCTTCTGCAGATAATGATTCTTCCCACTTTTTCTCAAGAGTCCTAGTAACAAGACGATTCTCCGGTTCTGAGGCATTATATTGTCGATAGCTACGTTCAACTTCATATTTTGCTCTCTCCAGCTGCTTGTGCCAATGTTTTTGTAAATTATTATGCTCTTGCTCAGCATCTGTTGCCACACGTAAGCTAACTTCTAAAGCACTTGGTTTTAATACTTCTAATGCCTGATTAGTAATTAATTCATCTAGCCCATCTCCAACTAATGATTGGCAAGTATCTTCAGCATAATCAACAGCCATCCTACGACAAATGTAACGTAGTTTATTACTATTATTTGTATAACAAGTAACCATTCTTAGACCGCACCGACCACAAACAATAAGACCAGTTAATAGTGAACTACCTTGTCTTGCTATACCAATTCCTTGTATAGAGTTGGTTAATAATTGTCTTTGGTTACGTTCATATTGTTGCCAACTAATATAAGCAGGAACTTTATCTTTTATCATCACTTCCCAGTCAGACATTTTAGCAACTGTCCTTCCAGTAGAGGGTCTACCAAGCTTTTTTTTGTGTGGTTCAGTGGGTCTACGACCATATACATAAGCTCCAGCATATATAGGATTATGTAATAAATTTGATAAGGTAGCTCTATTAGGACGATGCCATGCTAATTCACCTTTTTGCAAACCACTACGTTCTCTATATGGCATTTGAATGTTATTTTTAGCTAAATATTTCAATACTGCATTAATTGTAGAGAATTTATCAAATAACTCAAATACCATTTGAATAATTGTTTGTGCTTGCTCATCTAGATCTTTAATAATCTCTCCGGAAGCCCTTCTAACATATCCCATAGGAACTTGCATACCTAACTCTCCTCTACGAGCCTTGGCTTTCTTTCCTTGTAGCATACGCTGTTTAATTATATGTAATTCCGCTTCAGACATTGTACCTTTAAGACCTAATAGTAGCCGATCATTATAAGAAACTGGATCATAAACACCATCAGTATCAGCAATCAAGGTTCTAAAAAGTGCACATACTTCTAGTAATTGATACCAATCCCTACATGAACGAGCCAATCGCGATATTTCTATTCCTAATACTATACCAACACGGTTTAACCCAACTTCAGCAACTAAACGCTGAAATCCAGGACGACCTTCTGCAGTTGAACCAGATTGACCCAAATCATCATCAATTATAACTACTCTGTTAGCAGACCATCCTAAATCATAGGCTCTTCCCACTAGATTATATTGTAATTTTGTCGATTCACTATGCCGTTCTACTTGTTGCAGGGTTGACTGCCTTACATAGACAATTGCTAGACGGTCGTAGTGACAAGCTTGGATTTTTCCACTTAATAACGTAATTTGAGGTGATTTTTTCTCCTGATCTATCATTGCCTTTCTCCATGTTTATTGTCAAACTTTGTAGTTTTTTCAATGACATTGTTCCTAATAAATTTATTAGGCGCTGACGATTCTCTGTGGGAATGTTCTCCCATTGCATGAATTTCAATATAGGTACTCCTATTATGATATTTCTTTACCCATTCAACTAGGGTTAGCAATGCTGCTTTACTCAGTGTCGGTGATTCTCCTGAATTTGTCAATTCTAAATTTATAGATGTTTTAATAATGGAATATCGAAAACCTTTAAGGGGTGCAAAAGTAATGGTTTTAGAATGGAAGATACGCATATAAAGAGTAAAGTGCGATTAGAGAATTTTATAAAATGTTTATTTATAGCATATGCAATGGCAATAAAAATAGGAGCAATTGGAGAGCAAGAGCAACCGATAAAAATGAAGAAAACGCTAGGATGTAGGAGTTATTCTGTACTACAGTTAGGTATAAGATCAATTAAACAAGCTTATAGTCGTTCTAAGCAATTTTTTGATTCCTTAATCATAAAATTGTTTAAGTTACACTTTGTGCAACCAACCTAACCTTTTTGTCCAGTAGTGTGACATTTAGTACGTGAGTACCTCTAGAATCTTGAATAATGACGACGCAATTCTTGATTTTCTATTCTAGAGTATACGCTATGAAATAGCGATTGGATATATTAGCTTTTTCTTCATTTTTTCATCATTGTAATAGAAAATTTTCTTTGAAATTATTGGCTGTTCGTGATTTCTCAAAATAATTTGCAAATCTGAAGGTAAATTAATAATTTCTTGCCATGACAGTAACTCTATATTTTTAGTTCTATCAAGACATATTTGAGATATTTTATTTGCAGTCTTATAATCGTTGGATGAAAAGGCAATTTTAGAAACGCAGCTTGTTATTATATTTTGAGTGTCAGCTTTTCCATAAATTTTTTCTATTTTCCAAAAATCCGTTGCAATTAAAAAAAGCTTAATTTTGTATCCTCTAAAGTATGGCATACAAGATGTGAACATTTTCAATTTTCCGATTGAATAAAATTCATCTATAAACAAGCATACACCACCGTTTTCTTTACCATGTCCAAGGTTTTGAGCGGTTGTCATTAGTCATTCAGCAACGTGGCTATAAAAAAACTGCATTACCGGTTGCAATCTATTAATATCCGTAGGATTTATTCCCACATACAAAGTAATCTTACTTTTTTAAACTCTGCTATATCAAAGTCTGATTTTGAAGTTGCATAATCTATCAAAGGGTTATTCCAAGGGGCTAGATAGTGATTCAAAACTTGAATAACAGAATTTTGTTCTTGCCTGTCTTTTTTAAGGAATGCTGTAATATTTTGATACCCAATCGGATGTATGATATTTTTTAACTTATTAATTCCATCAGATAGCTCTTGAATTAAATCCCCTTGTAGCATTCTTGCAATTTCACCAAATGATTTAGTTTTTGTAGTATTCGCACAAAGGTACAGAACTATTGAAGTAAATAAATTTCTTGCATCAGTGTCATAAGCTTCATCATTCTTTACCAAGAAATAAGCTATTTTTTGAATATCATCTATTATTTTTTCATTATGGTTAATAAAATCCAAAGGGTTGTACCTATGAGTTTTATCTTTTCCACCAAGCGGATTCCAAACAAGAATCTTGTGTCCAATAGAAGCTCTATAGCTGCTAGTAAGCATATAATTTTCAAGCTTTATATCATGTACAATCGTAGATTCTTGAAATGTTAACAGGCTGGGAATAACAAAACATACCCCTTTACCAGAACTAGGAGGAGCTAATAATAAAATATGCTGATAATCATTTGAAAATAATTTTTTACCATCATTATCAAGTCCAAGTAATATGGTATTTTCTGAATTCACTTTTACCCCATAAATTTTTAAATTTATAACTACTCATCGAAGATTATACAGAAACCTACTTCCTTATTTATAAAAAACTAATAGTGTACCTTTTTTATACAATTAAAATACTTACTTTGTACATAAAATGTCACAGAACACTCTTTGCAAGCAGTGTATACTTTCCTGCTTTGAAGAATTGGCTTCGCAAAAGTTACATTTTTTACTCAGAAATTCCTCAACTATCTTTCATGATAATAATTAAAAAAGTTAGAATGTACTCTTGAAACAATTCTACGAGTGCATTTTTCTTAAAATTTTGCTTAGTCAATTAAGAATAATTATTCTTAATTGACGTAAGTGGAGTTATTTGCCTCCCCACGAAATATACTCGATGAAAATCAACAATTGCGTTGTTGTTGTCCAAGACCTGCGGTGCTCACGTACTAATGTACGCTGTGCTCCTCGGCTTGGACACTCCTAGCACTTGTTGATTTTGATCTTCGTCTACCAACTCTTCATTTACGAGCAGTATACCACCATCAACAGTAATACATGAACCTGTGACATACCGAGATGCTTTGTTTGAGGCAAGGTATAAAATTGCACCATCAAGGTCAGTAGGTTCTGCTACAAAATGTAGTGGTATAAGTTCTTCTAATTCTTTACGTTGTTCCTCTGTACTTAATTTGTAATCTGTAAGCGGTGTGTGAAATATACCAGGTATAATACAATTAATCCGAATATGTACAGTTGCCAGCTCTCCTACTAATGCCTTTGTCATTTGAATCACAGATGCTTTAGAGGCACAGTAGCCAGTGATATTTTCACGTAAACGATTTGCTCCATTGACACTAGCAATATTGATAATAGACCCGTGGATTTCATGGTTTTTCATATGATTGGCAACCATTTTGCTAACGTACCAAACTCCCATTACATTGGTTTTCATGACAGACTCGAAGTCATCCAGTTCATCCGACTCAAAGATTGGTGTGAGTTTTGCAATTCCGGCATTATTAATACAAATATTTATGAGTTCTCTTTGTTGCTCCAGTGTATCAAAGGCTCTTTGAACAGAGATTTTATCTGCTACATCCATTTCCAAGGCAACAGCATTGCTAAGCTCAGAAGATAAAGTTTGCAGTTTATCTAGCCTTCTACTAGCTAATATGACTCGTACCCCTTGGCTAGAAAGCTTACTATTACCCACAAAATAACAATGGTGAAAAAGAAGTAAAAATAATATACTGATTTGCAATTAAAATATTACATTGTAGAGGTATAGTATGAGTCAAGAAATAATAAATAATTATTTGACCGAGGAATTTAGTGGAGCTATTTTGGGTGATAAAAGGCTGACAAATAGGTTAATAAAGATAGCTGATAATTTTGCAAATATACCTGAAAGCTCAATTAATCAAGCATGTGGAAATTGGGCAGAAACAAAAGCAGCATATCGTTTTTTTAAAAACGATAATGTTAAGGAATCAAAAATATTAGAAGCCCATATTGCTAAAGCAGTAGAAAGAATCAAAGAGCATGATAAAGTTCTTGTTATACAAGATACTAGTTATATCACATATACTAGTCATAAAAAAACTACTGGATTGGGTGTGTTATCAAGAAAAGAGGGAAAGAATGTTAAAAATATTGAATGTAAAGGTCTGATAATGCATACTGCCTTTGCGGTTGCTACCAATGGATTAGCACTTGGGTTGTTGGATCAAAAGATTCACAATAGACCAGCAGTGCCTGAAGAAATACAACAGTTAAAAAAAACTAGTCATGGTAATGCGGTACATATTAAAGATAAAGAAAGTATGAAGTGGCTTAATGCATTACAGAACACTATTAATGCAACGAATAATAGTAATACCCAAATTATAACTGTTTGTGATAGAGAAGCTGATATATATGATTTTTTTGAATTGGCACAAGCTCAGAAATCTAAAGTTTTAGTTAGAGCTGCACAGGATAGAGAAATAAATAAAAAGTCAAAATATTCCAAAAAAGATAGACAATATTTGTGGAAGGTAGTATCGGGTTTCCAGTGTGCTGGAGAAATAGCAGTTAAAGATACTAGTCAAGAAAATAAAGCTAATAGGATTAGACATTTGGAAGTTAGATTTGGAAAATTTATAATGAATCCTCCTGTAAACAATGTAAGACATAAAACAGAAACATTGCCAAATTTACCAGTATATGCCATCAATGTTATTGAGCGTCGTCCCCCTAGTGGAACAACACCATTAGAATGGATGTTACTAACCAATATAGTTATCAATAATTTTGAAGAAGCTATAGAGAAAGTAAGATGGTATTGTTTAAGATGGAGAATTGAAATTTTTCATAAAATTTTAAAATCTGGATTTAGGGTTGAACAATGTAGACTTGCAACAGGAGAAAGATTAATAAAATACTTGACAATCATGAGCATAATTGCTTGGAGAATTTTTTTTATTACTTTAATTGGCAGAACTAATCCTAATCTACCATGTAGTGTAATATTAGCTGAAGAAGAATGGCGAGTTTTGTATGTAAAGATACACAAAGCAGCTCCCCCTAATAATACAATTCCTACAATAAAAAATGCTATAATATGGGTTGCTAAATTGGGTGGGTATTTAGCAAGAAAAAATGATCTAGAGCCTGGTCCTATTGTATTGTGGAGAGGATGGCAACGGTTATTTGATCTAGTTCAAGGTTATCAATTAGCTAACTCTAATATTTGTGGGTAATAGTAAGGTTCTGTGAGAGCCTGAAGTGCAAACCTTGGGCTACTCGACCACCACACCATGTGGCATCTATTCCCAATTCTGTATAATCACAAAGGTGTAGTTGTTTTTCTCCTAATATTAAGCCACAGACAAAGTATCTCTCACTTTTTTGTCGTGGATATCTAGAGCCTTAATTAACAACTCTAATATTTCATTACTAATCGTTTCCTCTTCAAAATACATTGTTATTTCGCTGACAACTTTATTAGATTCTAGAATTTTTATTAGTTCCATACTGACGTTTCTGTGAGACTTGCTGAACAACTTTTTGTAATGTTCTACTGAGTGGCAAGGCATCTCTCATAGGATTTTCAGCAGATGTATTAGTATTATCAACTTGTGCTTCATCTGATAATTCTTGTGCAAATTGTAAAATTGGCTCAATCTTTTGTTGTGGTAATTGCTGGTTTTTATCAATTTCATTAGCATCAACTTGATTTTTTTCATTTTGAAAAATTTCAGATTTGCCATATCTAGATTTATTAGATATATTTTTATTATTATCTATATATACTCAATTAACCTGAAGAGTTGCAGAAATGGTTAACGGTAATAGTTTGGAAATTATCGTTTATTAAGGTACGTAACCTATCTTTATAATCACCGATGTTGCTAAAAAATTTGTTTATTGCTTCCGAAAATTGTTCAAAATTATGATAAAATTTATTATTAGTTGTAATACGGTGCATAAACTTCCATAATCTCTCAATTGGGTTCAGATTTGGACTATATGGTGGCAAAAATACTAGCTCTATTTTCGTATTTACTAGGTATTCCTTGACTTTCTTGGATTTGTGGTAACTAGCATTGTCACAGATTAAATATATTCTCTCCTTGTCACTATTCTCCTCTTCTAACTTTTGTAAAAAATTAACTATCTGCTCCCCATTTATTTTGGGGTTCTCTGTACTTACTAACTGCAAATCGGCTAGG
Organism: Candidatus Tisiphia endosymbiont of Ditula angustiorana; assembly: GCF_964026425.1. Classification (NCBI taxonomy): domain Bacteria; kingdom Pseudomonadati; phylum Pseudomonadota; class Alphaproteobacteria; order Rickettsiales; family Rickettsiaceae; genus Candidatus Tisiphia; species Candidatus Tisiphia endosymbiont of Ditula angustiorana. The sequence continues at coordinate 1,473,603 of NZ_OZ032143.1, forward strand.
TTAATAGCACCAATCATGTGCTTTCTTTTCCAGCCACTGAATGTTGGTAAGGTTTTATCTTGGTTCTTTCTTATCCAACCACACCTTGCCCTTGCTTGATACTGAGGATGAACACCATCCATAAAATATATAGCTTCCTTATCTCTGAGATTCCCTTTTAGCAAACTGTAGTTTAACTTAAATAATTCTTGCTTGTCAAAATCCAGCTTAGCCGGTACTATTTTCGGCTTCTTGTAAACAAATCCCAGTTTGTATAGTAATTTTGTTACTCCCGTTATCGTATATGTCACACCATATTTGTTCTCAATGTGATGCATAATATCTTTCGCATAAACATAATTATTTGCTTCTAGGTGAGTCACTAATTCTGTCTTCTCACCATCACTTAATTTGCTTGCACTACCCCCATTGTCGGTATTAAGCTTATTGGCTTTTTGATAATCAACAATATGTTTTCTTATCGCTTCGTGGCTCAAGAGTAGTACCTTAGCAATCTCTACATTACTATACCCATCGTCATACATCAAAACTGCCTTAATACGATCACGTATGCGTCCGTCTCGTTCTGTCTTATGACGTTCCTTCAACTTTTCTCTTTGTTCTTCTGTCAATACATTCTTACTCATAATGTCCTAAACTTTATAATATCTCTCCTATCTTTGCAACTCTTCATTTATGAGTAGTATATATAGAGTGATCCAAACTTTTTTGGGGTTGAGGCAAAAATTCTTTGGGGTTAGCCCCAAAGTTTTTTTGAGTTGAGTCTAAAATTTTTTCATTTTCACTAGAAATTTTTTGAGAATGAGGTTGGAAAATTCTTGCCAGTTTAATACAAGGGACATTACGACACTTAATGCCATATTTGACTATGGTTGCTTTACGAAGATCAATAAAGCCAGCTTTCTGCAACTCCATCAAACATTGTCTAACCCGTTCTTGGCAAACTCCTAAAGACTGTTCAAAAAAGTTATAAGTTTCCTGGAGTTCATCTATGCTATTATTATGATAGATTTGCAAGCGAAATACGATTAATGATAGGAGTTGCTTAGCAGTTTTACTTAAAACTTTACCATTACTGGAAGAAAGACCCCGCCATTCAGGTGGCACAAAATTACCAACAAAATGGTAAAAGATAGTAGAATTATTACCAACATCACTACCAGTAGTAGAACAGGCAGGAAAAAAAGAGCAGCATATAGTGTGCATAATACCTCAACTTAAACATCAGGTTTAAACGAGGTAATAGAGCAATTAAGATACCATTTTTGAAATTATTAGCAGCATATAAGCAGCATAAGGATATTTACGAGGAAAGTAGAAAATGATGAAAAGCTTGGAGGTCTTTGGTGGAGACAGGGGGAATCGAACCCCCGACCTTTTGAATGGCATTCAAAAGGTCGGGGGTTCGATTCCCCCTGTCTCCACCAAAGACTTATCAGGGGTTCAGGACTTCTCTACTCTTACTAAAAAATCCATATGTGTTATTTCAACTAAAATTCCTGAAAATTTTGATATAGTGAAACCTATTGAATTAGGTGATACAAATTTTGTGTCATACCTGCGAAAGCAGGTATCTAGATTCCCGCCTACGCGGGAATGACAATTTACAATTGTTATGTTCTTTGTCACCTAATCCTATGGGCTTAACTATATTATGAAATCTTTTTTTTCCTTCTCCTCCTTCCACTTGAATACTTTACCCTTTCTTCTTTACCGGAAACTGCTGATTTTTTAGTAACGAACCTTGACGCAGTTAGATATACAAGATATAATAATATACTAAATTTTTTTTATCAAATAGTATTAGTGCTAACTATATTTAGTGATATAATATACAAATTAACAAAATAGCAATAGCAGAAAATGTTTAATCGAATATATACTCAAGTTCTAAAAAAATCCCCTTGGGGAGATTCTGAAGAGGAAGAAAAAAGTGAATATAATATATTTACTAGACCAAGGAAAAAAAATAAGTTTAACCTTAATGATTTCTATAATAAGTTTAGCTTTAACAATAACATAATGGCGTTAGTTTTGTTGTCATTAGTTGCTGTTTGGTTTGCCTCCGGAGTTTATGAAGTTAAGGAAGGAGAAGAAGCTGCAGTAATGAGGTTTGGTAAGTTTGTTCGTAAAGGATTCCCTGGTTTGAATTATCACCTTCCCTTGCCGTTTGAACAGGTAGTAGTTGAGAAGGTAAACCAGTCTCGTAGAATTGAGATCGGCTATAGATCAACAAGTAGCCTTAGGTCTAATATGGATAACACCAAAGCTGTGGCTGCTGAAAGTACTATGCTTACTGGCGATGAGAATATTGTTGCACTAAATTGTGATATAATGTGGCATATTAATGATTTAGAAAAATATATTTTTAATATTGTTAATCCAGAAGATTCTGTAAAAACAGCTGCTGAAAGTGCTATAAGAGAAGTTATAGGCAATACTCCTATCTCTTCGATATTATCAGACCAAAAACAAGAAATCACTAATAAGATTGAAGGTTTAACACAGAAAATCCTTGATCATTATAATGCTGGTGTTGGTATTGAGAAAGTGCAGTTACTAAAAGCTGAACCGCCAGCTGAAGTAATTGATGCTTATAGGGATGTACAAACTTCTAAAGCCGATAAAGAACGTGAGATAAATCAAGCACAATCCTATAATAATGATATTTTACCTAAAGCTAGAGGGCAGGCGGCTAAAATTGTCCAAGAAGCAGAAGGTTACAGACAAGAGGTTATCTCAAGAGCTGAAGGAGATAGCAAAAGGTTTGCTGCTGTTTATACACAATATGTTGCTAATAAGTCAATAACTAAGGATCGCCTTTACTTAGAAGCTATAGAAAATATTCTAACGGATACCAGCAAAGTTATTATGGGTACTAATGGCGTTTTGCCGCATATGGCAATTCAGCAAAATAAAATTAAGGAGTAGTGCTGGATGAAGACAATTTATTATATAAGTTTCGTAGTTTTCGGATTATTATTATCAGTTAGCAGTGCTTTATTTACCGTTGATCAACGCCATTCCGCTGTGGTATTTCAATTTGGTGAGGCAATGAGAACCATTGAAAGTCCAGGATTAAATATAAAGATTCCATTTATTCAAAATGTTGAATTTTTTGATAAACGTATCTTAAATGTAGAGGCGGAAGCAAAAGAGCTAACTGCTTCTGATGGAAAAAGGGTAATCGTAGATGCTTTTGCCAAATTTCGTATTGTTGATCCTGTGATGTTTTACAAAACTGTACATAACTACCAAGGTGTTAAAATTAGACTTAATAAAAACCTAGAATCTTCAATGAGGAAAGTTATAGGTAGATTACCTTTGACTAGTCTTCTTACAAGTGCAAGGTCTGACATAATGTCAAATATCTTAAATCAGGTTAATGAGGAAGCAAAGAATTTTGGACTTGATGTAATTGACGTTAGAATTTTAAGAGCTGATTTACCAAAAGAGAATAGTGCAGCAATTTATCGCCGCATGCAAACTGCTCGTGAAAAAGAAGCTACCCAAATAAGAGCTGAAGGGCAAGAAGAAGGAGCTCGCATAAGATCAAGAGCTGATAAAGAAAGTAAAATATTACTTGCTGAAGCTTATATGCAATCTCAAATCATAAAAGGTGATGGTGACAGGGAGGCAGCTAAGATATATAATCTTGCTTATTCTGTTGATCCAGAATTCTATAAATTTTATAGATCCTTGGAAGTATATAAAAATACTTTAAAGAAAGATGATACTTCTTTTGTATTGTCTCCGGAAGCAGAGCTATTTAAATATCTAAATTTGGGTAAATAGAATGACATTGAGAGAGTAAAAATGATTAGTAGTTAGGTAGATGATATGGTTCAAAATATTTGTAAGTTTAACAATTTACTAAGGTCTTTAATTGCCACTTTTCTGATGACTATGTGGTTAGCATCTTCTGTTTTTGCTGAAAATATTCAGTCAAGCAAAATTACTCCTGAGGAATCTAGTAATTTACAGTCAGTGCCAATAAAGATACCTGAATCCCATAATTATAGTTTTGCAGATATTGTTGAGCCACTTATTCCAGCTGTGGTAAATGTGTATACAGTACAATATAACCAAAAATTAGAAGATTCTCATAAAAAATCTTTCGAGCGTTTTCCATTCGATCATTTTAATGAACTTTTGGAGCGTTTTAATCTACCTTTTGATTTTGATGAGATGTATTCAAATCCTAAATCTGTTCCCCTTGGCTCTGGTTTTATTATAGATCCTACAGGTTTCATTGTTACCAACCATCATGTAGTTGCAAATGCAGATGAGATTCACATAAAATTAACGGATAATAGAGAGCTATCAGCTAAATTGGTAGGTAGTGATAAAAAAACTGATCTTGCTCTTTTAAAAATTGAGATTGAAACTCCTTTACCTTTTGTAAAATTCGGTGATTCCAGTAAAGCTAGGGTAGGAGATCAGGTTATTGCTATTGGTAATCCTTTTGGTAGACTTGGAGGAACAGTAACTGCTGGTATTATATCTTCAAAGGGACGTGATATTGATAACACTAACGGTATAGTAGATGATTTTATACAAACTGATGCGGCTATTAATAATGGTAATTCCGGTGGGCCAATGTTTAATATTAATGGTGAAGTTATAGGAGTCAATACAGCAATATTTTCACCTTCTGGGACTAGTATTGGTATTGGATTTGCTATTCCATCTAATACTGCTAAATCAATTATTGACCAGCTAAGGCAAAATGGAAAAATTAATCGCGGTAGGCTTGGGGTAGTAATTCAAGAAGTAACTAATGAAATAGCTGAAGGGTTTGAGTTAAAAGAAGCTTCGGGAGCGTTAGTAGTGGAAGTACAAAAAGATGGTCCAGCTGATAAATTTGGTATAAAACCTGGGGATGTAATAATAGAATTTGCTGGACAACCGGTAAAAAATTCTAGGAGGCTGCAGGTAATGGTTGCTGAAACTATCGTTGATCAAGAGGTAAAAATTATCGTTGTACACGCGATGGCAAAAATCAAGAATTAAGTGGCAAGATTAGTAGTGAAGAGGATCTAGAGCCTAAAAAAGTAAACGACAAGGTAAGCGATAAAACTTCTGATAATAAATTTTCTGTTGTAAAAAATAATATTACTTTTAGTAATTTAACGGATAATCTTAAACGAAAATTTGCCATTAAAAGTAAAGTCGAGGGCATTATTGTAACTGATATCGCAAAAGATGGAAAAAATTATGGTTTTAAAATTGGTGATTTAGTAATAGCAAGCAATCAACAACCTATAGCTTCTATAGATCAATTAAATGTGTTGTATGACAATGCCCAATCTATTAAAAAGCAAAATATAATCTTGTTGGTACAGAGACGGGGTGTTTCTATGTTTATAGCTTTGCCAGTTACCAAATCTGAAAATTAGTAGTAATGAAGTCAGTATGAATAATGATTCTAAAATAGCAGTATTAAGTTTTTATAGTTTTACTAACCTAGAAAACCTTGAGATTTTGCTGCCAAAGATTTTACTTATTGGTAAAAAAAGAAGAATTAGGGGTACTATTCTTTTAGCTCTAGAAGGATTTAATGGTTCAATTTCTGGGACAAAAGAAGAGGTAAATTTTTTAGTAGATGAAATTATAAAACTTACGTCTGCGGAAGATGTAAATATTAAAATAAATTACTGTGATATCCATCCTTTTCAAAAATTAAAAGTAAAGCTGAAAAAAGAAATTATTGCTATGACAGTTGGGGATATTGATATTGCAAATCTGAAAGGAGAGTATATTGAGCCAAAGGACTGGGACAAGTTTATTAGCCAAAATAATGTGGTATTAGTAGACACTAGAAATGACTATGAAGTTTGTGTAGGTACTTTTAAAGGGGCTATAGATCCGAAGACAGAAACGTTTAAGCAGTTTCCCAAATGGGTAGAGCAGAATAAAGAATTACTTGCTGGAAAAAAAGTAGCAATGTTTTGTACTGGTGGGATTAGATGCGAGAAATCAACAGCCTATTTGAAGAAACTGGGTTTTAATGATGTGTACCATCTTAAGGGCGGTATTTTACAATATTTAGAAGTAACCCATAATCGTAATAGGTTATGGCAAGGAGAATGTTTTGTATTTGATGACAGAAGGGCTGTGGCAAGTGACTTGTCACCAGCTGAAGGACATTGGTTGGAACGTGGTGATCGATAAGCTACTATAGGTAGGACAGGTTTTAATATGAATTGTCATCCCAACGTAGGCTGAGATCTAAAAAAATAGCCTAAAAGGATGTGTTAAGTATTATAGCCCCCTACCTACGCAGGGGTGATAGCATGGAGAGTAAGCTGCGAGGATGATATTTAGTCTCTTAATTATCTTGAATAGAGTTCAACTACTAAATGTACTTCTGGTTCGAATGGATACGGAACATCAGAAATTACTGGGATTCTAACAAACTGACCAGACAATGAATTGGAATCAAAAGTTAAATAGCTTGGTACAGCGTTTCCTTGTTTGCTAGCTGTCTCGAGTATTACAGGGATTTGTTTTGCTGATTCCTTTAGCTCGATGACATCTCCTTCTTTTAGTCTCATACTTGGGATATTAACCTTTTTACCATTCACTTTAATGTGACCATGGGTAACAAATTGTCTTGCAGAAAAAATCGTTGGTGCAATATTCATTCTATATATAACAGCGTCAAGCCTTCTTTCTAACAAAGCTATAAAATTTTCACCCGTATTGCCTTTCATTTTTTGTGCGAGAGTAAAAGTATTTCTAAATTGCTTCTCGTTAATTCTACCATAATGGCATTTAAGTTTTTGTTTAGCCTTCAAGTGTAGACCATAATCAGAGGTTTTAACCATACTATTCTGACCATGTTGACCAGGACGATAATTTCTTGTATTGAAGGCATCTTTACTATCGCCCCACAGGCTTACACCAAGTCTTCTGCTAGCCTTATATTTAGAATTAATAATTTTTGTCACGCTCTATGTCTCATAATTTTGATATCATACTGACGTCATTATAACGCTAATTTAAGTATATATATTTTAACAATTAAAGTCAATTCCTCATTTTTTAAAATTATGGGAGTGCCTGCGAATTCCTCAACATAAGCAAATTATGCAAGAGGTCTATTCTAATTCCTTGATTTTATCGGATGATTCGAGCAACTGGGCATCAATAATTTCAGATTTTGATGAAACAAGCTGATAACGCTCTATAGGATGCTGGATTGTTTTGTTACCAATATCTATGCCTAATTTTTGAATATTCCTAGCCTTAGATAAAAAATGTCGATTAAAAGAAGCGGCAAATTTATCATAATTATTGACTATATGCTGAATATTATTGCCAAGTTTCTGCGAATGCTCCGCTAACGAAGCAATAGAGGTCAATAATTTTCTTACCTCTTCTATAATTAATTTGTGATTTTCTGAACGTCTATAATCTGAAATTTGGAATTTAGCAAATGATAGCATATTCATAAGTCCTGCTGGACCAACTGGGAAAATATTGCTTTCCCAAGCTTTTTGTAAAAAATTATTATCTGCAATCAGAATTTTTTCAATTGCCTGTTCAGTAGGGACAAACATCAAAGTAACTATATTACCAAAATGTTCCTTTTTATCTTGGAAACTAGGGTGTGTCATCAATTGAGCCAAATTACCATGGAAGCCATATAAACAGCACCCAAAAAGTTCTGAGATGTTTTGTCAAATCGTGTTGCAATAGCTCTATATTGCTTCAATTTTGCAAAAAAGTTCTCAATCAAATGCCTAGCTTTATATAGGTCCTTATCATACTTAGCTGGATTCACACGATTCTTCTTTGGGGGAATCACAGCTATACATCCCTTATCTTTCAGCTTATCTCGCATACGTACATCGGCATCATAAGCCTTATCAGCAAGTACAGCATCCGCTTTCGTCAATTCATTCATCAAAACATCAGATCCTTGCAAATCATGAGCTTGAGTGTGCCAAGAATCAATAACTTCATCGTAGTAAGTTATTGAATGCTTAGTAATAGATGGTGGTAGGTCCACCGAGATCGGCTAGCACGAGCAGATCTCAAACGACCCCACGGTGCTGTTTCTTTCAAGGAGATGGTGTTGAGCGGATGGGGAAAAGGCGATGTAGATCGTCACGTATGATTCAAGGAGACGAGCGTAAGCGAACCAATCGATGAGGTGTCGAAATCTGAGTAAATACTGTCAAAACTAGGGAATCTCAAGCATCGCTAGGATAAGGACTAATCGGTAATGTGTGTTTTGGATTAGTGACAGTCGATATAGAGATGGCGTGAACTTGAATTAGGCTATTACTTAGAACTTGGGAACCATTCCTATTCTCTTTTCTTCCATGGGAGTGGGGCGGATAAAGTTGTAGTAGCGATGAAGGTTTGGAAACAAACTGGAGCAAAGGGCTTTACTTTTGGAGTGATAGAAGATCAAACAACCAATTAGGTAGGAAATGATACTTATATGACTAAACATTATGATGTAAGCAAGGATGAAGTAATGAATGCTTGGAAGAGTGTTCGAAAAAGCGGAGGAGCATGTGGCTTTGATGGCATCACTATAGAAGATGTTGAAGGAGATTTGGATAATCAACTCTATAAGATATGGAATAGGATGTCAGCAGGAAGCTATATGGCTAAATCTGTGCTTTTAGTGAATATCCCTAAAGCTAAGGGGGGATATCGCCAACTTGGGATACCTACTGTTTGTGATCGCATAGCACAAGTAGTTGTTAAGAATAGACTAGAATCAATACTAGAAGACAAATTTTGCCAAAACTCGTATGCTTACAGACCCGGTAAAAGTGCAATAGATGCTGTGACGGTATGTAGAGAGAGGTGTTTTGTGCATGAGTGGTTGGTAGAGATTGATATTAAAGGATTCTTTGACAATATAGATCATGATATATTACTGGATATGCTTTTAAAACATACTGATGACAAAGTTATTGTATTATATGCGAAAAGGTTCTTGAAAGCGACAGGAATAGAGAGTGGCAGGAATATAGAAATAGCAAGGGAAAAAGGCACTCCGCAGGGTGGGGTAGTCAGTCCGATACTTGCTAATTTGTATTTACATGAAGCTTTTGATAATTGGATGCAAGAGATACATAGCAATATAAAGTATGAGAGATATGCCGATGATATTGTGGTTCATTGTTGCAGTGAGAAGCAAGCATATTTTATTAAAGAGAAAGTTCAAGCAAGGCTAAAGCAATATAAGCTAGAGCTGAACCTAGAAAAGACCAAGATAGTATACACAGGAATTAAAAACGATCATGATCATAGGAAGCATAATTTACCACGTAAATTTAGCTTTTTGGGGTATGATTTTAAGCCAAGAATATGGCACGGTAAACTTGTATATACGCCTGGAATTGGCACAGGAGCTATGAAAATGATTAAAGATAAAATAAAGAAGACGTGGCAACTTAAGGTAAGTGTGAGTGGTAGCTTAGAAGATATAGCGGAAAGGGTGAATCCGGTTATTCGAGGATGGATAAACTATTATGGTCATTATAGGAGATCGGATTTATACAAACTAGAATACGTGATAAATAACTATCTAGTGCGATTTATTAAGAAGAAGTACGAGAGTTATGCAACATGGAATAAGGCTTGGAAACACTTAGGCAAACTAAAAGCAGAATCAGCTCACACATTTTGTCATTGGTACATGATAAGTGAATCCAAAGGAAGAGCCGTATAACGCGAGAGTGTTACGTACGGTTCTGTGAGCTTACTATTACCCACAAAATAACAATGGTGAAAAAGAAGTAAAAATAATATACTGATTTGCAATTAAAATATTACATTGTAGAGGTATAGTATGAGTCAAGAAATAATAAATAATTATTTGACCGAGGAATTTAGTGGAGCTATTTTGGGTGATAAAAGGCTGACAAATAGGTTAATAAAGATAGCTGATAATTTTGCAAATATACCTGAAAGCTCAATTAATCAAGCATGTGGAAATTGGGCAGAAACAAAAGCAGCATATCGTTTTTTTAAAAACGATAATGTTAAGGAATCAAAAATATTAGAAGCCCATATTGCTAAAGCAGTAGAAAGAATCAAAGAGCATGATAAAGTTCTTGTTATACAAGATACTAGTTATATCACATATACTAGTCATAAAAAAACTACTGGATTGGGTGTGTTATCAAGAAAAGAGGGAAAGAATGTTAAAAATATTGAATGTAAAGGTCTGATAATGCATACTGCCTTTGCGGTTGCTACCAATGGATTAGCACTTGGGTTGTTGGATCAAAAGATTCACAATAGACCAGCAGTGCCTGAAGAAATACAACAGTTAAAAAAAACTAGTCATGGTAATGCGGTACATATTAAAGATAAAGAAAGTATGAAGTGGCTTAATGCATTACAGAACACTATTAATGCAACGAATAATAGTAATACCCAAATTATAACTGTTTGTGATAGAGAAGCTGATATATATGATTTTTTTGAATTGGCACAAGCTCAGAAATCTAAAGTTTTAGTTAGAGCTGCACAGGATAGAGAAATAAATAAAAAGTCAAAATATTCCAAAAAAGATAGACAATATTTGTGGAAGGTAGTATCGGGTTTCCAGTGTGCTGGAGAAATAGCAGTTAAAGATACTAGTCAAGAAAATAAAGCTAATAGGATTAGACATTTGGAAGTTAGATTTGGAAAATTTATAATGAATCCTCCTGTAAACAATGTAAGACATAAAACAGAAACATTGCCAAATTTACCAGTATATGCCATCAATGTTATTGAGCGTCGTCCCCCTAGTGGAACAACACCATTAGAATGGATGTTACTAACCAATATAGTTATCAATAATTTTGAAGAAGCTATAGAGAAAGTAAGATGGTATTGTTTAAGATGGAGAATTGAAATTTTTCATAAAATTTTAAAATCTGGATTTAGGGTTGAACAATGTAGACTTGCAACAGGAGAAAGATTAATAAAATACTTGACAATCATGAGCATAATTGCTTGGAGAATTTTTTTTATTACTTTAATTGGCAGAACTAATCCTAATCTACCATGTAGTGTAATATTAGCTGAAGAAGAATGGCGAGTTTTGTATGTAAAGATACACAAAGCAGCTCCCCCTAATAATACAATTCCTACAATAAAAAATGCTATAATATGGGTTGCTAAATTGGGTGGGTATTTAGCAAGAAAAAATGATCTAGAGCCTGGTCCTATTGTATTGTGGAGAGGATGGCAACGGTTATTTGATCTAGTTCAAGGTTATCAATTAGCTAACTCTAATATTTGTGGGTAATAGTAAGGGCTAGAAAGAAGGCGTGCGAATTGTTCTCCAAGACCACTACTAGCTCCTGTAATTAAAGCTGTCTTGCCTGTTAAATTAAAAAGTTCCATTATTTTAACCTCAATTACTATGCTTACATTCTATTTATTTAGCAAATGAGAGTATACTCTTCTGCTTTGAAGAATTGTTTTTTGAAAATATCAGGAACTCGCGTACTCATGTACTAAATGTACATTCCGCTTACTCGCCCCTCATTTTCAAATCCAATTCGTAGGATCATTCGAGTATATATTCCTATTTGATAAAGTTTTTATTAAGAAAATACCTCAGGAAAAATAATCACATTAAGTCTTCTTTATTAATCCTTTCTAGACATATCTTTTCAGTCACTATCTTTAATTCCTTTACCCGGTTAATAAGGTAAAGTAATTGTTCTTTACTAATTGTATAATCTTGATCATATCTTGCGTCAACATAAGCATTTCGCAGTAACGTAAAGCACTCTTCTTGCTCAGGGGTCTCATGTGGAAATATCTTATAGAGATCGTAATGATGACTTCTAGCCCTATCGCCAAGTTCCAGTATATCATGTGACTTTGTCTTGTAACCAGTAAAAACTAACAGGATAGCATTATAAAAGTTCTCGGTAGCTTGATGGAGTTCAAAAGCACACTTATTAAAATTATTTCTTTGTAAGATATTATGGACGTCAATTATGCATTCTATACCTTTCCTAAACCAATATTTAAAATCTTTTTCAGCTATTGGCCTACGTTCCTGCCATGATAGTTCCTTAGCTTCAGACAGTATAAATTCACCACTATCATATAAAAGAATTCCCTCTTTCTTGATATCACTAAAGAAATACTGCCCTTTTTCCAGTTGCATATTTACTAGTTTAATAGGTTCAAGTATCAGAGTAATTGGTGGTTTTTCATCTAATGAGAATTTTTTACCTAGCCTGTTCTCTATCTTATGTTGTAGGTTTATAGCTGGATAGCCAGCATATTCTCCGTTCTTTAAAATCAACAAAAGATCAAAATCACTTTGATACTTATAATAACTAATATCCCCTACCTTCTCTATATCCTCTACCCAATCTCCTCTAGCATAAGAGCCAAATAAGATAATCATCGCTATTTTTGATTTGCCTACATATAGGATTTCTTTAACAATATTCTCTAGCTTTTCTTTAATAACTAGTGAGCGGTCAGGTAAGGTAGTTTTCATAAAACTGCTTTTTTATTCTAAATCAATCATATACTAAATATATTAAATAGTCAATAATAATTTAACTATAAATTGATTTATTGTTTCGAAGTTGCTATGAAAGTTAGTTAGCAACACTTCTTTTATTAACTTAAACCATATTTAACTCATTAATAAAGCAATGATCTATTCTGATAGTGTTTATCCAAGTTTTTATTACTTGTTTATGAGTTACAACTATTACATATTTATAATCTAAATACCTTCTTAATACATTATTTGCTCTATTACTTAATAACTCTTTTGATTCCCATCTTTTACTAATACCAGCTGGATATACCCCCTTATTTTTTTCATAATCCTCAATTGTACTTTTTAATTCGTATTGATTTTTTATCATAAAATTTAAATCCGGTTGCCATTCTCTTAAATCAAATTCAACAATAATATCTAGATTAATATTTTTTGATATAATTGCAGAAGTTTGAAGTGCTCTAGTATAAGGAGAAGATAAAATTATTTCTGCTTTTTTTAATCTATGGTCTTTAGATACTTCGTTAGCTTCTCTTGTGCCATTTTCTGTCAAACAAGGTAAATCTCTACTTGCACCTTTTAGTTTATATCTTTCGTTTAATGCCCAATCAGTTTCACCATGCCTTATTAAGAAGAAAACTGTCATTTTTTCAATAATCCGATTAAGAATCCTCCAGCCATAAGCATAATAGATATCCAAATAAAACTCATCATTGGTTTGTAATATATTTTTGCGTGAATTACATCATCATCAATTTTACTTAGAACCGCGTAAAGATCATAAGCTAAATAAGAGTATATATTACTTTCTTGCGATAGCTGCTTTTCTATTATATATAATCTATTTTCAGGCTTTAATATAGTGATATTATTCTGTTTATCCTGAATCCAAAATTCAGCAATTTGACGATAATAATTTTGAGCTGATGATACTCTAATATCTCTGAGCGTAACTTCAAAATTTCCTGATACTACCTTGTCTCCAACTTTTCCTATAAAATCTACTTCGCTCTGTAATAATGAATTAACAGTAATAGTAAAAACAAGTAATCCAAAACCTAGATGTCCTAAGATCATGGCAATATTAGACCTCTTGCATAATTCTACTTCTGCTGGTAATTTAGGCAATGCATCTAGACTTGAATCTGTAGCGGAATCATCGTCCACTGCGGGTCGAGATTTCGTGGCTCCTGCAAGTTCCCTAGCAAAAGTGAATTTTGCAAGAGGTCTATTAGCTTTTAGCTTGTCTCTAAAAAAATTACTTTTTGCTAGTATGTAATAACAATTTTGTATTATTAGAAAAAGAGAAAATGTCATGGTACATGCTGAAATAAAACCATACTGAATTTGATACGAGCTAGTAAAAGTTATTACTAAAGAAAAAGCTAGGATAAGTAGATTTCTTGCATAAATCAATCTAGTTGGTGATTTTGTTGTCGAAACTTGCCTTGCTCCGTAACAATCGTCTATTGTACTGCTTGCGGTACTCGGATTCGTTTCTCCTAAAAATCTCGAGAGATTTTTTGATTTATGCAAGAAGTCTAGTAGGTTTTTTGTTCTTATATTATTTGTTTGAGCAATACCAGCTAGTAGAAGCGTTGGAATAATAAAGATTATAAAATTATTGGTAAAAAATCTTTCGCTAATGGTAATAGATTCTTGGTATAATAAAGAATAAACAATGGGGTAAATGGTGGCACATAGTAATACTACTAAGGCTGTTAAGAAAAAGCTACTACCCCAAATAATAAGTCTAGGTTTGTCTGATTTTGTTGGAAGAAGGATACCGATATTCTGACCTCTTAGAATGAGTAACACTAAACTTGATATAGCAAGGATAGCAAATATTGCTAGCATATAGATCGCTCGCTTAGGTGATGATGCAAAAGAGTGAATTGAGGTGATTACGCTTGAACGTACTAAAAACGTACCAAATACTACAAGTAAGAAAGTGATGATTGATAAGGTTATAGTCCAATTTTTCATTTGTCCAGATTTTATCGTTACCAAGACTGAATGATGTAGAGCAATAGCAGATAGCCATGGTAACAGGGAAATATTCTCTACTGGATCAAAAAACCAAAATCCTCCCCAGCCAAGTTCTCTATAAGCCCACCATGATCCTAAGGCTATTCCTAAGGTTGAAAATAGCATTCCTAAATTGGTAAATATTTTAATTGCTCTGAGATTAACAAAGTCTAAACTAGATGTGAGCAGAATTACGCAAGCAGATGTGAAAGGTACGACGTAACAGACGTAACCTAAATATAATATAGGTGGATGTATTATTAGTGCAATATCTTGAAGCATAGGGTTTAAACCAAGGCCTTGGGCGGGACGGAATGATAGGCTGTCAAATGGATTAGAGGTAAAATAAATGAAACTACCAAATAATATTTGTATTAGTGCTAGTATAATTATGTGATAGACTCGAGTTGGACGGCTATTGAATAGTGCAATATAAATAACGCCTATAGTTTGTAATAAACATAGCCACAGCAGTATAGAACCTTCATGGCTTGCCCAACTAGCAGCAATTTTAAATCCAAGAGGTTTTAATGTACTAGAATTCAGAAAGACATTCTGCACGGAAAAATCTGAGATGATAAATCCATATACTAATAGCAAGAAAGACAATAATGTTGACAGGAAACTAAGATAGAAAAAAAAAGTAGCAGAACGATATAAAGAGTTAACAACTGCTAGTATGCTGAATAAGATTGCAGATATTTGTAAATAATTGCCAAGGCTACTTATCACTTTCAGATTCTTTATTTGGTAGAATAATGACCTTTATGCTATCAAGTCTGTTACCTATTTTTTTGTTAATAGTGATACTTAAATTAAATATCTTGATAGATTCTCCTTGATTGGGAATACGCTCAAGTTTATGGATAATTAAGCCAGCTATGGTATTTGCGTCATCATCAGGTAGATTCCAATTTAATTCTCTATTTACATCTCTTATAGTTACAGATCCATCAATAATAAACTCCACATCAGATTTTTTTACAATTGTGTCAATAGGATAATCATGCTCATCGATAATAGGACCAACAATCTCTTCTAGAATATCTTCTAGAGTAATAATACCTTGTAGATCACCATATTCGTCAACAACACAGGCAAAATGACTCTTTCTTTCTCTAAAAGCATGAAGTTGATGAGTTACCAAAGCATTATCAGGTATAAACCAAGGCTGATTTACTAATTCTTTGATATTAATTTTTTTTGCATCGTTATTCTTTTCATAAAGAGCCCGGAGTAGATCTCTCATGTGCAGTACGCCAATTATGTTGTCCTGAGTGTCCTTCCATAATGGTATTCTTGTATGAGGGCTAGATAATAATGCTCGCCTCACTATCTCCTCTTTAGGCAAATCTACATTAATGGCTACTATGTTACTTCTATGTATCATAATTTCAGATACTGTCATTTTCCTAATATCTAATATACCCCCTAACATGTCACGGTCAGATTTATAAACATTACCTTCTTGATGATAATGTTCAATCACTCCTCTGACTTCTTCTGCTCCCGAGATATTTTGTTGTAGATTAATACGGAAAATAAAACAGAACAGCTTAATTATAACTTCAAAAATAGAATTAATTGGTTTCAAAAGCTTTAGAAAAAATATAATTGCTGGAGAAGTGAATAATGCTAACTGTTCTGCTTTTGCTACAGCAATAGCTTTAGGTATTATTTCGCCGAAAACAATTATCACGAAAGCCATAACTGCTGAAGCTACGACAGTACCGCCATCACCTAGCCAATCGATAAATATACTGGTAGCAATGGTAGTGCAAACAGTATTAAGCAGAGTATTACCAATCAATAATGTGCCAATTACTTTTTCTTTATTCTTTAGAACTTGTAATACAGTGTTACGTTTAATACCTTTTGCCTTAAATTTTTGTATTTTCCCCGGAGAAGACGCGGTGATGGCCGTTTCAATAGCTGAAAGCAATGCGGCACATCCTATCATTAGAACAATAATGATTGTCAAAAAAATAGTCATTGATCCTTGTGTAAATTATTAGCGTAAATCTAATTATATTGGCAACTGTGCAATTCCCCTAATACTTTTTTAGTATATACTCTTATATAAACAATCTGTATATCGTACCTTATATTAACCTGAATTCGATGTAACAAGTTATACCGTTTCCCATTATTAACTACGCTATTTAGTGCTACAGTTGTAGTACTAATGTCAAAACGATGTCATCCCAGCGAAAGCTGGGATCTAAAAAAAATAAGCCTGAAAGACTATTAAGTAATATAGATCCCTGCCTTCGCAGGGATGACATCAGTAGTGGTTAAACTTGTACTTATAGCAACTAACGATTATGACTTTTAAATTACCCTGCAGAAATTGCAAGTTTTAATACTTGTTCTTTAAAAGATTCTAATTCTTGAAACTCTTTATCAGAAACTATTACAGCTATAGGCTTGCCATTTCTACTAATGCTGATAGGTTCTGTTTGCACTTTGACTAAGTAATACACCAAACTCACGTTTTGCTTCAGTTGCATTTAATTGTTCCATGATAATAATTATTTTAATTAATATGATTAAGTTAATTACAATGTCTTTTTCTTTTGGAACATTACATTATGCCAATCACTAAAAGTTTGATTCTCAGTTCTTGTTCGCACAAAATTATAGAATATTTTTAAAGTATTATAACGATCCCACTTCCATTGACAGCGATAATTTTGATCACTAGGCTTACAACTTGCTACTAACTTATAACCATTACTAACTGATTCTACATATGTTACCAAATCATCGAATGGTTGTAACTCGCCAGCTTCTTGTTGCTTTAACATCATAAGCTCAGCTATAGCTGCCGTGGTACGACCTCTTCCACCTAAGCAATGTAAATAAACCCATCGACTTGGATTTAATTTTAATTTTTGATCAAAAAGTGCTACCATTTTATCTAAATTATCACGATTTGCCTCTCTATGATCTGATGTGGTAATTCTATAATAGTCAATATTCAAACCTGCCATTATATCAGCTTCAGTCTTAGTAGAAATAGGTACACAGATTGCTAGATCCTTCTTTGTTGGCGTAGTCTTCAAATTATTTACATATATACTAAGTTGCTTGTAAGTTGGTAATATTGAACCAAAAAGATATTGCTCCCGTACTATAATTTCCTCTTGAGATTTATTAGCGTTGACGTCATCATATGGTAAACTGATAAAGGACACTGGGTTTAGGTCGTTGAATCCATGATACTCATTCCTTAAATCAACATCAATAATATCTGTTTTAGATCCAATAGCATTTTTAAATTGGTTAACACTAAATTGCCCACTGGCAATTATATTATATTGTTCGATATATCTAATATTTTTAGGAAGTAACTCTTGTAGTTCATTATGATTATTAAATTGGAAATATGCTAAATTTCCATTATTTAAATATTCTGATGGTAACATGTAAGTAATACAAGATGAACGACTACGGTATGATATAAGCAATAATAACCCCATTATACCAAATGCAATAATAAATTGAGATTTTCTACTTATGTTCAGACCTATTATTTTCTTCATTTATATTTGCTTCATATAGTTACCCTTGCCGAGCTAGCCTTTCTTCAATCTCATGACGGAAATGACGAATTAATCCTTGAATAGGCCAAGCAGCAGCGTCTCCAAGGGCACAAATAGTACGTCCTTCGATCATTTTTGTAACGTCCAGTAACTGATCTATTTCATCTATTTTTGCCTGACCGCGTACCAGTCGCATCATAACTCGCCACATCCAGCCTGTACCTTCTCGACAGGGACTACACTGACCGCAAGACTCATGCATGTAGAATTTACTAAGCCTAGCAATAGCGTAAATAATATCCGTTGAATTATCCATAACAATGACTCCACCAGTCCCGAGTGCCGAACCAGCTGCCCTTAAACTATCAAAATCCATTGCAACATCCTGACATAATGACTTTGGTAGCAACGGTACTGATGAGCCACCTGGGATAATAGCTTTCAGATTACTCCATCCACCCCGTACACCTCCGGCATATCTCTCAATCAACTCCTTTAAAGGTACGCCCATGGCTTCTTCAACATTACATGGCTTATTTACATGACCAGAAATACAGAAAATCTTCGTTCCGGTATTATTAGGCTTACCGATTCCAGCAAACCAATCAGCTCCACGCCGGAGTATAGTGGGTACAACGGCAATTGATTCAACATTATTAATAGTTGTTGGGCAACCATATAGGCCGAAATTAGCCGGGAATGGTGGCTTTAATCTAGGGAAGCCCTTGTTGCCCTCTAAGCTCTCGAGCAGAGCTGTTTCCTCACCGCAAATATACGCCCCAGCACCTCTATGCAAATGAATGTCAAGATGATACCCTGTATCACAAGCATTACTACCTATAAAACCGGCATCATAAGCCTCATCTATAGCACGCTGTACATTGGAGGATTCGTTATAAAATTCACCACGAATATATATGTAACAAGTATGTGCGTTAATAGCAAAGCTGGCGAGCAAACAACCTTCAATTAATTTATGTGGCTCATACCTTAAAATATCACGATCCTTGCACGTACCAGGTTCTGATTCATCAGCATTAACCACTAGGTAACTAGGCTTTGGATGGTCTTTAGGCATGAACGACCATTTGATGCCAGTCGAAAATCCAGCACCACCCCGCCCTCGCAGACCTGATTTTTTTACTTCATCAATTATCCATTCTCTACCTTTAATAATAAAATCTTTTGTATTATCCCAATCTCCACGTTGCTTACTACTTATTATATCATATTTTTCCTGCCCACTAAGATTAGAAAAAATTTTATCGCTAATTTGTAACATAATTAACTCTTAGAATATCTACATATGATATTATATCTGAAGGCAAACAATTGTGAAGAATAAATATTAGCAGGGTTTTCCACAAAAATACAACAACGCCAACTTTGAAATGCATTAAGTATATTTGTTCTATATCAAAATGCTTGCAAAAATCATCAATTCAATAGAGATTCTTTTGTAATAGGGATTATATATCTTCCAATTTTGTGGTTAATATAATGAAAGGTTTTTATGTCAGACGATAGAGCAACTATAGAATCCAGTAATTTAAATATATCTAATTTTGAGAGGGAGAAGGAGTCTATTCATTCTGAATATAGTACTAATCAAGATGATAATATATCGGTAAGATCTGTTGATTCTGGGTACGAAAGTGATAGCAATTTAGCAGACAAAAAAGATGATATTATTAGAGTTAAGACTAAAAATGAGATAGAAAATATAAATAAATTAATAGGAAGGGCATACACATATAAACTTAAATTTCTAAAAAAACTAACTCCACAATTATCAAAAGAACTCATAGCTAATGAATTACTCATTGATACTAACGAATCATTTATGAGTGCAATAGCTGGATTAGCAGTAGAAAATTTTTACCGTAATTTATCTGATCAAAAGACAGAAGAACTTCTTGATAATTTTAGTTTAAATATAGAACGTTCTAAAGGACTTATGAACGACAATGACAAGGCAAAAACAGATAGGCAATTTGCAAACTTAGAAGCTAGTTTAAAAGGATTTGTATTAAATGATATTAAAAGTAGTAACAATGATGAGAATAAGATCGCTCTTGAAGCTGTTAAAAAAGTAATATTAGAGTTAAAAGGTCAAGCAATTCCTAAATCAGATTATGCCAGTACAGTAATTAACAACACTATGGAAAGTTTACAAGCAGATCCAAGAGCTTTTAGTACCGAGCAACTTAATATTTTTAACGAAACTATTAGCCAAGGAAATAAAACTGTTAAATTTTCTAAAGACTTCAAAGAACTTAATAAGACAGAACTTACAGCTCTTTCTAATGCAGTTAATGAATCTGCTAATTCTTTTATAAAAGAATTAGCAGCTAGTAGGAATAATGGCTTAAGTCCAGAGCTTGTTAATTATAGAGCAAATGAAAGCAAAAGGCTTTTATTGACTCTTAGTACAAAGATACAGGATACAGATACTGGTTCTATGGAAGAACAAAAGAGTAGACAAGAGGCTTTTTGTAAACAGCTTCTACCTTATGTTCATATGCCCAGTGAATTAGCAACTAAGTTATTTGAAGAGTGGACACCAACAGAATTACATAGCTTAATTGGCAAGGAAGCTCAGAAATTTTTTAGTGTAGATAATGCTCCAAAAAATTCTTCGTTTCTAACCTTAGATAAGACAAAAATTACAGAAGAAAATATCAAACGATTTGCCGATTCTATTAATCCAATTATTAAAGATGAAGATGCAAAATTAATATTACAGCCAATCCTTGAAGAATCTATTAACAAAATTCAAAATAAAACAGATATAAAGATTACAGAACAACAAAATAACAAAATCTCGGAACAATTATCTCCAACTTTAATAGAACTTGGTTCTGAGCGACTAAGAAATCATAAAGAGGGGATAATATCTGACATAACAAATAAAATTGCAGCAGATAAATCTTGGTATTCTTCTGTGATTAAAAAATTACCTATTTCTACAAATAATTTACAGGATATTGCTACATATCTTACAGACAAATATAGCAATCAAACTACACCAACCATGTCAACTTCAGTGTCTACACCACCACCTCCTCTTATTCAACATTCTAGCATAGAAACAAAACAAATACCCGAACCTAGTAGTTCTGATTTTGTGGTGTCAACACCAACAGAAGCTAAGTTAGAAAATATAGAAGCATACAGATTAAATGAGTTAACTACGGACCAACTAGATAACAGAGTTTTGGTGGATAAGTTACAGAGCAATTTGATAGCACAGATGGACAAACCTAAACCTCAAGAGCTAGTTGAGGATACTGTTAGGCTGCCCAACCCAAAGGTAGAAGAAGTGCATGATAGGCAAGATACCATAAATACTTCAATGATAGCAATAAAATCAGAGCAAGAAATGCCTACAAAAGCCCCTATAGTTCAGGAAACTCAAACAGATAAATTATCATCAATGAAGCCGCAAAATAATCCAAGCATGTCTAGGATTACTAGTACTATTAAAACAGAAATTCAACAAGTAAAGAAAACGTTAAGGCATATAGAAACAATTAAAAAAGAACTAGAAACACCTACTAAACCTACTAGACCTACTCTTAAAGCAGTAAATAAAGGAAGGTTATGGTAAATTGACTGACTTTGTCGTGGGGGTCACTAGTATACACATGTGCATCAACTATTGGTTATAGCTTTTAAATTACCCTACCATGTGTAATTTGTTTGACAACCGCAAAATAATTTGATAAATATAAATAATTAAGTTAGTATTAATACCAATTCCCAAATTAAGTTAGTTACTCGGAAATACGAATGCTCTCTAGGTCCACATAGTCTAGCTGAACTGTCAAAATTTTGTGTTGCTAATTTCAATAAACTTCTTGCAGAGTTCGTTTATGTGCAAGAATTTAAAGAAGCCACGGAATCTCGACTCGCAGCGTACTCAAATTCCGTTACGGATTCGAGCCTAGACACGACGAATAAATTACCAACAGAAGTAGAATTATGCAAGAAAAGTCTAATGAAAACGATGTCATTCCTGCGTAGGCAGGAATCTAAAAAGATAAGCCCAAGAAGACTATTGGACTTTTTTAGACCCCTGCTTTCGCAGGAGTGACATCAAAGGTGCAAGAAGTCTAATCATTCGAGTAGTAGTCTAACCTTAATCTTTAAGTAACTTGACTTTCGTAGGTTTCGTGATTCTCCCAGTTTTTAAAGCAATAGACCTATTTCAAAACTAGCTATGAAAGGAATTTTTACTAAAAAATTAATCAAAAAATCGTAAGTAGTACTAGTGTACATGAGGATTCCTTCGATTGATTCTAACAACAAAATGACCTAGAAAGAATAAAGTTTCTAGAAAAGTCTGATCTTAACTAATCTAAAAAAAATAGGTATGACCCAAAATACAGTTACTAACAATAAGGAATCATCTGATAATCATTACAATAATAGTATCAAGTACGATAGTCCTAATAAAGATGGTATTGTTACCATCAATCTTAAACAATTAAAGCGTAAATCACCTGAAGAGTTACAAATACAAGCAGAAAATCTTAATATTGAGAACTCTAGTGCTTTGCTAAAACAAGAGCTAGTCTTTGCTATACTCAAGAAATCTGTTGAACAAGGTGATTTGATTTCAGGGGAAGGTGTATTAGAAATTCTACCTGATGGATTTGGCTTTCTTAGGTCTCCAGAGGTAAATTACTCCGCCGGTCCTGATGATATTTATATTTCCCCAAGTCAGATTCGTCGTTTTGGACTACGTACAGGGGACACGGTAGAAGGGCAAATTAGAGCTCCAAAACCAGGAGAACGTTATTTTGCCTTGTTAAAAGTAAACAAAGTTAATTTTGAAGACCCTTCTAAGGCCTATCATAGAGTACATTTCGATAATTTAACGCCACTTTATCCTGAAGAAAAATTATCCCTAGAGCTAGAAGATAATAGTAAGGATTTTAGTACAAGAATAATTGAATTGGTTGCTCCTATGGGTAAAGGACAACGTGCGTTGATTGTTGCTCCACCAAGAACGGGTAAAACTGTTCTATTGCAAAATATAGCTCATGCTATTACCACCAATAACCCCGAAGTATTTTTAATTGTTTTGTTAATTGATGAACGCCCAGAAGAAGTTACTGATATGCAACGTTCAGTGCGTGGTGAAGTAGTTAGCTCAACTTTTGATGAACCAGCTATTAGACACGTTCAGCTTGCAGAAATGGTTATTGAGAAAGCTAAAAGGTTAGTAGAGCATAAAAGAGATGTAGTAATATTGGTTGATGCAATAACAAGACTTGCCAGAGCTTATAATACTGTTGTACCATCGTCTGGTAAAGTTCTTACAGGAGGGGTTGATGCAAATGCATTACAACGACCAAAAAGATTCTTTGGAGCGGCAAGAAATATTGAAAATGGTGGTTCATTAACTATAATAGGAACTGCTTTAATTGATACCGGTTCGCGTATGGACGAGGTGATCTTTGAAGAATTTAAAGGTACTGGTAATTCTGAAATAGTTCTCGATCGTAAAATAGCTGATAAACGTATTTACCCTGCGATTGATATTACTAAATCTGGTACACGTAAAGAGGAGCTATTGGTTGATAAAGCCATTTTAACCAAAATGTGGATTCTTCGTAGAATCATTAACCCAATGGGAACTATCGATGCAGCAGAATTTTTAATTGATAAACTTAAAAACACTAAAACTAATACAGAATTTTTTGATTCAATGAATTCATAAAATGCTTTTCAGGAGGAAGTATGGCTAAAAGAACAAAAATTGCTTTAATTGGTGGGGGAAAGATTGGCGGAACACTTGCACATTTGATAGCCTTGAGAGAACTTGCTGATATAGTTATGTTTGATTTATCTGAAGGTCCTTCGCAGGGTAAGACTTTAGACATATCACAAGCTGGAACAATTACAGGATCAGATATAATTGCCAAAGGTACTAACGATTATAAAGACATAGAAGGTTCAGATGCTATCATTGTTACAGCTGGAGTACCACGTTCACCCGGAATGAGTCGTGATGATTTAATTAATGTTAATACTACTGTTATAAAAACTGTGGCTAACAACATTAAGCAATATGCACCGAACGCTTTTGTCATTGTTATAACCAATCCACTTGACGCTATGGTTTACGTAATGTTAAAGGAAAGTGGACTAGCTAGCAATATGGTGGTTGGTATGGCTGGAGTGCTTGACTCATCAAGATTTAACTTTTTCTTAGCCAATGAATTTAATGTTTCCGTAGAAAATGTTAGTAGTTTTGTACTTGGAGGTCATGGTGACTCAATGGTTCCTTTGGTTAGATATTCGACAATTAACGGCATACCAGTTTTAGATTTAGTAGAAATGGGGTGGTCGACGAAAGAACGTATTAATGCGATAATAGATCGCACACAAAATGGTGGTGGAGAAATTGTTTCACTACTTAAAAATGGTTCTGCCTATTACGCTCCGGCAACTTCTGCTATTGAAATGTTAGAGAGTTATCTAAAAGATAAACGTAAAATATTAAGTTGTGCTGCTTATCTCCAAGGGGAATATGGAGTAAAAGATATGTATGTCGGAGTACCAGTTATTATTGGTAAAAATGGTGTAGAAAAAATAGTGGAAATAAAATTAAATGATGAAGAGCAAGATCTATTTAATAAATCAGTAGATGGAGTTAGAAAATTAATTGAATCAGTTAAGTTGTAATACCATTTCCCAAAACTAAATTGCTACTCGGAGTACGAATGCCGAGCACCGGAGCGTATAACTAGTACGTGAGGAGGCGGATATCATGAAGTACGACGACGTGATGATTAGTTTTCGGACATGGTATAAATTTTTTGTCTAGATTACAGATATGTTAAGTATAATTTCACCAGCTAAGACTCAGGATTTCATCTCTGAAATACCGGATTTACCATGTACGCAGCCGCATTTCCTTACTAAAATGCAGTATCTCTTACAGATATGTAAAAGCCTATCGCAGAATCAGATCAAGCAGGTAATGAATGTAAGTAGCAAACTGGCTGAGCTTAATTATCATAGATTTCAAGATTTCGATAACCATCCTCAAAAGCAAGCGATATTTGCCTATGATGGGGATGTTTATGATAATATTGATAGACGAAGTTTCTCTAAAGAGCAATGGGATTTCTTGCAAGGACACACGTTAATTATATCAGGTTTATATGGACCACTAAGAGTTTTTGATAAAATAAAACCCTATAGGCTAGAAATGTCAACAAAATTGCCAAATTTTGAAAAATTATCAAATTTTTGGCAAGACGATATCACCAATTATGTAAATCAAATATTAGCAACTCATCAAAATAAATATCTAATCAACCTAGCATCTAATGAATATTCCCCTGCCATAAATCAAAATGATCTTAAATATCCAATAATTAATATATATTTTAAAGAAAAAAGAAATAATAAATTACAAATAATAGCTATAAACGCCAAGAAAGCTAGGGGCAGCATGCTTAACTTTATTGCAGAAAATCTTATAGATGTACCTGAAAAATTAAAACAATTCTCTAAACAAAACTATTACTATAGTGAAACTGAGTCTTCCGATGAAGATTGGGTATTTGTTAAAAATGAGTTGTAATATTACAACTATATTTAAATTTAAAGATAATAACTTGGAATTATATTATTAGTTATATTTAAATTCTTTACTATTCTGATTATTATTTATTAGTAGTTTATAAAATAGTAGTATCTATGCAATTTAACCGTAACAGAGCAATTATTGGTTTCCTTAAAGCCAATGAAGGTCAGAAATTTACTTCTAGAGAAATAGCTGCATGGCTAGTAAAAACTTATCCTGAGGAAGTCAAGAAAAAAGCGGAGAACAGTAAATGCAAATCAATACTCAATGTAACTGATCCAGCAAAAATAGCTCAAATTATTATAGTACTCTTTAGTGGAGAAATGACTAAAGAACGTAATGAAGCCATACAAAAACAAGAGCCTGGTATTAAAATAACACAAGAGTGTCCGCGTAAATATTATTTTACTAAAAAAACTGATCAAGCGGAGATAGAAGACGCTGAAAAATGGTCAAATATAAAAGAAAAAGAGGTGTATCTAAAGCTTTCAGAATTTCTTTGGGATGAGCTTAGTATTTATAACATGACTATTAATGATAAACGTTCTTCAAATCGTAGTGGTACTAATGCTAATAAATGGTTATATCCCGACCTAGTAGGAATGAAGGCTATGACGAAAGATTGGACAGAGCCGATCAAAGATTGCGTCAAACAATATGCGGATATAAAAGCTAAACTTTGGTCTTTTGAGGTGAAAGTAAAAATTAATCACTCCAATGTACGAGAATCCTTTTTTCAAGCATTATCAAATTCGTCATGGGCTCACTATGGATATTTAGTAGCTTTCTCTCTAGTAGAAAGTAAGGATAGTAACACTTCTCGTGAACTGGAAATTCTTTCTGCTAGGCACGGTATAGGATTTATTTTATTAAACATAAACGAATCCGAAAAAGGTCGAATACTAATTCCTGCTAAAGAAAGATTAGAGATTGATTGGAATATGGCTAATAGACTAGTTAAAGAAAATTCGGATTTTAAACATTTTATAAAAGAAGTAACTTCTTTTTATAAAACTGGAGAAACTAAACACTCCGACTGGAAAATATAAATTATTAATTTTTGTATTAGACATATACTCAAATGATTTGAGTATAGCTAGGCAATATCGTTAGTCTAATTTAGAATTTCCCAGTCGAACCAAATCCACCAAGACCTCTAGATGTTTCATCTAACGAATCAACCTCATCCCATAATATCTGCTCATATCTAGCGATAACCATCTGAGCAATTTTCATACCACGCTCAATTATAAAATCTTCTTGAGCATGATTAATTAAAATTACCTTTATCTCACCACGATAATCAGCATCAATTGTACCAGGTGAATTCAGCACGGTAACACCATGTTTTAGTGCTAAACCTGATCTTGGTCTGATTTGGGCTTCTAAATGACTAGGTAATGCTATACAAATTCCCGTGGGTACTAACTTTACTTCTTGTGGTTTTATAATTATTGGTTCAATATTTGCTGCTACTAGATCCATACCAGCACTATGCTCAGTAGCATAACTGGGCAAAATATCTACAGAATGTTCTAATTTTTTAATTTTAACTTTAATGTTCATAAATATAATATTTTTTAGATGATATTGATTGGAACTGCCTTAAGAACTCACCTTACGCATAACCCCCATGGCAATTTAAAGATTGCAGAAAAGTACAAGACGTCTATTAGCGAGACCACGTGAGTGTAGTGGCAATCCACATTTATTGGATTGCTTCGTCGCCACCAAAGTGGCTCCTCGCTAATAGCTCTAGGCTATTCTCCCTATGACTTTTAAATGCCATGCGTAAGGTAATGGTATGGAGCTCCTGATATAAAGAATGAAAAGCAGTTGCTAATCTTCTAGAGTTAATATTAAATATATTAAAACAACAATCAGGAGGCTAAGATGGAAGTTACCACAATTGGTATAGATATTGCAAAAAGAATTTTTCAAATTCATGGTGTAGATAAAAATGGTAAGACGGTATTAAAGAAAGAATTGATGAGAGATCAGGTTTTAACATTTATGGCTAATACGCCAAAATGTGATAGGAATGGAAGCTTGCGGTGGAGCTAGTTACTGGGCAAGAGAAATAACTAAATTGGGGCATATAGTAAAACTAATGGCTCCACAATTTGTTAAACCGTATGTTAAAACTAATAAAAACGATCAAGCTGATGCTAAAGCTATATGTGAAGCTGTGACAAGATTCAAGTGGTGGAAAAGATAAGCTACTTGGAATTAGCAAGCGAGGAGATGTATATTTACGCACTTTATTAATTCAGGGGGCTAGAGCTGTACTAAATGCTAAGATAAGATTCACCTCAGAAGAACAGAAATCTAAAAAAGATTTTAGTAAGTTTAGCCAGTGGATGTTTAATTTATCTGATCGAAGAGGGCATAATAAAACAGTGATAGCTGTAGCTAATAAACTGGCAAGAGTGGTGTTTGCAGTACTCAAGTCAGGAGATGATTATGAGGAAAGTAAAGTTTGTAGCTAAAGAGTGGGTAGTAACGGAGATATTATAATTAACATAAATAGTGATTTATATAATTAATAGGTAAACAACAAAGAATATGTAAGAGATTCCAACTTGGAATATGCGAAAGAATAATAATATTGATGGTAAATAAGACAAACCTTAGCTTACAAAAAAACTGTCTAACTCATGGGCTTAAATAAAGCCGTTAAGGTGATTATGTTCAAGTTTGTAAGCTAGGGAATTCCATCAGGACTATAGAGTGAGTTTTATCTGTATTATTAAAAAATATTAATAAAATTTACTTTGTTATAAGTCGGATACATGTATGCATTTGCTTTTTTGCTATTAACGTTATTTTTTTTCTTGCATTTTACAGGAACTCCATACATGAGTTAGTAGCATTATAGATCAAATAATAGAATTATACGAAAGATTTAATTATTTAGAACAATATACTCAAGAAGGTAGTAAATTTCTCAGTATCCCGCAAAAAGTAAAGTTAAAAAATTATCTAAGTGGTGATATTAACATAAGCTATTTAAAAAACAGCCTAAAGTTTTTAAGTCAGATTTTATATAAACATTTTAAACAAAAAGTATATATATTGATTGATGAATACGATACACCAATTAATAATACATATTTGGAATTTGGGCATAAAGCAAAAGAATTTGAGCAAATTCTTAAGATTTTTAGAGGAATATACTGCTCGTAAATGAAGAGTTGAAGGAAGAGAAGAAAGAAGCTAGAATATGATTATGGAAAATATTTTAACATCTGAACAAAGAACGGCACTGAAGTCACGTCATGGTAATGAACGAGATAGGAGAGTATGTGACCGAATTAAGGCAGTTTTGTTGTATGATAAAGGTTGGAGCTATGAAGAAATAGCAGAAGCATTGCTGTTAAGTGAAGAAGCTATAAGAAAGCATATAAGAGATTATCAAAAATTTAATAAATTAGAGACAGCTAACGGTGGTAGTGCAAGTAAGCTAAGTGAGCTAGAAGAGAAAGAGTTAATAGAGCATTTAGAAGTATGTAATTATGTTTATGCCAAAGATATTAGCAATTACATAGAAAAAAAATACGGTGTTGCCTATACAATAGCAGGAGTAACAAAGCTATTAAGGAGATTAGGCTTTGTATATAAAAAGCCAAAGATCGTACCCGGCAAGCTTGATGTAGATAAGCAAGAACTATTTAAGCTAGAATATAGTTTGTTAAAAGGTAATCTCAAGGCTAAAGAAGCTATATATTTTATGGATAGCGTTCATCCTCAGTATCAAACAAAAGCCCGTTATGGTTGGATCAGAAAGAATCAAAATAAAACTTTACCAACATTTAGTGGCTGGAAAAGGAAGCATTTAATAGGAGCAATTAATTTATCTGATTTGCAATTAGTTAGCACAGATAATCCTAAAGTAAACGGTGATTATATAATCAATTTTCTACAAAAATTAGAAGCAGAAAATCCTAATAAAGAGAAGATATATTTGATTTGTGATAATGCTGGGTATCATAAGTCAAAGAAAGTAAAGGAGTATCTAGTAAATAGCAAAATAGAATTAGTATTTTTACCTCCCTATAGCCCTAATCTTAATCCGATTGAACGATTATGGAAATTTATGCATAGAATTGTAACAAATAATAAATTTTACCATAATTTTGCTCAATTCTCAGAAGCTATAGATAGATTTCTTGGTAATATTGATAAATACAAAGGTAATTTGCTTACTCTTATAACTAACCAATTTCAGACTATAACTTTTAATCATTTTGCCAACTCTTCAGGTTAATTGAGTATACAAGGCAGCAATCGCATGCTGAAGGGTTGCAAAACCAGTTAAGAAGTTATGGGGAAGCTGCTCAAAGCCAGTTGGATAGCTATGGCAGAGATTTAGAGTGGCGAGCTGGTAAGTATCAAAAATCTGCAAGAGAGACT
The DNA here is from genome assembly GCF_964026425.1 of Candidatus Tisiphia endosymbiont of Ditula angustiorana. Taxonomy (NCBI): domain Bacteria; kingdom Pseudomonadati; phylum Pseudomonadota; class Alphaproteobacteria; order Rickettsiales; family Rickettsiaceae; genus Candidatus Tisiphia; species Candidatus Tisiphia endosymbiont of Ditula angustiorana. The sequence continues at coordinate 1,503,697 of NZ_OZ032143.1, forward strand.
GGGCTAGTACAAGGATTGGGGCTAACAGCTTTAACTTTTGGACTTGGGGCAGGCTTAGGAGCGATTGGTGTTAAGGGTTCAATACTTGCTGGGATAGGTTCGGGAATCAAAATGTTATCTCCGCTTGTTGGTATTGCTCATTAGGCTTCTTTCGAAACTAGACAATGATGTAGAATGGTGTTATAAATATCTGATTTGAAGTAATAATATGAAATTCGATCAGATTAAAGAGTTAGAGGATGAAAAATTTCGTCGATTAACAGGAGTAAAGAAGGGAACATTCTCAAAGATGGTGGATATTTTGAGGCAAGCTGATGGTCTTAAGAAATCAAAAGGTGGGCGTAAAAATAAGCTCAATTTGGAGGAACAGTTGCTGATGGTCTTAGAATACCTTAGAGAATACCGTACTTATTTCCATATAGGTCAGAACTATGGGATTAGTGAAAGTTCAGCATATAAAGCTGTTAAATGGGTAGAAGACACCCTAGTTAAACACCCAAACTTTGCTCTTCCAGGTCGTAAAGCTCTAATGAAGAGTGATATGAATTATGAAGTAGTCTTGATTGATGCTACTGAGAGTCCTATAGAAAGACCCAAAAAAAACAAAAATTCTATTATTCAGGAAAGAAGAAAAGGCATACACTAAAAACTCAAATAGTGGTAGACAAGAAAACACACCAAGTAATATGTACAGATTTTTCTAACGGTAAAAAACATGACTTTAGATTATTTAAGGAATCCAAAATTCTTATCCATCCTAAGGTTAAAGCGATTACTGATACAGGATATCAAGGTATACTGCTCGTAAATGAAGAGTTGGTAGACGAAGATCAAAATCAACAAGTGCTAGGAGTGTCCAAGCCGAGGAGCACAGCGTACATTAGTACGTGAGCACCGCAGGTCTTGGACAACAACAACGCAATTGTTGATTTTCATCGAGTATATACAAAAAATTCACAATAATTCTGAATTACCAAAGAAAAAAAGCAAGAAAAATCCCTCAGTACAGGACAAAGAGATTAAGGAGAGAAGAAAATAAGTAGATAACGCGTAGCCAAAGCTCTATTACTTAGGTTATTGAAGACTTAAGAGGCAAGAGAATGATTACAGCGTTATCACAATTAATAGGAGACTACTTTTTTAATAGTTTTGCAAGCATAAAATTAATAGAACAAATAATATTAGGATTATTGCAAGTGAGAGATGTAAATCTTACACAGCTTGCCTTAACGATAAAAGGAGATAAGCAAGAATCACGCTATAAGAAATTACAGAGATTTTTTGCCAAATGTGAATTATCATATACGTCCTTAGCCAAGTTACTGGTTAGGTTGGCTGGAATTGATGCTGAACAATGGTTACTAGTGCTGGATCGGACAAATTGGAAATTTGGTAAGCTTGACATCAATATTTTAGTATTATCTATTTGCCATAAAGGCATTGCTATACCAATTATGTGGGATATGTTGCCAAAAGCAGGAACTTCTAATAACGTTGAACGTCAGCAATTAATGGAAAGGTTTATTACTATATTTGGCATAGAGAAGATGTCAGCATTGCTTGGGGATCGGGAGTTTATAGGTGATTTATGGCTAAAGTTTTTAGCCGATAAAATGATACCATTTTATATTAGAATCAAAGCCAATCTTACCATTGGTAGAACAGAAGATGAGTTAGTTACTGCTAATCATTTAATTAAGAAGTTACAGAATGGTGAATATATGTTGTTTAAAGGAAAAAGATATTTGGGTAAGAATTATAAAGGACCTAAAGTATCTGTAGCAGCATTGCGTAATGCTCAAGGAGAATTAGTAATCATAGCTACCAATGATAACCCTAATATAGCACTAAATATATATAAAAAAAGATGGGAAATAGAAAACCTTTTTGCTTGCCTTAAGACGCGGGGCTTCAATTTTGAAAATACCCATATAATACATTTAGATAGAATTAGTAAATTGCTTGGTTTACTTGCTATAGCATTTACTTTTGCTTATGTTGTGGGTCAATGGCAAAATTCTATCAAACCTATAAAGCTTAAAAAACATGGTAGAAAGTCTATATCCTTATTCAGGTATGGCTTAGATTACTTGCAGAGAATATTTTTGAATATTGCAGAAATGATGGAAAAATGGATGGAAGTTATAACAAAATTTATTAAGCCAATAATACCATCTTTACTCCGATTATCACCTTGTTAATCTCTTTGTCCTGTACTGAGGAAAAATCCTTTAACTAAAAATGATAAAAAGAATAATCGTAGGTTAGCAGGAGAAAGAGTTCTAAATGAAAACGTTATTGGTATGCTAAAACGGTTCAAAATTATTGCTGACAAATATCGAAATAGACGTAAAAGATTTGGTCTTAGATTTAATTTGATCTCTGGCATTTATAATTTTGAACTACGTCAACCAGTTTCGAAAGAGGTCTATTTAATCTGTGACAATGCTAGTTACCACAAATCCAAGAAAGTCAAGGAATACCTAGTAAATACGAAAATAGAGCTAGTATTTTTGCCACCATATAGTCCAAATCTGAACCCAATTGAGAGATTATGGAAGTTTATGCACCGTATTACAACTAATAATAAATTTTATCATAATTTTGAACAATTTTCGGAAGCAATAAACAAATTTTTTAGCAACATCGGTGATTATAAAGATAGGTTACGTACCTTAATAAACGATAATTTCCAAACTATTACCGTTAACCATTTCTGCAACTCTTCAGGTTAATTGAGTATACCATTTCTTTCCTTAAAAAATGATAAAATTACTTCCCATGCTTGTTCTTCTATGTAATACTTCATATTGGTAGTTCCTTTTTTTGATAACTAGAAACTACCATTTCTTCTTACTATGGCAACTTTTTATTCCTCTTTCCTAACTATAATTTTTGTCAACAGAACCTAGGGAATCCAACGGGATTCCCTCTTACCCCGGGTCAAGCTCATGATTTGCAAGGATCTGATGTTTTGATGAATGAATTGACGAAAGCGGATGCTGTACTTGTTGATAAGGCTTATGATGCCGATGCACGTATGCGAGATAAGCTGAAAGATAAGGGATGTATAGCTGTGATTCCCCCAAAGAAGAATCGTGTGAATCCAGCTAATTATGATAAGGATCTCTATAAAGCTAGGCATTTGATTGAGAACTTTTTTGCAAAATTGAAGCAATATAGAGCTATTGCAACACGATATGACAAAACATCTCAGAACTTTTTGGGTGCTGTTTATATGGCTTCCATGGTAATTTGGCTCAATTGATGACACACCCTAAAGCTAAAAACATGATTTTAATCTTTTAAAATCATGTTTTTAGCAAAATATTAATTTAACAATCAGATACAGAGCCGTCTCAAATCTGATTGTTTCGATAATTTCACCGAATTTAGGATAAGAATTGACAAATCTTATCCTAAATTCGCGTAGGTTATATTATTCTATATTTTTACTGCTCTGACCATCAAGGCCTTTAGTTCCATCCAGCTTTGCATTAACTAAAGATATTTTACTAACAAAAGCTCTAATGAAATTAACATTTGTTAAATCAGTATCATTAAAATTTGTATTATAAAGTTTGGCAGATTCTAATTTGCTACCGATAAGCGATGATTTACTAAAATCTGTGTTATTTAGATTTGCCATAGTTAAGTCAGTATTTTGTAATATACAACTCTGAAGCTTAGAATTAGATAAATCTACCCTTTTAAGAACCGAACCTGAAAAAATAGTTTGATTAAATACAAGATCTAGTAAATTTAAACCTTGTAAATTCATATTTGATAAGTCTTTTACCTGTTCTAAATCTTTTACAGAATATATAATATTTGCTGACTTAAGCTTATCAAAGTCCTGACTATTTAATACAATATTTCTATTAAAATCTGAATTAACAAAATTACCATCTTTATATCTCACATTATTTAGTTGAGAATTTATAATTGATGAATTATCAAAGGTCACTTCTGACAAATCTGAATTTATGATAGCTATTTGATAAAGATGACTATCAACAAATTTGGTACTATTTAAAACAGTATTCTGCATAAGCACTTTAGTAAAATTTACCTTATTAAATTGAGTACTAGAGAAATTAGAGTTTATTAACTCGCTATTAGTCAAATCAGAATTAATAACCGTTGCTTGTTTGACATAGCTATTATTCAGTAATATACCAGTAAGATTACTATTCTCAATATCGCTATTAACAATATTAATTTTATTTAACTTAAGCAAAATGCTACTGCAATTCTTTATTGATAGATCCTTTATGCTAGTGTTATTAAAGTGAGTATTATCCATAATACTCTTTTGAATTTGCACTTGCTGCAATTGTGCATTATTAAAATTGGTATTTTCAAAATTACAACTTTCAATAATTGCATTGGTAAAATTCGCAGACTGAAAAGAAGAAAAAGAGAATAACGAGTTAGTAAGCTTTATATTTTTTAATTGAGCCTGATTAATAATACCATGAGTAAAATCTGAATTATTAATAATCGCTCCAGTAAAATCCACCCCTGTTAGATCTACAGATTCACAATAACAATCAGTGATACTAGCGTAATTAGCTAATATTTGCCGCAAATCTGTACCATAAAAAATAGAGTTTGATATAACTGCCTTTTTAAAACTACTTTTTCCTAAATTGCTTTTCTGAAAATTAGATTTACTTATAATACTATCATCAAATACAACTTTAATAAGATTGGCATTTTCAAAATTAACATTTTCTAAATTAGCTTTGATAAAATCAGTGTCCTCAAAATTTGATTGAATAAAATTATTATTTTCCAAATGGGCATTTTCAAATATAGATGCTTGAAAATCTGAGCCATAAGCTGATATATTTTTTAATTTAGTATTAGAGAGATCACTTTCTTGAATTACAGATTTTGTTAGAATTGCATTCTCAAAATTTGCTCCTGAGAAATCCACACGTGATATTTCACAGAAACTTAAATCAACACTAGAAAGATCTTCATCTATCAGTTTAACACCTAATAATTTTAATCCCCTTAAATTTGAACCAAATTTACTTTTAATATTTACTCGTACCTTATTTTTATTTTGTTCTATTATATAATTCCTAATAACAAGACTTTGACTATTAGATAACAAACCATCTGCATCTCTCGGAGAATCCGAACATCCGGTAAGGAATGAAAGAAAAATTAGAATAAAGAATTTTAGTTTGAAATACTCCAATAATACAACCTGCCCATTATCACTTCCTTCAGTGTCATCCCTACGAAGGCAGGGATATATAATACTGAATAGTCTCTTAGGGTATTTTTTTAGCCCCCTGCTTTCGCAGGGGTGACACTGAGGTTGTTTACAGAGCATTCTTTCTGTTTACACCTGTTATATAATGATATAAAGAAGAAAATATTAAAATTTTCACTAAACCAGTTGGTATAAATATTATAAACCCACTATAAATAGCTTGTTTAATTCCTATAATTGTTGTCAACCAGCTAACTCCCAAAAAGAAAATTATAATGTGACCAATAAGACAACTAAAAAACACTACTAAAAATCTCTTAGTAAATTTTTCAAACAACCTACTATTAAGTATACCCATAACAGGAGCTGCAAGTAACATTCCTATAAGATAACCACATGTTGTACCAAAAAAACAATGTAAACCACTAGATAAATCTGCAAACATTGGCAGCCCTACTATTCCAGCTGTAAGATAAGTTAAAATTGTAGCAAAACTCAGTTGCGGGCTATAAGTAAAAGCGATAATACTAACCACCACAGTTTGCATAGATATTGGTACTGGTTCGATAGGAATACTGAGTTGACTTCCAGCAAAGAGAGCTATTACCCCCATCATCACTTTAATAACAATTACAGCATGCTTATTAGCTATAAAATTTGCTAGAGTTTTCTTATTCGTAACTGTCATAAATTTCCTCCTCGTTAAATTTATTATTAGGAATATGTAAATGGAGCAATTTTAATTTACGATGTAAAGCCGAACGTTCCATACCTACAAAGGATGAGGTCTTAGAAATATTATTATTAAACCTATACATTTGAGCAGCTAAATATTGCCTTTCAAAAACCTCTCTTGCCTCTCGAAGTGGCATGGTCATCATATCAACATTATCTTCCTGCTTTGCAGAACTAGCATTATTAACTAGAATTTCTGGTGGTATCATAGATGGTTTTATTACTTCATTATTATTTGAAGATAACGGATTCATAATTAAAGTCCACTCTATCACATTGCGTAATTGCCTTATATTACTTGGCCAACTATAAACTTGCAGAGCTGCAATCGTTTCATCAGAAAATTCACGTGCTTTTAAACCAGAAAATTTAGCAAGCTGCCTAACAAAATATTTCACTAATACAGACATGTCATCTTTTCTATCATATAAAGATGGTATTTTTAGGGAAATAACATTTAGGCGATGATATAAATCTTCCAATAGCTCACCTTTACTTATTTCTTCTTGTATAACCTTAGAAGTTGCAGCAATAATCCGTATATCTAATTTTATTGCTTTGCTTCCCCCTACCTTATGAAACATTTGATCTTGCACAAATTTAAGCAATTTTACTTGTACCGAAACTGGCAAACCACTAATTTCATTTATGTATAAAGTACCATTATTTACTATTTCTAATATCGAAGGACGTATAATGCCTTGGTTCTCTATTCCTTCAAATAATTCTTGATGAACCCGGTCAGGATCCATGCATATTGGACTAAAGATTACGAAAGGAGCATTAGCCCTTTTTGATTTTTTATGAATTAATCGAGCAGCTAGTTCTTTACCACTACCAATTTTACCTTGAATCAATACTCTACTAGTAGCTAAAGCAGCTTTTTCAATATCAGACTTAAGCTTAGCTGTAATGTGAGAGTTACCTATAAGCTCAGTTTTATCAATAACCTTTGATTTTAAATCAAGATTTTCACGCTTTAACTTAGCTGCTTCACAGGCTCTTTTTAATAAAATCACTAACTTATCGTGACTAAATGGCTTTTCTAGATAGTCATATGCACCCATTTTGATAGCATTTACTGCAGTTTCAATAGTACCATGTCCACTAATAACTATCACAGGCATTAGTGGATAGCGTTTTTTTACTATTTCCAAAATCCCAAGCCCATCAAGTTCACTACCCTGAAGCCAAATATCTAGAATAATTGCCGAGGGGGTTCTTTCCTGGAGTATTTTAAAAGTTTGAATACTATTAGCAGCAGTCTTGGTAGTAAATCCTTCCTCTTTTAAAATATCTGAGACTAAATCTCTAATATCTGCTTCATCATCAACAACAAGAACATCTATAGACATTGATTTTTCCTAAAACTAATTATTGAAATTATACGTTAATAGCTTATATAAAAGAAATCAACTGTTTTTATAACATTTTTACCACATAATCAAAATTATATATATTAAGCCCACACTAAGGCGATATTATTTAAGAACTTGTTTTATAAGAGGAACAGTAACAGCTCTCTTATGAACTAATGCAAAATGCGTTATTACCCCTAATAATTTTATCATTTGATCAAATTGCCTCGGCAAATTAATTAATAAATATTCAATTACACAGTCAGATACTTTAAGCGATTGATCAGAAAAATACTTAAAGATTAACTTAGTCATTAATTCATCATCAGGCTGGTTTATTTCTAATCTTACAACAGAATTAATTCTTGAGGATAAATCCTGTAACGCAAAATTACTAGCTAAACTTCCTGTAGTCATCAACAAATATTTACGACACTCACTTATTAAATTAAAACAATGGAGAACTTTCCTTTCATCCCAAAATTCTATATCTTCCATAATAAAAGCATTATACTGCATTATATCTTCTGCACTAAGTATATCTAAATCTTTTTTTATAAAAAATGCATTCGACAAATTTTGCCATATTTTACTAAGATAGGTCTTACCAGAGGATGGTGGTCCATAAATCAAAAGTGTAAACTCATACGGTTTACTTCCCCAAGATACAGACCAGTTTTTGATTGAATTGTACGCGACTTGATTAGAAAGTGAATTAATAAAATTATCTAGAACATATAGATCATTACTAAATAATGGTAATATATATTGTTGGGAGTTTGGCATAATTAACCTCAATTAGATATAATACCATTTCCCATTATTAACTACGCTAATACTACAGTTGTAGTTACTACCCAAAGCTGTCATTCCCGCTTCGGTCAGGAATCTAAAAAAATAGCCTAAAAGACTATTAAACATTATTAGATCCCAGCTTTCGCTGGGATGACATCGTTTTGACATTAGTACTACAACTGTAGTGCTAAATAGCGTAGTTAATAATGGGAAATGGTATAAGACATCGATTTAATACTCTCGCTTCTCTTACCCATCCCCATTAGGGGTGACGTCACCTTTGATTCCCCTTCGATGCCCCCTGCGAAGGTAGCGGGGTCTAAAAAAATAGCATAGACGATATGTTATATAGTTTTAGATCCTACACCGAAGCTACTCTTTTTTCCACTTTTTTTCATGAGGGAATCCTAACTTCCAACAATGGAACATTACTGAAGTTTAGCATGCTATATCATCATACTCATTATCTGCCTCACCACTAATATTTAGCTCATGAATACTCGGCACATGACCATTAGGATGGAGAATCTCTACCACTGTCTTTCCTACTATAACTGTGTCCTTTGATACAACCACAGCTACATCTCCTACTTTGGCACAACATGGAAGCACGGATTGTAGGAAACTAACAAATTTGCTAGGATTGCAAACGTTATTATCTGAGTCTGTAATAGCTTGTGGTTCTTGATTTTTAACTGTAGTCATAATGCCTATTTTATATTTATTTTGCTCTATGACTATATTGGATATATTGGTTTATGCAAGCGAATAAGAATATCATGTCACGCGAATTCGGGATAAGAATTAACTAATTTTTATCCCGAATTCGGGTTATTAGATATTATGGATTCCTGACCGAAGCAGGAATGACATTGAGAGTGGTTAATTTTTATAAAACTTGCTGGATTTATAAAAATCGATAGCGGCTAAAAACAAAACTTTTATTATACTAGCAATTGGCACAGCAAAAAATATACCAATAAAGCCAAATAGGTTACCCAGTGCTAGAACCGCAAATATTATCCAAAGAGGATGTAATCCTATCTTATCACCTATGATTTTCGGTGATAAAATATACCCCTCAACTATTAGACCAATCAAATAGATAATTATTATATAAAATAATTTATTGACCATACCAAAAGCAAAATAACTAACAATCATGGTAAGAGAAAAGGATATAAAAACTCCAACGAATGGTATAATTATTGAGAAACCAGATAAAATTCCTAATAATACCCCTAGATCTACGCCAAGAATCGATAAAGAGACCCCATAATAAACTGATAATAATAAACAAACATTTAGTTGTCCTCTTATATAAGCAGATAAGGAATAATTAATTGCTGATAATATTTCTTGAATTCTCTTTTTAGCTTTTAAAGGTAGCAAGAGGTTTATATTCTTTGCCATTGTTAGCCAATCCCGTAAAAAATAAAACAATATAAGCGGTATTAATAAAATTAACACAAATAAATTGACTGTTACCTTCGTCACATGCCAAATATTATTAGCAAGACCTGTGATAAGCAAAAATATGCCATTAACAAAATTACTAATAGAATCTTTTATCTTATCGGCAATATTTGGATCTATTGAATAAACTTTTGCCGTAATAACTGGTGCTAATTCGGTTTGTAAGTAATCTTTATAGGCAGGAATCTTACTAATAAGTAGAGTTGTTTGTTGATATATGATAGGCAACACTACCACAACCACTATAGCAAAAATACTAAAAAACAGCAAAGAAATTACCGAAACTATTATAGTTCTAGATAGTTTATATCGTAATGAGAGATTATCAATTATAGGATGTAATATATATGATATTACCCCAGCTATAAAAAATGGCATCAATATATCAGAGATCAAAGTCAAAGTTACTATAACAGTCCCAATAACAATGACCCAAAAAATAATTTTATCCAAGATGATTCCTCTTCTTTTATAAATTATCCCAAAGTGTGTTATTTCTGTGTAGATCGGTAGTATGTCATCCCTCATAGTACCCTACATTTTTCTATAATCGTCATCGCGAGGCATCTTTAGATGCCGTGGCGATCTAGGTAAACAGCGAAGCTGTTTTTTCTAGTACGCTTCGCGTATCCTAGATTGCCGCGTCGCCGCTTTCAGCGACTCCTCGCAATGACGATCAGCAGCCATTTTAATAGTGGTTATATAAAAAATGTAGGGTACTATGGTCATCCCTATGCTTTCGATCTTACAACCCCTGCGAAAGCAGGGGTCTAATACCATCTCCCATTATTAACTACGCTAATACTACAGTTGTAGTTACTACCTAGAGCTGTCATTTCCGCGTAGGCGGGAATCCAAAAAATAGCCTAAAAGACTATTAAACATTATTAGATCCCAGCTTTCGCTGGGATGACATCGAAGGCGAGAGATTAGCATATAGCTAAAACCTTCTTTAGGTTAGCTATATTTTTTTCGATACTTGCACTATAGCAGGTCTAACTAGCCTATCTTTTATTTTGTAGCCTGATTGCATAATACCTATAACACTATCTTGATCATATTCATCTGATACTACTTGTGAAATTGCGTGATGTATATTGTAATCAAACTTTTCCCCTAATAATGGTTCTATTGATTCTAAACCGTGCTTTTTTAGTATGCTAGTCAACTCACTTTTAGTCATTTCTACCCCGGTAATAATACTAGCTAGATCACCTTCCGTATTTTGTGGCTTATGCTCCAAAGCTCTAGAGAGATTATCATTAACACTGAGCAGATCTTTAGCAAAAGAGAAAATGGCATAGTCTTTTGCATCTTCAATTAATTTTTCTAAACGTTTCCTAGTATTGTCAGATTCGGCTATTGTCCTTAGCAGTTTATCCTGTAAAATTTCAATTTGACTTTTCAAGCTAGTAATCTCTTGCAAACTATCTTGCAAAATCAGGGTATCTGCAGGATCTTCCTCTATTTCATTTAGTAGCTGAGCATCATTATCAACCTTAATTTCTTGGTTATCATTATTCTTTTCCTGTTGTTTTTCCATATTTACAGCCTTTTTTCTTGCAAAAATCTATTTTCTTAACATATAGTGTAAATCTTTGTATTTTCAAGTCAATTTTAATTAAGTAATAATCCAATGAGAGATTTTAATAGAAAGAATAATCAATTACGCAATATTTCAATTGAACCATCAGTTCTACTTAATGCTTGTGGTTCGTGTCTTGTTAAGTTCGGTAATACCCATGTAATATGTAGTGCAACCTATGAAACAAGTGTCCCGCCATTTTTACGCGGGCAAAATCAGGGCTGGATAACTGCCGAATATGGTATGTTACCACGTTCAACCCACCAGCGTATAAAGCGTGAATCGACGCAAGGAAAGCAGTCAGGTAGGACGCAAGAAATTCAAAGATTAATTGGTAGATCGATGCGTGCCGCAATTGATCTAAAAGCCTTAGGAGAAAAACAAATTATCATTGATTGTGATGTAATTAATGCCGATGGTGGAACTAGAACAGCGGCAATTACTGGTAGCTATATTGCACTTCATTTAGCGATTAGATCATTAATTGCTAGAAAAATACTTAGAACTAATCCTTTAATTAGCCAAGTAGCCGCTATTTCATGTGGTATATATAAAGGACAGCCCATAGTTGATCTTGATTATTTAGAGGATAGTAACGCAGAAGTAGATGCCAATTTTGTTTTCTCAGGCAATGGAAATATAATAGAAATTCAAAGCACAGCAGAAAAAAAACCCTTTTCCGAAGAGCAATTTTATGATATGCTAAAATTGGCGAGGTTTGCCGCCTCTGATCTATTCAAGCTACAAAACCAAATATTATTAAATAGCACAATTTAATATTTTTACATGGAATGTTTATGACTATTAAAGAAATATTTAAAAAATTTACGGAATATTCAGAATTAAATGTTGAAGATTTAAAAAATCTTTTGGTTAACCGTGTTAACCTACTCCCCATAAACCCATTAGATAGCAAAAAAGCTCTTGTACAGAATATACTCAAAACACCCAAAAATTCTACTGATCCAAAGGGTAGTCTTGAAAAAGCTGGTGTAATAATAGATATAATGGAAAAAGTTGTATTTCAGCATACGAGTGATTTTCTAAAAGGTGCTCATATAATGGTTGAGGACAATGGAAGTATGTACGATACCTTAAAAGATTTGGGATTAGTTAAAGAACGAATCTCTTCACATCATAGAGGTAACAAAGCTGAGTCAGATGCATCAGTGCAAGCTGGAGAAATATTTAGAGAATTTCTAGTTGGCAAAACGAAAGACGGGAAAACATGGTTTCAACTAGAAGCTCATTCTATAGGGGGGCTTAGCAATTTTGTAAAACATATGATAGATTACGTGACTTATGTATTAACCGGCAAGAATGTTGGACAATATGGGCTTTCAGAACATGTAGACAGCAAGCCTATTACACTTAATTCTAAAGAAGTTAAGGAAAAAACACAAAAGAAAACTCCTACTGCAACTCTCAAATTTGTAGAAAGAATAGAAGATAAAAAGAAAGAAACTCAACATATTGGACGTTAATATCATCGTTCGTAGTTAATACTTACTATGCACATTAACTATTTGGCTGTGCAAATCTCCCTAAATATACAGTTTAGCCTTGCTTAGCTTTAAATCTTTTGATTTTCTTGTTTATTACAAGGATTTTACCTTTTCTTTTTACAACCTGACAATCTTTATCTCTTTTCTTTAAAGATTTTAACGAACTTACAACTTTCATATAAAACTATCCTTGGTATTACTTGCAAAAACCTAAAAAGTGATAAATCAACCTTCAAACTTTCACTAGCTTAAGTTTAAAAAAGTAATAATAATATTTTTTATCAATTCAGTCAACCTAAAACTCGATAATCAAGTTCTTTCTAAGGCATACAATTCTAGGGTAATTTAAAAGTCGGGTTGTAAGCCTAATAGATAAGGGAAAAAGTGCTTAATATGCACTCGATGTCATTCTTAGCAACGGCGGGAATCTAAAAAAATAAGCCTGAAAGACTATTAAGTAATATAGATCCCTGCCTTCGCAGGGATGACATCGGTAGTGGTTAAACTTATATCTATAACAACTAATGACTGTGACTTTTAAATTACCCTGATACAATTCATGGTAGTTTATGTCATCCGAGCTACGGCGGGTATCTCAAAAAACCTTTACCTCTAAGGTGTTTTTGTATTTTTAGATTCCCGCCGTTGCTAAGAATGACATCGAGTGCATATTAAGCACTTTTTCCCTTATCTATTAGGCTTACAGCCCGATTTTTAAACTACCATAGCATAGATGTAGAGAAATCTAGCTTGTATAAAGAAAATTATTACTATATTCTAACTTTTTTCCAATATTAACTTTATGTTAACTCCTTCAAAATTATTCGTTATTTGGTTATTTGGACTAACTAGCGGGTTTACCTTAATGATTACAGGTAATACTTTAAACTACTGGCTGGCCAAGGAAAATATTGACTTACAATCTATTGGTATATTTGCTGTTATCGTAATGCCCTATTCTATTAACTTTTTATGGGCTCCTATTTTTGATACTATACAGTTAGGTTGGTTAAGTAAACTACTTGGTCATAGATTATCTTGGATTTGTTTGATCCAGATTTTGTTGGCATTTGCTATCTTTCTTTTAAGTACCATGAATCCTCACCACAGTTTAATATTGTTTGCACTAGTAGGCTTGATAATATCATTTTTAAGTTCAGCTAAAGATAGTATCCTAGGGGCTTTCAGAACCGAAATTATTGCAAAAGAATCTCAAGGAGCAGCGTCTGGAATTTATATTTTTGGCTACCGCATTGGTATGCTAATTTCAAGTTCCGGAGCTATCTATCTATCAAGCTATTTAGGATGGAATAATATATATAAAATTTTTGCCATTTCTGTACTTGTTTGTTCTGCTATTTTGGTTGTAAGTATCTTGCGGTTAGAACACGGCTTATCCTCAAAAACTTATCCAGATCATAAAATAAATATTTCAAACTTTGTACAAAATATCTTAAGACCTGTAGGGTCTTTTTCCTTAGTTTTTTTAATAATATTTTTCCTTATTTTATATAGATTACCAGATGATTTTATTACTATGATGATGAACCCCTTCTTAATACATCTTGGTTATAACGAATTTGAAATAGCCAGTGCAGGGAAATTTTTTGGCATAATATCTACAATAATTGGCGGACTAATAGCCAGCTTAGTGATGAAGAAAAAGAATATCTTAGATAGCTTGCTGATATTTGGAGTAATTCATGCAATAGCACATACCTTATTAATTGTGCATGAGATTTATGGCAAGAATTTACCATTATTCTTTATTACCACAGTCTGTGAAGGTATAACTTGCGGGATGGCTATGACAGCTTACATTGCTTTTATAGCTTCAATATGCACAGGCAAATTTCGTGCCACTCAATATTCATTTTTCTCTTCTATGATGGGATTTTCAAGATCGATTTTTCCAGCTCTTTCAGGATATATTGTCGTACAATTCGGATGGAAAAGCTTTTTTACATTTATTATTATAATCACAATTCCTTCTCTACTTCTGCTACTAAAAATCAGCTCACTACTAAAAGCAAAAATGAAGTATTAAATGTAACCATGAGTTCTATCACGCTGTTGCTGTCGGGATAATGTCTTTTGTGTTTTTGATACTACTGTTTTTGTTTCAGGTGGGGTGTTGTTCACATGACGTTTTAAGCTACTCTGAATCTGCGTTAATTCACCTATAGAGTCGCTTGCAATAGCTTGTGACATATTGATATTACATTCTTTATTTTTTGCTACTTCTTGTACCATTGCTTCATATTGACATTTGGTTACAGGGATAGTGTAGATATTATTCCCTCTTTGTATGTATCCTATAGCATCTTTATCATCCCCAGCAAACTTTAGTGATAATGGGTTGGTTATTTCCACTAACTTTCCTTGCTCGTTATAGTGAGTAGTAAAATAAAGTGCCTTCGAGCTTGCAATATTTTCACCTTTCTCGTTTTGTACCGGGAACGAAAGATGGACAGCTGTACTAGATGGCTTGATTGTTAATGGTAGATTAATATTTCGATAATTACTAATCTCTTTCTCTGTTACGCCATCTTCTAACATTACTTTCGTAGAGGTCTTTATATTAGTTTCTATTAATTTAAATAATTCTTCATCTTTGACTTTAATAACCCTTGACCTAGTAGAGGTTGTGTTTGTTACTGTTTCTCGTTCGTTCCAAGTTAAAGGTTTAAAATGATTAGCCTGAAGGATCTTAGCATAACTTTGTACTTCATCATTCATGGCTTGTGCTATATTTGCTTTTATACTGGGGGCAGCCCAAGCCTTTTGTATTAATTCGTTGTTATTTTCTACAAACTCTTTAAACTCCTGAGAATTAGTAGCAAGACCTGCAACTGCAACTCCTTTATCCGTCTTAATATTTGCTTCAGCAAGGACGTTTTGTAATATTGCTTGTTGTTTGGCAATAATTTCTTGTCTAAAGGCTAATGTTATAGAATCTACTTTTGAAGTTGAAGATTGAACATTAGTAGTAGTTGTTTCGCTAGTATGCATAACGTCTAGTGCTTTTCTAGATATTTGCATAGGTGGTTCGAGATCGCTTATTTTTTTGGTCAGTAGCTGTTTTTCTTCTTGTAATATTTTTGATATTTCTTTAATTAATGCTACTTCTCGGGCTTTATAGCCTAAAATATACTCTATTTTAGTTTCTTTTCTTAATTTTAATTTTTTGCTTTGATTGATTATATTGTTAAAATAATCGGGATGTTCTTGGATTAATTCTCTTAATTTTAGTGTGTTAATTTTTCCTTTTGTTACTAAAAGACCCAATTTAATTTGCAACCCATACTCTTTTAATGATTGTTGCCTCTTTTGCATAGTTTCCTTAAAGGCATCTTTAATATCGGCAATTTTTATGTTTTCTAGGGGTATATTCTTAAATTTCTGACTCATTGCCATTTTTGCCCAATTTGCTAGAAGCTTGTCACTATAATATTTTGATAATTCTGCAAAACTGTCATCGATAGTCTTATTTAAATCGACTTGTGCAGTATCAAGTAAACCTTTTACAAATGAATCATTATGCCTTAATTTACTTGGGAATTCCCTAAAATGGTTAGTTGGACCTCGTAATGGTAGATGTCTAGACCAAGAATATGGATGTATGTTATCCTCTAATTGGTCAAGACTTCCAGCAAAATCTATACGAACTAGTTTGGGAGGAATGGTAGAATCCTCTGGATCTCTTATAACTCCTATGTTACCTGTATGAATATCAAAGTCACCTATTAATAAGCTAGTTGGGGCTATTTTATCAAAAGAACTATAATGAAGTTCTTCAAAAGCTTTGCTTAAAGTATTAGATAATAATTCTCTTGTTCCCATGAAAATCGGTCTTCCCCCATCTTTTCGAAGCCAACCGCTTGGTTTAGTTTTTGTAGACATGTGTTTATCCATATCTACATACATGTCACCACTATAATTCTTAAAAAATTCAGACTGTACATATACTTCAGAACCATCACTTTGAAGTCCTCCTTCCTGATGTACTTTCTCGGTAAGATGATCAGGTACAATGAGAGAAACTTTAGCTCCATGATTTGGATTTGTTGCTTGAAAAATTTGCGAACCCAAAAACTCTGATATATTTTTTCGAGAATCCCCTTCGCTTTTAATCATGGATAGAAGGTCATCGGAACTTTTGTATATTCCTCCTAATGCTCCACCATCATTAGCTCCAAGTGACTTCTTTGCCAAATATTTCCAACCGATAAATTGTGATATTAATGGTATTGTTGCCATATTATCCTCTTGGGTTATATTGATTATACTCTCAAATAATTTCAAGAAAGTTTAAGAAATTTCGTAATTCTTGTCGAGCAGCTACGTGAGATATACTAAGTGTTTTGCCATGATTAGCTGTTGTTAAGTCGAGTAATGTTAATCCTTGTAAAAATAATTCCCGAAAAATTACTCTTTCACTAAAGCCTGGGGCAATTTTAAAGCTAATTCTTTTTGCTAATTGTTCAAGAGAAGTAGCAACATTCCTTTTGTTTACTGCATCCAAGTTGCTTAATCTATTACGCATTACAATCCAATTAATTGTTTCGCCATTACGGTTAGCCTTCTGCATTTTTTGTTCCCAAACCATTTGGCTATAGATTGACGGGGTAATAATTGACAAATTGTTAGCATTAACTTTACCTAGTACATCAAAATCAAGGAAACTGTCATTAATTGGCGTAATTATAGTATCAGCATAAGAGTGAGCTAGCCTTGATAAGAAAGAGTAGCTTCCTGGTGTATCGATTACTACATAATCTGCTTTTTTTGCCTGTTCAAATATTTGTTCAAACCTAGTTTTCTCGTCCTCTTCTTTAAGGTCAATGACTTGTTCTTGACTTTCAGTTAAGTGAACATGCTGAGGAATGGCAACCGTTTTACCCGGGTTTTTTAGATTATAGTCATCCCTATTCTTTAAATAATTTGTTAAAGAACCCTGACGTGAATCAGTATCAATACTAGCTACCGTATGACCATTATAAAGTAAGGCAGTAATAAGATGCATGGAGCAGGTAGTTTTACCCGCTCCACCTTTTTCATTACCAACTACAAATATGCGATTTGGTTGATTATTTTTCATAACTGTCTTGGATAAATTGGTTAAGAAGCCTTACGCCGTAACCTACTGCTCCTTTAGGACCAAGAGGATTACCTGTTTTATTATAGGCAACACCAGCAATATCAAGATGAGCCCAAGCTACACCTTCCTTTATAAAATTTCCTATGAATTGAGCTGCTGTACAGCTGCTAGCTGTTCCAGGCGGAGTACTGATGTTTACAAGATCGGCAATATCAGATTTAATCATTTCATCAAAATCTTTATGTAGAGGCATCCGCCATAATTTCTCATTAACTTTATTACCAACATTTATTAGTTTATCAGCTAGCTCATCATTATTGGCAAAACAACCAGCATAAGTTTTGCCAAGAGCTATAACAATAGCTCCGGTAAGGGTAGCAAGATCGATTACACATTGAGGTTTGAACTTTTCTTGAGTATACCAAATTGCATCAGCCAAGACTAACCTGCCTTCTGCATCAGTATTATCCACCACTACTGTTTGTTTGGACATAGTGGTTACCACATCTCCTGGTCTTTGAGCATTACCTGAAGGCATGTTTTCTACAAGACCGACTACACCAACAACATTAACTTTTGCTGCACGGCTAGCCAAAGCCATGATTGCTCCAACTACTGCTGCTGAGCCGCCCATATCATATTTCATGTCTCCCATATTTGCTGCTGGTTTAAGTGAAATACCACCACTATCAAAAGTAACTCCTTTACCAACAAAAGCTACGGGAGGAGTATCATCATCCAAACCATTATACTGCATTACTACCAGTTTAGATTCATTCTGTGAACCTTGTCCAACGCCAAGCAAAGCCCCCATACCAAGGTTTTTCATTTCTCTTTCACCGATGATGGTAATTTCAACTCCTAATGGTTCAAGATGCTCTAATATCTTTTCCGAGTAAGATAAAGGAGTTTTGATATTGGCTGGTTCATTCATTATATCTCTAGCAAAAAATACCGCTTTGGCTAATAATCTCTTCTCATTAAATAATTCTTCTGCCTTAGAGTTGTTGCTTGTAGAAATTTCAAGAGATTCTACAACAAATTTTTCTATTTCGCTTTGTTTAGTTTTGTATTTATCAAATTTATATGAAGCAAGCAAACAGCCGCTAGCTATAAGCATCGCCACAACAGCCGGCTCATATTGTCCAATATTATGAGAGATTTTTATACCAATAGTTCTAATTTTACAGCAAGTACTACTGGATAAAATTTTCCCCCCGATCTCCTCAATACAAGAGGTCTTTAGTTTTGTTTCATCACCAATGCCAACTATAATTAAATATCTTATTTCTCCATCCTTACCGATAGAATTAACAATTTTAATTTGTCCAAATTTTCCAGCAAATACTAATTTATTCTGAATAGTTTTAGAAATTAAACCATGATGTTGTTGGTCAAGTAGCAATAACTCATTGTCTAACTTCAGTTGTTCGTTAATAAAAACTACAGTTGCTTGATTATTTGATAATTCTTTACTTATAAAGTTAATGTTATTGAGCATAAATTCCTATTTTTGAAAGGCTAATTTTATATATTCTTTTTGTAAGCGTAATAATCTGAATAATGGAAGTATATAAAAAACCCACTAATTAATAAAGTAATTCTTTAAGTCTTTAAATATTATATTCCAAAATTCTCTCCCACTAAGTGGAAAAGTGATTAATTTCAATTATTTTTTTGTGTTAAATTACTAGGGTAATTTAAAAGTCACACTCTAAAGTTGAAATAAGTAATTATTAAGAACATCAAACGTCATTGCGAGAAGGCACGAAGTGCCGCCGAAGCAATCTAGGAAACAAAAAAAATAAAATTATCGTATTTTTGCTGGATTGCTTAGTCGGTTGCAGCAAGCAACCTCCTCGCAATGACGTTTGTAAGCACATGCCCATCTAAAATTATTTCGGTTTTTTAACTTTAAAGTGTGACTTTTAAATTACCCTGTATATCTCATGGATATCCAATATTAACTTTGAATGGACGAGATTTTAATAGAATAAAAGGATTAGAAGTATTGGTAGTAAAAAATGATGAGTAATACCATTTCCCATTATTAACTACGCTAATACTACAGTTGTAGTTACTACCCAAGGCTGTCATTCCCGCTTCGGTCAGGAATCTAAAAAAATAGCCTAAAAGACTATTAAACATTATTAGATCCCAGCTTTCGCTGGGATGACATCGTTTTGACATTAGTACTACACTGTAGTGTTAAATAGCGTAGTTAATAATGGGAAATGGTATAACATGCTTTCTATGCTATTTAGACCCCTGTTTACGCAGGGGTGACTCGAAGGGGCAGGGATAAGCGAATAGTAGTGCATAGTGAGTAGGCTAGGCAATTTTCTTATACTCAAAGTATATTTTTCTTACCGAGTGAATCCATACAATACAAACAATGGTAAATACCACCATTAAAAATGGTGATATAGAGCTAAAAGTAGCTGTTGGTATTAATGTGAAAATAATTGACTGTATTAAACCGCTCGAAGATTTACCAACCTTTGAGCTAATGACGTCTACAGCTGCCTTACCTTTTGTCTTTAGTTCTTGGTCAAGAGGAATATATAACATTTCTCTTGAGGTATCCCAAATTGAATATTTACTACCCTTCACTAGAATGTTTTGTAAAGCACCAATTGATACCGCAAGAGCCAATGGTGTCATGAGAATAGCACTATCAAATATGGATAATACTTGGTGGTCAAATACGATTAAGATAAAAAACAATATACCAGTAATCATCATGACAATTGGTGGAATTACTGCAGCAACAAACCAGCCATGACTACGCATTATATTATTGCCTATTATAGTCATTACCATAATAGCAACTCCAGTCCAAAGAATGTAAAGACTATTAAATTCTGCATAAGTATTAACAGTGGGGTATAATTCCTTAATTTTTGCTTTCCATACTGCTTCTACTAAATTCATTGATAAACCAAAGGCAGCAGAGCAAATTAGCATTAACCATAAATATTTTGATCTTATTATATATTTAAAACTTTCAATTAAACCCATTCCCTCTTTAGTGGATCTACCACCTTTAGCATTTGCATAAAATGTTGGATTTATAAAAACATTTTTGGTAATAAATTTTACAAGTAAACATGATATAACAGCAGAAACTACCACGAGACTTGTTGATATTTTTATAAGTGTAGTTTTGTTATCCGATACGGTTAAGAAATATTTAGCAATAGTGTTCTCAGATGATAAGTTCATCATCAAAAAGCCCACAAATATTAAAGAAGAATTGCCAAATAATGAAAAAAGTGTGTAAAACCTTTTTGCTTCTTCTGTTGTAGTGAGTTCATTAGCAAACTGCCAAAAAAGTAAAACATAAAAGATATTTGGCCAAAGTTCAGATAATGTATAGAAAACCACATAACTCCAATTACCAATTAAAGCTATATACCATTTAAGATGAGGATAAGTCCCCATAATTTGTTCTAGCGAATTTGGACTAATATGAAAAATATCGACATTTGGATAAATAATGAAAGCAAAAAGAATGAAAAATCCAACAAAAAAAGTGATTAAATAGCAAAAAATCTTTTCAAAACTAAAATGATTAAGCATCTTAGCATAGATTATAACGAATAAAGCTGCTGCAGGTGTTACACAATAAACTTTAGTAAAACTTACTACTTCAGCACTAATCTCTGAAATTAAAATACTATCTTTTAAAATTCTTAATATGTTTTGATTGAATAGGACGCAAAACATCAGACCACACATAGGTATGAATTTTCCAAGTTCATGATTATGGATAGACCAAAATATAGTTCTGAATTTGCTTTTAAATAAGTTTGACTGTATACTAGTCATAATAAGGATTCCCTAAGACAAAAAAAAAACTTGAGGACATGTTCAAGAGTTTTTCTATAATGGCTTAAGGCTATTATGGAAACCAAAGAAAGTTAGGAACTTATATATTATTAGCCTCCCTATGTCAAGATATTTTAATTGGTCCTAGTAATTAATTAGTGTATAAAAAAATATGTTGGACAATGACAAATATCAAAAATATTTTGATCAATATAGTGATTATTCATCAAAATATTTATTGGGTAATAAGTATTGTTCCTTGGGTAAAAAAATAACTAAAACAAAATATTATCAAATTTTATATTATAAAACACTGGCATCGCAAGATTGCATTATTAGTAATAAAAGAATATTTTTAGTTATTCCTTCGATCTTTAATTCCCCGGAAATTCTCTTCTTAGCTAAATCAAAAAGCTTTGTTGATAACTTAAGACATTGTGGTGAGGTGTTTCTAGTTGATTGGTTTGAAGTTGATGAAGCTGATTATTTGTTAGAAGACTACGTAAAGAGGGTAGTTGAAATTATTAGCAATTTAAGACAAAAAAATTATCAAATAGACTTAGTGGGACACTGCATTGGTGGTATTATAGGAATGGCAGCCACTATAATAGTACCAAACATGATAAGAACATTAACATTACTTTCAACACCTTGGGATTTCTCCCATTTTGCTACAGCAAGGAATATATACCAATATCTTGGTCTAGATTATTATGTACGAAATTTGCCAATGATTCCTGAACTACATATTCAGATTCTTTTTTTCCTATTAATGCCAAATTATTTCAGTACAAAACTTGATAAATTTTTTACCATAACTGTACCAAAAATAAGAGATTTATCTTTTAGAGTAGAAAATTGGTTGATGTCTGGAACTGCTTTGTCTAGAAATACATATATACAAATTATGGATGATGTAGTAGGCAATAATATGCTTGCAAAACTTCAATAGACCTCTTTCGAAACTGGTTGACGTAGTTCAAAATTATAAATGCCAGAGATCAAATTAAATCTAAGACCAAATCTTTTACGTCTATTTCGATATTTGTCAGCAATAATTTTGAACCGTTTTAGCATACCAATAACGTTTTCATTTAGAACTCTTTCTCCTGCTAACCTACGATTATTCTTTTTATCATTTTTAGTTAAAGGATTTTTCTTGCTTTTTTTCTTTGGTAATTCAGAATTATTGTGAATTTTTTGTATATACTCGATGAAAATCAACAATTGCGTTGTTGTTGTCCAAGACCTGCGGTGCTCACGTACTAATGTACGCTGTGCTCCTCGGCTTGGACACTCCTAGCACTTGTTGATTTTGATCTTCGTCTACCAACTCTTCATTTACGAGCAGTATACCTTGATATCCTGTATCAGTAATCGCTTTAACCTTAGGATGGATAAGAATTTTGGATTCCTTAAATAATCTAAAGTCATGTTTTTTACCGTTAGAAAAATCTGTACATATTACTTGGTGTGTTTTCTTGTCTACCACTATTTGAGTTTTTAGTGTATGCCTTTTCTTCTTTCCTGAATAATAGAATTTTTGTTTTTTTTGGGTCTTTCTATAGGACTCTCAGTAGCATCAATCAAGACTACTTCATAATTCATATCACTCTTCATTAGAGCTTTACGACCTGGAAGAGCAAAGTTTGGGTGTTTAACTAGGGTGTCTTCTACCCATTTAACAGCTTTATATGCTGAACTTTCACTAATCCCATAGTTCTGACCTATATGGAAATAAGTACGGTATTCTCTAAGGTATTCTAAGACCATCAGCAACTGTTCCTCCAAATTGAGCTTATTTTTACGCCCACCTTTTGATTTCTTAAGACCATCAGCTTGCCTCAAAATATCCACCATCTTTGAGAATGTTCCCTTCTTTACTCCTGTTAATCGACGAAATTTTTCATCCTCTAACTCTTTAATCTGATCGAATTTCATATTATTACTTCAAATCAGATATTTATAACACCATTCTACATCATTGTCTAGTTTCGAAAGAAGCCTAATGGAAAGTCAATAATATCACCATTGATCCGACATTAATAAATAAACCAGTATATCAAATAATTGCAAATAACGATAAAATAGTACCAAAATCATCCATTTTATCTTTACACAAATTATTTAGAGAATCTATGATCTTCGAAGTACCAGGTGGTCATATTAGCTATTTGATTAATGATAATTTAGATATCTTATTTAAGGAGTATATTCGATGAGTAAAAAGGCAGTTTATATAACTCATGCAAAAAGAACAGCAGTAGGATCTCTGCTAGGAAGCCTAGGATCAATTCCAGCAACCAAACTTGCAGCTATCATTATAGAATCAATTTTAAAAGATAGCAAACTAGATCCAGCCATTATTAATGAAGTAATAATGGGGCAGGTAATCACTGGTGGCGTAGGACAAAATCCTGCTAGGCAAGCTCTAATCCAAGCTGGATTACCTAAAGAAGTTACAGGCTTCACAGTTAATAAAGTATGTGGATCTGGGTTAAAAACGGTATGTTTAGCGGCAAGTAGCATTATTGCAAGTGATAATGAGATTGTGATAGCTGGCGGGCAAGAAAATATGTCTTTGGGTTTACATGGATCGTATATTCGTGCTGGCTATAAGTTAGGTAGCACACAAATGGTAGATTTGATGCAGTATGATGGTTTGACCGATGTATTTTCTAATAATTTAATGGGAATTACTGCCGAAAATATATCTAAAAGATTTAATATTACTAGAGAAATGCAAGATGAATTCGCACTAAGATCACACCAAAAAGCACGTGAAGCACAAGCAGAAGGTCGTTTTAAAGACGAGATCTTACCAGTAGAGGTTAAGATGCAAAAAGTTACATTGCTGTTTGATCAAGATGAGGGAATTAGAGCTGATATTAAATCAGAAGTTTTAGCTAAACTACGTCCAGCTTTTGACAAAGAAGGTACTGTAACAGCTGGTAATGCTTCTTCTATTAATGATGGAGCAGCTTGTTTAATGGTAGTATCTGAAGAAGCATTAAAGAGATATAATCTAAAACCTCTTGTTAGAATTGTATCATATGCTGAAGTAGGGGTAGATCCAAATATTATGGGAACAGGTCCAGTACCAGCTTGGACAAAGCTGGTTGGAAAGTAGAAGATCTAGATATAATAGAAGCTAATGAAGCTTTTGCCGCTCAAGCTATTTATGTAAATCAACAGATGAATTGGGATATTAATAAAGTTAATATGAACGGAGGGGCTATTGCTCTTGGTCATCCAATAGGAGCAAGTGGAGCAAGAATCTTAGTAACATTAATTCATCAAATGCAAAAAATTAACGCGAAAAAAGGGCTAGCAACACTTTGTATAGGTGGGGGGATGGGGATAGCTATGTGTATTGAAAAGGTAAATTAATAGTGCAAAAATTTTCATTTGACTTAAAGTTTCAACATAAAAAAGCAAGAACTGGTGTTATCACTACTAGGCACGGTCAGATACGTACCCCAGCTTTTATGCCAGTTGGTACGAAAGGTACGGTAAAAGCCATGTTACCTGAAGCGGTAGAGTCTACCGGAGCTGATATAGTACTTGGTAATACTTATCACTTAATGCTGCAACCAACTGCTGAAAGAATTGCTAAGCTTGGGGGTTTGCGTAAATTCATGAACTGGTCAAAGCCTGTACTTACTGACTCAGGTGGTTTTCAGGTCATGTCCCTATCGAAATTACGTAAAATTACCGAAGAAGGTGTAATTTTTAACTCTCATATTGATGGTAGTAAGCATATGTTAACTCCCGAACGTGCAACTGAGATACAATATTTTCTTGATAGCACTATTACTATGGCGTTTGATGAATGTACTCCATATCCTGCAACATTTGAGCAAGCAAAATCATCTATGGAATTGACATCTAGATGGGGAGAGAGGTCAAGAAAAGCCTTCGTTCAAAGAGAAGGTTATGGTCAATTTGGTATTGTACAGGGGAGTATATATCAGGAGTTACGTGTTCAGTCAGCACAGAATTTGGTAGAATTAGATTTTGAAGGGTATGCTATCGGAGGTCTAGCAGTAGGTGAGGGGCAAGAAGTAATGTTCAATGTGTTAGACTATGCTCCGGATTTGTTACCTAAATATAAGCCAAGATATCTTATGGGGGTTGGTAAACCAGCTGATATTATTGGTGCGGTTGCAAGGGGAATAGATATGTTTGATTGCGTTATTCCAACCCGTTCGGGCCGGAATGGTCAAGCTTTTACCAAATATGGTATAGTAAATATTCGCAATAGTAAGTATAGTAGCGATCATGAACCGCTAGAATATGATTGTCCATGCCCAGCATGTAAAAATTATAATAAAGCTTACTTACATCATTTGGTAAAGGTAAAAGAGATTCTAGGGGCAGTACTTATGACGTGGCATAATTTGGTGTATTTCCAAGAATTAATGTCAAGAATAAGACAATATATTGAACAAGGGAAAGACTTTGATTTTGAAAATTAGTTATATACTCAGGTAGAACTTCAAGGATTGGCATTCCTGCGACCAAAGATCGAGGCTGTTCCGTTACTCATGTACGCCTAGCAGCTCGACTTTGCTACTGCCTAGCTCTTCTTGAAGTTATACTATCGTCTACCCAACTCTTGAAATCATAGCAGTATACGCAAAACGCTGTCATTCCCGCGTAGGCGGGGATGATACCCATAACTGTCGAACCTATACCATAGCGTCATTGCGAGCGTAAGCGAAGCAATCTAGGAAACAAGCTATAGATGTTACTGGATTGCTTCGTCGGCCTTACGACCTCCTCGCTAATAGACTTATAGAGACGCTGTATTTACTAACTTTCGACAGTTGTGGGATGACACCGAGGTTGCTTAAGTTAACAAAACTTGCACACTTAGTTATATTTGAAAGACAATAGATTGATTACAGAATGTTAATATATAAACGTTATATAATAAGAAATATTGTACCATCCTTGGTGATAATTATTTTCTCGATCACTAGCCTTGTATGGATTACCCAGATATTAAAGTTTTTACACTTAATTGATAAAGGAATAAAAGCTCAGGATTTCTTAAATTTAATTATTTTAGTTATTCCATCTTTGTTATTTATTTTGCTACCTTTTGCAACTATTATCACTATTATTTATACTTATAATGCTTTAAGTGAGAGGCGTCAGATAATTATTCTGCAAAATTTGGGATTAAGTAATATACAACTAGCTAGTCCAGCATTGATTGTAGCCTTGGCAGTTACGTTATTTGCTTATTATATTTCGACTAGTTTATTGCCATTATCTTATGCAAAGCTTAAATCAGATCTTAATTTCATGAAAAATAATTATGCATCCACTTTACTAAATGAGAAGACATTTAATACAATTTCTAAAGATATCACAGTTTATTTTGATAAAAGATTGGCTGATGGTACTATGAAAGATTTAATCCTTTTTGATAATCGTAAACATGATAATCATGCAATTTTATTTTCTAGATTGGGGGTATTTAAAATATACAACAACTCCTCGTTTTTTCAACTAAAAGATGGAGTTAGGCAGGTATATGACTATAATGGTAATTTAACTAATTTATCATTTGATGTTCTAACAGTAGAATTAGTCAGTAATGATGCTAAAAGATTGGAAAAAGAAGAGTATAGTCGAGAAATCAATGAATATTATATTCATGAATTATTAAAACCCAACAATAATCTATCGAAGCAGAGGAAGATTAAATTAATTGCTGAGGGACATCAAAGATTGATTTGGCCAATGTATAATTTTGTACTTGTTTTTCTAACATTGTCGGTTTTTTTAAGACAGCCTTATAATAAAAAATCTAGTCTAAGGCAGATTTTAATTACGGCACTTTCTGCAATAATTATCACATATTTACACTTTGTATTACAAAATCTTGCTTCTAAAGATTTAAATTTTATCTTTGCTTGTTATGCTAACATTATTATCGCTATTATTTTAAGCCTGTATTTATATTTTCGTAAAATTATATGAGTTTTCAAGATTTACCACAATTTCTAAAAATTTTAGAGCAAAATGGTCTCCTAAATCGTATATCTTATCCTGTATCATCTAACCTTGAAATAACAGAAATCAGTAGAAGAGTTTTAATAAAAGATGGTCCTGCTCTTTTGTTTGAAAATGTTATTAGAGATGATGGGACTAAATCTGATATGCCAGTTTTAACTAATTTATATGCCAGCACGCGGCGAATTGCCTTAGGACTTGGTTTAAAAAATACAGAAGAGTTGGGGAAATTTGGTGAATTGCTAGCTTTTCTTAAAGCACCAGAATTACCTTCTTCCTTTAAAGAAACCTTTGCTATGTGGCCACTCGCCAAAAGAATATTGGCTATGTCACCCAAGATTTTGTCAAAAGCTCCTTGTCAAGAAGTGATAATTAATGATCCTGATGTTAATATATTGCCGATACAAACCTGCTGGCCTCTTGATATTTCGCCACTACTTACTTGGTCAATAGTTGTTACAAAAGGACCTAGCTTAGAAAAAATAGATAATTTTAACCTTGGTATATATCGAATGCAGGTAGTAGAGCGTAACAAACTTATTATGCGCTGGCTTAAAATGCGAGGTGGAGCTCAGCAACATAAGCGTTGGCAATCAGCAAAGATTGATCCTTTCCCTGCTGCAGTGGTTATTGGGGCAAGTCCTGCTGTAACTATGGCTGCTGTTATGCCGCTACCCGATAATATGTCTGAGTATAATTTTGCTGGATTATTAAGAGGTAAGTCAATTGAACTAGTAAATTGTGTCAGTATAGATATGAAAGTGCCAGCTCATAGTGAAATTGTTATTGAAGGGCATGTAAGTTTTGAGGAGTATCTACCAGAAGGACCATTTGGTGATCATACAGGTTACTATAATGATGTTGAATATTTTCCAGTGTTTAATGTTAAGACTATTACCATGAAAAAGCAACCCATATATTTAAGTACTTATACTGGTAAAGCCCCAGATGAGCCATCTATACTTGGTGAAGCATTAAATGCAATGTTTATTCCGATAATTCAACAGCAATTTCCAGAGATCGTTGATTTTTGGTTGCCACCTGAAGGCTGTTCTTACAGAGTTGCTGTGGTATCTATTCGCAAAGCTTATGCAGGTCATGCAAAAAGAATAATGATGGGGATTTGGTCATTTTTAAGACAATTCATGTATACAAAATTTATTATTGTGGTAGATGATGATATAGATATTCGTGACTGGAAAGAAGTGGTTTGGGCCATATCGACTAGGGTAGATCCTTCTAGGGATACTACTTTTATCGATAATTCACCAATAGATTATCTTGATTTTGCCTCACCTGTGTCTAGCCTTGGTAGTAAAATGGGAATAGATGCAACTAATAAAATAGCCCCAGAAACTAATAGAGTTTGGGGTAAGAAAATAGAAATGACTAGTGAAGTTGTTGAAAAGATTGACAAAATTTGGGATATGCTTGGTATATCCACAAAAACTTGAAATATTGATAAGCCAATATTGACTTATTATACCATTTCCCATTATTAACTACGCTAATATACAGTTGTAGTTACTACCCAGAGCTGTCATTCCCGCACAGGTAGCGGAATCTAAAAAAATAGCCTAAAAGACTATTAAACATTATTAGATCCCAGCTTTCGCTGGGATCTAATAATGTTTAAGCACCTAATCCTCTCTACTTCTTTAGCCCCCTGCCTACGCGGGTTGATGACATCCGAAGGGGCAGGGATGTCACCCTAGGCTATTAAACCGATGTCTTACATCGATATTTGAGGTTACTTAAATGATTTGAAGAATTGGAATTGGATATAATGGATAATATTTCTAGTGATGAAATAATCAAAAATATAAAAAAAGTTAGTGATAAATACCAAGAGATAATACTTTGTCTTATGCAGGGTAGGGGGAATATGATCCCTGCATCTCTTATTGATATGGATAAAAATAGAGTTATATTATCAAGCTTAAGTGAACAATTTATAGAAAATCCTGAAAAATTTTGGCAACTAAATATTCAGTATGTTGAGAAATTTCAGAATCTTGTTATAAATTCAGTAGAGAAATTTGTAGGAAAATCAACTACTCCTCTTTTTTCACCAAATAGTAAAGATAGAAGGTTTAAGGATTTAGCTTGGCAGGATAATGCGTATTTTGATTTTGTTAAGCAGTTCTATTTAATGTCTTCAGAATGGTTACAGGATAATATCGAACAATATGAACTAGCACCTGACCTTAAACAGCATTTGGCATTTATGACGCATCAATTTATTAATGCTTTCTCTCCGTCAAATTTTGCTTTTGGCAACCCAATAGTTCTTAGTAAAATTTTGGAAACAGGTGGTCAAAATCTTGTTCAAGGCTTAGAGAACTTTCTTGCAGATATAAGAAATTCTAGTGATATATTAAATATAAAAACTACCGATAATAATGCTTTTTTACTTGGCAAAAATATAGCTACTACTAAAGGAAAAATTGTTTTTCAGAATCAATTAATACAGTTAATATGTTATGAACCTAAGCAAAAAACACGTGCGATACCATTACTTATAATTCCACCCTGTATTAATAAATACTATATACTTGATCTATCTGAACATAATTCAATGGTAGCATTTCTTGTCGAACATAATTTTCAAGTATATATGGTCTCTTGGGTTAATCCCGATGAAACTCTAGCTGATAAAAGTTTTGAGGACTATTTAAAAGAAGGAGTTTTAGAAGCTTGTGAATATATAATGCAGTCTGGATATAACCATATTAATGCTATGGGTTATTGTATTGGTGGAACTTTTCTTGCGACTGCCATTGCTTATCTGAAGGCAAATAATTTAAATTATATTAATAGTGTCAGCTTTATTACTACCCTTTTAGACTTTAAAAATCCTGGGGAAGTAAGTATTTTTGTCAATGAGTCATCGATTGCCATGATCGAACAAGAAATGAATTCTAAAGGATATTTTGATGGTCATTATTTGTCGAATAGCTTTAGTTTGCTAAGAGCTAATGATTTAGTATGGTCGTTTTTTGTTAATAACTATCTGCTTGGTCAAACTCCAATGCCATTTGACTTATTATATTGGAATGCTGATCCAACGAATTTACCAACTAATATGTATAGCTATTACTTACGTAATATGTATCTAAATAATTTATTGAAAGAACCGAGTAACTTATCATTATTTGGTACGCCAATTGATTTGAGCAAGATTGACTGTAATTCTTTTTTCCTTGCTGCAAATGAGGATCATATAGCTCCGTGGCAATCAGTGTATGAAGGATTAAAACTATTAAAAGGTAACAAAACCTTTTGTCTTGCAAGTTCTGGACATGTTGCAGGTGTGGTTAATCCTCCTGCAATGTCTAAATATAATTATAAAACTAATAAAGACTTAACCTTTACTAGTGAATCATGGTTTATTAATGCTGACGAGCATCAAGGATCATGGTGGCCTTACTGGCTTACTTGGTTAGAAGATAATAGTGGTGAGTTAATAAAATCGCTAGATTATGATAGTTTAAAATCCATCGAACTTGCCCCCGGCAAATATGCTCATAAAAGAATATAACCCCTAATTTTTTCAGTCCATTATATAATATTTAAACTTAAGTTGAATTATTTTTGCTTATTCTTTATAATTATTCGTATAATGTGTTTTATACGTACCGTTAGGGCATAATTTATTTTTCACCAGTTTCATTATATGAAAAAATCTTTACTATTAATCATATTATTAATCATTAATACTAGGGTGTGTCATCAATTGAGCCAAATTACCATGGAAGCCATATAAACAGCACCCAAAAAGTTCTGAGATGTTTTGTCATATCGTGTTGCAATAGCTCTATATTGCTTCAATTTTGCAAAAAAGTTCTCAATCAAATGCCTAGCTTTATATAGGTCCTTATCATACTTAGCTGGATTCACACGATTCTTCTTTGGGGGAATCACAGCTATACATCCCTTATCTTTCAGCTTATCTCGCATACGTACATCGGCATCATAAGCCTTATCAGCAAGTACAGCATCCGCTTTCGTCAATTCATTCATCAAAACATCAGATCCTTGCAAATCATGAGCTTGACCCGGGGTAAGATGGAATCCCGTTGGATTCCCTAGAGCGTCACATGTGGCATGGATTTTAGTACTCAGCCCCCCTTTACCTCGTCCAATTGCTTGGTCATCATCTAACTCTTTTTTTTAGCACCGGCACTATGTTGATGAGCCCTAACAATGGTTGAATCAATCATGGCATACTCGTTATCAGCATCTTCAGCCAGCATCTCAAAAACCTTTTTCCACACACCTGTCTTGCTCCACCTTGAATGACGTAGGTGAATCACTCGAAAATCTCCAAAACGTTCAGGTAGGTCTCTCCAAGGTATACCAGCCCTATATCGATACAAGACTGCTTCTACAAATAGGCGATTATCCTTGGCTGTTACACCAACAGACTCTTCCCTTCCAGGTAGCTTATCTTTAATCCGATCCCATTGATCGTCACGTAGAGCATATCGACGCATAGAGAAAATTTATCCTTAATTTTTTCTCTATTACACAACAAATAAACGCTCCTGTCAACTTAATTGATGACACACCCTAGAACTTTGGCAAAAGAACAAATATCTAATTTGATCACCCCAGTTAGTTATTTTGTCAATCATGAACAACAACTTAAAATCCTTGATGAATATTTAAGTAAATACAGACAAGCAAGTATAGTTGGTACTAGTGGTATAGGTAAAACTCAACTGATTAGGATGTATGGTTATGAGAATAAAAATAATTATGATATAATTTGGTTTTTTGATTGTAACCTTGATTTTAATGAACAATTTGTCAGATTAGCTAAACAACTCAATATGATCAAACAAACTAATATATCTGAAGAAGTTGCTTTAGCAAAAAAAGAAGTAATATCATATTTAACTTCTACTAATAAGTGGTTATTGGTGTTCGATAATTTAAAAGTTAATGAAAATAAAAAAGTACAGGATTTAATTGATTGGGAACATAATGGTCATGTCGCGTTTTGTTCGCAAGATAATGAAAAGTTACCTAATGTTATAGCAATGACCCTACTTGATAGGTCTACTATTGTAGCTTTAGCTAATAACTTATTGGATAATAAGGATAACAATAATATCAAATTTTTAACACAATCTTTTAGTGGTTATCCAATATTGATAGTGCAAGGAACTCAATTGCTTAACAAAATTAAAGGTTTAGATCAAAGAGGAGTATAAAAAGAGAATTTATCAATCAACTGATAAAATAGCAACAAATATTAATATGGTTTGTCAATAACATTCTAAAATGTCCGGGTTTTGTAACAAGGTAATTGTCCGTTTTATTGTGAATCTTTTTTTTAAATTCTTAAAAAATATTTTTTAAAATTTAGATGGTTGTGGTTGTGGAATTGTGGGAAACTTCGTTAGAAGTTATCCATAATTCCACAACCAGTTAAAGTTAGTGATTCACAATAACTAGCTCACTTTAGGCTGCAATATTGACGCTATCAGCCTTTTTGCTTAACTTCACAATTACCTTGCCACTTGCATCATATTTTGCTACTCTCCTAGCACCATGGAAAATAGCCAGTTCTCCATTGGTGTATTCATGTATCATTACTCTACATTTTACATAATGATACCTCTGGTCATTACTTGGGATTTGCAAGAGTTTTTTGTTATAGGAAACAGTATTATCTTTTGCTACTACTCTTTCCTCTTGAATCGATAATATATCTTGTAAATCCCTTCCAGTATAGGGGATAAACGCACTCTCCTTAAGCTCTGGGGTCACGCAAAACTGCTCATTATATTCTGGAACAAAAACTTCCTTAAGATAACAATTTGCCTCTCTAATCGTTCTAATACCAGCTACTCTGAATTCTTGTGGTAACCGCTTCTGAAGAGAGCCAAACATCCTCTCTGACCTACCTCTCGCCTCTGGGGAATAGGCATGGATAAGCTGAATGCCAAGTTGCTTGCACGCTCTTCCTACTTGTGTCGGGTTATTCTTATCTACCTTACCACCGGCTATTGCCGTGTAAGCATAATGGCTACCTCTATCCACATACAGAGAACTAAATAACCCTTTAGCTTCTATGACTTCTGTCAGGGCTATAAAACAACTTGCTGTTCCTTCTTCTTCTATTAAAAATGCTGAATATATTTCATTGCTAGCATCGTCCATTGTCACTATCAAATCCGGATGATACCCTAGTCCATAAATCCACTCATGTGTAGAACCATCCTGATGCAGCATCATGCCAACCATGGGCTTCCTAGGTCTTTTAAGACGATGGTGAGGTTTCTTATTAGTAAGTTTAGTTACTAATCCACATCCTTGCAGCGATATCCTAACAAAATTATAACTATGCTTAAATTTATGTTTCTTTACTAGCTGTTCATGAAAATGCTTAGATGTAAAATCATAGTATGTTTCTTCGTATAATTTTAGCATTTGCTCTACTTCATCTACTGCTACTTTGTTAGGTGGCATATGACCTATCCTTCTATCTAACAGACCAAAAAATCCACTTTCTTCATACCTCACTTTCTTTCGTCTAAATGTTCTCTCACTACATCCTAATAAATCTGCTGCAACTTCGTTGCTAATTTCTCCTCTATCGTATCTGTCGTATATTTCTTCAAATCGCATTTTTATAACCTCTTGTAATATGTTTGTCTTACTTGGCATAACCTCTCTCTTCTAATTGAGAGAGACTTATACTCTATTTACGGACAATTACCTTGTTACCAAATACGGTCATACACCTTGTTATCGACACAAATATTAATATGGTTATTCAACAATTAAAACCAAGTGCAATAAAGTTGCTAAATAAAATAGCTTTATTAAATAATCAAACCTTCTCAAAACAGCTTCTTACCACCATTACTGATCATAAAGATAGTTTAGATGATGATATATATCAATTATCTAAATTTATGCTAATCAGTAATATTAGTCCTAGCGAAGATAACCCTATTTTTGAAATGCATGATATAGTTAGCAATAAAATAATGGAACTAAATGGTGATAATAATAAAATATATTTAGAAAATATTATTGCCAAAATACCTAAAGCAAAAGGAACTTACTCCGGACATTTGTGGAGAACTGCCCAGACTATACCAGAGAATTTAGAAATTATTCTAAAAAATTCTGAAGAGTATAATATTAACATATATGCGATCATGATTTTAAGAAGTGAGTTATTTTCTCTATATGTAAATCTTCATAATAATAAAGCACAACAAATGGCTGATTGGTTTAGTAAGAAAGATAAGAACAAAGAATTTAAATTGTGGCAAATGTCTGAAAATCAAAAGTTTTATTACGCTAGATACTTAGGAGTAATGGGAACATATAGTAAAATACATTGAATTAGGTGACAAAGAACATAGAAATAGCTTCAAATAATTTACTAGTTTCTATTATTTTATTTTTAATCCATTTTTTCATATTAGCCCAAAATTTTTCTATTGGATTTAAGTCTGGTGAATATGGGGGTAAAAAAATAACCTTACAACCTACTGATTCTATTAATTCTTTCGTCTTCTTTGATTTATGGAAACTAGCATTATCCAGTACTACAACCTGTCCTGCTTTTAATTCTTTAATTAAAAACTTCTCAACCCAATTATTAAATAGTTCTGTATTACAAGTTCCATTAAACACAAAAGGGGCTATCGGCTTATTATTTACCAAACCAGCTATGATATTAGTTCTTTGATACTGTTTACCACTTTTTTGTCCTAGCAACAATTCTCCTATCTTACCCCAACCTCTATCTTGGCAAATAGTCCTATCTATACCACTTTCATCAAGATATACTATTTGCTCTTTGTCATATTTACTGACCTTTTCTAAATATTCAGATCGTTTCTCTGCACTTGCTTCCAAATAGCTAAAGGTTTTTTTTTATAACTATAGCCTAACTTCTTTAATATTCTTCCAACTTGAGTGCCTGTAATCCCAAATTTCTTACCAATATCTTTTAGCATAATATTTGAATTATTTTTGACAAAATCTTCTAATTGTTGCTTGTCAACTTTACTTTTAAATCCTAATCTTACTTTTGCTAATATTGTTCCTTCTTTTTTCTTCCTTACCTTCCAACGACTAATTGTATTCTCGTGTATATCAAATATCTTAGCAGCAGATCTTTGACTATTACCTTTTTCTATATAATTTATTACTTTTTCTCTTAAATCTTGACTATATGGGCTTGTTGACATTTTTTCTCTTATTTATATCATATAAACTCATCTAATTCAATGTGTTTCACTATATCATAAAAAAATATTAAAAAATTTTGAACAATCGATTCGTTATTGTACTAAAGCATTAACGATTTTAGATAAACTTGATGATGGTATCCAAAGCACAAATCCCCGCCGATAAACTAGGATGCTCTATGTACCTTATATCTCTAGGTTTACAAGGTTGTTTTTAGATTTTTTTGTAACTGTGCAACTATATCCTCTATTTTTATTGTCTCTTTTACTTGCATAAACTCATATTTGCCGATAAAGTTAATATGTTCCCACCTTACTGGAGACACGCTGTTTAAATAGTTTATTCCCTCTATATTTCCTTGTGTGGTAAGCTCTGCAAGCAGTTTGTCTAGTATAATTGCATTGTATAATATTATAGAATTCGCCAGTAATCTAGAACATTGATTCCATATCTCATTCTCTAAAATGGTCTGTCCTCTAAACTTCCCACTATGTACTTTTGCTATAGCTCTACGTAGCTGGTGGTAAGCTTCAACCCTGTTTAAAGCTTTACGAATTTGACTCCGTAAAATGTCATCATCGATGAAATCTAATAAATAGAGACTTTTCAGTATTGAATCATATTCCCAAAGAGCTGTTTTAATTCTGCTGTACCTCTTATGAGATGACAACTTACCTATAATAGTAGCTTGGGTTGATTCCATCGTCGCGAGCGATATAAATATTCTTTGAATATTATCCCATTCTTCTGTGATGAGTTTTCTATTGGCGAGTTTAGTTGGTTTGATAAAGCAGTCTTTGTATAAGGTCAAAGGCTTCATACTTCTAAGGCTTTTGACTTGTTCTTTTGGGTCGCTAAAATTTGGCATAAATAATTTGCTTATGGAATCAAGCACAGCAAAGTTAACCCTGTTAATTGAATGCATATCTCCTGATATGGCGTTTGGATCAATGTCAGAGGTATTATTATATATAATGTCGTAGGTATAATGGCTCTCATGCTCATTCGCACCAATCATCTTGCAATTGATCGGCACATGGTTAAGTACCATACTAAACGGAACAATGCCTTTATATAAGCCAAAATATTTGGGAGAGTATCTTGCTTGCATAGTATCTAACCTTGTTTCAAACTTTTGGCCATCTACTGCAGCTAGTAATTTATCCGTCAAAATGTTCCACGAGTTAAATACCTTAAGACTAGCTATTTTGTTACTGATAATATCATTAGCCTCTCGTAAATTTTCTAGGCTCAAAAAGTTTTTTTCTATATTACTCAGAGTGCTATAGCTTATATCACAACTTCGTGCCATGCGATAAGTACCAAAACTAAACCCATTGGCTACAATGCAGGCAATGATTCCTTCATAATCAGCTTTTTGCTTAGAGTAACGTGGTTTGATATGATCAAAAGCTTCACAGAAGTTGGTTTGCTCATTGATACAATATAACAACTCACTAATATTAATATTTGGTATTCCAGCGAAGAAATTATCATCTCTCTTATCTACAGTAGGATTGATTAAGTGCCATTTGTAGTTCTTGTTACCATCTTTATCCTCTTTGCCAGCTTTAGTCTTACTCTCTTTTATTTTAATGTGGCTATTTTCTTTACTAGCAATTTTTCTATTCACTTCTAAAGTTTTTGCATGAAGTTTTGTTTCTAATTCATCAAGTCTTTGTTCTATATCAACAGCAATATTAGGGTAGTTCAGTTTTTGTATGAGTTCGTCTTTATTTTGCCATACCTTATCAGAAACAAGATCCGTGCTTAGGCTTTTATACTTAGTACTTTCATTACAAAAAATATTCCCCTTATCAATTTCCTTTACAATAGATTGGTATAGATAAAACTCATATTTATCTAGATGATAAGCATTGGAGGTTGTAGCCGTGCTTGAGGTTGGTTTAGTTGCTGTAGTAACAGCCGTAGGAGTTGTGGTTACGGCAGTTCCAGCCAAGATTTGACTTTGGTTGGACGTAGGTGACGTTTGTGCTGCATCAGAGGGTTTGGTGTTAGTTTCATTGCCTTTAAAAATATATAGATATTTTCTGATACTTTTTGGAATAAATGTGTCAGGAAATTTATCGTTAGCGATCTTACTTAGCGGCACTTCTTTATCAAAAACATCCTGTAGAAAGGATATTGCTTGCATTAAATCATCATCCTTTTTACTGCTACAAAACTCTATTGATCTAAATAGCATACGGAGATTACCCTTAATACGCTTGGCTTTATTAACATAGAATTCCCATTTAGCAGACTCAAAGTCAAAGGATTGTCCCTCAATATAGTCAGCTGTTGGTAGATACTGAGTTTTAGGGAGAATATTGTACGCAGATTTCCAAAAATTTGTATGCTCTATTTGTTCCGCCTCTCCCATAAATCTTAATAAGCTACTTACTTTTGGTAAATTATCATTATAATGAACTGTATGGAGTACGAGTTGCTGATGAGCATATTCATTGGACTCTTGAATGAAGTTGTTATTACAATAGATAAAACTAGTAACTAAATTATTGATGATCTCTTTGTATCTCTGATTAATGTAGCATAGCAAATACAGGTTTCTAAGTGGTTTGCTAAATTGCTCTAATCTGTAAATATTATACTCATCTGCAATACTGGCGTAGTACCTAATACATTTAGGTGATATTTCAAGTTTATCTATTAGCTGTTTGGATAGTTTATAATATTCTGAATATATACGAGACTTAGCACATTCTTCTTTGAGTTCTGAGTATTTAAAATTCTTTGGTTCTCGCTTGAGTGTTGATAAATTCATTGTAGAGCCTGATTGAGTCATACCTAACAAAAAATTATCAAGTGCTGGAGGTATATTATCTCGAAGTATATTTTCTATACGTTTAAATTCGATACTGATTGATAGGCTGATTATATCGTGTAATATAGTGTAACTTGGTAATACAATTTGTTTTATCTGAATCTGAGATAGTATTTCCCTAAAAATATCTAGATGATTTGCATGAATACGCACTAAAAGCAAAGCTTGTTCTACAAGCTCTTTACGTGCTTTATCATTGAAGTCTCTAAAATTCAGTAAAGCCAAAATTTTCTTATTGCTTTCTTCTTTTTTTGCCTTAAGCAATATACTTTTACGCTTATCTTGTATGGCAAAATACTGAGTTAACACATAATCCAAGTCTAGCAGAACATCTTTGTAGTCAAAAGAAAATAACCGACCTTTAGCTTTAAAATAGCCAAGTTATAATATTGCATGAACTTTAGAAGAAATATCGGGAATTTTTTCAATGAGCTGCCTCTCCTTCTTATTTAAAGAAAAGAAAACAATCCTTTCTTCTAATGTGAACTTTGGCAAAGAATAAAGATCATTGACTTCAGCCTCGCTTAAAATTTTGATGCGTTTATAACCTGTAACCATAAAACCATAAATCATAGCTTTTTGTATATGATAAAACGGTCGATAAGATACTGCTATTTTGTAAGTGCTATATATGTTATATAAATAATACAATATGTATAGTTTTTTCATAAAAATACAGTTAAAACTTAACAGGCTAGAGAATGACCAAAATTATAGCTTATATTCGTACCTCAACCGATAAACAGGAATTAAATAATCAAAAACTTGCAATATTAGAGTATGCCCAGAGAAATAATCTAAAAATATCTGAGTTTATTGAAATTCAAGTTTCTTCTAGAAAAACTTCTAAACAGCGAAGGATAGAAGACGTTTTAGGAAAACTCTGTAGTACTGATATGTTGATTGTAACAGAGCTGAGTAGGCTTGGCAGGAGTACTCCTGAAGTCATAGATCTGGTCAATGAATTAGTAAAAAAAAATATCAGAGTGGTAATACTTAAACAAAACCTTGACATTAGCAAGCAGGATATGAATTCCAAAGTCACAATTACCTTGTTTGCATTATTTTCAGATCTTGAACGTGATCTAATCAGTGTTCGTACTAAAGATGCCCTTGCACTTAAAAAAGCTCAAGGACAAATATTAGGTAAACCAATTGGTAGTATACAAAAAAGCAAGTTTGATAAAGACGTTAGTAAAATTAAAGAATTACTAAAACTAGGTCTGTCGGTAAGAAAAATATCCAAATTCTTTGGTTATAATAACCATATATCGCTTAATACTTATATTCAAAAAAGAAAATTGAAAGATAGTTTAAATGGAGACAAAAATACGAGTTTTTAAATGGTTTAATTAATAACACAAAAAACACTCTAAAACCTATATTATAAAAGGCTTAGTTCATGCTGGTTTATCGGCGGGGATTTGTGCTTCGAACCCCTTTTTGTGAGAAATAACATACTAGCCTGCACCAACTTCACATTAACCTTTAATTTTTTATTATATGCTTTTAAAATAGTAGATAAAGCACTAACATAAACATTTTTTGGGGGTATGTTATTTGTGAGCAGAACTGCATAACTTTATCTAATTTTTTTGCTAGTATGAATTTTTTATACATTTGAGTACATTGCCAAGGTTACTGGTTTAACTATTGAAGAAATCCAAAAACTAAAATCTTTTAGATAATTCCATCTATATCGCTTACCAATGATAAGATATAATGATAAGATATATTATGTATAATAGACCAATATTAAGATTAAAGACAAATATAACTCAAGTCAAACCTAGCGTTAACAATAATGCTGAGCTAGCAGGCAATAATACAGCTCAGCCTGTAATTATACAGACAAACAACCATACCAACATCACTTCCAAAGAGAAGAACACCCAAATTCAATTAAAAGCCCGACCGAAAATATTACTAAGCAAGGATGAATATACTAATATCTTAAACTTGCTGCAAACTACTTACCCCAAATGTTTTACCACCCCACCTACTCCCCTAGCTATTGGTATTCATAAGGAGTTACTTTTGTTAGAGCAAGAGTATTTGCCTAAAACTAAAATACGTAAATTTTTGAGAATATATTGTCGCAATATAAACTATCGTAAAGCTATAATTTTAGGGAGCAATAGAGTAAGCTTAAATGGTACAGTAGTTGGTACTATTACAGAAAATAAGCCTTTAAAGCAAAATTAACTTATGAATTCTCAAAATCTCTATAGTACTCTTAAGTTTTAAAGTGCAAGCTATCTTAAGTCACTGTCCAATAAATTATAAGTTAGTGGACAGTAATAAATAGGTTTAATTTATTATCTATTTAATCGATAATTAACATATAGTAGACAGTATAGTATACTATTCCACTTAGTAGACAATTCTTTGATTGAAAGTAACAACTATTAACTTGAATTCAATGATAAAGCTTATTATATCAGATGACGATAACACATATAATAAATTGGAAATAGAACATTATGAGAACAATAGTTGACATACCTGATAAACAAATAGAAATTCTAGACCAGCTATCTAAAAGAAAAAAAGTATCAAGAGCGGAAATTGTAAGGCAAGCTTTAGATAATTATATTGGTAGCTATAATAAAAGTAAGGAAAATTATCGAATGGCATTTGGGATTTGGAAAGGAAAAAATATAGATAGTTTGCTATATCAACAAAAACTAAGAGATGAATGGTCTAAATGAAAGCATTATTTGATACTAATATTTTAATAGACTATTTACAAGGGATTGTAGAGGCCGGTAAAGAAATTGAACAATATAAGGATCCCCAAATTAGTGTGATAACTAAAATAGAAATATTAGTTGGAACTACAGAAGATGATGAACAAGCTATTAGAGAATTTTTAAATAATTTTACTGTTATTAATCTTAATGAGGAAATTTGTGAAATAGCCATATCTCTTAGGAAGAAACATAGAATTAAAATACCTGATGCCATAATATGGGCAACTGCTCAATATAATAATGGTTTACTAATAACAAGAAATATTAAAGACTTTCCTAATCATTCATCGGATATAAAGATTCCGTATTATATATAAGTAGAATATGAGATTATTTGGTTATGCTAGAGTATCAACTTCCGATCAATCATTAGAAATACAAAAGCAAGCTCTTAAAAAAGCAGGAGTGCAAGAATCAAGAATATTTTTTGACAAACTAACTGGTAGTAATCTTGATAGGGAGGGACTAAACTTATTAATGGTGAAAGTAGAGGAAGGTGATGTAGTGTTAATTACCAAGCTCGATAGATTAGGTAGGGATACGGCAGATATGATAAGCTTAATTAATCGCTTTAACAAAATAAATGTAGGAGTACGTTTTTTAGATGACAGTATTAGTACCGAAGGGTCAACTGGTAAAATGGTAGCAACCATTTTATCGGCAGTAGCAGAACGTCACCGGATTCTAGAGCGTACCAATGAAGGTCGACTTGAAGCAAAGCTCAAAGGCATAAAATTTGGAGCTAAGCGGCGAATTGATCGAAAACAATTACTGCAATATAAGGACCAGGGTATTCAGCTTTAGCTAAAAAGATGGGTATAAGTCGTGCCGCTGTGTACAAAATATTAAACGATCTTTCCTAGGGAAAAATCTGTGTTACAAGATAGTTAGAAAATTTAATACTTTTGTAATATACTTTTACTAGGGCACGTCATCAATTGAGCCAAATGACTATGGAAGCATATAAATAGCCCTAGAAAGCTCTTTGTAGATTGTAATCAGCTTTTGTAAAATATTTTATAGGCTCATAAATATTAATCTGTCTTTTAAAAATATTTTAATATAATAACATCACCTTATTAACTTAATATCTGCTTGATTGATTTCTAAGTTATACCAAGCTTTATCAGCAGTGTATATAGAAACATTTAGTTTGATACCAAGTGCTATACAAGCTCTATCGCCAAAAGATAGACCTTTGTGTTTTGTATGTTTTTTTAAGAGAGCAGAAAGAAATGATTGCTCACTATCGAAAGGGATAATAGAGCTAATAAAAGGCTCTATAGAATTCTTGCATTCTTCTTCAGTCATATCAGAGTCTAACAATATTGCTGCTACTTCAGAAACGTTTACACTTGACATAATTATATTACCTAGAAGTTTTTCTACTTCTGTAGCTCCTGTTTCATATTTGATTAAAGCAAGTAGGGCAGAAGCATCTAATACTACCTTATTCATTTCTTGCCTCATTTCTTCTTTCAGCAATTAATCTATCAACCAAACTCTCACTAGAAGGGTGATACTTATTGATAGTTTTACGTGCTTTTTCAAGAAGAAATTTCATAGGAGAAATGACCACTTCACCTTCTTTGGCAGTAAAGATTATCTCTTCTCCATCTGCTATATTAAGATATTTCCTGTAAGCAGATGGTATAGAAACTTTACCTCCTTTTGCTATTTTTGCTCTATATGACATTCTAGTACCTTTATTGGTTTAGTGTAACAATTATATCCTAGAGAATAAATTTATAAAAGTATTAAAAATATCAATAGTTACTAGGGTGTGTCATCAATTAAGTTGACAGGAGCGTTTATTTGTTGTGTAATAGAGAAAAAATTAAGGATAAATTTTCTCTATGCGTCGATATGCTCTACGTGACGATCAATGGGATCGGATTAAAGATAAGCTACCTGGAAGGGAAGAGTCTGTTGGTGTAACAGCCAAGGATAATCGCCTATTTGTAGAAGCAGTCTTGTATCGATATAGGGCTGGTATACCTTGGAGAGACCTACCTGAACGTTTTGGAGATTTTCGAGTGATTCACCTACGTCATTCAAGGTGGAGCAAGACAGGTGTGTGGAAAAAGGTTTTTGAGATGCTGGCTGAAGATGCTGATAACGAGTATGCCATGATTGATTCAACCATTGTTAGGGCTCATCAACATAGTGCCGGTGCTAAAAAAAAGAGTTAGATGATGACCAAGCAATTGGACGAGGTAAAGGGGGGCTGAGTACTAAAATCCATGCCACATGTGACGCTCTAGGGAATCCAACGGGATTCCATCTTACCCCGGGTCAAGCTCATGATTTGCAAGGATCTGATGTTTTGATGAATGAATTGACGAAAGCGGATGCTGTACTTGCTGATAAGGCTTATGATGCCGATGTACGTATGCGAGATAAGCTGAAAGATAAGGGATGTATAGCTGTGATTCCCCCAAAGAAGAATCGTGTGAATCCAGCTAAGTATGATAAGGACCTATATAAAGCTAGGCATTTGATTGAGAACTTTTTTGCAAAATTGAAGCAATATAGAGCTATTGCAACACGATATGACAAAACATCTCAGAACTTTTTGGGTGCTGTTTATATGGCTTCCATGGTAATTTGGCTCAATTGATGACACACCCTAAATAATAGAATGGAATATTTTTTTGAATATTAATGTATATATAACAGGTCGGGCTGTTGAAAAAGTTGCTGAGAAGATTAGTTGAATTAGTGAAGTATAATTTATATTATGATAATTTTATGAACTATTAAAATTGAACATTCAATGCAAGGACATCACATTTATCAGCTTAAACATTTTGTTTATATAGATATTGAAACATTGATTCCTAGTAATCACATCTTACGTAAGATAGATAGGTTGCTTGATCTCGCTTTTGTAAGATGTAAATTGTAAGCAGATTTTGACCCACTATTGTAATGAACTATTGACCCACCTAAGTTCATAATTTAATCTCCACAATCCATATCTCATCAGGGTTCTACTGTTGCAAGAGGTGGGTCAGATGTGATTACAATAGTGGGTCAAAATCTGCTTACAATTTACACCTGTGAGGT
Organism: Candidatus Tisiphia endosymbiont of Ditula angustiorana; assembly: GCF_964026425.1. NCBI lineage: Bacteria > Pseudomonadati > Pseudomonadota > Alphaproteobacteria > Rickettsiales > Rickettsiaceae > Candidatus Tisiphia > Candidatus Tisiphia endosymbiont of Ditula angustiorana. The sequence continues at coordinate 1,548,230 of NZ_OZ032143.1, forward strand.
TGCTTTTGATACTTTGGGCATTAAGTATGATGGTGGTTCTACAGTATGTACTAATTCTAATGATTTATTTCCTAATTCGCATTGTGATTATAAAGTGACCTTTATCGGTGATTCTGACACCATGGAGAGTTAAAAATTGCAACTATAATGGCATCAGTTGTAAATGGTAAAAAAATTAGGTATAGTCAAAAAAAAGATATAGCTATGCCCTTTCATATTTCTTTAAAGTTGCTAAAATATTTTAAAGGATTCTGTTCTTCACCGAAAATAATCATGTTATTTGTTTACATAAAACATGGTTTTCGAATATCTTATCAGTAATCAAAAGTTGTTGCTAGGTTACTATATAGTACTTATATAACTAATATATCTATGTTTTTTTCTCTATATACTCTGCGACTACTCTTACTATAAAACTTGATCTATTCCCTTCAGTTGGGTTACGTGTTATTTCAAGGGGGATTGGTTTTGGGAATTCAAAACTTTGTTCTTCTAAGAAACCAATAACAAATAGTCTCTCTCTATTTTGTGGTATGCCATAATCTCTTGAATTCAAAACTTGTTTATAATATGTATAACCTAGTCCTTTTATGGTTTCTTCAATTGTTTTCCAAGTCTTACCACTATTATGAGATAATAGACCTTTTACATTTTCAAAAATAAAAATCTTGGGCTTTATTTCGTCAACTAATCTTGCAAACTCAAAGAACAAATTACCTCTATCGTCCTCAAGCCCTTTCCTTTTTCCAACCATTGAAAAAGATTGGCAAGGACTTCCCCCTACAAATAAATCTATTTTATTTTTATATTTATTGCCATCGAGTACTTTTATTTCATTGTACCATTGATTTTTTTTGATTTTATAATTAGCAAAATATGTTTGTTTGCAATATTGATCAATATCACAAGCAAAAACAATATGGTGGTTTATTTGCAATCTTTGCAGTGCGTGTTCTATTGCACCAATTCCACTAAATACGGTTGCTATGTTAATTTTCTTCATGTAATCAAACTTAAATATGTGTTAAGTTTGTCTATGTCTGCAAACCATTTTGTATTGATCCCGAATTAACGTAAATATAGTTAAACACATTAGACCTCTTTCGAAACTGGTTGACGTAGTTCAAAATTATAAATGCCAGAGATCAAATTAAATCTAAGACCAAATCTTTTACGTCTATTTCGATATTTGTCAGCAATAATTTTGAACCGTTTTAGCATACCAATAACGTTTTCATTTAGAACTCTTTCTCCTGCTAACCTACGATTATTCTTTTTATCATTTTTAGTTAAAGGATTTTTCTTGCTTTTTTTCTTTGGTAATTCAGAATTATTGTGAATTTTTTGTATACCTTGATATCCTGTATCAGTAATCGCTTTAACCTTAGGATGGATAAGAATTTTGGATTCCTTAAATAATCTAAAGTCATGTTTTTTACCGTTAGAAAAATCTGTACATATTACTTGGTGTGTTTTCTTGTCTACCACTATTTGAGTTTTTAGTGTATGCCTTTTCTTCTTTCCTGAATAATAGAATTTTTGTTTTTTTTGGGTCTTTCTATAGGACTCTCAGTAGCATCAATCAAGACTACTTCATAATTCATATCACTCTTCATTAGAGCTTTACGACCTGGAAGAGCAAAGTTTGGGTGTTTAACTAGGGTGTCTTCTACCCATTTAACAGCTTTATATGCTGAACTTTCACTAATCCCATAGTTCTGACCTATATGGAAATAAGTACGGTATTCTCTAAGGTATTCTAAGACCATCAGCAACTGTTCCTCCAAATTGAGCTTATTTTTACGCCCACCTTTTGATTTCTTAAGACCATCAGCTTGCCTCAAAATATCCACCATCTTTGAGAATGTTCCCTTCTTTACTCCTGTTAATCGACGAAATTTTTCATCCTCTAACTCTTTAATCTGATCGAATTTCATATTATTACTTCAAATCAGATATTTATAACACCATTCTACATCATTGTCTAGTTTCGAAAGAAGCCTAATTTATAAATGTCCTGCAGAATATTTATGAAGAATACTAGCTATAAGAGTTTGATAAGGTAATCCTTCATAAGCAGCTTTTTGTTTGATACGATTCAAATCGCTGCTAGAAATACGAATATTAATTCTCATATCCTTTTGTAAATAATTGTTTGCTGCTTCTAAAGCTCTTTTTTTTTCTTGCTGAATGTTTTTTACTGTTTGCCATTCTTCATTATCAAAAGAATTAGATAGCAGTTCTTCTTCTTGATCAAGTAATATTTCTGAGAAATCATTTTTTTTCATAGCTCTTCACCTCCTTTAAATATTTTTGTGTTGCTTTACGATTAGGAAAAATTGTTCCGTCATCTCCAGTAACGAAAGGGACAAGATAAATATAATGATTAAACTTAACAACATACATTCGTTGATTAGCGTACTTTTGTGAATTAGGATGCTCAATTACGTCTAATATACAATTACTTTCAATAGCCGAAATTATCTCTTCAAAACTTATCCCCCTTTCCAGTATAAGTTTTTGATTTTTTTCTGATGAAAAATTGTAAATATATTTTTTTATCATTCAATCATGGTATGACAATATATGCCTTTTGTCAACATATATCATTGTAATTGTCACTAACCGTTCACCTGAACAGATACCCATCAAGACGTACCCCCCATTTTTAGCTGGACTTCATTTTACAAAAAATTACAGTTATCCAAAACTAACCAGTTTGCTTGCGTCATTTATCTATTAAATATTTACGCCATTTATGTCATTTTTCAAAGTTGAGTTCAGCAGATTGTGTAAAAACCTTATAAATTCATTCTAAAATTATCAAAGTGAAGTTCAATTTTATCATAGACAAGTTCAATATGTATAAAAATCAAGATGGCTATGGATAATATTTCCACGATTGATGATAAAATTCTAATTGCAGAGCGTACTAAGGAAAGCATAAACACTGCTAGACTAAAAGGTAAAATACATGGTAGTCCTGCATTAGATAAAGGAAAACTTAGTTCAGCGTTCAAGTTAAATAAAACAATAATATCTTTAACCAGTTTAATTGGACTATAGCATAACCTATTGATTATGAGCAAACAATTGAAAATCTTTATCGAATTTATCAAGACAACTTACGTGAAATACAAAGTACATAGTGTTATTGAGTAACTACTTAAAATATATGGTTAGATAATTATGAGCAAATTTGTCCAAGCAGATATAAGAATTATTGATAATCAGACTAGTCTAACTAAAGAACAAAAAGAAGCAGTTGGGTTGCTTTCGATAGATACATTCCTAGGTTCTGTTGACAAAAATTTTAACGTAACCATATTAAAGTTCCAACGAAATTTAGAAAAGCTAAAAAAGTGGCTGGAGCTTTATCAAATCTAGAAAATATACGCCTAAAATGTTTGATTTTACCAAATAAGCACTCAATTAAATGTCGTTCCTTATAAGTATGTTTATCATATTCACGTTGTACTTTACGGTTAGATTTTGGTGGTATAACAATCTCACACCTCTTATTTTCTAAACTTTCTACAAATGCACTACTATCGTATCCTTTATCGGCTATCACAGTCGTATTCTGAACATCTTGAGTAAGATTTCCCGCTTGAGTTATATCATTTCTTTGCCCAGCAGTTAGTATAAACTTTAATGGATTACCAAGACCATCAACAAGGGCATGAATTTTAGTACTAAAACCACCTCTGCTTCTACCTAAAGCCGCTTCTTCTTGATTACCTTTGATATATCCAGATGAGCAAGCATGTGCTCTCACAATAGTTGCATCAATCATAATTGATTCCATATCTGCATCTACTTTAACATAATCCATTAAATCCTCCCATATACCTTTGTCAACCCATCTCTTAAATCTGCGATAAATACTGTACCAACAACCATAATCATCAGGTAGAAGACGCCATTGGCAACCTGTTCTAACAATAAACCATATTGCTTCAATAAACTGTCTCATTTTTTCTTCATTCTTGTTGTGTATACCATTTCTTTCCTTAAAAAATGATAAAATTACTTCCCATGCTTGTTCTTCTATGTAATACTTCATATTGGTAGTTCCTTTTTTTGATAACTAAAAACTACCATTTCTTCTTACTATGGCAACTTTTTATTCCTCTTTCCTAACTATAATTTTTGTCAACAGAACCTAGAGTATCCTTATGACCATTTTGGTCAATCCCCATAATATTATAAACAACTTTAGTTGTTACTTTGTTATCTTGTCTAACCTTAAAAAACATAGCATCAAGAAAAACTATCGCATACATCGCTTCAAGTGGTCTACTTCGCCATTCATTTAATTGCGGCATCAGCTTGTCGGTAACAGATGAAATTGTAGCAGCTGATACCTCTACACCATATTATCTCTTGTAGGTGTCCAGCAATCCCTTCGTAAGATGTCCCAAGAGCATAAAGAGCTAATATTTTATTATCCAGCTCCTCATTTAAAATAGTTTGTCTTTTTTTAATCAATTGTGGTTCAAAACTACCATTACGGTCTCTTGGTGTTTCAAGTTCGAAAGAACCTGTAGCCGTCTTCATAGTCTTAGTATTAATGCTGTTTCTACGGTTACTACCTTGTTCCAAACTATTTTCTAGTAAGTGAGAATCCATTTCACCTTCTAGGGCAAGCTCCGTAAAATCTTTCACTAAAGACGTTAGCAGTCCACTTGGACCAAGTAATGGCTTGCCTTGGTATAGTCCTTGTATGATCTCCATACATTTATCTTGATTAAGTATTTGTGATACTTTATCTAGTTGAATTGGTTTCATTGCTTTACTCATGTCAAATTTCCTATTATTTTACGCGAAGAACATGTGGATAAGTTGATAGTAACTTATCCACATTCTTCGCTATTTACAACATCAATAATCTTTATTTTATATATTTAAAAGATTATCTTTTTCTATTTGACACAGTTAGACGAACATTCCCTTATTTTTTACAAATTGTTACATGGGTGTGTCATCAATTGAGCCAAATTACCATGGAAGCCATATAAACAGCACCCAAAAAGTTCTGAGATGTTTTGTCAAATCGTGTTGCAATAGCTCTATATTGCTTCAATTTTGCAAAAAAGTTCTCAATCAAATGCCTAGCTTTATATAGGTCCTTATCATACTTAGCTGGATTCACACGATTCTTCTTTGGGGGAATCACAGCTATACATCCCTTATCTTTCAGCTTATCTCGCATACGTACATCGGCATCATAAGCCTTATCAGCAAGTACAGCATCCGCTTTCGTCAATTCATTCATCAAAACATCAGATCCTTGCAAATCATGAGCTTGACCCGGGGTAAGATGGAATCCCGTTGGATTCCCTAGAGCGTCACATGTGGCATGGATTTTAGTACTCAGCCCCCCTTTACCTCGTCCAATTGCTTGGTCATCATCTAACTCTTTTTTTTAGCACCAGCACTATGTTGATGAGTCCTAACAATGGTTGAATCAATCATGGCATACTCGTTATCAGCATCTTCAGCCAGCATCTCAAAAACCTTTTTCCACACACCTGTCTTGCTCCACCTTGAATGACGTAGGTGAATCACTCGAAAATCTCCAAAACGTTCAGATAGGTCTCTCCAAGGTATACCAGCCCTATATCGATACAAGACTGCTTCTACAAATAGGCGATTATCCTTGGCTGTTACACCAACAGACTCTTTCCTTCCAGGTAGGTTATCTTTAATCCGATCCCATTGATCGTCACGTAGAGCATATCGACGCATAGAGAAGATTTATCCTTAATTTTCTCTCTATTACACAACAAACGAACACTCCTGTCAACTTAATTGATGACACGCCCTAGTATCCTGCAACAATCGATTTTGCTGTGATTGGTAGTTAGCAAGCTGATATTCAAGATTAGCTTTTTCCCTTGCTAGCTGTTGATGCTCTTGGGTGATGCTATCCATCGAATGGCGTATTTTGCTTTCTGTTTCGCTACGTTGCTTTTTTAACAATTCAACATCTTGCTGATATTGAGTAATATGGCTACCGGCTTCCTCTTCGGTCAAACCTTTCAAGCTTTCTCTTCGCTGGGCTATTTGATCATACAGGTTTTGGAACTGACCCGGTAATTGCTCTACCTCACTTATTTTTGCTTCAAGGGCTGGAGCTTTTTGTGTAAATGCTGCAAAAGCTTGTTTTAGCTGATCAGCTGATGTGGTCAAACTAGCTCTTTGTGATTCTATGTTTCTTAAGCCAGTCTCATATTGTCGAGTATGATAATCTAGTTGGTGTTGCATATCATAGCTTCTCGAGCTAGCTTGATACTGTTGCTCCTCTAAAGAACGTAAGACCTGCTGAGCTTGTTGCAATTGCTGTGACAAATTATTGATAGTATTTTGTGCTTCACTGGCATAATTGCTATACACTTGCTGTAAATTTGGTGTATAGTTATTCTTTATCTTTCATTTTATGTATAATATGTCAACTAATCAACAACAATCAATAGCAGAATTAGAATATGGAGCTGACTCCATCAAAGTTTTAAAAGGTCTTGAGGCAGTAAAAAAAAGACCCGGTATGTATATTGGTGATACTGACGATGGTTCAGGATTACATCATATGATTTATGAGGTTGTTGATAACGCAATCGATGAAGCTTTAGCTGGTTATTGTAACTTAATTGAAGTAATACTAAATGCAAATGGATCTGTAACAGTGCGTGATAATGGACGAGGGATACCTGTTGATATTCATGAAGAAGGCATATCAGCAGCTGAGGTTATTATGACTCAACTGCATGCTGGAGGCAAGTTTGATCAGAATTCTTATAAAATATCTGGTGGATTACATGGTGTTGGTGTATCTGTGGTAAATGCTCTGTCAGAATGGTTAGAACTTAAAATTTGGCGGGCTAATAAGGAGTATTTTATAAAATTTAGAGATGGTGCTACGGAAGTACCACTGTTACTGAAAGGAGATTCATCAGAGAAAAATGGTACTGAAATTACTTTTCTTCCGTCTATTACAACTTTTAGCACGATTGAATTTAATTTTGCTACTGTAGAGCATAGGCTTAGAGAACTAGCCTTTTTGAATTCTGGTGTAAGGATATTATTAAAGGATCATCGTTTTTCTGAACAACAAGAAGTAGAATTCTGCTTTACTGGTGGTGTAGAAGCTTATGTCAAGTATGTTGATAGAGCCAAAACCTCATTACATAAATGTATAGCACTCAATACCAATAACCAAGCAACAGGGATTACTTTCGAACTAGCTATGAATTGGAATGATTCATATCATGAAAATATTTTATGTTTTACCAATAATATAAGGCAGCGTGATGGTGGTACGCACCTTATTGCCTTTAAAGCCGCTCTTACTAGAGTTGTCACAACTTATATTGAGAATATTGGGCTTAACAAAAAAAATAAAGTAAATTTCACTGGTGATGATACGAGAGAAGGTCTTTCATGTATTTTATCAGTAAAAGTACCAGATCCTAAGTTTTCTTCACAAACTAAAGATAAATTAGTTAGTTCTGAAGTGCGGCCTATCGTAGAAAATGCCGTATATACTAAGATTTTAGAATGGTTTGAAGAACATCCTAGTGACGCAAAAATAATTATTAATAAAATTATTGAAGCTGCAACTGCTAGAGAAGCAGCAAAAAGAGCAAGGGAATTAACTCGTCGGAAATCGGCACTTGAAATTTCTAACTTACCTGGAAAGCTTGCCGATTGTCAAGAGAAAGACCCTGCTCTTTCAGAGTTATTTATTGTGGAAGGAGATTCTGCCGGTGGTACAGCAAAGCAGGGTAGAGATAGGAAATTTCAAGCAATTTTGCCACTGCGAGGTAAAATCTTAAACGTTGAAAGAGCTAGATTTGATAAAATGTTAAACTCTGAGCAAGTAGGGACTCTAATAACAGCTCTTGGCACTGCTATTGGTAATGAAGACTTTTCTTTGGATAAGTTAAGGTATCATAAAATAATTATTATGACTGATGCTGATGTTGATGGCTCGCACATCAGAACCTTATTACTTACTTTCTTTTACCGGCATATGCGTCAATTAATTGATAAAGGATATCTATATATAGCTCAGCCGCCTTTATATAAAGTAAAAAAAGGTAATAACGAGCTTTACTTGAAAAATGAACAAGCTCTGCAAGATTATTTAGTCAAATCTACTATTAGTGATGCAACAATTATGCTGTATAATGGATCAGAGATCATTGGTAATGATCTTGAGGGGATAATAAAGGCGGTTATCAGGTTCACTACGTTACTTGACCAAGTAAGCAAAAAATTTAATCGACAAATTGCAGAATGTCTAGCTATAAAAGGTTTATTAGGTAATCAAATATTTGATGAGAATAAAACGAATGAAATAAATCAGGCTTTAAATATTTTAAATCTTGGTGATATCACACCTGATAAGACAGATTGGCAGTTTATAGTTAACGCAAATAATATAGAATTTTTTCGCTTTGTTCGGGGGGTAAAAGAAAGTAAAATTTTGTCAAAAGAACAGCTTGAGTCTTTTGAATTTATTCAGCTAGCTAAAGCATTTACCCCACTTGTAAATTTATTTAGTGGACAAGCAAAGTTGTTGATTAAAAACCAGGAATTTATGATTACGTTACCTAGTATGTTACTGAATTATATATTAGAACATGGTAAAAAAGGTATAGCTATTCAACGTTTTAAAGGTCTTGGAGAGATGAATTCCGATCAGTTAGGAGAGACAACATTAGATCCTCAAAAAAGAACTTTACTGCAAGTTAAAGTACATGAACAAGATAGTGCCGAGGTGATTTTTTCAACATTAATGGGAGATATTGTTGAACCTAGAAGACAATTCATTCAAGCAAATGCTTTGAATGTAGTTAATTTAGATGTTTAAAACTCATACTCGATAATCAAGTTTTTATTGAGTTATATAATTCAGAGCAGTTTAAAAGTCATGAAAAGAAGCCGAGAAGATGTCATTCCCGCACAGGTAGCGGAATCCATAATATCTAATAGCCTTTAGGCTATTTTCCTACTCGCCATTATGTCATCCCAGCGAAAGCTAGGATCTCAAACTATATAACATACCTTCTATGCTATTTTTTTAGACCCCTCTACCTTCGCAGGGGGTGACATCCGAAGGGGCAGGGATTGTAAGATGACATTGAGGGTACTAGAATGTTATATTGAATTCAGGTTATACTCTTCTGCTTTGAAGAATTGTTTTTTGAAAATATCAGGAACTCGCGTACTCATGTACTAAATGTACATTTCGCTTACTCGCCCCTCATTTTCAAATCCAATTCGTAGGACCATTCTAGTATATTTCAAATCCAAGATTGGAACATAGGAGTTTTTTGATGTTGAAGTATTGAGCTTACTTGAGCCTCATAAATTAACACAGGGGAGTGTCACAATGATTAAAAAAGAAATTCCTAAATTTTCCATTGAGAATACTTATTCTTTATTAAACAGCATCAAGAAGGTTGTGTAACGATGAAAAATTACTTGAACTAGATTAAATTGGGTATCAAGATTGGATTCATGGTGTTCATGGGCTTTTTCGCTTTTGAAGCAAATGCTCAAATTGTACAAGCATCTTCGGTTAACGAGATTAAAACATATACTTCTCAATTTGACGGCGAAAACACTCTTGTTTTATTTGACCTCGATTATGTACTGTTTGTGCCACGGGATAGCGTGTTGAGATATGCGGGCGAGAAAGACAATTATCGTTCAAAACACCTCAAAGCCATCTTTAAAGATTTTCAAGGAAAAGAGATTGTACTTAATGGGTGTAAAGTACCGATGGAAGAGTATTTAACTAGTCAGATTTTATCTTCTAGTAAGGTTGAGTTGGTTTCTTCGGACATGCCAAGTTTTGTTAACGAACTTGATTCTCAAAAAATGACTATTATCGGGTTTACGGCTAACAGCAGTAGGAAATACGGTATCGTTCAGAATGAAGCACAACTTCATTTATCACGCTTAAAGTCTCTTGGGTATCATTTTAAAGATAATGATGATTTATTAAAGGGTTACTTTCCTGAATGTATTTCTCGTGTTATATTCACGAACAAAGCAGATAAAGGGAAAGTGCTTTTAGGTTTCTTGGAGCAATTAAATAAAAATTACAAAAATATCGTTCTTGTCGATGACAGATTGAAAAATCTAATTTCAGTACAAAATGTACTTAAAGATAAATATCCTCAAATTAATTATCTAGGTATTCATTACACTGAGCTCAAAGATAAAAATGAGGTATTAAATCAGGATATAGCAGATAAACAGTTTCAAGTATTATCCCAAGAGCATATATGGCTGAGTGACAATGAGGCACAAGCTCGACTGAATATGAGCTTAGTCCGAAATCCTGGTTAAAAGGGATCAAATTTCAATGGTTCTGTCGCATCTATTGCAAATAACACAAGGAAAAAGTAGAATAGTGCAAAGAAAGTATATCTATGCCATTTTATATTTCTCCGAAACTGCTTAAATATTTTAAAGGATTCTGTTCTTCACCGGAAATTATCATGTTATTTGTTTATATGAAATGTAGATTTTCTTTGAGCTATCGAGATTTAGAAGAAATGGCTATTATTAGAGGTGATAAAATAGACTACGCTACTTTACAAAGATGGGTGATAAAATTTGTGAAGTTAATAGATATGCGAGTAAGGAAAGGCAAAAAGTCAGTGGGTAATATAGTGAAACCTATTGAATTAGGTGATACAAATTTTGTGTCATACCTGCGAAAGCAGGTATCTAGATTCCCGCCTACGCGGGAATGACAATTTACAATTGTTATGTTCTTTGTCACCTAATCCTATGGGCTTAACTATATTACTGGTATAGAAAATATTCGTATGATTCAAAAAAAACAAATTACTGGAGCTAATAATAAATTTTCTACTTTTGAGAATTTTGTTATGCTCATGGCATCATAATGTCCAAAATCTAAGGTTTTACAATTTTCGCTAGACCACGATTTACAAATGTGACAGAACCCTCGAATGACATCGGTAGTAGTTAAGTTTATATCAACTATTGACTGTGACTTTTAAACTGCCCTAGTTTTAAATAATGTTATTTAAGTTGACAGTTTAACATTATCTAACTATAAAGAAATATATTATTTCGTATTGGATGTGAATTTATGAAACGTACATTTCAACCTAGCAATTTAGTAAGAAAAAGAAGACATGGATTTAGGGCAAGAATGGCAACTGTCGGCGGTAGAGAAATTTTAAGGAAACGCCGAGCAAAAGGCAGAAAAAAATTATCAGCGTAGTAAGTGCTTATCTCATCCCTAAAAAATCAGAAAGAATTTAACCTAGTTAATAAGTTAGGAAAAAAGTTCCATAGTCCTTATTTTATCACAATAATAGCAAAGAATTCTACTAAATTCTTTGCAAAACTAAATGTAAAAGGTAATATTGACGACAAAACTACCCAAGTGCAGCTATGTAAGAAATCTAGTGAGATTCTACATAATTCGTCAAATACATTACTTTTTGGCATGAAAGTCGGAAAAAAGTTAGGAAACGCTGTTATTCGTAATAAAATCAAAAGACGCATTAGGCATTTAGTTAGACTGCTAAGCAAGGAATCAAAATTCAAACAAAATAGTTGGGCAATGATAGTTGTCCCTAGGAAAGGTTTTGAGCAAATTGAATTTGCAACTTTATTAAGTGAACTATATAAGATAGTTTCAAAGGTGTAATCCTTGTATAATGCATAAATTACCTTGCTTGTAATAAACCTATTAATATACAAATACCCCCGGTTCTGTCGCATCTATTGCAAATAACACAAGGGAAGAGTAGAATAGTGTAAAGAAAGTATATCTATGCCATTTTATACTTCTCCGAAACTGCTTAAATATTTTAAAGGATTCTGTTCTTCACCAAAAATCATCATGTTATTTGTTTATATGAAATGTAGATTTTCTTTGAGCTATCAAGATTTAGAAGAAATGACTATTATTAGAGGTGCTAGAATAGATCATGCTACTTTAACCTCATTTCGATATAAGAATTAATAATTCTTATATCGAAATGAGGTTACTTATAACATGTTTTTAAGATATAAGAACCCTAGAATGTTGTATTGAATTCAGGTTATGATATCACTCATCTCCTATTTTAAGAGCAGCTATAAAAGCAGATTGAGGGATCTCAACATTACCAATATTACGCATACGTTTTTTGCCAGCTTTTTGTTTTTCCAATAATTTACGCTTACGAGTTATATCACCGCCGTAGCATTTAGATAAGACGTCTTTACGCATTGCTTTGACAGTTTCTCTAGCAATTATTCTACTGCCAATAGCAGCTTGAATAGCAATTTGAAATAATTGCCTTGGGATTAGATCACTAAGGCGTTTACACAATTCTCGACCTCGATATTCTGACCTTGAACGATGTACTATAGTAGATAAAGCATCAACTGGCTCGCTATTAACTAAAATAGATAATTTTACCAAATCACTCTCCTGATAAACATCTATTTCCCAATCAAAGCTAGCATAGCCTTTTGTATAACTTTTTAACTTATCATAAAAATCAAATACTATCTCATTTAACGGTAATCGGTAAATTACCATAGCCCTACCGGCTACATAAGTTAATTCAATTTGCACGCCTCTTTTATCGGTACATAAAGATAACACATTACCTAAAAACTCATCTGGTACTAATATTGTTGCCTTAACCCAAGGCTCTAACATTGAGTCGATATTTTGCACAGGTGGCAAATCAGCTGGGTTATGTATTGCTAATTGATCTCCACCACGCATATTAATCTTATAAATCACACTAGGAGCGGTGGTTATCATATCAAGGTCAAATTCGCGTTCCAATCTTTCTTGTACTATTTCAAGATGTAGTAACCCTAAAAACCCACAGCGAAAGCCAAAACCTAAGGCTGTTGAACTCTCTGCTTCAAATTCAAAGCTAGCATCGTTAAGTTTTAATTTAGCTAAAGAATCTTTTAAATGCTCAAATTGAGAAGCATCTGAAGGATATAAACCACAAAACACTACCGGTAAATGCGGTTTAAAACCAGGCAAAGATTCCTTACAAGGTCTTTTCTCGTCAGTTATTGTGTCCCCAACTTTACAATCAGCAACTTGTTTTATTGAAGCAGTAAAGAAGCCTATTTCTCCTGGGTATAAAATATCTGATATATGTTTTCTAGGAGTAAAATACCCAACATTTTCAACATTATAACTAGAATTGGTAGCCATCATTTTAATACGCATATTCTTGCGTAAAACTCCATCGATAACTCTAACTAAAATTACTACCCCTAGGTAAGAATCGTACCAGCTATCAACCAATAATGCCTTTAGAATATCTGTTTGATTAGTTTTTGGACATGGCAGCCTATTAACAATTGCTTCAAGTACCTCCTCTATTCCTATACCACTTTTTGCAGAAATCAATAATGCATCGCTTGCATCTATACCAATTACATCCTCTATCTGTTGCTTAACTTTATCAGGATCAGCAGCTGGTAGATCAATTTTATTTAGAACTGGAATAATTTCATGATTATTATCGATCGCTTGATAAATATTTGCTAGAGTTTGTGCCTCAACACCTTGGCTACTATCCACTACTAACAAAGAACCTTCACAAGCAGCTAACGATCTACTCACCTCATAAGAGAAATCCACATGACCAGGAGTATCCATTAGGTTTAGATAGTATGTATTACCATCTTTTGCTTTGTAAGTTAATCTAACAGTCTGTGCTTTGATAGTGATACCACGTTCTTTTTCTATGTCCATTGAGTCAAGTACCTGATGACTCATTTCTCGAGTTGCCAGCCCCCCACAATATTCAATTAATCTATCTGCTAGAGTAGACTTACCATGATCAATATGAGCGATGATTGAAAAATTTCTGATAAAGTTTTGATTATTCATGGTATATTTGGTCTAATGTTAAAATTAGAAAGAAGTTTTATCTTTATATAATAAAATTCCATTTTATAGTAGGAAAATTAATAATGCGTGCTGAAATTGAACATTATGTAAAAAAAATCGAACAGTCTTTAGAACTGCTCAGGAGGTCGCTTTGATTTCGATAACGCAACCAAAAGGCTTTTAGAGCTAGAAAATATATCAGAAGATCCGGATCTGTGGAATAATCAAGAGAAGGCCTCGAGTATTCTAAAAGAAAAAAGACTTCTAGATATCAAGCTTAACTCGTTTAAACAACTTCAGTCTAATCTTACGGAATGTTTAGAACTTGAGGATTTGGCATTTATTGAAAATGATCAACAAGTTTTGCAGCAAGTTCAAGAAGATTTAGGGAAACTATCTATTATTGCCGGAAAATTTGAGACTGAATGTTTATTTTCTGGAGAATTTGACAGTAATAATTGCTTTCTAGAAATCAACGCTGGAGCTGGAGGAACAGAAAGCCACGATTGGGCATCAATTATGATGCGTATGTATTTACGCTTTGCAGAAAGGCTGGGTTTTAAAAGTGAAATTATTCATCTTATTAATGGCGAAGAAGCTGGAATAAAATCATGTACTATTAAAATTAATGGCTACCAAGCATATGGTTGGTTTAGAACAGAATCTGGTGTGCATAGGCTAGTTAGGATATCACCTTTTAATGCCGCAGGTAAAAGGATGACTAGTTTTGCTAGCAGTTGGGTATATCCAGAAATTGATGATGATATTTCCATTATAATAGATGAAAAAGATCTTAGAATTGATACTTATAGATCTTCCGGTGCTGGGGGACAACATGTAAACACTACCGATTCTGCAGTAAGGATTACCCACTTACCGACTAATATCGTAACCCAGTGCCAAAATGATAGATCGCAGCATAAAAACAAAACACAAGCTATGAAAATGCTTAAAGCAAGGCTTTATGAGTCAGAGTTAAAAAAACGTACCGATGATATTAATGAACAAAATGCATCCAAGACTGAAAATGGTTGGGGACATCAAATAAGATCTTATGTATTACAGCCTTATCAGATGGTTAAGGATTTACGTACCAACCATGAAACTTCTGATACTAAGGGTATACTTGATGGTGATTTAGAGAAATTCGTTTCAGCCAGCCTATCAATGAGTATTGGTAATATTAGTCATTAGACGGTTCTGTCGCATTAACTTCATATTTCGATGATAGCTGAGATAATGTAATATCCTCTTTTAATAATTCTAGCACTATTTTTGTTTTTGCTTCGGCACTGAAAATTCTTACCTTATTTTTCATAGTTGTTCCTTTTAAGTTTAACTCTTTTATTCTAACTTATTACGGAAACTTAACTACTCTCTTTTTTGTCTAATTTCTTCAGTCCATTATATACCTAGTTTCCTACAAATTTTGTTCCACGTTATTCTAAAACCATCTACACGCAGTGATCTAATTAACTTCACTATTACATTAGGGTTACGTCTCTCAGATTGCCAGTCATTAAATTTTATTAATTTATCTAATGGCAAGCTAGATATATTTGCTGCAGAAAATAGTAACAACTGAACGTGCTTATCAAATTGACTTAAATATTCATCATTCATAACAAATGAGAAAATATTAATTAACCTTATTGTCATTTTTCTATTATTGAAACAGTTACTAATTCCATAATTAACCCTAACGCATGATAAGGCCAAATCAATTGCTTCTATATCATGTTTGCTTGCTATAGATATCCATAAGCATATATCTTCACCAATCTTTATATTTTCAGGGAATTTGTTTGACATAAAAAGGGAGGTTTTTCCCATCACACTAGACATTGCTATTGGACATTTAGTAATAATGTTTGGAAAGACTTGCTTGCTAAAAGTACCAGAGTTTATATATTTGATCAAATTTCCAGCCCAATCTATCCTATGGTAAGAAGTATGCGAGAATAACAAACTATTATCCTCCATAAACTTCAATTGAACCTCAAGTTTATTGTCATAAAACAAATCATCAGAATCAATGAACGCTATGTACTGCCCAGATGCATGTTTAATACCTAGATTACGTGCTGCTGCTGATCCTGCATTTTCCTTATGAATATATTTAATTCTACTATCTTTATTACATTCCTCAATTAACCTAGATACATCATCTTCAGAACCATCATCTACTATAATCAATTCAAAACACTTATGAGTTTGTGCAACAACACTCTTTATAGACTCAATTGCCAAATCAATTCTATTATAAATTGGCATAATTACACTAATCTTAATGTCAGTTAAAAGAGCATTAGCCATTGATTCAGCTAGCTTAGATGGTTGATAACAAGAAGCATTTGCAAGAAAAACACTAGTACGATGTAGGAATAAATAAGGCGATCCTTCCATTATAGTCATTTCTTCTAAAGTTAACCTTCTGAGAAACCCAGACCATAATTCACTACATTCATTCATATGGCTAGTAATTTTATGTATTCCTTGGTCTAGATGAGTACGACTTTTAATTAAAATACGATCATCAAAATGAATAGGTGCTATCCGTAAAAACTCAAACCAAAGTGCATAATCCTGGGTAGTTAATAATGTTTCATCAAAAATGCCAATTTCACGGAAATATTTTGTGGGTATTAAGAGAACACATCCATGAATTAATCCCCGCATAAGAGGGAATAATGGTATATTACATTTTTCCACTGATAATATTTGATCTGGTCTTGTAAAAGACAGTGATTTGGATTTACGATCTATAACTTCATACCCCCCGTAAATAATCGTATTACGGTTAGGAAGACTATTGAGTACATTAATTTGATGTTCAATTTTTTCTGGAACGTAAACATCATCATGACTAAGCCATGAAAAATATTCTCCTTTCATTTCTTTAATTGCCAAATTCAAGGCTGAAGCTACCCCCCCGTTTGGTTTAGAAAAATAACGAATCTTGTTACCATAAGACAAGGCTATGCGTTCTGTTGCACCATTATCATTTGATCCATCATTAACAACTAAAATTTCTAAATTTTTATAAGTCTGAGCAACTGCACTATCTATTGCTTCACGCATATAATTAGCACCGTTGTAAACGGGAATAATAAGTGAAACCTTTGGATAAAAGATGCTATTGCTCATTGAAATAGCTCACATGACTTGTCTAAACTGTATTTATTCATCATAGCAAATTCTCTTTACTCATTTTCAATCCCATCCAATTGATAATGAGATATCCTTTAATAACCAAAGTCCTAAGCTTTTATCAGAATATAAACCCGCATCTTCTGTACAACCCTCATTCACTAATAAAATTGGTTTTGGAAAATTAAACGGTGGTTGTTGCAAGTTTAAAACACGCCAAAAAGTTTCTTTAAGCTCCTCATTTAACCCTCTATTTACAAATGTTGTTGTTAATAGATAAGTAGCACCTGATTTTTTAAAATTAGCTATTACTTTAAATGCATCTTCAAAATTTAGGTGTACTAGTAAATCTCGTGAAAAAATAAGATCAGCTTTTGGTAAAGTGTCTTTAGCTAGATTCAAAACTTTAAATATTCTTGTAGCATTACCAAATTCTTCTTTATTTTTTTCTATCAAAGCATCTACAATATCAACGCCAATATATTGTTCTACTTCAAGCTCTGTCTTTTGCATCCAATACCAATCACCACATGGAGCATCAAGAAAGGTTTTAATTTTAAATTCTCTAATAATCTTTGGTATCTCGTTTCTAACAATTTCCGTCTGTAATAGATCAGACCCTTCGCCAGAACGTGATACAGATCCTCCAAAAATATTTTTATTATATACTTCAGAGAATTTATTCTTTAAGTTATTTTTTGATGCGCTATCTAATCCTAAAAACTCAAAAAATGTTTTCTGCATATGCTCTAAAGTAAAGTCCATCAAAAAACAAGCAGTAGCATTTTTTGTAACTATTGCATATGAAGTTGTATTTAGGATAGCATGTTCTAGTTTTTGCAAAACAACTAGAGAATCCATAGATGTACACAAAATCCCTGCATTATGCTTGGCTATATATCTAGTAGGTGATGCATAATATGGTGCATGACAAAAAACAGGACGACCAGCGGCAAAATAGGAGACCAATTTTCCAGGAAAACTATTGGTAGCCTCAAGACGATACTCTTCTGAAAACCAGTACGGCATGTACAGGAGATCTGAATCTTCTAAGAAATTGATGGTTTCTTCTTGTGACTGCCATCCTAGATATTCGAAATTGGTTGGCGACTGAGTATATACCTGAAAGTGAGCCCCAAGGACTCTAAGACGAATTCGCCTTCCTGCTATAGACCAATTAACTTGATTCAGAGTATTAATAAGGCATTGCCATGCATCTTGTGCATATAATTGTCCTGCTATAGCAATGATAAATTCATTCCTATTCTCATGTGGTTTTGTTGCAGGTATCTTGACAAATTTATTAGGTAAACTAGCAATTATAGGTATACTACGCACACCGTATTTATGCAAATAAGTCTTTGACATTGCCCATGAAGCAGATGCACATGACTTACTATGTTTTATGACCTCATCGAACTCTGCTAGAAGTCGTCGCCTAGTATATACATCAATATTATTCTCACGCAACCACCACTCGAAAGGATCCCATACTTGAGTAAATAATGGTAATGCTAACTTACAAGAAAGAGATTTTGCTAAACGTACAATAGTTTGTCCTTCCAACACCACCCATAATGCATCAACTTGCTGTTGTTTTGCAAAATTAACAATTTGTGGTAATATTGAGTATTTTACCCGCATTGCTTGAATTAACTCAAAGACAAGTGCTAGCAGCCTACCTGCTTTGCCCCACAATCTCCTCGGAGCCATTTCCCGAGGTTTTATCAATTTAAGGTGAGGAATTATCTCTAATTCTTTAGGTATGATTGGTTTAAGGTAGGGGTGTACAATTGAGCAAATTGCAATTTGTTCAATTGGTAGAAACCGTACTAAACGGTCTAATACTAATCCTGCAGTAAAATTATGACAAGGAGGCATATCTGTTAAAAGTAAAATTTTCATCTAGCAACAACCCTATTATAAATATCAGCTAACTTTTTAGCTTGGGTTTCATCTCCATAATGCAATTCAGCCATCATTCTACCTTTTTGTCCTCGCCTTTTACATTCATCCGGATTATCAATTAAGTGTTGTAGTGCTAAGTACAAAGCTTCTCCATCACGCATAGGTACTGCTAAGCCAACATCTGGAGCAAAAGTAACGTCAGGCAATGAAGTACCTTCAAAAACAATTACAGGTTTACCGCAGGCCATTGCTTCAACTGCCATCATACCAAATGCTTCTGCAACTGATGGCATTAAAAAAATATCTGCAGCTACCAATGCCTCCCGCACTAATTCTTCATCATTAGTCCAACCAAGATTTACCAGCTGGAATCGGTCGGCAAATTGCTGTAATAATGCTCCCCCACTACTCAAAGTCAACAAGCAAATTGGCTGCTTTGACTTAATACGTTCGAGTGCCTGAATAATATAAGGTACTCCTTTAAACTCATTTTGCTCTACCCGAAAGCATATTACCAAAGCATCTTCAGGAATATCAAATAGCTTTCGTGCATTTGGACAAGCAGCAGCGGAAAAGAAGTTTAGATCTAACCCAAATGGCACTAAATGAACTAGTTTATTCTCAAACATTGGTGAGTTATTAACCATATCTTGCATCCATTTTGAGGCTACAATAATATCGAAATTAGATCTCTTGTAAGCTGCACGCTTATAATTAAATAAAAATCTAGTATTATCCCTAGCAAGTGGTATATGGCTAGTCAGGTCAGGACAATTACCACAACCAGTCATCCAACGTTTACAATCAAACGGATGAATACAATGTCCTGTCATAGCCCAAGGATCATGTAAAGTCCAAACCGTTGGCTTTAGCTTGGTAATCTTTGATAAATCTGATATAGAAAAATATCCTGAACTTATAATATGAAGGTGAATAAGATCAGCTTCTTTAAAGGCCGGCATTCTGATGATTCGCGAAGCGTTCAAATGCAGTACCGACTGTAAAGAAGTAATTCGTTCTATTTTATTAATTACCCGATTAATTTTTCGAGCTATTGATCCTTCAAAAGTTAGTATTTCCGGATTTTGAGTATCCTTCTCCCAAATTAAATGACGAGATTCAATGCCATATTTTTTAAGAAGTGGTGTTATAGATAATCCACTAAATCTACGACCTGGTGATTCATATCCATTCACTTGCAGTATCTTCATTAAACTACTACTCATAAAATCTCAGCTATATTCTCTAATAATTTTACCATCCTTATCAGTAAAATTACGTTTTTTCCACAGAGCTCTATGAGGTTTGTCAATAATATTATTAATAGATTCCCGAGGGGCTTTTGTATAGTAATATAAAATGATCGATTTACGATATTCGCCTTTTGGAAATTTACATGGATCTGGTAAACCATGATAGCTTTTATCGTGCGTATCGAATGCAACAAGACGATTAAATAATGGAGCAATCTTTTTTAAACAATTCTCGCCATTATTATTATATATTCCAAATTCTCCTCCCCATCCTTCTTGCCATTTTGGGTTGAAATATATAATAACATTCATACGACGATTAAGTCCCGTTGCGTCATGATAATTACCATCAACATGTACATCTAATAAACCATTTGGCATTGTGAGATTAAGCCCCCCACCAGTAAAATATGGATCAGGCACAAGTTTTTTAATATTAAAAGTCTCTGATAAGGCTAAAAGAAATATAGACGAATTGAGCAAACGAATAGTATCAACAATAGCTTCCGGTATATCAAATTCTGATTTCCATATAGTCCTTTGTTTTATCTCAATATCTTCATCATAGCTTCTATCCCATATATCTTCATTAGGGGAAGGAAAATTATCCAAACAACTTTGAGCTAAATCAGCATGTAAAAAATTATCAATTACTAGGTGTTTAAATGGCTCAAGATAATACATACCATTATTTTTTGCATCAATAATCTTATTGCTCGCAAGCAGTGCAAACTCTTTCATTTGAGATTGAGAGAATCGACAAGGCAAATTAGCCTGAGATATTCTAGTCATACAAACCTTTATGTACATTTAACAATTCAATTTAGGAGGGTGGTACTAATTCACTTAAACCATACAACTCTATTAATATAATCCACGTAGCTCAAAACAATACGGAGTATTTTTTGTGAGACTAAGCCAGCATTATAATCTGAAACGATTGTTTGTAAATGACTATGTTTACTATGTTGTTTGGTTACAATGCGTACAGCATCTAGAACCTTTTCTACTTTAAGACCACTCATTATCAAAACACCTTCATCCATACCTTCAGGTCTTTCGTGAGTATTACGAATGGTAATTGCTGGTAATTTAAGAAGAGAAGCTTCCTCAGTAATTGTACCACTATCAGATAAAATGCAGAAAGCCTCCATTTGCAGTTTGATGTAATCTAGAAAACCGAATGGTTTTAAAAACCGAATTTGTTTATCCAAACCTTTAATACCTAATTTTTCTAACAGCTGACGTGTACGAGGATGTGTTGATACAACCACGGGCATATCATATTCTTTAACCAACATCTGTAAAGTGTTAAGTAAGTCCTGTAAATTGGCTGACACATCTACATTCTCTTCGCGATGAATACTGACTAAAAAATATTGATGAGCTTGAAGTTCTAGCCTAGCTAGCACATTTGATAGATGCACTTTAGGCATAAAATAACCTAACACTTCTTGCATATGCGAACCAGACTTAATAATTCTCTCCGGAGATACACCTTCGGCAATAAGGTAACGACGGGCATGTTCAGTCAGAACTATATTGATATCACTTAAATGGTCAACTACTTTACGATTTAGCTCTTCTGGTACTCTTTGATCAAAACAACGGTTGCCGGCTTCCATATGAAAAACTGGTATCTTCCGCCTTTTGGCTGCGATAACCGAAAGGCAGGAATTCGTATCACCATAAAGCAATAATGCATTTGGTTGTTCTTTTCCTAAAACCTCATCAGTTTTCTCAATAATGCGTGCAATGGTTTGTGTTGCATTACCACTAACAGCAGCTTCTAAAAAATAATCTGGTTTACGAATGTTAAGATCGTCAAAGAAAATCTGATTCAGTTCATAATCAAAATTTTGCCCTGTATGAACCAAAATATGGTTCGTATACTCATCAAACTCAGAAATTATTCTAGACATTTTAATAAGTTCTGGGCGAGTACCAATAATGGTCATTACTTTAAGCATTAAGTTGCTCTTTAATGAAGTCAAGTGTTAGTAAGAGTTTTTTAACTTGTTCTATATTCAATCTTTCTGTATTAGATGATGTATAGTCAGTTAGAGAAGCAACGTTTAGATCTCCTTCTACAAAAAACTTTGAATAATTGAGATCACGATTATCGGCAGGAATCCTGTAATAATTTCCTAAATCTTCAGCTTTGACCATCTCCTCAGAAGAAACCAAGGATTCATAGATTTTTTCTCCATGACGCACGCCAATTAAACGAATTTCATTATTAGCATTAAATAATTCTTTTATAGCATGAGCTAATACTTCAATTGTTGCAGCCGGAGCTTTCTGCACAAAAATATCACCTTGTTGCCCATGTTCAAAGGCATATAACACTAAGTTTACAGAATCTTCAAGTGACATTAAGAAACGTGTCATATTTGGGTCGGTAATAGTTAGCGGTTTTCCCTCTTTAATTTGATTAACAAAAAGAGGTATTACCGAGCCACGGGAAGCCATTACATTACCATAACGAGTACAACACAGGACGGTATCTCCTTTAGAACTCATTCGAGCTTTAGCTATCAACAATTTTTCCATCATTGCTTTTGATAAACCCATGGCATTGATAGGATATACCGCCTTATCAGTACTGAGTACTACAATCCGCTCAACACCATTGGCAACAGCTGCATTCATCATATTCTCAGCTCCCAGTACATTAGTCCGCACTGCTTCCATCGGATAAAATTCACATGATGGAACTTGCTTCAAGGCTGCAGCGTGGAACACATAATTAACATTTTTCATAGCATAGTAAATACTATCATAATTTCTTACGTCCCCAATATAAAACTTAAGCTTTGGGTTATTGAGAGCAATCCTCATATCTTCTTGTTTTTTTTCATCCCGACTGAATATGCGAATTTCTTTAATATCACTTTCTAGTAATCGTTTCATCACTGTGTTACCAAATGACCCCGTACCTCCAGTAATCATTAAAATTTTATTAACAAACATTCTTACCTTTTATTGAAATTTATACATACGTTGAATTAACTCTGGCCACTCAGGTGGTGCATATCCCGTTGCCTTATTAAAAAGTTCGGCATTAAGTGAGCGATCAATGACCAGTTCATTAGATGGAATTATTTCGATTGTTTTTTTATAAGTACTAGCCACAAGTTTTAACAAATCATATTTATTGATCGGTTTTGCTGCAACATGATAAAGTCCACGCATATCGGGTCGCGGTATAACGATGTCACGAACTATCCTTGCTAATTCAATAGTTGGAAGTCCAGAGAACACGGCTTGGGCAAATCCTCTAACTTGTTTTTTTTGTGCAAGAAACCAGCCAATAAGACTCTTACCTCCCGATAACTCATGCCCGACAATTGAAGTACGAAGTGTTATAGTGTTAGGATAATTTACTTCCCCTAAAAACTTTGAGCGACCATAGAGATCATTAGCATCTGCAAAATCACTCTCTGTATAGTTACCCTTAGACCCGGAAAATACACAATCTGTACTAACATGTATAAAACGAGACCCTATAGCTTGACATATTATACTAAGTCTATGAGGAAGCAAAGCATTAATTGATAGTGCTTGTAGGGAATCATTTGCATCCTCTAGTTGTTTAATTAGCCCAATACAATTTACTACCACATCAGGTCGAATTGTTGCAAATAATTTAATAAGAGAATCATGATTTTCTATATTTACTGGGGCAATGAGTTGTTTAGATGACTCTTCAGAAAAATAACGGCAAGCACCATTATTCCTAGCTGTCCCGTAAACGTTAAGGTTATGATCTTCAGCCATAAACCTAAACATGGCATTGCCAAGCATGCCTGTTATACCAAGGATTAATATTTTCATAGATTATTCTTCAAGCTTTCATTCAGTTTTTGCTAGGATTCATGAGGTTACGTTATTATATCACCAAACTCATATAATGGACTGAAAAATCAACACAAAAAAAAGATAATTTTGTTTCCTATTTTGCATTTATTAAGCAGCAATTTGCATGTAGTTTTGCATATAATTAAGATAGACATGCATAGGTTTTTTGTAACCAATAGCTAAATGAAATCTTTGATAATTATATTTATTCATATAATTATCAATACCATCTTTTAGCTCTTTAAATATTGCTAAAATCATTAATAAATATACAATTATATTTCAAGGTTCTAAAAAATCTCTCAATAATTATATTATCAATACTCCTGCCTTTACCGTTCATTGAGATTTGAATGTTATGATCTTTCAGCATCTGTGTATGGTTATGGCTAGTATATTGACTGCCTTGGTCACTATTAAATATTTTTGGAGCTTTGTATTTATTAAGGGCATCTTTTAATACATCAGTTACCAAAGTCACATCCATTGAATTTGATAATTTATAACTCAATATGGCTTTACTATGCCAATCTATAATAGCAGATAAATACATAAAACCACCATTAGTTCTGACATAAGTAACCTCAGTTCGATATAAGAATTAATAATTCTTATATCGAACTGGCTTTGTTATAATTTTAACAATCAGGTGTAGAACCACTTTAAACCTGATTGTTTCTATATATAACACGAAAGTTCGATGTAACTTGTTACATCGAATTCAGGTTAAGTAATATCACCACTCCACACTTCATTAACATGAGCTACATGTACCTCTTTTGTTGTGCCAAATTTAGTCCAATATTGATCAAGTAAATAGCTATAAATCTGATGTTGATTATCCTTTACAGAAGTAAGTTGTTTCTTGTGTGGATAAATGGTCTCTATCCCCATCATCCTCATATATTTCAGTACTCGATCCTTACCAACAGAAAACCATCTTCCAATAATTGTTGATGAATATAACAATAACCAAATTCAGGATTTTCTGTATATATCTCATCTATTCTATTTAAAACCTTCAAATTGTCTATACTAAAGGGCTTAGCTTTATAATATACTGAAGCACGATTAACTTCCAATAATTCACACTGTCTTGCCTTTGGTAACAGCTTTAGCTTCGATTCGACAAGACTTTTTCTATTTGATAAGTCCAAGCTTTTTAACTTTCCCATAGCCCAATCCCTCTCAACAGTAGTTTTCCCGAGTACTTTAGCAAGTTCATCATTTGGTTCCTTTAGCTTATTAATTTACTCTTGATATTCACTCAATACTTTAGAAAGTTCAAAAGCTAATGCTGCATTCGCTACAAATTGACTCTTCCAATTCCGGATACTCTTAGCATTAACTTCATATTTCGATGATAGCTGAGCTAATGTAATATCCTCTTTTAATAATTCTAGCACTATTTTTGTTTTTTCTTCGGCACTGAAAATTCTTACCTTATTTTTCATAGTTGTTCCTTTTAAGTTTAACTCTTTTATTCTAACTTATTACGGAAACTTAACTACTCTCTTTTTTGTCTAATTTCTTCAGTCCATTATACTACTTATAACATGTTTTTAAGATATAAGACCCATTTCAGTGAACTAGATTGACTTTTATAATTGCTGGTTGACACAACTAATGCTTAATGATTCTTGACCCACAAATCCATGTCATATTGTTTACAATATTCAAGCATATCAACGGTATTAGGATGGTGTATGCCAAACTCCTTAATTTGTGGCTTGCCAAAGAATTTATAATTATATAAATCTTT
This sequence comes from Candidatus Tisiphia endosymbiont of Ditula angustiorana, assembly GCF_964026425.1. NCBI lineage: Bacteria > Pseudomonadati > Pseudomonadota > Alphaproteobacteria > Rickettsiales > Rickettsiaceae > Candidatus Tisiphia > Candidatus Tisiphia endosymbiont of Ditula angustiorana. The sequence goes on from NZ_OZ032143.1 coordinate 1,574,079, forward strand.
GCTTTTACAGGCAGCTTTTGCTCCATGATTATATAAATCACTCATTTGGGCAACATTTTTACTTCTATTTCCATATAAATGATGAAATATAACAAACGCTTTTTTATATGATTCTATGGCTTGTTTAAGCCTATTTTGGGTAAACAAAATATCACCTTGTACTACATAACTATCTGCTAAATAACGATTTTTAGAATAATTTGTGTTCTCTGAATTGTTATTGTCTTCTGCTAACAACATGGGGATAGCATTATTAATATATTCATAAGCTTTATCTACTTTACCTAAACCTAATGCACTTTTTGCCATTATTATATAAATATATCCTAATATTTCTTTATCTTTATACTCATTTTGTATGAAGTTATATAATGATTGAATCTGATTATAAGCTTCTTGATATCTACCCAAAAAATTCAACAATTCTGTTCTATACGCATAAACTATAAGAGCGTATGGGTCATTAATATGCTGTCCATTTTTTATAAATATTTCAATAACTTTATCTATACATTCTAAAGCTTCTTTATATTGACCTCGCCTCTCAAATAATGTACCTTTTATAATATATATTGTATATATTTCATCTTCTTGCATTACTCCTGGTTTTACTAACTTTTCTATCTTTTTAAGAAGTTCTTCAGCTAATTTAATTTCGCCTAAAGATGCATAAGCTATAGACATATTATAGAGAACATTCACTTTAAGAGAATAATTAACTTCATCATCAAGTTTATCTAAAACCTTTAACGATTTAGTAAAATAAAAAATAGAGGTTTCAAAATTGCCTAATATTTTTCGTTGAAACACTCCTATTGTTCTTAAGTATATAGCATAATACAATTTTTGTGATTCAGACATTTGCCACAATTTAAATTCTTTATCTTTTTGATTAAACCAATCAATCATTTGTTGGACTTTGCTAATATTGCCAGTGTTTACATATAGAGAAAATAATTCACTTCTTAAACTAAGAATTGTATATATGTTAATATTATATTTTTCGGCATTTTTGAGAAGAATCTCTAAATTTACTGGTATAGTTTGAGTGCTTTTCCACAAATATCCTGAATAAGTTCCTTGTGATTTAGGTAATTTGCTAATAATATTTTCTAAATATATTTTATTACTATTGCCATTTAGTTCCATTATTTTATTGCTAATTATATCATGCATTTCAAAAATAGGATTATCCTGATTAGAATCAATATTGCTAATCAACATAAACTTAGATAATTGGTATATATCATCATCCAGAGTATCCTTGTTATCAATAATTATAGCAAGTAATTGTTTTGAGAAACTTTGGTTATTTATCAAAGCTATTTTATTAAGTAAATTTACTGCACTAGGTTTTAATTCTTGAATAGCCATGCTGATATTTGTTGCTATTTTATCAGTTGATTGATAAATTTTCTTTTTATACTCTTCTTTATCTAGACCTTTAATTTTATTGAGTAATTGAGCCCCCTGAACTATAAGTATTGGATAACCACTAAAAGATTGCGTTAAAAATTCGATACTATTTTTATCCTTATTATCCAATAAACTATTAGCCAAAGCTACGATAGTAGGTTTATTAAACAAGGTCATTAATATAACATTAGGTAATCTCTCGTTATTTTGAGAACAAAACACCACATTACCATTATGTTCCCAATCAATAAAGTTCTGAATTTTTTTATTTTCATTAACTTTTAAATTATCAAACACCAATAACCATTTACTAGTAGAAGTTAAATATGACATTACTTCTTTTTTGGCTAGAGTTATTGCTTCAGATATATTAGTTTGTTTAACCATATTGAGTTGTTGGGCTAATTTAACAAATTGTTCATTAAGGTCTAGGTTACAATCAAAAAACCAAATTAGATCATAATTATTTTTATTCTCATAACTATACATCCTAATTAATTGAGTTTTACCTATACCGCTAGTACCCACTATACTTGCTTGTCTATATTTATTTAAATGCTCATTAAGGATTTTAAGTTGTTGCTCATGATTGACAAAATAACTAACTGGGGTGATTAAATTAGTTATTTGTTCTTTTGCTAAAGTTCTAGTATTAATGATTAATAGTAAAAATTTTTTCATATAATAAAACTGTTGAAAAATAAATTATGCCCTAACGGTACGTATAAAACATATTATACTCAATTAACCTGAAGAGTTGCAGAAATGGTTAACGGTAATAGTTTGGAAATTATCGTTTATTAAGGTACGTAACCTATCTTTATAATCACCGATGTTGCTAAAAAATTTGTTTATTGCTTCCGAAAATTGTTCAAAATTATGATAAAATTTATTATTAGTTGTAATACGGTGCATAAACTTCCATAATCTCTCAATTGGGTTCAGATTTGGACTATATGGTGGCAAAAATACTAGCTCTATTTTCGTATTTACTAGGTATTCCTTGACTTTCTTGGATTTGTGGTAACTAGCATTGTCACAGATTAAATATATTCTCTCCTTGTCACTATTCTCCTCTTCTAACTTTTGTAAAAAATTAACTATCTGCTCCCCATTTATTTTGGGGTTCTCTGTACTTACTAACTGCAAATCGGCTAGGTTAATAGCACCAATCATGTGCTTTCTTTTCCAGCCACTGAATGTTGGTAAGGTTTTATCTTGGTTCTTTCTTATCCAACCACACCTTGCCCTTGCTTGATACTGAGGATGAACACCATCCATAAAATATATAGCTTCCTTATCTCTGAGATTCCCTTTTAGCAAACTGTAGTTTAACTTAAATAATTCTTGCTTGTCAAAATCCAGCTTAGCCGGTACTATTTTCGGCTTCTTGTAAACAAATCCCAGTTTGTATAGTAATTTTGTTACTCCCGTTATCGTATATGTCACACCATATTTGTTCTCAATGTGATGCATAATATCTTTCGCATAAACATAATTATTTGCTTCTAGGTGAGTCACTAATTCTGTCTTCTCACCATCACTTAATTTGCTTGCACTACCCCCATTGTCGGTATTAAGCTTATTGGCTTTTTGATAATCAACAATATGTTTTCTTATCGCTTCGTGGCTCAAGAGTAGTACCTTAGCAATCTCTACATTACTATACCCATCGTCATACATCAAAACTGCCTTAATACGATCACGTATGCGTCCGTCTCGTTCTGTCTTATGACGTTCCTTCAACTTTTCTCTTTGTTCTTCTGTCAATACATTCTTACTCATAATGTCCTAAACTTTATAATATCTCTCCTATCTTTGCAACTCTTCATTTATGAGTAGTATATACGAAATAACTATAAAGAATAAGCAAGAATAACTCAACTTAAATTTGAATATTAATAATAAAAATCATTAAAAAGCAGGAAAGTTTGTTTGCTAATTCTGAACCTAAATTCCACTAACCTAGTATCAGTAGACCATCTTTACAATCTTAAAGTTCGTATAATCCCTTATGGTGATTTTTGACGTGTATAACGTCGATAGGTCTCTAAATTATAACCTTATCCCGACGTAACTAGTGGTTTGAGCAGTATTATTTATTAGGAGTGTAAATGGCATCGTCAAGCTCCTCACTTAGCAAGGGCGTTCTGATTTGCAAACTTGCTGTACAATTTATCACATTACCCCAATTCGGGATAAGAATTAGTTAATTCTTATCCCGAATTGGCTTTAATATAAGGAAAAATGCATTCTTAAAGCGGCTAACGCGAATGCATTTTAAACCTTTCTAAAGCTAAAAACATGATTTTAATCTTTTAAAATCATGTTTTTAGCAAAATATTAATTTAACAATCAGATGCAGAGCCGTCTCAAATCTGATTGTTTCTATAATTTTACCGAATTTGGGATAAGAATTGACAAATTCTTATCCCGAATTCGCGTACATTGAAATTGATGGAATATATTTACAACATATATTACGTCAATTCGGGATAAGGATATTGAGAACATGTAGATTAAAATCAAATTTTGTTGAAGGTTTATTTTTCTTTAATGAATAAGCAACAAGAGTAGATAATATATGGACAAAGGCATTTATTGGTGATCTATGTCTAGTATGTTCAAGGTTCATTTTATTTTTTAGATAATCAAAAACTGTTTCAATTAAGTTACGCTTTCGAAGTAAGATTTTTTCTTTCAAATCCATTAATTTATTTTCCATATTCTTCTTAATTCCATGAATCATTTTTAAGCCTCTTTCATATAAATTTAAGAACAAATTTTGCTTAATATAACCTTTATCAGCTGCTATAATTCCAGTTAATCTTTTTGTTAACTCCGGTACTGGAATCCTATCATCTACATTGCCTTTGGTCACTTTTAATGCCATAAACTTCCCTTTATTATTGATTATTACATGTAATTTAAAACCATAAAAATACCCCATAGAGGATTTACTATGTTTGGCTAATCCTTTAAAAACTTTATTGCTATAACGCCTTTTATTGTGACAAGCTTTAATCGTTGTAGAGTCAATAAAATAAATACCTGTTTCCTCACCAAACAACAAATGAATCAACATATTTAGCGGTATGAATAATCGTGCCATTAATTCAACAAATCTATTATAACTCAAGGCTTTAGGGAAATCATCCTTATGCATGCACTCTATATAACTTTTATAGAAAAATTTAAAATTCTTAGCATAGGATGTATGAAACATAATTATTATTGTTAACATTTCACTTAAACTCATGCTACAACAGCGATTTCTCTGCTTATTTGATGGTAATAACTTTCTCTGTTCATACTCCAAATAAATTTTACAAAAATCATCTATAAAACTATATAATTCTGTGATATCTTTTTTCATGCCTGTAGTTTGTTTTTTTGTTTAAAAATATAAATACTGCAGGCACTCCTTTTTGACAATCCTTTTATCTATTACTATTTCATCTATATCTTATCCCAAACTGACGTAATCTATATTTTTGAGCTTCAATTGAATACCCTTCTTCTTGCTCCCTTGTTGAAACACGAACTAAAATTATTGATTTTGTTGCTTTGTCTGTCATATTTTTTCCTTTGATAATAGTAATAATAAATTAGAGTTTAAATTAATAAGTATTATGCATTCAGAGATAGAGCAAATACTGAACAAGTCAAGTTGAGTTTGCATTAAATTATCCAAGTAACCCCAGTATTAGAGCCAAGTGTAATATTTTTTTAGCATTAATAATTTTTAGTTATTGTAAAAATAATTGTTTTAACTCGTAGCAGGAGTAACTTTATCAAGTGCTTTATCATAGATACCCCTATTTAGCTATTTCAAGCCTCGCACAACGCATTTTAGTATTCTTGCGTATTTTGGGAGTACTTTTGATTATTACTCTCCAAATCTAAATATGGGCTTTTTTTAAATCACATTTCATCTTACTTTGCTCAGTCCTTTGCTTTTTCATCTTATAATCGATAATCTCCTGACAAAAACCTATTAAGTTTCTAGCTGCTGCGTGAAGTTCTTGGTCTGTAAGTTTACCTTTAGACATAATTGTTAGTTTGCTAACAATTGCTGTGTAAATTTCTTCAGACGAACGTTTATCTCTGTCTATTTCTTTTATCATCTGCTGTATATAAGCATTTTGCATAATATTCCCCTGTTGTTAAGCTTTTAGCCCTACTGCTTTATATTACTGTTAACTATTTTTTTTGATTTACAATAGCCATTTCATAATATGAAATGATCTATAACTGATAAACTCCTGCCTTATTTGGTTTAATATGATCAAAATTTACACGGTTACTAAGGGAGCAGTTGATGCCAACATTTTTTTTAAGCTTTCTAACCAAATATTTGAAGAAGAATTAAAAAATAAAAAGAACCCTCCCAAACCTGAAATAGATTTTAGCTATTGATACTTTCAGTTCGTTATAAATCTCTTTTATCGACCAATTACTTAAGCTAGTTAAGTGGTAGAGAATAATCTTATACTTAAATAGCTTATCTATAACATTTACTTTAGGTTGTTATTTTTATTACATATAATCATTTGAGTTGATTATATGTTTTTATAGCTAACCGAAATAGCAAGGTTATTATTAGTTGTAAATATCAATAAAATCTTCTTAATTTTAGGTACTAAGTGGTAAAAGTTATCCACAAAATCCGTGCATTAATCCGTGTATAAGTGTGTGTATAATATGTGGATATCGTGTGTATAACTTTTTTAACCTTGTGGATAAGTCCAAAATTTTTGTTTTTTTTCAATATTTTTTTAAAAATTTTTAGAGTTTTTTTGATTTGCCTTGAAATAATTTTTTGTTTTTCAACTTTTTAGCGTTTTTGAAGATTTTTTATAAGTATTTTACTAACCAAATTATTAGGAGAATTGTATGTTACAACCAACCAGCAAACCCTCTTCTCTTTCATCTTTTCTTGAAGGTACTGATTTACTTAAACATGATGAATTAGGTATTTACATTAGACTACTTGAACATATGTGGATAAGTTGTGGAAAACTGCCAAATAATGACCAAAAATTGGTCAATTTTTTAAAAATTTCCCTAAAAAAATGGCAAAATTATAAAAGAATTTTGAAAAAATTTTTCATTTTTTCTGATAAAAACATTACGCATTTACAGTTGAAAAAAGAATATCAAAAGGTCATAAAAATATCACGACAAAATTCCTTGAATGTAGCAAAAAGATGGGGAAAACATCGTAAGTACATTAGCAAATTTGAGGACAAAAAAGAGTCAACTCTAACGATACGATCGTATACACAAATTAAATACGACCGTATATACGATCGTATTACCTGCGCGCGCATGTCTAAAGATAATTATATTGATATAAGATTAGAGGATGATGATAGACCTGTGGATAAGTCACCAGTGATTGCCAAATTAGCAAAAACCGAAATAGCAGAACTAACTCAAAAGCTACAAGGGTTGTTCAATAAGCACGATATGGTTTTACCAGCAGATGCGTCGTTGCTTATAGAATGGCTAGAAAGCGGTATTAGCAAAGATTTTATCTACCAAAAAATCGAGCAAGTAGTAGCTCGCATTTGCCAGCATCAACTTGAACACCCAAGGTCATTTGCTTATTTCACCGCAGAGATAAAACGATACTGTTAGGCGGGGTAGTGGCAAGTGGAAGTTAAAGGTGCATTTGATAAAATAAATTTCACAATATGAAATAATTTAAATTATTTTTTTGCTTTAGTCTTTCTTTTTTATATAAAAGACCATTTCATGCAATGAAAAGCCTATTGTTTTATAAAAAAACCTTGTCATACTGTGATTAATAAAGGCAATTAGAGTAAAAATTATGAACAAAACTACCTTAGAAAAATCTCAACCTCAGCTTGCTTCAATGAAGCCAGTTAATGGACTTCTTGCAGAATTTGCTTTTGTGCAAGGATTTGACGGAGACTCAGAACCTCAATCCGCAGCGTACTCAAATTCTGTTACGGATTTGAGTCTAGACTCATTGTCTAAATCACCAGCAGAAGTAGTATTATGCGAGAAGTCTAATGAAATTTACAAAAATAGTGAGAGTAAGCATGAACAAAATGGTAAAAAAATGATTAAATATCCAATGAGTGAGCGGCTAATGAACCAGTGTTTAATCAATGAAGTTGTGTTTACTGGTTTAGTAAAAAATGTACTACAAGCAAAACTGATTGACCAATTAACTGGTACGTTTAACTTACAGATTCAAGAATTTGGCTATCGTCAATTTTTAAGCAATGGCACAACTATGGGTTTCTGTACCCGGAATTTTTGCACCAAAAATATTGACAATAGCCAAAACAAAAATCTTAGCTACCAATCTCTAATACAATTCTACAGTCAGCAAGCATGTAACAGTTTTGTCATTTACCAAAGAACCAAAGATAAAATTGAAGGGTTTTATTTTTTGCCATCAACTAATAGTCCGGAAATTATTAGCTATTACCTTAGCCACTTTGAATCTTTTGAACAGTTTATTAGTCTTGTAAGTCTTTACGTTAGCCTAGTTCTAGGTAGTATAAGATGCAGTAATTCATACTGCCAAAACTTACACAACAATGGCTTATACGTAAAAATTTTTAGCCCCAATAGCTTGGCAGAATTATTTCCTGAAGGGGTTTTAAACAATTAACTAAAATAACCCTATTATGCAAACAACTAAAATTAACGTAAAATATTTAGGCAAGTCTTTCATTCTTACTCAAAGATCTATGGAATGTCTTACACTTGCAGCTCTTGGCTTTCCTAAAAAGCACATAGCAGCTAGACTAGGCATATCGTACAGAACTGCAGAAAAACATATAACAAATGCTAAAAATAAAATTGGCATCTATCACCACCGACAATTATTAGATTTTTTATTTTCTTACCAACTGTTATAGTGAAACCTATTGAATTAGGTGATACAAATTTTGTGTCATACCTGCGAAGGCAGGTATCTAGATTCCCGCCGTTGCTAAGAATGACAACTTACAATCGTTATGTTCTTTGTCACCTAATCCTATGGACTTAACTATATAAGTAGCCTACTACCTCTTACTGATAATACAAATCAATATAAAAATTCTAAACTAATAAATATTACTTCTATGTCCTATTTTATTTATAATGAGCAAATTATTTTCTAAATCAATTTCATAAAGTATTCTGTAGTCACCGTATCTATATCGATAAAGACCTTTGTATTTACCAATTAACGGCTTTCCTAATTTTTGTGGCATCGATGTTAAATAGTTTTCCACTTTATTATATATTTTTAAAGCGATATCAGGAGAAATATTTGATAAATCTGCATCTACTTTATCCTCCCATTTAGTTTTATAAACCATGCTCTGCACGATATCTTTCTTCTAATCTTTGTTTCATTTCTTCAGAAGTATAAAATTTTCTGTTTGGACTTTTTATTCGTACTAAAGCATCTTCTACATCCTCTATATCTTCTAGTTGTTCTTTAATGTAGCTTTCAATTGCTTTATGAACAATATAGCTTTTTGATCTTTCCATTGATTTAGCTATCAAAGATAAAGAGTTATTTAAATCATCTGGAATACGTGTAGTAATTGTGGTCATAATAATGTCAATGTATTGTTGAATACATTGTATTCTAATATATTCATTATGTAGTTGTCAAGACTACCAAACAACAAAATAAATGGGTAAAAATGTCAACTATTCGTTTTTAGTTAATCTTCTATGCTTTACTAGAGAATAATTGAAGGATAAATTTAAATGACCCAGCAGCAAATTACTAGAAATGAAAGCACCAACACGGCTACTAAAATAACCTTACTATTACCCACAAAATAACAATGGTGAAAAAGAAGTAAAAATAATATACTGATTTGCAATTAAAATATTACATTGTAAAGGTATAGTATGAGTCAAGAAATAATAAATAATTATTTGACCGAGGAATTTAGTGGAGCTATTTTGGGTGATAAAAGGCTGACAAATAGGTTAATAAAGATAGCTGATAATTTTGCAAATATACCTGAAAGCTCAATTAATCAAGCATGTGGAAATTGGGCAGAAACAAAAGCAGCATATCGTTTTTTTAAAAACGATAATGTTAAGGAATCAAAAATATTAGAAGCCCATATTGCTAAAGCAGTAGAAAGAATCAAAGAGCATGATAAAGTTCTTGTTATACAAGATACTAGTTATATCACATATACTAGTCATAAAAAAACTACTGGATTGGGTGTGTTATCAAGAAAAGAGGGAAAGAATGTTAAAAATATTGAATGTAAAGGTCTGATAATGCATACTGCCTTTGCGGTTGCTACCAATGGATTAGCACTTGGGTTGTTGGATCAAAAGATTCACAATAGACCAGCAGTGCCTGAAGAAATACAACAGTTAAAAAAAACTAGTCATGGTAATGCGGTACATATTAAAGATAAAGAAAGTATGAAGTGGCTTAATGCATTACAGAACACTATTAATGCAACGAATAATAGTAATACCCAAATTATAACTGTTTGTGATAGAGAAGCTGATATATATGATTTTTTTGAATTGGCACAAGCTCAGAAATCTAAAGTTTTAGTTAGAGCTGCACAGGATAGAGAAATAAATAAAAAGTCAAAATATTCCAAAAAAGATAGACAATATTTGTGGAAGGTAGTATCGGGTTTCCAGTGTGCTGGAGAAATAGCAGTTAAAGATACTAGTCAAGAAAATAAAGCTAATAGGATTAGACATTTGGAAGTTAGATTTGGAAAATTTATAATGAATCCTCCTGTAAACAATGTAAGACATAAAACAGAAACATTGCCAAATTTACCAGTATATGCCATCAATGTTATTGAGCGTCGTCCCCCTAGTGGAACAACACCATTAGAATGGATGTTACTAACCAATATAGTTATCAATAATTTTGAAGAAGCTATAGAGAAAGTAAGATGGTATTGTTTAAGATGGAGAATTGAAATTTTTCATAAAATTTTAAAATCTGGATTTAGGGTTGAACAATGTAGACTTGCAACAGGAGAAAGATTAATAAAATACTTGACAATCATGAGCATAATTGCTTGGAGAATTTTTTTTATTACTTTAATTGGCAGAACTAATCCTAATCTACCATGTAGTGTAATATTAGCTGAAGAAGAATGGCGAGTTTTGTATGTAAAGATACACAAAGCAGCTCCCCCTAATAATACAATTCCTACAATAAAAAATGCTATAATATGGGTTGCTAAATTGGGTGGGTATTTAGCAAGAAAAAATGATCTAGAGCCTGGTCCTATTGTATTGTGGAGAGGATGGCAACGGTTATTTGATCTAGTTCAAGGTTATCAATTAGCTAACTCTAATATTTGTGGGTAATAGTAAGCTCACAGAACCGTACGTAACACTCTCGCGTTATACGGCTCTTCCTTTGGATTCACTTATCATGTACCAATGACAAAATGTGTGAGCTGATTCTGCTTTTAGTTTGCCTAAGTGTTTCCAAGCCTTATTCCATGTTGCATAACTCTCGTACTTCTTCTTAATAAATCGCACTAGATAGTTATTTATCACGTATTCTAGTTTGTATAAATCCGATCTCCTATAATGACCATAATAGTTTATCCATCCTCGAATAACCGGATTCACCCTTTCCGCTATATCTTCTAAGCTACCACTCACACTTACCTTAAGTTGCCACGTCTTCTTTATTTTATCTTTAATCATTTTCATAGCTCCTGTGCCAATTCCAGGCGTATATACAAGTTTACCGTGCCATATTCTTGGCTTAAAATCATACCCCAAAAAGCTAAATTTACGTGGTAAATTATGCTTCCTATGATCATGATCGTTTTTAATTCCTGTGTATACTATCTTGGTCTTTTCTAGGTTCAGCTCTAGCTTATATTGCTTTAGCCTTGCTTGAACTTTCTCTTTAATAAAATATGCTTGCTTCTCACTGCAACAATGAACCACAATATCATCGGCATATCTCTCATACTTTATATTGCTATGTATCTCTTGCATCCAATTATCAAAAGCTTCATGTAAATACAAATTAGCAAGTATCGGACTGACTACCCCACCCTGCGGAGTGCCTTTTTCCCTTGCTATTTCTATATTCCTGCCACTCTCTATTCCTGTCGCTTTCAAGAACCTTTTCGCATATAATACAATAACTTTGTCATCAGTATGTTTTAAAAGCATATCCAGTAATATATCATGATCTATATTGTCAAAGAATCCTTTAATATCAATCTCTACCAACCACTCATGCACAAAACACCTCTCTCTACATACCGTCACAGCATCTATTGCACTTTTACCGGGTCTGTAAGCATACGAGTTTTGGCAAAATTTGTCTTCTAGTATTGATTCTAGTCTATTCTTAACAACTACTTGTGCTATGCGATCACAAACAGTAGGTATCCCAAGTTGGCGATATCCCCCCTTAGCTTTAGGGATATTCACTAAAAGCACAGATTTAGCCATATAGCTTCCTGCTGACATCCTATTCCATATCTTATAGAGTTGATTATCCAAATCTCCTTCAACATCTTCTATAGTGATGCCATCAAAGCCACATGCTCCTCCGCTTTTTCGAACACTCTTCCAAGCATTCATTACTTCATCCTTGCTTACATCATAATGTTTAGTCATATAAGTATCATTTCCTACCTAATTGGTTGTTTGATCTTCTATCACTCCAAAAGTAAAGCCCTTTGCTCCAGTTTGTTTCCAAACCTTCATCGCTACTACAACTTTATCCGCCCCACTCCCATGGAAGAAAAGAGAATAGGAATGGTTCCCAAGTTCTAAGTAATAGCCTAATTCAAGTTCACGCCATCTCTATATCGACTGTCACTAATCCAAAACACACATTACCGATTAGTCCTTATCCTAGCGATGCTTGAGATTCCCTAGTTTTGACAGTATTTACTCAGATTTCGACACCTCATCGATTGGTTCGCTTACGCTCGTCTCCTTGAATCATACGTGACGATCTACATCGCCTTTTCCCCATCCGCTCAACACCATCTCCTTGAAAGAAACAGCACCGTGGGGTCGTTTGAGATCTGCTCGTGCTAGCCGATCTCGGTGGACCTACCACCATCTATTACTAAGCATTCAATAACTTACTACGATGAAGTTATTGATTCTTGGCACACTCAAGCTCATGATTTGCAAGGATCTGATGTTTTGATGAATGAATTGACGAAAGCGGATGCTGTACTTGCTGATAAGGCTTATGATGCCGATGTACGTATGCGAGATAAGCTGAAAGATAAGGGATGTATAGCTGTGATTCCCCCAAAGAAGAATCGTGTGAATCCAGCTAAGTATGATAAGGACCTATATAAAGCTAGGCATTTGATTGAGAACTTTTTTGCAAAATTGAAGCAATATAGAGCTATTGCAACACGATTTGACAAAACATCTCAGAACTTTTTGGGTGCTGTTTATATGGCTTCCATGGTAATTTGGCTCAATTGATGACACACCCTAGTAAAATTATTAATATATTTTAATATAAATTACTTATCATTTAACTTGACGGTGTAATATAAAGTTTTCAAAAAGAAAAGTATCTTATACCAGTACTCATTCTTGGTAGTCCTTCTGTCTTTGGACAACGAATACTATCACACATTTTGTTCATAGAACCTAGAGAGTTTAATAAGTGCAATTTAATGTTGCATAAGTTGCATAAATAGTGTAAAATAATTTTGTAAATGACAGTTTAAGCCAAAATTATGAGTAAAATGGATAAAAAAGTTTGTATTATAGGGTTAGGATATATAGGTTTTCCTATTGCTTGTGTTTTAGCAAATTCAGGTTATTCAGTTCTCGGGGTAGATATTGATGAAAAGGTAATATTGAGAATAAATACAACTAATCATATTACTTTTGAAGCAGAGGTAAAAGATTTATTTATAAAAGGAATGCATGATGGGAATATCAAAATATCTACAAAGATTGAACATTCCGATATTTATATAATTACTGTACAAACTCCTTTAAATTTAGAAAACAAACCAGATATCTCTTATGTAAATGCAGCAATTGAATCTATTACACCTTATCTTAGAACTGATAATTTGGTTCTTATTGAATCAACATGTCCGATAGGAACAACCGAGATAATGGCTAAACAACTTCGAGCTGTTTGTGCTAATATATTTGTAGCTTATTGTCCAGAAAGAATATTACCTAGTAATATTCTTAATGAATTAATACATAATGATAGGGTTGTAGGGGGAATAGACAGACAATCTGGGATACGAGCATCTGATTTTTATAGATCATTTATTCATGGTGGGATAGAAGTTACTGATTCAAAAACAGCAGAAGCAGTTAAGCTTGCAGAAAATACCTATCGTGATATTAACATTGCTTATGCTAATGAGTTATCTATGATTGCTGATCATATTAATATAAACATAAATGAATTGATTTGGTTAGCGAACAAGCATCCTCGTGTAAATATTTTACAACCAAGTCCAGGTGTGGGTGGTCATTGTATAGCTATAGACCCGTACTTTTTAGCAAATGCAGCACCTAGATTTGTCCAGTTAACACTAAAAGCAAGGGAAGTTAATATCAATAAAACTAATTGGGTAATTCAGAAAATAAATAAAGTAGCAAAAGAAAATAATGTTAGAACCATAGCTTGTTTAGGTCTAACTTATAAACCTAATGTACCTGACACTAGACAATCACCGGCTATCATAATAACTGAGACTCTTAAACAAGAATTTGATGTTATTGCTTTTGATCCATATGTTAAAAATATAAAATCAATAAATTATTTACTAATAAAAGCAGATATGGTGGTTGTGTTAGTTGCTCACAATGAATTTTTGGATATATCTAACCATTTATTTCATGAAAAAATTTTTCTTGATTTTACCGGAGTATTTATAAAATGAAAACAGTAATGACAGTAATAGGGACACGACCTGAGGCGATAAAACTTGCCCCTGTTATTACAGCTTTTAAGGATAATAAGTATTTTAAGAATGAGATATGTATAACCGGACAACATACATCTTTACTTGATTCTTTGCTTTTAGATATGAACATTAAAGTCAGTTATCAATTTGAACCTATAGAAAGTAATGGTTCTCTTTGCCAAAGCACAGTGCATATGTTATCACAATTTAGTAATATATTAGAAAAATCAAGACCAAATTTAATTATTGTTCAAGGAGATACTACAACAGCTTTTGTAGCAGCCCTTGCTAGTTTCTATTTGCGTATACCATTAGCACATATTGAAGCAGGTTTGAGGACAGGTAATATATATTCACCATGGCCTGAGGAAGTACATAGATGTTTTATAGATAAACTTAGTACTTATTTTTTTACGCCAACCAATCAAGCAAAAATCAATCTTATCAAAGAAGGGGTACAAGTTGATAAAATTTGGGTAGTAGGTAATACATCCATAGATGCAGTAAGACTTGTTAATAACAAATTATATAGATTGGAAACAGATTATAAATCAAAATTTATCTTAGTTACAATTCATAGAAGAGAAAATCATGGTGAAGTGCTAAAGGAAGTTTGTAATGCTTTACATAATATTTCTAAACGGTTTTTAGATATAAAAATAATATTTTGTTTACATCCTAATCCTTCTATAAGTAAGGCTGTGAAGAAGTTATTATCAGATATAGATAATATTGATTTAGTTTCACCAATAGATCATATTCTATTTATTAAATTGCTAAAAGAATGTCTTTTTGTAATAACTGATTCTGGAGGGATACAAGAAGAAGTAACATTTATTGGAAAGCCTGTACTCATTATTAGAGATACAACTGAAAGATTAGAAGTAATTGAAGCTAATACAGGTATATTAGTAGGAACAAAATCAGTTAATATTATAAAGAATTGCAATAATTTATTAAAAAATCCGAATTTGCTGGCTGCAATGTCAAGAGTGCATTTTCCTTATGGGGATGGTTACGCAGCAGAGAAGATAGTTAATATCTTGGAACAAGAATTTAAAAAAGAAACTATATGCAAAAGTTAGGTATTCTATTTTTTGCTGATCGTCTTCCTCCATTAATCGGTGGCATGGAAATGCATGCCAAATATTTTACAGAATATTTCACTACTCATTCTAGGTTTCCTATTTTGAGTATAATTACAAAAAATGCTGAAGGGCAAGATTGTATTATATTAAACAAAGAAACTAAACCAATAAATTTAAATAAATTAGATAATGTATTTAATCCAGTTATTATATTTTTTAATAGTGGGCGATGGATAGAAGATCTTAAACAACTTCGTAATATATTTCCAAAAACTAAATTTATATACCGTACAGGTGGTAATGAAATTTTGAAAGCTTCTTTGATTAGTGGAAAAATGTCAGAATATATTATGCGGCGATCATATTGGGTTGATATTTTAAATGATACTGTAGATTTATTAATAACCAATTCTACTTACACGGAAAATCGTTTAAGTAAAATTGGTATAAAATGTCCTTTTAAACGTTTTGTAGGTGGAGTAAATATATCTGCATTAAAGGCAGCAAGGATTTTAGATAATAAACCTTTTACTATCTTCTGTGCCGCTCGTTTTGTTCCATATAAAAATCATTCATTAATGATATCTTTGGTTCATGAGTTAGTGTTAAGAGGCTATAGCTTTAAGTTGAGGTTAGCCGGGGAAGGTCCTTTACTTGAACAAATAAAAGGACTAGTAGATAAGAATGATCTGAGTTCAGTTGTAGAATTTCTTGGAGTACTCGAAAATGAAAAAATATGTGAAGAGATTATCAATGCAGATATTTACATGCAATTAAGTTGTGATAAAGTAACAGAAGTTCCCGGTGGTTCATATATTCATTCAGAAGGAATGGGACGTTCTATTTTAGAGGCTTTAACAGCAGGAACTTTTATAATAGCTGGTAACAGTGGTGCTTTGCTAGAGGTTATTACAGCCGATCGTGGATTACTGGTTAACTTCAATGATTTTCAACAAATAGTTAATCAGGTTGAACAGATTTTAAAATATCCTCAAGTTAGAAAGCCTTTGGACGATAAATTTTGTT
Source organism: Candidatus Tisiphia endosymbiont of Ditula angustiorana (assembly GCF_964026425.1). Classification (NCBI taxonomy): domain Bacteria; kingdom Pseudomonadati; phylum Pseudomonadota; class Alphaproteobacteria; order Rickettsiales; family Rickettsiaceae; genus Candidatus Tisiphia; species Candidatus Tisiphia endosymbiont of Ditula angustiorana. The sequence continues at coordinate 1,590,532 of NZ_OZ032143.1, forward strand.
GGTTAAAAATTTTTAAAGGTTATGAAGAATTATTTAAGGATATATCTAACCCGATAAGGGTTTAGATATAAAAATTTCTTTTACCAACATATTTTGTTTAATCAATGATTTTTGTAAGTATTTACATACAGAATAAAGTAAATCTTTTGTTACCAAATCCTAAAAGTAAAGGTGTATCTAAACATGAAAATATTATTAGTTACAGAAAAATTTAGTCCTGATAAAACTCAACGTGATGGTGGAGCTAGGTTGGTAGATACCCTAAAACGAGGTTTTAAAAATTGCTTAAGCATAATGCAATTTGGTGGACAAACCAATTCGTCAGCAACTTGGAGTTTTGATTATCCTGTGAATTTGGATAATCGGTTTGAAAAAAGGCTTGCTAATGCTGAGTTTATTGCAAAAAAAGTAAAATCTGTTGAACAGCAATTTACTCATATAATTTTTATCCATATATCAATGCAATTTGGGTTTATTGATATTAAATTACGGGAAGAGATAAAAACATGGACATTCCCTATGTTTTTGACGCCTTCTTACCAAGCATCTGGCGAAAACGTACCATCCAAATATACAGAAATGGAGTTTTTGACTCTAGCTAATACTCAAAATGTCTTAACACCAAGTTACTTGGAAAAAAAGCAATTAATAGAATTTTATGCAGTTTCGAAACGAAAGATTCAAGTAGTTCCAAGAGGTGTAGATACAAGTTTACTTATACCTAAAATTCGTTTTTTTAATAAACTACCGGTATTTTGTAGTTTAGGTAGCATCAAGCCTCAAAAAAATACTCTTGGATTAATAGATTTATTTGCTAAAGTGAAAAACAGATTCTCTGAGGCAACACTCCGTATCATTGGACCAGTTCAAAATCAGGAATATTATAATGCGGTTAAGAATAAAATTAAAAAATTGGGACTTGATAACATTATAGAATTAACCGGCTATATACCTCCAGCTAAACTTGCATCGGCTATTGAAGATTTACACATTCATATCTCTACCTCAACTTGTGAAACCTTTGGTCGCTCAATCTTTGAAACTCTTGCTTCTGGTATACCGAATATAGCAAGAATACAAAATAATGCTGCCGCTGAATTCTTATCAGATTTACCTTATGCTAAGTTCATAAGTAATAATAATGAAGCACTAGATGCTATTGAAGAAGTGCTTAATAATCTACCTAAACTATCAGAAATGTCGCTTGAAATTGGTAAACTTTATAGTGATAAAATACTTGAGAGGTTACTTGTAGCAAAAATTCATAATAAAAAAGCTGTAGCTATAAGTGATTTTGACGGTACACTTTTTCATAAAAATGATTATGAAAGAACAAAAAAATGCATGTCAAAATTCCAGCAATTTTCAACAAAAATTATATGTAGTGCACGTTCACTTAATGATTTGCTTAAAGAGATTAGACAGAATAATCTAAAAGTAGATTGGATTATAGCCTATAGCGGTGCTGTAATTGCTGATGGTGAAGGTAATATACTATTTATTACCCCAATTGATTTGAAAGATATTAAAAAGTTACAATCCTTAGTTCCAGAAGCAAGGAAGATAACTGTGTCAAAACAAGTTGTGCAAATGTCTATGCCAATAAGTTTATTACTAGATATTTTTGATTTGCATGTTGAAATTTATCAAGAAATAGCTTTTGTAGCTAATTGGCAGTCCTCAAAATTACGTGCAATTCATAGACTTTTAAATCATATTAGTTGGTCTGGAACAGTTGAAGCATTTGGAGATAGTGAATACGATAAAGAATTTTTAACTTACTTTGGTGGAAAGTTTGTTAAAACTATTAATAGAGTTCTTGTGTAATTAAACGATCGCTTAATTACACAAGAACTCTATTAAGGTATCAAAAAAATTAGTAGCTTAATAAAAACGGAGGAATGTATGAGTGATTCATATTACAAAGGCTATTGGATGATAACAAATCGTTGTAATTTAAGATGCAGTTATTGTGTACTTGAAGATGCACCGCATCAGCTCAAGGCAGAACTTAATCTAGAATCCAAGAAAGAATTAGTGAGCCATTTGTATCACAAACTTAACTTTCGCCGTCTTACATTATCAGGTGGAGAAGTAATTATTTTTGGTAAACATCCACCAAAAGAGTTCATTGAGTTACTTCGTCATATTCGAAAATTTCGTTCAGAAGATCCAGCTAAAAACTTAACTATAGAGCTTTATACCAATGGTACTTACTTAGATGAAAATGTTGTTAATGAAATGCAGGGAGTAGTCGATATTGTTGCTGTTACGATTGATAGTACTGAAGATAGTTTTTTGACAGAAATTGGTAGAAATTTTGGTGGATATAAGGAGTATTATAAAAATATTATGAATAAATGTAGCTTAATTTCAAAGGCTGGTATTGAATTAAAGTTTCACAGTGTTATTAGTACTAAAAATTATTTAACATTACCGAGTCAAGTTAAAGATATTCTTAATTCTCTAAAAAGTGCAGGTGGTAACTTATCATGCTGGAAATTTTATCAGTATATGTCATACGACAACCCTGAAAAAGATAATGCCCATGCAATCTCAACTAAAATGTATGAACAGTTTAAGGATAGTAGTATGGAAGCCTTATCAGGAAGAAGAATAAGTTTGCATTTTAAGGATAATAAAGAAATGGATGCTTCATTATTTAATATCTTGTCTTATGGTAATGCACAATATATGAGAGATGATGATACATGGTCAACTAGTAAACGTACCGAAGACTTGCGTTCTTATGGTTCAATGTCAGAATTATTTGCAAAGCATGATATTAACGAAGAACGTTTTCGTAAATTTCATGAGATGTGCTTATGAGTGTTATAGTAACTGTTGACCTTGATTGGGCATGTGAACCTGCTATAGAAGGAATCTTAGCTTTTTTAGAAGATAAAAAGATTACTCCTACTATTTTTAGTACCCATAATTCATCTATAGTAGAAGCCGTTATAAATAAAATTGAAATAGGACTCCATCCGTATTTTGGTACAAATTCATCACATGGTACTACAATTTCAGAGGTAGTAAAGCACGTTATGGATTTGCCTCATAATTTGGCAGCTTTCCGTTGTCATCGGTTTGCCACATGTAATTTATCTAAGCAAGCTATGTTTGAGGCAGGTATGTTAATATCATCAAATGTATGTACGGATCTAGAAATAATTACTCCTTTTAAAGATCGGTTTGGTTTTCTTGAAGTCCCTATTTCTTTGGAAGATGGTGGATATTTGTGGCGTAATCACCCAATGCAACTGGATGAAAGGTTGCGGAATATTGTTTTGAATCAAGCAACAAAAGTTATTACTATTCACCCTATGCATTTTGCTATAAATACTCCCTATTTTGCTTACATGTATGATATTAAACAATCAGTAAGTCGGGAAGAATGGAAAAATATGACTAAATCTACCCTTAATAAGCTTAAGTGGCAAGGATATGGGATTAGAAATCTAATTATTGAACTATTAGGAATAGTACCGGAAACCTTACCTTTAAGAACGTTAATTACCACGAGTTAGGATTGCATAATTATCCATAATAGTTGCCTTGATTATAAAATTGAAGTGGTCTATTTTAAGACAGCGAAAAAAATCTTCTTTAGGATATTGCCACTGGTCTTGAGAAAAAAAGTATTTGCCTGAACTTTCTCGAAGTATAGACAAAAATTTAGTCAAATTTGTCTTTTTTCCATTAATGAGATCTTTAATATATTCAGCACAAACATTATCTTCTAGGGAAGGAGTTGTACCCTCATGTCCCATAGGAATTATTATAACTTTTGCATTTGATAGTGTTTTAATATATTCGGCAGTTGCACCTGCATTAACAAAACCTGCAGCAAGTATTATATCTGCTTCCTTAGCAAGAAGAATTCCCCAAGCCCCTGCTTCTGTCCTATGTAATACACTTCTACCAGCTATAGTAACAGCTCTAACTCTTGTTGGAGAATTTGGAATATCATAAATGAGATCTACTCCTTTTTCTGATTTCCCAATTAATAAAGGGTTATTGAAATTTGTTGCCAAACGAGAAATGATAGTACTTTCTTTTGCCAGCATATATATTGTTGGATTACGGTCTAGGACATAAGCCGCTGTAGTAAAAGCACGAAATACATCAATAATTACTATCACCTGAATTTGGTGCTTTTTATTAAACCTTAATTGTGTTGGTGCTATTATATATATTTTTTGGCAACCTGAGTCACATAGTGAGGTCATCTTTTTTTTTTGTGTACAACCACTAAATATAAATAATATAATAATCACTAAGTAATGATATTGTTTCATAAGAAAAATTTAATTTTATTTAGTTTTTAAATCCTAATTACATATGTTGTACTTGCATGTATCTTAACACCAATAAGTCTATTCAAGACCATTCAAAAGCAGAGGCAAAGCTAAATTTGAATTAGAAATCTACATCAAATCATTGGACTTATATCTTTAAGATGTACTTTAAATTGGTAAATCTTAGTATTGTCAGACATATAAAAGCAATTTGACCTAATCACAACTTGCTCTATGATTAGATTTTTAGAATGAATGTTTAACTTGCTACAGATAAAGTACGTATTTTTTGTTCTGTGGTCTTCCAACCGTTATCTTCGGCAAATTCCAAATCGTATTGATTCTGCATGTTCATCCACCAGCGAGGATTCACATTAAAGTATTTCCCAAGCCTTAGAGCAGTATCAGCTGTGATAGAACGATGGTGTTTAATTATATTATTTATACGGGTAACAGGTACACCAATATCACGAGCTAGTTGGCTTTGACTTATTCCCATAGGCTCTATAAATTCTTCAAGAAGAATTTGACCAGGTGAAATAAGGGATAATTTCTTTGTCATAGCTAATACCTCTTAATAAATTAGTGATAATCAACAATTTCTACATCGTAAGCATTCCCGTCATACCAAACAAAACACACACGCCATTGCTTATTGATACGAATACTATATTGGGTTTTACGTACACCTTTAAGAGCTTCTAGACGATTTGAAGGCGGAACACGTAAATCTTCTAAATTAACGGTTGTATGCAACATATATAATTTTTTGCGTGCCTGCTCGCCAAAAGCCTCAAAACGTTTAACTAGTTCTCTATTATGTAATTTCTCAGTATGTTTACATTTAAAACTTACAATCATTTTATAACATTATCAGTTTAACTTCAAGCATTATAACATTTACTATCAGTAACATTTACATTAATTTTCATGCCGGTACACGTTAGCATTCGTATCTTAATTATTTGTGGTTAGGCGATTTAAAGTATCATACAAAGTAGAAGCCGAGTAACCCACCCACAACTGTCGAAAGTTCGAAGGGGATCATATTTTCAGCTCCACCAAGTTTGGATTACCGCCACAAAAAAGTACAATATCTTTAATAAGTTCCTTCTCAATGAACAAAGTAAACTTTAATAACGCCATCTTAAATCCTGTTAGTTTATTACTAATTTTAAAAATTATAAACAAAATTGCTGCTATTAAAATGCAATATAAATATACCTGCATTCCATTCATATTATGACTGACAAAATTCTTAAATTGTAAATTTTGTTTGATAAATTTGAAAAAATTCTATAGACCAGCGTTTCTTATAGGATTCAGCAAGCTCCTCTGCAGATAAATCTAATATGTTAGTCAAAAACCATAACTCATCTTTAGCAACATTTTTAGCTTTAATTAACCTTAAATTACAATTAATTTTCTGATGTTTCTTGTTATATAGATTTACTATTTCGTCTCTTGTAATATCTAAATTCCCTGCATTCACTATATCGTTTCTTTTAACTAAATGATATTTTCTATTTAACTTTATACGGGTAATAAATTTCTTTTCTTGCTTATCTAACTCTCTAAAACTATCTGCACTTGACACTCCTCTATCAAATAGCAATACATCTTCTTTTTCTATCTTAGCTTCGTTAATCGCTTTAACTAATGCTATATCTTCGCTGACTTCCGATTGTCCATTACAAAATCTTATATTATTTGCTATTGAATTCTTTAATCCAACACTAATCTTAATATGCCTAGCTGTTTCCTTCCCTCCAGCATTTATACCATCTTTCAATAATTTACTAGATAAACTAATAATTGTTGAATCAAATATATTAAATTTTTGTTTATCATTTCCTGCAAATTTATTGTTATATTTATTTACTAAATCTTCATAAATTCCTTGAAAATATTTAACGTTTATACTTTCCAACCTCTTACCAATAGAACTATGATCTACTTGCTTCTTGTTTGGTCTTTTTGATTTTAACAACTCAGACAATTCTTTGCTATTATTACATAGCATCTCTAATGAGCGTAAACTAACAGCTCTTTTCATAAGAACGCATTTTACAAAATTTTTAACAATAAATTTTCCTGTAATTTTGTTATTGATTTTATCAACTTTATATAATGTTCCTAATTCCTCTAATTTTTCCTTATCTATTAAATTCATTATTTCCGATATATTCATTTGTATTAGCCTCTTTATGTTTACTAATACTTGATTATATCTACTTTTTTACTTATGAAAATCCTCTAAAACCACCTATACCTTCGAACTTTCGACAGTTGTGGTTCCAGTACCGGAGTTAACAAAAAGATTAACTGGAATTATAGCAGCTGATAAAGGTTATATTAAGCAAAATTTGTTCTTAAATTTATATGAAAGAGGCTTAAAAATGATTCATGGAATTAAGAAGAATATGGAAAATAAATTAATGGATTTGAAAGAAAAAATCTTACTTCGAAAGCGTAACTTAATTGAAACAGTTTTTGATTATCTAAAAAATAAAATGAACCTTGAACATACTAGACATAGATCACCAATAAATGCCTTTGTCCATATATTATCTACTCTTGTTGCTTATGGGCGATGTGAGGTTATATATATGATTGTTTAACTATGAAAATTGATTAAACCTGTTGTTCTACCAACAGTAGCCTACTGGTACATGCATTGAAGTAATTCTTTGTTTGAAGCTACCAGGACAATGTACTCGGCTTTTAAAGAGAATCTAAGCTGTGAGGTAAAGATTAAACTGCAAGCATCATGTGGTTAGAGGCTAGGCTTAGATGGTATGGTTAACATATGTGAACTACTGATAAATGTCGTTACAGTCGTAAGGAGCTAAAGATGCTGATAAGCTCTGTCCAAAAGGATAAGTGATCTGGTTATTGTGCTATAGGCTCACGATACGTAGACTTTATGATCACCGGCAGAAAGGTAGAACCTAACCTATCTATGTCATATATATAGAACACAGTAAGCCTGTATTTCTTCCCGGACTGGGAAAGTAAGCCGTAAGGTAAACTGATAGGGATGCAGGTAGAGGAGAGACGGAGAAAGCGAAGGCTGTTTTGTAATGAGGCAGATAAGGGTTGTAACATTATCCTACGCGAAAGCGGGCAGACTTCCGTTATGGTCTCTTATTACGAGAGAATTTGATGAAACTTTTAAAGGAGAAAAGCAAATGGTGGTTACAAATCAAATTGTAGCTAGTGCATCTACTGACAGCAATGTGAGTTGGCACAGTATTAACTGGAGTCGATGTAACAGAGTTATTAGAAGTCATCAGATGCGTATCGTAAAAGCAATACAGGAAGGTAGATGGGGTAAAGTTAAAGCTTTACAACGACTATTAACCCATTCTTTTAGCGGCAAAGCTCTTGCAGTTAGAAGAGTGACTGAGAATCGAGGAAAAAGAACTGCGGGTGTAGATCAAGAAATTTGGCATACACCTGATCTTAAATCTCAGGCAATAATAAACTTGAGGCAACATGGTTATAATCCATCCCCTCTTAGAAGGATTTATATACCAAAGGTGAATGGTAAGAGACCACTTGGTATACCTACTATGAAAGATAGAGCTATGCAAGCTCTTTATAAGCTAGCATTAGAACCAGTTGCAGAAACAACAGCAGATAGACATTCGTATGGGTTTAGAGCAGAAAGATCAGCTGCAGATGCCATAGAACAGTGTTATATAGTCCTTTCTAGGAAATGCGCTGCTCAATGGATACTGGAAGCTGATATTGAAGGATGTTATGATAACATTAGTCATCAATGGCTTCTAGATAATATTCCAATGGATAAAACCATATTAAGAAAATGGCTAAAAGCTGGATATATGGAAGCTGGTAATATCTACCCTACTGAATCTGGCACTCCGCAAGGTGGCATCGCTTCAGCATTACTTGCGAATATGACTCTAAGTGGATTGGGTAAGTTACTAGCTGAAAAGTTTCCGATGAAAATATCCTCAAGAAAACCGGCTCATAAGATCAACTATATTATCTATGCTGATGATTTTATTATCACAGGTCGATCCAAGGAACAATTAGAGAATCTTGTTTTACCTATTGTAGAGCAATTTTTACAAGAGCGAGGATTGAAGCTATCTAGTACTAAAACCAAAATTACTCATATTGATCAAGGTTTTGATTTCTTAGGACAGAATGTACGGAAATATACTCGATGAAAATCAACAATTGCGTTGTTGTTGTCCAAGACCTGCGGTGCTCACGTACTAATGTACGCTGTGCTCCTCGGCTTGGACACTCCTAGCACTTGTTGATTTTGATCTTCGTCTACCAACTCTTCATTTACGAGCAGTATATAATGGCAAGTTTCTTATCAAGCCATCTAAAAACAACTTACAAAACGTCATAAGAAAGATAAGGAAAATTGCTAAAGATAATAAGATGATCAAACAAGTTTTATTGATAACTATGCTCAACCCTATTATCAGGGGTTGGACTTTATATCATAGACATATAGTTGCTAAAGAGAGTTTCAGTAAATTAAGGCACGAGATATTTAAGATTGTATGGTGATGGTCTAAACGTCGGCATCCAAATAAGAGTAGTAACTGGGTTAAGAATAAGTATTTTAAGTTTATAAGAGGTGATGCTTGGAGATTTGCTTGTATAGCTGACAAGCCAAAATTAGGGGAAGAACCAATTATTTATAAGCTTATTGACCCAGCTAAACTACCTATTAAGCGACATGTAAAGATTTTGTCCGAAGCTAATCCATATGATAAGCAATGGGATGATTATTTTGAAAAAAGATTAAAACATAAAATGTATGAATCTTTATCAGATAACAGAAAATTATTAAGTCTATGGAATAAGCAAAAAGGTAAGTGTCCGAATTGCACGCAAATCATCACATTAGAAACAGATTGGGATATACATCATGTTATCCCAAAATCAAAAGGTGGTGATATACTCAATTAACCTGAAGAGTTGCAGAAATGGTTAACGGTAATAGTTTGGAAATTATCGTTTATTAAGGTACGTAACCTATCTTTATAATCACCGATGTTGCTAAAAAATTTGTTTATTGCTTCCGAAAATTGTTCAAAATTATGATAAAATTTATTATTAGTTGTAATACGGTGCATAAACTTCCATAATCTCTCAATTGGGTTCAGATTTGGACTATATGGTGGCAAAAATACTAGGGTGTGTCATCAATTGAGCCAAATTACCATGGAAGCCATATAAACAGCACCCAAAAAGTTCTGAGATGTTTTGTCATATCGTGTTGCAATAGCTCTATATTGCTTCAATTTTGCAAAAAAGTTCTCAATCAAATGCCTAGCTTTATATAGGTCCTTATCATACTTAGCTGGATTCACACGATTCTTCTTTGGGGGAATCACAGCTATACATCCCTTATCTTTCAGCTTATCTCGCATACGTACATCGGCATCATAAGCCTTATCAGCAAGTACAGCATCCGCTTTCGTCAATTCATTCATCAAAACATCAGATCCTTGCAAATCATGAGCTTGACCCGGGGTAAGATGGAATCCCGTTGGATTCCCTAGAGCGTCACATGTGGCATGGATTTTAGTACTCAGCCCCCCTTTACCTCGTCCAATTGCTTGGTCATCATCTAACTCTTTTTTTTAGCACCGGCACTATGTTGATGAGCCCTAACAATGGTTGAATCAATCATGGCATACTCGTTATCAGCATCTTCAGCCAGCATCTCAAAAACCTTTTTCCACACACCTGTCTTGCTCCACCTTGAATGACGTAGGTGAATCACTCGAAAATCTCCAAAACGTTCAGGTAGGTCTCTCCAAGGTATACCAGCCCTATATCGATACAAGACTGCTTCTACAAATAGGCGATTATCCTTGGCTGTTACACCAACAGACTCTTCCCTTCCAGGTAGCTTATCTTTAATCCGATCCCATTGATCGTCACGTAGAGCATATCGACGCATAGAGAAAATTTATCCTTAATTTTTTCTCTATTACACAACAAATAAACGCTCCTGTCAACTTAATTGATGACACACCCTAGCTCTATTTTCGTATTTACTAGGTATTCCTTGACTTTCTTGGATTTGTGGTAACTAGCATTGTCACAGATTAAATATATTCTCTCCTTGTCACTATTCTCCTCTTCTAACTTTTGTAAAAAATTAACTATCTGCTCCCCATTTATTTTGGGGTTCTCTGTACTTACTAACTGCAAATCGGCTAGGTTAATAGCACCAATCATGTGCTTTCTTTTCCAGCCACTGAATGTTGGTAAGGTTTTATCTTGGTTCTTTCTTATCCAACCACACCTTGCCCTTGCTTGATACTGAGGATGAACACCATCCATAAAATATATAGCTTCCTTATCTCTGAGATTCCCTTTTAGCAAACTGTAGTTTAACTTAAATAATTCTTGCTTGTCAAAATCCAGCTTAGCCGGTACTATTTTCGGCTTCTTGTAAACAAATCCCAGTTTGTATAGTAATTTTGTTACTCCCGTTATCGTATATGTCACACCATATTTGTTCTCAATGTGATGCATAATATCTTTCGCATAAACATAATTATTTGCTTCTAGGTGAGTCACTAATTCTGTCTTCTCACCATCACTTAATTTGCTTGCACTACCCCCATTGTCGGTATTAAGCTTATTGGCTTTTTGATAATCAACAATATGTTTTCTTATCGCTTCGTGGCTCAAGAGTAGTACCTTAGCAATCTCTACATTAGGCTTCTTTCGAAACTAGACAATGATGTAGAATGGTGTTATAAATATCTGATTTGAAGTAATAATATGAAATTCGATCAGATTAAAGAGTTAGAGGATGAAAAATTTCGTCGATTAACAGGAGTAAAGAAGGGAACATTCTCAAAGATGGTGGATATTTTGAGGCAAGCTGATGGTCTTAAGAAATCAAAAGGTGGGCGTAAAAATAAGCTCAATTTGGAGGAACAGTTGCTGATGGTCTTAGAATACCTTAGAGAATACCGTACTTATTTCCATATAGGTCAGAACTATGGGATTAGTGAAAGTTCAGCATATAAAGCTGTTAAATGGGTAGAAGACACCCTAGTTAAACACCCAAACTTTGCTCTTCCAGGTCGTAAAGCTCTAATGAAGAGTGATATGAATTATGAAGTAGTCTTGATTGATGCTACTGAGAGTCCTATAGAAAGACCCAAAAAAAACAAAAATTCTATTATTCAGGAAAGAAGAAAAGGCATACACTAAAAACTCAAATAGTGGTAGACAAGAAAACACACCAAGTAATATGTACAGATTTTTCTAACGGTAAAAAACATGACTTTAGATTATTTAAGGAATCCAAAATTCTTATCCATCCTAAGGTTAAAGCGATTACTGATACAGGATATCAAGGTATACTGCTCGTAAATGAAGAGTTGGTAGACGAAGATCAAAATCAACAAGTGCTAGGAGTGTCCAAGCCGAGGAGCACAGCGTACATTAGTACGTGAGCACCGCAGGTCTTGGACAACAACAACGCAATTGTTGATTTTCATCGAGTATATACAAAAAATTCACAATAATTCTGAATTACCAAAGAAAAAAAGCAAGAAAAATCCTTTAACTAAAAATGATAAAAAGAATAATCGTAGGTTAGCAGGAGAAAGAGTTCTAAATGAAAACGTTATTGGTATGCTAAAACGGTTCAAAATTATTGCTGACAAATATCGAAATAGACGTAAAAGATTTGGTCTTAGATTTAATTTGATCTCTGGCATTTATAATTTTGAACTACGTCAACCAGTTTCGAATGAGGTCTATTACTATACCCATCGTCATACATCAAAACTGCCTTAATACGATCACGTATGCGTCCGTCTCGTTCTGTCTTATGACGTTCCTTCAACTTTTCTCTTTGTTCTTCTGTCAATACATTCTTACTCATAATGTCCTAAACTTTATAATATCTCTCCTATCTTTGCAACTCTTCATTTATGAGTAGTATAATAGGAGCTCAAATTTGATGATGCTACACATCAATTGCCATAAACAGATCCATAATCGGAGATTCAATGTTGAAGCTGGTTCTAAATAAATTGGGCTTTAAGAGGCTTGAGCCGTATGATGCGAAAGTATCCTGTACGGTTCTTAGGGGATGGGAGAAAGGTAACTTTCTTTCATTACCCGACTCATTAAAAAAAAATAAACCTTCAACAAAATTTGATTTTAATCTACATGTTCTCAATATCCTTATCCCGAATTGACGTGACCCGATACTTGGTGCTTACCACTATTTATTTCAGGCATTAAATTTTGTAATTCTTCAGAGGCTATTTTATTCCATACTTTCATCACGTCAGGATGTCTTTTGTCTACTAGCTTCCTCACAGAATTTGCATCCATACCAAACTCTATTACGCAGCGATCTAACACTTCTTGATACATATCTGTAAATTGTAACGAACTATTGACCCATTTAGAGCAAGAATTGTAAAGAGAATTGACCCACCTAAAAAGAAATAGTAGCTGCTACATAAATTAATAATTTGTTAATAATGTGTAGGAGTGTTTAGGGAGTGTTTATCGTGGAATCAATTTCAAAGATACGTAAAATGTATCATGTTGATGGCAAGGCAATTAGAGCAATTGCCAAAGAGCTTAATATATCAAAAAATACTGTTAAAAATGTAAATTGTAACGAACTATTGACCCACTATTGTAATGAACTATTGACCCACCAAACCATACTAAAAAATAAAATGAATTATAGTTTTTTGATCAGATTTTAACCATTATTAAAATTCAGATTCAGATAATATTTAACTATACTCAGTTGATGATTTTTTTATTACAATATTGCTCTTTACTAATTTACATCTTTGCCTCCTCTGAAACTTTTATTACCAGTTTCTATGATTTGACAATGATGCGTTATCCTATCAATAATTGCCTTTGTTGCCTTAGGATTACCAAATATATCACCCCATTCTTCAAATCTCAAATGGGTCGTTATAATGAGCGAAGATTGTTCATATAATTTAGCAAACAGCTCAAATAATAAGAATCTAGCCTCGGCTTTTATTGGTATACTCGATGAAAATCAACAATTGCGTTGTTGTTGTCCAAGACCTGCGGTGCTCACGTACTAATGTACGCTGTGCTCCTCGGCTTGGACACTCCTAGCACTTGTTGATTTTGATCTTCGTCTACCAACTCTTCATTTACGAGCAGTATACATAGCCCAGTTCATCTATCACAATAACATTGAATCTCTTAACTGAATCGATGAATTTGAGTTCATAGTTATGCATTCTAGCATTGAGTAATTGGCTAGCTAGTTCATTTAAAGTGTAGAACCTCACCCTGTAACCCTTTTCAACCGCAGTAAAAGCTAAACCAATTGCTAGATGAGTCTTAGCTGACCCAGAGGCGCCTATTAACATTATATTTTGGTGATTATCAACAACTTTCTGTATATCAATATTGCCAACCAACTTAGCTTGGCTAGTGTCTGAAAGTAGCTTTATTGTAGGAAACCTAGCTAGCTGTAACCGATAATTCAATGAACGTGATTTTTTATACTGACATTCTGCTTCAAAAAGCCTTTTTAATGTTTGATACACTCCTTCCACTGACGTTTCTTTTGCTAAATCCATCTCTGTTAATTGCATCTTCATTCCTACTAAACCCAACTTATCTAATAATAATATCAACTCTTTCATTTAATTTCCCTCCGCTACTGAATGGACTGTTAAATATATTTTGCTGTAGCTGCTACAATCAGCATTTGGAGGATTTTTTAACTGAATAAACTTATATTCATTGATATCTTCTTGCATAGATGGTTGTAAATATTGTTCCACTAACTTAGCACTGCAGCCACCAATTGTAATTGCTAGATTACAGGCATTAGTTACCTTATCCAGTCCTACTTATTAACAAACTGCAGAATTGCTACAAATTGTTTATCACCGTCCTTGTAGTTTTCCAGTTTATGGCGTATCTTACTAAATATATTTGGTAATAAACTCATCAGCTCTTTAAAGGGTACACCATTACGCAAAGCTCCTGGTTTACGCTCTAGTGCTGAGATATAATGCCATGGATTATAAATTTTTTGGTAACGCTTGAAACTGCGATCATGCTCTCCTATAACCTTACCTTCATGTAGAATAGCTATCTGCCAAGCATAGGATTTAATTTGTACAGCAAGACCTACATATTCACATGGAACACTATACATATTGGTATCATACTGCACAAGGCTCAAAGGTGAGACTATAGTTGGATGCAATCTATAACCGCTAAACTGCCCTCTATATCCTATTAAATATGCCTTCTCTTCCTCATATATTTCTAGAATCGTTCTTTCTGTAAATTCAGGATGTCTTTTAGTTTTAGCCCACTCTATAGACATCTCTCTTAGCTGAATGTTAATAGCTTCATAACTATCTCCTTTCAATATTGGAGTAAAAAAGTTACGTCTAGTGTCTCCTACTTGTTTCTCAACCTGTCCTTTCTCCCATCCCGATGCTGGAGTACAGGCAAGTGGCTCAAATAAATGGTGAAAGGCCATTTGGATAAACTTCTCGTTAAAGATACGATCCTTGCCAATCAATATTTTTTTGACAGCCGTCTTCATATTGTCATAAATACCATTCTTACAACAACCAGCAAAAAACTTGAAAGCTTGATCATGGGCATCCATAACCATTTCCAGCTGCTCATTAGGATAAACCACTACCAAAGAATAACGACTATAGCATAGCTTTATTCTCGCTGCTTTAACTCTAGTAACCTCCCCATTTAAACATATTTCTTCCTCTCCCCAATCAAACTGGAATGCTCCTCCTAGCTCAAAATTTAGTGGTATAAAAACTTGCTTACCTTTTGCTTCATGATCTCTTCGGAATCTTCTAACTATTAGAT
Organism: Candidatus Tisiphia endosymbiont of Ditula angustiorana; assembly: GCF_964026425.1. Lineage (NCBI taxonomy): Bacteria > Pseudomonadati > Pseudomonadota > Alphaproteobacteria > Rickettsiales > Rickettsiaceae > Candidatus Tisiphia > Candidatus Tisiphia endosymbiont of Ditula angustiorana. Next base: position 1,605,726 of record NZ_OZ032143.1, read on the forward strand.
TCACAGATTCATAACTACCTTGATAACCTGATATCTTCAGCTGCTGATGTAATTTCTTGGCAGTCATTCTACGCCTAACTGGTTCTTTGATATTCTCTGCTAATAGCTGATTTAACATCGCAAGATATTCACCTAAAACTGGCTTAGCTTTACTATATTTAGCTAATTCAAACTTGGTCGCATTACTGCGTATAACCTTTTTAACAGTATTTTTTGATATATTAAGCTCTTTGGCAATTGCTCTAATTGCCTTGCCATCAACATGATACATTTTACGTATCTTTGAAATTGATTCCACGATAAACACTCCCTAAACACTCCTACACATTATTAACAAATTATTAATTTATGTAGCAGCTACTATTTCTTTTTAGGTGGGTCAATTCTCTTTACAATTCTTGCTCTAAATGGGTCAATAGTTCGTTACAATTTACATTTTTGTCCAACCAACAATTCTCCTATCTTACCCCAACCTCTTCCAACAAACTGCTACATAACATATTGATTTTCAGTATTTTCTGCTGTTAAAGTAAATCCTAATTCTTTTGCACGTTTTTCAAGAACCTGTACTAATTTGCTCTTGTATTTTTGTTCATAATTGCTTATACCTTGCTCAACATATACTTGTCCAAATTTCAACAACCTATAAAATAAGCAAGCTATTTTCCTGGCAGTTGCTGTGATAGCTTTTGGAGTTCCTTTACTGATTTTTATTCTACGCATAAATGATCCAATAGCGGTTTTGGTTTTACCTGCTGCGGCAGCTGCAATTCTGAAAGCAGTGGAAGCTCTGTTGATTACTTTTCGAGTTCTAGTACTAAAGACTTTTTCACCAGTTATTTTATTAGCAGGGCTTAAACCCAACCATGAAGCAAAGTGGTTTTCTGACTTCCATTGCGACATATCTGTACCGACTTCAGATATAATTGTTTGGATAGTTAGTACATTAAGTCCTGGTATTGTACTAAAGTCAAGACCAGTCATGTTATAGAGTTCCTGCTTAAGATTAAATTTAGGTCTGTTGCTACCGGCTCTTTTTGAGTCATCTTTTATTACTTCATTCCCTTTGGGTTCAAAATCTTTATAATGTCCTTCTATTTCAATATCAATCTCTTCAAATTTTTTTTAGATAACCCATGTATAATTCAAACTCCTGCTTCAACACAAAGAGATGTTCCTTGCGATAATCACCTTGTAGTGACTTAATTATAGTTTCTTCACTACTTTTGATTCGGTAATCTCTAAATTTTGCCAATTTTACTGGATCACGCTCACCACCTATAATCGCTCTGATAATTGCCATACCTGTTGTACCTGTGATGTCGGTAATTACATTACGTAGTTGCATATTCATCTCTGTTAAAGCTTTCTGCATACGAAATACATGCGTTGTAGAGTTTTTGATCAGACGCTCTCTTTGACGTATATAACTTCTTAGTACACAAACACTATCTTCAGGTCTGAATGATGACTGTAATAAACCACAACTATGTAATTTTTGTAACCATTGGGCGTCTTGTACATCACTTTTGCGTCCAGGGACATTTTTAACATATTTAGCATTGACTAGATATACTTCAAAACCTCTTTGTTCAAGTATTTGAAATACTGGTATCCAATACACGCCAGTTGACTCCATAGCTATAGTTTTAACACCGCATTTCTTTAGCCAATCAGCAATCTTATGCAAGTCATCAGTAAAACTCCCGAATCTTCTTACATATTCTTTGTCCCGATCTTGTGGAACACAAACATAATGTGATTTTGATCCTATATCAATTCCAGCAGCATCAGGATTGATAATTTGTAATGTATTGGTATTATTATCATTGTTCATAATAAATCCTCCTTATAGTATAGTTGCACATTAATCTTAACATGAACCTGCTACAAGTCAGAGGGATTTAAAAAATTATACTCTTCCAAACGAGGTATCAATGTCTGATCCATCAATGTACAAAACACCATCCTCCAAAGTCACGCTCCTAATCGGGTACAGAAAACACCATTGAGCTTATCGACCATAACTCTTGTACAGATCCGGTTCTAATTTTAAGGTATTGCGTCAGTTTATTCCATTATAAACTTGACCGCGAAGCGTATCAAGTGTAGGCTCCTAACAAACTGGTTCTAAAGAAGGTTCTATTTTAACTACGCTCAACCCTAGTCGTGTTGCCTGTTTCTGCAGGTTTCTCATCATTGTTTTCTGATATTGTTCTTTATATGCCTCGATTCCCCGTTCTACATAGTCTTGACCATATTTTAATAATCGATAAAACATACATGCCAACTTCCTTGCTGTTGCTGTAATAGCTTTTGGTGTACCAGCCCTACCTTTGATCCGTCTATAAAACCCTGCTAGTGCTGATTTACCTCTACCTAGATTAAAAGCGGCCATCCTAAAAGCCATACTTGCTTTATTTTCTACCTTTTTTGTTCTAGTATCAAATACTTTACCACCGGTAATTTTATTAGCAGGACTTAAACCAAGCCAAGATGTAAAATGTTTCTCTGTACTCCATTTGTCCATATCTAACCCCACTTCCGATACTATCGTTTGTACACTTAGTTCACTTAGCCCTGGAATTGCAGTAAAATCTACTCCTGCTGCATTAGGATTGATTACAGATAATTTTTGTTTATCATTTTTATTTGTCATATAAACTTCCTCCATTAATTAGACCGAGCTAATATAAAGTTGGAGTATTTAGTGAAAAATTTAATCTCCTAAACGAGGTCTCTTATGTGCCATAAATACATAATGCCATCAATGATCTTACCAATAGCTCCAAAACCATGCTATCTTACGGGCTGCTTTCGCTGCACCATTGGTGCTGTCGGTTATAGTGCTTTTACCATTAACTCGGCTAACTGCAACTTTAACACAGTATAGTCGTAAATACTATACAATGAGGTTGATAGCTCACCACCAAAGTTTGTTTATGTTTTTACATAATGCATAGCATTTTGTTTGGTGCTATCTTGGCAAATGGTCCTATCTATATTACTCTCATCAAGATACACCATTTGCTCTTTGTCATATTTACTGACCTTTTCTAAATATTCAGATCGTTTCTCTGCACTTGCTTCCAAATAGCTGAAGGTTTTTTTTATGACTATAGCCTAACTTCTTTAATATTCTTCCAACTTGAGTGCCTGTAATCCCAAATTTCTTACCAATATCTTTTAGCGTAATATTTGAATTATTTTTGACAAATTCTTCTAGTTGTTGCTTGTCAACTTTACTTTTAAATCCTAATCTCGCTTTTGCTAATATTGTTCCTTCTTTTTTCTTCCTTACCTTCCAACGATTAATTGTATTCTTGTGTATATCAAATATCTTAGCAGCAGATATTTGACTATTACCTTTTTCTATATAATTTATTACTTTTTCTCTTAAATCTTGACTATATGGGCTTGTTGACATTTTTTTCTCTTATTTATATCATATAAACTCACCTAATTCAATGTGTTTCACTATATATCTAATAGATTGTATCTTGAATATTAGCTCAATATGGAGTTAATATGGTCGGAAGGAGTGACGCCGTTTAATTTAGATTGGTCTTTAAAGACCGAGGGAATCTTGGTGCACTCCTTCCTTGAATCGCAAAGTATAATACGAACGGTAGGATGATCCTTTAGAGATCGAATTTACAATCATGTATCAAAACTTTGCAAAACAACCACTAATTATAGGTAAAGCAAATGACTGAAAAAAGCAAGATATTTATGGGAATAGATGTTTCAAAAAATACGCTTGATATATCTATGAACAATATTCATTGTAAGATTAAAAATACAGATAAAGCTATTTCTGATTTTATAAAATCAGAAATAGCTTCTCGAAATATTGTGCTTACTGTTTTGGAATCTACTGGCGGTTATGAACGTTTGGTTATGAGGATGTTGCAACAAGCCGGGCTTGCTGTGCATAGAGCTCATCCTAATAGAGTTCACGCTTTTGCTAAGGTCTGTAACCATTTTGCTAAAACTGATAAATTGGATGCGTTATTACTTGAGAAATATGCAGCTTTTATTGCTAATGATGAGAAAGGAGACCAAATAATTTCTGTTATACAAGAAGAATTACAATCTCTAAGGAGCATAGAACGTAATATAGAAGAAGATATACATGCTAATCAATGCAGAACAAAAGTTGCATCCGAGAAGGCTAAGAAATATCTCGAAAAAATGATAAAGTGTGGCAAAAAACAGCTTGAGGAAATTAGAAAAGATATAAAGGCTGCTATAAAGGAAGATAAGAGTTTAAAGGCAAAAAATGATTTACTCATAAGCTATAAAGGTATAGGTGAAAAAACAGCTAGTGTTTTGCTAATAGAACTGCCAGAGCTTGGTGTGCTGAGCAATAAGGAAATTGCAAGCTTAGTTGGACTCGCCCCAAAAACAAGCCAAAGCGGTCAAAAAACTAATGGGGCTCATATTAGAGGGGGCAGGTTTTTTGTTCGAAAAAGCTTGTATATGGCTGCTTTAGTAGCGATGCGTCATAATGACAAAATGAAGGCATTATATGAACGTATGACTAATGCTGGTAAAAAAGCAAAGGTCGCTTTAGTAACCGTTATGCGTAAAATAATTATTTGTTTAAATTCTATGGTAAAAAATAATAAAATTTATGAATAATAATCTACTTTTTTTCTTGACTAGCAAGACGGTAGATTCCCGCCTACGCGGGAATGACATCTTCTCGCCTTCTTTTCATGACTTTTAAACTGTCCTGAATTATATAACTCAATAAAAACTTGATTATCGAGTTAAACTGATGTCTTACATCGATACTTGAGGTTAATATATGTTTCATCCATTTTCCAGTTGCTACCCACTTGCTTCATTAAGAATCAAAAGATAGCCCCTCATCTGCCCCTGACAATGGAACAGCTGCATCAATACCACGCTCAAGTACATTTTGGTATATAGTAGTATATTTATTATTAAATGAATAATCCGTAGTGTCATGACTTATTGCTTCATATAAGGAGTCTACAATATCACTTATCTTTTTTAAATGAGCATCAGATGATAAAGCCATTGATTTGTTCTTCAATAATTCCCGAAAATCATTTATATCTTTCTGTATATTCTTACCCAGCTGAGCCTTAAACAAATTTGGTTTTGTAACTTTAGCACCATATTTTTCTAATAGGCGAATATTTGAATAATTACCATTTATAGAAGCAATGTCTAATGGTGTATTAGTGTCATTATCAGCTATATTTGGATCTGCGTTCATGCCTAATAACATTTCAACGATCTTAGTACTCTTAAGATTGTCCTTATGTTCTATTGCATAATGTAGTGCAGTATTACCGTCTTTATCTTGATTATTTACATTACCTTTTGTAACTAAATGATCTACTAACTTTACGTTACCTGTTTTTACAGCTGTAAATAAAGGATTTTTATCAAATAAAGTAGTTAAACCACCATAGCGTACTGTATTAAACATCATTCCAAACTTCATATTTATTCCTCCAGTTAGTTTTTATATCACGAATATCCGTTTCAAACGGAAACTCGTGGTCATAGTACAGTAAAATTCCATTACATGCAAGCAATATTTAAAAAATTTTTAAGATATCCGAAGGGGTAGAGATAACATAATGGCGGTGACATCACCCCTAATGGCGATGATTACTTGAGCCTACTATTAATTTATTACATCAAATTCAGGTTAACTTAACGTGACAATCTAGTACGCATAGTGTATGGTAGCATTTGAAAATAAAATTGACTATAGTATTTTTTATCAAAGAAGCCTCTTATCGGTTGTAGTCAATTCAGGAGGGTTGGGTAGCAGGAGCGATAGAGCGACGCCTATATGTAATAGGCGATCGATCGAAGACGACGCTACCTACTTCTCATCAATTGACTATAGCAAAAAAGTAACAATATGGAATTCGATCCTAATCTACTATCTCGTATACAATTTGCCTTTACCATAAGTTTTCATATAATTTTTCCATCCTTTACCATTGGTCTTGCTAGCTGGCTTGCTGTCATAGAAGGGTTATGGATTAAAACTGGCAATAATATTTATCAAGAAATATATAAATTTTGGATTAAGATTTTTGCTATTACTTTTGGTATGGGAGTGGTATCAGGCGTTGTTATGTCTTATCAATTTGGTACTAATTGGTCAGGTTTCTCTGATAAGGTAGGTAATGTACTTGGACCACTATTAGGTTTTGAAGTGCTTACTGCATTCTTTTTGGAATCATCTTTCCTTGGAATTATGCTATTTGGCTGGAATAGAGTCAGTAAAAATATGCATTTCGCTGCCACTTTAATCGTGGCAGTTGGTACAATTATCTCTGCTTTTTGGATTCTTGCAGCTAATAGCTGGATGCAAACTCCTACTGGTTATGAAGTACGAGCAGATAATATTTTATACCCGGTAAGTTGGTTAGAAATTATTTTTAATCCTTCATTTCCATATCGTTTTTGTCATATGATTGTAGCAGCATATTTAACTACAGCTTTTGCAATTGGTGGTGTTGCTGCATGCTATCTTTTACATGAAAAATTTGTTAACCATGCTAGAATCATGTTTGGCATGGCAATGTTGATGGCAGTAGCTGTTGCCCCCATACAACTTCTTATTGGTGATCAACATGGGTTAAATACTCTAAAACATCAGCCGGCAAAAGTTGCTGCTATAGAAGGTATATGGGATACGGAGAAAGGAGCAGGCCTTAGACTCTTTGGCTGGCCTTCAGCAGAAGAAGAGACGACAAAATATACTATAGAAATACCAAAAGTTGCTAGCTTATTACTGACACACAGCTTAGATGGAGAAGTAAAAGGTTTAAAAGAATGGTCAAAAGAAAATCGACCTCCTGTATTAATAATATTTCTTGCCTTCCGAGTAATGGTAGGAATCGGTATATTAATGGTAATTACTGGGGTTATTGCATTAGTTTTATACTTACGTAAAAGATTATTTGATACAAAATGGTTTCAATATTGGTGCATGTTGATGACTCCATCTGGTTTTATAGCAATATTAGCAGGTTGGTTTGTTACAGAAGTTGGTAGGCAACCTTATGTAGTATATAATATACTCAGAACATCTGAAATATCTTCACCAGTATTAGGTCAATATATCTTTGCCTCACTAATTGCTTTTGTTATAGTATATGCTTTTATATTTGGCGGAGGCATTTATTATATTATAACTTTAATAAAAAAAGGACCTAGTACTACAAACCTAGTACTACAACTATAGTACTAGGTGAAAAGCTGTCATCCGCGGCTATGCGGGAAGGCACTGCCCACGTGAATCACTAGTATGTCATTCCCGCGTAGGCGGGAATCTAAAAAAAATAGCCTAAAAGACTATTAAACATTATTAGATCCCTGCCGTAGCTCGGATGACATCGTTTTAACGTTAGTACTACAACTGTAGTACTAGGAAATCTAACAGGTAAGGATATATCAACCATGCTTAATTTTGCTCCCTATATAGATTTACCTTTGGTTTGGGGTGGAATAATTGTCACAGCAATCTTTCTTTATGTATTATTAGATGGTTTTGATCTAGGAATTGGTATATTATTCCCATTTGCTCCTACTCAAGATTGCCGCAATAAAATGATGAACTCTGTAGTACCATTTTGGGACGGTAATGAAACTTGGTTAGTTTTAGGTGGTGGTGGGTTATTTGCCGCATTCCCACTAGCTTATTCAGTTTTGATGTCAGCCTTCTATATACCAATTACCGTAATGCTTTTGGGATTAATCTTCCGCGGAGTAGCTTTTGAATTTAGATTTAAAGCCTCTCTAAAATATTGCTTTATATGGGATTACTCTTTCCATTTTGGCTCTATCATCGCTGCATTATTTCAGGGGATTATGCTAGGAGCTTTTATACAAGGAATTAAAATTGATGGCAGGGTATTTGTTGGCAATGCTTTTGATTGGCTAACACCTTTTTCTATCATGACAGGCATTGCTCTAGTATTTGGTTACGCTCTTCTTGGTGCTACTTGGCTGATAATGAAGACTGACGAAAATACCCAAATATGGGCTCGTAAATCCGCATCATACGTATTAATGTATGTTATATTATTTATGGGTTTAGTAAGTTTATGGGTACCGTTTTTAAATGAGCGAATTCGTATATTTTGGTTTAGTATGCCTAATTTTATATATCTCTCATTAATCCCCATTTTAACTATTTTTACATTATTTAGGTTACTTTCAGCTCTTTATAAGAATAAAGAATTTCAGCCTTTCTGTTACTCAGTTTTACTTTTTGTTCTAGGCTATTTGGGGCTTATCTTAAGTATTTGGCCTTTTATAGTACCACATCAAATATCTCTGTGGCAAGCGGCAGCGGCAGCAGAATCACAATCTCTAATGTTGGTAGGAGCGGCAACACTTTTACCAATAATATTGGGTTATACAACTTATTGTTATTATATATTCCGTGGAAAATCGACTCATCACCCTATGTATTAGTAAGTTGAGAAAAATTTTTATTTCTCAACAATTTTCTCAAAAATCCAAACAATGGCTTTGGTTTGTAATATTATACTTAGTGGGATTAATATTTGTGCTATCATTATCCTGTATAATTAAAGCTATCTTTTATATATTTAATTAATAGCTTTTACTACTGCCCCCTGCCTCTTCTAACTTTCGACAGTTGATGAAAACCAACATAAAGCAAAGGTGTTACATAAAGTGTTAATATCGATCCAACAACAATCCCTGTTACCAAAACTATAGCCATTTGAAAACGACTATTAGCATAGTTGCCATTATCAAAGAAAAGTGACAACAAACCAATACTCATAGCTAAAGAAGTAATTAAAATTGCCCTGATTCTTGATGTTGCCGCTGTTACTATTGTTTTTAGAGTTCTTTGTCCCTTCTGATGCATTGCACTACACAACAACACACTATGCTTAGTCATTAATCCTGCTAATGTGATAAGTGATATTTGCGTATATATATTCAATCCCCCTTGAGAAAAATATAAGCTCAATAATGCTACACTTAAAGCAGCTGGAATTCCCCCAACTAAAATAAAAAATGATAGAATTGAGTCGTTAAAGCGTGCAAACATTAATAAGTAGAGTCCAAGTACAGATAGTAAAATTAGTACTGTAAATGATGATGTTGAATCAATAAGTATTTGCGTTTGCTCACTATAGCTAATATCACTATCATTTGGTAACTTGCTGTTTAACTGATTAATAAAATGAACTGCATCCTGCAATTTAATACCATGTTTAGCAGTGGCAATTACTTCAATAGAATATTGCTCATTATAACGCATAATTTGATTAACGGTATTCACCCTATTAATATCACATATATCCTTAAGCTGAATAAGGTTTTCTCCATTCTTCTGTGTTGTAATGAACATATTTTGTATATTACTTAGTGTCTTGCCAAATTTAGGATCTGATTTAGCGATGACATCATAGGTATTATCATAGTGCTTAAAGTTCCCTATTTTCCTAGCATTAAACAGAATATCTAAGGTACTTGATATATCTTTCTGACTTAAACCATATTTAAATAACTTATCTTGATTACACCAAATTTTATAATCTTGTACAGGCGAAGCCTCAATAGCTATAACATTAGTAAATAAATCTTTTGAGTTAGTCTGTATAAAATGAACAGCTTGCCAAGCATTCTCCATGGATGATTGGTTATTGACATAAAAACTTAACTCAACGTTACCCTTTGCTGAACCAGCATTTTTCCCTTGAGCAAATTTCACTGAAATATCTCCACCCACTGCTATTTTTGCTAGTTTAGCTTCAATTTCATGCAATGTTTGTACCGCTTTAGTTTTATCTTTTAATATCAACCAAATCGTTGAACGTGGCGATTCTTCAATGTTCAGAGTATATTTTATATTATCATTATCCTTGATTATTTTAGTAATTTTCTCCATATAGTGATGGATGTAACTTAAATTGGTATTAACCATAAAGGTGTTAGTAAGTATAAGCATATCTTTTTTTTCAAATGGCTCAATTTCTATTTTCATATTGTTAACTGCAACATATGTACCAGCCACTACAACGATAGCCACCAAGGATAAAAATATTTTGGCATGACGTATAATAAAAAATAAAGACCCCGTATATTTATAGGTAATCATATCCAGCATCTTATTAACAATTTGAGCAAATCGGCTTTCATGCGTATTATTTGCTAGTTTTAAAAATAATATGGGTGTTAAGGTAAATGCAACGATAAAGGACATCACTAAACAAGCAATTACTGACAAAGCAAATTCCTGCAAAATTTTTCCTACTTCTCCTTTAATAAACAAAATAGGGACATATATTACTACTAGCGTAAACATCAATATTAAAACAGATAAAAAAAGACTATAAATTGCTTGCAATATACTAGTTAAAGCATCTTTATTCTTCCGATAATAATGTTCAGCATTCTCAATCACTACAATAGAGTCGTCAACCACTAACCCTATAGCCAGTACCATAGCCAACATCGTTATGGCATTGAGTGTAAAACCACATAAGTACAGCATAACAAAACAAGCTGCAATCGAGACTGGAATTGCACAAATTGCAATAATTGAATATCGCAATGAGCCCATTAGCAGTAAAACAATTACTGACACCAACAAGACCGATTCAAGCAAAGTTTTTCTTACTTCTTGAAATGCTTGTAAAATATCTTGGCTATCATCGATAATAACCTGAAAGATAAATTGGGGATTAGCTCTTTCATAATGTTCTAGGAAATGTTTTACACTCTTTGATACATCGATTGGATTTGCATCCGACTTAGCAAAAATACCTAATAAAACAATTTTATCCATGCCAAAATAAGCAAGGCTAAGTGCTTCTTTATCTGATATTGTAATGCTGGCAATATTTTTTAATTTTATAGCAACATTATTACTTTCTAAATTGATTTCGCCAAAATCACTCAACTTATTAATTGCTGTATCAAAAGAAATATACTCTGTTTTATATTGATTTGATAACTTACCACCAGAGAAATAACTGTTTTGTAGTGTTAACGAAGCAAGAATACTATCTAACGGGATATAATATTTTGCAATCTTTTCAGGATCAATATCGATATTAATCACTTTTTCACTCACACCAAAACTAGATGTATTGGCTACACCATCGACATATTTAAGCTTTTTTTTGATTAACTCAATATCATCAGCAGTAGTTGATACATTGTTCTTAGAACTCACCGCAATATACATCATTGGTAAAACAGAAAAGCTTTCAGTAGATATTATAGGCTCTTTCGCCCCCTCTGGCAGGAGAGCCTTATTTTTTAATATCAAATCTCTAACTTGATTAATTGCTTGTTCTATAGGAACTTTTTTGGCAATAGTTAGAGTTATTTTACTCTCTCCTAACTGACTAATAGCAATAATCGACTTAAGACCATCAATATGTGAAAAAACTTCCTCAAAAGGTTTGGTAGTATATTTCTCTATCAGGTCCGGCTTTACATTCGGATTGATGATAGAAATATAAATATTTGAAACAGGAATGTTTGGTAAAAGTTGAATTTTCAGCTGCAAATATGAGTATATACCAAATAGCACAACCACAATATTTATGACAATAAAGAAGCTACTATGTTCCAATAATTTTTTTATCATAAAAGTTTTTTCACTCGATAATCAAGTTTTTTTCTGAAGGCTACAATTCATGGCAGTTTATGTCATCCCAGCGAAAGCTGGTATCTAAAATATCTAACAACACTGTCTATGCTATTTCTTTAGATTCCCGCCGTTGCTGAGAATGACATCTTCTCGGCTTCTTTTCATGACTTTTAAACTGTCCTGAATTATATAACTCACTCACCTTACACATAACTCCTATGGCAATTTAAAAATCATAGGAAAAACAGCCTAGCGTCATTGCGAGGAGCCACTTTGTGGCGACGAAGCAATCTAATGAATGTGGATTGCCACGACCACTACGTGGTCTCGCAATGACGTCTTGTACTTTTCTGCAATTTTTAAATGCTATACGTAAGGTGAATAACTCAATAAAAACTTGATTATCGAGTTTCATATTAATTCCTCATATAACTCGACGGTCCTATTTGCCTCGATAGGGAGTGCGGGATGTTGGGTTGCGGTTTGACATTGTTTATTCTAGTTGCATCTGGGGTTCTAGTTGTAGTTGCTGATTTTCGCATGGTATTTGGCAGCTTGGTATTGTCATTTACAGCTGGAGTTACTTTTACCATCGCTGGATCGATTACCTTAGGCAGCTTTGAGGGTACAAGTTGTGGAATATTCTGTTCTCTTAATACGTTCTTAGCCCCTGTTTCTACTATTTTTACTGGACTAGCTACCTCAGTTGGGGGTTCTTTTTGGATTACAACTGAAGTTTTGTTGCTCTGTTGTTTTAGTCGGTTAGTTGCAGCAACTTTCTCATTTAATGGATTAGGAGATTGTGTTAAATCACCTACACTACCTATACTACTTACACTAGATCTAGTAATTGAACGATTGCTTCTAGAAGTTACACTTATACTGTTATTATTACTATTCAATGGTGTACTGCTCCCCTGTACCTTTCTCATTTCATTTCGTACATTAGTTAAGCCTTGATTTGCTGTTTTTACTGACAAGGATTGATTCACTAAGTTTTTTTGAACTCTCATATTTGTTGTACGTACATCATTAACACCATTACTTATTTTCTCTTCTACTGTTTTGAATTGTTTAACAGCTGTAGCAAAGTCCTTTTCAGCATTTTCTATCGCCTTCTCTATATCATCCTTTTTTGTTTTTAACGTTCTCTTAGCTGTAGCAAAGTACTTTTCAGCATTTTCTATCGCCTTCTCTGTATCATCCTTTTTTGTTTTTAACGTTCTCTTAGCTGTAGCAAAGTCCTTTTCAGCATTTTCTATCACCTTCTCTGTATCATCCTTTTTTGTTTTTAACGTTCTCTTAGCTGTAGCAAAGTACTTTTCAGCATTTTCTATCGCCTTCTCTGTATCATCTTTTTTTGTTTTTAACGTTCTTTTAGCTGTAACAAAGTCCTTTTCAGCATTTTCTATCGCCTTCTCTGTATCATCCTTTTTTGTTTTGAACGTTCTCTGAGCTGTAGCAAAGTCCTTTTCAGCATTTTCTATCGCCTTCTCTATGTCATCCTTTTTTGTTTTTAACGTTCTCTGAGCTGTAGCCAAGTTCTTCTCAGCATTTTCTATCGCCTTCTCTGTATCATCCTTTTTTGTTTTTAACGTTCTCTGAGCTGTAGCAAAGTCCTCTTCAGCATTTTCTATCACCTTCTCTATGTCATCCTTTTTTGTTTTGAATACTCTCTTAGCTGTAGCAATACCACTATCATTCCCTTGTTGATTTAGACGGTCTTGCTCTAATTTGAATTGTTTATAAAGTTCACCAAGTTCCTTTTCAGCATTTTCTATCGTTTTCTCTGTATCATCCTTTTTTGTTTTGAACGTTCTCTTAGCTGTAACAAAGTCCTTTTCAGCATTTTCTATCGCCTTCTCTATATCATCCTTTTTTGTTTTTAACGTTCTCTTAGCTGTAGCAAAGTACTTTTCAGCATTTTCTATCGCCTTCTCTGTATCATCCTTTTTTGTTTTTAACGTTCTCTTAGCTGTAGCAAAGTCCTTTTCAGCATTTTCTATCGCCTTCTCTGTATCATCCTTTTTTGTTTTTAACGTTCTCTTAACTGTAGCAAAGTCCTGTTCAGCATTTTCTATCGTTTTCTCTGTATAATCCTTTTTTGTTTTTAACATTCTCTTAGCTGTAGCAAAGTCCTTTTCAGCATTTTCTATCGCCTTCTCTGTATCATCCTTTTTTGTTTTTAACGTTCTCTTAGCTGTAACAAAGTCCTTTTCAGCATTTTCTATCGCCTTCTCTGTATCATCCTTTTTTGTTTTGAACGTTCTCTTAGCTGTAGCAAAGTCCTTTTCAGCATTTTCTATCGCCTTCTCTATGTTATCCTTTTTTGTTTTTAACACTCTCTTAGCTGTAGCAATAGCCTTCTCTTTTTCTATCAATCTGTCCATATCCCTTTTACGCTTACTCGCATTCTGTTCTTTCTGCTTATTTATTTGCTCCTGCAATGCCTCCTTTGCTTGTCCAGTTGCCAGCTTACACTCATTATTAAGGTCTTCTATCTTATTATTTCTTTTCTCTTCTTTTTTTTCTAATGCTTCCACATATTTAGTATATTCATTATCAAGAGCTTTTATCTCCTTGTTGATTAATTCCTCTTCTTGTTCTAAAATTTCCTCTTTCTTAGCATATTCATCCTCAAGATCTTTTATTTGCTTGTTTATTTCCCCTCCTTCTTTTTCTAAAACTACCAGATTCTTAGCATGCTCATGATCAAGAACCTTTCTCTCATTGTTTAGTGTATCATCTTTAGCAGCTGCTAACTTTTCTTCCAACTGATTCTTATATTGTGCCAATTCTTCTATCGCATCTTGAGCCCTTTGTTTTTCCAATTTGTTAGCTTCAAGCATTTGAGCAAACTCAACTAACTTAGCTTGTGCATCATCATTTTGTTGAGTCAAAGCAAGTACTTGTTGTTGTAATTTTTCATTAGCATCCGCTAATTCCTTGTCCCTCTCTGCTATCGTAGCTGCGTGCTTCATAGTCACTCCATCCAATACATCTCTTTCTTTAGTCAAAGCCTCTATCTGTTGTTGTGATTTTTCATTAACTTCTGCTAACTTCTCCACCGCTACCTTATTCTCTTGCTCTAATCTTTGTTTATCTAATGCGTGATTTCTAAGCACTTCCTCTAACTTAGCCTGTACAGCATCTTTTTCGTTACTAGCATCTACTAAGTTCTTTTCCAACTGCTTATTACCATCCTCTAAGGCTGTCATCTCTTTTTGTAGATTATCACTTTCTTCCTTAAATTTGGTCTTCTCTATTTCTAATGCTTTCTGAACTGACTCTAATGCCTGTTGCTTATTTGTTATCTCAGCCTGTGCTAACCTTTCTGATTCTTCTGCTTTATCAAATTTAGCCTGAATAGCATCTTTTTCATTATTAGCAACTTTTAAACTATTCTCCAACTTCTCCTTAGCTTTAGCCACTTCATCTTTTTGTTTCATCAAAGTTATAATTTTTTCTTCTTTTTCTTCCTGAGCTTTAGTCACAGCTTCAATCTTTTCTTCATGGGCTTTAACCAATTGCTCTTTTTCTTTAACCAAATTTGCTATTTCTTGCTCATTTGCCTGTTTTTCTTTAGCCAAAGTTGCATTCAAATCCTCAATTTGTGTTTCATGAGCTTTAACCTCTCCATCCAACTTAGCATGTAGTGACTTTAACTCTGCCACTGATTGGTTTTGAGCTTCCTGCAACTCTCGTGCATTATTTCTAACCTCTGCTAAGCTCTCCTCCAACTGCTTCTTATCTTCCTCTAAGGCTATCATCTTTTCTTGTAGATTCCTACTTTCTTCCTCAAATTTGTTCTTATCTTTCGCTAATTTTTGCTGAGCTTCTTCATACTCACCTTCTACCTTTCTGAATTCTTCATCCTTTACCTGTTTTTCTTTAGTCATATCTGTTAGAGCTTTAACCGTCTCATCTTGTTTTGCATTCAAATCTGTTATTTTTTGCTCTTTTTCTGCTAGAGTTTGATTCAAATCTGTAACTTTCTGCTGTTGGGCTTCCAACTCTTTAGCTACAGCATCTTTTTCTGCATTCAAACCAGCAATTTGTTTTTTATGATCTTCAACCGCTGTAGCTAACTTATCTTGTACCTTTTGTAATTCCGCATTTTGCTCCTGTTTCTCTTTAGTTAAAGCCGCCATTTGTGCTGCAAATTCCTGCTCTTTTGCTTTCTGAGTTTTAACCTCTCCGTCTAACTGAGCCTGTAACGCTTTTAATTCTACATAGTTTGCCTGTTTTTCTTTAAGCAAATCTGCATTCAAATCTGCTATTTGTTTTTCATGATCTTTAATTGCCTGCTCGTTTGCTTTAGTCAAATCCTCAATTTGTGTTTTATATTCTTGCTCTTTTACTTGCTGAGCCTCAGTCAAAGCTACAATTCTTTCATCCAACTGCTTTTTATTTGCTTCAAATTCTTTCTGAGCTTCCGTCAAAGCTGTTAACTCTTGTGCTGCCTTCTCTTTTGCTACTTTAATTTCTTGCTCTCTTGCTTCATGAGCTTTAACCTCTTCATCTAATTTATCCTTTATCTTCCTTGACTCCACAACTTCTTGCTCTTTTACTTTAACTAGAGCAGCTTGCTTTTCCTGAGCTGCAGTCAAAGCTGCAAGTTGTTCTTGCTGAATTTCTAAATCTTTAACCACCTTCTCGTTTGTTTTAGTCAAAGCTTCTGCATTTTTTTCAGCAACTGCTAAGTTCTTTTCCAACTTATCCTTATCCTGAACTAACTTTTTACTTGCTTCTTCAAATTTGCTCTTTTCTGCTGCTAATTCGTTCTTAAACAATTCTAATGCCTGTTGATTCTTTGCTATTTCAGCTATCGCATCTTTGTAAGCTTGCTCCGATGCAGCAAACTTATCCTGTACATCCTTTGCTTGTTGAGTCGAAGCTGCTATTGCATCATCACGAGCTTTAACCATTACATCCAATTCATCTTTTTGTTTCATCAAAGTTGCTATATCATTTTCTGCCTTTGCAAACTTCTCCACCGCTAACTCATTCTCTTTCTCTAAGTTTTGTTTGTCTAATGCGTGAGCTGCTATCGTTTCATTCAACTTATCTTGTACCCTTTTTAATTCCACATCTTTTGCCTGTGTCTCTTTAGTCAAAGCTGTAACTACTTGCTCTTTTTCTACCAGCTCCTTAGCTTTCTTCTCTCTTTCTTGATCCAACACTACAATTCTTTCCTCCAACTGCTTCTTATCGTCCGCAAATTGTTTTTGAGCTAATACATGGTTATCTTGTGCCACTTTTAATGCTTCATTGTTTGCTTTAGTCAAATCTGCCATTTTTGCTTCTAGCTCTTTAATCGTTTTCTCTTTTTCTGCATTCAAAGCCGCTACGTTCTTTTCCAACTCTGTCTTACTTGCTTGTAACCGTTCATTTTCTTCCTTAAATTTGTTCTGCTCTTCTACTAATTCTTTCTGAACTCGCTCATACTCTTTTTTATCTTCAGCCAACTTAGCTTGTAAATCTGTATTCAACTTATTATATTCTAAATTTTTTGTTGCACTAAGTTTTGTCAGCTGATTTTGTGTATTTTTTTCTGTCTCTTCTAACTGAATCTTTAACTGTTTCTGAACTAGTGCGTTAGATTTAACCTCTTCAGCCAACTTAGCCTGCTCTGCTAATGCATCATTTTTTGCCTGTTTTTCTTGAGCCAAAGCTGCAGTCAAATCTGCAACTTCTTGCTCTTTTGGTTGTAAATCATCAAGCAATTTCTTTTGAGCCTCTACCCCCCCCTGTAAACCAGCCACATTTTTTTGAGCCTCTTGATTTTGCAGCTGATTTAATGAATTATCTTTTATCTCCTGTTGTTTAGGCAATTGTGATTGTAGTTGCTCTAGTTCTTCAAATGCTAATTTTTTCTCCATATAAGCATTATTCAAATCATTTTCTCTGCTCTGCAACTCTAATAATTTTGCTTCAGCTTCTTCAATATCACTCTGTAATAGTTCAAATTTCAAAGTATTTTCACGTATTTCCAGCGGTTCACCATCTGAATCCAATTGGTTAATTTGACTATCCGATTGCTCATTATCACCTAATAATTCTTGTTGGTTCGAATTTCCAGTTATAATATCACTTTGTGATTGATTAGTTTTCTGCACAGAATCAGTAATATTTGGAACTTTTATAATATCAAGATTCTTGTCATCATTTACATATACTTTAGAATTAATTTTAGAACTTGCATTATCTTGAGTATTACGATTATTACTACCAATATACTGTTCTGGAGCAATATTATTACTACTATTAGTTCCTTGCCCAGTATTCGATGAAGAATTTGAATTATTTGAGGCATTACTACCATTAATGTTGTAAGACTCCTCCAGTTCTTGCTCTTTTTTCTTCAATTCTTCCTGAAGCTCAAGTTCCTTCCTCCTTTTGTCCTGTATAATACCTGCTTGAATTCTGTTTAATTGCTTAAGTTGAGCTGGGTTATCATCATTATTCTCACGAGCATTAACAGAACTACAAAATAGCAGTATTATAAAAAAATATAGTATTTGAATTTTTTTATTCATTTATATTTAGTCCTCCGACAATGAAAAAAAGTATTAATATATTGTAAATTATATTGAAATACCCTAGATTTATCAAGTTTCGATTCCGGTGCGTCAATAAGTTATGGCCTATTTTGTATTGTTGAGTGAGTTGTCTCATCTTCAATCAAAACCTTAGCTCCGTCATGCAATCCCTTCTTTCCTGAAATAACCACTTGGTCATTCGGTTTGATGCCATTAACTACCTCTACACTTTGGCTATCACTATCACCTATTTCAATCCTTACTTTTTTAGCTGTATTATTCTCAATAATATAGACATAGTAATAAGAGTCAAAAAAAATAGCTGAGTTTGGCAATTTTATCCGTTGCTTGTTACCATTGAAAATAACATTTACGTTAACAAATAAGCCCGGCATGATTGAATTATCATCATTTGGAATAAATGCTTCAATATAGACTGAGTGATTCTTATCTTGGGCAATTTCTGAAGTTTTAAAATCACTTAGTTTAAGGGCTAAGTTTAAAGCGGGAATATAGATATTGACATAGCTTCCTCCCGAACTTTTAAATTTTTGATAGTCACTTTCATCAAGACCAAACGCAACCTTGATAATATGAATATCATAAAGAACGACTATTTTATCCTTTTGTGTAACAAGCTCCCCAACAGTGACAAGTTTTCGTTCAACAATTCCACTTAATGGTACAACAACATAATGATTGGTTTTTTCATCAAGTAATGTATAATATTTTTGTTTAGCATCCAAGTATTCTATGTTATGGTTCACATACTCTGTATATCTAATGAGATTCTTATCCAATAACTGCTTCATCGCATTAGCTTTTTTCTCTTTAAGACGATACTCTTCATTTGCCAGTTCAATCAGATAGTCAATTTGCGTGGTATCTAATACCGCTAAAATATCACCTTTTTTAACATAGCTACCTATAGGCAAGTCAAGTTCTTTAATTCTTCCTGTTGTATTGACTTTAACTGCATGTGTTTCATAGGCTAAGGTTTTGCCTGTTGTAACCAATATATCATTTGTCTCCTCTGAATATTGAGCCTTAACCACTTCAACAGGAATTACGACAGCTTGATTGTCAACTTGCTGTGCTGGAACTTGTCTATTGACTACTTTTTTGATAGAAACTATCACTACAACAGTCACTACTGCAACAAATAATAGTCCATATATATAGGATCTTCGACTTATTAATATCTTACCTAGGGTCATTTGAACTTTACCAATATTTATTTTTGATTAGATTGCCGATAATCTCTTTAATCTATTCATTTTCAACCTCGATTATACTCAAATCATTTGAGTATATATTTCTTATAACAAAAAACCGTAGCAAACGGTTTTATTATTTCTAGTCATACATACAGTAAAATTTTATTTTGTGCAAGCAATTATTTTAAAATTTTTTAATTTTGTTTACAGAAAGTAGTAGTGTAGCTAACATGGAAATGTTTTAACCATAACTAGCGTATAGCCTTATATACATTATAGCTAACCTAGAAATGTTTGAGTCATAGTAATAGAATTGATGTTCCCCTTGCGAAAGCAAGGGTCTACAATCTATAAACAACCCCTCAGGACATTTTTTTAGATCCCGCACCGAAGCTGGTATGACATCGATAGTAGCTAAATCTATATTTATACCACCCACTGGTAGCGACTTTTAAACTGCCCTGTATTTATGTCTATATGCTGAGCTTGCTACTAAACTCCTTACAAAAATTGTAGACTATTATGTAATCTACGCTTCTATGTTGTTATCGTCTTTTTTATTATTTAACAACTCTCTTGCTTTAGCAAGTCTTATAAACCGTGCAAAAGCAAAAATCATAGAGTCAACAAAACCATCAAAACCAAATACACAATATCGTCTTATAAAAAATGATTTAAAAAAATAAACCATAGTTTCTGTAACAATTCTTGTTTTTGATGGACTCCTACCTAGTTTAACTAAATTTTCTGCTTGCTCGGAGGAATAGCAATTTGCTTTAGCTATCAGTTGTTCAATTGACGTGTCAAGCCTACGATAAATTATACCATTTAAATCATATATTTTGTTTTGTGAACTAATATTTAGATTAAATAACACCGAATCATGGGTAGTAATGTTATTATTATCAGAAAAACTACTATATTTACGATTATACAATCGGATGCATTTATTATAAGGAGCAAAGCAGCGAGTCTTATCATCATTACGGTGCAATGTGACAATTTTAGTGCGATAGGCTAAATAGTTATCTTGATTATTTGAAGCGAATATAAACTCTATTTCATCCTGTAATTCTTTTGACAATGCTTCATCAGCATCAATATTTAATATCCAATCATTCTGACATAAATTTTCACCAAAAGTTTTTTGTTTAACATATCCATTCCATTCGTTAGAAATGACTTTGGCTTCCAAATTTCTAGCAATTTGCACTGTATCATCGGTACTCCCACTATCAATAACAATAATCTCCTCCACAATGCCTTTAACACTATTGATAGCTCTTGCAACTCTAATAGCTGCATTTTTTGTGATAATAAAAGCGGAAATCTTTAGCATATACTACTCGTAAATGAAGAGTTGATAGACGATAGAATCAAAATTATAATAGTAGCAGGAGTCAAAGGGTCGAGGTGCTAGGCGTACATTTAGTACGTGGCTACCTACGATCCCTGAAGACGACAACGCAATTCTTGATTTTCATCAAGTATATCCCTCTCAACTAGGTCCTTGCATACATTTTCTATCTAGCTGTGAAGGTTTCATTCTTATGGTCTATCTGTTCGTTATTTTGGGAAAGCACCCACAAATTGAATAATTTCTTAGGAATTTCTGAGTAAAAAAGTAGCCACAAGCAGTACGTATATGTCCATGCATAGTACCCTACATTTTTCTATAATCGTCATCGCGAGGCATCTTTAGATGCCGTGGCGATCTAGATAAACAGCGAAGCTGTTTTTTCTAGTACGCTTCGCGTATCCTAGATTGCCGCGTCGCCGCTTTCAGCGACTCCTCGCTAATAGACGATCAGCAGCCATTTTAATAGTGGTTATATAAAAAATGTAGGGTACTATGATGTCCATGAGAAACGAAAGCAAATTTTGACAACAAAATTACCAAAAAGAATCAATTTGTGGACACTCCTTTTTGTTCTCGAATCCTCACTTATACTTACATACCTACTATTACCCACATCTTTTAAAAGTCGTATATTTGAACCTATTGACGTCATATATGACGTCCCACAAATCTCTAGAGATGTGGGTAATAGTAAGGCAGGGAATGACACCGAGGTATTAAACCGTTTTTCATCGAACTGAGACACAGAAGGCATACACAAGAAGCTAGAAGCTAATTCATATTTTTAATTTTTTGAGATAATCTACTGATTTTACGTGAGGCTGTATTTAATTTGATAATGTTTTTTGTTACGCCTTTCATTATTTCAGATTGTGCAACAGTCAAAGCTAATTTAGCTGATTCTTTTGAGCCACTAATAACTTCTTGCAAAACTTTTTTTATGTATGTTTTAATTCTACTTGACCTATTCTTATTTATTAAAGTTTTTTTTATTGTTTGTCTTATTGCCTTTTTTGCTGATGAATGATTAGCCATATTGATTATTTTCCTACAGATTCATTAATTTTATTCTTCATGGTTATGGCTTTCTGCTTTTGGAAGTCCACAGCCTTTACTATTTACATCTCTATCAACGAACTCAATATAAGCTACTGATGCCATATCCCCATAACGAAAACCAGCCTTTATTATCCTAGTATAACCACCTGGACGTTCACTATATCTTTTGCCTAAAACACTAATAAGTTTTTCAGTAGCAACTTTATCTTTGATTTTAGCAAGCACCATTCTTCTAGTCGCTAAATCAGATTTTTTGGCCTTAGTTATCAACACTTCAATATATGGCCTAAGCTCTTTAGCCTTAGGTAAAGTTGTTTTTATTTGCTCATTCATCACAAGTGCCACAGCCATATTAGCAAACATCGCCTGTCTATGACTACTTGTTCTATTAAGCTTTCTACCCTTAATTTTATGTCGCATGTTATTACCTTTTATTAATATGGATCTTCATAACGCTTAGATAGCTCCTGAATATTTTCTGGAGGCCATCCTGGTATGTCCATACCAAATTTTAAACCAAAGCCTGATAATATATCCTTAATCTCATTAAGAGATTTTCTACCAAAGTTTTGAGTTCTAAGCATTTCTGCTTCTGTTTTGATAACAAGATCGCCTATATAAATTATATTATCATTTTTTAAACAATTCTGAGATCTAACAGATAATTCTAATTCCTCAACTTTCTTCAACAATGCTGGATTAAATGCTAATTCTTCTAACTTATCCTGTTTATCTTCTGTTTGTTCTTCAAACGTAATAAATAATTGTAACTGATCTTGCAGAATTCTAGCAGCAAGTGCTATAGACATCTCCGGAGTAATACTACCATTAGTTTCAACGGTCATAATTAGTTTATCATAATCTGTAACTTGACCAACACGTGTATTATCAACTTTATAGGTAACCTTTCTTACAGGACTGAATAACGCATCTATTGGGATTACGCCAATAGCTAATTCCGAACTAACACTGCTTGCAGCAGGAACATAACCTTTTCCCGTCTCACACACTAATTCCATTTCAAGCTGAACCCCTTTTGCCAAAGTACAAATCACATGATTAGGGGTTAGTATCTCCACATCATGCTCTGTTCCAATCATCCCAGCAGTTACAACGCAAGGACCAGTAGCCCTTAATCTGACAATCTTTCTTTCTGAAGAATGCATCTTAATGACCACAGACTTAAGATTCAAAACTACATCAACTAAATCTTCCTTAACCCCAGGTATAGCAGAAAATTCATGCACCACCCCTAGTATCTTTATTGATGTTATTGCAGCACCCTGAAGAGATGAAAGTAGAATTCTCCTCATAGCATTACCTATTGTTAAACCAAAGCCTCTCTCTAAAGGTTCAACCACAATTTTTACTATATTACTACTCTTATCAGGACTGTCATAAACTATCTTAGAAGGTTTTATCAATGCACTCCAGTTTTTATTTAATGATAACATTATTTACCTATGCCCCTATACTCTTCTTCTTTTTGGTGCTCTAACACCGTTATGTGCAACAGACGAAACATCCAAAACTGACGTAACTATAAAATTTTGACTAAATACCGCACGCATAGCTGATTCCCTTTGAGCCCCTGCACCTTGCACTCTAATTGAAACAGTTTTCAGACCGTGTTCTTTTGCAACTTCTGAGGCTTTATCAACAGTTATTTGAGCAGCATAAGGCGTAGCTTTTCTAGCCCCCTTAAAACCATGTGTACCTGCTGTTGAAAAAGCTATAGCATTACCTTGCACGTCTGTAAAAGTAACAATAGTATTATTAAAAGTTGTTTTTATATGAACAACACCAAGAGTAATATTTTTTCTTTTTTTCTTGACCTTAGTATTAGCAGCCTGACTCATCATTATACCATATTACTTTGTAACTTTTTTCTTACCGGCAATCGCAACAGCCTTACCTTTTCTTGTTCGAGCATTAGAATGAGTATTCTGACCTCGAACAGGCAACTTTCTTATATGTCTAAGACCTTGGTAACTCCTAATATCCTTTTTCTTTTTGATATTAAGATTCACTTCTCTTCTTAAATCACCTTCTACTTTATATTCTTTTTCAATAATATTACGTAAAATAATAAGCTCTTGATCTGTTAAGTCTTTGACCCTTTTACTTTCAGATATTCCAGTTTTTTGACAAATCTCTTCTGCAGCAGAAAAACCAAGCCCATAAATATATGTTAAGCTAACTACTAATCTTTTGTTTGCTGGAATATTAACACTCGCTATTCTTGCCACAAATAATCTCCAAAATTTCGATAATAACCAAAAGGGAATAATATAAAAATATCCCTTAAAGTCAAATCATTTTTAACACTTTATACAAAACAAGTTCTACTTCTTCTTTATCCTTATTTGCATCAACAACATAGAACTCACTATTATCTCTATAATAGTTAAGTAACGGATAAGTTTCTATTTTATATTCTTCTATTCTTTGCTTAATAGTCTGTTCATCATCATCTTGTCTGTGCATAAATTTATCTGATCCACAAACATCACAGATATTATCAATCTTAGGTTTAATGAAATAACTATTATAAATTTGTCCACAATTTTCACAATTAAACCTACCTAGAATCCTCTTGATAATCACTTGATCGTCTATGTCGAAAAACACAACTTTAATCTTTTGATTAGCAAACCTTCTTAGAAAATTAGCTTGCTCTAAATTACGAGGATAACCATCTAGAACATAACCGTTTTTATACACATCCTGAGTTAAAAACTCCTTAACTACATTATTCACCAATTTAGCAGGGGCAAGTTTTCCTTGTACCATATACTCTTTAATTAACAAACCATCCTTGTTATTAACCTTTACCATTTGCCTGAATATATCGCCAGTAGATACATGAGGTAAATTTAACTTTCTTGCCAATAACTGCCCTTGAGTTCCCTTCCCTGAACCAGGAGACCCTATAAGCACTATAATCATTTGAAACTCATCTTTAAACATAACATAATATACTCGGTGAACTTCAAGAATTGGCGTCGTCGTGTCAAATATCTGTGCTGCTCACGTACTAATGTACGCTCCGCTGCTCGACTTTGACACTCCTAGCTCTTCTTGAAGTTGACCTTCGTCTACCCAACTCTTGAAATCATAGCAGTATATATACCCTCCACTAAGTTAAAATGTATAATTTTTTGCTTTAAAGAATTGTTTTTTTATAATATCAGTTAGTTTTTTAACTTCATTTTTTTAATTAACCCCTCATACCTACTGCTAAATAAATGAGTTTGAATTTGTACAAATGTATCTAGAACAACATTAACAACAATTAAAAAACTTGTACCCCCTAAGGCAAAAGATACGGCATATTTATTCATTAACATTTCAGGAACTATACATATAAAACTAAGATATATACCACCTATTACAGTTAACCTAGTTAACAAATAATCAAAATATTCCGCAGTATTCTTACCAGGCCTTTTGCCAGGAATATATGCCCCATATTTTCTTAAATTATTTGCTGTTTCTTCTGAATTAAAAACTACTGCTGTATAAAAAAAACTAAAAAACATTATCAACGCAACATACAACAAAATATATAAAGGCTTTCCATGCCCTAGATGGAAAGTTAATAAACTCATAATTTCCGAATTATTGCTAGAAAAATTAGCTATTGTCACAGGAAACAATAAAATTGAACTAGCAAATATTGGCGGAATTACCCCAGAAGTATTAAGTTTAAGAGGCATATGAGTCGAATCACCACCATAAATTTTATTACCAACTTGTCTTTTTGGATATTGTACCAAAACTTTTCTTTGTGCCTTCTCAAAGAAAATTATTATAGCTATAATTACAATAACTCCTAAACAAATAGCCATAACTACTATCAGAGACAAACCACCACTTCTTGACAACTCAAACATGCTTATAATAGCACTTGGTACCCCCGACACTATACCTATAAATATAATTAAGGACGATCCATTGCCAATACCTCTACCAGTAATCTGTTCACCAAGCCACATTAAGAACATAGTACCTACAACTAAAGTGATAACGGTAGTAACCTTGAAAAAAAGTCCCGGTATAATAACTACTGGACCTACATTAGTCACAACATGTTCCAAACTTATTGCAACACCATATGCCTGAAAAGAAGCTAATAAAACAGTTAAATACCTAGATAATTGATTGATTTTCCTTTTACCAACCTCACCTTCTTTTTTTAAATTCTCCAAAGGCTTGTAGGCTATTGACATTAATTGAATGATAATTGAAGCAGTTATATATGGCATAATTGCTAAAGCAAAAATAGACATTCTACCTAGAGAACCCCCAGATAGCATATTAAACATACCAAGTATACCAGATTGATTTTGTTCAGCCACACTGCTTAACGCAACTGAATCAATACCCGCTATAGGAATAAATGACCCAAATCTACATACTATCAGAGCCAAAATAGTAAAAATAACCCTATTAGCTAAGTCTTTATTAGATTTTTGTGTGGAATTTAAACTCATAAATTACAATATTTGACCACCAACTTGTTCTATTAACTTCTTAGCAGAGCCAGAATAAGCATCTAATTGAAATGATAAGGGACTATTAAATTCACCACTGCTAACAGATAGTAACTTAACCAATAAGTTAGTATTCTTAATTAATCCGACTTCAACTAATTTCTCTTTTGTTACAATTTCTGTTGAGTTTAAACGATTTTCTGCTATTAAAAATTCTATATCAGCAATATTTACTACACTATATTTCTTAGAACTAGGACAGCTAAAGCCTCTCTTTGGCAATCTTTTAATTATAGGCATCTGCCCCCCTTCAAAACCTTTGATAGCTACACCCGATCTAGATTTCTGCCCCTTAACGCCTCTGCCACATGTTTTACCTTTACCACTGCCAATACCGCGACCTACTCTTTTTTTATCTCTCTTGGCACCAAAATTGTTAGATAACTCATTTAATTTCATTTTCTAAACTCTAATTTATATTTTCTACTTTTAACAAATGTTGTACCTTCTTGATCATTCCTCTAACAGAGTTCGTATCTTTCAAAATAACAGATTTATGCATTTTATTCAGACCTAAACCTACCAAGGTTTTTTCCTGATCATATTTACGACCTATACTACTACCAATTTGGGTAACTTTAACCTTTGCCTCATTTACTTTTTCTTGATCACTACTCATAAATTCCTACAACCCAATTATTACTTTACTTTAATATAAAGACTCACTATAGCCTATTGCTTCAAAGCCCCATTCACGTGTATACTCTTCTGCTTTAAAGAATTGTTTTTTGAAAATATCAGGAACTCGCGTACTCATATACTAAATGTACACTCCGCTTACTCGCCCCTCATTTTCAAATCCAATTCGTAGGATCATTCGAGTATACATAAGTGTCAACTTAAACAATTTTGCTGTTATCCCAACACCTCCAATGTCATATATGTCATTCCCGCACTAGGTAAGCGGAATCTATAATACATAACAACCTTTTCTAGGCTATTTCTTTAGATTTCGCACCGAAGCAGGAATGACACATCAAAACTTCTTGACATCCATGAGTCTACGCTGGAAAGGCTATTACACTACTTAAACTTGCACACTTGGTTCTGATATTATTTGTTGCCCTTTTGTAGATTTAGTTGACACCTCATTTATCCTTTTTCCTCTCCTTTCAGCAATATTCTTTGGAGAAGAAAGTTGAGATAACGCATCAAAAGTTGCAGCAATCATCGCATATACGTTACTAGAACCCAAAGATTTGGCAACAATATCATGCACTCCTAAAGAATCAAAAATTGCCCTCATAGCACCACCAGCGATAACACCAGTACCTGCCTTGGCTCTTCTTAAAATGACTTTAGCTGCTCCACTTTTACCAATGACATCATGATGAATAGTTCTATTTTGATAAAGAGGAATTCTAATCATATCTTTCCTTGCTTCTTGAGTAGCCTTAGCTCTAGCTTCTGTTACCTCTTTCGCTTTACCATGACCATAACCAACCTTACCAGCTTTATCACCAGCAACAATACAAGCAGAAAAAGAGAATTTTCTACCCCCCTTTACTACTTTAGTAACTCTGTTTACATCCACCAAAGTTTCTGTTAGTGCTTCACCCGTATTTTTTTTAGCTTTAGCCATTTCTTAAACCTAAAATTAAAATTTCATTTTCTTTCTTGCTGCATCAGCTAAAGCCTTAACAACACCATGATATTTATAACCACCCTTATCAAATACAACTTCTTGTACCCCTTTAAGCGATGCTCTTTCGCCTATTAAATCACCTACTTTCGTGGCTGTACCAATATTACAGTTGGATTTTTTTAACTGTCTAATTTCTTTATCTAAAGTCGAAGCAGATGCAATAGTTATTGACTGTTTGTCATCTATGACTTGTGCATATATGTGCTTTCCAGACTTAAAAATAGACAGTCTGAGTCTGTTTGATACCTTTGATATCTTAGACCTTACTCTAGCCTTTCTTATATCAAACTTTAACTTTGAACTACGCATATTTAACTCTTAAATTTTAATTTTTCTTACCTTCTTTCCTCTGAACATATTGACCTTTGCGTTTAATACCTTTACCTTTATATGGCTCAGGTGGCCTCTGCTTTATAATAATTGATATAAACTGACCTAATTTTTCTTTATCAACACTTTCCAATATAATCTGATTTTGTTTAGGAGCGGTAACTTTAATATTTTGAGGTATTTCTACTTTAGTATTATGACTTTTAGCAAGCATTAAGTTTAAATATTTATCCTTCACCAAAGCCTTATAACCAACACCGTTGACTTCAAGCTCTTCTGTAAAACCTTCTTTAACACCTTTTATCATACTATTTATTATACTTCGTGCCGTACCCCACATAGATCTAGCACTTTTAGTCTCTGCTAATGGTTTTACAAAAAGCTGATTATCTTGCAATAAAATTGCTATACTTCCTGCGAAAGTTTTTGTCAATTCTCCCTTGGGACCAATAACATTGACTTTCAACCCATCAAGTTCAACTTTCACCCCTTCAGGTACAGGGACTGGCAATTTTCCAATACGTGACATTATTTATACCTTAAAACACTTTACAAATTACTTCACCGCCAATTTTTTGGCTATGTGCTTCTCTATCTGATAAAACTCCTCTAGAAGTAGAAAGAATATAAATACCCATATTGTTATAATATCCTTTTAGTTTATCAATAGAAGAATAAATCCTCTTACCTGGTTTTGAAACTCTATTTATTTCACATATAGCAGGTTTGCCATTAACAGAATATTTTAGGTCTACTTCAATATGACTTATATTACCATCCTTGACAACTACATACTCTTTTATATAACCTTCTTTTTTTAAAACGTCCAAAATAGCACATTTTATTTTTGAGCACGGTAGAGATATACTCATCAATTTACTTTTTTGACCATTTCTAATTCTAGTCAACATATCCGCTATATTATCTGTCATTGACATACGATAAACCTACTATTTTAACCTCAATTCGATATAAAAATTAATAATTCTTATATCGAATTGGCTTTGTTATAAGGAAAAGTGTACTCTTGAAGCGACTGACACGAGTACATTTCAACTTTTTTTATCATTCAATAGGTGATGTTAATTATTAAAACCACCTATTGAATGGAATATTATATTTTAACAATCAGCTACTAAACCGCTTCAAACCTGATTGTTTCTACTTAACCCCTGAATTCAATATAACAAGTTATATCGAATTCAAGTTATTTTACCAACTTGCTTTAATCAAACCAGGAACTAATCCCTTACTACCAAGATCTCTCAGCTTATTTCGCGATAGACCAAATTTACTATACACTCCTCTTGGACGTCCAGTAAGCTCACACCGATTTCGAACTCTATTCATAGCTGAGTTTCTAGGTAACTTAGCTAAAACCATCACTAGCGAAAATCTTTCTTCCAAAGATAAAGTTTTATCGTAAATCTTGTCCTTTAATTTAGCACGCTTGTTATATAAACTTTGTGCCATCTTTCTTCTTCTATTATTCTTTTTTATAGAACTTACTTTAGCCATCTATTTTTCTTCTAAACATTAATTATAAAAAGGCAAATTAAAGCCAGAAAGTAATAATTTACCTTCTTCATTATTCATAGCACTTGTAACAATCGTGATATCCATACCACGAATTACATCTATCTTGTCGTAATTAATCTCTGGAAAAACAATCTGTTCTTTTATACCAAAAGTAAAATTACCTCTACCATCAAAACTTTTGCTTGAAAAACCTCTAAATTCTTTAATACGCGGCAGAGCAACGATTACTAATCTCTCTAGAAAATCATACATTCTATCTTTGCGCAGAGTAACTTTACAACCAACTTTCATACCTTCACGAAGCTTAAAAGTAGCAATAGACTTTTTGGCCTCAGTCACTAAAGGTTTTTGTCCTGAAATTAGAGTCAGATCATTGACAGCATTATTAATTATCTTAGAATCCGCAACCGTTTCACCAACCCCCATATTAACAACAATTTTTACAACTTTAGGCATTTGATGTTTATTCTTATACGCAAACTCCTTCTGTAAGTTTGGTACAATCTCTTTAGTGTATAAATCTTTAAACCTGAGCAACATTACTTACCTTCCTTACTACTGATAATTTCACCAGACTTCTTAGCTACTCTTACTTTAGAGCCATCTTCTAGAAATTTAAAAGCAACTTTTGTATGGTTACCTGTTTTAGGATCTATGTGAGCAACATTGGATATATGTATGGATAACTCCTTTGACACTATGCCACCTTCACTTGTTTTACTCGCCTTAACATGCTTGCGAACAATATTTATACCCGAAACAATAGCTCTATTTTGTTCAGGCAAAACCTTTAAGACCTTACCCTTTTTTCCCTTATTTTTTCCGGTGATAACAATAACTTCATCACCTTTCTTAATTTTTAGCTTAATCATTACAACACCTCTTCTGCAAGTGACATAATCTTAACGAATTTTTTTGCCCTTAATTCTCTAGTTACAGGACCGAAAACTCTCGTACCTATTGGTTCCCCTTGCTTATTTAAAAGTACTGCTGCATTGGAATCAAACTTAATTGTACTACCATCTGCCCTTCTAACACCCTTTTTTGTTCTAACAATTAGAGCCCTATGTACGTCACCTTTTTTTACTTTTCCGCTTGGTAAAGCTTCTTTTATAGATACCACAATGACATCCCCAAGATTTGCTATCATGTGATGTGAACCACCAAGCACTTTAATACACATAATTTTTTTAGCACCAGAGTTATCCGCAACATCTAAGATGCTCTGCATCTGAATCATAACTTACTTCCACTTGAGAATTTAATAATGCAACAAAATAAACAATCTAAACAACAAAGTCAAAGGATAAAACTCACCATTCTGTAACAACTAAACCTATTATTAGAGAGATACCTTTACATCCCCTAACACTACCCAAGACTTAGTCTTAGATATAGGGCGACTTTCAACTATACTAACCTTATCACCATCCTTATAAGTATTTTCTGGATCATGAGCAGCGTATTTTTTAGAGACTTTTACAATTTTTTTGTATATAGGATGCTTAAACCTACGTTCTACTTTAACTGTAATAGTCTTATCAGTTTTCGAACTTACAACAACGCCCTGTAGCACTCTTTTCGGCATTTCCCTATTCTCCAGTTTTTGATCTTATAGTTAACTCTGTATTAATACGAGCTATTGTTTTTTTTACAAAAGAAAACCTGCTAGTATTGTTTAATTCACCTAACGTTCTTTGGAATCTTAGATTAAAAAACTCTTTTTTAAACAAAATTCTCTTTTTGTGAAGCTCTTCCGTAGTCTGCCCAACCAATTCCTTTGCTGATACCCCTAAATTATTCATAACGCCTCACTATCTTTGTTCTTACAGGCAATTTTGCACTAGCAAGCTCAAGTGCTTTCGTCGCTACATCATCTGTAACCCCTTCCACTTCAAACATAATTCTTCCAGGTGATACTCTCACTGCAAAAAATTCAGTAGAGCCTTTTCCTTTACCCATCCTAACTTCCGCAGGCTTTTTTGACACAGGCAAATCAGGAAAAATTTTAATCCACAATCTCCCCTGCCTTTTCATACAACGAACTGCAGCCTTTCTTGCTGCCTCTATTTGTCTTGCGGTAACCCTTAAACCATCTAACGATTTCAAGCCAAAAGAACCGAAAGCTAGCATAGTACCAGCCTTTGCCTTTGAGGGAACTCTCCCCTTATGTGCTTTTCTAAATTTTTGTTTTTTCGGAGCTAACATTATTTTACTTCAAAATTAATTATGTTTCTTTCTATTTTCCACATGATCACCCCTATAGACCCAAACCTTTATACCTATAACTCCATAAGTTGTCATAGCTTCAGCAGTCGCATAGTCAATATCAGCTCTCAAAGTATGTAAAGGTACTCTACCTTCTCTATACCACTCTGTTCTCGCTATTTCAGCTCCAGCTAAACGTCCAGAACAAGCAACCTTTATACCTAACCCTCCTTGCTTGAAGCAGGCTTGGATAGCAGTTTTCATAGCTTTTCTAAAAGACACTCTTTTTTCAAGCTGCATAGCAATCGTTTGAGCAATAATATTAGAGTCTATATTAGGCTTCTTTACTTCATGTATGTTAATATATATTTCTTCTAAACCCGTAATTTTTTGGACAGATTTTTTTAATTTATCAATGTCGTTACCACTTTTACCTATAATAACTCCAGGCTTTTTAGCAAAAATATTAATTATAACATTCTTATTAGAAGGTCTCTCTATTAACACCCTACTAACTTGTGCTTGCACATAGTTTTTATTAACTAGATTTCTAACCTCTAAATCTTGGATAAGAAGGACTTTATAGTGCTTCTTATCAGCATATAACACCGAGTCCCAACCTTTAATTAATGTCGGACCAACTCTAAAGCCATGCGGATTAACTTTTTGCCCCATATCTTATTTCCCCTCAACTTCAGTAACTGTAATATATAAATTACTAAAAAATTTATTAATCCTTGTTGCTCTTCCTTTAGCTCTTGGCATAATTCTTTTCATCACCAACGCCTTACCTACAGTTGCAGAAGTAATAAACAAAGTATCAATATCTAAACCAAAATTATTTTCAGCATTAGCAACAGCAGACTGCAAACATTTTTTTACATCTTGAGCAATTCTTCTAGGGGAAAAGGTAAGCTGAATTAGAGCCTCAGACACTTTCATATTCCTAATAGAAGTTGCAACCAAATTCAATTTCCTCGGACTCACTCTAAGAGACTTAGCAATTGCTGTAGTAGAGCCTTTATTCACCTTCACCATATCTATTTTCTCTTAACTTTTTTATCTGTACCATGACCATGAAAAGTTCTAGTTGGAGAAAATTCACCTAATTTTTTACCAACCATTTCTTCACTTACAGTAACAGGTATAAATTTATTTCCATTATGTACAGCAAATGTTATTCCAACAAAAAATGGTAAAATTGTTGACCTTCTAGACCAAGTCTGGATCATTTCTGATTTACCAGATTCAATCAATTTTTGTACTTTTTTTATCAGATAACCATCTACAAAAGGTCCTTTCCAAACTGAACGAGCCATAATTACTACCCAATTACTTTCTTCTCTTAATAATAAATTTTGATGTAAGCTTATTCTTACGTGTTTTCTTACCCTTAGTTGGGAAACCCCATGGAGTCACTGGATGACGACCACCAGAAGTTTTCCCCTCTCCTCCCCCATGTGGGTGATCGACTGGATTCATTGCAACACCACGAACATGTGGCCTCCAACCTAGCCATCTATTTCTTCCGGCCTTACCTAAATTGGTATTTTTTTGATCAGGGTTTGAAACAACACCTATGGTAGCTTTACAATCTAACGGTATCAACCTAAATTCTCCAGATCGAAGCTTGATCTGTGCATAACCCGAATCCTTACCTACTAAATTAACAGAAGTACCAGCAGATCTTGCAATTTGACCACCTTTACCAACTTTCATTTCTACATTATGTAAAGTAGTACCAACAGGAATAGATTTCAAAGATAAACAATTTCCTACTTTTATGTCAGCTTCATCACTTGATACTATTCTATCTCCTACAATAAGCTTTTGTGGTGCTAAAATATAAGAATACTCACCATCATCGAATTTAATTAAAGCAATGAAGGAAGTTCTATTAGGATCATATTCTATTCTTTCAACAGTGGCAAATATATCCTGTTTATTTCTTTTAAAATCGATTATACGATAAAGCCTTTTATGCCCTCCTCCTCTATGCCAAGAAGTGGTTCTACCCAAATTATTTCTACCACCAGTCTTAGATAAACCTTTAGTTAAAGGTTTATGAGGCTTACCCTTCCAAAGATCAGATTTATCAACCTGTACTAATTCTCTAAGGGATGGAGTAACTGGATTAAACGTTTTTAAAGCCATTTATTTAATACCCCCTGTAAAATCAATAGTATAATCTTTTTCTAACGTCACAATTGCTTTCTTTTTATCTGATTGTCTGCCATTAACACCCTTGAATCTTTTTCTCTTACCTTTTACATTCATTATGTTAACTTTTTTAACCTTAACCTGAAAAATCTTTTCAACAGCCATCTTAATAGAAGCTTTCTCAGCACTATCAGCAACATGAAAAGTAAACTTATTTTGTTGCTCAGATAAAATATTGCTCTTCTCAGTAATCACAGGATTCCTAATAAGATCATAATGTTTATAAGATTTCACTTTAACCTCTTTTCTAAAGCATCTACAGCTTCTTGTGATAACAAAACATAATCATGGCGTATTATATCATAAACATTTGCACCAATTTGCGGTACTGAAATAGTATTTGGAATATTTTTTACTGCCAAAGAAAAATTAATATCAACCTCATCACCACTAACAATAAAATAACTCTTACCATGAAAATTATTTAATAATTTCATAAGATTAGAAGTTTTGGATTCATGTAATTTTAAAGAATCTACTATTAGCAGTTTTCCCTCAGCCAATTTTTCTGACAAAGCATGTTTCAAACCAAGTTTTCTAACTTTTTTTGGCAATTTTGTAGCATGACTCCTTGTTACTGGACCGTGAGAAACTCCACCACCTCTCATTTGGACAGATCTTAAAGATCCTTGCCTTGCATTACCCGTACCTTTTTGCTTAAAAGGTTTCTTTGTAGTACCAGATACTTGCGACACTGTCTTTGTTTGATGTGTACCAGCCATAGCTTTAGCTCTCTGCCAATCAACAACAAGCTTGATAATATCTTCCCTAACAAAATCTACGGCAAACACTTCGTTATCTAAATCAATCTCACCAACAGCTTCATTTTCAAGATTTAATAATTTGGCTTTCATATAGTTTATCCTATAGCTGTAATGGTTTTCTTAATAGCATCCTTAATGTAGACATAAGATCCTTTTGAACCGGGAATATTTCCACTAACTATGATTATGCTGTTTTCCATATCAGTATCGACTACTTTCAAATTTTGAATAGTAACTCTTGTACTTCCCATATGACCAGCCATTTTCTTATTCTTAAATACTTTACCAGGATCTTGTCTACCACCAGTAGAACCATGCGAACGATGAGACACAGATACACCATGTGAAGCTTCAAGCCCTCTAAAATTATGCCTTTTCATACTACCGGCAAAACCTTTACCAATAGTAGTACCTACAACATCTATAAACTGACCAATAACAAAATGATTCACGTGCAATACAGAACCTACATCAAGGAAACAAGTTTCAGAAATTCTAAATTCCTTCAATTTTTCCTTTGGCATAACTTGAGCATTAGCAAATACCTGCTTCATTGGTTTTGTTACTTTAGATAATTTTTTATCTTTTACCCCAATAACCAAAGCACTATAGCCATCCCTTTCTAAGGTCTTTTGTCCTACTACTTGGCAATCTTCAACTTGTAGAAAAGTAACGGTAGATCTCTCTCCCTTTTCATTAAAAATTGAACTCATACCAATTTTTTTAGCAATTAAACCGGTTCTCATCACTCAACACTCTCTAACTTAATCTCAACATCAACACCAGCAGGCAAATCAACTTTTTTTAAAGCATCAACAGTCTGAGGAGTTGGATAACTTATTATCAAAAGCCTTTTCTGAATTCTAATCTCAAATTGCTCCCTTGATTTTTTATTGACATGTGGAGACCTATTAACGGTAAATCTCTCAATTGTCCTTGGCAGCGGAATTGGACCAATTATATCAGCACCGGTTCTTTTAACAGCCCCTACTATTTCTCTAGTACCTTGCTCAAGCGAGCGGTGATCAAACGACTTTAAACGAATTTTGATTTTTTGATTATTTTTCATTAACTAAACCTTTTTATAAACAGCTAGACCAGTCAAAGCACATTCTTTAATAGACTTACTCTAATTAAGCCTAATTAAACATATTTTGCCTAACCTTAAAAAAATAGTCATCCTGAACTTTCTCAGGATGACTATTTTTTATTATTTTATAATCTTTGATACTACACCGGCTCCTACTGTCCTACCACCTTCACGTATAGCAAAACGTACGCCCTCTTCCATAGCTATCGGAGCGATCAATGCAATTTTTAGATTCGCATTATCACCAGGCATCACCATTGTTTTACCATCTTTCAAAGTAATTTCTCCAGTTACGTCAGTCGTTCTAAAATAAAACTGTGGTCGATATTTATCTGTAAATGCTGTATGACGACCACCTTCTTTCGTGGTAAGTACATAAACTTCAGCTTCAAACTCAGTATGCGGAGTTATACTTCCAGGCTTAGCTAACACTTGACCTCTGCATACATCTTCTCTTTTAGTTCCACGCAGTAATATACCAACATTATCACCGGCTTCACCTTGATCTAATAGCTTCTTAAACATTTCCACACCAGTACAAGTAGTTTTTTGAGTATCTCTTATACCAACAATCTCTACCTCTTCACCAACTTTTACTATACCTTTTTCGATTCTACCAGTAACAACCGTACCTCTTCCAGAAATAGAAAATACATCTTCTATTGACATTAAAAAAGGTTTATCTGTATCTCTCTCAGGTTGAGGTATATATTCATCAATAGCATTCATCAACTCTTTAATCGCAGCTTCACCTTCAGGTTTTCCTTCTAGAGCCTGTAAAGCTGAACCCCTGATAATTGGTATATCATCTCCAGGAAAATCATACATTGATAACAGTTCTCTGACTTCCATTTCTACTAAGTCAAGCAATTCTGGATCATCAACCATATCAACTTTATTCAAAAATACAACTATTGCAGGTACGCCAACTTGCTTAGCAAGCAATATATGTTCCCTTGTTTGGGGCATTGGACCATCAGCAGCAGATACTACCAATATAGCAGCATCCATTTGAGCTGCACCGCTTATCATATTCTTTATATAATCTGCGTGACCAGGACAATCAATGTGAGCATAATGCCTTCTTTTAGTTCTATATTCAACGTGAGCAGTAGCAATAGTTATACCCCTTTCCCTCTCTTCAGGAGCTTTATCAATGTCATCATAATTAGTAGCCTGTGCTCCACCTTCTTTTGATAACACTAAAGTTATTGCAGCTGTTAAAGAAGTCTTACCATGATCTACGTGTCCTATAGTACCTATATTACAATGGGGTAGATCCCTTTCAAATTTTACCTTTGCCATAATTCATTCTCCACAATTTAAGATTTAATACAATTTAACATAAAAATACAAATTTATCCAATTTCCAATTATCACCTATACTCTTGGAGCGGGTGATGGGAATCGAACCCACGTGACCAGCTTGGAAGGCTGGAGCTCTACCATTGAGCTACACCCGCGTATCTACCTAACCAACTTGTGGTGGAGGAAGAAGGATTCGAACCTTCGTACGCTCACGCGGGCAGATTTACAGTCTGCTGCCATTGACCACTCGGCCATTCCTCCAAAGAATTTACGCAAGTATTAAATGGTCTAATTAAACGTAAAGCATAATATAAATTAGTATAAGTGCCAACAAATCTTCTCTGCTCTTTTCCAAGAACATTTGAACTTCGGACTACAAGCCTTTATAAATAAGGATACAACCCTTAATACAACATCAGTATCATTCCTGCGTAATCGCATGGGTGTCAACTTAAGAAGCCTCGATACCCTTCCCGCGGTGAAAATCCAAAAAACAGCCTAAATAGCTGTTAGGTATCATGGATTCGCCTACGCGGGAAGGACATCACATCTTTTTTGTTATAAAACTGAAGCTCAAATGACCCCGAATCTTTTCTCTTGAACCATCCTAAATAAGCTAATATTAAACTTACGTTACTTCAGAACGTTTATCAGTTGTAACTTTCTATAATAAATAGTAGTTTGTGTCAAGAATAAATTACTCTAGGTTCTAATAAGATGAGAAATAAAGCTAAAATTTCTAAAGATTTGCACTATATATATGGCAAACATCCAGTATTTGCAGCATTAAGCAACCCAAAACGTTATATTCAAAATGTTTTATGTACAGAAGATATTTTCAATTTGCACAAAAATTTAATCTCTAACCACCCGTATGAGATTACCAATATAGATTACTTGACCCGTCTTTTTGGTTCAAATCATAATCATCAGGGAATAGCCGCTAACGTTAAAAGTATCTTCTCTAATCGCATTGAAGATATTGACATAACTATTCCTAATTGTAAAGTTGCTATTTTGGATCAAATAACTGATCCACAAAATATTGGTGCTATTATTCGTAGTGCAGCTTCTTTTGACATCACAGCCATAATATTACCTCTAGATAATGCACCCGATGAAAACGCTACCATAGCAAAAACAGCTTCTGGAGCTTTAGAACTAGTACAAATGGTTAAAGTCACTAATTTAAGGTGGTCAATAGAATATCTAAAAAAACATGGGTTTTGGATTATTGGTCTTGATGGTAACGCAACACAATCTTTAAGTACAAAAATATTTTCAGATAAAATGGCAATAGTACTTGGCTCTGAAGATAAAGGAATCAGACGTCTAGTTAAAGAAGCATGTGATCACTTAGTTAAAATACCCATTTCAAGCAAAGTAGAAAGCTTAAATGTCTCAAATGCTGCTGCAATAGCGTTTTATTTGATTTCATTAGAGGCAAAATAATAAAGATTAATTATATAACATGAAAATGCTTGTAATACCCATAATAAAGCGAAATCTACAGATGACAAATCAATGCAGTATCTTCATGCTTTAAAAATACTCATGAATTTTGATTTTACTGCAATTGATCAACGACATTCTAATCTTAAAGATAAATTAAAATCTATATATGAATCACAAGAGGTAAAATCAGAAATTTACCATTTACAACAAGAAGATCTTCATTTCTATATGGCGAAAGTTACAGAAAAAAATTGTGATATGTGGTACGAATATGCTATGAATCAGAGCAAAAATAGCAAGAAATATTATGGTGAACATACAGGTATAACAAAGGCAGACATTGGTATTACAGGATTTTGACCTAGTTTACGTTATCATGACCAAGATCTTACAGAAACATATGTTGCTTTTGTTGCAAATAAAATTTGGCAAGATCATAATAAGATTGACCAAGAATCAATTGAAATGTTTGTGAGTATGATGACATCTAAAAATGCTCATTTTACTGGACATATAGGGATTGCAAGAGCCGCTTCTTATAAAGGGGAATTTCATAAAAATTTATCAACAAACTTGCATAGTTTTATTGCTAAAGCTACATTGGAGCATCATCCAGATAAAGAGTATATGATAACTGTTCCAGCCTCACATATGAGAACAATATTAATTAAATCATTTGAAGATAATGGCAAGAATAGTAAGATTTTTATAGAAGATAATAATACACAATATAGCAAAGAGCCTTTAGAATCATTGATAAACAACCATGAAAAAATGGTTGCTGGTGGATATCATAAAAGTGTTCGTACGATCCTTGAGTACAATCTACATTTACTATCAATTCATTTATTAAAGCAACAAGCATTATTGGAACAAGAAAACACCAAGATGCCTTTAGAAGTTAAGGAAGGTAATGGCTATAAAAACTATGAATCATTTAAACTTTCAGCACAAAATGGTATTATATTAAATGACTTAACTGCCAAGGATATGGAAAAGGAATACGCATGGTTTTTTAAAAGCCCATACCTTTTTCGCAACTCTTCTACCCAAGAACCAACAATAACATGCGACCTCAAAACTCTAGCAGATTTTTTACCGGCATCTACAGAGCTGGAATATCAATCACTTGTAGAACTTATTGGTGATACAGCATGTTGATTACCCTGTATATTCGCTACAACTAACTAACCTCGAGTATCGATGTAATAAAGTAATAGTAGGCTCAAGTAATCATCGCCACATTAGGGGTGACATCACCCCTACCGCCATTATGGCGGAGTGTGAGGTATAGTTAAGTCCATAGGATTAGGTGACAAAGAACATAACGATTGTAGATTGTCATTCCCGCGTAGGCGGGAATCTAGATACCTGCTTTCGCAGGTATGACACAAAATTTGTATCACCTAATTCAATAGGTTTCACTATAATAAGCGATGAGCCGCCACTTTGCTACAAAAGCATTATATCACCCCAACGAAAACTTTACCAACGTGGATCACTAGTATGTCATTCTTAGCAACGGCGGGAATCTAGAATGTCTAAAGCACCCTTCCTGTCTGTTTCTATAGATCCCCGCCTTCGCGGGAATGACATTGTTTTTGGTCCTGTAAATACCATTACTTAACCTCAGTTTGATGTAATAAATTAATAGTAAGATCAGTATCATCACCATTAGGGGTGACATCACCCCTGTGAAAGCAGGGGTCTAATTCTGCTTTGAAAAATTGTTTTTTGAAAATATCAGGAACTCGCGTACTCATGTACTAAATGTACACCTAGTCCACTCGCCACTCGCACGCCTAGCCAACTCTTGAAATTCATCGGGTATATATATTGGGAAATATTTATTTTGCTAGGCTTGGTGAATACAGAAAAATACTTAAAGAAAGAGCTGTTTTTAAAATTTGATAAACAATCAGTTAAAGGTAGTGACAGCGAAAGTCGGACTTGAGCAAGTATTACAAAAGTAATAACATGCTATAATTAAGTCTTTAAAGGAGGTAATCCAGCCGCAGGTTCCCCTACGGCTACCTTGTTACGACTTCACCCCAGTCGCTAATTTTACCGTGGTTGGCTGCCTCTTACGTTAGCTCACCACCTTCAGGTAAAACCAACTCCCATGGCGTGACGGGCAGTGTGTACAAGGCCCGAGAACGTATTCACCGCGGCATGCTGATCCGCGATTACTAGCGATTCCAACTTCATGCTCTCGAGTTGCAGAGAGCAATCCGAACTGAGATATCTTTTAGGGATTTGCTCCACGTCACCGTCTTGCTTCCCTCTGTAGATACCATTGTAGCACGCGTGTAGCCCAACCCATAAGGGCCATGATGACTTGACATCGTCCCCACCTTCCTCCGGCTTATCACCGGCAGTTTCCTTATAGTTCCCGGCATTACCCGCTGGCAAATAAGAATGAGGGTTGCGCTCGTTGCGGGACTTAACCCAACATCTCACGACACGAGCTGACGACAGCCATGCAACACCTGTGTGTGGTCCAGCCGAACTGAAGGGATGCATCTCTGCTTCCCGCGACCACCATGTCAAGGGTTGGTAAGGTTTTTCGCGTAACATCGAATTAAACCGCATGCTCCACCGCTTGTGCGAGCCCCCGTCAATTCCTTTGAGTTTTAATCTTGCGACCGTACTCCCCAGGCGGAGTGCTTAATGCGTTAGCTACGAAACCGAAAGAAATTCTCCCGATATCTAGCACTCATCGTTTACGGCGTGGACTACCAGGGTATCTAATCCTGTTTGCTCCCCACGCTTTCGTGCATCAGCGTCAGTTGTAGCCTAGATGACCGCCTTCGCCACCGGTGTTCCTCCTAATATCTAAGAATTTCACCTCTACACTAGGAATTCCATCATCCCCTACTACACTCTAGATTAGTAGTTTTGAAAGCAGTTCCGAGGTTAAGCCTCGGGCTTTCACTTCCAACTTACTAAACCGCCTACGCACTCTTTACACCCAGTAATTCCGAACAACGCTAGCCCCCTCCGTCTTACCGCGGCTGCTGGCACGGAGTTAGCCGGGGCTTTCTTGGTCAGGTACCGTCATTATCTTCCCTGCTGAAAAGGGCTTTACAACCCTAAGGCCTTCGTCACCCACTCGGTATTGCTGGATCAGGCTTTCGCCCATTGTCCAATATTCCCCACTGCTGCCTCCCGTAGGAGTCTGGGCCGTGTCTCAGTCCCAGTGTGGCTGATCATCCTCTCAGACCAGCTACAGATCGTTGGCTTGGTAGGCCATTACCCTACCAACTACCTAATCTGACGCGGGCTCATCCATCAGCGATAAATCTTTCCTCCGAAGAGAATATACGGTATTAGCATTTATTTCTAAGTGTTATTCCGTACTGATGGGTAGATTCCCACGTGTTACTCACCCGTTTGCTACTAACTAATTCAGAGCAAGCCCTAAATTAATCCGTTCAACTTGCATGTGTTAAGCATACCGAAAGCGTTCGTTCTGAGCCAGGATCAAACTCTCAAGTTTGATTCTGTCTACTTTTTATTCAAAAAATTGACAGGTTTAATTTATCACTTTTAGTGATAAGTACATTTTGCTGTCACTACCTATATCTGATTATTTACTTATATCTGATTATTTACTTTTAAAAACAGCTACGAACAATTAATGTTCGTCTTTTCGTAGGAGTAGTTATATGCAAAATCTACCATCCTGTCAACTGGTATTTTGAACTTTTTTTATAATTTCCTTATTCATTTTATCTACGACCCATGGCATACTCTACTAACAAATTCTTAATAGGCTGTATATTATCAATAGTTTTAAGCCCCAAACGTCTTAGATACCACAAGGTTTTTGAATGGTTTGAGAAAATACTATTTAAGCTTTCAGTAATCATATACATATGAAAATTATCATTTTGTCTTAATTTTTGATATCGTTCTAGCATTCCTGCACTTATACCACTACTGACCACTAATTGAGTTAAAGTTTCAATATCCTTTATTCCTTGATTCAAAGCCTGACCAGCTAGAGGATGAATTATATGAGCACTATCTGCCACAACTGCTATTTTATTATAAAAATATTTACTAGCTATACGAGCCTTTAAAGGAAAAGAGCTAATAGTACTATCTAAAGCAATAGACCCTAAAGAATTCCCACAATTTTTACTTGCTAAATACTCAAATTCTTCCTTTGGTAAACTCATCAATAATGCAGCTTGCTCTTGCCCCGTAGTCCATATTATAGATGAGGCCTTTTGGTCCTTGAGAGGTAAAATGGCAAAAGGACCAGATGGCATAAAATGTTCAATAGCACAGTTTTCGTGATCTTTCTCATGCTTAATATCAAATGTTAAGGCGGTTTGGTTATAAGTTTTCTCTATTTTATTAAAAAAATAATATTGACGAACTTTAGAATTACGTCCATCACAAACAATCAATAAGTCACTATTCATAGTCTTATTGTCATCCAAATATATGGTTGAATGATCAGGTTTACTATCAACTTTTTTATAATCACACTGATCAATTACCTTAATCAAAGGGTTTTTTCTAACATTTGCTAGTAATATTTTCTTAAATTCACTGTTTTTTACTATATAACCTAGTGCATCATTTCCTTTGATATTTGGCATACATAACATCTCTGGTGCTTTATTATCAACAACATAGACTTCAAGCATTTTACTAGCTATCTTCTCAATCTCAAACCATACATTAAGACCTCTTAGAAACTGCACAGAAGCAGGGGTTAAGGCGGTCGTTCTGATATCAGTACAAAAATTATCAGAATTTATCGATTGATACTCAAGGATGGTAGTCTTAATATCTTCTTTCGCAAACGACAATGCCGTAAGCATACCACTAAAACCACAACCTAATATTACTATTTCTTTTTTCTCTACTAGTTTTCGCATCACATCACCTTATTAGATTGACCAATAAAATACTTTAAATATGCTCCACTTGCTATAAAACTTAAGAGAAAATAAATTAGAGCAATATCTAAATAACAATTATTCATTTTAAATGAACCAAGAAAACAAATGAATAAGGTTATTATACTAGTTAAACTATTTAGCACTAAGAGTTTGACAAAAATATTTACATTTTTAAGTAATAAATAGATCATTAAACCAATAAACAAAATATTGATAACTAAATAAAAATTTATCATGATACAAAATATAATTTAAACTGATTAGTTGATTATTTATCCATTCTAACATAAAATCCTGCTATCACTAAGAGTTTTATAGCTAACTCGATTAGGTTCTTGATATTGTTATAAGTTCCTGAATGTCATTGCGAGGAGGTCACAAGACCGACGAAGCAATCCAAGAAAATAGTCAAATTTGGATTGCTTCGTCGCCGCAAAGCGACTC
Organism: Candidatus Tisiphia endosymbiont of Ditula angustiorana; assembly: GCF_964026425.1. Taxonomy (NCBI): domain Bacteria; kingdom Pseudomonadati; phylum Pseudomonadota; class Alphaproteobacteria; order Rickettsiales; family Rickettsiaceae; genus Candidatus Tisiphia; species Candidatus Tisiphia endosymbiont of Ditula angustiorana. Next base: position 1,650,029 of record NZ_OZ032143.1, read on the forward strand.
CTCGCAATGACGGAGAAGCTATCTAAAACCTTGATGGTTTAGCTATACTATTTTTTTATTTATAAAAATTTTATTTTATGCACGACACTGATATTATAATAATTGGTGCAGGTCCAGTTGGTCTATTTGCTATTTTTCAAGCTGGGATGCTTGGTATGCGTTGCCATGTTGTTGACTCGCAGGAGATAATAGGAGGGCAATGTAGCCAACTTTACCCGGAAAAACCTATATATGACATACCAGCATATCCTAAAATTATGGCAGAAGAGTTGATAGCACAATTGGCATTGCAAGCACAACCGTTTGATCCGGTTTATCATCTAAATCAGCAAGTAGTGCAGTTGAAAAAAGAAGAGGGGCGATTCCAAATTACCACTTCTAAAGACATCCTAATTACTGCTAAAGTTATTATTATAGCTGCTGGATGCGGTTCTTTTGGACCTAATAGACCTCCATTATCTAATATAGAAACATTTGAGGGAAAATCAGTATTTTATTTTATCAATAACCGCAATAGTTTTGCCAACAAAGAAATTGTAATAGCTGGTGGAGGAGATTCGGCTGTAGACTGGGCAATATCACTCTCTGAAATTGCTAAAAAAATATATTTAGTGCATAGGCGTGAGAAATTTCGGGCGGCGAATGAAAGTATAAGACAACTCAAAGAACTAGCAAATAGTGGCAAAATTGAGTTAGTAATTAATTATCAACTAGACCATTTAGTAGGAAAAGATGGCAAACTAGAAGCCGTCAACGTCAAAGATTTTGAGGGGAATATTTGTACTTTACCCGCGAATATTTTATTACCATTCTTCGGGCTTGCCCAAGAATTGGGGCCAATAAAAAATTGGGGATTAAATCTCAAAACTAATCATATAATTGTAGAACCTTCATATTTTGAAACAAATATTTCAGGCATTTATGCAATTGGCGATATTGCTAGTTATCCGGCAAAATTAAAATTAATTCTTACTGGTTTTGCCGAAGCAGCTAGCAGCTTACATCATGCCTATGGCAGGGTATTTGAGGGTAAGGCCTTACACTTCGAATATTCAACTACCAAAGGAGTACATAAATAGTGAATGAACGTAGTAATATAATTAATGGTAAATATGTTGCAGAACAAATATTATCTAAGTTACGGGCAGAGATTAATTTAATCAAGGATCAACACAAGTTAGTACCAACTCTTGCTATTATACTAGTGGGTGATAACCCAGCTAGTAGTATATATGTAAGAAATAAGATCAAAGCAGCAGGAGCAATTGGTATGGACGCTTTGCAAATAAATTTGCCCAGTGAAATTGACATTGAACATATGCTGCATGAAATCAGTATGCTCAACAATGATTCAAATATTTCTGGAATTATCGTACAACTTCCTCTACCTGAACATATCAATAAAAATTTAATCTTATCTGCCATCAATCCTAGCAAAGATGTTGATGGTTTCCATCCTATAAATGTTGGTTATCTACATAGTAACTCAGGCAATGGCTTTGTACCTTGCACGGCTCTTGGTTGCATTGAGTTACTTAAACAAGTTGAACCAAATTTAGCTGGAAAAAATGCTGTAATTATAGGGCGTTCTAATATTGTAGGTAAACCATTATCAGCTTTATTACTTAGAGAAGATTGTACTGTAACTATATGCCATTCAAGAACTCAAAATTTAAGTTCTATAACTTCCCGTACTGATATAGTAATATCTGCTATTGGATCTCCTTTAACATTAACAAAAGAATATTTCAGTCCTAACTCTATAGTTATTGATGTTGGTATTAGTAAACTTCCTAATAGCGACAAGATGGTAGGAGACGTTGATTTTACCAATGTTGTTGATAAAGTGAGATATATAACACCAGTTCCAGGCGGTGTTGGACCAATGACTGTCGCTTGTTTGCTAAAGAATACACTTAAAGCAGCGAAACGAAATATAACACACGCGAATTCGGGATAAGAATTTATTAATTCTTATCCCAAATTCGGGGGAATTATGGAAACAATCAGATTTGAGACGGCTCTGCATCTGATTGTTAAATTAATATTTTGCTAAAAACATGATTTTAATCTTTTAAAATCATGTTTTTAGCTTTAGAAAGGTTTAAAATGCATTCGCGTTAGCCGCTTTAAGAATGCATTTTTCCTTATATTAAAGACAATTCGGGATAAGAATTAGTTAATTCTTATCCCGAATTGGGGTAACACATATAGGTATAAAAGATGAGCTGGCTTTGTAAAGGTATTATTGCCATTTATTGGTTTCTAACCATAGCCTATGCTGAAATAGAGTTCTTGCATAATTCTACTTCTACTGGTAATTTGGGCGTCGGTACGGTACTCGAATCCTCACGTACACTAGAGTACGCTGCGGTTCTGCGTTCCGATCCTCCTACAAATTCCCTAGCAGAAGCGAATTCTGCTAGAACTCTAATATTAGAGCATAGGCCTCTTGATAACAAAGCTATTGATCAACTTAAAATATATTTACGTGAAATAAAATCCATGGCTGTGGACTTTAGCCAAGAGGATTCAGCAGGGAATAAAGCTGAAGGTAAGTTATTAATAAATAAGCCTTCTAAGTTTCGATGTAATTATTACCCACCATTTCCTTTGGTGGTTATTGGTAATGCTAATTATGTTTCTGTGTATGACTATGATATGAAACATGTAAGTCGTATTAAGGCAGAGGAGAATGTATTTAATTTTTTATTAGAAGATAGTATAGATTTTGATAAATATTTCAAAATTGAATCAGTAATAGATCAAGATAATATGTTTAAAATTACTATTTATCATACTTTATCAGAGCGGCGTAGTCAGATTACTTTTGATAAAAAAACTAAACAAATAAAAAAGCTAGAAATACTTGAAGATGAAAATGTTATTACCATAATATTTAATCATATTGCAAAAGTACAAAAATTTGATGACGATTTATTTAAGCTTAAGAATCCAGACATATTCGGAACACCAAGTAGACTGACAAAAAGCGATATAGAAAAAAAATACAATTTAGCTACTTAAATAACTTGCCTCTAGATGATAAAAGAACTATTTTATCATGTGCTAGTAGTGGGCATTGGTGCTGTTCAGGTGGTCAGGTTCGAAAGGAAGCAGCCAAAATAGTCTCTAGTGGGTCATTACTAGCATACTCTTCTGTTTTCAAATCTAATTCTTGAAATCATTTGAGTAGATCATATTTTATGAATATACAAGTGACAAAAACAACCGACCAATATATTAATTTTGCTAGAAAATATCGCCCTACTAATTTCTCTGAACTATACGGACAAGAAGTTTTAACAAAAATTTTAAGCTATACTATTCTAAAAAATTGTATATCTCAAGGTTATCTTCTTACTGGTATTAGGGGCGTTGGCAAAACTACTTCAGCACGTATTATCGCTAAAACTATTAATTGTACCAGTCTGATAGTTGAAGGTGATAGTATTAAACCTTGTGAAAATTGTCAGAATTGTAGCAGTTTTAATAAAAATAACCATCCCGATATAATTGAAATTGATGCTGCTAGCAAGACAAGTGTTGATGATATCCGTAAAATAATAGAAAGCAGTGAATATAAGCCGCTAATCGCTAGGTACAGTATCTTCATAATTGATGAAGTTCATATGCTGTCTAAAGGTGCATTCAACGCTCTACTTAAAATCCTTGAAGAACCACCAGCACATGTAATATTTATATTTGCTACTACTGAACCACAGAAAATTCCATTAACCGTAATTTCTAGATGTCAGCGATATGATTTAAGGAGACTAACATTTGATGAGATTTTTCAATTGCTTCAGTTCATCACTAAAAAAGAACAGTTAAACGTTGAGATAGAGGCTCTTAGAATAATTGCGTCCAGATCTGATGGTTCAGCTAGAGATGCAGTTTCAGTACTAGACCAAGTAACGAGTTTGGCAGCAGGAGACTTGATCACTCCTGAAATCGTTTATCAAATACTTGGTTTGGTGGATACAGCTAGTATAGTTAAGTTTTTTGAATATATTATTCAAAAAGATGCTGCTAAATCGATTGATTTAGTAAACAATCTTTATATGTCTTCAGCAAATTTAGAAACTTTTGTAGCATTAGTTGCTGATTTTACTGCCTATCTTAGTAAAATAAAGATATTACCTAATTATCAAAATCCTATATATGTATCTTTTAATGATAATGTTACAAATATTCTAACAAAAACTACTTTTTCTCAATTATCTATTATTTGGCAAATATATAGTAAAGGAATTATAGAGATGAAAACTTCACATAATCAATTGATAGAAGCTGAAATGCTGGTGATAAAATCTATTTACTCACAGATGTTGCCATCGCTAGAAGAATTAGTGGAATATAATGATGGGGAGCAACTAGAACAGCCGGTATTACAACAATCAACTCAGAACTATCAAATTACCGGTTTTCTTGAGTTTTTACATTTGCATAATGAGATGGAAGTTTATTATAGATTACTAAACCAAGTGGAGTTAAAATCTTTTGTTTTTCAAACTATAGAAATTGCTGGAAGCAATCTCAATACAAAAATAAAAGAACAAATTGCTAATTTATTATTTGCTTGGTCAGGTAAAACTTGGAATGTTATCATTACAAAACAGTTAAAAATAATCACTCTTAAAGAACAATTGCTAAATAAAGTAAAATCAAGTCAAGATTGGAAAATTTTAACACAACACTTTCCAAATGTTACAATTTCAGATATTTTGTTAAAAAATTAAAAGGTAAATAGTATGACAAATTTTAATCAATTTTTAAAACAAGCTCAGTCAATGCAAAAAAAAATGCAAGAAATGCAGGAAAAAATGGCAAATACTGAATATTTTGGAAAAGCAGGTGGTGGGTTAGTAAATATTACCGTTAGTGGTCGTGGTGAGGTTCGAAAGGTTTCCATTGACTCTTCTTTGCTTAAAGAGACAGAGAAAGAATTATTGGAAGATTTAATTGTTGCTGCTTTCAGCGATGCTAAAAGCAAGGTCGATGAAGATTCACAAAACTCTATGTCTGATGCTTTAGGTAATATTGGTTTGCCACCTGGACTAAAGATGCCATTTTAAATCCTCTCAACTTTCGCATGGAGGATTTGTTGCATGAATCATAAGCAAGTCATTCCCGCGTAGGCGGGAATCTATAATATCTAATAGCCTTTGCAGGCTGTTTTCTTAGATTTCCGTCTACGCAGGAATAACATCAAGAATAGTTAAACTTATGTCTATAGCAACTACTAATCGTGGTTTTTAAGTTGCCCTGACTTATTAGACTTCCTGCATAAATCAATCTAGTTGGTGATTTTGTCGTCGAAACTCGCCTTGCTCCGTAACAATCGTCTGTGTACGCTGCGGTACTCGGCTTCGTTTCTTCTAAAAATCCCTCAACTATTTTTGATTTATGCAGGAAGTCTATTCTTTATCAGTTTTTTCTTGCTTAGATAAAAGCTTCGCTTGCTCAATACTCTTGTCTAATTCCACTTGACTACAAATTCCAAGTAAAACTGGATCACGTGGGCGAATGTTTTTCATGTTCCAGTGACTACGCTCACGGATAGCTTCTATGGTTGGCTTAGTAGTACCAACTAGTTTTATAATTTGATTATCTAAAATTTCTGGACAATTTTTAAGTAGCCAATATATTGCGTCTGGTTTATCCTGACGTCTAGCAATAGGAGTATATCTAGATTGTTGTTTTTTCTTTGTGCTTACCAAATCATAGGCACTACTCACAAAAAGTCTTAAACTACTACTTGGATCTTTCGTACAACGCATTATTTCTTCTTGAGTTAATTGTCCTCCAACAATAGGATCTAGCCCCATAATACCTTGAGATACTTCACCATCAGCAATGCCTTTAATTTCAAACTCATGAATCCCACAAAAATCCGCTATCTGCTTAAAAGTTAAAGCAGTATTATCAATCAACCAAATAGCAGTTGCTCTAGGCAGTATAGGTAATTTTTGTTGTAAACTCATAGTAAAAAACTAATAATATAATATTGATATGTCTAGAAAAGATATAGTCTCTTCTAACTAATAAGTCAACAATAGACATCTTAGACTACTTCAATTTCTCGCTTAATTAGGTCAGGCAAGTCTAAAACCTATAACCAATACCTACTGCAATCATTAACGGATTAAACCTTACTTTAGATGATATAGGTTGTTTTATTAAACTATTTTTATAATCAATTTTGGTCTTAAGAAAATACTGCCTTACATCTAAGTTAATCAATGTATCATCTTTAGCATATAAATCAACCCCGATCTGTAATACAGCACCGTGACCATTTTTGACTGTACATCCTTTAGATTTACTGAACATATAAGCTCCATGATAACCAACGCCAACATAAGGTCTAATAGCACCAAAGGGAGCTATATGATATTGTCCCGTGACAGTCAGGGGGATAATATAAAGAGCTTTTCTTTTACCAACATCTGCTGGATTACCACCATAATTATAAGCCACATTCTTTAAACTATTATTTTTAGTACGTAATACATTAAAACCTAAAGATAACTCTGCGGCAACGTTACTAGCAAAGAATATTGATGTAGAAGCATCAAAACCGTAACCATTTTCAACAAAATTACCAATCGATACTGGGTTTTTGGCGGTAGCCTTAGGAAAACCTTGTTGCTTTGCACTAGATTTGATACCCCCCCCTCTTATTTTAAACACAAGATTACCTTCATTTTCATAATAATCGGCATCATAGTCATTATTAGTTGAATCAGAATTAGCAAAGCTAGAAATACTTACACAACTTACCAACAGCAATATTCCAAATTTTTTCGTGACTTTTATCATAACTATAAACCTTTTCTTGCTTTAAATATATTGCTGTATTATATATATTCTGTCTTATTTGAAAATCAAATTGATAATAAGATTTTTAAACTTGTTTAATATTAGTGACACTATAACACTAAATATAGAAAACACTAATACAAAAAATATAAAAAAAATAATGAATTAAGGTCTATACAATGAATAATAAATTAAACACTTATTTTGTTGGTATTGGTTGGTTTATATTAAGCTTAGTAAGTAGTGCAACTAATGACATAACAGCAAAATATCTTGGACTTAGGCTACATAGTTTTGAGGTAACTTGTTTTCGCTTTTTCTTTAGTGCTTTAATTCTTGTCCCTTTTATTTTATATTATGGGAAACAGACTCTTAAAACTAATCGTCCTTTTATACATATTGCAAGAGGGGTTTTATTGTTTTTTGCTATGACGTCTTGGACTTATGGTCTCAATATTGCCCCAGTGACTACTGCTACAGTTATTGGTTTTGCTACACCTTTATTTACTCTAGTTCTAGCAGTTTTTTTCTTAAATGAGAATATTATTTGGCAAAGATGGGCAGCAACTTTATTTGGTTTTATTGGTATTGTTATTACCCTGAAACCTCATGCTAGTGACTTTAATCCACAGATATTGATTTTTGTTTTAGCTTCTGTAGCTTTTGCCATGTTAGATATTATCAATAAGAAATTTGTAGTAAAAGAATCAATGATTAGTATGCTATTTTATTCTGCTCTAGTAACATCTTTAGTATCAATACCGTCATCAATAATGTATTGGCAAACACCTAGCAGTTCAGAATTTATTTTGCTATTTACCTTAGGAGCTGGGGGTAGTTTAATCTTATTTTTCTTATTAAAGGCTTTCTCTCTAGTTGATGCCACTGCCACCACCCCTTATAGATATTTAGAGTTAATAATTTCAGCATCAGCTGGATATCTTGTGTTTAATGAAATCCCTGAAAACAGTACTTTATACGGAGCATTGATAATAATACCTGCAACATTGTTTATAATATATTCTGAGAAAGGAAATATTACACAAAATGATAAAGCTACTGCATGAAGAAGTACTAGCAATACCTCAATTCGATATAAGAATTGTTAATTCTTATATCGAATTGGCTTGTTATAAGGAAAAATGCATTCTTGAAGCGATTCTACGAATGCATTTTAATCTATTACCGCTAATAATCTTATTTTTATATTGTATAAAAATAAGATTATTAGCAAATTAATATTTAACAATCAGGTAAAGAACCGCTTCAAACCTGATTGTTTCTATATGTATCCCTGAATTCAATGTAACTTGTTACATCGAATTCAGGTTAGCAATGCTTGTTCTCTTCAAACATTTTGTTGAAATGATATTGAATGTACAATATCATGTACTATATGTGTATATACTTAAATGATTTGGAGAATTGGATTTGAAAATAAGAGGCGAGCAAGCGGAGCGTACGTAACCTCAGTTTGATGTAAGACATCGGTTTAATAGCCTAGGGTGTCCCTGCTTCGGTGCGGTATCTAAAAAAAGTAGATCGAGGTTAAGCATTTTTAGCCCCCTGCTTTCGCAGGGGTGACATCATCCCTAATGACGATGATACTGAGCTTACTATTAATTTATTACATCAAACTGAGGTTAAGTACGCGAGTCCTTGATATTTTCAAAAAACAATTCTTCAAAGCAGAAGAGTATACTTATAAGGGAGATAAATTATGAACGTACAGACAATATCGGTAGCAAGAGCTAATTTATTTAGCCTTGTACAAGAAGCAAACGAAACACATAAACCAGTATATTTAAAAGGTAAGCATTATGACGCAGTGCTATTATCTAGAGAAGACTACGAATCTTTGCAAGCAACATTAGAATTATATTCGATACCTGGATTAGTTAAGGAAATACTAAAAGCTAGGCAAGAACCTTTGGATGAGTGCTTAAATGAAGATGATATGAATTGATGTCATTGTACAATTTGAAATTTACTAAAAAATCATTTAAAGATTTTCAAAAGTTAAAGTCAGAAAAACTTGATAATAAGGCTAGAAAACTATGGACTGAATTAAAAAATAATCCAAGACCTATCAGCAGTGAAAAACTCGTAGGCAACTTAAAAGGTTGCTATTCTCTAAGAATTAATATCAAACATAGATTGATATACGAAATTTTTGAAGATGAAAAGACTGTACTAATAATCAGCTTGAGTGGGCATTATGAGTAAGCCATCATATATGTTGCTAATAAACGCGAATTTGGGATAAGAATTAACTAATTCTTATCCCGAATTGGGGTAATAAGCGTTCTAATCCTTGATCACCAATGAAATAATAAAAAATATGAATAAATGTAAGTTAGTTTTTGCAAGTGGTGTAGCAAATGCATTTGAGTGGTATGATTACGCACTATTTGGTTACTTTGCTCCTATAATAGGGGCAAAGTTCTTTCCTGGATCAAGTCCTAGCTCGTCTTTATTGCATGCTTTTTTGGTATTTGCTATCGGTTATTTAATGAGACCAATAGGTGGGGTATTTTTTGGGGTACTCGGAGATCGTTTTGGTAGAAAAACTGCTTTAAGTACATCTATATTCTGTATGTCTCTGCCAACGGCACTAATTGGCATATTACCAACTTATGACAATATAGGTGTTACCGCAACTATATTAATGATTCTACTTCGGATGCTGCAAGGTTTATCAATGGGCGGAGTACTTACTGGCTCAATTGCATTTGCTATTGAACATACAGGTAAGGTACATCGTGGCTTTACTGGCAGTATACCAATGTCCAGTATTTGTATTGGCATATTATTTGGATCACTCATTTCGCAGCTTATACAAAGTCTTTTATCAGCACAACAATTTAATGATTGGGGGTGGAGAATACCATTTTTATTAGGAATTTTCATTTTATTTGCTGGACTTTATATCAAAAAATATACCAGTGAAACCCCTAGTTTTCAAAGTATAAAAGAAGATGGTGGGATTTTAAAATCTCCTCTGAAAAAAGTTATCTCTGTATATTGGATTGATATGTTAATATCAATCTTCATCAATTCTACAGGTTCAGTAATATTCTATCTACAAGCTACTTATCTAATGTCATTTTTGAGGATAAATCGTGGTTTTACCGATGACCAAGTTAGCAATTTAGCTAATTATTGTTATATAATCATGGCTATTGTTACTTTATGTTCTGGCTATTTATCTGATGTAATTGGTCGAAAGAAAATTTTTGTGATTAATTTACTGGTAATTATTTTAGTTATCCCTTTTTTGATGAATGTAATTGAAACTGGAGAATTTTGTTTTATAATTATATCTCAAATCGTATTATCAATTTTAGCTGCTTGTTATATTGGTCCTGAACCTGCACTGCAAGCTGAATTTTATCCAACCAATATCAGAAATACTGCTTTATCATTGTCTTATAATACAGCAACCAGTATTTTTGGTGGTACAACACCTTTAATACTAGAATATCTTGTGCAAAAAACTGGTACTATTACTTCATCTATTTATTATGTAATTGCTTGTGCTATTTCAAGCCTAATAGCTCTTTGTTTTTATAAGGATCGTTCGGGTAACAACTAATCTAAAGATTTTTCTAGCATTTATAGCAAAATTATCTATAAATTACTTAGTGGCTTGATAAAATAATATATACTAGCCATATTATACTCAAATGATTTGGAGAATTGAATTTGAAAATGAATGGTGAGCAAGCGGAACGTACATATTAGTATGTGAGCATGCGAATCCATGATATTTCCAAAAAACAATTCTTCAAAGCAGAAGAGTATATAATTTTTGATAAACAATAAACTTGAATTTTATGACAGAAGTGATAGCTAAAGAACAATTAGAACAATATATAAATCAAATAGAAGGGCTTGAACAAGAAAAAGCTGAATTATCTGAAGCAATAAAAGATATATTTGATGCAGCCAGCTCTAGTGGCTTTGATACCAAGGCTATGAAGTCGGTGTTAAAACTAAAAAAACTTGATAGAAATAAGCTAGCTGAACAAGATGCGATCTTAGAATTGTATAGACAAGCTCTCGGTATATAAATTAAAGAATTCAATAATGCAATTATATCCATTAAGGCTTTTACCTGATAAAATCAACTTTGATTTTATCAGATTTAGAAAAGTAAGTTATACGATGTCCATTATTTTATCTCTTGTAAGTATTATTTGGATAGGGATTTACAAATTTAATTTTGGTATTGATTTTGCTGGTGGGATTGTTATAGAAGTGCGGCTTGATCAAGACCCTGATTTAACCAAAATGCGTGAAGTGCTTAATAACCTTAAGATTGGTGAAGTAGTATTACAAAATTTTGGTAATCAGCATGATTTGTCAATACGAGTTGGCAGCAATAGTGAAGATACTTTAATGCAAAATATTAAGCTTATCAAATCAACTTTAAAAAACCAGTTTCCTTATAAATTTGAGTATCGTAAAGTAGATTTTGTCGGTCCACAAGTTGGTACTCAACTGATAAAATCAGGAATAACGGCACTAATTCTTTCGTTTCTTGCCATAATGGTTTACACTTGGGTTAGATTTGAGTGGTATTTTGGGCTTGGCATACTTGTAGCTTTGTTACATGACGCCATACTAAGCTTAGGTTTTATGAGTGTAATGAGGCTAGACTTCAATTTAAGCTCCATAGCTGCTATTCTTACCATAATAGGTTATTCTGTGAATGATTCAGTAGTTATCTATGATAGAATCAGAGAAAATTTACGCAAATCACATAAGAAAGTAATGCCACAAATTATTAATCTGAGTATTAATGAAACTCTGTCTAGGACTATTCTAACAGTTGTTACAACCTTGCTCGCAAACCTAGCTTTGGTAATATTTGGTGGGGAAGCTATTTATAGCTTTAGTATATTAGTGTTTTTTGGTATAATAGTTGGTACATATTCATCTATTTTTATATCTGCTCCTATATTGACCTACTTCAAAAACTTGCAGAATTGATAAATCAATTTTCAAGTTTTTGGGTAAAAGTTGAGTAGCAAAATTAAAGTAGCGGCCTTCAATTTTGCTATAAAATAATAATAAATATTAAATTTGCACTAATTAAATAGATCCCTATTTCAAGAGTAGTTTGCTAAGTTTATTTTAGTTAACATAGTATCTGCCCTTTTTTCAAATGCATCAACCATTTTTTCAGTAGCATCAGTAAAAAATATACTAACTAACTTGTCAACTATTGCAAATTTCATCTTAAAATCAATAAAGAACTCTATTTTACTACCAGTATCTTCTTTGGAAAATTGCCATAAGTTTTTTAAATATTTAAATGGTCCAGAAACTGCTTCTACTTCAATAGAATAGCTTTGTTTCTTTAAATCATTTGAGTATATAATTTTTGATTGATATTTGTCTGTGAAACCTTTCAACTGAATTACTAATTCAGCTATAATTTGATTCTCGCTCTCTGAAATGATTCTAGCAGCCTTGCACCATGGCAAAAATTCAGGATATGACTTTACGTCAAGAACTAAGTAATATAATTCTTGTGCATTATATGGTAGAATTTTGACTTGATGAAAATTTGGCATAAATTTTTTAATCTTTTTAAAAATCAGTTACTTTACCTTTATGCTGCCAATCTCCATAGGTAGTTGGTTCTTGACCTTTAAAGCCGCCTATTTCTTTGGGGTTTTCTTTTTTATCTTTTATGGTAGTATCTTTTTTGTTATCCATAATAATGTACTAGTCCTCTCCTATTACGTCTTTTTATTTGTATCTATATATGTTAACACTTCAGTTGCAGATTTATCCAATTCTTGCATCACTGCAATATATGGGAAAGGACCGTAACTAATTCTAGATACACCTAAATCAACAAGGTTTTTTACTGTCGTTATATCTTGCACCATTATATTGACAGGAATAGGTGAAAATTCACATAATTGTTTTATAAAATTATGATTTGCTAAGCCTGGTGCAAAAAACCCATCAGCTCCAACTTCTGCATAAGCTTTGCTTCGTTCTATAGCTTCTTTTAAGTCTTGTTCATTATGCTCAGATGTATCTTTTTGAAGAAAGATATCCGTTCTAGCATTAATAAACATATTAGGCAATAACTCCTTTATAGCTTCTTTAATTGCTTTAATTCGTTTACATTGTTCTTCTATAGAGTATCTTGCCTTTTCTTTCCCAATAATTTGATCTTCAAAATTTATACCAATTGCCCCTGTTTTAATTACGTGTTCAACATTTTCTATTAAATCACTTAACTTCGATGCAAATCCTGATTCAAAATCAAAACTCACGGGTACTTTGACTTTTTCAATAATATTCTTTAAATTTTGCAAGGCTAATTTAAGTGGGAATTTCTCACCATCTTCACAACCATAAGATTTTGCTACTGCCCAGCTACTTGTAGCTAATGCTTTTGCCCCGGACTTCTCTACAATCTGTGCTGAACCAACATCCCAAATATTATACAATACTAAAGGATTACCCTTTTTATGAAGTGTTTTAAACAAATTATCTTCTATTTCTGTGAATTTTCTTTTCATACTACATTATCTCCTTCTGTTTGAGTTAGTTTTTTTCATTGTTGTTTTTTCCTTAATAATATATTGTTACTCAAAACATAATTTTAATTATTAAAATAATATTTTGAAGTAAATGAAAAAGTCAAAATGCCTAGGTGTTAACCATTAGAGTTAAAATTATGAAATTTTCTCATCTTCACAGAATATATACCAATATCAAACTAATTGAAAACTATTCGTTAAATCTTGCAGAAGATCATAGTCACTACCTTAAAACAGTATTAAGACTAAAGGTTGGCGATCATTTTAGAATTTTTAACGGCACAGATGGTGAGTTTATAGCACAAATTACTGGTATGACAAAAAATAATTTACATGTTGGACTTACTAATATTTTAAGAAAAGCAACAGTTGAACCTGAACTTACTTTAGGAATATCCATTATTAAAAGTGATAGAATGTTGGATGCCATAGATATGGCTATACAGCTTGGGGTAACAAAAATTATTCCACTAATCGCAGACAGATCTCAATTTCGCACTGTTAATACTCAAAGATTGATGAAATGTATTATCGAATCTACAGAGCAGTCCGAACGTTTAATACCCTGCATTCTTATGCCAGTAGTATCACTTAGTCTTTTCCTAGAGCAAACTCTAGATAATTCTATAATATATGCCAATGAAAATGAAGATGAAAATAATACTTTATTAAAAATCATGCCTATATATTCATCAGATATTGCGGCAAATATTTCAGTTGTTGTCGGTCCAGAAGGTGGTTTTTCACAAAATGAACTCCAAATGCTTTCATTAAGACCCAATACTTTATCAATAAGTCTAGGACCAAATATCCTCCGAACTGAAACTGCCGTAGCAACATGTCTAGCACAAATTAAATTATTCACAGCTAGTTGCATCGCAACTAAGATATAGCTAACTCGAGAAGGTTTTAGCTATATCTCGATAATCAAGTTTTTTTCTGAAGGCTACAATTCATGGCAGTTTATGTCATCCCAGCGTAGGCTGGGATCTAAAAAAGTTTAAATAGTCTTTTAGGCTATTTTTTTAGATTCCCGCCGTTGCTAAGAATGACATCTTCTCGACTTCTTTTCATGATTTTCAAACTGCCATGAATTATATAACTTAATAAAAACTTGATTATCGAGTATATAGTCAATTGATGAGAAGTAGGCAAACGTCGTCTTCGATCGCTCGCCTATTACATATAGGCATCGCTCCTAGCAGCAAATCCTCCTGAATTGACTATAGTAATGGTGATAGCCTGATGTCTTTATCAAGCCCAAGTTATTTCAGTTGATATTTAATAGTAACATTCAAAGTTCCTCCTCCAACTATTCCTACACAAGTATTAATATTATTTTTACCATTTCGTAAATGTGGCATAAGATTAAGTTGTGTTAGGTTATTAGATTTATATATGTCGGGTGCTTTCACAAATTCGCCATTTCTAGAAATGTAAACATCACAGTGAGTACGGTCAGCGTTGTAATTTCTACATTCCATCAAGTCAAATCTGTCAGGACCAGTATTGATAAGTTGATTATTAACTTTAATCATTATGTAATCATCATAATATGAACCATTACCACCTATGGTGAAAGAGCTTAGCATGTTAGTATTTGGTATATCAAACTCATAATTTACGCAATAAAATGCATCGTAAGTATATGCTGCAGAACCGTATGAGCCACCAAGTATAAAGGTTCCAACCTTAGTTAAAGTATCGTAGTTATTTTTAACAGGAAAATCTTTTTTATCGCTTGTATATTTGAAATTAAGACCAGTATTCTCTTTACATCCAACACCATCCGGTAAGGCTTCAAAGGCCACTGTTTTAGTATCGATATTTGATAGACAATAACGTTGTAGTGGTTTATTCGGATCAATTACTACCCAACCAGGCTTACAAGTACCTAATGCCAAATCACCTATTTTTGTGTCAGGATCACCTATTTCTGTGCTAGACCATGTTGCGTTACCACTGTCATTAGTCGGGGTGGTAATTGCTTGACATTTAGGGGCAGGAACTAAGGTACAAAAACCTAATTCTTGTGGGGTTTTATCTCGGATTGCAGCAGTTTTGTCAAGAGGAATACCATCCTTATCAATAAGAACACCATCCTTATTAAAAGTAGCAGTGTAATACTTTCCATCAGTGTTTATTGTAGGACCTAGTGACGGAGAAGGATCGATTCTATTATTACTATCTACAGACACTTTACATACTTCAACATCTGGCTTACGATTATTTTTATAACAATACGTAGAGTTAGCACATTTATAAATCGTAATACCCTTTGTCTTAAGATCATCTATAGTCTCCACAGAGTTACAATCAGTATGAGTATCCTGACAGATTTGCAGACCTAGGTATTGCATACTTTTTGTCTTAAATTTTGAGCAATCAACTGTATCTGATTCAAGTAGTCTTGCTAGTACACAGTTAGTATCATTTACTCCCGGAATACATTTGTCTATATCTTTTAATTGTAAACAGCCATGTGTTGCACCTTGAATATATTTACCATTTATATATTCAAGACCCTTTAAATATACAACATTTGTATTAGGAATTCCTGTCTTAGCATCATAAGGGGTCTTGTCATCTTTGTAGTTACCATATATCGTTAAAGGATTCATAGATTTTGTTCCAGAAAATGGCATAGCAGTATATATAGTTGGGGGGGTATTAGAAATATATGCCATGAAGGAAGTAAAATTAAATCCTGCTAAATTTATTATTGCTTCTGTCTTACCTGCTATTGACTGACTAACTGACAATGGTGTAATAACAGTATTAGTTGAATCAACAACATTCCCTTTATTGTCTGACACTTGTATTGACGCAATAAATTGAGGAGTATAATAGGTATTTTTAAGGCAGATCCCAGGAAATTTTTCACACTGGTAGGTTAGGATTTGGTAACCATCTATCACCCTGTCTTCACAACCAACCAAGCTCTCTCCTTCTGCTACACAAATAGATTTTGGATCACGACGAAGATGAGGCTCTAAGGTAGTATCCAATGTAGTATCTATAGTAATTGAAGCAACAAAAGACCTATCACTGAGCTTAAAGGTTTTCTTGAGCGGTAGTAAACTTGTAGCATCTTGACCTTGTATAAGAGGAAATGCAAGATCAACATCAATAAACTCACCAATATTTATGCCCCATATTTCTTGACAAGTAATCTTACCCTTTGCTTCTTCGCTATTACAATCAGGTAAATCATCAACATAGTAACTACTTGGTGTAGAGATATTACCTACTTTTTGTGTGTAGACTATCCTAAATCTATCTTCGCAATCATTCTCAGTAACATTACATTTAAAGGGAATTTTTGTGTTAACGCAAAGTTTTGCATCACCATCTGAACATTTTTTTATTGTATCGCGTCGATCAGTAGCAATATGAATTCCTTTAGCTGAAGAAAATGGGTCAGGAGTGTTTATTCTTACACATTTATCGGTTTTTTGAGGGTCTTCTTCATTTTTACAAAGAGGCACAAGATTATCTAAACTAACACGTACGACATTATGAATAAGATTATTTCTTAATTTAGATACCACACATGGTGCATTTGAAGATTGAACAAATAAATCACCTTTCTTTTTACTGCATACACGCTTTGTAGTGGGAGTAATAATGAATTGTTTTAATGTAGAGCAATATGGTGGTGGAAAAGGACCTAATGGTAATTCAACGCAACCAAATGGGTAGTCATCAACAGAACGATTTAGTGCACCAAGTGCTTCTACTATTTCTTCTGCCACCTTATACAGCCATTGTTGTTCAAAAATATATCCTATCCATCTAACTATTTCTTTTATAACATCAAGACCTGGTGTATTGTCAGAACCAATCATGTCTAATAACTTACCTAATAGTCCTGATATACTCATACTAGACTTAATTCCTATTAAAAACTTTAGAATTTTTGCAAGAGGGTGTAACTCATCTGTTTTGTGAAGAGGCTGTTTTACTGCGTTCCAGTCCAGAGGATCTAAGTGAACTCCGGTAGCTGAAACAAGATTTACCAAACCAGGATCACTATATGCACATAGCTTTGGTCTATTAAACGGTTTCCCGTCATCTCCAACAATCGGTTTTCCATCATCTCCAATAATCGGTTTATCATCCTCTAGAAAGCCAACATCATTCAAGTGTTTTCCAGGAGTATAACCAGGATCTGCTGGCGTTCCTTCTTTATTCAGTTTTGTAGGTCCAATTGCAGGAACAGCAACCCTAGCACAAATTCTGAGTAAGGGTAAGGCATAAGCCCCAGGCCATATTACGCATTCACCATCCCAATTCAAAGTAGTGGATTGATTCCAGCATGCAAATGCATTACAACTTTGAGTTCTTATACGAATCTTTGGTGCAAAATAGGAGCTTTCTGGTGTACGTTCTGCACAGTGACGAAGATAAAATCCAATAAACTTCTCAGGAGGGTTAAATTGAACCAAGCAATTATCTGTATCGCGTCCATCCCTCCTATTCCATGGTGGGCATATAGGATTTGGCTTTATTGTTCGTTTGATACTTCCGTTCCATGTTTCATCTATCGTGCTATAACCACAATTGCAAGGGTTACTGAAACATTGTGCAATTTCATCCCAAAATGCTGCATAACTCTTGCTAGAGTAAATCAACAAAAAAAATGCTAGATAATATTTCTTTAGCACCAAATTCCTCTTCCTATTAAATATGATTTAATGCCATATACAAAGGATTAATCCAATTATCAGGATGTCCTGGATATTGTTGTAATATTTCTTGATATATTTTTAATTCCTCGGTTCTACAGGATAGAATCTTGATAATGCCAATTAAACTTCCTATACTTAACTCCAAAGCAATAGATTGATTATTTTGATTTATTAAGAACATTCTAGAAGCAATTGTAAATTTCGATAATTTATTTATTTCTGATTCATTTAATCCTAAAATTTGTTCTAAATACTGTGATTTTATTTCTGATGGTAAAATTATTTTAGTGTCTGTTAAATCCAACCAATGCTGTAGCACCCTTGTTTTTATCGACTGTAGATAACTAAAATCAAAATTACTAACCATGAGTCCATTATTATTCAGCAATCTATCAGAAATCATTTGTGATATATTATCAAAATTTTCCGGTCTATACAAGGAATCTAGATTATCTATTACTAATATTTTTGGACTCTTCCCTATAATAGTTAAGTGATAATTAAAAGCATATATTAATCCTGCACATAAACTATTATGCTTAGTCAAATTCATTGAAAAATCTTCTAGAAGTTTTCTATCTGTTGGATAAAAACGTTCAGTAAAAGACTTCTCAGAGAAAGGGTACAAATTAAATCCGATTATGCCGCCTTCAGATAAAGGGAATTTATCACTATCAAATATACCATCATATAATCCTCCTTTTGTATAATCAGTCAACCTTAGTTTAATTAAATCTCCATCTTCTATAGAAAAGTCCATTGTTTTTAAAATGGAGGAAAAATTACGATCTTTATTATCTAAAGTCCAAATTTTATCAGCGAAGTTTTCTAGGAAAGCTAATTCTGCTTTGGTTAGAGGGTAAAAAGAATGATTGCAAATTATTTTAAGAAATTCGATAACGAAATGCCTTGACTCTAGAGTATCATCTAGTAGAAATGGATTTATTAGGTTCTTCTCCTTTTCAAACCACTGCCCTTCAATTGATTCAACAAAAATCTTTGAATTATTATTATTGGAAAGATATAATATTGTTGGCTTATATTTAGTGGCTTCAGAAATTAAAAAATTTGTTAGTACAGTCTTACCAGTATTATCTGTGCCAAAAATACAAGTATTTCCTCTATTATTACTTTTAGCATGAAAATTCATAAAGTAAGGAGTTCCTTTTTCTGTTCTAAGCAAAGTCACCGCTTTACCCCATATGTTATTTTGGCTTCCGGTCGGGAAATTATGTAATGAGGCCAAAGCGGCGGTATTTTCTATAATTGTGGGAGCGAGCCTCCTAACATAGGAAAAGTTCCCTGGGAGCTGTGCCCAGAATGTCTGCTCTAAGTTTATATCTTCCCGCACATGGACAATGCCAATTTTAGCAAGTTCCTTAGATGCTTGGGCAATTGATTGATCCAATTTTTCCAAGTCTGACCCTATAATAGCAATAGAAATTTGTTGTTTACAAAATTGGTTCGGGATTGAAGCATCAAGGTTCATTATCTTATCTATTCCTGTAATTTCAGCAAGTTTAGTATCCTTACTAACTTGTAAAATATATGCCTGTTGTTCAAATGTTTTAGATACTTCTTTTTTATCAACGAAGTAAAATATTTCTGTTGCTATTAATTCCACAGGTAATTGTAGGAATCCATCAAGTGCAGCTGATGATACTTCTTGATATTCCTTTATTGAAATAATGGATGCAAACTTTTTATCATGACTACTTATTACTTCAATCTTATCGTTACCAACTGCATATTGATTAGAGGCTAAAGCATTAGATAGATTTGCAATCGGTACTAGGCAATATTCTTCGTTGAGATGGATTATTCTACGATATAAAAACATTAGATCAGAGTAAGATTCTTCCCCTTCAAATCTTATTCCTAACTTTACTGCACCGAAATCTTGTAAATCCAAAAGTATTGTATCAACAGTGCTATTTAGTATTTCAAAAACACTACTTAAGTACTTATTTTGGAGACTGACAACTTTATCAAAAAACAAAGAAGTTATTAAAAGGTTGAGATTTTTAACTTTAATTTCAGCAGAATCATAAATTATTGAGATATATAAGGTGTTAACAAATTTATCATCCCAGTAATTCTTTTTTTGCCATAAATTGTGAATATTAGCTGCTAACAATTTATTATAAGAAGTTGGGTCATCTAAGTTTGTCTTACGTCGTACAGTATGTATCCAAAATGCAAAATTTTTATTACGAACATTTTTCTTGATCGCATTACGCACTACTTCTCGTAAATTGAATAACTTAGTGCTAATATTTTCTGCATTGATACCATTTATTTGGATAGTTTGGAGTAGTTCACCATTCTTAGTTAACAAAGTATTCTCATTATAATGACAAGCAATTGGAATGAAATCCTCTGCAGAATTATTATATAAATCCTTATCAACTTTTCTTGAGTTGCTAGCTATTTTGAACACCAATGATACCTATTAAATACATGTTTTTAGCAAAATATTAATTTAACAATCAGATGCAGAGCTGTCTCAAATCTGATTGTTTCTATAATTTCACCGAATTTGGGATAAGAATTGACAAATTCTTATCCCAAATTCGCGTATGTTATTTATACTCTTTAGTAGTATGAATTCGCTCCAACCCACCCATGTAACTCACCAAAACATTTGGAACTGTTATTGAACCATCTGCATTTTGGTAATTTTCTAGAATTGCGATTATTGTCCTACCAATTGGTAAACCAGAACCATTCAAAGTATGGACAAAAGTAGTTTCGTTGCTACCAAATTCTTTATATCTAGCTTTCATCCTTCTAGCCTGAAAATCTCCACAATTAGAACAACTTGAAATCTCACGGTATAGATTTTGCCCAGGCAACCATACTTCTAGATCATAGGTTTTCTTGGCAGTAAATCCCATATCTCCAGTACAAAGCAACATAACTCTATATGGTAGATCAAGTTTTTTTAGAATAGTTTCAGCTGCATTAGTTATATATTCATGTTCACGCTGAGATTCTTCTGCAGTAGTTATTGTAACCAACTCAACTTTACCAAATTGATGCACACGGAACATACCTCTAGTATCTTTACCACTACTGCCAGATTCTGATCTATAACAGGGTGTGTAAGCAACATAACGTATAGGCAATTCTTCCCTAGCTATTATGGTATCAGCCACCATATTAACGAGAGGTACTTCGCCTGTTGGAATTAGCCTGTAATTATTTACCGTTTCAAACGACTCTTCTGCAAATTTTGGCAATTGACCGCTATTATACATAGCAGCTGGTCGTACTAAAGCTGGAGGAGATAATTCAGTAAAATCAAATTCCTGAGTATGAGTATCAATCATAAAATTAATCAATGCACGTTCTAACTTTGCTAACTCTCCTTTTAAAGTTACAAACCTACTACCAGACATTTTAGCAGTACGGACAAAATCCATCATACCTAAACTTTCACCAAGTTCAAAATGCTGCTTAGGTAATGGAGGAGATAGTTTTGTTGTAATGTCTCCTACTGTTTTAAGCAGTTTATTCATACTTCCATCAGTACCGTATGGTACATCATCATCAGGAAGATTTGGCAGGATCTCCAACATATCATTTAACTGATGATTACTATTTAATTTTAGATTCAGTTCTTCCAGCTTTTCATTTATGTGATCCACATCATGCTTTATTTCTTCAAATTCCTTACTAGCTTTGTTAGGCATGTTGCCTAGATCCTTAGATTTTTTCCTTCTTGCATGCTGAAATTGCTGAATAAGATTAGTTAGTTGGCGTTTGCTTTCATCTAGTTTAGTAATTTTATCGGACATTGGGGTAATTCCCCTTTTGATAAGTAGATCATCAAATTCCTGCTTATTCTCCCTAATCCACTTTATATCTAACATTTAACTTCCTCGATTTTCTACAAATTTACACATAATAATTGAAGTTTCATATAATAAAAGCATTGGTATTGCAAGAGCAAATTGGCTAAGTACATCCGGTGGAGTTAAAATACCAGCAATAATAAAAATAATTACTATAGACGATCTTCTTTTGTCCACTAAGTCTTTTGCTGTTAATATTTTTAATAAATTTAATATTAACATAATAATTGGTAATTGGAAAGCCATACCAAACGCAATAATTAGCTGAATTACTAAGTTTAAATATTCACTAATTCTAGCTTCTAGAATTAGTGGAATAATAGCATTATTATCTTCAAAGCTTAGAAAAAATTGCCATGCACGCGGCATAACAAAGTAAAATACAAAGATGCTCCCACACCAAAACAAAATAGGTGACATAAAAAGAATAAAAGCAGCATATTTTTTCTCACCTGAATATAACCCAGGTCTTATAAATAAAAAACATTCTATAGCGATAATTGGCATAATCATGACAAAAGAAACAAAAGCTGCAAGTTTTATATAAGTAAAGAATGCTTCAGTAAGACCAGTATAGATCACTTTCCTTATATTAGCATGATCTAGTTCTGCAAGCGGCTCTAATAAAATGTTATATATATCGCTACTAAAATAATAACAAATAATAAAACCAATAATGAATGCAGCAAATACTCGTAAAAACCTAGCCTTTAGCTCTAAAAAATGCTCTTTAAAAGTATATGACTTCATAAATTAACCAAATGTACAAGTTTAAGTAGGTATAATAGTCCTTGATGTTATCCCGCTCTTTCAATGTCAAACCCCTGCGTAGGCAGAAGTGACATTACCTTTGTAGTGAAGAGTAATTATTCTTGTATAGCTAACCCAAAAATGTTTGAGCCATAGTGATAGTGATAGAATTGATGTCATTCCTGCTTTCGTGGGGAGGCATTGCTAACGTGGATAGTCAAAATAGGTTGTTATGAACCTAGAAATTGAATAGAATGGCAAGAAACTCATCAAAAGTATATAATATACTCTAGAATAGAAAATCAAGAATTGCATCGTCATTATCCAAGATTCTAGCGGTACTCACGTACTAAATGTACGCCTAGTCCCTCGACTTGGTAATTCCTGCTACTATCATGATTTTGATTCTATCATCTATACTCAAATGATCCTACGAATTGAATTTGAAAATGAGGGGCGAGCGAACTAGGTGTACATTTAGTACATGAGTACGCGAGTTCCTGATATTTTCAAAAAACAATTCTTCAAAGCAGAAATACCAACTCTTTATTTACAAGCAGTATACCATCTATAAAAAAAGTTCGTAACTGGAATGATTATAACAAAGCTTTAAGAAAAATGGGAGAAATAATCCTTAGTTTTGATGAAAATTATTTGGCAAAGTTATATTTTTGTGGAAAGCAAAAACGTGGTGGAGTTAAAGAATACACTGACAAAATAGGCTTCTTTCGAAACTAGACAATGATGTAGAATGGTGTTATAAATATCTGATTTGAAGTAATAATATGAAATTCGATCAGATTAAAGAGTTAGAGGATGAAAAATTTCGTCGATTAACAGGAGTAAAGAAGGGAACATTCTCAAAGATGGTGGATATTTTGAGGCAAGCTGATGGTCTTAAGAAATCAAAAGGTGGGCGTAAAAATAAGCTCAATTTGGAGGAACAGTTGCTGATGGTCTTAGAATACCTTAGAGAATACCGTACTTATTTCCATATAGGTCAGAACTATGGGATTAGTGAAAGTTCAGCATATAAAGCTGTTAAATGGGTAGAAGACACCCTAGTTAAACACCCAAACTTTGCTCTTCCAGGTCGTAAAGCTCTAATGAAGAGTGATATGAATTATGAAGTAGTCTTGATTGATGCTACTGAGAGTCCTATAGAAAGACCCAAAAAAAACAAAAATTCTATTATTCAGGAAAGAAGAAAAGGCATACACTAAAAACTCAAATAGTGGTAGACAAGAAAACACACCAAGTAATATGTACAGATTTTTCTAACGGTAAAAAACATGACTTTAGATTATTTAAGGAATCCAAAATTCTTATCCATCCTAAGGTTAAAGCGATTACTGATACAGGATATCAAGGTATACTGCTCGTAAATGAAGAGTTGGTAGACGAAGATCAAAATCAACAAGTGCTAGGAGTGTCCAAGCCGAGGAGCACAGCGTACATTAGTACGTGAGCACCGCAGGTCTTGGACAACAACAACGCAATTGTTGATTTTCATCGAGTATATACAAAAAATTCACAATAATTCTGAATTACCAAAGAAAAAAAGCAAGAAAAATCCTTTAACTAAAAATGATAAAAAGAATAATCGTAGGTTAGCAGGAGAAAGAGTTCTAAATGAAAACGTTATTGGTATGCTAAAACGGTTCAAAATTATTGCTGACAAATATCGAAATAGACGTAAAAGATTTGGTCTTAGATTTAATTTGATCTCTGGCATTTATAATTTTGAACTACGTCAACCAGTTTCGAATGAGGTCTAATGTATGAATTTTTACTGACAGTTAAAATAACGTTAATTCAATGTAACAAGTTAATACTAGGTTCAGTATCATCTCTGTTAAAGGTAATGTCACCCCTACCGCCATTATGCTCCTGCTTCGGTGTGGGGTCTAAAAATAGCATAGAAGGTATGTTATATAGTTTTAGACCCCAGCTTTCGCTGGGAGGCATTGCTCGCGTGGATCAAAAAGCCAACGTAAGTAATGGTACTTACAGAACCAAAAACGATGTCATTCCTAGCTAAAAGCGGGAATCCAAAAAATAACCTGCAAAGGCTATTAGATATTATAGATTCCCGCCTACGCGGGAATGACATACTAGTGATCCACGCAACAAAGCCTTCGCAGGGATGACACCTTAGGTTGTTAAACCAATGTCTTACATCGAATTCAGGTTATACCTAGAAGTTTTGCTATTGCTTTTTTTCAAAGCAAAATAGTATAATCCCTACAATGTGTCATAAGAGTCTACTAGGGAAAAATCTCCTAGGGAAGGAAGATCTTCACCTAACAGTTCTAATTTACTCTCTGTTGGCTGATCAAAGTCAGTCTGTATTTGATTTTCTTTTTGTTCTTGTGCTGTAACTATCTTAGAAGCCTCAGTTAAATACCCGATATCCTTGGCAACATGTATCCCCTGCATACCATTTTTCCTTGCTATATCCACATTATCTAAATCATCATCTATTAAAACAACCTTCTCATTCTCAGAAACACCAAAATGCCTCTTGGCTTCCTCTATATGCTCCTGTTTGCCTTCACAGCCATCTCTACGAGGATGCGACACTACATAAATTTTTTCCAATAGAGTTGATTTTAAAGCAAGTTGCTTAAGAGCGTATTTGATCCAATTAGGATATGAGCCAAAAGATACAATAGCTATATGACATCCTATAGTTAATACTTTTTGCAACAATTCTACTAATAGCTCTTTATTTTTCCAACTTTTTGTTTCATCTGCTAGAAATAGATCTACACAATTCTTATAATTGAAAGTAGTATTAAGAGCCTTGTGTAAGGAGCCTTTTACTATTGTTCCATCCCAATCAATACATAATAACATCTTATCAGATTGAGTTTTTTCCTCCGAAAAATCCTTTTGCTGTTTAATTTCTAGTTGGTTAGCATCCGGAGTATTTATTACCTGTTTATCTTTTGGTATGCTAGAATCTAATGGTATGCTAAAATTTAAAGGGGATAGTTTTGATCTTGCCTTTTTTACTTTTGACATCTGTTGTTCTCTTATATTTATTTTTGTTATTTTGTATAATTAACCTCGAGTATTGATGTAATAAATTAATAGTAGGCTCAAGTAATCGTCGCCATTAGGGGTGATGTCACCGTCATTATGTCATCCCAGCGAAAGCTGGGATCTAAAAAAATAAACCAAGAGGGTTTGTTAAAATTTTTTAGACCCCGCACCGAAGCAGGGGTGACATAGGGGCTATTAAACTGATATCTTATATCAAACTGAGGTTAATTAGGTAATTTTCAGGAAAAACTGCATTACCCTTTTGAAGGGTATTCTTCTTGAACCCAAAAACTCAGAACTTAATAAATTAATTTTAAAATTTTTGCAAGCAAATTATTAATATTATTTAAGTAAAATGAAATATATTAATCACTGTTATTAGCATATTGCATTACTTATTAAAATATAATAAACTAGTTTAATTAACTAGTTTATTAAAGAGGATTCATGAGAATAGTTGGTATGTTTAAAACCAAAACTCACTTACCGGAGCTAATTAAAGAAGTAGAAGCAGGTGAAGAATTATGCATAACAAACAGAGGAAAAGAGGTAGCTTTTGTTATACCTGTAGCTAAATATTATTCCCAAAGATTTGATGATCTATTTAAAAAACTTGCTGAACTTAAAAAACGTAGCCCTCTTGGCTCTACAGATGATGTTATTAAAATGAAAAATCTTGGTAGAAAATGAATTTAGTAGTAGATTGTTCATTCATTATGTCCTCGATTTTATCGGATGAGCAACAGCTTAAGGTCGATAACATTTACCATCAGATTTCTAACAAAGTATATAATATATTTGCCCCTGCTGTCTTTTTTTTAGAATGTAACAATGTGCTTATATCATCCTTAAAAAAACAGCGTATTACTAAAAGTAATTATGAAGAGTATTTACACCTCTTAAATACTCTTCCTATTAATATTGATAAATTTTGTTCTAGCCCTGAATCTCTACATACAATAGCAAAGATTGCAACTAAATATGGTCTAACGTCTTATGATGCTTCTTACCTTGAATTATCCCTACGCCTTGAAGCAAAAATTGCTACTCTAGATAATAATTTGGTTAATAGCTGTAAGATAGCAAATATAGAATCTATAATTTAAAATACTAATTAACCTCAACTATCGATGTAATACCATTTCCCATTATTAACGTAGTTAATAATGGGAAATAGTATAATAAATTAATAGTAGGCTTAAGTAATCATCGCCATTAGGGGTGACACCCCACAACTGTCGAAAGTTAGAAGAGGAAGGGGTTTTAAATAGGGTAACGTCATTGCGAGGAAGACCATAGGTCGACGAAGCAATCCAAAAAAGTAACCATAAGTGGATTGCTTCGTCGGCTTACGCCTTCTCGCAATGACAGCGGTTATAAGCCGACAACTTTTAAACTGTCATTATGACTTCTAAAACCGCTTCCTCTTCTAACTTTCGACAGCTGTGGGTGACACCCTAGGCTATTAACTCGATATAAGAATTATTTACTCTAGCAAGCGAGGAGCAACGTTGTTGCTAATTCAACTGAATTCACTATAACACAAGAACTCTATTCCAATTTGATATATTTTGCTCTATAATGCACATCTAAAAAATATATTAAAGGTTTTTGATGTCTGCTATTCGCAATATTGCCATTATCGCCCACGTTGATCATGGTAAAACCACTCTAGTTGATAATATGCTTAAGCAAAGTGGGACTTTCCGAGAAAACCAAGCAGTAGCAGAACGTGCTATGGATTCAAATGACCTTGAACGCGAACGTGGTATAACTATTTTAGCCAAATGTACCTCCCTTATGTGGGAAAATATCCGTATCAATATAGTTGATACTCCTGGTCACGCTGATTTTGGTGGTGAGGTAGAACGCATTCTTACTATGGTAGATGGAGTTGTATTACTAGTTGATTCTTCTGAAGGTACAATGCCTCAGACAAAATTTGTGCTGTCAAAAGCTCTAAAACTTGGTTTGAAACCAATTGTTGTTATCAATAAAATCGACCGTCCTGATAGAAGAGTAAGTGAAGTAGTTGATGAAGTATTTGAATTATTTATGGCATTAGAGGCAACTAATGAACAACTAGATTTCCCAATTATCTACGCTTCGGGACGTAGCGGTTGGGCATCGCGCCATCTAGAAGATGAGCAAAAAGACCTTTCTCCTCTTTTTAATTTGATAGTATCTCATGTACCTGCTCCTGTTGCTGATAGCAGCCTTCCCTTTTCTATGCTTGTTACTACTAGAGAATATAACTCATATTTTGGTCGTGTATTTACCGGTCTAGTGCAGAGCGGTACGGTTAAAATCAACCAAAATGTTAAAGTACTTAATCGCGATAATATGGTAATTGAAAATGCTAGAATAAGTAAAATACTGTCATTCCGAGGATTGGAACGCGTAGCTGTCGATGTAGCATATGCAGGGGATATCATTGCTATTGCTGGAATTCAGAACGCTACGGTAGCTGATACTATCTGTGACCCTGAAATAATGCTAGCACTCCCTTCCTTACCTATAGATCCACCAACATTATCTATGACCTTTGGAGTAAATGACTCCCCTCTTGCTGGACGGGAAGGATCAAAGCTTACATCAAGAGTTTTAGGTGATAGATTGATGCGAGAGATCGAAAGTAATGTGGCAATACATGTCAGTCAAACTGAAGAAAAAGATGCTTTTCAAGTTGCAGGTCGTGGTGAGTTACAATTAGGAATATTAATTGAAACTATGCGACGTGAAGGTTTTGAACTATCAATCAGCAGACCACGTGTATTATTCAAAGAGGATGAACAGGGAAAAAGATTAGAACCAATTGAAGAAATCCAAGTTGATGTTGATGATGATTTTGTTGGAGTTATTGTTAAATCCTTAGCAATACGTAAAGCAGAAATGACTGATATGCGTCCATCTGGTGGCGGTAAAACTAGAGTCACATTTTTAGGGCCATCACGTGGTCTTATTGGTTACCACGGTCAGTTTCTAACCGAAACTCGAGGTACAGGTGTTATGAACCGTGTTTTTCATAGTTATGGTTCGTATAAAGGGGTTATTGAAGGAAGACGTAATGGAGTGTTAATTTCTAATGGAGATGGTGAATCTGTTGCCTATGCTCTATGGAATCTTGAAGATCGTGGAAAAATGTTTATAAACCCTAATGAACTAGTATATCAGGGAATGATTATAGGCGAACATAATCGGGATAATGACCTAGAGGTAAATCCTCTGAAAGCCAAACAATTATCAAATGTCAGAGCTTCTGGCAAAGATGAAGCTATGCGTCTTATCCCACCAGTCATTATGACATTAGAACAATCTATCAGCTATATCCAAAATGACGAAAGAGTAGAAGTTACTCCTAAATCAATCCGGCTTCGTAAGGCAGTATTAAACCCTAATGACCGAAAGAGATCAGAACGACGTAATGAGGACTAATTGCTATAGTTAAATCTTTGCTAAAATAGCATGCTCTTTCGTCACTACTGGGAAAAATTGCTTGTTAAAAGGAAATAATTCTACTTTTTTATTGCTGATAAACTCGATTTCAATGATATCGCCTGCTTTAAAATTAAAAACATTTGTAATTTTTCCTATAGCCACCAAATTGCTATCTAGTACCAGTAAACCTCTTAAGTCTTCAATATAAAATTCATCTTCACTTAATGAAGGGAAATCACGCCTATGACAAAAAAGCTTACATCCCTTTAACCCTTCAGCTAATGTCCTACTATTAATTTCGTTAAATCTACATATTATATCACCTTTAGAATTTTGACTAATGAGTTTAAGGATAATTTTTTTTCCTAATTCATCCACCAAATTCATTTTAATGATATTAGTATTTGGCGTAGTAAAAGATTTGACGTAAACATTACCCTGCACTCCGTGTACTGATGATACTACACCAACAAAAATTAAATCTTCTTTAATAGACACCACCTAATTCATTAAGAGAAACCATTTTTTCTTTTTCGGATAATTTCCAGCTGTTTTCTCTAATTTTTCAAAATGAAATATGCCAAAGCTATATCCTATCATGACTGGAATTATAATAATCAGCAATCCATAATTACCTAAATATTTTGTTAAATAAATAAGCCCAAAAGATGTGATAATATACATAATAGTATTAGATATAGCATATAAAAAACTAACATATGTGAAGCGTTTAAAAACAGGGAAATATATAAATAAAATTGAATGGGCTGGTATTAAACTAGGTACAATCAATATAATAAATGCTTGGAATAGAAAAATATCAAAAGCTGTTCTAGCATGATTCAATAAGTATAGGCAAACTAGAATAAGAACCCAAAAAATTACCATTCTAATTTTTAAAATCATTAGAGGGTACACGTAATAACTTAAATATATCAATGATAAATTCCCTAACATTTCTACTATTGAAACAAAGAAATTTTGATAAATAACTTGTTCAACCGTATAACCAAAATTATTTCTAAGAATCTCTCCACAATGAATAAATGTTAAATAAAAACATACTGGCCAAGTACAGAATATTAAAAACAAATATAAAGCTGTTACTTTATTAACTTTTTCTGTCCAAATAGGATTCTTGTCCAATATACTAGAATTCTCATTAATATCTGCAAAAATCATTTTCATTCGTCGTTTTGCGTCAGCAAATTCTGGTGTTTCTCGTAGAGTTGTTCTAGCTACTGAACCAATTAACGCAACCAATGCACCAAAACAAAAAGCATAACGCCAATTGAAGTTGTAAGAGCTAGAAATAAATGCAACGCCCAAAGCAAAGGTTCCCCCTAATACAGAAAAAAAACTTATTAATGCTACAGACATATATTGTTGTGGACGTTTTATAGTTTCAGTCAAATATAATTCTGCCCCTATTATTTCTCCCATGGAACTCATACCTTGCATAATACGACATATTGATACAACCACAGCAGCAGTAATACCTATTTCAGTATAAGTTGGCAAACTAGCAATAATAATACAAGAAAATGCCATCATAAAAGTGGTAATAATAACAGTTACTTTACGTCCTATAGTATCACCAATCCATCCAAAAATTAACGCCCCAATAGGTCTTAATAAATATGTGGTACAAAAAGCAAAGGCTGAAAGTAATTGTGTTGCATGGGGATCATATTTCGGAAAAAAAAACTCATTAAGAATTACCGCCATATATATATATAGCATCAGATCAAAATACTCTAGAAATGTACCAATTGAAAGTAATCCGACAGCCTCTTTTTGTTCTCTAGTTAGACGAGTTTGAGGCTGCATCCCATCTGCTTGTATTAATCTATTCATATTGATTCTCTTATTTAATACCAATTGTCTTTTATAAAATGGCTTAAATCTCAGATATTAGCACACATTTGCAGCACTTTAATTACTAAACCCTTAATACCTTTATGTATTTGTGCTAAAGGAGCATCTAACATAAAAGCAGGAGTAGTAACCAATCTATTATCTTCATCCACGACTATATCTTGAGCATTACAAGTTTCTTCTGTTGCTCCTAGCTTATTTATCAGATCATTTGATTCTCCAAGGGTAACCTTAATTTTTGTATGATTTCTTAAGACTATAGCAAGTAAAGCAGGAGCAATACATATAGCTCCAATTGGTTTTGATAAATTATAAAAGCCTACTATTATTTCCTGTAAATCTTTTAGTACTGTAGCATTTTCATTTTTGAGTCCTATATCAGACAAATTTAGTGCAGCACCAAACCCACCCGGTAATATTAAAGCATCAAAATCTTCAGCACGTATTTGATTTAATGGTTGGATTTTACCACGAGCAATGCGTGCTGATTCAACCAATATATTACGTTCCTCTAACATTTTTTCTTGAGTTAGATGGTTAATCACATTTAGATGGTTAATCACATAATGTTGATTTTTATTAGGAGCAAAAATTTTTACATTTACATTATGCTTATCAAGTTCCAATAATGTAAAAACTGTTTCAAAGATTTCAGCCCCATCTAAATATCCACAACCTGAAATAACTACAGCAACATTTCTCATAATATTTCTATAGTCTTTTTCTGTTTCTTACTTTAAGATTTGTAGCAACTTTAGTTGATTTTGTTTTCTTACCATATGTTCTTGATGGTACTGTTGTCTTGACTATCAATTTATCAACCATAGTCTTATCATTTCTAGGCTGGTCAAAATGGCTATCTAATAGTTTTACCATTTGCATATTTCTAGACTCAGCGGATTTACCACCAGTAACAATAGCAACCAAAGATTTATTTTGTCTAGTTGCTGCAGTAATCAAGTTATAGCCGGCTGGAATGGTATAACCAGTTTTCAACCCTTCAACTCCTTCATAAATTTCATTTACTTTATTATGTCCTCGTACAATATTACCTCTAAAAACAAAGTTGTTTCTAGAGA
Source organism: Candidatus Tisiphia endosymbiont of Ditula angustiorana (assembly GCF_964026425.1). Taxonomy (NCBI): domain Bacteria; kingdom Pseudomonadati; phylum Pseudomonadota; class Alphaproteobacteria; order Rickettsiales; family Rickettsiaceae; genus Candidatus Tisiphia; species Candidatus Tisiphia endosymbiont of Ditula angustiorana. The sequence goes on from NZ_OZ032143.1 coordinate 1,682,164, forward strand.
AGAAAGCATAATATTTAGGAAAATCTCGCTTAATAGCTATAGATAGTTTAGCAAGATCTCGGGCCGTAGTTTTCTGACAAGGATGATGCCATCCAGAAGCGTTTTTAAAATAAGTATCTTTCATACCAAGCTGTCTAGCACGAATATTCATCAACTGAGCAAATCTTTCTTCAGTACCTTTAATATTTTCAGCTACTACCATAGCTGCATCGTTTGCTGATCTAATAATTAGACCTAAAATAGCTTCTCTTACAGTAATAGTTTCTTTTTCTTTAAGCCCTAATTTGCAGGGCAACATTTTCTCTGCGTTTTTTGAAACATATAATCTTTGATTCATTGATAACCTGCCAGATTCTACCGCTTCAAATAACAAATACAAGGTCATTAATTTTGTCAATGAAGCCGGATATATTCTAGTAGTAGAATTTTTATCGTGCAGTATCCTACCAGTATTGTAATCTACGACAAGACTTGTCTGAGGTGGCGAAGACACAAGCTTTTTTGCAGCATAAACAGGACGTAGGTTTATACTGAATGTTATTACGCAAGTAAAAAATAGCAATAATCGTATTAACATAATTTTACGTTTTAGGAATCTTTTTATTAAGATAGAACAATATTATAAGTCCTGGCAAGGCTAGAATTATTGTTAAGATAAAAAAATTATCCCAACCCAACATTTTTACTAGGCTACCACCAGAAACGGTGACTGTGTTATTAAATAAACTACTACTACTACTGAGTAAAGCATATTGCGATGCAGAATATTGTTTGTTGCAAAGGTTGCTAATATATCCAACAAGTGCAGTAGTACCCATAGCTCCAGCAAAGTTCTCTATAGTAATAGCAATGCAGAAAGCTTCAGAACTTACTGGTTGATGATTCAACCAAATAAATGCAAAATGCGTGATACTTTGTATAATTCCCGTTATAATCAGCCCTTTAAAATTTCCAAGTCGGTATACAACTATTCCACCAGCAAAAGATCCAGTAAGTGTAGCTAGTACCCCATAAAATTTAATAATCAGTGCTATCTGTCCCTTTGTATAACCAAGTTCCATATAAAATGGCATAGATACTACACCAAGCATAGCATCACCTAATTTAAAAAATATTACTGCTAGTAAAATAGTAACAGCATATTTCCTAACAAAAAAGTCCTTAAAAGGGTTAATTACTATTTTTGTTAATGATAATAAAGATAAAATATCAACATTTTCTCGTAATAATGTAGGTTCATTGACAGTAATTATAAAAATTGTTGCTACAACAAAAATTATACTCATAGCCACAAATGTAGCTGACCAATCACTTGTGGCTTCAGCAAAATACAAAGCCCCAGCTCCAGTAATCAGCATGCCAAGTCTATAGCCTAATACTGCCGTAGCACTCGCTATAGCTTGGGTTTCCTGATCAAATTTATCTATCCTAAGCGCATCAACACTAATATCAAATGTTGCTGACAAGAAACCAAGGCAGATAGTAAGAAAATATAGTAAAGTTAATGATTCATTAGGTAAAACTGTACTCATACTGAATAGTACTAAAGATATTAGTATAGTACAAAGTATCAGCCAACTTTTTCTATGACCAAATTTCTTTAATAATGGTATCTTAAAATAATCTACCAAAGGAGACCAAAAAACTTTTAGCGAATAGGATAGTCTTGCAACGGCAAAAGTGGTAATAATTGCAATATCAATATTAGAATCTTTAAGCCAAGCAACTAAGCTAGTAAATAATATAGCTAGTGGCATGCCACTAATTGCCCCAAGAACCAATATTTCGAACAGTCTATAATCTTTTAAAATTCTTAATAATAACATTTATTCTCCTTTAATTGTGGATTTCCTTCTGTTCTCTAAAGCCTTTCTTAGTTCAGTCTCGTCTGACGTTTTTATGGGATCTAATATAGTGCCTGAGGTTTTTATTGTAAGATTTATAGGTGTATTTTGATTACTAGAATTATCTAGATTAGGATTTAAGTCTGCTATATAGAAAGATAATATTGAAGATAATACCATATCTAAATTATATATATTTATAGCTAATGATGCAGCTCCGCTAGTATATTTTGTATTAAATACTAAGTTTTTCATTGTAACTATTCCATTTTTTAACTGAAGATTACCACGCAAACTATTCAATTCAGTTTGCCCTTGATACATAGATTTTGCTAAATCATCTTTTAAATACTTTAGATTATAGTCTTTATTATTAATTTTTTCTATCAATGAATCAACAGAGAAGTTACTAATCTTGGCATTTTTTACTACAAACTCTGATTGAGTGTTAAGCTCATACAATAATTCTTTTAAACTATTGCCATGAGTAGCAAGTGTTCCATTTATGCTCATTCCACCATAATTGTCTAGTAATCCTCTTGGCAAAATATTAGATAATTGAGCTAAATCAATAGAATTAAGTGCATAAACAAAGTTCAGAGTATATGGATTTAATAAAATATTACCTTCTGCTTTTAATTTACCAGAAAGTAGATTTGCTTCAAGGTTATCCATCTTAAATAAAGCATTATTATTTGCTAAAGCCAGTTTAACATTTTGTAATACTAGATCATTCTGAATTATTTTTGATAATGCACAATTTAATTTTAACTCTATTTTTTCTACATCAAATTCATTCAATAAGTTATTTCGCAGATTAAGTAAAGATTTAGGGGTTAAAAAGTTAACATTAAGAGAGCCATCATTTATTGTAACTGTTAATTGCGGTTTAATGTTACTTGCTAACAAACTAGCACTAAGATTGATGTAATCACTATTGCTTCTTATATCAAGATTACTAATTCCAATATTACCTGGTGAGACATTTGCTAAGATATATGCTTTGCCAAATGAATTATTTCCTATAATCAGATCATTTATAGTAATATCAAAATTCCCTAAATAATCAGCTGTCCTAATGGGAATATATTTAGCTAAGTATGATTCATCTTTCATATTCTCTGACAAACTTTTAGCAAATTTGATCATTGGTGAGATTATCGGGTAATCGTCTCTATTTAAATCAATCGAGGAAAAGTCAAGGGTCGCTATAAAATGCGGCATAGAACCAATAAATCTAGCAGTAATATTACCTGTAACTTTAGTGTTGTCAGTTTTTAGCATAAGGTTTTGTAAATAGACATCTATTAAGGTTAGTTTTAAATCTGAAGATAAAATAAAAGCTGTAGATTTTTTACTCACTGCTTGTTTATAACCTAAAGTATTCAACACAGAATTAAGGTCATTATGTTGCAAGTAAATTGTGCCATCAAATATACTTCGTACTGAGTTTTGGGTTATATTACCTATCAATTGAAAATTTCCTCCGGATTTTATTATACCAGAAAAATCATTGACCACTAATACCCCTTTATCTAAATTAAATGAAAGTTTAGTATTATTTAATATCTCATCGTTACCTAATATTATTTGGTCAACTAAAACATTCGTTATGATTGATTTATTATCAAAGATAAGTCTTAATCCAAAAACTGAATCACTAAATTGGTTAATATTGCTTGATGAAGTGATAAGTGATTTTACGTCTATTTTAGGGAAATATAATTTTATTATACTAGTAACATTGTCATTTCTGCTCAAATATACCCCTCCATTACCTACAAGCGAATTAGAGTCTATGGTTACATTTTCTAGCTTGAGCAGTTGCCCAGTAGGTAAGATATCAAATTTTATATTTATCTTTTCATTCTGATTAAATCTTCTAAATAAAGAATCTAAATCTGGCACTAGAATATGTAATATATCAGCTAAATTTTGTATTAAATATTCTGCTTTGCCATTTATTAGTTTAGAGTCTATATAGGTTTCTAGCAAATGAAAATTATAATCATCATTAGAGATAGTAAGATCGAGATTTATTTGGTTGACCTTTTTTTCAAAAAACCCAGATAATTTTCCTACATATCCTCCATCCCCTTTGAATGAAGTGCTATTAGCAATAGAGTTATTTTTAAATAAAGAGCAATTATTTAAAGTAAGAATAGGTTGGTTATTTTTATTTAAAATACTCAGATTTTTAACATTAAAATTTATATCCATTATATCATTTGTTATAAATGAACTAACTAGCCTATCATGGTTTATAATGTCAAAATCTTGTTCATCTGAATATATTGCGGCACTATATATGGTTACAGCACTAATTCTTGGTCTGAAAATTAATAATGACCATGGGACAAAGTGAATTTCTATATTTTCTAATTCTAATTTCCCTTCCTCTTTTATGTGATCAATAATCAAATAAGGTATGAGAAATTTAATTATTTTTATTTTTTTTAAATTCTGAGGAGAAATTTTTAATTCATTAACAAGACTATTACTGGCGGAACTATAATCAACAAAGTTCACCGCAACTAATATAGTACATACTAACAACGAAATAGCAATGACAGTAAATATAATTACTTTTCTTATCATAAAATTATTATCTTCCAAGAACCAATATTACTAGGTATATATCAAAAACGCTAAAAATAAAAACTATATAATAAATATCTAACATGACGGGGGTAACAAACAAGGGGTAAGCGGACTAGGTGTATATTTTAACACTTTTGTAATAATTCCTCCCTCAAAAAACTAGTTAAAGAGAGAGTTTTTTAGGGGTCGTATTCCGGCAACTTTAGTGAAAAAATAGCATATAAGGGGAATACAGATTTTTTATTGAAGTGATAAACCCCCTGAAACCTGAGGGATATATGGTGGGCGATGACAGACTCGAACTGCCGACCGTCCCGGTGTAAACGGGATGCTCTACCAACTGAGCTAAACGCCCCTTCTTTCAATTTAACGCAGATAATGCCCTATCTCCGCAAAAAAATCAAGTTATTTCTGTAAATTATTTAGATTCTATAGCTAACCCGAAAAGGTTTTAGGTATATGTTAATCTTAGCTTAACTAGAAGCGATGTCATCCCTGCGTAAGCAGGGATCTATAATATCTAATAGTCTTTTAGGCTATTTTTTAGATTCCCGCCGCAGCTCGAATGACATCAAGGTTATCACCATTACTATGCCTTAAACCTTTTCGTGTTAGCTATAGATGAACTACATGAGGTACAAGTACGTACATTCTCCGCAAGTATTTATGATAGCTCTTCTTCAAAGCAGAAGAGTATATAATTAATCTTCAAAATTACTATCTTTAATCTCTTTCCAAGCCTCGAGAATTTCTTTTAACACTTCTTTATTTGTCTCAATTTCGTGGTCATCAAAATCACTCAATGATTTTATTAAGTCCTCAAGATCTTTTAGTGTTAATTCAGATATATCCTCATCGGAATAATTTTTTTCTAAACTTATAGCAATTTCGTCAACATCATTCCAATGCATTATTTTTACCTAATTATTTCCATAGGCAATTACTATTATCACCTAACCATCCCTCTACCAATTAAATAATATATTAGTGCAGGCTTATATATAGTATATTATTAAAGGGGGTGAGATTATTATGCAACTATATCTGTAAAATTTAACTTAAAATACAATGAGGCTGCACAATTTATCAATACTACCCCCATTCTGTATAATAATTAGTTAATTCTTATACAGAATGGGCTTTAATATAAGGAAAAATGCATTCTTAAAGCGGCTAACGCGAATGCATTTTAAACCTTTCTAAAGCTAAAAACATGATTTTAATCTTTTAAAATCATGTTTTTAGCAAAATATTAATTTAACAATCAGATGCAGAGCCGTCTCAAATCTGATTGTTTCTATAATTTTACCGAATTTGGGATAAGAATTGGCAAATTCTTATCCTGAATTCGCGTAATACTGGTTTAGATATATAATTGATTTGTATAGACTTGTTTTTTCATTTAAGATGATAGTCATTAGATATGATGACTTTGGAGTACGTATGGCAAAAACAGGTAAAAAAGAAAATAAGGTAAGGTTATTTAATATTAATGGTCATGTAGGTCAAGAGACTCAGCAAAATATTATAGTGGCTAATTCTGACTTAAACATACCAACTAGGGAACTTAAATATAACATTCAAAATGGCAAACTAAATAATGATAATATAATAAGTGAAATATTGCATGAAGTTAAACAAGGAGAAACGCCTATACTTAATATTCAATATAATTCAAACATGGAAAAACCTATAATTGATACAAATGATTTAGCAGCATTAAAAAAATCAGGTATTCAAACTTGTTTTACCTTTGGTAATTATAATGCATATAATCAAACTTTGCCATATTATAACTACTGGTCACCTCTTCTTGCACAGGTCAATCACGTGTTTTTTGCCAATGCTAACGACCAAATTAGGGCTGTGGCTGAAAAGCATGTAGTACAAGAAAAAACTTCATACATCCAATCTATGCAAGTTAGCAATTTAATAGAGTCAGAGATTCTAAAAAGACCCCCTAATATATTATTATCAGGGGAATTACCTAATAAAGAGAGATTAAATGAGGTAGTAAAAGCGGCAAAAGAATTGGGTAATACTAGGGTAATTATAGCCAGCAATCCTTCATCTATCGATGATGTAACCAATATTATTGCAAACAAATTTGATATCATTGACAAAGATCAACAATTAGGTATTAAGCTAGAAGTTGAAGCAATTTTACAAGATAAAGTTGGTGGGGCTAAAAAACTAGAAAATTATATATCACAATTATCTCAACAATTCCAAAAAGATCTTGGTAAAACAGAAATAAACCCTGTTGATATATATTTTGACCTATCTGATCCATTGAGACTTCAGAATATTGCCAAACAGGCTAAATATACTATAACTCAAGGAGGCTCGGTCGAAAATTTAACTAATGGCTGCATCCCATTAGCTCAAGGTCATGGGAAAAGGGCTGATATTGTTGCTGAAGTTAAGCAAAGGGAAACTGTTCCTGGAATCAACAGCTTAACTATTAAGGATATGCAAGAGAATTTAAATGAGTATAAACAAGAAAATGCTAAAAGAATTACCAATACCCTTCAGCAAGTGGCAGATGAAAGGGGGGTATCAACTAGACAAAATGAGGTAGAACATTCATTGCCTGAGGGTAGCAAATTAACTAAACTAGATTATTTATATGACGAAGATGATATTGGCAATGTATTAAAAGCGTCTGTAGATCAAACAAAGGTTTCTATTATTACTCATGCTTCTATAGGAGAAGAAAGTTTATTAAAGGACACTCTTTATAAAGCTGTGTATAGTGATTTAATAGTAGATAACAAGGAAGCGGTTATTATACCCCTTAACACTGGATACGAACATTGGGTTAGTTTAGCAATCACTAAAGACAACGAGGGAGGTATAGTGTTTACCTATAATGATCCTATGGGAACAGATATAGATACAAGAGTGGAGTTAGTAGATATGGTTAAAAAAGTTTGTCCTGATGCTAAAATAGTAGATTTACACACTGAGCAACAACAAAATGATAAAGATTGTGGGGCTTTCGTTGTGGATAATTTAATTAAAATGGCAAAAGGCGAGGCAATTCTTACCACTGAAGAATCTAAAAACATAGGAACAACATTACGCCAAACTCATGCAAAAACAATGGATCTTGAAAAAGCCAAGCAAAAAGTTAATACCATTAGAAAATCGATGAATACCTATCCATCTCGTCCTACTACATCTCCTCCTGCTATTAGGAACAATAGCCGTCCTAGGGAAGTTAGTCCTATCAGATAGCATTAGAGTTTTGGGGTCACGATGTTAAAAGAATTTCCATAAAATTCCATGATCTTTTCTTTAACCTGAATTGGATCAGTGATCATATTAACCCCTCCTCTAAATTCAGCTGAGTTTGCTAAACCACTACTATACCAACCTATATGTTTTCTAGCTAGCTGAACACCTGTATCATTTCCATAATACTCTAACATAGCATCATAATGACTCAGTATTATTTCTAGCTGCTCTGCTATTGAAGGTGGCGGAAGCTCTTCTCCAGTTTTAAGATAATGTGCTATTTGAGAAATAAACCATGGTCTACCATATACTCCCCGACCAACCATTATGCCATCAGCACCTGATTTTTGTAAGCATTCCTTGGCTTTAGACAAAGAAGTAATATCTCCATTAGCGATAACTGGAATCCTCACTACATCTTTAACTTGCCTTATAAACTCCCAATCTGCTTGACCTGAATAAAACTGGCATCTTGTTCTGCCATGAATAGTGATCATTTGCACTCCAACATCATAGGCTATTTTTGCTAAATTTGGAGCATTCTTAGTTTGATCATCCCAACCAGTCCGCATTTTCAAAGTTACTGGGATTTTGACAGATTTTACCGTAGTTTCTAAAATTTTTGCAGCTAATTTCTCATCTCTCATTAAAGCTGAGCCAGAATAACCTCCTACCACTTTCTTAGCTGGACAACCAAAGTTTAAATCAATAATCTTTGCCCCCATATCCTCATTCATTCTAGCTGATTCTGCTATTATATCAGGTTCACACCCAGCAATCTGTACACATGAACCAGTAGCATCGTCCCCAATAATCGCACATCTTTGCAAAGATTGTCTTGTTTCAATAATCATCGCTCTACTTGCTACCATTTCAGAAACGACAAGTCCTGCACCAAATTTTTTCACTAACTTTCTAAATGGTAGATCAGTAACACCAGACATTGGAGCTAATATCACCGAATGAGGTAGCTGAATATTGCCTATTTTTATCATAAATATATTGTAATTGCTTAACTAACCTGAGTTCGATGTAAGACATCTATATTAATAGTCTCGATGTCATCCCAACGAAAGCTGGGATCTTAAACTATATAACATGCCTTCTATGCTATTTTTTTAGACCCCTGCTTTTGCAGGGGTGACATCGCTCGCAGTTGATGCTTAACAATGTAACTTGTTACATGATACTTAAGGTTAACTAGTTAATAGTAATTATTATAAATTATTTAATAAGATACCACAAACTAATACTACCACTAAGAAAAATTTTTGGTATTATCTGCAGGATATTGTTATATAATATTATTGAGCATTTTCAGCCAAGAAACTATATCATGAAAATCAATGTAGAGATTATTCGAGCTTGTCAAGATTGGAAAAATCAAAAATTTATCAATAAACTATTAGTGAAGAAGGTTATTGGTGCTATACTAAGCAAATATAAGAATTTTAAGGGAGTTGCAGAGTTTGAGTTAGCAATATTACTGACTAATAATAATGAAATGTTAAATTTGAATAGCCAATTTCGTGGCAAAGCAAAAGCTACAAATGTACTATCATTTCCTGATATAGAATTAGACTTTCGGCATTTACTTGAATTTACTCCTAATGTACATTATATGTATTTGGGGGACATAGCTTTTGGCTATGAAATAATTCAAAGCGAAGCTATAAGTCAAAATAAAGCATTTGGGGATCATTTTATCCATCTTTTGGTACATAGTATTTTACATTTACTTGGCTTCGATCACCAAGATGACGAGGAAGCAGATATTATGGAAAATTTAGAAGTAGAGATATTAAAGGGTTTTGCTATTGCCTCCCCATATTAAGTTCTGTCCACTTCTTCGAAAAAAGAAAACCTTACATCTATTAATTCTAAAAGGGCTATGCTGAAAAATCCTTCAAAAATTGTTGCTCTTAAATCTTTTTTCTCTCGGCTGTTTTTTAAAGAGAAACTAGAGGATAATTTTTATGATGCAATTAAAAAGCTAAAATCTAACAGTAAAAAAATGACGTTAGAAGAAAAAAAGATTTTTATGAATCTTCTGAAATTTGGTCATAAAACTGTAGAAGATGTAATGATCCCTAGATCTGATATTAAGGCAGTAAAATTAACTGCCAGTATAGATGAGTTAAGCCAAATGCTTAATAGCAAAATACCTAATACTAGAACATTAGTTTATGATGAAACTTTGGATAATATAGTTGGCTTTATTCATATAAAAGATTTGTTCAAGATCCTTGTTACTAAGCAACTTATTACAAATCAAGAGTTGCAGCTAAAAAAAATAATTCGTAAACCTATCATCTCTGCTCCCTCAATGAAATTGATAGATTTACTAGCAAAAATGCGAAGAGATCGTGTGCAGATCTCGATAGTTGTGGATGAATATGGTGGAACTGACGGTATTGTAACCATGGAAGATATTATGGAGGAGATAGTTGGTAGAATAGATGATGAGCATGATAAGAAATCAGATAATGATAGTTTCAGAATTATCAATAATAATACAATTTTATCAAATGCTCGAGTGAAAGTTGAGGATCTCGAATTAGCTCTTGGTGTGACACTAAAACTCCAGGATGATGAATTCGATACAATTGGTGGCCTAGTCTTAGCAAAAGTAGGTAATGTGCCTTTGGTTGGTACTAAAATTGATATTGAGCAGCAGGTTGAACTTGAAGTGATTGATGCAAGCCCAAGATCACTTAAGCAAGTTAAGCTACGATTAAAAAATGGGACAATATTACCTGATAATACCTTATGATTATTACAACTAATTTGGCCATGAGCTATGGCGCAAAAATATTATTTACTGATGTGAGCCTACATATTAAGAAAGGTAATAGGTATGGGCTTGTTGGAGCAAATGGTGCTGGTAAATCTACTTTTTTTAAAGTTTTAATCAAAGAAGAGGAAGCAAGTATTGGTGAAGTCAATATACTTAAGAATGCTCGTGTTGGTTGCTTGAAACAAGACCAGTTTCTTTATGAAAATACTTCAATTATTAACACTGTTATTGCTGGTAGGAATGAATTATGGCAAGCTTTGCAAGAAAAGGAAGAATTACTAGAAAAATCTCAATGTAATGATCAATGTGATGAGGAAATAGGTTATCGATTGGGTGAGTTGGAACAAATTATAGCTGACAATGATGGATATATATCAGAAATTTTTGCAGTTGAGTTACTGCTTGGTTTAGGAATACAAGAAAAATATCATTATCAGCCTTTATCCGTTTTATCCGGCGGCTATAAACTTAGGGTGTTACTGGCACAAAGTTTATTCAATAATCCTGATATATTGTTACTTGATGAACCAACAAACCATCTTGATATAGTCTCAATTTATTGGCTAGAAAATTATCTAAAACAGAAATTCAAAGGTGCTTTGGTATTTATTTCACACGATCTTGCTTTTCTTAATAATATTTCTACACATATTCTTGATATAGATTATGGTACTATCAAGACTTATACTGGTAATTATGATATTTTTGTTCGTGATAAACAGTTGGTTACCGAACAAAAACTTAAAGAATTCTCTCATTTAGAGAAAAAAATTGCTACTATGCAGAGTTTCGTTGACCGGTTTAGAGCGTTGGTCACTAGAGCTAGACAGGCTGCATCCCGAGAAAAACAAATAGAAAAAATGGAATTACCTGATATCCAAAAAAGTTCACGTGTTAGCCCATATTTTAATTTTAAGCAAAAAAGACCATCTGGAAAATTAGCGTTAAAAGTTCAGGGTATTTCTAAAAGCTACGAGGATAAAAAAATATTAAATAATGTGAATTTTACTGTCTCGCGCGCGGAAAAAATTGTTATTATTGGACCAAATGGTATTGGTAAATCCACTTTATTAAAAATTCTTCTTGGTAAAACACTTGCAGATTTAGGAAGTTATGAATGGGGATATGAAACTCAAATTTCCTATTTTGCTCAGGATCATCATGAATTGCTAAATGAAAGTATGAGTGTTATTGATTGGTTATCCAACCAAATACCTACTGAAAGTGATAATGTGCTACGTAGTGTACTAGGTCAATTATTATTCCGTAAAGATGAAGTAAGCAAGAATATTCTAAATTTAAGTGGAGGGGAAGGAGCACGTTTATTACTAGCAAAAATTATATTGGAAGAAAGTAACATATTGGTACTAGATGAGCCAACTAATCACTTAGATATTGAATCTAAGGATATGTTAAAAAAAGCTCTAATTAACTACCAAGGAACTCTAATATTAGTAACTCATGATCGAGATTTTGCTAGCAACATAGCCACAAGGATTATTGCTCTATCCCACCGAACTATCACTGATTTTAAAGGTAAATATCAGGAATATTTGCATAAGTATGGTAATGATTATTTGGATAGTAGTTGGGTGTTGGCAAATAAGGGAGCGAAATAGTACAGTAACCTCAGGTTACTTTAGCAATTGGAGATAATTATGATAGAAAATACTAAACTATTGAAAGAGTTTATGGTTAAATGTTTAGAAGAAAAAAAAGCAGAAGATATACTAGTAATAGATATAAGACAAAAAACTACATTAGCTGAATATATTATTTTTGCAAGCGGGCGTTCAACTAAAAATGTTGGAGCAATTGCTGAATATTTAGCTTTAGAGTTAAAACATCAAGCTAATATCGATACTAATATTGAAGGGCTTGGAACATCTGAATGGGTATTAATAGATGCTGGAAATGTATTAGTTAATATTTTCTATCCAGAAACTAGAGAGTATTTTAAGTTGGAAGAGATGTGGAACAAAAAATAAATTAAAAATAATCTCAAGTATCGATGTAACAGGTTTGATGTCACCCCTGCTTCGGTGCGGGGTCTAAAGTATCTAATAGTATTCTTGGTTATTTTTAGATCCCTGCTTTCGCAGGGATGACATCTAGGAGATTAAACCTATGTCTTACATCGATACTTGAGGTTAAAAATATTAGATTTTTTACTGAAAACTACTTAGTGTATTTAAAAAATAATGTATTAATACTTCTGGGGAAAAGGTGTAAATGGAAGAGCATATTCTTATCAATATTATAATTTTAATAGGAACAGCTGTATTTGTTGTAGCAATACTTAAACGCCTTAATCTAAGCCCTGTTTTGGGTTATTTAATTGCAGGAGCAGTAATTGGAGACCATGGATTTAAGATTGTAACATATGATCAAACAAAATTACTAGGAGAATTAGGAGTAGTTTTTTTACTTTTTGCTATAGGTTTAGAATTATCTTTTGAAAGATTAAAGGTAATGAGGCGGTATGTATTTGGTCTTGGCTCACTACAAGTGTTAACTACAGCTATAGTAATTGCTGCCGTTGTTGTACTAATCAGCGGTAATAGTAGTGCTGCAATTATTATTGGAGGTGGTCTTGCTTTATCCTCAACTGCCCTTGTTATGCAAGTTATTGAGGAAAGCCGTAGCCAATCAACTCAACTAGGTCGTATATCCCTAGCTATCTTATTATTACAAGATTTAGCTGTTGTGCCATTGCTAGTTATGGTACCACTGTTTGCTAGCGATAGTAAAGATTCGTTAGCGATAGCTCTAGGAACAGCTTTGCTTAAGGCTATCATAGCACTATTTGCAATATTTGTTGCAGGTAGAGTATTACTAAGACCTTTATTTGGGTTAATTTCATCGGACAATGGTGATATAAACGAACTACCAATTTCCATGACTCTATTGGTAGTTCTATCTGCAGCTTGGGCCACGCAATATTTTGGTTTATCACTTGCTTTAGGAGCTTTTGTTGCAGGTGTTTTGGTTGCAGAAACAGAATTTCGGCTGCAAGCTGAAGAAAGTATATACCCTTTCAAAAGCTTATTGCTAGGACTATTTTTTATGAGCGTTGGAATGAATATTGACGCTCAAGAAATATACGCTCAAATATCAACTATACTAACTTGTTCTATTGCCTTGATTGTAGTAAAAACGCTCATTATTGCCGCCTCTTGCATTTTATTTGGTTTTAATAAAGGAGTAGCCTTGCATGCAGGTTTATTATTATCACAAGGTGGAGAATTTGCTTTTATCTTATTCGGTCTTGGTAAAGAAACTCAGGTTATTAAAGAGAGTACGGCTAATGTTCTGTTGTTAGTGGTGACATGTACTATGGCACTAACTCCATTACTGGCAATTTTAGGAAAAAAACTTGCTGAAAGACTTGATAAACAACTTGGCAAAACTCCAATACAAATTATAGAACTTGGAGCAAGAGATTTAACAAACCATATAATAATTGCTGGTTTTGGTAGTGTTGGTAGAATGGTAGCATTAGTACTGGAAGCTGAAGGAATCAATTATATAGCACTAGATGTTAATGACGAAATTGTAAAAGCAGAAACAGCTAATGGATTTCCAGTTTTTAAAGGAGATGTATCACAGATTGATACGCTAAAAGCTGTGGGAGCAGAAAGGATTTTAACTCTAGTACTTACAATGAATAATAGTGTTACTATCAAAAAATCTCTTCGAACAATTTCAAGTCATTTTCCAGATCTTGAAGTTATTGTAAGATTAAAAAATCTAGAGAAGGCTAGAGAATTTTATGATGCTGGAGCAACAACAATCATACCAGAAAATTATGAGACGGGGTTACAGCTTGGTGGAACAATTTTAAAATTTATTGGCCTTAGTGAATATGAAATAAATCGTATCAAAGGGCAATTTAGATCAGGTAATTATGTAATAGCTAAACGAGATGATGCTTTGCGTGAATTAGAAGAGAATGATTAAGAATAACCATGGCAATCAAATTACTAAAGCAACAGTCATATATTTTGATTATAATCTTGACCATTACACCTTTACTAACAAAAGCTGATAATCAGAAATTACCGATACCTAGATTTGCCTCAATAAAGGCTAATGAGGTAAATGCTAGAGTTGGTCCTTCGATAAATACACCTATAGAATGGGTATTTGTTAAAAAAGGTGAACCAGTAGAAATTATTGCAGAATATGAACAATGGAGGCAAATTCGTGATACAAAAGGAGAAGGAGGCTGGGTACATTCAAGTGTATTGTCCGGTAAAAGGTCGGTGATTGTGGTAAGTCCCGAGTTAGTAGCTCTGACTCGAGTAGCTAATGATCAACATACAATTGTTGCAAGAGTAAGTAATTATGTCCGTTGCCTACTTAATAAATGCAAACAAGATTATTGTCAGGTGTGCTGCAAAAATTATACTGGATGGCTACCTAAAACAGTATTGTGGGGAGTATATCAGGATGAATAATATACCTCTTGCATAATTCTACTTCTAGCTGGTAATTTGGACAATGATCCGGTATCCGAATCCTCATGTATACTAGAGTACGCTGCAGTTTGCAGTAAAGTATTTCCTGCAAATTCCCTAACATAAGCAAATTTCGAAAGAGATCTATTACAATTTACATTATTGAATTATTGGATATTATTTTTATGGATAAGAAACTGTAATTTAACCTCAGTTCGATGTAAGAATAATTATTATTCTCTGCACGCTCGATGTCCCTGTGAAGGCAGGTATCTAAAAATGTTTAAGCACTTAATCCTTGCTACTTCTTTAGACCCCTGCCTACGCAGGGGTGACATCACCCACAATAGAGATGATACTGGGTCTAGTATTAACTTGTTACATCGAATTGAGGTTAATTTATACAACAAGATTAGAAAATATGCACCTTTTTAAAAATAAAAAGTAGTAAATGCTTTAAACAGTTAAAATTTTAGTTTAAAATAACTTTATAATTAAAATATTATGGTTTCTTATGGAAGATATTAACTATTGGGATAATTCAAGATACCAGTATTGTGCATATGCTGAGAGGTTGCTTAATGAATTAATTTTGCTAAATACAAAAGTAAAGCAACCAATAGACATTGATGTAGTAAAAAAAGGCATCTACTACGCTAAAAAATATCATGGCAGTCAAATGAGACAATCAGGCGAGCCGTATTATTCCCATCCGATTGAAGTGGCTTATATGGTTGCCCAGTACACAGCACTAAAAATTCCAAAATATTTCAGAACTGACATGATTGTGACTGCATTACTACACGACACCATTGAAGATACACAACTGACCGAACCCATGATTACCTATATTTTTGGCAGCAAGGTGGCTAGTCAAGTGCAAGACCTGACTAGAGTTAAGCCTCATGGCAAGATTAGCTCGGCGGAAACATTAAATATATTATTTCAACAAAAAAAACATGATGTAGCATTAATTAAAATTCTTGACAGAAAACATAACTTGCAAACAATTGGGGCTAAATCACCGGAGAAAGTAAAGAAGATTATTAAAGAAACTTTAATTACGTTTTTGTCAATAACAACAACTATTAACGGATTAGAATTAGAAAACGAATTAACTAAACTCTGTTTAAATGCTCTAGATATTTTAGAGATACACAATAGCCGTGGATTGTCTGTTAATTATAATTTCCAGCTGCCATCTCTAATTTTGTAAAATGAGATATTCCAAATGTAAACCCCATAAGGATTGGAATAATCATAAATAACAAACCCCAATGACTAAAATAATCTACCAAATAAACAATGCCGAAAGAAGCACCAGTGTACGTTAAAGAACGTGATAAAGCAAATGTAAAACTAGTGTATTGTCAATAACATTCTAAAATGTCCGGGTTTTGTAACAAGGTAATTGTCCGTTTTATTGTGAATCTTTTTTTTAAATTCTTAAAAAATATTTTTTAAAATTTAGATGGTTGTGGTTGTGGAATTGTGGGAAACTTCGTTAGAAGTTATCCATAATTCCACAACCAGTTAAAGTTAGTGATTCACAATAACTAGCTCACTTTAGGCTGCAATATTGACGCTATCAGCCTTTTTGCTTAACTTCACAATTACCTTGCCACTTGCATCATATTTTGCTACTCTCCTAGCACCATGGAAAATAGCCAGTTCTCCATTGGTGTATTCATGTATCATTACTCTACATTTTACATAATGATACCTCTGGTCATTACTTGGGATTTGCAAGAGTTTTTTGTTATAGGAAACAGTATTATCTTTTGCTACTACTCTTTCCTCTTGAATCGATAATATATCTTGTAAATCCCTTCCAGTATAGGGGATAAACGCACTCTCCTTAAGCTCTGGGGTCACGCAAAACTGCTCATTATATTCTGGAACAAAAACTTCCTTAAGATAACAATTTGCCTCTCTAATCGTTCTAATACCAGCTACTCTGAATTCTTGTGGTAACCGCTTCTGAAGAGAGCCAAACATCCTCTCTGACCTACCTCTCGCCTCTGGGGAATAGGCATGGATAAGCTGAATGCCAAGTTGCTTGCACGCTCTTCCTACTTGTGTCGGGTTATTCTTATCTACCTTACCACCGGCTATTGCCGTGTAAGCATAATGGCTACCTCTATCCACATACAGAGAACTAAATAACCCTTTAGCTTCTATGACTTCTGTCAGGGCTATAAAACAACTTGCTGTTCCTTCTTCTTCTATTAAAAATGCTGAATATATTTCATTGCTAGCATCGTCCATTGTCACTATCAAATCCGGATGATACCCTAGTCCATAAATCCACTCATGTGTAGAACCATCCTGATGCAGCATCATGCCAACCATGGGCTTCCTAGGTCTTTTAAGACGATGGTGAGGTTTCTTATTAGTAAGTTTAGTTACTAATCCACATCCTTGCAGCGATATCCTAACAAAATTATAACTATACTTAAATTTATGTTTCTTTACTAGCTGTTCATGAAAATGCTTAGATGTAAAATCATAGTATGTTTCTTCGTATAATTTTAGCATTTGCTCTACTTCATCTACTGCTACTTTGTTAGGTGGCATATGACCTATCCTTCTATCTAACAGACCAAAAAATCCACTTTCTTCATACCTCACTTTCTTTCGTCTAAATGTTCTCTCACTACATCCTAATAAATCTGCTGCAACTTCGTTGCTAATTTCTCCTCTATCGTATCTGTCGTATATTTCTTCAAATCGCATTTTTATAACCTCTTGTAATATGTTTGTCTTACTTGGCATAACCTCTCTCTTCTAATTGAGAGAGACTTATACTCTATTTACGGACAATTACCTTGTTACCAAATACGGTCATACACCTTGTTATCGACAATGTAAAACTAGTGTATGTAAAACGCTTAAATACTGGGAAATGCATACAAAACACAGCAAAACCTGGGAAACCTGTAGGAGCAAATACTGTAATAGCTATTTGAATAAAAAATAATTCTATAGGACTTGATATATTTTGTAATAAAATAGGACAAATAAAAGAAAAGATAGAAAATATTACTAATTTTACTTTAAGGATCTTCAAAGGATGTATTCTATAAACTAGGAAAGTGATAATTATAGTACTGAACATCTCTATTAAAGTAACGATAAAAT
Source organism: Candidatus Tisiphia endosymbiont of Ditula angustiorana (assembly GCF_964026425.1). Taxonomy (NCBI): domain Bacteria; kingdom Pseudomonadati; phylum Pseudomonadota; class Alphaproteobacteria; order Rickettsiales; family Rickettsiaceae; genus Candidatus Tisiphia; species Candidatus Tisiphia endosymbiont of Ditula angustiorana. The sequence continues at coordinate 1,700,247 of NZ_OZ032143.1, forward strand.
TTTGATGAATAATTTGTTCTGCATTATATTGAAAAACATTTTTCAATATATTACCGCAATAAATATAAGCAATACAAAACCATATAGGTCCTGTGCATTCTATTAAAAAATAAGCTAGAGAGGTTTTTTGGTTAACTTTTTCTTGCCAAGCAGGATTAGATTTTAGCCCTTCTGTACCTATATTAGCTTTTTCAATGGTGTTTTTTATTCGTTTCTTAGCATTCGCAAAATCAGGTGTTTCTCTAAGAGTTGTTCTTGCTACTGCACCAATTAACGCAATTCCTGTACCAAACCAAAATGCTAGACGCCAATTAAATCCAAAAGAAGTAACCAGTGAAGCTATACCTAAGGCCACTGTTGCTCCTAAAGTTGAACAAACTGTAATCAACGCAACAATATGGTATTGTGCTGGTCGCTTGACCATTTCTGCTAAATAAAGTTTAGCTCCTACAACTTCTCCCATAGAAGACATACCTTGAAAAATACGACAAATAGTGATAAGCCAAGCAGCACTAACACCAATTTGCTCGTATGTTGGTAGATTAGCCATTACTAGACAAGATAATGACATAATAAAATTGTAATAACAACAGTTGATTTTCGTCCTATATTGTCACCTATCCAGCCAAATATTATAGCCCCAAAAGGTCTTAGTAAATAAGTGGAACAAAAGGCAGCACCTGAAAGGATGGCAGCGGTATGAGGGTCATATTTTGGAAAAAACAACTCATTTAACAGTACAGCCATATGCACATAAAGCATCAGATCAAAATATTCCAAAAAAGTCCCAATCGATAATAACCCTACTGCTTCTTTTTGTTCTCTCGTTAGGCTTTTGTGTTCTTGCTGATATCCTATCATTTATTAACCTTATATTTATTATAGTGTTTATAGATATTGAAGATTTGGTTGAACGATAGCAAGAAAAAATAATACAGAGAATTGAAATAATAAATCTTGGTTGTAACAATATCACGGTTCTATAAACAAATTAGAAGGGGGGAGAGATATTTAGTAAAAATATAGGCTGAGATTCATACCTTGAGTTGTCCCAATAATTAATATCTTCCATAAAAAACCATAATATTTTAAATCTCTAATATATAAATTAAACTAAAAATTAAGGTACTTCCAGTGATTTATTATCTTTTTTTAAAAAAGATGAATCTTAGAGCAAAAAAACTACTATGACAGTAATATTATTGTTTATAAATATACTAATTTAACCTGTATAATAGCTTCATTTTACTTAAAAACGATGATTGATATAAACCAGCAACAAATACTAAATAAAATTTCAGATATCACTTTTAGTGACAATACAAAATTAGTCAGTATTATATCTAATATTATAATTAAGGATAAAAATATTGGGTTTGCCATTGATATTCTTGGTAAAGATTCCAAGGAAATCGATGAAATAAAAATTAAAGCTATTAATAAATTAAATGAAATACCTAATATTGGAAAAATAACTATAGTTTTAACTAGTAGCAAAGGTGTAGCTAAAAAATCAACTAATCCAAAAGTTAAGCATTTCATTGATGGAGTAAAGAAGATAATATTGGTGGCATCCGGTAAAGGGGGAGTTGGTAAATCTACTATAACAGCATTGATAGCGGAGCAACTAAATCTTGAAGGATACAAGGTGGGAATAGTGGATGCTGATATTTATGGTCCGTCAATTCCGCAAATATTTGGTATTAGTGGTGTACCAGAAATAGTGTATAATAAAATGACCCCTTTAAAATCGCGAGGCATTGAAATTATTTCTATCGGATTTCTTATTAAGGATCACTCAGCCATTGTTTGGCGTGGTCCAATGGCCAGCAAGACCATTTATCAACTATTATCTCTCACCCATTGGCAGGAGTTAGATTATTTGATTATTGACATGCCCCCTGGTACTGGCGATATTCACTTAAGTATTTTAGAAAATTACCAACTAGATGGAGTAATAATAGTAACTACTCCACAAAAAATGGCTGCAATAGACGTCGTCAGATCGATTGATTTATACAGAAAATTTAACCTACCAATTTTAGGTATTATAGAAAATATGAGCTATCTAGTTGAACCAAGTTCGGGCAAGAAAATTCAGATATTTAATGGTAATAGTGGAGAAAATTTTGCCAAAGAATATAATATACCTTTAATCTGTAAGATTCCTATTGAACCCAAATTATCTTACAACTGTGATAACAGCACTAGCCTTACAGATATAGTTAAACTACCAATAAAACAATTTGTTTAATGATATACTCAAATGATTTGAATATAAAATTCATAAAAAAGCAGACCATAAACAAAGCAGGATTATATGTCAAACATAATCAAGATAGAAGAAGCTCAAGCCCTTAAAAGACCTGATTGGATAAAGGTTAAAGCACCAAATTCATATCAATATCATGATACAAGAAAACTAATTGAGAGTTTAAAATTAAATACAGTCTGTCAAGAAGCTGCTTGCCCTAATATAGGGGAATGTTGGGCAAAAAAACATGCTACAGTTATGATTTTGGGATCTGTCTGTACTCGTGCTTGTAGATTTTGTAATGTTAAAACTGGTCGTCCCGATTTACTCGATCCTCACGAGCCACAGAGACTAGCACAAGCCGTAATGAAATTAGGGCTTGAACATGTGGTAATTACTTCAGTTGATCGAGATGACTTAGATGATGGTGGGGCTGAGCATTTTGCCAATTGTATAAAGGAAATAAGACTAGTTGCTCCTAATACCACAATTGAAGTTCTAACCCCAGATTTTCTTAAGAAAGATGGGGCAGCTGAAATAGTGGTATTAGCAAAACCTGACGTTTATAATCATAATGTAGAGACAGTGCCTTCTCTATACAAAACTATTAGACCAGGAGCGAGATACTATAATTCATTAAGTCTTTTGCATAATGTGAAAAAATTAGACTCTGAGATTTTTACTAAATCAGGTATGATGGTTGGTCTTGGAGAAACAAACGATGAAATTATGCAAGTAATGGACGATTTAAGGGAAGCTAAAGTTGATTTTCTAACTATAGGACAATATTTACAGCCAACCAAAAACCATGCAGTAGTTGCTAGATATGTTTCCCTAGAAGAATTTAAATATTTTGAAAGAGTAGCAAGGGTTAAAGGGTTTTTGATGGTTTCCGCCAGTCCATTAACCCGTTCTTCTTATCATGCTGGTGACGATTTCCAAAAATTAAAGGGTGCTAAGGCCTCGGTTTCGGCATAGTATAAGAAAATGAAAAAACTACCTAAAAAGCTTAATCTATCCGTAATAATATCGTTCTTACTCGGCATTACTACCGGAATAGGATATAATGAGGTACGAGAAACAGCTTCTTGGCACAGTTTTCATACTGAAACTGATAATTTAAATGTTTGTTTTACTCCACCATCCGGCTGCGGATCATTAATAGCAAAAGAAATATCCAAGGCTAAGGATAGTATTTATGTTCAAGCATTTGGTTTAACTTCGCAAAATATAGTGGATCAACTAATTAAAGCTAAGCAAAACGGTGTTCAAATAAGGATATTATTGGATCGTAGTAACTTACACGATAGATATTCTAAAATGCATGAATTAAAACGGGCTGGTATTGATGTCTCAATAGATAAAGTACCAGGTATTGCTCACAACAAAGTTATGATCATTGATAAAAGTAAGGTGATTACTGGTAGCTTTAATTTTACCAATGCAGCTGATAATAGAAATGCCGAAAACGTCTTATTAATAGAGAATAGCGATATTGCAGAAACTTATTTGCAAAGCTGGTTTAGTCGTCGAGCAAAAAATTAATTAATTGAAGTATACTTGAATGATCCTACGAATTGGATTTGAAAATGAGGGGCGAGTTCCTGATATTTTCAAAAAACAATTCTTCAAAGCAGAAGAGTATATACTGCTATGATTTCAAAAGTTGCTAGACGAATGTCAACTTATTCTAATACTACAGTTGTAGTTACTCACAATGTTGTTATCCCTGCTTCGATGCGGGATATAAGAAAGTGTTCTTTTAAGCTATTTAGACTTTTTTAAACCCCGCACTGAAGCAGGGGTGACATCGTTTTTACTACTGATAGTCTAGTGATATGATACTACAACTGTAATAGTCCATAACTGTTGAACCCAGCTTTGGATTAGAATTTGACGTTCTAATCCAAGACTGAAATTTATAAATTTATGCTGTAGAATTTTCTTTAGTATCCGTCTATAACATTGTCATCACCTAGTGTATTCACAAAATCTTCAGTAATAGAGCGAGAATCTTGAAACGTAAAGTTTTTGTTTACACTATTATCTTTATGGTGCATTGCTTCTTTTGATTGATGCGCTACATCATTAGATGATGATTTATCAAAGGAAAAAAAGCTTTTCATCCCAAACCAAATTGATTTAACACTTTTGATAAAATCATTTTGTGTTGAATCTTTAATTTTTATTGCTTTTAATGGTTTACTATTGCTTACCAAGGTTGCTAATGGCTGGTTGATAGGAACTGCAGTTGTACTATTTACCACATTCTCTTGCCATGATTCGGAATTGCTAGTGGTACTTCTGATAGTTGGTAATACTTTCATTACTGGCTTCGTACAGTCAGTTTGGGTATCATTATTAACAGCTACTTGCTCCAAATTATCGCACTCTTTAATTACTAGATCAGTATCAACCGTTAACTCTTTTGGTTGCTCAGTAAGGTTATTGTCAGTAGTTATTGAGGAAGAATCATCGTTTGTCGAAATTTCTAATGACTGATTGATATCTACCATCTGATCCTCATCTTTGGACCCTAGTTCAGCAAAAGTATCCAATTGGACATTGTCAGGTGCTACTTTCTGCAAAGTATCAGCATTATCAACATTTTGCAACAAATTCTCTTGGTCTTCATTTACCTCAACATCGCTCACTATTAGTTGCTTATAGTTAATTATTGCCTGGTCAGTCGATACAGTATCATTAACATTATCACTAGATAATTCCTCCGCATTAACATTCAATGATTGATTGTCTTCACGCACTTCTGTTTGTGTTTTTGCAGTATCACTTGTAACATCATCTAGCACATTGGTTTGATTTACTATCACGTTATCAGATTTTACTGCAATTGTGGCATTTTGTAATGGATTGATAAATTGATCAATATTTTTTAATAAATACTCCAAGTCACGCACATAAAATTCATTCCATCCACATGATTGGTTGGAGTGACCTGCTTTGTAGTTATAGCATGCTATACCTATTACAGCACTATAAATTGACAAATTCTCATTAACTGACTCCCATTTATTCGTATCTTTGTGCTTAGCAAAATATTGTTTAATATCCTGATAATATTTCTTATTATCAGAATCCCATGTACTTAACATGTCAGCAGCCCTCAACTCACCACCCAGTAGCGATATTTTCATAAATTTTTCGGCACTGTACTTATAATCCTGCTTGTACAAAGATAATGCCAAGTTATATAGGTTATCAGGATTACGTATTAAATTTAGTTTACCTACGTATGATTCCCAACTCTCATCAGTACTACTCCCCATAGCATAATATACCCCGTTGCTCTCGGTGTAGTTTTTATATTTGTTATCTTGTGTCATAATATCTTTTCTATTTATTGATTGTTTTAAATATTTTCATATACTTGCCCGACCTGAGAAAGTGCATTATATATATTTATTCTGATATGTCAATGCTTAATTCGATAATTTAATCCAAGGTAATTTAAAAGTCGGGCTACAAGCCTAATAGATAAAGGAAAAAGTGCTTAATATGCACTCGATGTCATTCCCGCGTAGGCGGGAATCTAAAAAAATAAGCCTGAAAAACTATTAAATATTATGGATTATGGATTATGGATTCCCGCCTACGCGGAAATGACATCGATAGTAGTTAACTTTATATCTATAACAACTATTAATTGTGACTTTTAAATTACCCTGATTTAATCATAGATTGCATCATATAACGAACCATCCTTGATATAACCTGATTTCTAAGTTGATACTTCACTATTAGTCGATAATCAAGTTTTTTCTTAACCGTCATTGCGAAGTGCCGCTTGCAGCGGCTCCTCGCAATGACGGTTTAAGCCTTACAACAGCACTTCGCAATGACGATTTTTTAACTTTCAACAGTTGTACTAATTAACCTCAATTCTATATAAGAATTAATAATTCTTATATAGAACTGGCTTTGTTATATTTTAACAATCAGGTGGGCAGCCGCTTCAAACCTGATTGTTTCTATATATAACACGAAAGTTCGATGTAACAAGTTACATCGAATTCAGGTTAATTAGTCCTGACCGAAACTATAGCAGACATTCCTGGTATCAAATTACTAGTAATATCTTTAGGAGTCTCAAAATCTATTAGCACAGGAATCCGTTGAACAATCTTAGTAAAATTACCAGTTGCATTATCAGTCGGAATTAGACTAAATTTTGAGCCGGTAGCTGGTGATATATTACGTATTCTGCCGTATATGATCTTTTTTGGTAAAGAATCAAACTGTAATTTAACTTTTTGCTTTGGTTGCAATTTTGCAATTTGCGTCTCTTTAAAATTAGCTTTTACATACATTTGTTCATCCTGCACAACAAAAAATAATACTCTCCCTGGATTAATAAAATTACCTACCTGCAAGCTACTATTTGCTATTACTCCGTTAACTGGGGCTATAATTTGGGTATTTACTAAACTTCTAGCTACTATATTTTTATCTTCCAGTAACCCTTTCATTTTTTCTTCCTCAGCAGTTTTCTGTAAAGCTAAAAGTAGTAAGTTCTGCTGTGCAATTTGCAAGTTTAACTTTGCCTGATTATGATCAGTCTTTGCTTTAGTAAAAGACATTTTAGATTCATCTAACGTCTTTTTACTAGCAAAACTCTCTTTGTTAAGCTCTTGAGTTCTTATATAATCAACTGAGTTAATCTCCAAATTAGTACTAGCAGAATCAACAACCTCTTGACAAAGCTCTAAACTAATTTGAGCTATTAAAGTCTTTTATTCTATGATTTCTATATTTTTAATAGATGCCTTAATAGAAGCTTCCAGCGAAGCAAGACGTGACTTATAATCCTGATCATCGATCTCAGCAATAAGATCACCTTCTTTTACCCTCATATTATCTGAAATAAATACATTCTTAACCACTCCATTAATCTCAGAGCTAACGCTGGATATGTCAGCCTCAATATACGCATTATCAGTCGATTCTGTATGAATCCAAATATAAATATGATAAGCTAAGTAGACGACTATTACGCCAAACAAAATCAGAAAATATTTAGCAAATGGATGAGACTTATATTGTTCAAAGATTTTTAACATAAATTATAACCAAAAAATTAAGGTATATATACTCAGGTAGAACTTCAAGAATTGCGTTGTCGTCTTCAGGGCATAACTGTCGAAAGTTTACAATACCTATACCACAGCGTCATTGCGAGCGTAAGCGAAGCAATCTAGGAAACAATCTATAGATAAATGATGTTACTGGATTGCTTCGTCGACCTTACGGTTTCCTCGCTAATAGACGTATAGAGAAGCTGTATTTACTAATTTTCGACAGTTGTAGTCTTCAGGGATTGTAGGTAGCCACGTACTAAATGTACGCTACGCCGCTCGACCCTTTGACTCCTGCTACTATCATAATTTTGATTCTATCGTCTAAACTCTTGAGATCATAGCATCATATATTTACGAAGCCAATTCTTCAAAGCATAAGAGTGTACTTCTTTATCATCCTTTCTACTGAATTATCTAGCACAAGTTCTTGATGATTAGAAGCAAATTCTATCCATCGTAATTCGTTTGATTCAGAATTTTTTACAAAATGGTCGTTACAAACGGTTTTTAATAAAAATCTCACATCATAATGATAATGTTCTTGGTCTATAGAATTACTAAGAATTAGATGAATATCTATATCATAAATCTGTCTAGAAATCGGTTCAATCTCTAAAATACCAGATTCTTCCTGTGCCTCTTTAATTGCTACAGCCAAAATGTCATTATTACCATCACAATGTCCTCCTGGTTGCAACCATTTATCCAACTTACGATGATGCATTAGTAAGAATTTTGTTTTATTAGAATTAACCAAGAATCCCGAACCGGTAAAATGTCCTTCTTTTGTCTCCCTACTAAATGGATTTTTACAATTATCTAAAAAGTCCAACATCCTTTCTTTATATTCATATTCTTCTTGAAAATTGCTGACATAATTTTTTATACTCTCACGTAAGTTCATAATACTTCTTTTCGTCCCATCTCTGTCATTTCCATTACAAGCTGCTTTATTTTCTCAACTCTTGATTTATTTACGATCAGTAAAGCATCCTCAGTATTAATAATTATTATATTATCAACTCCTATTACAGCAGTAAGCTTATTATTAGAACTAATATATGAATTTGTACTATCAATGTTTATAACATCGCCTTCGCAGTAATTATTCGTTATATCTTCTTTTTGTATTTGCCATAAAGAATGCCAATTTCCAATATCACTCCAACTAAAATTGGCTTCTATCATAATCATTTGACTAATATTTTCGATTATAGCATAGTCTAAGGAAATTGGGGTAATATGTAAGTATGGTTCTAAAGCAAGTGCTATATTATTATGATCTTTGGTTGCAAAATAATATGCATCATATGCATGTTTAAAGAGTTCTTTTTGCCATAATTTAGCCTGCTTTAAAATAAAATCTATATTAAAAATAAAAATTCCTGAATTCCAAAAATATTTGCCATTTGCTAGATAATTTTGTGCTTGTTGAAGAGTAGGTTTTTCCACAAATTGTTGGGTGTTGTAAGTTCTATCTGCTAATAACTTATTTATTTTAATATAACCATATTCGGTATTTGCAAAACTAGGTTTAACCCCAATAGTACAAATACCAAATTTTGCGACATAATTCAAAGATTCATTAATAGTAATTAGGTACTTATCAATATCATGTATATAATGATCAGAAGGCAGTAGTATGACCGTATCATAACCATTATTCTTTGCTTGAATAGCTGATATAATTGCACATGAAGCTGTATTTTTAGGCATAGGTTCTATTATTAAGTCTGCTTCTATATTTAGCTCTCTAAGTTGCTCTTTTGCTATTAATTCATATTCCTTAGTAATTATTAAAGTTGGTTTGCCTAAAGTTCTGTTTGTAATCAAAGTTTTTTGTATTAAACTCAAATTCTTAAATATTCTTATAAATTGTTTCGGTTGCATCTGTCGTGATAATGGCCATAATCTAGTTCCTAGACCACCAGCCATAATTACTGGTTTTACTTTCATATATTATTAATTATATAATTATCTGACTAAAGCAACTTATAGTTTATAACTTTAAAAAAGTCTACTAAAATAAACATGGGAAATATATATGCACAAAAATCATAAAAAAACTAATAACTTTTTTTTAAAAATAGCTGGAGTACTTATAATTACCTATGGTTTGTACCTAGGCTATGTAGAGTTTTATGATCACAAATGGAGATATGTAACTCCTACCGACCAACAAGTACAGAAATATACAATTAGTGAAAACAAAGCCCTAAGCTTATACCAATTAATGAAAGATACTCATGAGATATTGACTAAACATAACATACAATATTGGATTACAAGTGGTACACTTCTTGGGGCAGCAAGGCATAAAGGCATCATACCTTTTGATGATGACTTAGATATTGGCGTAATGCACGCTGATGAAATAAGGTTACAAGATATATTAACAGATTTTGTCGAGTTAGGTTATAAAACTTACCATCAAGATTTTTACACTATATGTAACAAGGTATGTATAGATATTTTTATTTTTCGTCCAAAAGACAACATGTTTATATATGCTAATTTCAGAACGTTAGGTAGATTTCCTAATGATTTCTTTTATATTAATGAAGTATTTCCACTAAAGAAATATAAATTTGGTGAGATTGAAGTTTATGGCCCTCATGAATTTAAAGGTAACCTAGATAGGCAATACCCAGAATGGGATAAATACGGGATAATTCAGCAACCGCATAGTTATTTTGTTACTCTTTCGCCTATTGAACAAAAGACTAAATTCATTTTAACTCCGAAATTATTAAAGCCAGCTATGCCAACTGGTCCTTTAGAAGAGCGGGTAATCCCGAAATTACTAACTAAAGAGTAAATTTATCAATGAGTTATATTCCATTATTGCTTACTACCGGACTTGTTGTTTTATTTGGTTTATTTGCTTGGTTTTATCATAAGACAAGCAAACTAAATGCAGAATTAGGCTTTCTATCAAATAACTATTTAGAAGCAAGTAAGCAGAATCAAATTTTGCAGCAAGAAAAAATTTCTTATATCCAAAAAATTGAGCAATTATCTAGTAAAGTAGACTATCAAAGTCAATTGATAGCTGAAGCAGATAAAGCAAGACAGGAGTCCTATGCATCTGCAAAAAATGCTTTATTTGATCTTGGTAATGAATTGTCTAAACAATTAATTGAAATTCATAGACGGGAAAATCAAGAAGCAAGGGAATTATCAGAAAAAAATATTTCGGGGGCAACAAGCAAATTTAATAACGAGTTTGAACGTTTAATAAACATGGTTGGATCATTAAGTAGGGATATCGAACAATCTAAAGGAACAGTAGACATTATTAAACAATCCCTTCTTTCTCCATCTGGAGCTGGATTACTTGCTGAAATTACTCTTGAGAACATTCTAAAATCATCAGGTCTACGTTCTAATTTAGACTTTATCATACAGTATTCTGTGACAACTACCGATAATTTAAAACTTAGACCAGATGCCCTAGTTTTCTTACCTTCTGGTAACTTAATGGTTATAGATGCAAAAGCTTCAAAGTTTCTAGTAGATTTAGGGCAAGATAGTACTAATCTTAGTAAAACCATGAATAATCATTTAAAGTCCTTAAATAGTAAAGATTACGCAGAAAATATTTTAGCTAGGGTGTGTCATCAATTAAGTTGACAGGAGCGTTTATTTGTTGTGTAATAGAGAAAAAATTAAGGATAAATTTTCTCTATGCGTCGATATGCTCTACGTGACGATCAATGGGATCGGATTAAAGATAAGCTACCTGGAAGGGAAGAGTCTGTTGGTGTAACAGCCAAGGATAATCGCCTATTTGTAGAAGCAGTCTTGTATCGATATAGGGCTGGTATACCTTGGAGAGACCTACCTGAACGTTTTGGAGATTTTCGAGTGATTCACCTACGTCATTCAAGGTGGAGCAAGACAGGTGTGTGGAAAAAGGTTTTTGAGATGCTGGCTGAAGATGCTGATAACGAGTATGCCATGATTGATTCAACCATTGTTAGGGCTCATCAACATAGTGCCGGTGCTAAAAAAAAGAGTTAGATGATGACCAAGCAATTGGACGAGGTAAAGGGGGGCTGAGTACTAAAATCCATGCCACATGTGACGCTCTAGGGAATCCAACGGGATTCCATCTTACCCCGGGGTCGAGTAGCCCAAGGTTTGCACTTCAGGCTCTCACAGAACCTTACGTAACACTCTCGCGTTATACGGCTCTTCCTTTGGATTCACTTATCATGTACCAATGACAAAATGTGTGAGCTGATTCTGCTTTTAGTTTGCCTAAGTGTTTCCAAGCCTTATTCCATGTTGCATAACTCTCGTACTTCTTCTTAATAAATCGCACTAGATAGTTATTTATCACGTATTCTAGTTTGTATAAATCCGATCTCCTATAATGACCATAATAGTTTATCCATCCTCGAATAACCGGATTCACCCTTTCCGCTATATCTTCTAAGCTACCACTCACACTTACCTTAAGTTGCCACGTCTTCTTTATTTTATCTTTAATCATTTTCATAGCTCCTGTGCCAATTCCAGGCGTATATACAAGTTTACCGTGCCATATTCTTGGCTTAAAATCATACCCCAAAAAGCTAAATTTACGTGGTAAATTATGCTTCCTATGATCATGATCGTTTTTAATTCCTGTGTATACTATCTTGGTCTTTTCTAGGTTCAGCTCTAGCTTATATTGCTTTAGCCTTGCTTGAACTTTCTCTTTAATAAAATATGCTTGCTTCTCACTGCAACAATGAACCACAATATCATCGGCATATCTCTCATACTTTATATTGCTATGTATCTCTTGCATCCAATTATCAAAAGCTTCATGTAAATACAAATTAGCAAGTATCGGACTGACTACCCCACCCTGCGGAGTGCCTTTTTCCCTTGCTATTTCTATATTCCTGCCACTCTCTATTCCTGTCGCTTTCAAGAACCTTTTCGCATATAATACAATAACTTTGTCATCAGTATGTTTTAAAAGCATATCCAGTAATATATCATGATCTATATTGTCAAAGAATCCTTTAATATCAATCTCTACCAACCACTCATGCACAAAACACCTCTCTCTACATACCGTCACAGCATCTATTGCACTTTTACCGGGTCTGTAAGCATACGAGTTTTGGCAAAATTTGTCTTCTAGTATTGATTCTAGTCTATTCTTAACAACTACTTGTGCTATGCGATCACAAACAGTAGGTATCCCAAGTTGGCGATATCCCCCCTTAGCTTTAGGGATATTCACTAAAAGCACAGATTTAGCCATATAGCTTCCTGCTGACATCCTATTCCATATCTTATAGAGTTGATTATCCAAATCTCCTTCAACATCTTCTATAGTGATGCCATCAAAGCCACATGCTCCTCCGCTTTTTCGAACACTCTTCCAAGCATTCATTACTTCATCCTTGCTTACATCATAATGTTTAGTCATATAAGTATCATTTCCTACCTAATTGGTTGTTTGATCTTCTATCACTCCAAAAGTAAAGCCCTTTGCTCCAGTTTGTTTCCAAACCTTCATCGCTACTACAACTTTATCCACCCCACTCCCATGGAAGAAAAGAGAATAGGAATGGTTCCCAAGTTCTAAGTAATAGCCTAATTCAAGTTCACGCCATCTCTATATCGACTGTCACTAATCCAAAACACACATTACCGATTAGTCCTTATCCTAGCGATGCTTGAGATTCCCTAGTTTTGACAGTATTTACTCAGATTTCGACACCTCATCGATTGGTTCGCTTACGCTCGTCTCCTTGAATCATACGTGACGATCTACATCGCCTTTTCCCCATCCGCTCAACACCATCTCCTTGAAAGAAACAGCACCGTGGGGTCGTTTGAGATCTGCTCGTGCTAGCCGATCTCGGTGGACCTACCACCATCTATTACTAAGCATTCAATAACTTACTACGATGAAGTTATTGATTCTTGGCACACTCAAGCTCATGATTTGCAAGGATCTGATGTTTTGATGAATGAATTGACGAAAGCGGATGCTGTACTTGCTGATAAGGCTTATGATGCCGATGTACGTATGCGAGATAAGCTGAAAGATAAGGGATGTATAGCTGTGATTCCCCCAAAGAAGAATCGTGTGAATCCAGCTAAGTATGATAAGGACCTATATAAAGCTAGGCATTTGATTGAGAACTTTTTTGCAAAATTGAAGCAATATAGAGCTATTGCAACACGATTTGACAAAACATCTCAGAACTTTTTGGGTGCTGTTTATATGGCTTCCATGGTAATTTGGCTCAATTGATGACACACCCTAAATAATTTATATAAACTTTTTGAACAATTTAATTGGACTATGTCTGAACTGGTTGCTTACGAACAAGAAATTAAAAATTTTTGGGATAATGTTCAAGATAACTTGCAGACAATACAAGATCAATTTATAAAAGAAATAAATGTAGACCAGTTAAAGAGAAATTTTGTCTAATTAACCTGAATTCGATGTAACTTGTTACATCGAACTTTCGTGTTATATATAGAAACAATCAGGTTTGAAGCGGCTGCCCACCTGATTGTTAAAATATAACACTCCATTCAATATGTGATTTTAATAATTAACCTCAGTTCGATGTAAGAATAATTATTATTCTCTGCACGCTCGATGTCATCCCTGCGAAAGCAGGGATCTAAAAATGTTTAAGCACTTAATCCTTGCTACTTCTTTAGACCCCTGCCTACGCAGGGGTGACATCACCCACAATAGAGATGATACTGGGTCTAGTATTAACTTGTTACATCGAATTCAGGTTAATTTAACAATCAGATGCAGAGCCGTCTCAAATCTGATTGTTTCTATAATTTCACCGAATTTTGGATAAGAATTAGTTAATTCTTATCCAAAATTCGCGTATAACGTCAAAGTTGGTCATGCCAATCATTATAAAACTTGCCTAAATCAAGTCTTATTCTTTTCGATCGCTCAGCAGTGATTATAGAGTATATTGTTGCAAGAGTGGTATCAAAATCATTGTTAATAACCACGTAATCATATTGTTTGGCATAATACACTTCTTTAGTAGCCAATTTCATACGCAACTTTATTGATTCTTTACTATCTTGCCCTCTATCTTTAATTCGTTGTTGCAAAATACTAGGACTCGGTGGCAAAATAAAAATTGTAATTACATTTGGCAAGGTTTTTTTTATTAGCTTTGTACCTTGCCAATCTATATCAAACAAAACATCTAACCCTTGATTTAGTAAGTCTTCTACAACTTTTTTAGGTGTTCCATAATAATTATTGTAAATATTTGCATATTCAAGAAATGCATCTTGCTCAATTAATTTATTAAATTCCTCTTTGGTCTTGAAATAGTAACTTACTCCATCAACTTCATCTGTTCTTGACCTTCTAGTAGTTGCAGAAACGGATAATCTAAGATTACTGTCGATTTTTAAAATTGCTCTAGCTAAGCTAGATTTACCAGTAGCCGAGGGTGAAGACAAAATAATAGCTAATCCTTTACTTCTGAGAGATAGTAGCATTCTTGGTGAAACCTTTATATAGCAATAAGATTTTATCTTTTAATATTAATTTTTGTTTCTTTAACTGCCTGACTTTAGTATTATCTTGCAAATGCAAAAATCCGGTATTTATTAGTCTTTCTAAATCATTATGTTTTTTTTGTAAACTTTGTATGTGGCTCATGAGACTCATATGCAAACTCCATAATCAGTTAAAAGCTTGGTTTTTTGTAAACCAAGCATCATTTTAATATAAGCAAATACACTTTGAAAGGAAAAAATATAGCTATGACTAGCGATAATAAAAAAAAATTGCTTGTGGCAATCTCTGGAGCTTCTGGAGCAATATATGGTATAAGGTTACTTGAGATTCTGAGGCAGATAAATATTGAGAGTCATCTAATTATTTCAAAATCTGCTCATCTTACCATATTACATGAGACGAATTATTCCATAGAACAAGTAAAAGATATAGCAGATTACTGTTACAATCTTTCTGATATTGGGGCTAGGGTTTCTTGCGGTGCTTTTAGGACATTTGGCATGATAATAGCCCCATGTAGCATGAGAACTCTGGCATCAATTGCTGGCAGTATTGAGAATAATTTAATCAGTAGAGCAGCAGGGGTCACACTAAAAGAACGAAGAAAACTGGTGTTGATGATAAGAGAGACGCCTTTACATCTAGGTCATTTAGAAAATATGTTAAAAGTAACGAATTATGGTGGGATAATTGCCCCTCCAGTACCTGCTTTTTATAATTTACCTAAAACCTTGGATGATATGATAAATTATTCAATTTCACGGATTCTTGATATTTTTGATATTAACACTGATTTAATAAAACGTTGGGATGGTATGCCTACAAAAATTTAAAATCTATTAGTGCTTGAAAAATATCTGCTATAATTGCAGTGACGTCTTGAGGGTCATATATGCAACAAAGTTTTAAAAAAATACTAAAAGGCTATCAGCTATTTAGAAAAAAATATGCTTATGGTAATAAATCTATTATGCAGAGTCTATCCCGTGATGGTCAACAACCAAAGATTATGGTGGTTGCTTGTTGTGATGCACGAGTAGATCCGGCATTAATACTACAATGTGATCCAGGGGATTTATTTGTTGTACGTAATGTAGCAAATATTGTTCCTCCTTACGAAAAAGATGGATCTCATCATGGCACAAGTGCTGCCTTAGAGTTTGGAATATGCTTTTTGAAAGTTGAACACTTAATTGTATTAGGACATAGCCAATGTGGAGGAATTCAAGAATTATTAAATAGTGACGATAGAGTGCAGAATGATTTTATAACCAACTGGGTTTCTCTGATAAAAACACCTAATTTTAGACATCATAATGCTGATGATTATACAAAATTAGCACTTAAACAATCATATCAAAATTGTATGACGTTTCCATGGATTAATGAACTAGTGACCAAGAAAGAGCTAATTATTCATTTATGGTTTTTTGATATAAAAACTGGGCAAATTTTTACTTATTCTGATAAGCAACAAACATATCTACCCCTTGCTTAGGTTCTTGAGTATATACTCGATGAAAATCAACAATTGCGTTGTCGTTTTCCAAGATGTCTGGTACTCACAAATGTACGCCTAGCACCTCGACCCTTCGACTCCTGCTACTATCATAATTTTGATTCTATCGTCTATCAACTCTTCATTTACGAGTAGTATACTTGAGGTTATCGTATACCAACTCATTCATTTACGAGCAGTATACTCAAATGAATGGTAAAAAGATGCCATCCCTACAAGAAAGCAGAGGGATGACATCAAAGTGTTGTTCGTATGAGGATAATGAGCGTTAGAAGTCCATGCCGCCCATACCACCACGTGGCATAGCAGATTCATCTTTATCAGCTGGCTCATCAATAATAAATGATTCTGTAGTAATAATCAAAGAAGCAACTGATGCAGCATCTTGTAAAGCTGTACGCACAACTTTTGTCGGATCAATAATACCAGCCTCAATCATATTAACATAACACATGTCTTGAGCATTGAAGCCAAAATTTTTGTCTTTACTATCATTAAGTTTTCCAACTACAATAGCTCCTTCCTCACCAGCATTTTCTGCAATTTGCCTTAATGGAGCCTGCAATGCATCCTTAACTATGTTAATACCAGCCTGTTGATCTTCGTTAGTATTTTTTAACGATTCTAAAGCTTTTGCTGCATAGAAAAGAGTGACCCCACCTCCTGCAACAACACCTTCTTCTACTGCAGCTCTAGTAGCATGCAGGGCATCCTCAACACGATCTTTTCTTTCTTTTACTTCAACTTCAGTAGTACCGCCAACTTTTAAGACAGCTACACCACCAGCAAGTTTAGCCAAACGCTCTTGTAATTTTTCTTTATCATAATCTGAAGTAGATTCATCAATTTGTTTACGAATTTGTGAACAACGAGCGGCAATGTCTACCTTACTCCCAGCACCGTCAATTATGACAGTATTGTCTTTAGAGATGGTAACTTTTTTAGCAGTACCCAACATTTTGATATTAACATTCTCAAGCTTCATACCAAGATCTTCGCTGATAAGCTGACCATTGGTTAAAATAGATAGATCTTCCATCATGAATTTTTTCCTATCTCCAAAGCCAGGAGCTTTAACTGCTGCAACTTTTAACCCACCACGTAATTTATTTACTACTAGAGTAGCCAATGCTTCTCCTTCTACATCTTCAGCGATTATAAGTAAAGGACGTCCTGATTGCATTACCGCTTCAAGTACTGGTAACATTTGTTGTAAATTTGATAATTTCTTTTCAAATAGTAAGATAAAAGGATTTTCCAATTCTGCTACCATCTTTTCGGAATTAGTAACAAAATATGGTGATAGATAACCTCTATCAAACATCATACCTTCAACTACATCTACATCGAAACTAAAATTTTTGGCTTCTTCGACGGTAATTACTCCCTCTTTGCCTACTTTTTCCATAGCCATGGCAATTTTTTCACCAATTTCTTTATCACCATTTGACGAAATAGTACCAACTTGAGCAATCTCCCCTTGGCTACTGATCTTTTTACTTGCTTTCCTAATTTCTTCAACTACTAGGTTAACTGCTAAGTCTATACCGCGTTTTATATCCATAGGGTTAAAACCGGCTACTACGGCTTTATTGCCTCCTCTTGCTATTGCTTGAGTTAACACAGTTGCGGTAGTTGTTCCATCACCAGCGACATCAGATGTTTTGCTTGCCACAGATTTTACCAATTGGGCTCCCAAATTCTGAGCTTTATCTTTTAGCTCAATGGCTTTTGCAACAGTTACGCCGTCTTTGGTTAGCCTTGGTGCTCCAAATGATTGTTCAATTGCAACATTTCTACCTTTTGGACCTAATGTTACTTTTACGGTATCAGCTAAAATATCAATACCTTTTAGCATTTGTTCACGTGCATGTGAGCCGTGTTTTATTAATTTTACTGCCATATATATATTCTCCTTACAATAAATAAATTATTAACCAATTATGCCCATGACATCACTTTCTTTCATAATGACCAAATCTAAACCATCAACTTTTACTTCAGTGCCAGCCCATTTGCCATAAAGCACTTTATCTCCTACTTTAATTTCTAATGGATGGACAGTACCATTCTCACTTCTTGTTCCCTTACCTACAGCTACTACTTCACCTTGTATTGGTTTTTCCTTTGCTGTATCAGGAATAATAATTCCTCCACTTGTTTTTTCTTCTTGTTGAATTGGTTTTACCGCAATTCTATCGTGCAATGGTATAAAAGACATTCTTACCTCCATAGGTTTTTAATACTTATAATGTGTATTCTATATATGCCTGATTTTGTAACAGTTCAAGGGGTAAAAAGAAAAATTTTTAAGAAAAATATTCTGTGAACAAAATATTGTGTGTATATTTGTAAAAGTCTGATAAAGTTTAATAATAGAACAACAAAAACAGAGCGTTAGTTAAATAATTATTTATGTTTAGACCAATACTATAGTAAAATCCTATATAGTTAATAGACAAAGCTAACCCGAGAATGCAGGGTAATTTAAAATTCACAATCATTAGTTGTTATAGATACAAATTCAACCACTACCGATGTCATCCCAGCGTAGGCTGGGATCTATATTACTTAATAGTCTTTCAGGCTATTTTTTTTAGATTGTATCTTGAATATTAGCTCAATATGGAGTTAATATGGTCGGAAGGAGTGACGCCGTTTAATTTAGATTGGTCTTTAAAGACCGAGGGAATCTTGGTGCACTCCTTCCTTGAATCGCAAAGTATAATACGAACGGTAGGATGATCCTTTAGAGATCGAATTTACAATCATGTATCAAAACTTTGCAAAACAACCACTAATTATAGGTAAAGCAAATGACTGAAAAAAGCAAGATATTTATGGGAATAGATGTTTCAAAAAATACGCTTGATATATCTATGAACAATATTCATTGTAAGATTAAAAATACAGATAAAGCTATTTCTGATTTTATAAAATCAGAAATAGCTTCTCGAAATATTGTGCTTACTGTTTTGGAATCTACTGGCGGTTATGAACGTTTGGTTATGAGGATGTTGCAACAAGCCGGGCTTGCTGTGCATAGAGCTCATCCTAATAGAGTTCACGCTTTTGCTAAGGTCTGTAACCATTTTGCTAAAACTGATAAATTGGATGCGTTATTACTTGAGAAATATGCAGCTTTTATTGCTAATGATGAGAAAGGAGACCAAATAATTTCTGTTATACAAGAAGAATTACAATCTCTAAGGAGCATAGAACGTAATATAGAAGAAGATATACATGCTAATCAATGCAGAACAAAAGTTGCATCCGAGAAGGCTAAGAAATATCTCGAAAAAATGATAAAGTGTGGCAAAAAACAGCTTGAGGAAATTAGAAAAGATATAAAGGCTGCTATAAAGGAAGATAAGAGTTTAAAGGCAAAAAATGATTTACTCATAAGCTATAAAGGTATAGGTGAAAAAACAGCTAGTGTTTTGCTAATAGAACTGCCAGAGCTTGGTGTGCTGAGCAATAAGGAAATTGCAAGCTTAGTTGGACTCGCCCCAAAAACAAGCCAAAGCGGTCAAAAAACTAATGGGGCTCATATTAGAGGGGGCAGGTTTTTTGTTCGAAAAAGCTTGTATATGGCTGCTTTAGTAGCGATGCGTCATAATGACAAAATGAAGGCATTATATGAACGTATGACTAATGCTGGTAAAAAAGCAAAGGTCGCTTTAGTAACCGTTATGCGTAAAATAATTATTTGTTTAAATTCTATGGTAAAAAATAATAAAATTTATGAATAATAATCTACTTTTTTTCTTGACTAGCAAGACGGTAGATTCCCGCCTACGCGGGAATGACATCGAGTACATATTAAGCACTTTTTCCCTTATCTATTAGGCTTACAACCCGACTTTTAAATTACCCTGCCGAAAATGTTTGAGTTATATGTTGACATAATGCGTATCATTTTGTTTGGTGCTTATCATAGTACCCTAACCTGAATTCGATGTAACTTGTTACATCGAACTTTCGTGTTATAATATAGAAACAATCAGGTTTGAAGCGGCTGCCCACCTGATTGTTAAAATATAACACTCCATTCAATATGTGATTTTAATAATTAAAATCATCTATTGAACGGTAAAAAAGTTAAAATGTACTCGCAGAATCGCTTCAAGAGTGCATTTTTCCTTATAACAAAGCCAGTTCGATATAAGAATTATTAATTCTTATATCGAACTGAGGTTACCCTACATTTTTTATATAACCACTATTAAAATGGCTGCTGATCGTCTATTAGAGAGGAGTCGCTGAAAGCGGCGACGCGGCAATCTAGGATACGCGAAGCGTATTAGAAAAAACAGCTTCGCCGTTTACCTAGATCGCCACGGCATCTAAAGATGCCTCGCGATGACGATTATAGAAAAATGTAGGGTACTATGGGTACTTATATCGAACTGAGCTTAATTATGATGATATAAATCACCTAAAAGGGTCTCATCAGATACATCATGCACTGCTTCACTATAATATTTACTATATGGAGGTGGTGCTGAAGCTGGTATTGATGGTGCAGGTCTACGAGCTTTCGGAAGAGGGTTCATTGTATGGGATGTAGTCGTAATATCTGAAGGTAGTTGCGGGCATAAATGATCAAGTGGTTGTACACTAGGTGGTGCTGAAGGTGGTATTGGAGGGTTGTTATTAGTAACATACGTATTACAGTTACTTGATCCTTCAAGAGGAGTTGATAGGGATAGTTCTGGAGTACTTGGTTCACGCTCATATTCAGCCTGACGTGCCTCTAGTATTGTCTCATATTCTCCCCGTTTAACTTCTAAATATTCATCCAAATTTTCAAAAAAAGTATTTTCCAATATTCTACTTATCCATGGTGTAGACTCCTTAATTATATAGCTCAACCCAGCAATCTTCAGTGCTTCCTTAAAATTATGTTGGTCAATACATTTAAGTAACTTTCTAGCTTGAATTATTTCGTCTATTTGGTCACTGCGTTCTTCAAAATTTCTGCAATCATCTATATCATACCTTAGTAAGGTAGATTTTTTTATATATAGACCCTTTAAACTAACTTTTAATTCCCGACTGGCTAATTTTAGTTCCTGACTAGTTATTAATTTACTTTCCGTATTTTTTACAAAATTACAACATTTTTCCAAATCAGCAGCCTTCAATATCTCATGAACACTACTATCAGTAGCAAATAACTTTTTAGCTCGTTCTATTTTATCAATTTCATTCTTAAGTAATGTTACTGTATTAGAAAGCCTTTCTTCTAGTAGCGTACGATGTTTTGACATAATAAACACATATTAAGATTATATTAATATGACATAATATAATCTTAATATATATTAATATGCAAGATTTAGTAACAATATAGTTAAAATTAGTTATTTAAATTGTCTTATTTATATCATGATAACATACAATAACCTCAAGTATTGATGTAAGACATCGGTTTAATAGCCTAGGGTGTTCCTGCACCTTCGGATGTCATCAACTATGATTTTTAAAAAATTAAAAAAAAGTTTAAAATAAAAAACCAAATTGGTTTAGAGAAATAACAAAAAATCTCTAGCTTAACATTCACAGTAAACCACGACTTGATAAAAATTTAAATAAATATAGGTTTAAATTTTTATCAAGTCTTTGCCGATTTTAAATAATAATCTCTAACCCTTGCATTAGCAATGACAATAATTTTACGCATTAAAGCAGTAATGGCAACTATAGGCTTTTTACCTCTAGCAATTAGCTCTCTATAATATTCACCTAACTTGCTCTTTGATTTAGCTGCTGCCATTGCTGCAGTAAATAATTTGGTTCGTACATTTTGTCTACCACCACTAACTGAACGATACCCTTTATATTGTCCACTATCCTTAGGATGTGGGGCTACTCCGACTAAACTAGCTATTTGCCTCCGATCAACCTTACCAATCTCTGGTAAAAATGCTAATAAAACTTTACTAACAACCTTACCAATACCGGTTACTGTCTCCAATACCTCAAGCTGTTCTACAGTCTTTTCATCGGTTGTTAACTCGGCTATCTCTTCTTCTAATTTCTTTATAGCTTTGGATAAACATAACAATAAATCTTCTATACTATCTTTTATCATATCATTATTAGGTCCTGCCATCCTATTTTTCTCTTGAGTCTGCAATTTTACTAAATCATCACGACGAGATAAAAATATTTTTAGCTTGCTCATCTTTTGATCAGGTTTTTGTTGTAAAGATAATTCCTTATGCCTTTCTTGTCCATATTTTACTAAAGCTTGAGCATCTACAGAATCAGTTTTAGCACGAGTACCAAGTGATCTTATAAAGTACTTTACTTTTTGGGCATGTGCTCTATGAACAGCACATTTTTTGCTTAATAAAAAATTTACTAATTCAGTTTCATATCCACCTGTAGTCTCTAATACTATTAGGGAGTCAGTCAAAAAACTTTTATATTGCTTAAAAAATTCCTTAAATCCAATAGTGTTATTAGAAAAAGTCATAATTTTATTATTATTAGATATTGCTACTGCAAAAGTTGATTTTGCTATATCAATACCAATAAAATTGTTATATAATTTATCCGTTGGGGTCATAAAATCCTCGACATATTTACGATTGTAAGCGGGCGTTTCAGCCCAATGAACTATTTAAACGTTCGAGCTTATTAAGTAAGTGGTCTCTTGATGACAATGTTTGTATAAACTCACCCCTGACGAGTGCCACTTACTTTTTTCATTATATCATAGTTTTATCTTACAACCCCTGCCGCCATTATGCCATCCCTACTTGCCATTATGTATCCCTGATTCTCTTTATGTCATTCCCGCGTAGGCGGGAATCTAGAATGTCTAAAGCACCCTTCCTGTTTATTTCTTTAGATTGTATCTTGAATATTAGCTCAATATGGAGTTAATATGGTCGGAAGGAGTGACGCCGTTTAATTTAGATTGGTCTTTAAAGACCGAGGGAATCTTGGTGCACTCCTTCCTTGAATCGCAAAGTATAATACGAACGGTAGGATGATCCTTTAGAGATCGAATTTACAATCATGTATCAAAACTTTGCAAAACAACCACTAATTATAGGTAAAGCAAATGACTGAAAAAAGCAAGATATTTATGGGAATAGATGTTTCAAAAAATACGCTTGATATATCTATGAACAATATTCATTGTAAGATTAAAAATACAGATAAAGCTATTTCTGATTTTATAAAATCAGAAATAGCTTCTCGAAATATTGTGCTTACTGTTTTGGAATCTACTGGCGGTTATGAACGTTTGGTTATGAGGATGTTGCAACAAGCCGGGCTTGCTGTGCATAGAGCTCATCCTAATAGAGTTCACGCTTTTGCTAAGGTCTGTAACCATTTTGCTAAAACTGATAAATTGGATGCGTTATTACTTGAGAAATATGCAGCTTTTATTGCTAATGATGAGAAAGGAGACCAAATAATTTCTGTTATACAAGAAGAATTACAATCTCTAAGGAGCATAGAACGTAATATAGAAGAAGATATACATGCTAATCAATGCAGAACAAAAGTTGCATCCGAGAAGGCTAAGAAATATCTCGAAAAAATGATAAAGTGTGGCAAAAAACAGCTT
Organism: Candidatus Tisiphia endosymbiont of Ditula angustiorana; assembly: GCF_964026425.1. Taxonomy (NCBI): domain Bacteria; kingdom Pseudomonadati; phylum Pseudomonadota; class Alphaproteobacteria; order Rickettsiales; family Rickettsiaceae; genus Candidatus Tisiphia; species Candidatus Tisiphia endosymbiont of Ditula angustiorana. The sequence goes on from NZ_OZ032143.1 coordinate 1,724,235, forward strand.
GAGGAAATTAGAAAAGATATAAAGGCTGCTATAAAGGAAGATAAGAGTTTAAAGGCAAAAAATGATTTACTCATAAGCTATAAAGGTATAGGTGAAAAAACAGCTAGTGTTTTGCTAATAGAACTGCCAGAGCTTGGTGTGCTGAGCAATAAGGAAATTGCAAGCTTAGTTGGACTCGCCCCAAAAACAAGCCAAAGCGGTCAAAAAACTAATGGGGCTCATATTAGAGGGGGCAGGTTTTTTGTTCGAAAAAGCTTGTATATGGCTGCTTTAGTAGCGATGCGTCATAATGACAAAATGAAGGCATTATATGAACGTATGACTAATGCTGGTAAAAAAGCAAAGGTCGCTTTAGTAACCGTTATGCGTAAAATAATTATTTGTTTAAATTCTATGGTAAAAAATAATAAAATTTATGAATAATAATCTACTTTTTTTCTTGACTAGCAAGACGGTAGATTCCTGACCGAAGCGGGAATGACATCATGGCAGTAACATCACCCCTAATGGCGATGATTACTTGAGCCTACTATTAATTTATTACATCAAACTGAGATTACAATATAAATCACATACTCTTTTGTTTCATTTTATTTTTCTTGATGGCATAGCTAATCAGCTCATCAATAACATTGTTTCTTATGGCTACTGCAATATCTACTTCATTTTTTTTCTGAATTTCTTGCCTTTTCGTCTTATCAATTCTTTTTGATTTTACATAAGCAAAATACGCCTTATCTTTTGACTGAAAAACTGGAGTATTGGAATCAATGTTAGCATTAAAAATTGCTGATAGTAATTCTGCTGGTAATTGCTGATTATTATGAATTTCATACCTAGAAAAAGTTGCAGCTTGGTTGGTAGTAATGTCTAGAGGTTTTTTACTTTTACCAGGTTTATATTCTTTAGCAAGACTCTCTATGTTTCCTAAATTTATCTTTCTAATATATTGCTTATACCATAGTTCGTATACTTGATCTCTGACTGCCGAGAATTCTTGTAATTTACTTGGCTGAATAGATTTAATCTCAACCAATATAAAAGCTCCTTTATCAGTTAGCTCCATTGGATATGATAATTCTCCTTCTGCAAGATCAAAAATACTGTCAGCATTTTGACCAAGATCAATATACAATTCGCCTTTCAAGTGTTGGCGTTGTGGCACGATGGGACTTCGCGTAGGAACAACGGTTTGACTACGTTTTGTTTGCTCGCCACTCGCAGGCTTAGCCAAATCTTGAAATTCATCTTGTATATTATTAGTTAAATCCTTATAACTTACAGAATCTAAATTCTGTATTGGTAATTCATATTTTCCAGCAATTTCTGTTAAACTTGAACCAGCTGCCACATCATCTTCTAGATTTTTTGCTAACAGTAGCTTCAGCTCTTCTATTTTTTGTTGTTGCAATAATTCATTAACCTGTTTTCGTACCTCGCTAAATTTTTTATTAGCAAATTCTTCTTGGTTATCCTGATAAAACTTCAATAATTCTTCATCGCTATTATGAATTTGCTTACCTAACACTTCACTTGATATTTTTACATAAGACAAGCTACGTTTTTCTGGTATTTCAAATAACTCTTGGTTTTCTTTGTATAGTTCTTCTAACTCGACCGGAGTTGCATAAGTCATAAACGCACCTTTAGGCTGAGCTTTTAGGTCAATTTGTACAAGGTCGACCTCTCTTGTTTCGGCCATATAGTCTACGATATTTTTGACCATTATTTTTGGTGTTTGAAATGATTCTATAAAAATACTAATTAGACTATTCTTTAAGGTATGTTCTTTAACGTCAGATACATAGTCCTCCTCATTAATATAAGAATTTTTTAAGAAACCTTTAAAGAGCGCTACGTCAAATAGACCTTGCTCATTCTTAAAATTAGCAGATTCTTTTATAAACTGAATCACAGTATCATCAGTTAGATCTAGATTATAATAGTGTACTAAATAGTTCATGATGCGATTATTGATAAGTTTTTTAATAATAAAATTATCAATATTCAACTGCTTTATATCTTCTTCACTAAGATGTGTTCCAGTTTGTTTTTGAATAACACGAATTTGTTCAGCTTTTGCTTTTAGAAAATCTTCTTCGCTAATAGTTTTTGTATCAGAAAATGTAATCAAATCAAAATTATTGGTAGTCTGTAATACATCTTTAATTCCCCATCCAACAAATGCAAAGGCAATCATTCCAAGTAAAACACGCATTACAAAACTATCAGCAGCGTTTCTAATATTATTTAACATAAATATAAATTTTTCTCTTCAAGTTTTTGTAGTATACTAAAATAGTTCTGTACACTAATATCTGCAAGCGATTTTTATGAAAAAACTTATTATTGCTAACTGGAAAATGCATATAAATTTAGATGATGCATTTAAATTTTGTGCTAGGCTGACAGAGCAGCAACATAACAACAAATTTATTATAGCTCCTCCTGCTCCCTATCTTGCTTATTTATCTGATAAATTCAAATCTATAGAGTTTTGTGGACAAAATGTCAGTCAATTTGAAGGACAAGGAAGTTATACGGGAGAATATTCAAGCCTATTACTGAAACTAAGTGGTATTAATTACGCTATTGTTGGTCATAGTGAACGTAGAAGTTTCTTTCAAGAATCCAATGAATTAATCAGACAAAAAGCAGAGAATTGCTTGAACGCCAAGATCAGCCCTATTATTTGTATCGGAGAAGACCTAGCTACACGAAAAAATAATAATTATAAAAAATTTTTATTAAAACAATTAGTGGAATCCCTGCCAAATGATACAATAGGGGAGGGGATAGATGTAATAATAGCCTATGAGCCGATTTGGACTATAGGAACAGGGATTATTCCTAACCAAGAAGAATTAACAGAGATATTTGATGTCCTCAATTATTTTCTTCAGCAAAGCCAAGTTGCAAATAATGTTAGCTTAGTGTATGGTGGATCTGTAAATTTAGGTAATATAGAAAAAATATTGAGTATACAGAATATTGATGGGGTTATGATTGGCAAATCTTCACTTGATTATCAAATTTTAGTTCAAATATTAAATTATAGGTTTTTTAGAAAATGATGAATATATTACTTTTTGTTCATATTGTAATAGCAATATTGCTAATTATCGTAATTCTGATGCAAAAGACTGGCAATGATGGGTTAAGTGGTATGAGTGGTGGTAGTGGTAATATGGGTGTTGTAACAGGCAGAACTGTAGCTAATTTCTTGACTAAAACCACGGTAGTGCTTGCCACCTTGTTTATAATTAATGCTATTATTCTTGCCAATCTGTCTTCTAGGAAAAATCTTGGGATAATTAAAAAAATTGAGCAAGTTGACGATAAGCAAGAAGAGTCTAGCTTGCCCATTGCCAAGTAAAATTTAAGGACGATGTATGCATTCTAGGTGATGCACACAAGATTCTTCAACGTCATTGCGAGGAGCTACTTATAGTAGCGACGAAGCAATCCAAAAAGTGACTAGAAATGGATTGCTTCGTCGACCTACGGTCTTCCTCGCAATGACGGTTAGGTATCCACATGAGGATTCGAGGACGAAAACAACGAGCGATAAACCCATTAAAGAGAGATGTTTACAGAACCTATGCAAAGAATAATTGATTTACATAATATCAAAATTGGTAATACCTTACCATTTGTGTTTATTGCTGGACCTTGCCAAATAGAAAGTCTAGATCATGCATTATTTATGGCTGACAAGCTTGTGACCCTTACTGCTAAGCTTAACATACCCTTTATCTATAAATCGTCATTCGATAAAGCCAATAGAACTTCAATAAATGGTATCCGGGGTAGCGGTCTTGAGAAAGGGCTGGAAATTTTGTCTAAAGTAAAAACAGCCTTTAACTGCCCTATTCTTACTGACGTTCATATAGAGGATCAGTGTGCTAAAGTTGCTGAAATTGTTGATATAATCCAAATCCCTGCCTTCTTATGTAGACAAACAGATTTGCTGCATGCTGCAGCTAGGACTAATAAGGTTGTTAATGTTAAAAAAGGCCAGTTTCTTGCCCCTTGGGATATGAAGAATGTGTATGCTAAGCTTGAAGCGTTTGGTGCAGAAAATATCATGCTTACCGAACGAGGTGCATGTTTTGGTTACAACACATTAGTATCGGATATGCGTAGTTTGCCAATTATGGCAGAAACTAAGACTCCTGTAATTTTTGATGCAACCCATTCAGTTCAGCAACCAGGTGGCATAGGCAACAGTAGTGGTGGCGAAAGAAAATATGTTGAAATACTAGCAAGGGCAGCTGTTAGCGTCGGAGTAGCAGGTGTTTTTATGGAAGTTCACCAAGACCCAGATAATGCCCCAAGTGACGGACCTTGTATGATCAAGCTGGATGATTTAGAACCTATATTGGTTAGGTTAAAGAGCTATGATGAGCTAACTAAAGCAATATTTAAGATATAATATAACCTCAAGTATTGATGTAAGACATCGGTTTAATAGCCTAGGGTGTTCCTGCACCTTCGTATGTCACCCCTGTCTGTCATTATGTCATCCCAGCTCCTTCGTATGTCACCCCTGCGTAGGCAGGGGTCTAAAAAGTAGCATAGAAGGTATGTTATGTAGTTTTAGATCCCAGCTTTCGCTGGGATGACATAATGGTGGCAGGGGTGATGTCACCCCTGCGAAAGCAGGGGTCTAAAAAAGTTTAACAAATCCTCTTGGTTTATTTTTCTAGATCCCGCACCGAAGCAGGGGTAACATAAAACCCTACAATGTTACTCCTGCCTCCGAATTCGCGTTTATTGGAGTTTTCTCCCCCAAGATTGAAATACCCCACCTGCACTTTGTATAACCGTCTTATCTTGAATAATCTGATCCATGTCTTTTAGCATCTTTTCTATTTCTAAATTATCGATCAACTTATGCTTAATAAAATGTTCTTTTTCTTCTAAAAGAGATAATTTTAATAATAGTTTTTCTTCAGCCCCATTAAAAACTGGTTGATGAAAATCAAATTTTACATCTGTTAATTGAAGGCTGCATAAAGTATTAAATAGCTTTATACCATAAGAATAATCTACACTAAGTCTTTTTGCAATTTTATGTAATAATTCTTTATATTGTTCTATTGAACGAGCATATGGATAATTAAATATGGCTTTATAATCATGCTCTTCACATGCAATAGTTCCACCTAGCTTTAATAAACTTAACATGTTATTTAAGGCTTTTTGGGGATGTGTTAGATGTATGAGTACAAACCTACAATATACGAGATCATATTGCTCATTACCCTGATAATTTTGTATATCTGCAACTTGGTATTCAACAATATCGATGTTTTTACTACTTAACTTACTTTTAGTAAGCTCTATCTGTTTTTGGCTTATATCTAGGCATAATAGTTTGCCATCTTGTCCAATTTTCTGATATATTATATCAATAGTCTCACCAGATCCACAACCAATAATCGCTACTTTCATACTAGGGCGAAGTTCTAACCTGTCTAATAGAATATTAGTATATTTACCATATATTTTATTCAAAATACTGAGTCTATAATCCGTTTCATCGCCAGTTGCCAAAATATAGCTATTCTCTTTTACCATTGATTTATTTATATTTTATATATCTATTTAGTAATTATATTGCTGATTTGGTTAATTGATAGCAAGAAAAAATAACATAGAAAATTGAAATAATAAATTTTTGGTTGTAACAATATCACTAGTTCTTAATAAAAGCTGAAAGTTTTATTTCACAAATTAATTGCTCTTTTTTTTGCTAATATGCTTAGTGATTATTAGTAAGTATGCTACAATGCGGTGAATTCAAGTAATTTATTACATTTTATGTTTCAAACATTAACTCAAAATCTAACGAAAATTTTTGATCGTATCAAAAGAAGTGGTACTTTATCGGAAGCCCAAATAAACGATACTATGCGTGATATTAGGATTGCCCTTCTTGAAGCAGATGTTGTACTGCCAGTAGTTAAGGATTTTATTGCTGTAGTAGCATTAAAAGCTACGGGGCAGGAAGTCATAAAATCAGTAGCCCCAGGGCAAATGATAGTAAAGATTGTCCATAATGAGTTAATCAATATATTATCCTCGTCTCTAGATGAAAGTAGTTTACAGCTTAAATCTGAACCACCGGTAAATATTTTAATGGTTGGTCTGCAAGGCAGTGGAAAAACTACAGCAAGTGCCAAATTAGCACTTAGGCTAAAAAATCAAAATAAAAAAGTACTTTTAGTCTCTCTTGATATTTATAGACCAGCTGCTCAGGAACAATTAACTATCCTTGGTAAATCTATAGGGGTAGATTGTTTAACTATTGTTCCCAACCATACTCCTATAGATATTGCGAAAAGAGCTTTACACGAGTCGAAATTATCTGCCTATGACGTCGTTATTTATGATACAGCAGGTAGGTTGCAAATCGATGATGAGATGATGAAAGAAGCATCAAATATAAAAAATTTAATAGACCCAAAAGAGATAATTTTGGTGGTTGATGCAATGACGGGGCAAGATTCAGTACTTATAGCTAGCAATTTTGATCAAAAATTAGGGATTACCGGTGTAATTTTATCCCGTATTGATGGCGATGCCAAAGGTGGGGCGGCTCTAAGCATTAAACATGTTACCAAGAAACCTATTAAGTTCTTAAGCACTGGCGAGAAATTGACAAATCTAGAATTATTTGACCCAGAACGCATAGCTTCAAGAATATTAGACATGGGAGATATCATCTCCTTCGTTGAAAAAGCAGCAAGTATAATAGACCATCAAGAGGCAGAAAGAGCGGCTGCTAGACTTAAAAAAGGTAAATTTGATTTGGAAGATTATCTAACGCAAATGAGGAGTATAAAGAAACTAGGTGGATTCAGTAGTATGATGAGTATGTTGCCTGGTATTAATAAAATTATCGATAAGGTCGATCAATCGAAATTAAGTGGCAAATTAATAGACCACCAAGAAGCAATAATTTTATCTATGACCAAAAAAGAACGAAAAAACCCAGATTTGCTAAATGCCTCACGTCGAAAACGTATCGCTGAAGGATCTGGAACATCAGTACAAAAAGTGAATAGTCTATTGAAACAATTTAAACAAATAAGTGGTTTCATGAAAAAGGCAAGCAATATGAATCCCAAAAGCCTAATGCGTAGTGGTATAGGCAACTTATTTAAATTATGATAACCTGAATTACCTCAATTCGATATAAGAATTGTTAATTCTTATATCGAATTGGCTTGTTATAAGGAAAAATGCATTCTTGAAGCAGTTCTATGAATGCATTTTAATCTTTACCGCTAATAATCTTATTTTTATATTGTATAAAAATAAGATTATTAGCAAATTAATATTTAACAATCAGGTGAAGAACCCCTTCAAACATGATTGTTTCTATATGTATCCCGCAAGTTCGATGTAACTTGTTACATCGAATTCAGGTTGAATTTGACAGATGATCCCTGCTAAGGTAGCGGGATCATATTAACCGGAGATTAAATGCTTAGTAAGGTATATAACGATCTTATTTTACAGATTAAAGCCAATAAATATGATTTTTTAAGGTTTGATCTGATTAAGCAAGATGCAATAAAGGATCTCGCAGCTCAGCTTGCTTTAAAATATGATATTGTGGTAGTTATAGGCTTTGGTGCGTCTTCTTTAAATGTTAGAGCATTATTAAGTATAAAGGCAGTAGCTACTAAAAGGCTAATATATCTTGATAGTTTAGATCAGTTGGAAATTGATGAGAAACTGGCATTAGTTGATTTAAGTAAAGCAGTCTTTTTCTCATTGAGTAAGTCTGGGAACACAAATGAAACCTATTTATTAACTAAGTATGTTTTAGAAGTTTTACATGTTCCCCCTCAAAATGTTTATGTAATAGTACCGTTTAATAATAATTTGTTACGTAATTTAGCAGAGTCTTTTGGTACAAATTGTCTGGAACATGATAACATTCGTAGTGGAAGATTTGGCGTAATTTCTAATGCATCTCTGCTCCCAACCGCAATTGCAGGAGTTGATGTACATAAAGTCGTACTAGCTGCTTCAAAAAAAATATCAGATATTATTCTTGATGGATTTAATATTTGTGAGATAGCGGAGTATTACCTTAATCAATATTCTTTAAATAGACATATATTAGTTATGTTTAATTATTGTTATCAATTAGATGGTCTATGTAGATGGCAACAACAGATTATAGCTGAATCACTTGGTAAGAATGGTTTTGGTATAACCCCTATAATAGCAAAAGGAACATTTGATCAACACAGTCAATTGCAGCTTTATTTAGAAGGTCCGGATGATAAATTTTATCAAGTTATTACTAACAAAGCAAACTCAGATATTGCAATAGCTCTAGCTGCTCATGCTAATAATATATATAATGCATTAGGTCAAGTCAAACGACCAGTGATGCTAGAGAATTTTGTACATATCGATGAACAGGTAATTGTAGATCAAATTATTCACGTAATGTTGAGTACTATACTAATTGCAAATCACCTAAAAATCGATCCATTCAACCAGCCATCTGTGGATGAATATAAAAAGGTATAACAGACCTATTTCGCATCAGGAAGATCTGCAAGTGCTGAATTAAACAATATAGAAAGATTTTTCTTATCCACTTTGTCATTATCAGAAAAACTAGCAATAGTGGTGTCAATCATATCATTAGACAGTCCTACCGAGTGTGTCCATAGTACCCTACCAGTTGGTACGTCAAGAATAGCTAATCTAACTCGCGAAACTTCTGATGGGTCTGATAAATTGACTCTACCAGTTATACATCCCTTCAAAATCTCTGTACAAAAATCCCTAGTTACTGCACCAGATGTTTTACTCTCCGCATAGAAATTTATTACAACTAGTAAATCAGCTCCAGCTTTCCCACCAAGATCAACTGCAGAAGGAATCTTTTCATCAATAGAATATGCCGCATCCTCTTTCCAAGCTCCACTAGCATAGAGTATATTTAGAGTCTCATCAAAATTATCCTTAATATCAACGACATATTTTGACAGTTTGTTAGTACCAATTTCTGTTCTAGAGAAAAGTTTAATATTATACCCTTTGTCCTGCATTTTGGTTATGAATGTATCTACAATATTTTCTTCAAGGCGATCCTCATAACTATAAACTCTCGTTTTTTTGTTAAAAGCATCAATTTGATTTACTTCAACTTTTGGTGGTAAAAGTAAAGCAACTTTGGACTTAGTTAGCGATTGCGAATAATCAGGTGCAGATCTAACAAAAGTCGTTTTAGTACAAGCCGATGTAGAAAAAAACAGTAAAATTATAAAGAAAATTCTGACCATATAACTATGTATTTTTATTAATTTTTATATGTAGCTGGAATGAGTCTAGTTCTCTTCTCAGAAAGAATAACTAGAACATCTTGCCCCTCATTTATCACAGGATTGGTTTTATCTTCTCTAGCCTGCACAATGGTGATAATACCTGTCGCACGTACAGCTGCTATAGCATTTCTTAAAAGTCTGCTACCTTCGTAATAATCGTCTTTCAAATTCGATCTATTAACCTGTACGATATATTCTGTACCTTTTGATGCTCCCAAAGCAGATTGCATTATTGCACCAGTAACACCACCAACAATAGCACCACCAACAATTATAGCTGCGTTATTAGTTCCGCTAGCAGCGACCGCACCCCCAGCGATAGCACCAGTTAGACCACCAATTGCATTATCACCAAGTCTTTCATCCTCCGTGATTTTTATATCTCTTTTGGCAAGAAGCCTTCCTTCCAATACAATATTTAATGTTGAATCACTAGTATATGTATTTGCCGCAAGATTTCGACCGCAACTAGAAAGAGTAGAAGCAATTATAAGAATCAAAAAAGTATATAAAAGTTTTTTAATCATAAAATTATTATTTTTATATTGTTAATAAAATTTAAGAATGAATTAAAAGTAAGATTATACTAAATTACAATAGATACATGCAATAAATTACTATCGCCAGTTGCCAATTGAACTGAATAATTTTTGAGGAATTTTTAGGCAAAATGTAGATGAATACCGCAAGCAGTACGCAGATGTATGTGAGAAATGGAAGCAATTTTTGACGACAAAATTACCACAAAGAACCTGTTCTCAACACTCTCATTCATTTTGATGGCAAAACTACTCCTAAGTTGCAAGCAACAATAGGTCTCTTACAGGATACTCTTCTCTAGGGAATTTGCAAGAGGGACGAAACCTTAACCCGCAAGCAGTATAACAAATATACGTGAGGATTCTAGTCTAATCCCAACGGCCAAATTACCATCAGCAGTAGAATGATCCAAGATATCTAATAAGTCTATTGCAGATGAGTCTTTACCTGCACCACTATATCTGCAAAACCTTGTGGGTTGTTGACTGCCAATTCAGCTAGCACCTTGCGATCGATATCTATGGCAGCTTTTTTCAGTCCACCCATAAACTGTGAATATACTAAATCATGCTCGCGTACTGCTGCATTGATTCTTTGTATCCAAAGCCCTCTAAAATCACGCTTACGATTTCTACGATCTCTATAAGCATATTGTAGAGCTTTTTCAACTTTTTCAATTGCTACCCTAAAGCAACTATTTGATCTTCCCCTATAACCTTTAGCAAGTTTGAGAATTTTTTTATGACGATTTTTTGAAACTTTTCCTGATTTTACTCGTGACATATCTCACCTATTTCCTTATTTAAATTATTAAATTCCATATGGAAGAAAGAATTTTTTCAAGTTCTTTGCATCTTGATCGCAGAGAATTGTTGTCCCTCTAAGGTTACGAAGCTGAGATTTTGTACGACGTCGCATGAAGTGCTTCTTTCCAGCTTGAGTGGCACAGACTTTGCCAGTAGCAGTAAGCTTAAAGCGCTTTTTTACCGCTGATTTTGTTTTTAATTTAGGCATTATAATTCCTTTATTTGGTATTTTAAGATCAGTCTAGCAAAAACTAGGCATACCAAAGCCACGTTGCTAATAGACGTAAGTATAATATTTTTAAGTATTATTGCAAGTCAATTTTGCAAATATTTTGGCTAGGATCATTTATATATGTTAATGTTATCTTAACCTCAACTATCGATGTAATAAATTAATAGTAGGCTCAAGTAATCATCGCCATTAGGGGTGATGTCACCCCTGCCTTTCCTTTTATGCCACCCCTACTCGCCATTATGTCATCCCAGCGAAAGCTGGGATATAGAAAATGACCAAGATAGGTTGTGTTAAGTTATTTTAGACCCCTGCCTACGCAGGGGTAACATCGTAAGATCGTATTAGATTCCGCACACCGAGGCGGGAATGACAGCTCTGTGTAGTAACTACAACTGTAGTACTACGCAGGAACGGATGACACCTAAACTACTTATTTTGACTTCGTATATCAGCAACTATCGTCTGCAATTGGTCTAGATCTACCATTCCTGCTATTAATTTACCATTAATAATATAAGCAGGTACTCCCTGTATTTTTAAACCCTTTGCTAACTTAACATTTTTGTCGATGAGATTTTTTATTTCATCTTTATTGATTTCTTCCGCAATTACTTCAGGATTTAGATTATTTACTAGTAACAATTTTTCTACAGATTCTTTGGTAATAGATTTTAAGACCATTAAACCATCATGAATATCTTGAAACTTATTTGGAGTGGTTTTATAAACAGCTAAAGCAATAGTTGCAGCATAATTAGATGCATCGCCAAGAATCGGGAATGGTTTTAAAACGACTTTAACCCCCGTATCTAATTTGATTAACTGGTTAATAAAGTTATGGCCTTTTTTACAATAACTACAATTATAATCATAAAAAGCAGCGATGACTACATCTCCATTCGGGTTACCAAGTACAGGAGATGTAAGAGAATCCTCTATTTCAGATTTATTATCTTTTATATATTCGCTAGTTTTTATTTCCATTTCTTGCATTTTACGTTGCTGAAGACCTTCTATTGCCTGAATGATTATTTCAGGATTATTTAACAAATATTCTTTTATAATTTTCTCGGTTTTTTCCACTTCTTCTTTTCTGTCTAACACTTGCTGATCAAGAGTGTTAATCGAAACCGTAGTAGAAGCACTAGGAGTCTTCATAGTTTTATAAGCAAATAATGCTAGAAGAACAACAACAATAATCAATAATACTTTACCAACAACATTATGCATAATATTTTTCTATTAAATAGATTAGTTTGTTATAAATGGTTTATTAATCCAAGATAGTACATGGGTGTCAACTTAAGCGGCCTAGATATACTCGATGAAAATCAAGAATTGCGTTGTCGTCTTCAGGGATCTTCGGTACTCACGTACTAAATGTACGCTCCGCTCCTCGACCCTTTGACTCCTAGCACTTCATAATTTTGATCTTCGTCTATCAACTCTTCATTTATGAGTAGTATACCACCCCTGCATTGACGTCAGCCCTGCGTAGGCATTGCTCACGTGGATCGCTAGTATGTCATTCCCGTGTAGGCGGGAATCCATAATATCTAATAGCTTTTGCAGGTTATTTTTTAGATTCCTGCCTACTACTACAGTTGTAGTACTAACGTCAAAACGATGTCATCCCAGCCTTACTATTACCCACAAATATTAGAGTTAGCTAATTGATAACCTTGAACTAGATCAAATAACCGTTGCCATCCTCTCCACAATACAATAGGACCAGGCTCTAGATCATTTTTTCTTGCTAAATACCCACCCAATTTAGCAACCCATATTATAGCATTTTTTATTGTAGGAATTGTATTATTAGGGGGAGCTGCTTTGTGTATCTTTACATACAAAACTCGCCATTCTTCTTCAGCTAATATTACACTACATGGTAGATTAGGATTAGTTCTGCCAATTAAAGTAATAAAAAAAATTCTCCAAGCAATTATGCTCATGATTGTCAAGTATTTTATTAATCTTTCTCCTGTTGCAAGTCTACATTGTTCAACCCTAAATCCAGATTTTAAAATTTTATGAAAAATTTCAATTCTCCATCTTAAACAATACCATCTTACTTTCTCTATAGCTTCTTCAAAATTATTGATAACTATATTGGTTAGTAACATCCATTCTAATGGTGTTGTTCCACTAGGGGGACGACGCTCAATAACATTGATGGCATATACTGGTAAATTTGGCAATGTTTCTGTTTTATGTCTTACATTGTTTACAGGAGGATTCATTATAAATTTTCCAAATCTAACTTCCAAATGTCTAATCCTATTAGCTTTATTTTCTTGACTAGTATCTTTAACTGCTATTTCTCCAGCACACTGGAAACCCGATACTACCTTCCACAAATATTGTCTATCTTTTTTGGAATATTTTGACTTTTTATTTATTTCTCTATCCTGTGCAGCTCTAACTAAAACTTTAGATTTCTGAGCTTGTGCCAATTCAAAAAAATCATATATATCAGCTTCTCTATCACAAACAGTTATAATTTGGGTATTACTATTATTCGTTGCATTAATAGTGTTCTGTAATGCATTAAGCCACTTCATACTTTCTTTATCTTTAATATGTACCGCATTACCATGACTAGTTTTTTTTAACTGTTGTATTTCTTCAGGCACTGCTGGTCTATTGTGAATCTTTTGATCCAACAACCCAAGTGCTAATCCATTGGTAGCAACCGCAAAGGCAGTATGCATTATCAGACCTTTACATTCAATATTTTTAACATTCTTTCCCTCTTTTCTTGATAACACACCCAATCCAGTAGTTTTTTTATGACTAGTATATGTGATATAACTAGTATCTTGTATAACAAGAACTTTATCATGCTCTTTGATTCTTTCTACTGCTTTAGCAATATGGGCTTCTAATATTTTTGATTCCTTAACATTATCGTTTTTAAAAAAACGATATGCTGCTTTTGTTTCTGCCCAATTTCCACATGCTTGATTAATTGAGCTTTCAGGTATATTTGCAAAATTATCAGCTATCTTTATTAACCTATTTGTCAGCCTTTTATCACCCAAAATAGCTCCACTAAATTCCTCGGTCAAATAATTATTTATTATTTCTTGACTCATACTATACCTCTACAATGTAATATTTTAATTGCAAATCAGTATATTATTTTTACTTCTTTTTCACCATTGTTATTTTGTGGGTAATAGTAAGCATCCCAGCGAGGGTTTATGTCATTCCTGCTTCGGTGCGGAATCTAAAAAAATGACCAAGATAGGTTGTGTTAAGTTATTTTAGACCCCTGCCTATGCAGGGGTGACACCGTAAGATCGTATTAGATTCCTCTACCTACGCGGGAATGACAGCTCTGTGTAGTAACTACAACTGTAGTACTACACAGGAATGACATCGTTTCAGTCACATAAGCACCATTACTTACATAGCTCCCTACCTTATTTCAGCATTCTAGTTACTTTTTTATAATTTTCAAGCATTTTAGTTATTTGCCGATAATTTACTTTACCTATTGGTAGAATCGGTATTTCTTTAACAGGGATAATAACTGGTATATTCTTTTGGTTTGAGTTTATTGAATTTTTATGCATTATTTCTATGAATTTTTCACTATTTATGGTCTGACTTGTGGTAAAGAGAAAAATCTGTCTGTCTTTATTATCATCATCAGGGCAAATGGCAACATGCTTACTATCAACATCGATCATATTAGCTAAATCCTCTATTAATATCAGCGAAATTACTTCTTCTATTGTCATAAACTGCTGAATACGACCTAATAAGGTAAGATATCCACCTTCATCAATTTTTACGATATCTCCAGTATCATACCATCCCAAACCCAATTCTTCTGATGATGTAGGGTGGATAACTCCGGGATTATTAGAGTGCATATAGCCAAGCATAATATTTGGTCCTTTGATGAATAGTTGTCCTATCCCCTCTATTCCAATAGATCTCTCGCATAATTCTACTTCTGCTGGTATACTCTTCTGATTTGAGTATAATTTATTTGTGCTACTGGTATTCTGCTCCTCACATACATTTGAGTACGTTGCGGGTCGAAGCTCCGTGGCTTCTTTAAATCCCTCAGCAGAAGCAAATTCTGCAAGAGGTCTATTGTGAATTGGTCTAATGTAATATTCTATTTTAGGCATCAAACGCCCTACACTTCCAGCACGATAATGCATTGGGGTATTACAAGATATTATTGGAGATGTTTCTGACGTACCATATCCTTCAAAAATTCTTATACCAAACTTATCAAGCCATAATTCCCTTGTTTCTTTTCTCAGTTTCTCACTACTGGTAAATACGTATCTTATAGAATAAAAATCGTAAGGATGAGCATAGACAGCATAACCATGCAAAAATATATCCGTACCAAACATAATTGTCGCTCCGATATCGTATATTACCTCAGGAATACTCCTATAATGTAGAGAAGACGGGTAAAGAAACACTGGTATAGCATTGAGTGTCATCATTATTGTTCCAGATAAACCAAAACAGTGAAAAAGCGGTAAAGCCATAAAGGCAAAATCATCAGGACTAAAATGTACCTTAGCTAGAAGTTGGCATCTATTAGCCTGCAAGTTCCTATGTGATAATACTACAGCTTTAGCTGTTGCTGAAATACCCGAAGTAAATACTACAACTGATGGATCATTATCATCATAACTGCTACATATATTGTTGTAATAACTTTGTGGGAAGAAGCTGGCAATAATAGCCTTAATTTTTAAATATAAACCAATTCTTTGTGTTAAATCTTCAAGGTAAATAATTTTTATATTGACTGCTAAGATTTTTGCCACCACTTCCTGTAATCCAGCTTTTTCGACAAACTGTTTTGAAGTATATACTATTTTAACTGACGTTGTTTTACATGAATCCACTATATTGCTAACCTCACTCATATAGTCAATCATAACTGGTCGACGGCAGCAGGCTTGCATAGCATAAAAAGTAACAATAGTTTCAACCATATTAGGTAGCATAAGACCTACATAGTCAGCTACTTCCGTATCCTGTTTTATTAAATTTGCTAAAGTAAAAGATCCCAATATTAATTGGCGATAGGTAATAGATTTATCATCAATATCTTGTATTATTTTTTTGTTAAAACCGTAAGCTTTTGCTGTCTCAATTAGAGACTGAAATATAGTATTATGATAATCAGAGCTTTCAAACATCATATCAGCCATGATATCATAAAGAGCCTGACCTATATATTTACGCTTTTCCCTGTTATCTATATTCGGCTTAGAAGGAAATTTTACTGGTGGTAGAATAGTGATAGTAATCTTAGGAAATATCCGTGTTTTTAGTATGTTTTTAAGTTTGGAAAAATGAGTAAATTGTGTACCATCTATTCTTACAGGTAGAATTGTTGCATCAGATTTCTCAGCAATCATGCCAGGTCCTTCATATATCTTCATTAAAGAACCAGTAATACTTATTCTTCCTTCGGGAAATATAGCAATTTTTTTATCTTTTTGTACCTCTCTAATCAAAGTTTTTATAGCCATTGCATTAGTAGGATCAACCGACAGCGTTTTTGCCATTTTTAGAAATGGTCTTACCCACAATGCTTTAGCTATAGTTGTATTAATGGCAAAAGTCATTTCTTCAGGTAGATAGGTTGCAAGTAAGGCAGGATCAATATATGAAATATGATTAGCTATAATTACTGATCTTTTGCCAGCTTTATAAAAATTTTCAATGCCTTTAACTTCCACTCTATACATGCAATCAAAAATAAATTTCAAAATACTTCGGATAACAGCAAAAGGTACTATTTTTACTTCAGGAATTAATTGATAAATATAATAAGCTACTACTATGTTAAGTAGGCTAATAAATAATATAACAAATGGTATCGAATATCCCCAATGGAATAACAATGAAAGTATTGCAGTAGACACAGCCATAAATATAGCATTAATAAAATTATTTATAGCAATTATTCTACTACGATGAGCTGAAGAGCTAAAATATTGTAATGATGCAAAAAGTGGAACAATATATAAACCTCCTATAGCAGCTATAAAAAATAAATCTATAATAATCCGCCAATTATGCCTTTTAGATAAAAAGACAAATATACTCTTTAACTGTTCCGGTTCATAATGAATTGCACTAATGCGACTGGCAAAAAACAGATCAATGCCAAATATACTTATGCCAATTGCCGAGACAAAAACATATTTTGTGGTAATTTCATTTTCAAAAATCTTACTACACCAAAAAGAACCAATGCCTACTCCAACTGAAAATGTTGCAAGGAACAAATTAGCGACATTTTCATCTGCTCCAAAAGTATCTTTAGCAAGAGATGGGATTTGGGCAAGTATTGCTGCACTGATAAACCAAAACCAAGATATACCAAGAATCGCTAAATATATCTGTTTTTTAGCTTTAGCATATTTAATCATTTCTATGCTTTCACGAAATAAGTTTAAATTTATTTTAATTTTAGAGTTAGAATTATTTGATTTTGGCAGAAAATAACTAGAAACAACGCCAACTATAGCAATAATTATCAAACTAATAGTTATTAGATTACCGCTTATAGTGTAGTACCCTCCAATAATAGTACCAATTAAAATAGAGATAAATGTTCCTGCCTCAACAAATCCATTAGCTCCCAATAACTCATTTTGGTATAAATGGTCCGGCAGAACACTATATTTTATTGGTCCAAAAAATGTTGAATGTATACCCATAAAAAATATAGATAAAAAAAGTATAACTAAACTATTGTAAAAAAACCCATAAGTAGCAAAAAGCACTATAGCTAGTTCAAATAATTTAATGATTTTAACTAAAGTTGATCGCTCATATCTATCAGCCATCTGTCCTGCAATACTTGCAAATATTACAAAAGGTAATACAAAAATAGTATTAGCAGCTAGCACAAGCAATTGGGTTAAATCCATCAGTTGGCTAGATAGCTTATAGGTAATTAATATAATTAGAGCATTTTTTAGTATATTATCATTCAGACAACCACAAAATTGTACTATGAAGATAGGCAAAAAACGCGTATCTCGAAATAAATATAACCGATTTGATTGCATGTTTTCTCCAAAGACATATTTTAGTTGCGGTATAGTATGTAATTTGTTACTTTATGTCAAATAATCTGAAATTATATTTAATTCATAAATGAGGTAAAATTTTATGTATAGATTCTTTAAGATTATTTTTAATTTTCTGAAATTCTTCCGTGATATTATTTAGTTTACTTATTTTTTCTAAAAATTCTTTCATTTCATTTTTTTTAAGTAATGGTATGTGTATATTACAAAGCTGTTCATAAGTTAAGTTTGCTCTAACAGCTCCATACTTTGTATCGTATTTGCCAATAATGGCTAAATAATATTTTGACTTTAAAATATGTAATAAATATTCGGATGGTAGAGTATCTTGGAATTTTTTTAAAACTCTAAAGACGATATAAATACCACTTACATAACCACCGCTTAAATCCTCAAAGACTAAACCTAAAGAACCAACATTAATCCTATGCGGATTATATACCAAATCTCCAGCTTGAACCTGCTTGTATTTTTGGTTTATGTCCTCACCTTTTAAAATTTCATTGTCAAAAACACCAATACTATTACTTACACCTAGAATTCTAAAATCTGTAATTGGTTGTAAAGACGGCTCTGTTTTTTCTGTTATCTCCTCAATATAATTACCAAGTTTTATAATATCGCCTTTTAAATTAGCAAAAATATCAAAATAATCATAAATCCATAAACTATAACCATTCTTGGCGATTTCAGTTGATGCTATTATAGCAGACTCAATTTCCAAAACAGTCTTTTTATTATTGAAAGCATCAAGTGCAGCTGGCAAATCATTGTCCTTAATTGGCTTCTTTCTTGAACCAAGTTCATGACCAACCGCATTAACTGCAAAAAAGAACGTGTTTGATATCTTTCTGTTTTTCTCGAAATACACAATGCTTGTTTTTGTTGGTGTGTAAGGTTCAAAAAGCTTTCTTGGCAATGAAACAATAGAAACATTTGATGAGTTATTAAAAATATACTCTCTTACCTTTCCAACATCGCCCCCATCTGAAAGAAAATTTTCTTTTACAAGTAAACAACCTCTACCACCTAGTTTTAAAGCTTCAAAGCAATGCAAAGCACAAATAGCGTCACCATTATTTGATTGAATGGGATATAAATACCCAAACCTTGTTTGTTGCGAATATGGTGGATTTGTAATTACAATATCATATTTTTGATTTACATAATCAGAAATGGTGTCTTGTTTTTTGATATTACTATGTCCGTCTCCGAACAAAATCATATTCATTTTTGCAATTCTTGCATTTACAGTAATCTCAGAACCGTAAATTGTTTTTTTTCTTAGAATATTTTGCATCTCATCGTTAAACGAAGTTCTGATTTTTAAATATCTAAACGCTTCAATTAAAAACCCTCCTGTACCACAAAAAGGGTCATAAATGGTTTCGCCAATTTTAGGATTAACCATACTTATCATTGTTCTTACAATGTTTCTAGGTGTAAAATATTCGCCTAAATCTTTAATTTTGATGCCTTGGTAAGCATTTTTTAAAAAATACTCAAAAGCATCACCATTCACATCACTATCTGAAGCTGTAAGGTTAAGTTTTGAAAGCTCACAAATAATTTCTTCAAAAATATCAGGTGAACTAATAGGGAATGCTTCGTTAAAAATATCGCCATATTTCTCGTTAATCTTAATCCAAACAACATCTTTTACATATTGATACAATTCTTTTCCTTTTCTCTTAGTAAATGAACTCCATCTAAGATACTCATCTAATGTATTCTCTTCACTTCCACACATCTTTAGAACAGAAATTTCATCAAGAATTTTTAAAAACAAAATATCAGAAAATGCCCCAAATCTATCAAGACCAGCTTGTAATCAATCCTCTCTTAGTAAATTAGCTGCACTTTTAAATACCTTAATAAGTTCGTCTCTTGAATGCTGAATAAAATTTACCGCAGATAGTATTTCAGAACCCTCATTAACAAATCTGAGTGCCGTATGGTGATTTATAAATTGCCTTACATCTTCCCCATCAATTTTAAGATTACGTCCATTATACAAATATTGTGTTTCAATATAACTTCCATTATAAGCAAATATAAGTGGCGTATTTAGTGGTTTAGCATACAAATTCAATGCTTGGTTCATTGCTAATTGTATACTTTCATTCGGTTTTTTTGCCTCAATTATTATTATTGGTTCGTTACTTCCTTGTATAGTACAAAGTCAGGTATTTTACCGTTAAGTAATTCTTTTTGCTTTGTAAGTTTCACTCTTTGCTGAAAGACGTTACATTTTGGGTCTTTTTCATCGACAATCCAACCAAGATTATCAAGTTGGACTAAGATATCATGCATTACAGATGCTTCTAATCTTTTAGTATACATATAGAATATTCCAAATTCGGTTATATCTAAAATATAACAGATTTTTATGATCCACTAATAGCTGTTTTCATTATTTTTGCGGTATTGCTTATTTTTTTCATCCTAACCAATACATTACTATTACTCATTCTTTAAAAGGCTTATTCTTATCCTGAATTAATGGGTTAGATAGACCATTGGAACAGAAAGTACTTTAAATTAAGTTAACTCTAAGGCTGCCTCTTCTAGTACATTAATTTGGTCTCGTATTTTTGCCGCATGTTCAAATTCTAAATTACTAGCCTTTGCATACATTTCCTTCTTTAATTTATCGATATGAGCTTTCAATTTCACTGGATTGTCCAATAATATATGAGTTTGTTTTTTATTATCTAACTTACTATCCAATTTTTCTAATTCAATTAGTGCATGGATATGGTGATTAATTGTCTGCGGTATTATGCCATGTTGCCTATTATACTCCTCCTGAATTTTCCTTCTCCTATATGTCTCACTTACTGCCTTATCAATAGACTTAGTATTGCGATCTGCATAGAGTATTACCCTTCCCTGACTATTCCTTGCAGCTCTGCCGATAGTTTGAATTAATGAGACTTCAGAACGCAAAAAACCTTCTTTATCAGCATCGAGTATTGCAACAAGTCCACATTCTGGAATATCTAAACCTTCCCGCAATAAATTAATACCAACAATAATATCTATAGTACCTTGGCGTAAATCTCTTATGATTTCCATACGTTCAAGAGTATGAACATTAGAGTGCAAATATGATACTTTATACCCTAATTCTTGTAGATAATTTGTTAAATCTTCTGACATTTTTTTAGTTAATGTTGTTACTAAAACACGGAATCCTTTATTTATCATATATTGAATCTCGCTTATCAAATTTTCAACTTGGTTAGTCGCTGGTTTTATAATACATTCTGGGTCTAGTAGTCCCGTTGGTCTGATAATTTGTTCGACCATAATCCCTGCTGTTTCTTCTAATTCAAAAGGCCCAGGTGTTGCCGAGACAAAAACCGTCTGAGGTCTAAAATCTTGCCATTCTTCAAATTTTAATGGTCTGTTATCTAAGGCTGATGGAAGGCGAAACCCGTGTTCCACTAATACTTCTTTCCTTGCCCTATCACCATTATACATTGCTCTAATTTGTGGGACAGATACGTGACTTTCGTCGACAAATAGTAAAGCATCTTTAGGCAAATATTCAAATAAGGTTGGCGGAGGCTGCCCATTTGCTTTACCAGTCAGGAATCGAGAGTAATTTTCAATGCCTTTACAGCTGCCAGTTTCCATCATCATTTCTATATCATATTGGGTACGCTGATTTAATCTTTGAGCCTCTACTAATTTATCATGTGCTTTAAGAAATTCTAAGCGTCGTTGTAATTCCTCCTCAATTTGCGATATAGCATTTTGTACTACTTCTTTAGGTGTTACAAAGTGGGACTTAGCATAAATCACAGCTTGATCTAATTTAGCTAATTTTTCACCTGTAATCGGATCAAATTCGCTTATATATTCAAGTTCATTGCCAAAGAATGACAATCGCCAAGCTTTATCGTTATAATGTACTGGGAATATGTCAATATTATCACCTTTTACCCTAAACGTACCGCGTTCAAACCCCACATCATTACGCTCATATTGTAAATTTACTAAGTCATTAAGCAATTTATCTCTAGCATAAGTTTCCCCAGACTTAAGGCTTATTGTCATCTGATAATAAAGATTTGGTGAACCAAGGCCATAAATACAAGACACTGAGGATACAACAATTACATCCCGACGTTCCAGTAGTGACCTAGTGGCAGAGTGTCTTAATAAATCTATTTGTTCATTTATCGAAGAATCTTTTTCTATATAAGTATCAGTTCTTGCAATATATGCTTCAGGTTGGAAATAATCATAATATGATACAAAATATTCAACGGCATTATTGGGAAAAATTGCCTTCATTTCTGAATAAATTTGGGCAGCTAATGTCTTATTATGTACCATAATAAGCGATGGTCTACCGGTTCTTTCAATAATATTTGCCATAGTAAAGGTCTTACCAGAACCAGTAATACCAAAGAGTATTTGTGAACGCATTCTAGATTCAAGACCTTTAACGATTTCATTAATTGCTCTTGGCTGATCGCCAGCTGGACTATATTTAGATACTATTGAAAATTTATTTATCATTAATTTGTAACTTGCTAAAAGTTTATTATATGTGGATAATAGTTTTATAACTATAAAATAGGATAACAATTATGCACAAAATTATTCTATACACTGTCATAATTTATACATTAACATATTGCCCCTATTGCACTAAGGCAAAAAAACTACTTAATCGAAAAAATATATCTTACAAAGAAATAATCGTAGATAATTATAGTGACAAGCAAAGGTTAGAGTTGCAAGCTAAAGCTAATGGACAACGTACATTACCACAAATATTTATTAATGATAAGCATATTGGTGGCTGTGACACTCTTCATAAACTTGAGAAAGAAGGTAAGTTAGATGAATTAGTAAAATAATATCATATAATTATGACAGCAAAAACTCTAAAAATAAATGTATTAAGTCATGGTAATTTGAGTTGAATATACTTGACTTACGGGTAATAATAATTTACTTTAACGCAGGTTGCATGGCGGATGTAGCTCAGTTGGTTAGAGCATCAGATTGTGGATCTGAGGGTCGCGGGTTCAAGTCCCGTCATTCGCCCCATATTTGCTTAAGATTAAGCATTCGTAGCTCAGCTGGATAGAGTGTTGCCCTCCGAAGGCAGAGGTCGTTGGTTCGAATCCAATCGAATGCACCAAATACTTAAAAATCTAGGGATTATAAGGCTACCAGCGTACTTCTGGGGGCAGAGACATTAATATTGCTTCAACGTTGCCATCTGTCATTAAGCCAAACATTGTCCCACGATCATATAATAAGTTAAATTCAACATATCTACCACGACGCACTAATTGATAATCCTTTTGTTCATTAGTCCAAGGCAGTAGCATCTTTGTTTTAACAATTTCAGGATATACTGTTAAAAATGCTTGTCCTACGTCCTTAGTAAAAGAAAAATCATTATTAAAATTTCCAGTATTTAAATAATCATAAAATATACCGCCTACTCCCCTTGGCTCATTTCTATGTTTTAAGTAAAAATACTCATCACATTGTTTTGTAAATTTAGGATAATAATTTGGATTATGTTTATCACAAGCATGTTTAAAAGCATTATGAAATTTTATCGTCTCATTTTCATTAGAATAAAATGGTGTTAGATCTCCACCACCGCCAAACCAATGGTTAGTAGTTTCAATGTAGCGTGTGTTAAAATGTACTGCTGGTATTAATGGAGAAGTAAGGTGAGCAACGATAGAAATACCAGTAGCAAAAAATTGTCTACTATCTCCAGTACCCGGTATATTTTTACTAAATTCTAGGGATAATTCCCCAAAAACTGTAGAAATATTAACGCCAACTTTTTCAAATAAGTTACCACGCATTACAGACATTACGCCACCACCACCGTTTTTTCGAGCCCATGGTGATTGTATGAATTTTGTAGGAGCTAAACCTTTCGCCTTACTATATTCAAGTTCAATTTTCTCGAATTCAGTACATACTTGATCACGTAAATTTGTAAACCATGTTACTGCTTTTTCTTTGTTGCTGGTCATAGTAATTTATACCATCACTATAGTGGGAGTGTTAAAATAACTTAATTAACCTCAAGTATTGATGTAAGACATCGGTTTAATAGCCTAGGGTGTTCCTGCACCTTCGGATGTCATCAACTATGATTTTTAAAAAATTAAAAAAAAGTTTAAAATAAAAAACCAAATTGGTTTAGAGAAATAACAAAAAATCTCTAGCTTAACATTCACAGTAAACCACGACTTGATAAAAATTTAAATAAATATAGGTTTAAATTTTTATCAAGTCTTTGCCGATTTTAAATAATAATCTCTAACCCTTGCATTAGCAATGACAATAATTTTACGCATTAAAGCAGTAATGGCAACTATAGGCTTTTTACCTCTAGCAATTAGCTCTCTATAATATTCACCTAACTTGCTCTTTGATTTAGCTGCTGCCATTGCTGCAGTAAATAATTTGGTTCGTACATTTTGTCTACCACCACTAACTGAACGATACCCTTTATATTGTCCACTATCCTTAGGATGTGGGGCTACTCCGACTAAACTAGCTATTTGCCTCCGATCAACCTTACCAATCTCTGGTAAAAATGCTAATAAAACTTTACTAACAACCTTACCAATACCGGTTACTGTCTCCAATACCTCAAGCTGTTCTACAGTCTTTTCATCGGTTGTTAACTCGGCTATCTCTTCTTCTAATTTCTTTATAGCTTTGGATAAACATAACAATAAATCTTCTATATACTCGATGAAAATCAACAATTGCGTTGTTGTTGTCCAAGACCTGCGGTGCTCACGTACTAATGTACGCTGTGCTCCTCGGCTTGGACACTCCTAGCACTTGTTGATTTTGATCTTCGTCTACCAACTCTTCATTTACGAGCAGTATACTATCTTTTATCATATCATTATTAGGTCCTGCCATCCTATTTTTCTCTTGAGTCTGCAATTTTACTAAATCATCACGACGAGATAAAAATATTTTTAGCTTGCTCATCTTTTGATCAGGTTTTTGTTGTAAAGATAATTCCTTATGCCTTTCTTGTCCATATTTTACTAAAGCTTGAGCATCTACAGAATCAGTTTTAGCACGAGTACCAAGTGATCTTATAAAGTACTTTACTTTTTGGGCATGTGCTCTATGAACAGCACATTTTTTGCTTAATAAAAAATTTACTAATTCAGTTTCATATCCACCTGTAGTCTCTAATACTATTAGGGAGTCAGTCAAAAAACTTTTATATTGCTTAAAAAATTCCTTAAATCCAATAGTGTTATTAGAAAAAGTCATAATTTTATTATTATTAGATATTGCTACTGCAAAAGTTGATTTTGCTATATCAATACCAATAAAATTGTTATATAATTTATCCGTTGGGGTCATAAAATCCTCGACATATTTACGATTGTAAGCGGGCGTTTCAGCCCAATGAACTATTTAAACGTTCGAGCTTATTAAGTAAGTGGTCTCTTGATGACAATGTTTGTATAAACTCACCCCTGACGAGCACCACTTACTTTTTTCATTATATCATAGTTTTATCTTACAACCCCTGCTTTGGTGCGGGATCTAGAATATCTAAAGCACCTTCCTGTCTATTTCTTTAGATTCCTGCTTTCGCAGGAATGACATCGTTTCATCGTATATGTACAACCCCTGCGAAAGCAGGGGTCTAAAAATAGCTAAGAAGACTATTTAAACTTTTCTTAGATCCCAGCTTTCGCTGGGATGACATAATGGCGGTAACATCACCCATAATGGCGATGATACGGAGCTTACTATTAATTTATTACATCAAACGAAGGTTAATTATCTCTTGCTAGTTTTGAAAGAATTCCTACTAAGTAAACATCTTATTTCATTTCTCATAAAATAAATGATAACTAAAAATATACTAGAAGTAGTCATAATATAAAAGGCAGGGGCATAAAACAAGCCTGTTTTTTCAACAAGCCAACGAGAAATAAGAGGAGAAGTACCACCAAATATAGCAATACCCAAATTATAACTAAAGGATACCCCTGAAAATTTTTGTTCAGGAGTAAATAAAGATATAATAAAGCTATAGGCTGCCCCAGCTATTGCCCCACTAAGAATACCTAAGATAGTTAGTGCTAGAATTTGTTGCCACATGAACGGTAATGACATAGATAACAAAATAGGTAAAGCTAATATCAAGATCGCTAAGCTTACTAAAGCTAAAGTCTTAAATTTTCCAATAATATCAGTTAATCCACCAAATAATGGCATAGATACCATCGATATAAAACAGGTATATAACATATAAGTAAGAGCAATTGTATTATCAAGGTGCATAACATCATGGTAATACACATTAATATAGGTTTTTACTAAATAGACGACACTACTAGCAACTGCACCTGTACAAAAGGTTAAAAACATCGCTTTCCAAGCTGTCCTAACTACGTTGATAAAAGGTGCTTTTAAAGTTTTCTTTTGTTCAGCTAACATTTTGAAAATTGGAGTCTCCGATACACGAAGACGTAAATAGAAACCAACAAGCCCCATAACTCCGCCTAGTAAAAATGCAAAACGCCAAGCAAAATCAAAATGATAAAAATATTGTTCAATAATAATTCCTACAAGAGTGGCTATTAACGTACCAGCAATATTTGAGCCATGTACTAAACCAGCAGTAAAACCTGGTCGTAAATTTTGATGATGTTCTAGAATAAAAATAGCAGCTCCAGCTCCTTCACCACTAATACATAAGCCTTGAAAAAGACGCATTATGGTTAATATTATCGGTGCATAAACTCCTATGTCATGATAAGAAGGAATTAGTCCCATAGTAAATGTTGGTATAGTCATACCAAGCATGGAAATAATTAAGGCTATACGCCTTCCATATTTATCGCCAACATAACCAAAAAATATACCACCAACTGGTCTAGTAATGAATCCTGCTGCAAATACCCCAAGAGCCAACAATATTTGTAAAAATTCTGAGCTTGAAGGAAAAAATGTGTGACCAATTACTAATGCAAATACTGAATATACTGTGAAATCGTAATATTCCAGTATATTGCCTGAAATTGCTGATAAAAAAACGGATTTAGGTTTGCTCATCTAGATCTTATCAATCAAATTTAATTAAATCGGATTATAGACCACTTAACCAACTTATAAAGTGTAAAATAATTTTATTTTTTGTGACAAGCTACATATATTACAAAAAAGTTAATTACTATTTAGTATATAGTGGTTATTATACAATATAGGTAGATAATAATTAGTAGTTTTCATCATCTATTGCTTGATCTTTTTGACAAGGTCTCCCACTATGGATGTTGTATAAATATTTTTCATTAACTTTAGTTGAGTTATAATTATGGGCGACATAGGTGAAACAAAATTGGGTAAAATAGATGAAATAATAAAAAATAGGATTCTCTCTATCTCAGGTGGTGGAATTAAGGGAATTGCTGAGTTGGTTGTACTTGCAGCGATTGAGGAATATACAGGCATGCCTATATCTAAATTATTTAATGTTATTACTGGCACTAGCGTTGGGGGGTTAATTGCAACTTTATTGACTATCCCTAAAGAAGAGGGGTCAACAGAACCGCTTTTTTCAGCAAAACAAGCTTTAGAACTATTTAAAAATACTGCTGCTGATATTTTTCCACAAAAGTGGTATTTTAATGGACCAATCGGTAACATATTCAGCCATAAATATAGTCAAAAACCTCTTAAAGCAATATTAGAAAAATATTTGGGTAATAGTACATTGGATGAGGCTATAAGTCGCATTATTATACCTGTTTTTGACGTAAGTGGCAAAAATGATCCTAATAAAGTTTTTGATAGTCATGCCCCTGACAGTCCACTAAAAAAAGAGGTAGTTCTTGCTACTACGGCAGCTCCTACTTATTTTAAAGCTGTTGTTAATAAAGAGGGTGTAGGTGGTTTTGGCTATGATGCTGGAGTACCTTATGCTTTTGTCGATGGAGGCTTAAGTGCTAATCGTCCAGCAGCATCAGCTCTAAGAGTGCTGAAAGAAGGGCTAACTATTGAAAAACAAGTAGAAATGTTAAAACATACGACTATTTGTTCTATCAATTTTGAACAAACTAATAGAGAAACGGAGATACCATCAAAAAAATTGGATGGTTCGATAGGTTGGGTAGTTAAAGGAAACATAGTAAGCAAAATTACGAAAGCTACCGAAAGTAGTGCTACAAATGAAGTTAAAAAAGATTTACCAGAAGCTGGTCAATTTACAGAGATCTCAATTCCTATACCAAAAGAATGTAAGAAATTGGATAATGTTAAGCTGGATAATATAGCTAAATTAAAAGAAATTGGTAAGCAATATGTAGAAAATAACAAAGAATTACTTGAGAGTCTCTGTAAAACATTGGTTGAGAGTGTCAATAGAGAAAAAAGCTTAAAAGCAGCAAACATTGACGAATCTAATGTTTCTAGTGAGTTAGTAGCGAGTGATAATACTGATGAAGGACAAGATAATAATGCTTCTAGTACTGTTAGTAATCGTGCAATATCGAATGAATGTGATAAACAACAATTATTGATTAAAGATTTAGATGATAGTCAATATGAAACTCTACAAAAAGGCTTGAGTACTTTAACTCCTAGGGAATCTCAGCTTCTAGAAATGTTCTTACAAGTATTAGATAATACACAAATTGAAGCTCTATCCGGTCGGATTAGCTCAATCATCAACGGTAATCATACGGATGAGATACCTGAGTTAACTAATTCTCAAAATATGCTTCTTAGCTCTTTTAGCAAGATGTTTATACCTGATAATGATTATGCTTCGCTTCCGAGTACTTGTGGTCAAGAAGCTTTGGCTCAAGAAGTACCGTGTGATGGAAGAGGCTCAGATTTTTCACACGCTCCTCCTGAGGTGTATTAATTGTAATTGGATTCTATTTAAAAATCACAATTAATAGTTGCTAGAACGGTTTAAAAGGTAGCTAATCAGTATTAAAAGGATTGCAATTCAATAAGTTTTTGATGTCATTTCCGCGTAGGCGGGAATCTATAATATCTAATAGCTTTTGCAGGTTATTTTTTGGATTCCCGATTTTAGCTAACCTCGAGTATTGATGTAATAAATTAATAGTAGGCTCAAGTAATCATCGCCATTAGGGGTGATGTCACCGCCATTATGTCATCCCAGCGAAAGCTGGGATCTAAAACTATTAACATACCTTCTATGCTACTTTTTTAGATATAGTTAAGTCCATAGGATTAGGTGACAAAGAACATAACGATTGTAGGTTGTCATTCCCGCGTAGGCGGGAATCTAGATACCTGCTTTCGCAGGTATGACACAAAATTTGTATCACCTAATTCAATAGGTTTCACTATACCTGCCTTCGCAGGGATGACATCAAGGGAGAGGCAGGGACACCCTAGGCTATTAAACCGATGTCTTACATCAATACTTGAGGTTAGCTAGGAATAACATCAGTAGTAGTTAAACTTACGTTTACAGCAACTACTGATCGCGATTCTTTAAATTATCCTGTTGAGTATATTCTTGATATTTACAGAAGATAGCATAAAATGACCAAGCAGTGAATTGCTTATGAGTTTGTTATGTTACATAGATCTATTAAAAACAATAATGTTGTTTCTTTAGAAGAAAAACAACATCTATTTCATCTTGTTGATCCAAGTCCTTGGCCAATCCTGACTTCATTTGCCTTATTGCTTTTAGCTAGCGGTAGCATAATGTTTATGCATGCATATAGATTTGGTGAATATGTTTTTGGGGCTGGTATTCTTTCAGTGATTTTTTGTTTATATTCATGGTGGAGTAATGTAATTAAAGAGGGATTAATTGGAAAACATCATACGCAGCCAGTAAGAATTGGCTTAAGGATAGGTATGGCACTATTTATCTTATCAGAAATAATGTTTTTTGCTGTATTTTTTGGGTCATTTTTTAAAGCAAACCTTTTCCCTGTAGGAATGCTAGATGGTGTATGGGTGGTAAAGCCTGGTGTATGGCCTCCTGCTGGTATTCAAACATTTGATCCTTTTGACATTCCTTTTATTAACACATTGATTCTTTTGTTGTCCGGTACAACAGTAACTTGGGCACATTATGCTATTGAGGAAAATAACCAAAAGGATTGTGTAACCGCTCTTGGCTTTACCATAATACTTGGTGTGTTTTTTAGTTTAATGCAAGCTTATGAATATCATCATGCAGCTTTTGGTTTTAAAGATGGAATCTATTCTTCTAATTTTTACTTAGCAACAGGTTTTCACGGAGTTCACGTAATAATTGGCACTATATTTTTAAGCGTTTGTTATTATAGAGTGCGGCGAGGGGATTTTGTGAAAGGTAATGGTCATTTGGGTTTTGAATTTGCAGCTTGGTACTGGCATTTTGTCGATGTAGTATGGTTGTTTTTGTTCACTTTTGTATATGTTCTTGGAAGATAGACTGTTAAAATTAGACTTGCAAAACGATGTCATTCTTAGCAACGGCGGGAATCTAGAAAAATAGCATAAAGGATGTTATACATTTTTAGACACCGCTACTTTCGCAAGGTTGATGACATCATTTTTACTACTGATAATCTATAGTGAAACCTATTGAATTAGGTGATACAAATTTTGTGTCATACCTGCGAAAGCAGGTATCTAGATTCCCGCCTACGCGGGAATGACAATTTACAATTGTTATGTTCTTTGTCACCTAATCCTATGGGCTTAACTATAGTGATACTACAACTGTAGTACTAAGGTAGTTTAAAAGATATAGAAAATAAAGATTTATAAAAAACTACAATTTTTATTGAAAATATGATAAAGATTTAATCTTAAAAATTTTTCACATTTTATATAGTAAACTAAAGAGATTTTAAATGACTTATATTGTTGGTAATACAGGTAAATGGGAATATGTTATAGGTGTGGAGATACATGCTCAAATTTCTTCAAAATCCAAACTTTTCTCTGCTAGTTCCGCCGAATTTGCTGCTCCTCCCAATTCACAAGTATCGTTGATTGATGC
Organism: Candidatus Tisiphia endosymbiont of Ditula angustiorana; assembly: GCF_964026425.1. NCBI lineage: Bacteria > Pseudomonadati > Pseudomonadota > Alphaproteobacteria > Rickettsiales > Rickettsiaceae > Candidatus Tisiphia > Candidatus Tisiphia endosymbiont of Ditula angustiorana. Next base: position 1,755,302 of record NZ_OZ032143.1, read on the forward strand.
AGCAATGCCTGGAATGTTACCAGTATTAAATGAATATTGTGTTCACCAAGCAATTAAGACTGGTCTTGGGCTTAAGGCAAGAATTAATCTTAATTCAAGATTTGATCGTAAGAATTACTTTTACCCTGACTTACCGCAAGGGTATCAAATCTCGCAATTCTATCATCCAATTGTCCAAGATGGTTATTTAGACATAGTAACTCAGCAGGGAGCAACCAAGAAGATTAGAATTAATCGTTTGCATTTAGAACAAGATGCGGGCAAGTCTATCCATGATCAATCTCCGTATTATAGCTTCATTGATTTAAACCGGGCTGGTATAGGATTAATGGAAATTGTTACTGAACCAGACCTTAGCTCACCGGAGGAAACGGCTGAGTTTGTTCGTAAACTCAGGGCTTTGTTGAGATATATAGGAAGTTGTGATGGTGATATGGAAAAAGGTTCGTTACGTTGCGATGCTAATGTTTCAGTAAGGCTTCCCGGGAATCTACTCGGAACAAGGTGTGAGATCAAAAACATAAATTCGATTCGTAATATTATGCGGGCAATAGAGTTTGAAGCAAATAGGCAGGTAAATTTAATTGAAAATGGTCAGACAATAATACAGGAGACTAGATTATTTGATGCTGATATTGGTGAAACTAGGACAATGCGTTTAAAAGAAGAATCTCATGACTATAGATATTTTCCTGATCCGGATCTATTACCTGTAGTGATATCTGAGGAGCTAATAGAGCAATTAGCTCAAGAACTACCAGAGCTTCCAGATGCAAAAATCAAAAGATATATTGCCGAATATAGTTTAAACACATATGACGCTGAGGTGCTTGCGGCTGATGAACAGGTAGCATATTATTTCGAAGCAGCAGTGACCTTATGCAATCCAAAGATACTTGCTAATTGGGTTATTAGTGAGTTATTTGGTCAGCTTAATAAAAATTCCATTAGCTTAAATGAGTGTAAAATTACCCCAAAAATGCTTGCCCAAATGGTGAAGTTAATAGAAGATGGGGTTATTTCAGGAAAAATTGCCAAAGTAGTTTTCGAAACTATGTTTGAAACTGGTGAGCAACCGGAGAAAATTATTAAAGAAAAGGGCTTAGTGCAAATGTCAGATAGTGGTATACTATCTGCTATAATTGACGAAATACTGTCGGAAAATCCTGATTCTGTTGCTGCTTATAAAAGTGGTAAGGATAAGTTATTTGGCTTTTTCGTAGGACAAGTAATGAAAAAAACTGAAGGCAAGGCCAATCCTAGCCTAGTGAATGATTTATTAAAGGAGAGATTACAATAATTAAAATACTAGGTATTGAATCAAGTTGTGATGATACTGGCGTGGCAATAGTCACCTCAGATAAAGAAATTTTGTCAAATATTGTTATTTCCCAGCACCAAGAGCATAAGCTATTCCAAGGGGTAGTACCGGAAATTGCTGCTAGATCACATTTACAAAATTTAGAAAAAGCAGTTAGATATGTTTTAGATGAAAGCCATCTTGAGTTATCTGATATAGATGGAATCGCAGCTACTTCTGGTCCCGGCTTGATAGGAGGAGTAATAGTTGGCTCAATGTTTGCCAGGTCCATTGCTAGTGTCTTAAAGAAGCCTTTTGTTGCAGTTAACCACTTAGAAGGACATTTACTTACTGCTAGATTAACCAATAAGGCTGAATATCCTTACTTACTTCTATTAGTTTCCGGCGGACATTGTCAATTTGTTGCCGTTTCCTCCCTTGGCAAATATAAAATTTTAGGACAAACTATAGATGATTCGGTTGGAGAGTGTTTTGATAAAGTAGCTAAAATGCTGAGTTTGCCTTTCCCTGGAGGAGTAGAAATTGAGAGAAGAGCAAAATTTGGCGATCCGTCTAAGTATATTTTACCAAAACCTATTATTCATCAAACTGGCTGTAATATGTCGTTTTCAGGTTTAAAGACTGCAGTACGCATATTAATATCCAAATTAGAACCTATAGGTGATCAAGAAATTAATGATATAGCAGCCAGCTTTCAATATGTGGTTGGAGAAATATTGTCAGTAAAAATGCTTAATAGCTTTAGAATGTATGAAGAATTTATAGGTAAGTCGCTATTGCCACAAAAAACTTGCGTGCTTGCCGGTGGGGTTGCTGCTAATGATTATTTGAGGTCTATACTTAAGTATCAAGCTGCAACTCAAGGATATGCACTTTTAGTACCCCCAGCACATTTATGTACCGATAATGCCGCTATGATCGCTTATGCTGGGCTAGAACGTTTGCAAAACAATCTTACTAACCTACTCGATTTTTGTCCTAGAGCAAAATGGAGTTTAGAGGATTTATAAAAATGGGGAATCTACCGTCTTGCTAGTCAAGAAAAAAAGTAGATTATTATTCATAAATTTTATTATTTTTTACCATAGAATTTAAACAAATAATTATTTTACGCATAACGGTTACTAAAGCGACCTTTGCTTTTTTACCAGCATTAGTCATACGTTCATATAATGCCTTCATTTTGTCATTATGACGCATCGCTACTAAAGCAGCCATATACAAGCTTTTTCGAACAAAAAACCTGCCCCCTCTAATATGAGCCCCATTAGTTTTTTGACCGCTTTGGCTTGTTTTTGGGGCGAGTCCAACTAAGCTTGCAATTTCCTTATTGCTCAGCACACCAAGCTCTGGCAGTTCTATTAGCAAAACACTAGCTGTTTTTTCACCTATACCTTTATAGCTTATGAGTAAATCATTTTTTGCCTTTAAACTCTTATCTTCCTTTATAGCAGCCTTTATATCTTTTCTAATTTCCTCAAGCTGTTTTTTGCCACACTTTATCATTTTTTCGAGATATTTCTTAGCCTTCTCGGATGCAACTTTTGTTCTGCATTGATTAGCATGTATATCTTCTTCTATATTACGTTCTATGCTCCTTAGAGATTGTAATTCTTCTTGTATAACAGAAATTATTTGGTCTCCTTTCTCATCATTAGCAATAAAAGCTGCATATTTCTCAAGTAATAACGCATCCAATTTATCAGTTTTAGCAAAATGGTTACAGACCTTAGCAAAAGCGTGAACTCTATTAGGATGAGCTCTATGCACAGCAAGCCCGGCTTGTTGCAACATCCTCATAACCAAACGTTCATAACCGCCAGTAGATTCCAAAACAGTAAGCACAATATTTCGAGAAGCTATTTCTGATTTTATAAAATCAGAAATAGCTTTATCTGTATTTTTAATCTTACAATGAATATTGTTCATAGATATACTCAATTAACCTGAAGAGTTGGCAAAATGATTAAAAGTTATAGTCTGAAATTGGTCAGTTATAAGAGTAAGCAAATTACCTTTGTATTTATCAATATTACAAGAAATCTATCTATAGCTTCTGAGAATTGAGCAAAATTATGGTAAAATTTATTATTTGTTACAATTCTATGCATAAATTTCCATAATCGTTCAATCGGATTAAGATTAGGGCTATAGGGAGGTAAAAATACTAATTCTATTTTGCTATTTACTAGGGTGTGTCATCAATTGAGCCAAATTACCATGGAAGCCATATAAACAGCACCCAAAAAGTTCTGAGATGTTTTGTCATATCGTGTTGCAATAGCTCTATATTGCTTCAATTTTGCAAAAAAGTTCTCAATCAAATGCCTAGCTTTATAGAGGTCCTTATCATAATTAGCTGGATTCACACGATTCTTCTTTGGGAGAATCACAGCTATACATCCCTTATCTTTCAGCTTATCTCGCATACGTGCATCGGCATCATAAGCCTTATCAGCAAGTACAGCATCCGCTTTCGTCAATTCATTCATCAAAACATCAGATCCTTGCAAATCATGAGCTTGACCCGGGGTAAGAGGGAATCCCGTTGGATTCCCTAGAGCGTCACATGTGGCATGGATTTTAGTACTCAGCCCCCCTTTACCTCGTCCAATTGCTTGGTCATCATCTAACTCTTTTTTTTAGCACCAGCACTATGTTGATGAGTCCTAACAATGGTTGAATCAATCATGGCATACTCGTTATCAGCATCTTCAGCCAGCATCTCAAAAACCTTTTTCCACACACCTGTCTTGCTCCACCTTGAATGACGTAGGTGAATCACTCGAAAATCTCCAAAACGTTCAGGTAGGTCTCTCCAAGGTATACCAGCCCTATATCGATACAAGACTGCTTCTACAAATAGGCGATTATCCTTGGCTGTTACACCAACAGACTCTTTCCTTCCAGGTAGGTTATCTTTAATCCGATCCCATTGATCGTCACGTAGAGCATATCGACGCATAGAGAAGATTTATCCTTAATTTTTTCTCTATTACACAACAAACAAACACTCCTGTCAACTTAATTGATGACACGCCCTAGATACTCCTTTACTTTCTTTGACTTATGATACCCAGCATTATCACAAATCAAATATATCTTCTCTTTATTAGGATTTTCTGCTTCTAATTTTTGTAGAAAATTGATTATATAATCACCGTTTACTTTAGGATTATCTGTGCTAACTAATTGCAAATCAGATAAATTAATTGCTCCTATTAAATGCTTCCTTTTCCAGCCACTAAATGTTGGTAAAGTTTTATTTTGATTCTTTCTGATCCAACCATAACGGGCTTTTGTTTGATACTGAGGATGAACGCTATCCATAAAATATATAGCTTCTTTAGCCTTGAGATTACCTTTTAACAAACTATATTCTAGCTTAAATAGTTCTTGCTTATCTACATCAAGCTTGCCGGGTACGATCTTTGGCTTTTTATATACAAAGCCTAATCTCCTTAATAGCTTTGTTACTCCTGCTATTGTATAGGCAACACCGTATTTTTTTTCTATGTAATTGCTAATATCTTTGGCATAAACATAATTACATACTTCTAAATGCTCTATTAACTCTTTCTCTTCTAGCTCACTTAGCTTACTTGCACTACCACCGTTAGCTGTCTCTAATTTATTAAATTTTTGATAATCTCTTACATGCTTTCTTATAGCTTCTTCACTTAACAGCAATGCTTCTGCTATTTCTCCATAGCTCCAACCTTTATCATACAGTAAAACTGCCTTAATTCGGTCACATACTCTCCTATCTCGTTCATTACCATGACGTGACTTCAGTACCGTTCTTTGTTCAGATGTTAAAATATTTCCCATAATCATATTCTAGCTTCTTTCTTCTCTTCCTTCAACTCTTCATTTACGAGCAGTATATATCAAGCGTATTTTTTGAAACATCTATTCCCATAAATATCTTGCTTTTTTCAGTCATTTGCTTTACCTATAATTAGTGGTTGTTTTGCAAAGTTTTGATACATGATTGTAAATTCGATCTCTAAAGGATCATCCTACCGTTCGTATTATACTTTGCGATTCAAGGAAGGAGTGCACCAAGATTCCCTCGGTCTTTAAAGACCAATCTAAATTAAACGGCGTCACTCCTTCCGACCATATTAACTCCATATTGAGCTAATATTCAAGATACAATCTAAAAATACAAAAATACCTTAGACGTAAAGGTTTTTGAGATCCCCGCCGTAGCTCGGATGACATAAACTACCATGAATTGTATGCCTTAGAAAAAACTTGATTATCGAATAAAAGAAATTAAAGGAGGATTATGAAAAAGACAGTAAGTTTTGTAAATGATGTTCTATTTAACATTAAAAATGGACCCTGTGACAACTATAACTTATTAAATCAACATAAATTTTATGAAATGCCTGGAGTAGACACTCTAAATGTAAAATTAATAGGTCCAGGATTGAGCATATTTAATGCTATGCACTCCCCTATTAGCGAAGAATCCTTACAATCCGCAGGACATACACTAGTTTTTGGTCATCATTGGTATGGATGGAATGATTTAGGTAAGATATACGAGATCGCAAAGCCTTATATACAAAAATATAATATAAAAAAACTTAATATAATTTTGCAAATGCATGGTATTATAGAAGAAGATCAATATCATCTTGGTCTAAGCTATGATCCTGAAGGATGTCAGGGATCACCGAAAATGTTACCTGCTTCTTTAATTATAGATCAAATATCAAGGTTAACTTATGAAGTAGATTCTACCGAACTCACATCTGTATCTTGCTACGGTACTCATTTATTAGATAATCCAGTAAAATTTAAAAATACTACTTGTAGTTTCTTATCAAGTGATGATGTGACTTGGCAGGCTGATCATACTACCAATTCGAAAATATTAGATAACTTTTTTATGTCATGTGGTTTGAGTGTTATGGCAAAGAACTTACTTTCTTATGCTGCTAATGTTAAAGAAAAACTGCACGTGCCGGATATCTTTATAACTAATGAGGGGATAATGACAAAAATAGATTTTTCTAACTATTTAAAAGAATTACAACAATCTATTACCACTAATTCTTTTGTGCAAGAGTTAATTAAAGCAAAGATTATTAGAGAAGAGGAAGTTACTAATATAAAATTAGAAGAATTAGAGTTTACAGATATTGCCCAGCAACATCCATCACTTTTTGGAACGATTGTAGGAGCATGTATGTTTGCACATTTTACACAAGCCAAAGAAAATAATAACAGTAACAGTGTCACTACAGTAAGTCAATTTAGTAATGACGGTTCATCCGCTATAGCACTTGATGATATTTATGCTTCTGATACTCAAGTTGAGCTAGGAGGAGAGAATACTGTAAATATTATGGAATTACCTCTATAAATTACAGGGTAATTTAAAAGTCGCAATTAATAGTTGTTATAGATATAAATTCAACCATCATCGATGTCATTCCCGCCTACGCGGGAATGACATCGAGTGCATATTAAGCACTTTTTCCTTTATCTATTAGGCTTGCAGCCCGACTTTTAAATTACCCTGATAAATTACGTTCAACATAACCCTTGCAAATATGTTGATCAAAATATATAATCACTTTGCTTATTAATATTAAAGCAAAATTCACACGTAAGAGCCTAGTTGTTAGTCCAATTTCTTTGGTATCAACTCTTGCAGAGGAGTACCTATATAGTAGGTACATAACTAACATTTTAAGGAGATTTAATAATGTCTAAACTACAAGCTGTTAATGTCAGAGATTTACTTGATGCTGGGGTACATTTTGGTCATAAAACCTCACGTTGGAATCCAAAAATGGCATCTTACATTTATGGTGTCAGAGATGATATCCACGTAATTGACTTACAACAAACTGCTGCCCTAATGCAGATAGCTTTGGGTGTAATTTATGAAACTGTCAAGAAAAACGGTAAAATATTATTTGTCAGTACTAAAGTTCAAGCCAGTGATATAATAGCTGAGTATGCAGAGAAATGTGGGCAATATTACGTTAACCACAGATGGCTTGGTGGTATGTTAACCAACTGGGGGACAATTTCTGGCTCAATAAAAAAGCTGGATAATCTTGAGAAAGTTTTAGGGAATGAAGAGGAATATTCCGGTTATACTAAGAAAGAAATACTGGAAATGACCCGTAAAAAGGATAAATTACTTAAATCCTTAGGGGGTATTAGACATATTGGGACAAGACCCAATTTGCTTGTGGTAATTGATACTAATAAGGAGCATTTAGCAATCCAAGAAGCAGTAAAGTTAGGTATTCCAATAATTGCTATTGTTGACACTAACTCTAATCCAGACAATATAGACCACCCTATTCCCGGTAATGATGATGCAATAAGATCTATAAGACTTTATTGCACCTTGTTTGCTGATGCAGCACTTGCCGGTATAGAAGAGGCTTTAGCTGCATCTGGTGTTGATTTAGGAAGCATAGCTACTCATGAAGAAAAAGGCACAAATATAAAAGGTATTACTAAGTTAAAATCAACCAAGAAATTTTCTAAAACTCTAGACCTAAATAATCAAGAAGCACTAGAGTCGGAGTTTGAGACAGCTTTAGAGCTTGCAGAAGTTGCTACAACAAAAAAATAACTAGTATTTGGGGGGTGTCAATTTAAGTAGCCTCGATGTCATCCTGAGTTTATTTCAGGATCTAGAAAATCAAGTAGTTAGCGTAAATTATCGTAAGTAACCTGAATTCGACATAAAAATAATTATTATTCTAAGCACCTTCGATGTCACCCCTGCGAAAGCAGGGGTCTAAAAAAATAGCCAAGAAGACTATTTAGACTTTTCTAGACCCCGTACTGAAGCAGGGGTTGTAAGATAAAACTATGATATAATGAAAAAAGTAAGTGGTGCTCGTCAGGGGTGAGTTTATACAAACATTGTCATCAAGAGACCACTTACTTAATAAGCTCGAACGTTTAAATAGTTCATTGGGCTGAAACGCCCGCTTACAATCGTAAATATGTCGAGGATTTTATGACCCCAACGGATAAATTATATAACAATTTTATTGGTATTGATATAGCAAAATCAACTTTTGCAGTAGCAATATCTAATAATAATAAAATTATGACTTTTTCTAATAACACTATTGGATTTAAGGAATTTTTTAAGCAATATAAAAGTTTTTTGACTGACTCCCTAATAGTATTAGAGACTACAGGTGGATATGAAACTGAATTAGTAAATTTTTTATTAAGCAAAAAATGTGCTGTTCATAGAGCACATGCCCAAAAAGTAAAGTACTTTATAAGATCACTTGGTACTCGTGCTAAAACTGATTCTGTAGATGCTCAAGCTTTAGTAAAATATGGACAAGAAAGGCATAAGGAATTATCTTTACAACAAAAACCTGATCAAAAGATGAGCAAGCTAAAAATATTTTTATCTCGTCGTGATGATTTAGTAAAATTGCAGACTCAAGAGAAAAATAGGATGGCAGGACCTAATAATGATATGATAAAAGATAGTATAGAAGATTTATTGTTATGTTTATCCAAAGCTATAAAGAAATTAGAAGAAGAGATAGCCGAGTTAACAACCGATGAAAAGACTGTAGAACAGCTTGAGGTATTGGAGACAGTAACCGGTATTGGTAAGGTTGTTAGTAAAGTTTTATTAGCATTTTTACCAGAGATTGGTAAGGTTGATCGGAGGCAAATAGCTAGTTTAGTCGGAGTAGCCCCACATCCTAAGGATAGTGGACAATATAAAGGGTATCGTTCAGTTAGTGGTGGTAGACAAAATGTACGAACCAAATTATTTACTGCAGCAATGGCAGCAGCTAAATCAAAGAGCAAGTTAGGTGAATATTATAGAGAGCTAATTGCTAGAGGTAAAAAGCCTATAGTTGCCATTACTGCTTTAATGCGTAAAATTATTGTCATTGCTAATGCAAGGGTTAGAGATTATTATTTAAAATCGGCAAAGACTTGATAAAAATTTAAACCTATATTTATTTAAATTTTTATCAAGTCGTGGTTTACTGTGAATGTTAAGCTAGAGATTTTTTGTTATTTCTCTAAACCAATTTGGTTTTTTATTTTAAACTTTTTTTTAATTTTTTAAAAATCATAGTTGATGACATCGAAGGTGAATTAGGGGGAGCATCAACCCTAACAGGGATGACATCGAAGGTGTAGGGATGCATCGAGATTATTAAACCGATATCTTACATCAAACTCAGGTTAAGTTAACATGCATATACTGCTATGATTTCAAGAGTTAGTAGGCGATAGTATAACTTTAAGAAGAGCTAGGCAGTAGCAAAGTCGAGCGGTGTAGCGTACATGAGTAACGGATCAACTTCGATCTTTAGCCAATTCTTGAAGTTATACTTGAGTATACTACTCCTCAATCCAATAAAAATAACTATAAACCTTAAATAAAGGAGAGTAAAATGATAAATGCTGGACTTGTAAAACAATTAAGAGAGAAAACTGGTGCAGGAATGATGGACTGCAAGAAGGCTTTGCTTGAAACAAAGGGAGATTTTGAAGCAGCTATTGATTGGTTAAGAAAAAAAGGATTATCAGCTGCAGCAAAAAAAGCAGATAGGATTGCTGCTGAAGGACTAACAGCAATACACATTAAAGATAATGTTGGGGCTATTATAGAAGTAAATTCGGAAACAGATTTTGTTGCAAGAAACGATAAGTTTCAACAATTGGTTAGGAATATTGCTGAACTAGCTTTGAAACAAGATAATTTACCATCACTAAAATTAGCAAAAACATCAACAGGTAGATCAGTTGAAGAAGAAATATTAGACAATATTGCTACAATTGGTGAAAATTTAAATCTACGTCGTATGGATGTCTTACGGGTATCAGAAGGTGTAGTTGCATCTTATGTACATAATACTGTTGCTGATGGTCTAGGTAAGATTTCTGTCATTGTTGGTTTACAATCAACTACCAAAGATAAAGCTAAGCTCCTAGAATTAGGACAGAAAATTGCTACCCATATAGCGGCAAGTAATCCTTATAGCCTTGATGCATCAAGTTTGGATCAAACATTAATTGAACGTGAGAGAAATATATTTTTTGAACAATCAAAAGCTTCCGGTAAACCGGACAATATCATTGAAAAAATGGTTGAAGGTAGAATACGTAAGTTCCTAGCAGAAGTTGTTCTGCTTGAACAAAACTTTTTATTTGATGATAAATTAACAGTTTCTGAAGTTATAAATAACACTGCAAAAGAATTAGGAACTTCGATTAAAATTACACAGTTTATAAGATATGAACTAGGTGCAGGCATAAAGCAAGAAGATAAAAATTTTGCGGACGAAGTTGCAGCTGTCATGCAAAGCTAGGAAAAAGAGTATACTATTCGTAAATGAAGAGTTAACTGATTATATTTGAGAAAATAATGATTTGGTCAGCAAAAGACTTGAGTAGTGCGTTGAATATTGAGCTACATCCTGATATTCAAGGGAGGCAGATTCAGTTTAATTCCAACTCCGTTGCAAACGGCGATTTATTCATTGCTCTGCAAGGTAATAATGATGGACATAATTATGCCTTACACGCTCTAGAACGAGGAGCAAATGCAGTAATTATTAGTAAGGAAATAAAAGGATTACCTGATAATAAAGTAATTATGGTCTCTGATACCTTAGCTGCTCTACACCACATGGCTGAGTATAAACGTAGAAAATCTAAAGCAAGGTTTATTGGTGTTACCGGTAGTATTGGTAAAACGGGTACTAAGGAAGCAATCAAAACTATATTAAGTTATTTTGGATCTACTTTTGCTAGTAGAGGAAATTTTAACAACCACCTTGGTGTGCCTATAAATCTTGCTTCGATGCCTGATGATATAGAATATGCTGTTTTTGAAATGGGTATGAATCATTCAGGAGAAATAAGAGAGCTGACAAAAATGGTACAACCTAACATATCAGTAATCACTACAATAGCGGAAGCTCATCTTGAATTTTTTGAATCTATGCTTAGTTTGGTTGATGCCAAATGTGAAATTTTTGAAGGAATGCCAAAAAATGGCATAGCTATTGTAAATTCAGACCATCAATATTATGACCGAATTTTACAGAATCTTAAACAATTATCGATTAATAATATATATAGTTTTGGTAAGTCCGAAGGCACAGATTCTAGATTAATATCATATGAGCATATTGGACAAGAAGTACGTCTACATTATTCTATCTGTAATACTAAAATAGATGTAAAAATTCCTTTTGTACCGGAACATTATGCTAGAAATTATACTGCCGCTCTTCAGGTAGCAGCAATATTGAACTTAGATATTAATGCTGCAGCAACACAATTAAGCAAAATATCATTAACTGAAGGACGTGGTACACTAGTCAACGCTAAATATAATGGTCAAAACTATCAAATTATCTGTGATTATTATAATGCTAATCCAGCATCAGTAAAAGCTGCTTTATTATATCTAAAACAGCTTAGTGGACATAAAAAAGTTGCTATACTAGGTGATATGCTAGAATTGGGAGAAAATTCGATAAAATTCCATAAAGACTTAATACCAGCAATTCTCGATTCTGGTGCTAAGAGGGTTTTTTTAGTAGGTAATCTTACCAAACATATATACGATTCTTTGCCAAATGACATAGAAAAAATGCATTTTGATAATGTTGATTTGTTGATAGAAAACTTAAATGAATTACTTAAAGGCGATGAATTACTCTTACTAAAAGGATCTAACAGTATCCAACTTAGTAAAATTATACAATCTTTTGAATTACTACAATGATATACAACCTTCTTGCCCCCTATATACATAAATTACATATAGCCAATTTATTCCACTATGTTACTTTTCGTATTGGACTTGCCATATTATTTAGTTTGACCATTTCTTTTTTAATAGGGCCTAGGTTAATTAGATTTTTACAAAATTTACAAAAATATGGTCAACCAATTCGTGACGACGGACCAGAAACGCACAAAGCAAAAGTAGGAACACCAACTATGGGGGGGATAATGATTCTCTTCACTGTTTGTCTTTCTACTCTATTATTCTCTGACCTTACTAATAAATATATATGGATAGTGTTATTTGTATTTGTTAGTTTTGGTGTACTTGGTTTTATGGATGATTATGCTAAAGTAACAAAAAACCACCATAAAGGCGTTAGCGGAAAGAAGAAATTACTATTTCAGTTCACTATTTGTCTAATTGCCTGTTTACTATTAAGAGATTCCAATAGTCAGGGAAACAATCTGCTCACTATTCCATTTTTTAAAAATTTATTGATTGATTTAGGTTTGTTTTATATACCATTTAGCATGTTTGTGATAGTTGGTGCATCAAATGCGGTGAATCTAACAGATGGTCTTGATGGTCTTGCCATAGTACCTATTGCTATTACTGCAGGTTCTTTTACCTTAATTATTTACTTGGTCGGTAATAGTTTCTATGCAAATTATCTACAAATTATGTATATACCAAATATTTCTGAATTAACTATCTTCTGTGCTTCAATTGTTGGTGCTAGCTTGGGATTCTTATGGTTTAATGCACAGCCAGCAGAAATTTTTATGGGAGATACTGGAAGCTTAAGTCTTGGTGGTGTTCTTGGTGTTATTAGCGTTATAACCAAACATGAAATTGTACTAGCAATTATTGGCGGATTATTTGTTATTGAAACTTTATCAGTAATTATTCAAGTATATTATTTTAAAGCTACTAATGGTAAAAGAATTTTCAAAATGGCTCCGCTGCACCATCATTTTGAGAAACATGGCTGGCCGGAATCAAAAGTTGTGATACGTTTTTGGATTATAGCCATAATATTTGCTCTAATTGGTTTATCTTCACTAAAACTACGGTAGAAAAGCTATAGTCAATTCAGGAGGAGCGATCGAAGACGGCACTACCTTTCTCATCAATTGACTATATATATTATTGTTGCTGATTATGACATATAACAATTATTGATTGTAATTTTAAATTTATTTTGCAATCTAAGGTTAAATTGTTGTTGATTATTTAATTATTTGGTATATAGTTGATCTAAGATAAAAAAATAGCTTTATGAAAACTACCTTACCTAGCCGATCATTAGTGATAGTGAAACCTATTGAATTAGGTGATACAAATTTTGTGTCATACCTGCGAAAGCAGGTATCTAGATTCCCGCCTACGCGGGAATGACAACCTACAATCGTTATGTTCTTTGTTACCTAATCCTATGGACTTAACTATATTAAAGAAAAACTAGACGTAGGCAAATCAAAAATAGCGATGATTATTTTCAAGGAATTTATGAAGATTTAGTAAACAAATATAACAATAAATTTATACAAAAATGTCAACCCCCTTTTCCTTTCTTTGGTTAGTTATAAAACCATATAAGTATTTATATTTTATCATGATGATTGCACCATGTGTACATGGTGTATATCCAATTATATATAATTATGCTATAAAGCTATTAATTGATTTGTTTACTCAAAATCAAAATATTACTTTTGAACAAAGTTGGAAACCGATAACGATATTTATAAGCTCCCAAATTATCCTTGATGGTGCATGGCGGATGCATAATTTTGCTCAATTAAAATGTATGACATATATTTTACAAGATATATTAAATAAAGTTTGTACACATTGCTTTAAATTATCATATACTTTTTTTCAACATAACCTTTCCGGCTCAATTGTTGCGAAAGTAAAAGGAATTGGTGATAACTATTTTAAAATACATCAAGCACTTGAATTTCAGTTGAGTAAACCTTTATTTATTACGTTATTTTCTGGTATTGCACTAGGTTTGACTAATATAAAAATACTTTTTTTTGTTCTAGCATTTAGCTTTATATATGCACCAATGGCATTTAAATTTTTTACCAAGCTTGCTAGAATGGAGCAGGAAAAGCAAGATTCATGGTATTATTTATTTGGAACTGTAGCAGATTGTATTACTAATATTTTTACAGTTTTTGCTTTTGCTACACAGCAACGCGAGTTAGGCAAAATACAGCATTATTATGATAATGTCCATAACCCATTAACTATCAAATATTATAGATATGACTTAATTATATCTATAATATTATGTTTATTTTATTGGGTATTTTTAATCTCACTATTTTGTTATGTCATTTATATGAAAAATAATAACGAGATTTCAATTGGTGATATTGCTTTTGTTATGTCACTTACTTTTTTATTTACTGAAAATAGTTGGCAAACTACAATGGAAATAAAAGATTTCCTAGAGGATGTTGCTGCTTTTCGCTCTGCTTTTACAATTATGCAAGTCCCACAAAACACAATTGATAACCTTGCTGTAACTCAATTAACGATTACCAAAGGTGATATTGTATTTCAGAATTTATCTTTTGGTTACAATAACACTAATTGTATATTTAAGGATTTAAATCTTAATATCAAAGCTGGTCAAAAAATTGGAATTGTTGGACATTCTGGTGGCGGAAAATCAACATTAATATCTTTATTACTCAAAAACTTTCAAATAACAACTGGAGATATTGTTATTGATAATCAAAGTATCTATAATGTATCTTGTGAGAGCCTACGCAGTCAAATATCTCTAATTCCGCAAGATATTATGCTCTTTCATCGTTCTATTGGAGAAAATATTGGGTATGCTAAAGAAAATACAACACACACTGAGATAGAAAGTGCAGCACGAGCAGCTAATCTTCATGAATTTATTGAAACCTTACCTGAGAAATATAACACCCTTGTAGGCGAGAGAGGAATTAAACTAAGTGGAGGTCAACGTCAACGTATAGCAATTGCTAGGGCTATTCTTAAAAATGCCCCAATTTTAATTTTGGATGAAGCGACTTCTTCACTTGACAGTCAAACCGAACTAGAAATTCAAAAATCTATAAACACACTACTTGAAAAAAATAATGCAACTGTAATTGCCATAGCTCATCGTCTGTCAACAATAAGACATTTAGATAGAATTGTTGTGATAGAAAACGGTTAAATTGTTGAAGATGGAAATTTTGTAGAACTACTTGCAATGCCAAATGGTAGATTCAAAGAACTTTGGGAGCATCAAGTAAACGGTATGGTAATTTAGGTTTGTACTTCAAACACGACAAATGATTTGGAGAATTGGAAATGATACTTACAAGACCAAAAACGATGTCATTCCCCACGGAGAATACTATCTAGGTTTTTTACTAATCAGGAATAGGAGTTTATGGATAAAAATTTAAAACAAACTAGTTTTTTATTTGGTAGCAATGCTGTTTTTATAGAAGAACTATATCAGCTATATTTATCAGATCATAAAGCAGTTGATGAAAGCTGGCAAGACTATTTCCAAAATATTGAGAATAATAATAGTTACCAAGTTAATAAAACTATTGCTCATGTTATTACTTCACCTCAAGAAAAATCCCTGCCGTATGTTACGGAACTTTCTGCTGCAACTATAGTCAATTCAGGGGGATTGGGTAGTAGGAGCGATGGAGCGACGCCTATATGTAATAGGCGAGCGATCGAAGATGACGCTACCGACTTCTCCTCAATTGACTATAACAAGCTCAGAGCAAAAGCAATGATTGCCAGTTACCGTAATTATGGACATTATTTAGTCAAGCTAGATCCCTTGAATCTTGAGGTTCTTAAGACTAAAAATGAGTTGAGACTTAATATAGAAGATTTTGGTTTTACCATAGATCAGTTGAATAATATTATAGAAATTGATGATGAATTTTTTGGAATAAAAGCATGTTCCCTTAAGGAATTGGTTAATTTGCTTGATCAAACTTATATTAAAGATATTGCTGTAGAATTTGCTCATGTGACTAATGAAGATGAGAAAACTTGGTTTTTTGAGCAGATAGAAAGTAATGCTCAGGATCTGATATTAAACTTCTTGCATAAGTCAAAGATAGCCCCGGAATTCTTAGAAGAAACGAATCCGGCTACCTTCGTGTACTCAGATGATTGTTACGGAGCAAGGCGAGTTTCGAGCGAACAAGAATCACCAACTAGATTGACTTATGCAGGAAGTCTATTAGAACAAGACAAGAAGAATATATTGCAAGACTTAGTGGAGATTGAAGGATTTGAACAATATCTACATACCAAATTTCCTGGAGCAAAACGCTTTTCAATAGAAGGTGGAGAGACAGCCGTAGTGGCTATAGATAAAGCTATAAATATGTCTATTATCCATGGACTAGAAGATGTAGTAATAGGCATGGCTCACCGAGGAAGACTTAGCACACTGGCTAAGGTAATGAATAAACCTTATAAAGCTATTTTGTCTGGATTTATAACAGGTAGTATCTTGCCGACTGATTTAGGTATTTCAGGTGATGTGAAGTATCATATTGGCTATTCATCAGATCAGATAAGAGAAGGGTCTAAGGTGCATCTTTCTATGGCAGATAATCCATCGCATTTAGAAGCGGTGAATCCGGTAGTAGCTGGTAAAGTGCGAGCAAAACAGGATAGCATCCAAGATACTAATCGTAAGAAAGTGATGGGTATTTTGGTTCATGGTGATAGTGCTTTCTGTGGTCAGGGTGTAGTAGCTGAGAGTTTATTTATGTCGGATCTAAAGCCTTATAAGGTTGGTGGGATTATTCACTTTGTCATTAATAATCAGCTTGGATTTACAGCGAATAGTTATGACACTAGACCAGGTAGATATTCTACTGAGTTTGCTAAGATAATTAATAGTCCAATTCTACATGTAAATGGTGATGATATTGAAGCCGTGATCAAGGCTACCAATATTGCAGTGAATTACCGGTATAAATTTGCTAGAGACATAGTCGTTGAGATCATTTGTTATCGTAAATATGGTCATAATGAAGGTGATGAACCTATGTATACTCAAGGTGTTATGTATAATGTAATAAAAAATAAGCAATCCCCGGCAACTATTTTTGCAAATAAACTAGTAGCAGGTGGAATAATTGACCAAAATTATTTTCCTACATTAAAAGAACAATTTAAACTGAAATTAGATCAAGAATATGAACAAGCCAAAAATTATCAGCCGCAAGCTCAGTTTTTGGAAGGTTTATGGTCTAGTTATACTAGGTCAAATGCCCAAATGCTCTCTACTGGTGTTAACAAAAACACCTTAAAAGAACTTGGTATAAAGCTTTGTCAGATACCAAAAGATTTTCCTTTAAATCCCAAACTTGTAAAATTATTTGAATTAAGAGAAAATACTTTAAAGCAAGATAAACCTATTGACTGGGCAACTGCAGAACAGTTAGCCTTTGCCAGTTTATTAAATACAGGTACGAAAATACGTTTTACTGGTCAAGATTGTGGGCGTGGCACTTTCTCTCACCGTCATGCAGTGTTACATAGTCAGGTGGATGATAGAACTTATACACCATTAAATAATTTATCGCAAAGCCAAGCAAATTTTGAAATTGCTGACAGTAATTTATCTGAATATGCAGTTTTAGGTTTTGAGTATGGTTATTCATTAGTTAATCCAAAAGATTTAGTAATTTGGGAAGCTCAATTTGGCGATTTTGCTAACGGAACTCAAATAATTTTCGACCAATTCATTTCTAGTAGTGAAAGCAAATGGCTCAGGATGAGCGGTATAGTAGTGCTACTGCCACATGGACTTGAAGGACAAGGTCCAGAGCATAGCTCTGCAAGACTCGAAAGGTTCTTGCAGCTTGCTGCTGAAAATAATATTCAAGTTACATATCCTACAACGCCAGCTTCATTTTTTCATTTATTACGTCGTCAAATATACAGTAATATTCGTAAACCACTAATAGTAATGTCACCAAAATCTTTATTAAGACATAAAATGGTTGTATCACCTCTCTCCCAGCTTGATGAGAATACAAGCTTTATACCTGTGCTAGACGAAATTAATGATGCCATAAATGCCAAGGAAGTGAAACGAATTATATTATGTAGTGGTAAAGTCTACTATGATTTATTAGAAAAAAGAGAAGAAAAGAGTATTTTAGATATAGTGATTATTAGACTTGAACAGTTATATCCGTTTGAAACGGATTTTATCATTAAAATATTAGGTAAATATAATAAAGTTAAAGAGTTTATTTGGTGTCAAGAAGAACCTAAAAATATGGGGGCATGGAATTTTGTTAAAGATCACTTAAATGAGAGCCTAAAAAATGCATCAATTAATAATCAATTTGTATATGTTGGTAGGAATGAGTCTGCTTCACCAGCAGTTGGCTCACCGATCATACATAATGAGCAACAGAAAAAATTGCTTGAAGAAGCCTTAATAATTAACCTGAATTCGATGTAATACCATTTCCCATTATTAACTACGCTATTTATAGTGAAACCTATTGAATTAGGTAATACAAATTTTGTGTCATACCTGCGAAAGCAGGTATCTAGATTCCCGCCTACGCGGGAATGACAACCTACAATCGTTATGTTCTTTGTCACCTAATCCTATGGACTTAACTATAGTGCTACAGTGTAGTACTAATGTCAAAACGATGTCATCCCAGCGAAAGCTGGGATCTAATAATGTTTAATAGTCTTTTAGGCTATTTTTTTAGATTTCCGCCGTTGCTAAGAATGACAGCTCTGGGTAGTAACTACAACTGTAGTATTAGCGTAGTTAATAATGGGAAATGGTATACTTGTCACATCGAACTTGCGGGATACATATAGAAACAATCAGGTTTGAAGCGGTTCTTCACCTGATTGTTAAATATTAATTTGCTAATAATCTTATTTTTATACAATATAAAAATAAGATTATTAGCGGTAATAGATTAAAATGCATTCGTGCCAGCCGTTTCAAGAATGCATTTTTCCTTATAACAAGCCAATTCGATATAAGAATTAACAATTCTTATATCGAACTGAGGTTAATTAAGGGGTAGAGTTAAGTTAGGAACGTCAGCATAATTATTTAATTATTCAAATCTAATGCACCATAGTACCCTACATTTTTCTATAATCGTCATCGCGAGGCATCTTTAGATGCCGTGGCGATCCAGGTAAACAGCGAAGCTGTTTTTTCTAGTACGCTTCGCGTATCCTGGATTGCCGCGTCGCCGCTTTCAGCAACTCCTCGCTAATAGACGATCAGCAGCCATTTTAATAGTGGTTATATAAAAAATGTAGGGTACTATGCTAATGCACCTAAAGCCAAGATTAAGCCAACGTAATTATTACTTTTAAACCTAGTAAGACAATTTTGTGGGTCTGAAATTTCTAATGTTACTACCTGCCAAGTTAGCATTATATAAGCACAGAGAATAGCTATATAGTTAGGTCGATGGGTTGCTATAATGTTAGCAAGTATGAATAATAATATGAAGATGGTATAGTAAACATATAAATGTAATTTATAATTTCTCTTTTCTAAAAAAAGTGACATTGACTTGATCTTAATCTTCTTATCGTCCTTTATATCCATAAAACCATAAATAGTGTCATAACCAATAATCCAAAAACAGCAGGCAATATACATAATACCCGATTCTATTGATATTTTATCAATTACGGCACTACTGCCAATCAATACTCCATTAAATGTTAGCCCTAGAAATACTTGCGGGAAGCTTGTCATTCTTTTCATTAGCGGATATAAAACAATCATGATAAAGCTAAGAAACCCTAGGCAAATCGCTGTTTTATTTAATGATAATAAAATTGTCAAGGAACAGACTGATAATATAGTTAGCAAAATCATCGCTTCATTTACATTTAATGATCCATTAGCTAGTGGTCTATCCTTTGTTCTTAAAACATGCTTATCAAAATCTTTATCAAAAATATCGTTAAGAACACAACCAGCTCCCCTAGTAATGATACTTCCGATAAAAAACAATGATAATAATTTTACTAAATTATAAATTGTAATATTGGTAAGCAGTACCCCAAAGCATGCTGAGAAAAATAGCAACAGATAGCCAGTAGGGCTTTGCAGCCTCATTAATTTAAGGCTCAGAAAAAATTTATTTGGCATTGCTATTAATTATGATATATCTTTGTTAAAAAAAATGAGCAATACCACAAAAATAATTGGGAATTGCTATTAGTGGATCAAAAAAATCTGCTATACTGCTCGTAAATGAAGAGTTGGTAGACGAAGATCAAAATCAACAAGTGCTAGGAGTGTCCAAGCCGAGGAGCACAGCGTACATTAGTACGTGAGCACCGCAGGTCTTGGACAACAACAACGCAATTGTTGATTTTCATCGAGTATATATATATAAATATAACCGAATATCGAATTCAGGTTAGTTAGTAACATTCCTTATATAATTAAGATATTATTATGACTGAATTTCCAAAAGATTATAGCTTTAGTGAAAGCGAAAGAAAATGGCAAAAATTTTGGCAAGAACAAGAAATTTATCTTTGGGATAAAAATGAAACAAGAGAAAATAGTTTTGTAGTAGATACCCCACCACCAACAGTCTCAGGACAACTGCATATAGGTCACGTTTACAGTTATACTCAGGCTGATTTTATTGTCCGTTTCCAACGGATGTTAGGTAAAAATATTTTTTATCCAATTAGTTTTGATGATAATGGTTTGCCTACCGAACGTTTAGTTGAAAAACAAAAACAACTAAAAGCAAACAGTATGCCAAGAGATGAATTTATTGAAATATGTAAGGAAGTTGTTATTTCTGAGGAAGAAAAATTCCGCTCATTATTTAACCAAATAGCTTTGTCTGTTGATTGGACTTTGGAATATCAAACGATTAATCCATTATCACAAAAAATATCACAAATGTCCTTTCTAGACTTAGTCGACAAAGGAGAAATTTACCGCAATAATCAACCAATATTGTGGGATCCAATTGATCAAACAGCTTTATCTCAAGCTGACATCGAGGATCAAGAAAAAACGTCAATGATGAATGATATAATTTTTCACACCAATAATGGTGAGAAGATTATTATTGCTACCACTAGACCAGAATTACTACCAGGTTGTGTTGCGGTATTTTATAACCCAAATGATGATAGATATAAACATTTGCAAGGTCAATTTGCCATAACACCGCTATTTGATGTTAAAGTACCTATTTTAGCAGATGATTTAGTTAAAATAGATAAAGGAACTGGACTTGTTATGTGCTGTACTTTTGGTGACACAACTGACATAATTTGGTGGAAAACTTATAATTTACCCATGAAAATCGTTATAGATGCACAAGGGATCATAAATTGCCCAGCTGAATTATCAAATTCACGTTTTTATAATCAAATAAATGGTTTAAAAATAAAAGATGCTAGAAGTAAAATTATAGAAATTTTAAAAGAGGAAAATTTATTAGTCAAACAGGTAGAAATTACTCAAACAGTAAAATGTGCCGAACGTTCAGGTACACCACTAGAGATACTTATAACACCTCAATGGTTTGTTCGTACGATAAAACATAAAGATGTTCTAATGCAACGAGCAAATGAGCTGAATTGGTATCCCAAAAATATGAAAATTAGGCTTGAGAGCTGGATAAATAGTCTATCATGGGATTGGTGTATAAGTCGTCAACGCTATTTTGGTGTGCCATTCCCTGTTTGGTATTCTAAAAGAACTGGTGAAGTAGGCAAAGCTATATTTCCCAATATAAATCAGTTACCAGTAGACCCCACCCAAGATCTACCAATTGGCTACTCTAGAGATGAAATAGAGGCGGATTATGATGTTATGGATACTTGGGCGACAAGTTCCATCTCACCACAATTAGGTAGTCACGGTATATCTGAAAAGTTTAACGTAGATATCGAGCGTCACAAAAAATTATTCCCAGCTGACTTGCATCCACAAGGTCATGAAATTATTAGGACATGGGCTTTTTATACAATACTTAAAGCTCAGTTACATGAAAATACACTTCCTTGGAAAAACATTATGATTAGTGGATGGTGTCTAGCATTTGATCGTAGCAAAATGTCAAAATCTAAAGGAAATGTTATTGTGCCACAAAAATTGCTTGAGCAATACGGTGCTGATGTAACACGTTATTGGACTTCTAAATCTAAGCTTGGAGCAGACACTGTTTACTCTGAAGACGTAATGAAAAATGGCAAGAGGCTTGTTAATAAATTATGGAACGCTGCTAAATTTGCTGCTATTCACTTCGATAAATTAGACCCACTAGATAAAAATGCTGAAATATCTGATATAGAAAGCAAGATTTGTCATAAGTTTGACCAGTGGTTAATAGTTAAACTAGTTGAGTTAGTAAGCAAAGTTGAATCAGATATGCAAAATTATGAGTATGCCAATGCTGTGGATTTGATAGAAAAGTTTTTTTGGTCAGTATTTTGTGATAATTACCTCGAAATCACCAAAACCCGGGCTTATAATATGGATGGTTCAGATAATAAAGGGCAGTATAGTGCTATAATAACCTTATATTATTCAATAAAAATTTTGCTCAAATTATTAGCCCCTTTCTTGCCACATATAACAGAAGAAATTTGGCAAATTTTGTATAGTACAAAATCTATACATACAAGGGGCAACTGGCCTCAAATCAAAAACTTATCTTTTCCGGTGGATCAAATTCAGCCTGATAGACTTATTGAAATACTAGACTTGGTTAGGAAAGCTAAAGCAGAAAAGAATTTGTCAGTCAAAGCTGATATTGAGATATTAGAAATTATAGGAGAAAAACTTTCTGATGAGCTAATAATAGATCTCAAAAACGTTATGTCTGCTCGCACCATAGAATTTGTTGAGCAATTTTCATCAACAAATCAAGTCTTAAAGAATGGCGATGTTGTAATTAATGTAATATATACTCAAATACTTTGAAATTATAGAAACAATCAGATTTGAGACGGCTCTGCACAGGGTAATTTAAAAGTCACGCTTTAAAGTTGAAAAACCGAAATAATTTTAGAAGGGCATGTGCTTACAAACGTCATTGCGAGGAGGTTGCTTGCTGCAACCTACGAAGCAATCCAGCAAAAATACGATAATTTTATTTTTTTTGTTTCCTAGATTGCTTCGGCGGCACTTCGTGCCTTCTCGCAATGACGTTTGATGTTCTTAATAATTACTTATTTCAACTCTAGAGTGTGACTTTTAAATTACCCTGGCTCTGCATCTGATTGTTAAATTAATATAATTAGCTTTTAGTGAGATTAAACAAAATGACTACCGTTATCTACCTAATAGGTAAACCAGGGACTGGCAAGTATACTATAGCAAAGGAAATAGCAAAAGCTGGCTACAGCATATGTGACAACCAGCATATCAATAATCCTATTTTCTCACTTCTAAATTATGATGGATTGACTCCTATTCCAGAATTTGCTTGGGATACAATTAAACATATACGAGATGGTATCTTTAATTTTCTAAGCCAAGAAACTTATAATAACTATGTTCTTACTAATTGTCTCTATGAGATTGATGGTGATCATAAGCTTTTTAATCAAGTACAACAGCTAGCATCGAACCGTAAGTCAACATTTATTCCTGTAAAATTATTGATTTCAGAAGAAGAAAATATTATGAGAATTCAACAGCTAGATAGGCTGCTTCGTTACAAATCAATCGATGTACAAGATGTTTATCCAAAATATCCTTTGATTCAAATTTCTCATTCTAATTTATTTGAGCTTGATGTTACACTCCTTCCTGCTAGTGAGGCTGCAAAGAAAATTTTGCAGCATGTTAGGTTATATACTCAAATACTTTGAAAAATTGATAAATCAATTTACAAGTTTGGTGTGTAATATTTTAGGATTCCCTACGATACTATATAACTTATTTTTTACTTTTATTTATTATGATACAAAATTTTATTTGTTATAATATAAATTTTATGATAACCTAAATATCAGGAAACTTTAAAAGGTTACGGAGGCATAGTTTATGACTACAAATCAAACGGAACAAAACAAAGTTCTTTGCCTTTCAGGTGGTGGGGTAAAAGGAATAGCTGAGTTAGTTGTACTAGCGAAAATAGAAGAAATAACCCAGCAACCTATATCTAAATTATTTAATATTATTTCTGGCACTAGTGTTGGTGGGTTAATTGCAGCCTTATTGACAATTCCTAAGGAAGAAGGATCAGCAGAACCGCGTTATTCAGCTAAAGAAGCTTTAGCACTATTTGAAAACACTGCTCCTGAAATCTTCCCTCAAAGCTGGTTTAACTGGGGAATAATAAAACACAAATATAGTCAAGAACCTTTGAAGAAAATGCTAGAAAAGCATTTAGGGGATAATAGATTGGATGATAGTCTATGCCGCCTTATTATACCAGTTGCTGATTTGAATGAAGGAAAGAATAGTATGCAGATCTTTGATAGTCATGATAAACATAGTCCACATGTTAGAATAAAGGATGTGCTTCTTGCAACTACAGTAGCCCCAACCTATTTTAAAGCTGTTGTTAATAAAGAGGCCGTAAAAGATTATGATTATGCTGCGGGTAAGCCTTATGCTTTTGCCGACGGTGGTCTTGGTGCTAATCGTCCAGCTGCTACAGTGCTACAGGTACTTAAAGAAGGACTTAGTTATCATGAACAAGCAGATATTATGGAACACACTATGATTTGTTCTATCAATTTTGGAAAAGGTGAGCAAACAAAAGCCCAAATACCGTCAGCTAATTTTGATGGAGCATTAGGGTGGTTATTTAACGGCTTAATTGATACACTTATGAAAAATGACGAGGAAGCTGATGTAAATGAGGTTAGGTTAGATCTAACGGGTGAAGGGCAAAATACAGAGATATTACTTCCTATTCCAAAAGAATGTAAAAACCTAGACGATTCTAGCCAAAATAATATAACAAAGTTAAAGGTAGTCGCTGAGCAATATTTAGAAAATAATTCCAAGTTAATACAAGATCTGTGTGATAGATTAAAAGCTGATTGGAGGGATAATCTTGAGGAATCTAAAGTCTCAAATGTAATGGTAAGTAATGGAGTTAATGATGAAGGGTATGAAAGTGATAGCAACTCAGACTATTCTGATATAGTGGTGGCTACTGCAGAACCTGAAGTCTTAAATGCAATGGTAAGTAATGAATTAGAATCTAGTAGTACTATAGTGACTAATGGAAAAACAGATCCTACTGTAACTAGTGAGAAATTTACAACAACACTTCAGTGGATTAAAGAGTTATATGCAAAGGATTCCAAATGTGCATTAGAATATTTAGAATATGTTAATAATGTATCTCCTGAAAAGTTAGATTTTACTACAATTGAATCACTACCTGAAGAAGTACAAAAAACCGTTCAATGGATTGTAGGGTTAGATACAGAGAGTCGTTCAGAGCTATTAGAAAATGTTAAGTCATTAATAATCAGTACCTCTCATGATTATAAGGATAATATTTCTTGTGTTCAAGAAGTGACTGAACTTGAAGGACAGGATCCACTATACGAGCATGCTGACGACTTAGTTGACTGTTATTAGAAAGTAAAAAAGAGTGCATTGCTAAAACTAACTAGGTGAGTACTTGCCTTAAGAGTAATCTTACCTAGTGATAACAGAATGTTAGGTTATTGGATGATATACTCTTCCTGCTTTAAAGAATTGGCTTCACAAAACTGCTATGATTTCAAGAGTTGGTATACTCAAATGATTTAAAGAATTGGATTTGGAAATGAAAGGCGAACGGAGTGTACATTTAGTACATGAGTACGCGAGTTCCTGATATTTTTAAAAAACAATTCTTCAAAGCAGAAGAGTATACATAACTGCATTTGCTTTTTTGCTGTTATATGTTATTTTTTTCTTGCATTTTACGGGAAGTCCATACAAAGTTAATTATTTAAATTAAAAAACTTTGTAATAAGATTCTAACACCCTTTCCCTTACTTTACCAGCCCTACAGACCGACTGCAGGGTAATTTAAAAGTCGGGCTGCAAGCCTAATAGATAAAGGAAAAAGTGCTTAATATGCACTCGATGTCATTCTTAGCAACGGCGGGAATCTAAAAAAATAAGCCTGAAAGACTATTAAGTAATATAGATCCCGCACCGAAGCAGGGATGACATCGGTAGTGGTTAAATTTGTATCTATAGCAACTAATGATTGTGACTTTTAAATTACCCTGACCGACTGTTAAATTTCTATGATTGCAGACTTTAAGCTTTTGCTGTATGTTAACCTCAAGTATCGATGTAATAAATTAATAGTAGGCTCAAGTAATCATCACCATTATGGGTGATGTCATCACCCCCTGCTGCCATTATGTCATCCCAGCGAAAGCTGGGATCTAAAACTATATAACATATCTTCTATGCTATTTTTCAGACCCCGCACTGAAGGGGGTGACATCGAAGGTGCAGACACCCTAGGCTATTAAACCGATGTCTCACATCGAACTAAGATTATGTTACATAAAAAAAATCTAAAGAACAATGGCAATATCTATTAAAGAACTTGAAGAAATTATACGTTATAGTTTTCCAAATGCCAAAATAAAAATTGTTGATTTAGCTGGAGATCAGGATCATTATTCCTTAGAAATACAAGATGATGCTTTTCTTGGAATCAGTCTAATTAATCAGCATAAGATGGTAAAAAAAGCTTTAGCAGAAATACTGAATAATAATAAATTACATGCTATCACCATAAAAACTACCAGCTCTCCATTAAATATAGTCAAATAACCCTACGGATGGGGAAATAGACCTTTTGCATAATTCTACTTCTGTTGGTAATTTAGGCAATGCACCTAGACTCGAATCCTCACATACATCATAGTCTGCTGTGGGTCGAGGTTTCATGTCTCCTTCAAATTCCCTAGCAGAAGAAAATTATGCAAGAGGTCTGAAGGAAGAGAGTTAGTCTTATATCTGCTCCACATCGTTAGGAGTAGAGGCTTCTTGTTGATTAGAACTTTCAAGGGAGCTAATAGTATCTTGCTTATTGTTCCTTGAGTAATCCTGTGCTTCAGATTCTGACCTTGCAACAATTACCGTTATATTTGTACTAAGCTCAGCGTGCAACCTAACCTCTACCACGAATACACCTGTTGACTTTATTGGTTTCTCAAGAATTATACTTAAATGTGATATTGAGTGCAAAGAAGCCTTAGACAAACTTTCAGCAATTTCTTTATTATTCACTGAACCAAACAACCGACCATCATCAGCAGACTGCTTAATAAATATTAATTCCTTACCACTGATAACATTATTAATAGCTTCTGCCTCAGATCTTATTTTTAGCTCCTTCGTTTCAAGATCATGTTTTTGGGCTTCTATGAACTGTTTATTAGGTTCTGTTGTCCTAATTGCTAACTTTTTGGGGATAAGATAATTACGAGCAAACCCCTTTTTTACCTTAAGAATCTCTGCAATCTTTCCGAGTTTTCTTACAGGTTTAATCAAAATAACTTCCATCTTATTCCTCTGCTCAAATTTGAAATACAAAAGGCAACAACGCTAGGATTCTAGCAATTTTTATAGCATTCTTCAGTTTTCTTTGTTTTTTGGCACATACATTGGTAATCCTACTAGGCAACATTCTACCACCTTCTGATACAAATTTTATTAACAAATCAGGGTTCTTGTAATCAATTACTGGAGCATTTGGAATAGAAAGAGGGCATCCCTTACGTTTTCTAAAAAACACTCTTTTATTACTTCTATCAGCCATTCTAGTCATTGACTGAGAGTCAACAGCATCATTCTCAAACATTTTAATATTTTCCAATTTTATTACTATTTAGTCTTTATTAATTGTTACATCAACTATTTCTTCATGATCTGAACTTTTACTTCTTAGAATCGGCGAAGGTTCAGCACTTATTGAATCAACATTGATATTAACAAACCTAATAATATTTTCACTTAGCTTCATTTTCCTTTCCAGTTCATTTATTACCGAAAAAGCAGTTTTAAGCCCCATAAAAACATAATGTCCTTTTTTATTATTACCAATCTTATAGGCTAAACTTCTTAAACCCCAATATTCAGTTTTAATAACTTCGCCGTTACTATCTTTAACAATTTTAGTAAAGTCATCGGTAATTTTATCTACATCAGCAGACGAAATATCTTGACGTATGATAAAAACTGATTCGTAAAAAGCCATATATAAGAATCTCCAGCTACAAAATAAAGCCATTTATAACAATAAAAAACATTTAATTCAAGTGTTATCTTTATTATAGAGCATAATTAATAAATCACTAATACCTTTTGATTGCAAAAATATAACCATTTTACACGGATTGTAAACAAATAATTAAATTAGTAGGCTTATATTAATAAATTTAGTAGAAATTTATTAATTAATTCGATAATATTGTACTTTAAAAAGTCAAATTAATATCATTACAATAAATTCACAACAATGTAATATTAGACTCTTGCATAACTGAATTATACTCTTTTTACTTTAAAAATTGACTCAGCAAAAACTTTGAGGGTTCGCGTACTTCACATTACCTACATGTACGTCTAGCATGCTTATACCTTGTTTTATGCTCCAATCCCTCAATCATTTGGGTATACAAAGAAGAATTTAGTCATGCCTAAAGTCTTCATTTAATTAGTATTTAAAATGTTTGATAAATTACCACCTAGAGTTCTTATTATAGAATCAACTAAAAGCATTAACGTTTCTTTATCTAATGTCATAGAGAGAGCATGGTTTAATCTTGTTAAAGCTAACACAATAGAAAAAGCTATGGTCTTCTCTATTGCAAATCACCCTGATATAATTATTGTTGATTCGATGGTACAAGGTAAAGTTGCTACAGAAATAGCAACTAAACTAAGAGAAATTAATGGTTTAGCGAAAGTACCAGTAATTTTTTTGCTACACTCAGGAGAATCCCCGTCTAATTATACTTTGGAAGATAATAACTTTGTTGTTTCTCTTATTAAACCATTCACACCAGATCAGCTAATGATTTCAATAAGATCATTACTCCGACGATCTAATTTGATTCTACAAGATAAAGTTATAAAATATAAGGAAGTAAGTATGGATATTACTACCTATAAAGTAACTAATAACGGCAGGATAATTCGTTTAGGACCAACAGAATTTAAGATTTTACAACTTTTTATAAAAGCACCTAAAGTAATATTTTCCCGTCAAGATATTGTAGACAAAGTGTGGGGCAAAGATACAGCTATTGACCTACGTACTATTGATGTACATATAAATAGAATAAGAGCATCTCTAAAAAATAAAGAATCTGAAGTATTTATAAAAACGGTTCGTTCCACAGGATATTGCCTTGATTTGCCAGATTCTTAGAATTAAAGTAAGAAATTATTTACCATCCAAAAATTTTGTGTAATGTTCTAAAGTTTTAATGTATAAAGGACAAGATCTGCAACCAATGGAAGTTATTAATGAAATTAGGTAAAATTGAGAATATCATAGTCGCACCACTATATATTATTATATTAATGGTTATAATACCGACGTTAAGTGAGACGATTTATACCCCCTCACTTCCTGACTTAGCGAAGGATTTGAAAATTAGTGCTAATTTAGCAGAATACACACTTACTATTTTTTTGTTTGGCTTTGCTGTTGGTGTTTTAATATGGGGTAATTTATCTGATTTTTATGGGCGTAAGCCTTGCATACTTACAGGATTTTTGATTTATACTTTATCGTGCTTCATTTGTTATTTAGCAGATAATATTAATATGCTACTTGCTGCAAGATTTATGCAAGCTTTTGGAGCTAGTGTTGGGTCGGTATTAGGGCAAGCCATAGCTAGAGATATAATAAAACCAGCAGAGCGTGGTAAAATGTTCTCAACGATAGCTATTGCCATAGCATTTGCTCCTGCTATAGGACCAATTATAGGTGGTTTTGTAATAAAATTTTATCATTGGTCGGCGGTATTTCTTGTTCTGATAGTGATTGCAATATTTATCATGGTGTTAATATCAGCTAGACTGCCAGAAACTAACCTAAATCTTAGAACTGAACGTTTGGTTATTCCACTTTATAAAGAATGTTTTGGTAAAATGATTAAAGATCCAAGATTGCTTGGTTTAGCATTTTTAACTGGAGCAGTGAATGGTATTTTATTTGGTTATTTTACTGAAGCGCCTTTTTATTTTATCTCAGGACTAAATATTTTAACTTCATCATTTGGTATGATATCATTTTTTATATGTATTCCCTTAGCTTTAGGTGGACTTATATCCAAAAAGATGCATAAACTGCAAAAAACTTCTGATAATATTATTTTTGCAGCTATTAAGGTTATGTGTTTAGGATCTTTGCTATTCTTGTTATCTAGTTATTTTAATCTAATTAATAAAGATAATGTGACAGGGTCTTTATTACAAACTTTATTATGGCTAGGTATTATTATGACAGGCATCACTATGATAGCTCCGAATTGCTTAAGTCAAGCTTTGGAAAATTATGGCAAATTTGCTGGCACAGCAGCTTCACTTTTTGGTTTTATGTATTATATAATTGTCACAAGTTTTACAGCATTAATGGGATATATGCATAACGGATCATTGACACAATTACCATTATTTATGCTAATCATTTCAATTAGTATGATGTTAGTGTTTCATATTGTTATTAATAAGCAGCAAATGGCAAAGAATAATTAATAGATTGTATCTTGAATATTAGCTCAATATGGAGTTAATATGGTCGGAAGGAGTGACGCCGTTTAATTTAGATTGGTCTTTAAAGACCGAGGGAATCTTGGTGCACTCCTTCCTTGAATCGCAAAGTATAATACGAACGGTAGGATGATCCTTTAGAGATCGAATTTACAATCATGTATCAAAACTTTGCAAAACAACCACTAATTATAGGTAAAGCAAATGACTGAAAAAAGCAAGATATTTATGGGAATAGATGTTTCAAAAAATACGCTTGATATATCTATGAACAATATTCATTGTAAGATTAAAAATACAGATAAAGCTATTTCTGATTTTATAAAATCAGAAATAGCTTCTCGAAATATTGTGCTTACTGTTTTGGAATCTACTGGCGGTTA
Source organism: Candidatus Tisiphia endosymbiont of Ditula angustiorana (assembly GCF_964026425.1). Taxonomy (NCBI): domain Bacteria; kingdom Pseudomonadati; phylum Pseudomonadota; class Alphaproteobacteria; order Rickettsiales; family Rickettsiaceae; genus Candidatus Tisiphia; species Candidatus Tisiphia endosymbiont of Ditula angustiorana. Next base: position 1,786,561 of record NZ_OZ032143.1, read on the forward strand.
TGAACGTTTGGTTATGAGGATGTTGCAACAAGCCGGGCTTGCTGTGCATAGAGCTCATCCTAATAGAGTTCACGCTTTTGCTAAGGTCTGTAACCATTTTGCTAAAACTGATAAATTGGATGCGTTATTACTTGAGAAATATGCAGCTTTTATTGCTAATGATGAGAAAGGAGACCAAATAATTTCTGTTATACAAGAAGAATTACAATCTCTAAGGAGCATAGAACGTAATATAGAAGAAGATATACATGCTAATCAATGCAGAACAAAAGTTGCATCCGAGAAGGCTAAGAAATATCTCGAAAAAATGATAAAGTGTGGCAAAAAACAGCTTGAGGAAATTAGAAAAGATATAAAGGCTGCTATAAAGGAAGATAAGAGTTTAAAGGCAAAAAATGATTTACTCATAAGCTATAAAGGTATAGGTGAAAAAACAGCTAGTGTTTTGCTAATAGAACTGCCAGAGCTTGGTGTGCTGAGCAATAAGGAAATTGCAAGCTTAGTTGGACTCGCCCCAAAAACAAGCCAAAGCGGTCAAAAAACTAATGGGGCTCATATTAGAGGGGGCAGGTTTTTTGTTCGAAAAAGCTTGTATATGGCTGCTTTAGTAGCGATGCGTCATAATGACAAAATGAAGGCATTATATGAACGTATGACTAATGCTGGTAAAAAAGCAAAGGTCGCTTTAGTAACCGTTATGCGTAAAATAATTATTTGTTTAAATTCTATGGTAAAAAATAATAAAATTTATGAATAATAATCTACTTTTTTTCTTGACTAGCAAGACGGTAGATTCCTGACCGAAGCGGGAATGACATCTTCCACAACTGTCGAAAGTTAGAAGAGGGAGGGGTTTTAAATAGGGTAACGTCATTGCGAGAAAGACCGTAGGTCGACGAAGCAATCTAAAAAAGTAACCATAAGTGGATTGCTTCGTCGGCTTACGCCTTCTCGCAATGACAGCGGTTATAAGCCCACAACTTTTAAACTGCCATTATGACTTCTAAAACCTCTTCCTCTTCTAACTTTCGACAGTTGTGGACATCTTCTCGACTTCTTTTCATGACTTTTAAGCTGCCATGAATTATATAACTCAATAAAAACTTGATTATCGAGTTTTATATTAAGTAGCTGAAATTCAAAACCGGTAAAAACGATTTTAACTAGTCATATAAACATTTTTGATTTTAAATCAAGAAAATATAAAAAAACATTCCTTAATAGTTAGTAAATGTATTCTTAATCAAACTTTTCTCCAACTAGTTGATCCATCTAGTTTGTCTTCTAGAATTATGCCATCTTTTGATAAATTTTGACGAATTTGGTCGGCTAATAACCAATTTTTTTGTAATTTGGCTTGCCTACGTTGCTCAATATGCTGGAGAATCAGTTCATCATTTATTTCACAGTAAAACCACCTACTCGCTGGTTGGGTCATTAGACCTATAAAATTGCTGCATGAAAGTAGGTAAGAGGCATATAAGTACTTATCATCTTCTTTGTTACTCGCAAAGACCAGTTTAGCATAATCGTTTATTATTTTAATGGCCAGAGGTGTATTCAGATCATCGAATAAGTGAGATAAAAATTCTTCTGGAATGTTCTGAACGTCAAGTTTGTTAATGTCCAAATTCTCTATCGCTCTATACCAATAATTCATTGTTTTTGTAGCATCTTCTAGAGCTTTATTGTTGTAATCTAATGGTTTACGGTAGTGGCTACTCAGTAACAGTAATCTAACTACGCTACCAGGGATTTTTTTATCTATCAAGTCTTTTACAGTAATAAAATTATTGAGCGATTTACTCATTTTCTCACCATTACAGGTCAGAAATCCATTATGCACCCAATATTTAGCAAAGTGAGAGTTCGGGAAAGCACATGTACTTTGTGCTATTTCATTAGTATGATGAGGAAAAATTAAGTCTGCCCCTCCACCATGAATATCAAAATTTTCTCCTAGATATTTATAGCTCATCGCTGAACATTCTATATGCCAGCCTGGTCTACCTCTTCCCCAAGGGCTATCGAAATTTGCCAATATTTCTTCATCTTTACTGGCTGGTTTCCATAATACAAAATCGTGTGGTTGCTTTTTTGATGGGTTATTTTCAATACGCACCCCCTCTAGCATTTCATCAAGATTACGATTTGATAATTTTGTATAATTTGGGGCGGTAGAAATATCGAAATAAACGTGATTATCTACGATATAAGCGTGGTTTAGGTCAAGTAATTTTTGAATAATCACAATCATGTCATCAATATGCATGGTGGCTTTTGGCTCGATATTTGGCGTTTTGCAACCTAGATATTGCATATTAGCATGAAATTCTTCGGTAATTCTAACTGTTAAGTCAGAAATCGTTATTTTGAGTTCTTTGGCTCTATTTATTATCTTATCATCAACATCGGTAATATTACGCACATATTTTACATGATTTTGACCAAATATTTTGCTTAGTGACCGGTATAAAATATCGTATACTACTACGGACCTAGCGTTACCAATATGGGGATGATCGTAGACGGTTGGACCGCAAACATACATTTTTACTAAATTACTATCTAGCGGTATGAAAACTTCTTTCTTGTGAGTAAGTGTGTTATGTAATAATAATTTCATGTTTTTTAATCGTAATTAATAATATCATTTTACAGCTAATTTTTATGGATATCTACCTAGAATGTCAATTCAAAGAAATTATTTTGAAAAACTAAAAAAACTACCAATTACTTTAATTATTCTTATTAGTATGATTTGTAGCATTGGTTTTGTTGTACTATATTCCGCTTCAGACAGTAATATTCACCCTTGGGCGTATAAGCAGATGATGCATTTTTTCTTGTTTTTACCAGTTGTGATTATTATTGCAACCATTGATATAAAATATATATTTAAGTTTTCATATATATTTTATATTGCTATTATTATCTTATTAGTTAGTGTTGAGCTTTTTGGATCTATTTCTATGGGAGCAAAGCGTTGGATAGATTTAGGAGTCATCCGTGTGCAGCCTTCTGAACCAACAAAACTAGCAGTAGTGTTAATGTTAGCTAGGTATTTTCATCAGCTAAAAATTGAGGATTTTGCTAGATTTTACAAGATATTATTGCCTATAATAGGTGTGATAGTACCAGTTATACTGATAATAAAAGAACCGGATCTAGGTACTGGAGTGATTAATATCATTATTGCTAGTATTATTTTTTTTGCTGCTGGTTTTAGAGTAAGAAATTTTGTGATAATTGGTATTATAGTCCTTACTTGCATACCAGTTATGTGGCAAGTGATGCATGATTATCAAAGAAAACGAATCATGGTTTTTTTTGATCCTGAGAAAGATCCTCTTGGAGCTGGATATAACATTATTCAATCAAAAATTGCTATTGGTTCTGGTGGGTTGTGGGGTAAGGGGCTAGCTAAAGGTAGCCAAAGCCATCTAGATTTTTTACCAGAGCATCAGACCGATTTTATCTTTGCTACTTTTGCTGAAGAATTTGGTTTTGTTGGTAGTTTGTTTCTGTTGACTCTTTATTCTGCAATTATAATAATTTCATTAATGATTGCTGTGAATTGTAGAGCTATATTTAGTAAACTGATGGTAATAGGTATAACATCAATCCTATTTAGTCATGTATTTATAAATATAGCTATGGTGATGGGATTATTGCCAGTGGTAGGTGTGCCTTTACCTTTTATATCTTACGGCGGTACAATGATGGTATCAATGCTTATTGGGTTTGGATTAGTAATGAATGCTCAGGTACACCAGCATAGTAATGTTTCTTAAATAGACCTCTTGCATAATTCTACTTCTGCTGGTAATTTGTATGTGCTACTGGTATTCTGCTCCTCGCATTGAGTACGCTACGGGTCGAGATTCCAAGTCTCCTTCAAATTCCTCAGTATAAGCGAGTTCTGCAAGAGGTCTATTTATTTTTTATAGATAAAATAAGAAAATACTAGACCCTAGTCAAAAGATTTGTTATAAGAAACCTAGTCTTCTATATAAAGGCAAATGTTCCTCGGTAGCTCAGTGGTAGAGCAAACGGCTGTTAACCGTTCGGTCGCTGGTTCGAGTCCGGCCCGGGGAGCCATTCAAGACTAGTAGTAGTTTTTTCGAATATATAAAACGGGAAATGCAAAGTAAACTCTAGCTTCTGACCGTTTAGTTTGAGGTTCTGAAATATGAAACTTATCATTTTACGTTTTTGAGGGCTTTCAGAATCTTTGAAAGTCTCATAGGCTTCAGAGGCAAGATTTGTAAGTTGTAGTAGTGTCAGTAAATTTATCATCTGCTTTAATAATTGGCTAATTTCATACTGACAACATTTTACGGCAGATCCATACATGAGGTTAAATATAATTATATGGTAGTTTATGCATTCTGATGTTGCAATTATTATCCCTTCAAGACTTGATTCAGTAAGACTTCCCAAAAAACCTCTACAACTTGTAGGGGGAATCTCAATAATTGAGCGTGTTCTTAGGCAAGTATATTTAACCAAACTAAAAAATATTTATGTGGCAACTGATTCAGAAACTATAGCTAAAAAAGTTACTGATTGCGGTGGACAATTTATTATGACAAACCAAGAATGTCAAACTGGTACCGAACGTGTATACGAAGCATTTCAGCTAATCCCTAACAATCACAATATTAATTATATCCTGAATGTACAGGGTGATATGCCTTTTGTTGAACCGGAATCAATTATCAAAGTTATTGAAAACCTAAAGTCCAGTAGCCATGATATTATGACCCCAGTAGTAAAAGTTGGTATAGATGCCGTAAATGGTCATAGTAATGTCAAAGTTATTACTGACCATAATGATAAGGCTTTGTATTTTTCTCGTAATCTCATTCCACACGGTGCAGAAGAATTTCTATATCATGTAGGAATGTATGGGTTTCGCAAAGAAGCATTAACTAAATTCATAAACTTACCTGTTTCAACTTTAGAATTAAGCGAAAAACTTGAACAACTAAGAGCATTACAAAATAACATGTCCATAGGGGTATGTTATGTTAACAATATCCCCATTTCTGTTGATACAGCAGAAGATTTAAACAAGGCTATAGAGTTTTATCAAAAAAATATCAGTTAATAAATTATTTCCGTAGCATAATTAACGCAACAGACTTGCCCTGAAGCAAGCTCAATCCTTATGCTCCCTTTTTCATCTATGTCTTTAAAAATTCCTGAGATTTTTGTGTTTCCATCATTTACGGTAACCATCTTACCTAACTTATAAGCTCTTTTAAGCCAATATTGTCTTATTTTACTAAACCCTTCTTGTTTCCATCTACTAAAATATTTTTCAAAGTTAATCATGAGAAGCTCTAATAAATATTCTAGATCTTTTACTGCTATATTCTCATCGGATAAATTGGTTGCCAATTGATCAATATTTAAAGGGCTTCCCTTAACGTTGATGCCAACACCTATAATAAGATAATTATTATCATTTATACTAATAGATTCAAGCAATATACCCGATACTTTCCTGTCGTTTATCAAAACATCATTGGGCCATTTTAATTTGATAAAATTCTCTGATTCCACCCACAAAGATCTTATGGTTTTATAAACAACAATAGCCATAACAAAAGATAATTGTGGAATAAAGTTAAGATCAATCTTATGATTTAATAATATACTAACATACAAATTTCCTAGACTAGAATGCCATGCCTTTGTATTTCTCCCACGCGATTTTGTTTGATTTTTAGCAAATATTACATAATTTTTATCAGGACAAGCCTTAGCCATCCTAATAGCTTCAGAACTGGTACTATCTATCTCATCAAAAATTAGTAGATTATATTTTTCCTGCCATGACATAGCTATAAACCATCCATAGTATCAGCAAGTGGCTGGATAAAAACACACAGAAGCAATAAAACTCCAATAATCAAATAGCATATAAATTTTAAGCTCTTAGGTGTTGGTATTAAAACTCGTTTCAAACTTTTATCCACCTCAAAAAAGTACATAGACTTAACTATTTTCAGGTAATAATAAGCCGCTATAACACTTGTGCCAATAGCTATAAATGCTAGAGTAAATTGCTTCTCTATAATAGCCTGATAGAAAACGCTGTATTTCGCAAGAAATCCTGCCAGTGGTGGAATGCCTATCATAGAGAACATGATAATCGCAATCCCAGCAGCTAACGCCTTACGAGTAGAAGCAAGGCCTTTAATATCATCAAAAGTTGCCGAATCTGATTTTTTACCCAGCAGAGTAATTAGGCAGGCAAAAAAGCCAGTGACAGAAGCAGCATAAATAATCATATATAGTAATGCTACCCTATCACCGTGAGGAGTATGAAAAGAAATAGCCATTAAAACATAGCCAATATTTAGAATAGTGCTGTAACCCATTAGCCTTTTGAGGGAGGTTTGTCTAATAGCACCAGCTGCCCCAATAAGCATGGACAAAATCGCAGTGATTTTTATTAGATCAACTGAAATTTGCTTATAATCTCCAATTACCATAGTCATTATATTTAATAACACCACCACATTACCAATTTTTGTGGCAGCAGAGAAATAGGTAATTGAAGGAATGGGAGAGCCTTCATATACATCTAGCGTCCAACTATGCAAAGGAGCAGCTGATAATTTAAATAAGATACCACTTAAAAAAAGCACTAAGCCCACTATTAAACCAATATTTGGCTGCGGTGAATGATTCAATTTCTGAAAAATATTACTATAATCTAAACTACCGCCAAATCCATAAATAAAGGAAATGCCAAATAACGTTAGGCAGCTAATCAAAGACCCAAGGATAAAATATTTTAACGCTCCTTCTGATGCTTTAATATTATTCAGATCAAAGCCAGCTAATACATAGGCTACCAGTGCCTGTAACTCCATAGCAACAAATAAAAGTAAAAAATTACGGGCTGATATAGTAATAAAAACACCAACAGTAGAAAGTAGCACTAAGGTTATAAATTCTGTTTTAAACTCCTCCTTAGTGATTTTACAATATGCCTGATAAATCATTATGGTCATTATTGAAAATAATAAAACAAAGAATTTAAAACCAACAGTAAAATGATTAACGACAAAAGAATTATGAAAAGCTATTACATCATTATCTGAAACTTGTAAAGCAAGATACTGCAACTGTTGAAAGGCAACAATAAGTAATATTGCCGATAGTAATATCTGAGTATTGCTAATGGTTTTAGTTTTTGTACTAAATAACACTGCATATGTCTGAGTAAATAAAGCTAGTAAGGTCAGCATTATCTCAGGTAAAATAATTACAAATTGTTTAAGAATTGGATCTGTCATATTGCAAGTTTCTAAGTTTTTATATAAATGCTAATATATACTATAAAATCGCTAGCACTAAGTACGAATAGTAAAAAATATTCAATTAACCTCAGTTCGATATAAGAATTATTAATTCTTATATCGAACTGGCTTTGTTATAAGGAAAAATGCACTCTTGAAGCGGTTCTGTGAGTGCATTTTAACTTTTTTCATCATTCAATATGTGATTTTAATAATTAAAATCACATATTGAATGGAGTGTTATATTTTAACAATCAGGTGTAGAACCGCTTCAAACCTGATTGTTTCTATATATAACACGAAAGTTCGATGTAACAAGTTACATCGAATTCAGGTTCAATTATATTTATCAAGTACCATAGCCATAATCTTACTAGCTATAGGAGCTGCTGCCCTACCCCCACCTCCACCATGATCTACAAAAACTAAAATAGAGTAACGAGGTTGTAGGTAAGGAGCAAACCCAGCGAATATAGCGTGGTTACGCCTTTCCCAAGCAATTGACTCTCTATTTAAATCATCATTGATATTAGCCTTTGATTGCACTTGTGCCGTACCTGTTTTACCAGCTAATTGATGCCCTTCTGTCAGAATTCTACTATAATAGGCAGTCCCACCTTGCGTATTAACTGCTCTATACATACCTTCTTTTAAAATATCTAGATATTGTTGATTTATATTAACCTGATCAAATACTGACCCATCTTTTACTGATATATCTTTAGCAATTTTAGGATTATACAATTTCCCATTACTGGCAATTGCCGTTACAAATCTAGCTAACTGGATTGGAGTAGCTGATAAGAATCCCTGCCCTATCGATAAATTAAGAGTATCACCAATCGTCCATTTAGAGTTAAATTTTTTCATTTTCCACTCTGCTGAAGGGATAAAACCTGATGCTTCTCCGGTTAAATCAATGCCAGTTTTTGTACCGAAACCAAAATTTCTTGCCATATCTAATATTCTTTTATGACCTGTTAAGCGAGCTATTTCATACATATACGAATTACAAGAATGTTTGATAGCATTATACATATCAACGATGCCATGACCATGACGATTCCAGCACCTAGCACTATTATTACCTAATACTGAAGCACCAGTACAATTAACAGTTTGAGTTGGTTTAATGCCATTCTCTAATCCGGCTAAAATTGTAATAATTTTAAAAATAGATCCAGGTGGGTAAGTACTTTGTATGGTCTTATTAATCAACGGCTTATAGGGATCATTGACTAAACTTTGCCAGTAATCTTGGGATAATTTTATAAAATTATTGGCCTCAAATACTGGTAACATAGCCAGCACTAGCACATTACCATTATTGCTATCGATAACTATTGCAGAGCAACCTTGTTTATTTAAGTATGGCTGCACTCTTTGTTGTAGTTCCACGTCAATATTTAGATGTAAGTCCTCACCTTGCTGGCTTTGAATATTGGTGATTTCTCTTACTTGTTTGCCCAAAGCATTTACTTCTATCTGCTTATAACCAAATTTGCCACGTAACTTGTCTTCATAATATTTTTCTACACCAAATTTTCCAATATTAAAATCCCCTAAATTGTTAATTTGTAAATCTTGTTTTTCTTGCTCATTAATCTGTCCAGTGTATCCTATCACATGACAAGTCGCTTCTGAAAAATGGTAAAATCTTGCATAACCAGCATCTACAAAAATAGAACTTAAATTTAACTTTTGTTCTTCAATAAGTGACATTTGTTGCCAGCTAAGATTATCTAGTATAACTAAAGGAATATGTTTATTGGCTTTCTTTATTTTTTGCTTAATGTAATTTTGTTTTTCCTCGGATAATTCTAGGATATTGGCAACTAGAGCTAATTCATTTTTGTAATCATTGCCATCATGTATGTCAAGTAACAACCTAAAACAAGTTTGGTTTGTAGCCATAATGTTACCGCTGATATCATAAATTTGCCCTCTAAAAGGTGGAATTAGAATAAAACTTATACGATTTTTATCAGATAAAGTACGATATTTATCATTTTCAAGCAACTCCATAAAAAACATTCTTCCAGCCAATAACGAAAGCAATGTCAGTTTTCCTGAACCTATGAGAAAAGCCCTTCTTGATATTAACTGGCTATATAATATTTTACTATTTAGCATGTTTTCTAAAATATTCTAATGCTTTATCAAGTGGAATTCGTAGCAAATTATATGAGAATATAGTAGTTAGATACTGCATTAACATCATAAAATACCCCTCCGAAGATAAGCCTTTGCTTAAAATTAGCAAATATCTAAAATGTAATATAAAGAAATAATAAAAACAAAAGACGATAAAATTTGTTAAATAACTTCTAAGTACAAAAAATTTTCCTGTGAATTCTAAAATTATGTGAGCAATTATCAGAACCAAAGAATTTGTACCAATTGGCATGGAATATAACTGGTCAAAAATTATTCCTGCTAAAAATATTAGCCAGAAACCAATATGATAAAATGTGGAAAAATAGTAGAGTAAACTAACTTCAAAAGCTGGGAAAATAATAGATTCTCCATTAATTCTAAAATTTTCTAACGGAAAAATTAATAATAACAAACAGAATTCTGATAATATTATTTTACCAAATATTTGTGATAAATTGCCAAAAAACTTCATACTAATTTCAGTTCTTTAATTACTGATGAAATAATCGGTAATGTTAGATCATATTTTCTTATGAGATCCAATACCAGTTTAGCAGATTCTCGACCCTCCACTAAGTATAAATGTTCATTTAAAAATTTATTAACATCTAAATGTTTCCCTAATTCATAACCAAATCTACTATTTCGTGATTCTTTAGAGTAACAAGTTAGCACCAAATCCCCTAATACGCCTGGAGCATATAAAATAGAGCTATCCCCTAGTTCTCCGTCAATGGCCTCAGATAAAATTCTTATTTCTTGAAGCCCCCCCGTTATCAGACCTGCTTTAGCATTCTGTCCATAACCTTTTGCCTCATACCAACCACTTTTTATTGCTACAATATTTTTAACAGCAGATGCCACTTGCATTGCTACCACATAGTCAGTTACAGTAACCTTAAATTGCTGTGATATTAAACTAATTGCCAATCTTCTTGCAAGATCAATGTCTACAGAAGCAATAGTTACCGAACTTAATAAATTTTGGGCAACTTCTTTAGCTAAGTTAGGTCCAGCAATAAACGCCAATGGATTATTTGGTAATATCTTTTTTACTTTATCGGATAGTAGTTCTGTAGGATCTCTAGAAAAGCCCTTAGTTGCAACTAATAACGCCACATCCTTAGATATCCCAGTATCTTTTAATATATTCAGAGTATCATGAAAAGCAAAAGATGGTACAGCAATAATTATTACTTCTTGATCTAAAATAGCTGCCAACTCACTATAAGGCACTATATTACTTGGTAATGTAATATCGCTACCCAAATATTTGCTATTGGTTTTATTATTTTTTATTTCTTCAACAATATTATTATCACGTAAAAATATTGGAGCATTATCGTAACATCTTGCCACTTGACAGGCTAGTGCAGTTCCCCAACTACCGCCACCATAAACAGCAATATTTTTAAACTTGTTCATACCAAAATTTCCAATCCAATATAGTGTGTCATCCTCGAGTACTATGTCATCAACTATGATTTTTAAAAAATTAAAAAAAAGTTTAAAATAAAAAACCAAATTGGTTTAGAGAAATAACAAAAAATCTCTAGCTTAACATTCACAGTAAACCACGACTTGATAAAAATTTAAATAAATATAGGTTTAAATTTTTATCAAGTCTTTGCCGATTTTAAATAATAATCTCTAACCCTTGCATTAGCAATGACAATAATTTTACGCATTAAAGCAGTAATGGCAACTATAGGCTTTTTACCTCTAGCAATTAGCTCTCTATAATATTCACCTAACTTGCTCTTTGATTTAGCTGCTGCCATTGCTGCAGTAAATAATTTGGTTCGTACATTTTGTCTACCACCACTAACTGAACGATACCCTTTATATTGTCCACTATCCTTAGGATGTGGGGCTACTCCGACTAAACTAGCTATTTGCCTCCGATCAACCTTACCAATCTCTGGTAAAAATGCTAATAAAACTTTACTAACAACCTTACCAATACCGGTTACTGTCTCCAATACCTCAAGCTGTTCTACAGTCTTTTCATCGGTTGTTAACTCGGCTATCTCTTCTTCTAATTTCTTTATAGCTTTGGATAAACATAACAATAAATCTTCTATACTATCTTTTATCATATCATTATTAGGTCCTGCCATCCTATTTTTCTCTTGAGTCTGCAATTTTACTAAATCATCACGACGAGATAAAAATATTTTTAGCTTGCTCATCTTTTGATCAGGTTTTTGTTGTAAAGATAATTCCTTATGCCTTTCTTGTCCATATTTTACTAAAGCTTGAGCATCTACAGAATCAGTTTTAGCACGAGTACCAAGTGATCTTATAAAGTACTTTACTTTTTGGGCATGTGCTCTATGAACAGCACATTTTTTGCTTAATAAAAAATTTACTAATTCAGTTTCATATCCACCTGTAGTCTCTAATACTATTAGGGAGTCAGTCAAAAAACTTTTATATTGCTTAAAAAATTCCTTAAATCCAATAGTGTTATTAGAAAAAGTCATAATTTTATTATTATTAGATATTGCTACTGCAAAAGTTGATTTTGCTATATCAATACCAATAAAATTGTTATATAATTTATCCGTTGGGGTCATAAAATCCTCGACATATTTACGATTGTAAGCGGGCGTTTCAGCCCAATGAACTATTTAAACGTTCGAGCTTATTAAGTAAGTGGTCTCTTGATGACAATGTTTGTATAAACTCACCCCTGACGAGCACCACTTACTTTTTTCATTATATCATAGTTTTATCTTACAACCCCTGCTTTGGTGCGGGATCTAGAATATCTAAAGCACCTTCCTGTCTATTTCTTTAGATTCCTGCTTTCGCAGGAATGACATCGTTTCATCGTATATGTACAACCCCTGCGAAAGCAGGGGTCTAAAAATAGCTAAGAAGACTATTTAAACTTTTCTTAGATCCCAGCTTTCGCTGGGATGACATAATGGCAACATGTGCGAATCCATGATATTTTCAAAAAACAATTCTTCAACGCAGAAGAGTATACCTTACTCTGTTGAATCTGGAAGTCTGTTCTTCAGTATAAAAGGTAGTTGTAGTAAAAAGAAAATGATCGTTACAGGTATTGCTCCAAATATTTTAAATATAACCCATGTAGATTCTGCAAAATTACGCCATATTATTTCATTTAACACTGCCATGAACAGTAAAAAAGCAGCAGATCTATAGCTTAAAATATTCCAGCTCTTATCTTCAAGTTGGACAAAATGATTAAACATATATTTCAAAAAGGTCTTATTTCTTACAGCACTGATAAAAAATGTACTAGCAAAAATTACATATAGAATAGTTGGTTTGATTTTGATATACATAGAGTTACCACTAATCAAAACTATACTAGCTGAAACTAACAACACTCCAGAAGATATTAAGGAGGATTTGGAAACTTTGCCTTCTATAAGATAACACAGACTAACACAAATAATTGAAGTAATAAGTATATATAACGTCGCACTTTGTATACTACCACCATAAAAATAGCCAATAAAAAAAGCTATAAGCGGAGCAACTTCTGATAAAAAATTAATCATAAATAATTTTATTTCTCTGTTACTACTTTTGTGTGTCTGATTTTTATTTGTATTAAGATATTAATTAAACCTAGAGTACAAATATAAAAAACAACTTGTAATCCGTTAGGTCTAGCAATATATCCAGTAATCATTTTTAGGAATTTACCATAGATACTTCTGTCAGAAATGAGCCAAGAGCTATCCCAAAGCTGGTCGGATAAAATAGTAATAATCCCTGAAGAACTCAATATACCAGCAGCTTCTGCTGCAAAGCCACTAGCAACAAGCATTAATAAAATGGAAGATATGCGAAATATATATTGTTGGTTTACTATTTTTATTAAACCTAAATAGATAATGACACCCAAGGTTAGACCACTGACCATACCAATAATTAATCCTAGTAGATAGCTATTACTGTCAATAATTTCGACTGAAGAAATACTATAAACTAATATAATAATTTCCATTCCTTCTCGAAGAATAGTTGCCGCAACAATCAGTACTAGCATTATATAACTACTATCGCCGCTACTAATTTTTACAGATAAATCATTAAGATTTTGTTTTATCTTAATACCATAACCTTGCATCCATACTATAGTCCAACCAATTAATCCAACTGTTAACAAAATAATTCCAGAGTTAAATATCTCATCACCTAGGCCACTAAATGCTACGGTTATACTACGAGTAAAGAAAGCGAATAACGCAGCAGAAACTGTACCAAGCATGACTCCAGCAATTATATAAATTCTAGATTTTTCTAATTGTTTTGTCACAGCAAGTATTACACCAAGCAACAAAGCTATTTCTAGGCATTCCCTGAATACCACTAATGCTATTTTAAACATCTAAACCTAAATAAATTTAATTAACAATGAGAGACCCTTGTGCTGTCTCTTGATGAAAGTCTCCAAAAAAATCATATTTACCCGGGGCTAAAGGGGCAAGAATGATATTTATAGAGTCATTTGGCATAATAATCTTTTCGCGGTGCAGATCATGACTCTCAAACTCTTCTACTGTACTATCTTGGTTGTGGATAGTAAAACGAATCTTCTTACCACTTTCTACTCTAATAATATTTGGCTCAAATCTATGATTTTTTATAACCGTTACAATTTCTACTATATTAGTATCTACATCATCCTTAGATGTGCTTCTATGATTAATTGCAAAAATTATTACACCTACCAATAGAATAATACCTCCAAAAAATTGAAGGATAGTTTTTTTTTCCATAGTTCTAACTTGAAAGCTTTATTAAAGTTACAAAATACACCAATACAATCATAGCTACAAGCACATATAACAGAGTATAGTTTTTTTGTTTTTTATGGTTCTTCATTTTTTTGGGTAAATTCATAAGCACCCTCCCTATATTATACAATATATTAGATTTCCACTAAGTCATCAAGGATCAAATATTTTAACATTTAACAATACGTTGTTTCTCCTCTAGCCAACTCTGATAGTTTGTACAGGTAATTATAAATGATCACCAATAAAAAGACAATCATAATCACTGGAGCTTCTAGCCCAGGGCGATTTAAAAGTCGCAACTAAAGATTAAATATCTGTTGGAGTTATAATCTAATATTAGCTTGGGTTTAGAAGGGAAAGTGATAGAATTGTAGTAAGAATATTTGGTATAAGCTTGAAAAGTTTGGATAATATTTTGCCGTTGTAATGATTATATTGCAAGGATTGTAGCCTGAACGTTAATTATTTCTGGCTAATATGTAGAACGATTAAAAATTTTTAAAAAATTAGATGAAAGTAAAGAAAAATCTAGAATATAATAGATGATAATAGTATAAGTACTCCGTTAAAGATTTTTCAACTATAAATAACGGAGCATTATGAGTATATCTTTATCTCTAGAAAAAGTCAAAGATTTTAGAAAAGCTCGTGGTAAGAGATATAGTGCAGCGAGTGTTATAAAACTTATAGTAGTAGGTTTATTAAGTAATAGAAATAATTTAAAATCTATTTCTAGATTTGCTAAAAGTTTTAGCCCAAAAGAATTGGTAATGTTAGGTTTTAATAGGAATAAAGCACTTTGCTATAGTAATTTAACACTAATTATCCGTAAAATTTCTCCAGAGAGTTTAAGGGAAGTGATATTAGAACTAATCCAATATATATGCCAAGTTAAGAACATAGGTTATGATGTTATTCATATTGATGGAAAAACCCTGTGTGGTAGCAATAGCCATGGGAAAGAAGAGCAAAGGCAAATTTTGACTGGGTTTAGTAGCCAGCTTAAAGCTATTACTGGCTTTATAGAAATAGAAAATAAAAACGAGTATGGTTCTATGCTAGAGTTTTTATCAGAATACGATATTAAGGGAAAAATTGTGACAGCAGATGCATCATTTTGTCATGAAGATATATGTGAAGAAGTTGTTAAACAAGAAGGAGAATTTGCTTTTACTCTGAAAAGTAATGAACCTAATTTGCATTATTATAGCAGCAAAGTTTTTGATGAAATAGCAGAAAAAGGGCAAGAAGTCAGGAGTTTTGAAGAAAATACCGATTTACAACATGGGAGAATAGAGAGAAGAAAAATTGAGGTAATTGATATGCCATTTGAATATCTGAACGGCTTTCGGCACATCAAACAAATATGTAAAATTAGCCGAGAGCGAGATAAGAAAAATAAAACTAATAGCTATGAACAAGAGAATGTGTTTATGATAACAAGTCTCGGAAGCGAGTTTAATCCAAAGAGCTTGCTAAAGTTCAATAAGAATCATTGGTCATGTGAGAATAATTTAAATTGGGTCAAAGATACAGTTTTTGGGGAAGATAAGTCAACTATAAGTATAGGAAAGGCTCCCTTGGTAATGTCATTACTCCGGACAATAACTATTTCTGTAATAACTTTATTTTCAAACAAAATTACTGAAACCAGAGAAAATTTTAATAATTATAGACACAAACTATTTAAGGTTATGACAACTTAAAGTTGCGACTTTTAAATCGCCCTGCTTCTAGCCAGGGTAATTAGCTATTGACAAAATGATAAAATCTTGTATACAGAGTATCTGTATAATGGGTAAAGTTTAATTGGCGACCAAGTAAATACATAGTGTCTATAAGTTCAAATCTTCTACAATTTTTTATGCTAGACAATGTTGCTAAGATTTTTTTAAGTTTTAGTCATGATATAGTCATTATCCCACTACTTATACTAGGCTATATTTGGTTAGAGCAAAAAGTGTTTTTTAATGCAATATGTTTAATATTAGTAAGTATGTTATTTAATTTTGCTCTAAAAATTATATTTCAAGTACCACTATCCGCTCATATTGGTAAACAAGGTTTTGCTTTTCCAAGTGGTCATATGCAGTCTTCAGTTGTTTTGTATGGTTGGCTGATGACAAAAACACAAAGCCGTATATGTAAAATTCTGATAACTGGCTTGCTATTTGGCATAGGAATGAGTTTAGTCTATTTTGGCTATCATAATTATTTTGATATTCTAGGAGCCATATTTTTTGGTTCTTTATTAATAGCCTTTTATACATTTCTTGCAAGTACAAAACAGCAAATATTGCCACCAGTTTTATTGACTTTTACTACATTTTTGATGTTGTACATTGCATCTATACATAAGGTAGAAGAACATCTATATATGGCATATTACGCTCTTATTGGAGTAATATTTTCTGAGAACATTTTTACAAAAAAAATAATAATTATAAATCTACGAAGCAAAATATCAGCAACAATACTGTGTTTTTTCATGCTCTTTATAGTCAAAATACTTTTTACAGTTGGTTATATCTCCTCTTTACCATTAGCTATCAGGCAAATACAATGGGCTATAATCGGATTTTGTATCCCAGCATCAGTTTTTATTGCAAACTATATCAATCATTATAAGAGTTCTTTTCATGATAGATCCTAGTTGGATTGTAGAAACAAGAACAGATTTTCTAACAACCATATTTAAGTTATTTCCATTTTTTGCTAGTGATTACTTTTACATTACCCTTACTGCTTTAGGATATTGGTTAAATCCATCGGCATTATTATTTAGATCATTAGGATTTCTAATACCTTTTTGTACTTTACTTAATTGCTTGTTAAAGAATTTATTTAAAATATCGCGCCCTGATATATCTTTACATTTAATATCTGTGTATGATCCTTTTGGCTTTCCTAGTGGTGATGTTCAAGTGGCAACCACTTTTTGGCTAGCAATCTTTTTAAGTCTTAAAAATAGTCCTTTCAAGTATTTATGCTTACTGCCAATAATTGGTATTGGTCTTTCAAGAGTATATCTTGGTGTTCATAGTATATATGATGTAATTGGTGGTTTGATATTTGGATTTTGTGTTTTCCATATATGGAAAACATATTTAGAAAGAGCATTGCTTGTAGAAGTGTTTCAACATAGTTGCAAAAAATTTTGGTTTTTACTTGCTATAATAATTTCACTATACACCATAGTGTCTCAATCTTTACCATGGCCACCTATGATACCGATGGCAATAGGAGCTCTCATTGGCTTTGGGTTATCCTTACGATGGATAGAAAATCAGGCAATTGATCGTCTACAGCACAAAATTAGTATTCCAACCGCTCTAATATCCCTAGCCATTTTAATTGGCATAGCAAAATTCATACCTACTGTAAAAATAAACATTTTTATTTTCTATTGTAGTATTATATTAAAATATAGTGTTCTTGTTTTTGGAATTTTTATATTAATTCCTAGTACTATCTCTAAGATCACCCGATCTAATAAAATTGATATATTATAAAATACCCCAATTCGGGATAAGAATTGACAAATTCTTATCCCGAGTTCGCGTAAAATGCAATAAATTATCCGTTATTTAGATACTAAGGCAGCATATGGCAAGACCAGATTTCATCAATTCAGACAATATTATAAAAGAAATTATTAGAGTGAATCATGCTGGAGAATATGGGGCTAAACGAATTTATCAAGGGCAATTAAATTATTGCAAAAACCACGAAGCTTCCTCTACAATAAAACATATGATGCAGCAAGAAGAAGTACATTTGAGCTACTTTACTAATTTGTTATTACAACGTAATGTTAGACCAACTATTTTGATACCATTTTGGCATATTATTGGCTATATACTTGGTAGTGGATCGATATTGATAGGAACAAAAACTGCCATGCTATTAACGCAAGGTGTAGAAGAAGTGATTGAACAACATTATCAAAAACAAATAGATTATCTCGAATTGTATAATTTAGAGAAAGAATTAGTAGATAGCATAAAACAATTTCAGGCTGAAGAAATTGAACATAAAGATATAGCTCTAGTACAAGGTAGCAGTAAGGTAGTATTTGCTTCCTTAATCAATAAAGTTATTAAATTAATGTGTAATATGGCTATTAATGTGAGTAAAAAAGTTTAACTCGATAATCAAGTTTTTATTGAATTATATAATTCAGGACAGTTTAAAAGTCATGAAAAGAAGCTGAGAAGATGTCATTCCTGCGTAGGCAGGAATCTAAGAAAAATAGACCAAGAAGGTGTGTTAGACTTTTTTAGACCCCTGCTTTCGCAGGGGTGACATCGAAGGGGAATCAGGGTAACCCCATAACAGGAATGATACTGATAACTTGTTACATCGAATTAAAATAGCAAAAATCTTAACAAGTGCCAATTCTTTAAAGCAGAAGAGTATATATTGATGAAATATTTTGTAACATAATGTAACTTGCATGTAATTGTTTAAGGCATTAGAATAAGTTGAATTTCTAAAATGTTAGTAAAATTAACCAATGCAAGTATCAATACTAAACCCAGTAAGTTGTTATGGTGTGGGCGTTCATTCCGGTAATATTACTCAGATGACTTTAAGACCAGCTGTAGAAAATACCGGTATTGTTTTTGTCAGAACTGATGTAAGGCAAGAGATAAATTTTATTCAAGCTAGTTGTTTAAATGTTTCAGAAACTTCTTTATCTACTACCATAAAAAATGAACATAATATTTATGTTTCAACTATAGAACATTTAATGGCAGCTCTTTGGGGATGTGGAATCGATAATTTAATAATTGAAATCGATGGTTCTGAAGTCCCGATAATGGATGGTAGCAGTAAACCATTCGTCTTTATGATAGAATGTGCTGGTAGACAATTACAAAATGCTCCAAAGAAATACCTAAAAATCTTAAAAGAAATTAGGGCAATTCACAAAGATTGTGAGTTAGTGTGTAGCCCTGCTCATAGCATGACGGTTGATATAACAATAGATTTTGCTAGTAAGGCTATTGGCAAGCAAAATTTAGTCTTCTCAGAAAATGAGTCTTTCAAAAGTAATATTGCTGATGCTAGAACTTTTGGATTTGTCCATGAACTTGAATATTTAAAAAGTAAGGGCTTAGCACGGGGGGCATCTCTCGATAACGCTATAGGGATAGATCAAGATATTATAATAAACCACGATGGACTAAGATATACTGATGAATTCGTGCGTCACAAACTTCTCGACCTGTTCGGAGATTTATATACTACAGGAGGTCATCTAATAGCTGACATCACGGGTTATAAAACTAGTCATGCTCTGAATAACCAATTCTTACGACAAGTATTTAGTGATCGCAGCTCCTATCAATGGGTTAGTGCTAGAGAAATTTAGGTTATAGGTTTTGTCGCATTTGTAAATCGTGATCTAGCGAAAATCGTAAAACCTCAGGTTTTAGACATTATGATGCCATGAGCATAACAAAATTCTTAAAAGTAGAAATATTACTACCGCTCTTATCTATCGCTAGTTTGTTAGGACGCCCATTATGCTTAAAAGCTTTACGGAAGAATGCCTTTGCAGATAAATAAGTCATGTATGGAACTCCTGTAAAATGCAAGAAAAAAAATAACGTCAATAGCAAAAAAGCAAATGCATACATGTATCCGACTTATAACAAAGTAAATTTTTTTAATAATTTAGCTACATGTAATTTATCCTCTTTGGTATGTTTTTTTATTCTTAAAATAATTTATCACTTTTTCACTCATAGCGTAAGTTTTGTTATCTAAAACAAGAGGCTGGTATATCATAGTTAGAGTATTACACAAACATATGTGCTATAAGCTTCATAACTTTCCAAACCTCAAATAAAATCATTCCAAAAAAAATATGTCATCTTTTTTACAGTATTATATATAATGCAACCTAATTTATTTTTGTTAAGTAAAAAACGTGAAAAAAAAGCTTTTTATTAAAACTTATGGATGTCAAATGAATGTATATGACTCCATCAAGATGCAGGATTTGCTAGAGCCATTCGGTTATCAGTCAACTGATTCTATGCATCAAGCTGATATGATTATTTTAAATACTTGTCATATTAGGGAGAAAGCTGCAGAAAGAATGTATTCCGAGCTTGGTCGTATCAAACAAATTAAAGATGATAGAAAGTCAAAGGGAGAAGGTAATGTAATCGTTACTGTTGCTGGATGTGTTGCACAAGCTGAAGGTGATGAAATTTTTAGAAGAGCTAGTTATGTAGATATAGTAGTAGGACCACAATCTTACTACGATTTACCAGAGTTGATAGCAAAGATTGCTAGACATGAAAAACATGTAATTAAATTAGATTTTGTTGAAGAAGATAAATTTGATAAGCTGCCTGAACAGTCTAATATACAAGGAGTAAGTAGCCTTATTTCAGTTCAGGAAGGTTGTGACAAATTTTGTACTTTCTGTGTTGTGCCTTATACTCGGGGTGCAGAATTCTCAAGGAATCTAGAACAAATATACAGAGAAATTATAAAATCCGTTTCAAACGGAGCAAAAGAAGTAATCTTGCTAGGTCAGAATGTTAATGCTTATCATGGAAAAACTATTGAAGACAAAGAGTGTAGTTTAGCAGATCTAATCAGCTACGTAGCAGAAATACCAAATCTTGAGCGTATTAGATACGTTACTTCTCATCCTATTGATATGACAGAAGATTTAATTCTGTTACATGGGTCTGAACCAAAATTAATGCCGTTTTTACACTTGCCAGTACAGTCAGGTTCTAATAAAATTTTAAAATCAATGAATCGTAGACATAACAGAGATTATTATTTCGATATTATTAATCGTTTAAGAAATGCGAGAAGAGATATAGTCTTTTCATCTGACTTTATTGTAGGATTCCCCGGAGAAACGGATGAAGACTTTGCTGATACTTTAGATCTAGTAAAGAAGGTTGGTTATGGTCAGTGTTATTCTTTTAAATATAGTCCAAGACCTGGTACACCTGCTGCGGTTAAAGAGCAAGTGCCTGAACATATCAAATCTAGGCGTTTAGCAATTTTACAGCAAGAAATATCTCGCCAACAATTATTGTTTAATGAAAGTTGTATTGGCAAAATAATGCCAGTATTGTTTGATCGTGACGGTAAATTGGACAATCAACTGATAGGGAAAACATGTTATATGCAGTCGGTACATGTAATAAACCCTGCAAGAGATTTGTTCGGTCAGATTATCGATGTAAAAATTATCAAGGCTGGGGCAAGTAGTTTGAGCGGAGAAATGGTGCTGTGATCCAATTTACCCCAATTCGGGATAAGAATTAGCTTTAATATAAGGAAAAATACATTCTTAAAGCGGTTTTGCGAATGTATTTTAAACTCGATAATCAAGTTTTTATTGAGTTATAGTGAAACACATTGAATTAGATGAGTTTATATGATATAAATAAGAGAAAAAATGTCAACAAGCCCATATAGTCGAGATTTAAGAGAAAAAGTAATAAATTATATAGAAAAAGGTAATAGTCAAAGATCTGCTGCTAAGATATTTGATATACACGAGAATACAATTAGTCGTTGGAAGGTAAGGAAGAAAAAAGAAGGAACAATATTAGCAAAAGTAAGATTAGGATTTAAAAGTAAAGTTGACAAGCAACAATTAGAAGATTTTGTCAAAAATAATTCAAATATTACGCTAAAAGATATTGGTAAGAAATTTGGGATTACAGGCACTCAAGTTGGAAGAATATTAAAGAAGTTAGGCTATAGTTATAAAAAAAAACCTTTAGCTATTTGGAAGCAAGTGCAGAGAAACGATCTGAATATTTAGAAAAGGTCAGTAAATATGACAAAGAGCAAATAGTATATCTTGATGAAAGTGGTATAGATAGGACTATTTGCCAAGATAGAGGTTGGGGTAAGATAGGAGAATTGTTGCTAGGACAAAAAAGTGGTAAACAGTATCAAAGAACTAATATCATAGCTGGTTTGGTAAATAATAAGCCGATAGCCCCTTTTGTGTTTAATGGAACTTGTAATACAGAACTATTTAATAATTGGGTTGAGAAGTTTTTAATTAAAGAATTAAAAGCAGGACAGGTTGTAGTACTGGATAATGCTAGTTTCCATAAATCAAAGAAGACGAAAGAATTAATAGAATCAGTAGGTTGTAAGGTTATTTTTTTACCCCCATATTCACCAGACTTAAATCCAATAGAAAAATTTTGGGCTAATATGAAAAAATGGATTAAAAATAAGATAACAGAAACTAGTAAATTATTCGAAGCTATTTCTATGTTCTTTGTCACCTAATTCAATGTATTTTACTATATATAATTCAGGACAGTTTAAAAATCATGAAAAGAAGCCGAGAAGATGTCATTCCCGCGTAGGCTTTGTTGCGTGGATCACTAGTATGTCATTCCCGCTTCGGTC
Organism: Candidatus Tisiphia endosymbiont of Ditula angustiorana; assembly: GCF_964026425.1. Taxonomy (NCBI): domain Bacteria; kingdom Pseudomonadati; phylum Pseudomonadota; class Alphaproteobacteria; order Rickettsiales; family Rickettsiaceae; genus Candidatus Tisiphia; species Candidatus Tisiphia endosymbiont of Ditula angustiorana. The sequence goes on from NZ_OZ032143.1 coordinate 1,809,242, forward strand.
AGGAATCTACCGTCTTGCTAGTCAAGAAAAAAAGTAGATTATTATTCATAAATTTTATTATTTTTTACCATAGAATTTAAACAAATAATTATTTTACGCATAACGGTTACTAAAGCGACCTTTGCTTTTTTACCAGCATTAGTCATACGTTCATATAATGCCTTCATTTTGTCATTATGACGCATCGCTACTAAAGCAGCCATATACAAGCTTTTTCGAACAAAAAACCTGCCCCCTCTAATATGAGCCCCATTAGTTTTTTGACCGCTTTGGCTTGTTTTTGGGGCGAGTCCAACTAAGCTTGCAATTTCCTTATTGCTCAGCACACCAAGCTCTGGCAGTTCTATTAGCAAAACACTAGCTGTTTTTTCACCTATACCTTTATAGCTTATGAGTAAATCATTTTTTGCCTTTAAACTCTTATCTTCCTTTATAGCAGCCTTTATATCTTTTCTAATTTCCTCAAGCTGTTTTTTGCCACACTTTATCATTTTTTCGAGATATTTCTTAGCCTTCTCGGATGCAACTTTTGTTCTGCATTGATTAGCATGTATATCTTCTTCTATATTACGTTCTATGCTCCTTAGAGATTGTAATTCTTCTTGTATAACAGAAATTATTTGGTCTCCTTTCTCATCATTAGCAATAAAAGCTGCATATTTCTCAAGTAATAACGCATCCAATTTATCAGTTTTAGCAAAATGGTTACAGACCTTAGCAAAAGCGTGAACTCTATTAGGATGAGCTCTATGCACAGCAAGCCCGGCTTGTTGCAACATCCTCATAACCAAACGTTCATAACCGCCAGTAGATTCCAAAACAGTAAGCACAATATTTCGAGAAGCTATTTCTGATTTTATAAAATCAGAAATAGCTTTATCTGTATTTTTAATCTTACAATGAATATTGTTCATAGATATATCAAGCGTATTTTTTGAAACATCTATTCCCATAAATATCTTGCTTTTTTCAGTCATTTGCTTTACCTATAATTAGTGGTTGTTTTGCAAAGTTTTGATACATGATTGTAAATTCGATCTCTAAAGGATCATCCTACCGTTCGTATTATACTTTGCGATTCAAGGAAGGAGTGCACCAAGATTCCCTCGGTCTTTAAAGACCAATCTAAATTAAACGGCGTCACTCCTTCCGACCATATTAACTCCATATTGAGCTAATATTCAAGATACAATCTAAAAAAATAGCCTAAAAGACTATTAAACATTATTAGATCCCAGCTTTCGCTGGGATGACATCGTTTTGACATTAGTACTACAACTGTAGCACTAAATAGCGTAGTTAATAATGGGAAATGGTATTACATATAGGTGTCGCTCCATCGCTCCTGCTGCCCAATTCTCCTGAATTGACTATAGACAAAAAGCTGGTAGCAGAAATATTATCTAAGATAAAACTTTTACTTAAATAAATGTGAGAAACACTTTGTCAAAAATGCTCAAATTTTTTTATATATCTTTTAAATTATTTATAATATCAGGCATAATAGCTCTTAGTGCTTGTATATATTTGTTGTATCATTACTCTAAAGATCTACCTGATTATTCTCAACTTGCCGATTATCATCCACCATCGGTAACAAGAGTTTATGCACAAAATGGAAAATTAATGGAGGAATATGCTTTGGAACGTAGAGTTTTTGTACCTATTAGTAGTGTACCACGCTCTCTTATAGAAGCGTTTATTTCAGCAGAAGATAAGAATTTTTTTGAACATCCAGGAGTTGATTTTATAAGTATAATCAGAGCAGCCATATTCAATATCTCTAATATTTTGCATCATCGTAGAGTAGAAGGAGGGTCAACTATTACTCAACAAGTAGTCAAGAATTTTTTATTAACCTCTGAAGTATCAATAGAACGTAAGATCAAAGAGGCAATTTTATCCTATAGGATATCAAAAACCTTTACTAAAGATCAAATTTTGGAGTTATATCTTAATCAAACATTTTTTGGTAGGGGAGCTTATGGAGTTGCTATGGCTGCTCAGAATTATTTTAATAAGTCTATTGAAGATTTAACTGTTGCTGAATCAGCTTTTATCGCTGGTCTACCAAAAGCACCATCAAATTTTAATCCGGAGAGAAATTATGCTAGGGTGAAAGATCGTAGAGATTATGTTATTATGAGAATGTTGGAAGATGGTTATATAACGCAAGAAACAGCAAAAGAAGCAATAGATAGCCCTATTACTTTGCAAAAGCGGGATCGTAATGAAACCGTTACAGCCGGTTATTATGCTGAGCAAGTACGGGAAGAAGTCATTAGTAAAATTGGCAATAAAGAATATTTCTATACTGGAGGGTTAACGGTCATTACTTCACTTGATGCTGGTTATCAGCAAGCTGCAGAAAATGCTCTTAGGCAAGGCATAAGAGCATATGACAGGAAGCATGGTTTTAGAGGAGTCATAACTAATATTGATTTAAATAACTGGCAAGATAATTTAAATAAAGTAGCAAAGCCTCCAGCTATTTTAGAATATCAATTAGCTGTTGTGTTAAATGTTTCGGATAATCAAGCAGAAATTGGTCTTTGTGACTTGAGTCAGTCAAAAATAGTTTTATCAGAAATGAAGTGGGCAAAAAATGATCTTAAATCAGTAAAAACTCTTTTAAAGAAAGGTGACGTTGTAGTAGTCGAAAAAGTAAATGCTAATTACGGATTAAGGCAAATTCCTACCGTTAATGGTGCGATTATAGTGATGAATCCTACAACAGGTCAGGTACTTGCCAGCGTTGGTGGATATGATTTCACAGTTAGTAAATTTGATCGTGCTACTCAGGCACTGCGACAACCAGGGTCACTCAGTAAAACTTTTGTTTATCTTGCTGCTTTAGAAAACGCAATCCAGCCAAATAGAATCTTTGAAGATGGTCCAGTAGAGATTCCGCAAGGTCCTGGCATGCCAGTTTGGCGACCAAAAAATTATAAAGGGAATTTTCTAGGTTCAATTACTATGCGTATAGGGCTTGAGAAATCACGAAACCTTGTTACTGTTAGGGTAGCACAAGCTATAGGACTAAGCAAAGTTGCTGAGATAATCAAGCGATTTGGTATTAATAATGAGCCGAAGAGATTTTATTCTATGGTACTTGGTTCGCTCGAAACCACACTAGAAAAAATGACCAATGCTTATGCAATAATTGCTAATTCAGGAAAAAAAGTTACGCCGCATTTCGTAGAGCTAATTAAAGATCGTAATGGTAAAATAATTTATCGTAGAGATAATAGAGAATGTAAAAATTGTAATGTATCTGACTCCCAGCTTACTGATAACTTATCACTCCCTATCCTACCTCAACCTGACTATCGGATGATTACCGATGAAGCAAGTGATTATCAGATTATCTCATTTCTCACTGGAGCAGTTGAAAGAGGTACGGCAACCACTGCAAAAAAACTTGCTAAGGTTATAGCTGGCAAAAGTGGTACTACCAACGATAGTATGGATACTTGGTTTATTGGTTTTACTCCAAAAATAGTTGTCGGAACATATATTGGTTATGATACGCCAAAAACACTAGGAAAAACTGCAACAGGGTCAAGTGTTGCCTTGCCTATATTTATTGATTTTATGGAGAAGGCTTATTCTGATATTCCATCACTGGCATTTAAAGTACCAGAATCAATTAGATTGTTACCAATAAATCCAACAACTGGTAAAGTTACTTCTTCTAGTAGTATTATGGAAGCATTCAAAATTCATGATATACCAGTATTAGATTATCAAGAAAAAAACCAAGGTCAAGATAATGATGCTTTCCATAATATTCCTCCCGAAAAAGATACTTCTCAGGAAATATATTAAGCTCGAGTATTGATGTAATACCATTTCCCATTATTAACTACGCTATTTAGCACTACAGTTGTAGTACTAATGTCAAAACGATGTCATCCCAGCGAAAGCTGGGATCTAATAATGTTTAATAGTCTTTTAGGCTATTTTTTTAGATTCCGCACCGAAGCGGGAATGACAGCTCTGGGTAGTAACTACAACTGTAGTATTAGCGTAGTTAATAATGGGAAATGGTATTACATCAATATTTGAGGTTATATTAAGCTTAAATATCATGAAAAGGTAATAGTTCAGGTTCATTTTTAAGATTTTTAATCTTTTCCGGTAAGTCTAAATAAACGGCTATAGCTAAAAATAGCCCTAAATATTGTTTAGGATTCACTAAAATTGCTAGATCTTCGTAAATTCTTGAAGGGGTTACAGAGGAGAATTGTTTATATAATTCTACAATCTCAAAAGAAGGGTTATGTGCGAAGGCAGCTTTTAATATTTCAATGTTTTTATTATTCCAGCTAGAAGAATTTAGAGGTAGATAAAGATTTAATGCGAAGGTATGTGAAGGTATAAGTTTAATAGCTGATTCTAAATAATGTATAGCATCTTTTTCTTCATTAGCTTCCAGCATATTTTTGGCAGCGTCAACATAGTAATCAGCAATTTTGTTCTTTATAGAGTCTAGTTTTTGTGCGTCAACTCTGCTAAGTTTAGACACCACAAAGATAAATTTTGTCCACAGAGAAAGTTTAGCATAACAATCAAGTAAAATTTCTAAAGTTTCACTATCAAATTCATTTAGGTTAAATGATCTAACAGCATAATTCTCAGCTGTTTCATACATATTATTTTGATAAAATATTTGTGCAAGTCTTTTGGTAACAAAGGCACTATAATGTTTAGATTGCTCTAATTCCTGAAAATATTTTATTCTTATTGAAGGATCTAATTCTGCTTCTGCTAAAAGTAAAGTATGAAATACCTTGTTTTCTTCACTTAAACGGTAAGCTATTTTTTGGATCAAAGCTACTGACTTTGATTTTTCACCAGCAATATATTCTGCCATAGCCTTCATCAGTAGGTAATTGTCAGTAGTGGCTCTTTTGGAAAAGAAAAGATCTTTTAAATTAGTAGGTAGGTCAATAATTAGAAATATTATTTTAAAAAAAATAGCACTAAAAAGTGTAAATAATATATATAAAATAATGAAAGTAAAAAAGGAGGTTTCTATATAATAATCATATAAATTTAAGGTTAATGTTGAGTCAAGCTGATTTAAGACAGAAAAGCCTAAATATAATAACAAAAATGTAATACAAATTATTAATAATCTTATCATTATTTTACTCTACAAATTTTTGCTGTAATTCTTCTGAATAAAAGAAATTAATAAAGAAATCTAGATTGCCTATTATTCTCAACTTTAGCTTTTCTTTATCTTTGGTAAAACTAGATTTTCTTTCAATCTTAATAAATTTCTCGATCCAACAATTTGCTTTTGGAAAGATCTTGACTAAACCTAAACTATTATTAAGTAAATAATTTTCATTATAATTGTGTAGGTCTAGCAAAATATTTTTTATTTTTGTAGGTAACTCTACAGTTTCAATTTGACGAATTTGCTGTGTATAATCTTTATCTTGTAAAAAATTCATCACTAAAAGATTAACGCTAAGTAAATAAATGGTATAATTAGGGGGGGTCTTAGATGGTTCGGGTTGGTGGTTTAATAAGACCTTTTCTTGTTTTGGACTATTATCTTCTTGAATTACATCATGTTCTGACATAGAGTCTGTTTTAGAAATAGTTGTATTATTGGGTAATTCAGAATCGACCTTTTTATTATTTAAAAAAGTCATATAAGTTACCGATATTGCAAATAACACAATTAGAATAATTGTGAGAATAATAGGATTATTACTACGAACTTTTATTATATTAGTTTCTGATTCTTGCATTATAAATTAATAACTCTAACATTTGTTGTGGCTGTCCATTATCACAATAAACCACATTTTTGGCAAAATATCTAATAATATTTGCCACTTTTTCACTTATAGTAATCACTAAACTATTATCTAGTAGTTTTAGCAAATTATTTTTTATTAATAATTCAATGAAGGTCTTAGTGCTGTTCTGTGAATATAGTAAAATAAAATTGATGCCCTTTTCAATCTCTGCTATTTGGTATAGCTGGGTCGCGTATTTTACCTGATAAATAATGTGTCTTTTTATTTTTTGGGGCAAATCTTGAGTAATTTCATTTGACGATAAATATATGGTTTGATCATATATTTCTTGAGGGATGTTTTCTAGTAGATCTTGAATATTTGTAGCAACATATCGTACTACAAAATTTTTTTGTTCTAGAATTAACTTTGATGAATTGCCGACTATCCATACGTTCTTTTGTTCTACCTCTTGATGTCCAGCAAGGATTCTAGCAGCAAATTTACTGGTGACAATTATATTAACATAATTATGCAAAATAGTGCTATTTAATGGCAAAGCTTGATATTCCACTAAAGGAGAACAGATATATTTAAAACTACAATTTTTCTCCAATTCTCTAATGATTTCATCATTATCCTCTAAACTTCTAGTTAATAGCACCGATTTCATAGAGCTAGCTTATGGCATAATTCTTGATAATCTATGGCAAGTGGTTTAGGACCAATAATAGATAAAGTAGGTTTTGTAACAAATATTTTGTTAGCAATATTTATTATATCTTGTTTTGTTATATTCATAATATGTTCAATAATTTGTTCAGTAGGTATATATTTGCCAAAAACAGCAAAATTCTTACCAATTTCTTCTGATTTATAAGAAGATTTTTCTTGAGCCATATAGATACTAGTTTTTAGTTGTATTTTAGCCCTATCAATTTCTGAGTCTTTGATGTCTGTAGAAATTTTTTTTATTTCATTAACTAATTGTTCTGCAAGGAATGGTAGTTTATCATGATTAGTGGAGGCATATATGCCAAAAATTCCACTATCATAGTAGGAGCTATTATAGCTACCAATTGAATAAACCAGTCCAAGTTTTTCCCTGATTTGTTGAAATAATCTCGATGACATACCATTGCCAAGTATTAGTGAAAGAACTTGCGTATGATATAATTGTTGTATGTTAAAATACGGTACACTCTCGAAACCTAGAACTATGGTAGTTTGCTCAAGATCTTTGGTGATAAAGCTATGTCCCCCAGTATATCTAACTTTCTCAAAATGACTATTTTGTTTATTTTTTAATGAACAAAATAATTTTTTGGCAAATTCTACAACTTGCTCATGGGAAATATTTCCTGCTACTGATAAGTAAATATTTTCGGCATTATAATGTTTGTCAACATAATTACTAAAATGTTCTCTATCAAATTTAGCCAAACTATCGTGAGTTCCTAGAATTGACCTGCCAAGTGCTTGATTCTCATAAGCACTACTGTAAAATTTTTCGTGGATAAGTTCATCAGGGTTATCTTGAACATGAGCAATTTCTTGTAGAATCACCTGATATTCTTTGGCTATTTCTTCCTTTGAAAAAACTGAATTTTGTATGATATCCGCCAGTATTTCTAAAGCTTTATAGCAGTTTTCATTCAATATTTTTGAATAATAAACAGTTTGTTCATGCGAGGTATATGCATTAAAATGTCCTCCTATAGAGTCAAATTCTTCAGCAATTTGTTTAGCAGACCTAGTTGTTGTGCCTTTAAATGCCATATGTTCAAGAAAATGGGATATGCCTATTTCTGAAGATTGTTCATAGCGGCTACCTACATTGACAATGACATTAATAGCTACAGAATTTATATTAGGCATATGGTAAGTAACAACGGTTAGTCCATTGTTAAGTTTGCTTGAGTTGAAAGTCATTTTATCACTTATTAGATTCCAATGACCTTAAAATAACTCTTTACAACTAGTTATGCAAGGAGTCTATTATTTTCTACATAAATTTCATATATTTGGTATAATAACCTCAAATATCGATGTAAGACATAGGTTTAATCGCCTAGATGTCATCCCTGCGAAAGCAGGGATCTTAAAAAATAACCAAGAATACTATTAGATATTTTAGACCCCTGCCTACGCAGGGGTGACATCAAGCCTGTTACATCGATACTTGAGGTTATAATGGCTAAACTCAAACAACTAAAGATATTTTCGTGTCCCAAAAAATCAATTTCGCTAAAATGCATGGATTAGGTAACGATTTTGTGATTATCAACCAGCGTGATTTACCTAAAAATTGTGATTTGCAACAATTATCTCTAAAGATTGCCAATCGCCATACTGGTATTGGTTGTGATCAGTTTATTATTTATGATAAAAAACCAAATTACTATGAGATGATTATATATAACCAAGATGGATCAAGTGCCAAATTATGTGGTAATGCTTCAAGATGTCTTACCAAGCTGATATATCTTGATTTAGGTATAAAGGAAATCACTTTGAGGGTAGACCCCTTACATAATTCTACTTCTGCTGGTAATTTGTGTGTCGATCCGGTACTCGAATCCTCACGTACACTAGAGTACGCTCCGGTTCTCCGTTCCGTGTCTCCTACAAATTCCTCAGCAGAAGCGAATTCTGCAAGAGATCTAATATACGGAAAACAATTATCTTGTAAGATACTGAATGAGAACGATATTGAAGTAGATAGCGGGATAGTTAGTTTCGAGGAAGATTGGATACCTTCATCCGAAAAAATTTGGCCGGTTGTAGAGCGTTATATGATCGACATCAAGGAAGTTATTTGTGCCGATATTGGTAATCCACATTTTGTTATTTTTAGCGATCTCACTATTGAAGATAAAGAAATAATAGGAGAAAAATTACAGGAAAAAGAATTGTTTGCTGATGGTGTTAACGTTAATTTTGCTTCAATCAAGGATAATAAAATTTATTTATCGGTTTGGGAAAGAGGTACAGGCTTAACTCTTGCTTGTGGTAGTGGAGCATGTGCTAGTTTTGCTTCTGCGGTAAAGCTTGGATTTATTAGCTCTCCTTGTCAAGTGGTGTTTCAATTAGGTAGTCTACAAATGTCAAAACAAGGCGAGAATATAATTATGACCGGTCCTGCCGCTTTAGTTTCACGAGGGGAGTTTTTTTATGGCTAAATTACAAGCAGTTGTAACCCAAGAAGTTATAACTTTTGGCTGCAGATTAAATATTTATGAAAGTGAAGTGATCAAAAATAACTTAGCTATTTCTGGTCTCGAGAATGTCATAGTATTTAATACTTGTGCGGTTACTAAGGAAGCTGAAAAACAGTCGTGTCAAGCAATTCGTAAGGCTAAAAGAAATAATCCTGATGTAAGAATTATTGTTACTGGTTGTGCTGCTCAGAATAACCCAGCTATTTTTGCTAATATGGTTGAGGTTGATAAAGTAATTGGTAATGAAGAAAAATTGATTGCTAGCAATTATCAATTTACCGAAGAAAAAGTGGTGGTAAATGATATAATGTCGGTTACTGCAACTGCTAATCATATGGTGAGTAGTTTTGACGGTAGGTCTCGTGCCTTCATTCAGGTGCAAAATGGTTGTAATCATCGTTGTACGTTCTGTATGATACCTTATGGTAGAGGTAATAGTAGGTCAGTACCGATGGGCGTTATAGTACGGCAGTTAAGGGCATTAGTAGAAAATGGTTACAATGAAGTAGTATTTACAGGAGTTGATGTGACAGCTTATGGACCAGATTTGCCAGGAAATCCAACTTTTGCCCAGATGATTAGACGAATTATTGGCTTGGTTCCAGAACTAAAGAGGCTTAGATTATCTTCAATTGATGTAGCTGAGATCGATGATGATTTGTTCGATCTTATGGCTTATGTACCAAAGATTATGCCGCATTTTCATATTAGTTTACAAGCTGGTGATGATATGATACTTAAGCGTATGAAACGTCGCCATAATCGTCAAAATATTATTGATTTTTGTCATAAATTGCGTAATTTAAGGTCAAATGTATCATTCGGTGCAGACATTATAGCTGGTTTTCCGACGGAAACTGATGCAATGTTTGAGAATACAAAAAGACTGATCTCTGAGGCAGATTTACAATATTTACACGTTTTTCCATATTCTGAACGCGATGAAACTCCGGCTGCAAGAATGCCGCAAATAGCAAAATCGATTAGAAAAGCAAGAGCAGAAATTTTAAGAACTGCCGGAGAACAACAATTACAAAAATTTTTCCAAAGGAATATAGGGCAGGAAGTAGAGCTACTTGTAGAACAGAATAACATAGCTCATACAGAAAATTTTATTTCGGTAAAACTTGAAGGTAATTTTGACGTAGGACAAATTGTTAAGGCTCGGCTAGTTGCTATAGAAGATAATCATATGATTGCATCATTGGAAAATACAAGTGGTGTCATATATGGTAAAAACGATGTCATTCCCGCGTAGAGTGATATCGCCCCTGCACCTTCGGATGCCCCTGCGAAAGCAGGGGACATCATAAGGAAGGGATGACATACACTGCCATGAATTGTAGCCCTCAGAAAAAAACTTGATTATTGAGTTTAAGTTAACTCAAATAGGAATTAAATGAATGAATTACAACAACAAGCATCTGACCCAGAATATTCTGTTTGGGTTTCTGCCTCAGCTGGTACAGGCAAAACCAAAATTTTAACAGATAGGGTACTGCGATTACTAATTAAGGGAGTCCCATTTGAAAAGATCCTATGCTTAACTTTTACTAATGCAGCCACCCTTGAAATGCAGAGTAGGATTAAAAATAAGCTTGCTAAATTTGCTGCAAACGAAACCACTAAATTAACTGAAGAGTTAGGTTTATTACTTACTAGAGAGCCTTTAGAAAGTGAGGTACAATATACTAAAACTTTATATCACAGACTACTAAACTCTGAAGATGGTATTAATATTTACACTATCCATGCTTTCTGTCAGAAGATACTTAAAGTATTTCCTTTTGAAGTTGGCATTAATCCAAAATTTCAGATTCTTGACGAGATTACAGCACAAGGGGTTCTTAGCAAAATAAGAAACCAAATCTATTTAGATCCGACTTATAATGAGCTGATTAGTTTTTTTCTGACAAATTTCCATGAAACAACGATCAATGATATTTTCTCTGAAATAATCCAGCAAAAAATTAAGTTTAAGAAATTATTTGCCAAACACATGGATTCTGTAGAGTACGATGCTCAAACTATTTTTGCACAATTATCAAATATTTATGACCAAGCTAAGCAATTATTGGCAAAATACTCAATATCTATTGACCTAGATCAAGAAATTCAACAATTTTTCCTTACTAAAGAAAACCTGAAGCGTAAGAACATATTGCCTAAATCTGTGGCAATGAAGTACCCAAAGTTATTGAATGAACTTGAATATATTCAAGAGAAAATTTTTCAGCTAGATCAACAGGCTAAAATGCAAGATATGGAGAATTACTCAAATTCGTTACGTAACTTGGCAAAGATTTTTCTTGATAAATATGATTCCTACAAAACCCAGCATAGTTTGCTTGATTATGATGATTTAATTTATCTTACGCAGTTATTATTAACGGATAATGCTGCAAAAAATTGGGTAGCTTATAAACTTAATGGCGGGATTGACCATTTGCTTGTTGATGAAGCACAAGATACTAGCCCGGAACAATGGGACATTATCACTGCAATTATAGCAGACTTTACTTCTAGCACTAAGCAAAAAAGTACTATTTTTGTCGTAGGCGATGAGAAACAGTCGATTTTTAGCTTCCAAGGAGCAGATCTTAGCTCTTTTAGTTATGTTAATGAAAATTTGTATAAAAACCTATCTGATGCAAATAAGAATTTCAGAAATATTACCCTCCAGTGGTCTTATAGATCTACTAAAGAAATTATTGATATTGTCTATCTAATTTTTCAACAAATTAAACATACTACCCCACAATTATTTACATCTGATAATCCTAAAATTTTGCCATTTCGTCAAACTCATAAAGGTAGAGTTGAACTTTGGCCATTAGTTAAGGGTGAAAAAGATAGTAAGTTGTTTTGGCCTTTACTAGAAGAGCATAATAAATCCAAATCTGCTCAGCAATTACTTGCACAACAAATTGCTAGTTTTATAAAAAGCCAAATAGCAAGTCGAAGAATCCTGCCTGCTACTAATTCCGAAGTCAAAGAATCAGATTTTATGATTTTGGTACGCAAGAGAGATGAGTTGATTTTTGAGATTATTAACTGTCTTAAGCAACATGGTTTGCCAGTAGAAGATGTTGATCGGATCACTTTAAATAAAAGTTTGTCAGTATTAGACTTAATGAGCATAGCGAAATTTGTACTACTACCTCAAGATGATTTGAATTTGGCTAGTCTGTTAAAATCACCAATAATCGATATGAGTGAACAGGCACTACAAACTATTGCAATTTCTCGAGGCAAGAATTCTATTTGGGGTTACCTACAAACTATCCCAGACTATGCAAGTATATATAAGAAACTGTATCATTTCTTGCAACTATACAAGGTTGCCAATTGTGAGAATTTTTTTTCACTTATTGTCGATTGTTTGGATGTTAGAAAAGTTTTAGTTGAATCTAATGGATTTGATAGTAATGACGTAATAAATGAATTGATATATTTGAGTAGCAATTATGCTAATAATATAGATAGCTCATTGCAAAGCTTTGTTTATTGGTTTGAAAATAACAAAATTGAGATTAAAAGAAACTTAGAATTGTCAAGTAAGATAAAAATTATGACCGTGCATGCTTCTAAAGGTCTGCAAGCACCTATTGTTATTCTGTGCGATACTAGTTCAGTACCAACTAATAGTAATAAATTCATTTGGGACGAAAATGGTCAAGTGTTCTCTACCACTCAATCAGCCAATAGCCCGGAATTCTTTAAAGCTCTCAAAGAAAAGGAACAACAAAAAGACTTACAAGAATATATCAGACTACTTTATGTTGCAATGACTAGAGCCGAAGACCATTTAGTGATATGTGGTTATCAGTCAAGTAGTAAGCTGCCACAAAATTGTTGGTATGAGTTGATTGCTAGGACAATGAATATGCACGGGAAGGTACAGGAAAATGGTATTATAGTTTATGAATCAGTTATTGAAGGAAGTGGAAATGGGCTATGTCATCTTGCTTCGGTGCAGGATGTAAGTACCATAGAGTGTTACCCTTGCGAAAACAAGTATCTAGATTCCTGCTTTCGCAGGAATGACATCATTTCATCGCATATGTCATTCCTGCGAAAGCAGGAATCTAAAGAAATAGACCGGAAGGATGCTTTAGATATTCTAGATCCCTGTTTTCGCAGGGATGACATAAAGGGAAGTAGAGATGACATTGAAGATTGGATACCAAATCTTTTTTTAATTAATAAAATCACCAAAAATACAAAGCAAAATTATTCAGTCAATTCTCCTCTTATAGTTAATGATCATTTGGAATATGGTAAGATATTTCATAAAATTCTAGAAGATGCCACAAAGATCAATGATTTTTCTAGTATGAATAAACATCCGTTTATTTACAAGTTACCAACAACTCTGCAAGAAAAGATTCATAGCAATATTGATAAATTACTGAATAATATAGAATTTATGGCACTTATTTCTCAGGAATTAAAAACTGAGGTGACGATAGGAACAACTATAAATGATGAGGTTAAGATAGGACGAATTGATTTACTTGCTATTGATACGGGGAAAATAACCATTATTGATTACAAATCTGATGCTAGTCCACCTAAAACCTGTCAATTAGTTAAGGAATCTTATATTGATCAGTTGAATTTTTATCGACATATAGTAGCAAAACTGTATCCTAACAGTGAAATCATTTGCAAAATTCTATGGCTAGAAAATGCCAATTTTATGACTATTAGTTAACCTTCAACCTATAATACGTAGGTAATATGACAAAATTAGTGAGAGATTTAGTTCCACAAATTATCTTAAAATCTGGTCGAATACCAGTCTTTCGTATTGCAAAGCCAGCTGAGTATAAACAATTATTAAGACAGAAACTTTCTGAAGAGGTAGAAGAATTCTTAAAAAGTGAATCTATCGAAGAAATTGCTGATATCATAGAAGTACTTGAGGTAATATGTAATAGCAATTCTTATAAATTAAAGGATATACTAAACATTAAAAAGCACAAAAAAGATACCAATGGTGCTTTTGACAGTAAAATAGTTTTAGAAAAAATAATCATAAAAACCTGAGCTACTCAAAGAACAATTAAGTGAGTCAATTATTAAATGGCGGCGACTGATTTCAAAGATTGTAGCGATAAGCTAAAAGAGCCTGATTTCTCATCAATTTTTGAGAACATTCGCTGAACTGTGTCAGTATAGAATATCATACTTTAAAATTCAACCTATCAGGGAAGAAAATATCTAGCTGCGAAACGGTCACTGCCCAATTTGGTATTGGCATATTCCATTTAGCTGTAATCTGTTTTATAGCACAAAATACCAGTTTAAACAAAGCATTTTCACTAGTAAAAGCTCCTTTTGTTTTAGTATATTTTCTGACTTGACGGTGAAAACCCTCAATCGGATTGGTGGTATAAATCAGCTTTCTAACCTCGCCTGAATACTTAAAATAAGTTGCTAGATTATCCCAATTTTGTTGCCAAGATTTAATAACCATCGGATATTTTTTACCCCATTTTTCCTCAAGTCGTAGCAGGTTATATTCTGCCACATCTCTACTTTCTGCTTGGTAAATCATCTTTAAATCTACCATAAATGATTTCTGATCTTTGCTAGCTACATGCTTTAAAGAATTACGAATTTGATGTACTATACAAAGCTGTATTTCAGTTTTTGGAAATACTGTATTAATGGCTTCCGGAAAACCTTCTAGCCCGTCAATACAGGTTATTAATATATCTCTCATACCACGTGTTTTTAAATCGTTAAGAACACCTAACCAAAAATGTGATCCTTCTGATTCACAAGCATAAAATCCTAGAATATCCTTATGACCATTTTGGTCAATCCCCATAATATTATAAACAACTTTAGTTGTTACTTTGTTATCTTGTCTAACCTTAAAAAACATAGCATCAAGAAAAACTATCGCATACATCGCTTCAAGTGGTCTACTTCGCCATTCATTTAATTGCGGCATCAGCTTGTCGGTAACAGATGAAATTGTAGCAGCTGATACCTCTACACCATATTATCTCTTGTAGGTGTCCAGCAATCCCTTCGTAAGATGTCCCAAGAGCATAAAGAGCTAATATTTTATTATCCAGCTCCTCATTTAAAATAGTTTGTCTTTTTTTAATCAATTGTGGTTCAAAACTACCATTACGGTCTCTTGGTGTTTCAAGTTCGAAGGAACCTGTAGCCGTCTTCATAGTCTTAGTATTAATGCCGTTTCTACGGTTACTACCTTGTTCCAAACTATTTTCTAGTAAGTGAGAATCCATTTCACCTTCTAGGGCAAGCTCCGTAAAATCTTTCACTAAAGACGTTAGCAGTCCACTTGGACCAAGTAATGGCTTGCCTTGGTATAGTCCTTGTATGATCTCCATACATTTATCTTGATTAAGTATTTGTGATACTTTATCTAGTTGAATTGGTTTCATTGCTTTACTCATGTC
This sequence comes from Candidatus Tisiphia endosymbiont of Ditula angustiorana, assembly GCF_964026425.1. NCBI lineage: Bacteria > Pseudomonadati > Pseudomonadota > Alphaproteobacteria > Rickettsiales > Rickettsiaceae > Candidatus Tisiphia > Candidatus Tisiphia endosymbiont of Ditula angustiorana. The sequence goes on from NZ_OZ032143.1 coordinate 1,824,665, forward strand.
AAATTTCCTATTATTTTACGCGAAGAACATGTGGATAAGTTGATAGTAACTTATCCACATTCTTCGCTATTTACAACATCAATAATCTTTATTTTATATATTTAAAAGATTATCTTTTTCTATTTGACACAGTTAGACGAACATTCCCATTTCACCTTAAACGTCAGGGGCAAAAAACTTGAGACCTCTCTACGTTTCCCGTTCGATATTTTTGAAAAAACAAACACTTGTACCAAAGTGGCGGAGAGGAGGGGATTTGAACCCCTGACACGTTACCGTGAACACGCTTTCCAGGCGAGCGCCTTAAACCACTCGGCCACCTCTCCATCTATGAGAATTCAGAATAACAAGTTACATCAGATTCGGTTAACTACGTAAGCAATAGGTTTGGTATACTCTTCGTCTTTCAAGTGTTGGCATTGTCTTATTATCGGGACTTTGCGTACTCACATATACTCGATGAAAATCAACAATTGCGTTGTCGTTGTCCAAGACCTGCGGTACTCACGTACTAATGTACGCTGCGCTCCTCGGCTTAGACACTCCTAGCACTTGTTGATTTTGATTCTATCGTCTACCAACTCTTCATTTACGAGCAGTATACTAAATGTATGACTAGTTAACTTGCCACTTGTACTCCTAGCCAATTCTTCAAATCATTTGAGTATATTTACACTTTGCTACTTCAGAAAATTATTAGCATAATATTCACAATATTCTTTAACTGGGCAAGCAGGGCAATTTGGTACTCGTGCTTTGCAAATATACCTACCAAGCAATATCAACCAGTGATGAGCATGTTGTAACCATTTTATATCGATAACTTTAACTAATTCAAGTTCTACTTTTTTGGGAGTATTACTATTTGCTAGCCCTAATCTTTTGGAAACTCTAAATACATGCGTATCAACTGCGATAGTTGACTTACCAAAGAGGCAATTCAATACTACATTAGCAGTTTTTCTTCCGACACCTGGCAATTTAATTAAGTCATCAAAATTGTTAGGTACTTTGTTGTCATACTTATCTATCAAAATTCGACAAAGTGCAACAATATTTTTTGCTTTGGTTATAAATAAACCTATTGATCTTATATAAGTTCTTAACCCTTCTTCCCCAAGCTCTAATATTTTTTCCGGTGTATTATACTCCACAAACAATAATCTAGTTGCTTTATTAACTGAAACATCAGTTGCTTGTGCGGATAATATCACCGCTACTAATAGAGTAAAATTATTAACATATTCTAGTTCTGTTCGGGGAGTAGGATTATTTTGGCTTAAAATTTCAAAAATTTTATCAACTATTTGAGCTTGCATAATATAACATTTAAGAGTAAAAGAAGTTATAATTTTTATCAGGTTTAGGAATGTTAGAGAATAAAAACTTTGATTTTATAAAAAATGAAATTGCTAATAATGATATTGTATTATTTATGAAAGGCACTGCCAATTTTCCTCAATGTGGTTTTTCTGCTACCGTTGTTGCTATCTTAAAAAAACTTGGCATAGAATTTCGTGATATTAATGTCTTAACCAATCCTAGCTTACGTGAAGATATCAAATCTTTCAGTGATTGGCCTACCATACCACAGCTTTATATAAAAGGGGAATTGATAGGTGGTTGCGATATAGTACGTGAGATGTATGAAAATGGTGACCTTGTTTCATTATTAAAAGATAAACATATAATAACCTGAATTCGATGTAACAAGTTACATCGAACTTTCGTGTTATATATAGAAACAATCAGGTTTGAAGCGGCTGCCCACCTGATTGTTAAAATATAACACTCCATTCAATATGTGATTTTAATAATTAAAATCACATATTGAATGATGAAAAAAGTTAAAATGCACTCACAGAACCGCTTCAAGAGTGCATTTTTCCTTATAACAAAGCCAGTTCGATATAAGAATTAATAATTCTTATATCGAACTGAGGTTATTCTTATATTGGCTTATAAATGAGTATATCTAGAAAGTTTTATGGAACTGCCTTATAGTTTCAAGCAGTTCTTCGTTTTTATAAGGTTTATGGATTAGGTATGTTGCTTGTTTTTGTAAGAGTTTTTGTATTTCCTGATGATTGCTAGACAAACCAGTTTGAAAAATTATAGGAATATGTGCAAGGTTCTCATCACTTCTTATTTGTTTATGTACTTCACAACCTGTCATATCAGGAAGAGAAATATCAAGAAATATTAACTCTATTGTATTAGCATATATTTTAGATAAATTAACTGCTGCTTGTCCGGAATAAGCACTGATAATTTTGTATTTTTGTTCATAATGTAGCACTAAATTTATTGCGTCATGGCAAATTGGCTCGTCATCAACAAAAAGTATCGTAAATACTTTTGCAATATTATCCTTTGTAAGCATTTTATGTCTCTTTTTTATCGTATACAGGAATCATAAATTCCAATTTTGTTCCTCTTTTATGGTTATTCTCGGCATAAATATAACCATTATGAGCCAGTACAATTTCTCGGCAAATAGATAAACCAACACCTGTACCAAGAAAATTATTATTAGTTCGTGAACTACGAGTAAATACTTCAAAAATAGTCTCAAGTTCTGAGTCTGGAATTCCTATACCTGTATCGATTAGGCTAAAGCACCAATAAGGAATATTTTCATGATTTTTTAAATCAATTATCGCTATAATTAATCCTTCCTTAGTATATTTAAGTGCATTATTAAATAAATTATTCAATAATTGGTTAATCCTAACTTTATCTCCATTAATCATTGCTTTTGTAATACTATGATCAATAAGAATAATATTAACTCGATCGTTAATTATGTTTAATTCTGTAAGTTGCTGCACGGTCTCTTTTATAGAAGATAATAGATCCATAGCAACAAAATTAAACTGCATTTTTCCGGTACTAAACTTAGATAGGTCTAGTAGGTCATTAATTAATTTTATAAGACGCTGATTATTTTTAGCTATTATACTGACATACTTTACGTGTTCTTGCTCATCCATTTTATCCCAATTTTCATATAAAAACTGGGCAATACTACTTCCCCCATGTATCGAAGTCCTAATTTCATGAGTAACGTGATTCAAAATATTATCTTGCTCTGATATCTTTTGTTCTAATTCTAATATTTTAGTTTTTGAATTATTTCTTAAATTAAACCACGAAAACATCTTGTACCTGCAAATATAAAGAACTACAGGAATCAAAAATATGACTAAAATAGTCCAAAAAAGTTGGTACATATGCTTACTTTACTTAAAATAATTATATGCAAGGTGAAATATAAAATAACTAATGAAAATATCTAAAAATTTCAAATTAACATTTAGTGGTATGTTAATACCTATAATGTATAAATATTTAACATTTCATGTAAATAATTCTAGTTTAGTAACTTTTGATAATTTATTAACAAAATTTAATATATAACCAACGGCTTATATATTATATTAGATTTTTCAATACAATAAATAATTTTTAATAAATTTAGTCAAAAGGCTGTCTTAAGGCTATTGCAGCTGATAAAGTTCCTTCATCTAAATAGTCTAGTTCTCCACCTATTGGAATGCCGCTAGCTAATCTTGATATTTTGATAGTATAATCTTTGAAATATTCAGTAATGAAATAAGCTGTAGTTTGACCTTCTAAGGTGGAATTAGTTGCAATAATTACTTCATTAATGTTATTCTCTTGGCATCTAGCTAATAATTCTGGTAGTCTTAGTGTTTTAGAATTATGGCTATTTGCAGTTGATAAATTATGTCCTAGTACATGATAATATCCATTAAAAATGCCACTACGCTCTATTGCCCACAATTCTGTCACTGTTTCAACAATTGCTATAATAGATTCGTTGCGATCATCAGATGAACATACTCTACAAATATGATGAGAATCTATGTTGCCACAAATATCGCACTTGACAACATTATTATCTACGTAAGAAAGAGCTGAAATTAAACCTTTTAACCTAACGTCTTTTTCTTGTAAAAGATGCAGGACTATACGCCTTGCTGATCTTTGACCAAGACTAGGTAGTTTGGAGAAAAGATATATCAATTGATCTATTTCATTTGGTTTATTCATTTTAGCATACCTTTACTACTAATAATCTAGTGATACTACAACTTTTAAAATTAATACTAGTGTGTTTTAACTCTTAATAACCGCTGTTCCAGCAATTTTATCATGCAAAGCTTGGCGTTGTTTAGAAAAGAGTATAAACCAAATACCAACTAGCACTAATACATATCCACAAAATCTTTTAATTAATTGCCATTTACTAGGTTTTTCAAGAGTTACTGCGTCTACTATTTTCATATGCATAACCATTTTTCCTGGAGTAGCACCCAAATAAATCCAAAAACCAATAAAATATGTTGCAGCTAGGGCAAAATTAATTATAAACATTAAAATAAATAATGTAAAAACACTACTAGCAGTTACATTTTGAACTAACTCCGGTTTCTTGCTACCCATTATTAGTATGTCCGCTATACTAGCTTTAAAAAAAAATAAAGACAGTCTAGATAATATAAAGTGGGTGATCGGAGTTGTAAAAATTGACAACAAAAACGAATCTAGGCAAGAAGCGAAGAGCCTAGGAATTAGTTTAGGGTATATAATTTGTTTATTCATTTTTTTCTATATATATCACGGAAGTTCGATGTAACAAGTTACATCGAATTCAGGTTATGTTATACCCCAAATTCGCGTGTTATGGGAGTATTTGAACTGATTATAAATCTCTTTCAGAAGAAGTCTAATGTAATATGAAATCCAAACTATTACCAAGCATAATATTTAACAACTCACTTGAACGAGGAACTACATCAAGATACGTAGCAATGTCGATATGTTGCTTAGGGGACAGTTTAATATTTTTTTGATTCATTATATAGGATTTTACTGTTACATATTTTTTATTGAGCAATCTAACCCTAATAAGTGGTATTATCACATCATGGTCGGAAATATTACTTATCCTATAGGAAACTTTAATTTGTCCCATTTCTTTATTTTGTTCAACATGTATATTTCTTATAGTTAATATATTATTATTCTCTTTATACAGAGCTGGTATATTAAACTTCTCGTGAAATAACATTAATAATAAGAAGACAATTAAACTAAGCCACAATAATATAGATAAAATATGCGATTGCTCAGGAATTTTAGTTGGTAATAAAGCCGGTAAGTTAGTACCTTTAGTTAAATATATTTTATTATTTTCATTAGTGCTAGCGTTTTTTGTGGTATTATCTGATATAATAGGAGGTTCTTGCTGATCAAACTCTGCCTTTTGATACCATATATGGTGGCATTTTGAACATTTGACCTTCCTACCAGTCATACCTATTTGTTCTTTTGAAACTATAAAGGTAGTGTTACAATTTGGGCAAGCAATACTCATTTACGTGATCTAATTTGTATACTCAAATTTGAGTATATAGGTTGACTTAAAAATAAAGTAAATTATGATTTTTTTAATAGTTTAGCAAGGACGTTATGCAAAAACATATCAATACTATAGAAGAATTGTGGCAAATACGCGATAAATTAACCAAGGATTCAGAAAAAACTAACTACGCCAAACAAATATTGAATAATATTATTGATGGTTTAAATCAAGGATTAATTAGAGTTTGTGCAAAAGAAGGGGCTGATTGGCGAGTTAATCTTTGGGTAAAAAAAGCAATTTTATTATATTTTATTGTAACTGATTCGCAAATCCATTCTGGTGATTGTATGAAATGGTATGATAAAATTGCTCCCAAATTTTCTACAAATCATAATGAAGAATTATTTAGAACCCATGGCTGTCGTATCGTTCCCGGAGCATTTATAAGAACGGGGACATATTTAGCTAAAAACATTATTGTTATGCCTTCTTTTATTAATATAGGTGCATATATAGGAGAAGGAACAATGATTGATACTTGGGCTACCATAGGATCATGTGCACAAATAGGGAGGAATTGTCATATTTCCGGCGGGACAGGTATTGGTGGGGTACTAGAGCCAATACAAAATACCCCGGTAATAATTGAAGATAATTGTTTTATAGGTGCAAGATCAGAAATAGCAGAAGGGGTTTTAGTAGAAGAAGGAAGTGTAATTAGTATGGGAGTATTTATTGGTGCCTCTACCAAGATAGTAGATAGGGAAAGTGGAAAGATAATTTATGGTAGAGTTCCGGCCTACTCAGTTGTAGTACCCGGCAGCTTACCTGCTGATTCAGGAAAACCAAGTTTATATTGTGCAGTAATCGTTAAACAGGTGGATAAAGGAACTAGAAGTAAAGTATCTATAAATGATCTATTACGATCTTGAAAAAATTATCAATTTAAACCAAGTGTGCAAGTTTTGTCAACTTAAGCAGCCTCGGCGTCCGAGTTACGGTGGGGATTCAAAAAATAGCCTGCAAAAGCTATTAGATAATATAGATCCCGCTACCTTCGCAGGGATGACATAAAGGGAAGTAGGGACATATACGATGGAACGCTGTCATTCCTAGCTAAAAGCGGAAATCCAAAAAATAACCTGCAAAGGCTATTAGATATTATGGATTCCCGCCTACGCGGGAATGACATACTAGTGATCTACGCGGACAAAGCCTACGCGGAATGACATACTAGTGATCTACGCAGGCAAAGCCTACGCGGGAATGACATTATAGGACTATTATACCTACTTAGACTTGTACACTTGGTAATTTAAGTAATTTCTAGTAGGTCATTATTTAAATTGACCTTATATCGAATTAAGGTAAGAGTATATACAAACAATAAATATGAGTATAATCAACAAAGTAAATCATTTAGCCATCATCATGGACGGTAATGCAAGGTGGGCTTTAGAAAAAGGCTTACCAAAATCTGAGGGACATAGAGCAGGTGCTGATAGAGTAAAAAAATTATTACCAAATTTTATAGAACTTAATATACCTTACGTTACACTTTATACTTTTTCATCAGAGAATTGGCGTAGATCAAAGACTGAGGTTACATTCTTACTAAAATTACTACGTTACTACCTAAAAAATGAGACTGCGTCACTACACAAGAACGGAGTTAAAATAAAAATTATTGGTAGATTGGATCTGTTAGATACTACGTTACAAAAACAAATTCATGATGCTATAGAATTGACAAAACATAATAATAACAAAATAACTCTTTGTTTTGCTTTTAGCTATGGCGGGAGAGCAGAAATTGTTGATGCATGTCAGAAAATCATTAATTCTGGTAAAACAGAAATTAGCGAGAATGAATTTGCTAATTATTTGTATGATCCAGAAATGCCTGATGTAGATTTGTTAATTCGTACTAGTGGTGTATGTAGAATCAGTAATTTTTTACTATGGCAAGCCGCCTATGCTGAACTATATTTTTTACCTAAATATTGGCCTGACTTTGACAAACAAGATATATTAGAAGCGTTAAACGATTATTCAAGAAGAAAAAGGAATTTTGGTGCTAGATAAGAGGCCTAATATAGTAGTAAGAATATTATCAGCCCTAGTAATAGGACCAGTATTTATTATAGCGATAATGTTCATTAAGTCATTATTTTATATAGTTATGTTATTAATTGCCATAATTATGTTATATGAATGGTATCAAATGACAAAATCGTCCTTTTTGCATATATTACTGGGCTTTGTTATCATTCCCATTCCTACTATATCTTTAATAATAATTGCTACTGAAGATAAAAATCGATGGCTATTATTACTATATTTCATTATAATATGGTCAGTTGATATATTTGCTATGATTGGTGGGAAGAATATAGGCGGACCTAAGCTGACCATCAAGATTAGTCCTAACAAAACTTGGAGTGGACTAATCATAGGGGGATTAGCTAGTGGGCTTACAGCGTTTTTATTAAGTTTAGTACCTAGCTTTGACTTACCAACTGACTATTTATTAAACAAACGGCACTTAATTATAGCAGCTATTTGTTTAGCACTAATAGCACAAATGAGCGATTTATTTATTTCATATTTTAAGCGTAAATTTGCTATAAAAGATACTGGTGCTATAATACCAGGTCATGGCGGTGTTCTAGACCGATTTGATAGCATAATTCTTACCGCCCCAATATTATTTTTTATTATTAAAATATTATGAATTATCAATATTTTATTGATTCAGTTAAAAATTCCAAAAAGATAATATTTAATGTTTTGCTATCTTTATTATTAGTTTATTTTATCTTCCATTCTATTTGTGGTAATAGAGGGATTATTGCTTATTTTACATTAAATCAACGACTCGAAAAAACCTATAGTGAACTAGAAACTTTAAGGGCAGAACGCGTTGAACTTGAACATAAAGTAAAACTACTTAGACCAGAATCTCTAGATAGAGATATGCTTGACCAAGAAGCAAGAAGAGTTTTAGGAGTAGCGTCGTCAAAAGAACAGGTTTTTACCATAAAATAACCTGAGTTCGATGAAACAGGTTTGATGTCACCTAGGCGATTAAACCGATGCCTTACATCGAACTTAAGTTAAAATAACTTAGGAGGTTAGTATTAGTATTATAGTTTTTCAGAATGATCTCCCGGAAGATTTTAATATTGCCGGAGACCTAGCAATCGATACAGAAACGATGGGATTAAACTTACATAGGGATAGGCTATGCCTTTTGCAACTGAGTAATGGAGATGGTAAGGCTTACTTAGTAAACTTTATTGACAAGAATTACGCTGCACCTAATTTAAAAAAACTATTACTTGATAATAATCGATGCAAAATATTTCACTATGCTAGATTTGATTTAGCAGCAATAAGAAAATATCTTGGAATAGATTTGGAGAACATATTTTGTACAAAGATATCTTCTAAACTGGTTAGAACCTATACTGATACTCATGGTTTAAAAGACTTATGCCGTGAATTACTTTCAGTCCAAATTTCTAAACAACAACAATCTTCCTATTGGGGTAGGTTGGATCTTACCTCTGAGCAAAAAGAATATGCTGCCAAAGACGTCCTTTACCTACATCAACTTCGTGCTATCTTGCAAGATATGTTACTGGCCGAAAATAGGTTAGATATTGCAAAACAGATTTTTAAGTTTCTACCTATTAGAGCCAACTTAGACCTAGTAGGATGGAACAATATTGATATTTTTATGCACTAAGCTCTAAATGCTGTGAACAAAATATAGTTACTATTATGAGTGAAGAATTACTGCAACGAGATTTAATAAAAAATCCCCCAAAAATAGGAACTTGGAATTTTTATAATATTGGTGCAACAACTATTAGTGCTTTGAAACAATATGATATAATAAGAAGTATAGATTATGGAAGTGTTGAATATAGAAAAATTGATGCAATTATTGTAAAGCAGAAGGAAATTATAGCAATAATTGAATATAAACATCCTAAGCAATTCAATACAGTTGACAAGAAAAATCAGGCTATTTTACAAGGAATCGAGGTTGCAGAAAAGTTAAAAACCAAACTAATAATTGCAACGGATACACAAGAAACGCTTTGGATTAATGTTGCAACTGGAAATAGTATTGAAGATGCGAATGGTAATGCTTTTAAATATAAATTTAATCCAACAGATGAAAATTTACAAAAAATTATTACAGAAATAATACAATCGATAAATGAGAAAAATGATAGGATTTTACCTAAAAAACTAGTCAATCCAACAGATCTTTCTAAACAAATTTGGCAAGATGTTTGGAGCGTAAGCGGTGCAACTCCTGAAAATTGCTTATATAGTTTTGTTGAGTTGTTTATATTCAAATATTTGAGCGATTTGAATATATTAACTGGTACTTATTCGTTTGATAAATTAATAGATATGTACAAATATGATGAATATAATGATGTACTACAACATTATGCAAATATTATAAGACCCAAAATAAAAGAGTTATTTCCAGAAAATCCTATAGATAAAACAACGATTATAAATTGCACTATATTTGTAAGTGAAGATCAAAAAGCCGTTACTGGATACGGAACTGTCTTTAAAAAAGTTTTAGAAAAGTTTAGAGACTATGGTAAACTTGAACATATTGATCATGATTTTAAAAGCAAATTATTTGAAAGTTTTTTAAAGGAAAGTACCAGTAAAAAGAACTGGGGACAGTTTTTTACACCGATTAAAGTGGTGCGTGCAGTGAATGAAATGGCAGAAGGTACATTAAAAGAAGGCATGACAATTTGTGACCCTGCTTGTGGTGTCGGAAAATTTCCTTTGGAATTTATAAAAGATAAACTTGATAAATTATTCACTATTGAAAATGGTAAAATAAAACAAAAGGTAAAAATAGTTGGTTTTGATAAAGGTTTTGATAAAGATGCACAAAGAATAATTATCTTAGCAAAGGCAAATATGCTGATTTATTTTTGTGACCTTATAAAAGATAATGCAGGGCTTACAAAAGGATTTGCTAATATATTCAATGAAAGCTTTATTTTAAAGAGGGAATCAATACTAGGTACATTATCAGAAATTGTTGAAAACCAGTATGATCTAATTCTGACAAATCCTCCTTATTTTAGTAGTGGAAGTAGTAATTTTAAGGAAGAAATTGCCAAAACGAACCTAAAAAACCATTACAAAATCAATGCAATGGGTGTTGAAGGTTTGTTTGTGGAATGGATTATAAAAGCTTTAAAACCAGATGGCAAGGCTTTTATAATTGTACCTGAAGGAATGTTTAACAGGCAAAATGATAAAAATTTAAGACAATATATTTTAGATATTTGCTATATTGATGCAATAATTTCATTGCCTGTTAAAACATTTTTTACAATTAGTAAAAAAACATACATTTTAGCATTAACAAAGAAGAATAATACTACTGAAGTGCAAACTGACCCAGTATTTACTTATTTAGTAAGTGAGATTGGAGAAAGTAGAGATATTTATAGATTTGATATTGAACAAGATGATCTAAAAGAAGCAGTCAATTTATACAATGCTTTTAAAGGAAGTAAAAAATATTTTGCTAGTATCAATCATGATAAGAGATGCAAAATACTGAAAGTTGAATGGTTTAAAAATAATTTAAGAGATTGGAATATTGATTGCAATTGGAGTGAAGAGGAAAGGATAGAACTTGGAGCAATAGATAAGTGTAATCTAATTTCTCCAATAGAGTTTAGCTCTATACTTGAAGACATATCCCAATCATTAAATAATGCATCTATAGAAATAAAGGATGAATTTCATATAGAGACCTCTCCTCTTTATAAAGAACTGTCAATAGCTGATATTTTTGATGTTAAAAAAGGGTTAGCAAAATATACAAATATTTTTGTCAAAAATCATAAAGGTGATTATCCCCTATATTCAGCACAAACAATTGATCGAGGTATTATTGGTTACATTGATAGCTATGACTATGATTGCGAATGCTTAACGTGGACAACAGACGGAATTTATGCCGGCACAGTATTTGTGCGTAACGGTAAATTTTCCATGACAACACATTGCGGAGCATTAATAACCAAAATAGCAAATATCTCTTTAGAATATGTATATTCCTATTTGACTGAAAACCTAAAAACTTATGCAAAAGGTACTCAAAATAAAAGAGTTACTGTTGAAATTATCAAAAATGTTAAAGTCAAAATCCCAATAACCCAGGCAGGAGAATTTGATCTACAAACACAAAAAGAAATAGCAGAAAAATATCGTAAAATTGAAGAAATAAAAAGAAATCTGAAAGCAGAGCTAGAAAAAATTGAGAATATTAAGGTTGATATAGGATTATACTAATTAAAAAAATATATGTTAGCAATTAACAAGTTTTTTTTCTCACCGATTAAATCACGTATTAGCGTTAGTGATAATATAATTATTGGACTCAAAAGATTGGGAATAATCAATTTAAGAGATTTGTTATTTTATTGTCCTACTTCTTATCAAGTTAAAATAATTTCACCAAATTTATCTTCACTAAAAAATGGTCAGTTAATTCAAACTGAAATAACAATTGAAGAAGTTCTTGTGCCTAAGAACAAAAAACAGCCTTTGAAAATTTTAGGATCTAATGAGACTGGCTCAATTCTGCTGATATTTTTTAATAGACCCTCTTATTTTATCCTAAGTAAACTTACAATAGGCAGTAAACATACAATTAATGGTAAGGTACAAGTTTTCTCTAGCTTACCTCAAATAACCCACCCAATACTTATTTTTGACCAAAAACTTACCAGCCCCCTAGAACCAATCTATCCTTTAACCTATGGGATAATTAATAAGCAACTTTATTCCTATATAATAAAGGGGCTTGATTTGTTTGAGAAAGAGTGGAGCTGTATTCCTGAGAGTTTTCAAGAAGTAAAGGACTATACTAAATCATTATTAGAAGATTTAAAAACTTTGCATTTATATCAAGTTAAAACTAAGAAATTAGAAGAATTACATGCTCAAACCTTAAGACGATTAGCAGAAAAAGAACTTTTTGCTAATCAAATTTCATTACAATATCTCCGCCAGCAAACAAAATTAAAACAAGGTAATTCATTTACAGGGTCTAGTCAGCTACAACAAGCAATACTTAAGACATTAGGCTTTGAACTCACACTAGACCAAAAAAAAGTAATCGAAGCAATTGAGAAACATCAATTATCTTCTACAGAAATGATGTGCTTACTCCAAGGCGATGTTGGCTCTGGTAAAACCTTAGTAGCTTTATTGACAATGGTCACTGTAGCATACCATAAATTTCAAGCTGCACTAATGGCCCCTACCGATTTATTAGCAAACCAGCATTACCAATTCTTCGTTAAAGCCTTAAGTGAAACCGGAATAAGGCTTGGTTTACTTACTGGAAAAATATCTACCAAAGAACGAAACAAAGTTCTATCAAGCCTAGAAAACGGAGATATTGATATATTAATTGGCACTCATGCATTATTTCAAGAAAAAGTAAACTTTAAAAATTTAGGTTATATCGTCATTGATGAACAGCATAAATTTGGTGTACAACAACGGTTAGATTTAATTAACAAAGCCTCGCATCCCGATGTTTTAGTGATGACCGCAACCCCTATTCCTAGAAGTCTTACTTTGACCATGTTTGGAGATATGGATATTGCTAAATTAACAAGCAAACCAAAAAATCGACTACCAATTATTACTAGCATATTGCCAAAGACCAAGCTAAATAATGTAATTTCAGTTTTGGATAAAAAGCTAAAATTTGGAGAGAAAATTTACTGGATATGTCCCCTTATCGATCAAAATGATGAAGAGTTAACAACGCAGGCAAAAAATACAGGATTAACCGACATCAATACTAGACTAGTTACCATTGAGAATGCCTACCCTAACATTACAGCTACTATACATGGTAAAATGAAAAATGAGCAAAAAGATATGATTATGCACCAATTTAAGAATGGTAATATTAAAATCTTGGTTGCTACAACTGTAATTGAAGTGGGTATCGATGTACCAGAAGCAACCTTAATAGTCATAGAAAATGCTGAACAGTTTGGTTTAGCTCAGTTACACCAGATAAGAGGTAGAGTTGGACGTGGAACTTTACAATCTCATTGTATTCTTCTATATGATCCTCAAAAATTAAGTATGGTTGCAAAATCTAGATTTGAAGTGATGAGAAACAGCAATGATGGTTTTTATATAGCAGAGCAAGATCTACTCTTAAGAGGTAGCGGAGAAATATTAGGAACAAAGCAAAGTGGTGAAATAAGATTCTTTTTTGCTGATCTAGCTAGAGATTTAGACCTTTTAACTAAAGCCAATAAATTAGCAGAAGAAGGTTCAAAAGATCATTCAGAACTCTCCCTACTCCAAACAAAATTATTTGCTCGAGTAGAGTTTAATGAATTGAACTAACAGTTTAACCGTTATTCATTCTGATTGTATATATATAGTGAAACCTATTGAATTAGGTGATACAAATTTTGTGTCATACCTGCGAAAGCAGGTATCTAGATTCCTGCCTACGCGGGAATGACAATTTACAATTGTTATGTTCTTTGTCACCTAATCCTATGGGCTTAACTATATCACGCGAATTTTGGATAAGAATTTATCAATTCTTATCCAAAATTCGGTGGAATTATACCATTTCCCATTATTAACTATGCTATTTAGTGCTACAGTTGTAGTACTAATGTCAAAACGATGTCATCCCAGCGAAAGCTGGGATCTAATAATGTTTAATAGTCTTTTAGGCTATTTTTTTAGATTCCTGACCGAAGCGGGAATGACAGCTTTGGGTAGTAACTACAACTGTAGTATTAGCTTAGTTAATAATGGGAAATGGTATTATAGAAACAATCAGGTTTGAAGCGGCTGCCCACCTGATTGTTAAAATATAACACTCCATTCAATAGCCTAGTCATGATTCTCTACTTTTTTTGATAATACTTCATCAAGTTCTTGCATAAGATCTTCAGGGAGTTGTTTTACTTTATTAGGAGATTCTTGAGATTGTGATTTTTCTAACACATTTGTAGTATCAATAATCTTTGATTTTTTAGGTAATTTAATGGACTCAAAACTATCTTGTGGTAGAGTTCTTATAAGATTTTTACTTAAATTATCTAGATACGATGTAGTCACAGATTCCTTAAGCCATTTTGGATATTTATCAATAGTAGTATTTTGCATAACGTCTTTTAGGGTTTCTGCTTGTAAGTAACTGTCAGAAAAGAAAATTGTTAGGACTAGGAAGATGCACAAACAAATAATCGTACCTCTAAACATGCCTGCGGCTAAGCCTAGAGATCTGTCAATGACCCCACCACTTATAATAGAAATCATCAAAAGAAATTTACGGGTTACAAAAGAGCATATGATTAGAGAGATAATATAGGAAATAATCCCAGAGGTAACTACCAATGCAATGTGGTTATTAAAATATCGAGTAATAATGGAAATAGTATATGGAGATAGGTAATAGGCAAAAAGAATTGAGACTATAAAGCCAAGTAAGCTAATAGTAAGCTTTATTATTCCTCCATATGCCCCGAGCATCGATGAAGTAGTAATAATTGCCAGTATTATTATATCAAACCAAGTAAACATTAGACTTTTTCAAAAATTACTTTAAGTTTAGAACAGGAGTTGAGTATATTTACCATCATGTTCAAAATTTTTATTAGACCTCTCAGATGAAATTTCGAAAGAGATCTATTGAATAGCCGTAATTTAACATTATATGTATCTAAAAGCTAGTATGTTAATAAATTTTAAAATACAATAAACATTATGAGTGTAAACGATAAGATTTTTGATAATTTATCTGGTAAGGTTCTGGTCGCTACTCCTTACATGCTTGAGGGTATATTTAATAAATCACTTGTTTATATGCTGTCTCATACAGCAGAAGGAGCAATGGGTTTAATTTTCAATAATTTGGTGAATCATATAGAGATAAAATCGTTTTTTAAAATATCTGATGATCAAGTAGATAGTAACATTATGATGCCTATATATCTAGGAGGACCAGTTGAGCATGAACGCGGATTCTTCCTACATTCTGATGATTATAACGAAAATCTACTATTGAAGTTTCAGAATCATTTAGCAGTTAGCTCTAATCCTAAAATCCCTCATGATATTGCTTCTGGTCATGGGCCTAAAAATAGTTTATTTATTATTGGATACACTGCTTGGAAAGCAGGGCAGCTTGAAACAGAGATTAAGGAGAATTTGTGGATAATAACAAAGTGTGATAAAGAATTTATTTTTTCTGATCATCCAGAGAGTAAATGGCACAATGCTTTACAAAATCTCGGTATCAAAGAATCCCACTTTACTTCACAAATGGCTAATGCTTAACATCAGATCATATGGAAAATTCAAGAACTTGAGAATTAATTCTTCAAGTTGTTATAGTAGTTTATGGAGGGAATCTTGACGTGGGTTGTTTTTTGTACAGTGATTGTAGGTTTACTAATCTACGATCTTGGTTTTGCAAACCAAGAAAATAAAGTGATGAGCTTCCGCCAAACTATTTATTTTAGTCTTTTTTATTTAATTATAGCATGCCTCTTCGGTATTTTCATTTTTTTTGATATGGGAGGAGAAAAAGCCCGGGAATACTACACTTGCTTTTTTATAGAGAAAGCTATGTCATTGGATAATATTTTTATTATATTGATGGTTTTTCAGTTTTTCTCTATTCCTTTAATATATCAGCATCGGATATTATTCTTGGGAATTCTAGGTGTCATTGTTTTTAGAGCTATAATTATATATCTAGGTGTCATTGTTATCTCGAAATTCTCTTGGTTATTATATATTTTTGCAGCTATTCTTATAGTTACAGGCATCAAAACTTTTTATATAGCAAAAAAAAGTTTTAAAGTAGAGGAATCGTATATTTATAGAATTCTGCAAAAATACTTTAATCTTACTCCTAAAATTTCCGGTTACAAATTTTTTGTTAAAACTAATAATAGATTGAGTATTACCCCCCTTCTTGCATCATTAATAATTATAGAAATCATGGATATTGTCTTTGCCATTGATAGTATACCAGCAATATTTGCTATCACTAAGGATCCTTACATAATTTATACTTCTAATATTTTTGCCATATTAGGTTTACGTGCCTTATTCTTATGTTTAGCTAATATTGTTGAGCAATTTAGTTATATAAAATATTCGCTAGCATTAATATTAATATTTATTGGCATAAAAATATTCGCTGAACATTTTATTGAGATTCCATCTTACGCTGCACTGGCTATGACTATTACTCTTCTGTTGTTTGGTATTATTGCTTCTATTATCAGGAAAAGGAGTGTATGCTAGACTGCAAGCCATTAGTAATATTTTAATTTAAGAACTAAAGAAATTTTACACTGGCATAAAATATATTTTTATGCTAGAAGTTTGAAATTGTTGTATCGACTTACTCGCGACTTACTTATGTATGAAACTATGTTTATTCTATACAAGTCATTATAAGTGGCTAGAGTTTGAGTGTTTTACTAAATTTAATTTATGTTATGAGGTTCTAATTATGAGTGAAAATATAAATATTACACAAAATGTTGTTGAGCAAGATATTGTCGAACAAGAGGTTATTGAAATCGTTGTTAATAAATTAAAAGTAAAAAAAGATTCAATTACCCTTGAATCTAGATTTGTTGAGGATCTTAAAGCCGATAGTTTAGATACAGTTGAATTAATGATGGAAATAGAAGCAAAGTATAAATGTGATATACCAGATGAAGATGCTAGGAAAATTTTAACTGTCTCTGATGTTGTACAGTACATAATAAAAAAACAACTAATTATAAATAATCATGTCGACTAGAAGAGTTGTTGTAACCGGTATTGGGCTTATCACACCACTAGGAATTGGTGTAAAGCCCTCTTGGGAAGGTATTATAAAGGGTCGCAGTGGTATCAAGTCAATCACAAGATTTGATACTTCTAACCTTGCCTGTAAAATAGCGGGTACAGTGGATCACTCAACAGATAATGGCTTTAACCCGGAAAAATTTATTCACCCTCGCGATGTCCATAAGATGGATTTATTCATCCAATATGGTATCGCAGCAGCTATTGAGGCAGTTGAGGATAGCGGATGGAAAGTAAAAGATGAATTATCGGGAGATAGGACCGGCTTAATACTTGGTTCAGGAATAGGTGGACTTGGGATGATCGAAGAAACATCTGTAAAGTTTCATAAAGAAAATAATGGTAAAGTTAGTCCATTTTTTATTCCCTCCTCATTAATTAACCTCCTTTCAGGTCATGTTTCCGTTAAATACGGATTTACCGGGCCAAATCAGGCTGTCGTTACAGCTTGTTCCACTGGCTCTCATGCTATAGGGGATGCTATGCGTATGATTCAATACGGTAATGTAGATGTTATGGTTGCTGGTGGAGCTGAAGCACCGGTTACTCCGGTTGGAGTGGCTGGATT
Organism: Candidatus Tisiphia endosymbiont of Ditula angustiorana; assembly: GCF_964026425.1. Lineage (NCBI taxonomy): Bacteria > Pseudomonadati > Pseudomonadota > Alphaproteobacteria > Rickettsiales > Rickettsiaceae > Candidatus Tisiphia > Candidatus Tisiphia endosymbiont of Ditula angustiorana. The sequence goes on from NZ_OZ032143.1 coordinate 1,842,559, forward strand.
CGTTGCTGCAAGGGCATTATCTACTAAATATAATTCTACGCCTGAAATTGCATCAAGACCATGGGATCAAGATCGTGATGGATTTGTAATGGGAGAAGGGGCAGGTGTTGTAGTACTTGAAGAATATCAGCATGCTCTTGCTAGAAATGCTAAGATTTATGCTGAAATTATTGGATATGGTTCTACTGGTGATGCTCATCATATGACCTCACCTCATCCCGATGGAAGAGGGGCTTATAGAGCTATGTTTTACGCTCTTAAAGATGCAAAAATTGATGCAAGTCTTATTGATTATATCAATGCCCACGGCACTTCTACCCAAGTTGGTGATGCTATAGAATTAACGGCTGTTCAAAAATTATTTTTGGATGCTAACCCGAATGTTCTTATGTCGTCAACCAAATCATCTATTGGTCATTTACTTGGAGCAGCTGGTAGCGTAGAATTAATATATTCAATTCTTGCTATGCGAGACCAAGTCGCTCCACCAACTCTAAATTTGCATAAACCGATAGCAGAAGCAAAAATAGATTTAGTTGCTTTAGAAGCTAGAAATGCAAAGATTAGTTATGTGCTTTCTAATTCACTCGGATTTGGAGGAACTAATGCTAGTTTAATTATTAGGAAAGTATAGGATTTACTTTTGGTTTATATCATTTTCAAAAGTTGGAGTAGGAAGCTGGTATTTATGTTGGATAATTGTTGTGAGCTCTAAGGGGTCAGTAATTGGTAAATGTTTGTAACATAAAGTAGTTAATATATTTTCTAGTTGTTTTGTTCCACAACACATGCTAATACTTATAAAATTTTTAAAAGTTTCTTCTATTATCTTCTTAATCTTTTTTGGAGATTTTATACCAACAGTTTCTAAATTGTGAATTCTGTCAAATATTTTAACCATTATGATATCATATCTCTTTTGCTGCCATAATAATTCCATGATTTCTGCCGAGCTAATCTTTCTGTCGCACTTAACCCTAGTTAGTTTTTCTACTTGATCAGCAATTAGATCACTAAAGATATAGGCAATATTGCTTTTGGTAAGTTTAGTATCCTCAATGGTATCATGCAGTATAGCGGTTACAGTTAAATCGGTTCTAAAGTACAGCTTATCATTTTGTGCTGCGTATTCTGCAAGCATATACGCCACTTCTATTGGATGTGAGTAATAAGGTTCTCCTGTTTGTCTTTTCTGCTCTCCATGATACTTTTTGGCGTAATAGATGGCTTTTTTAACAATGTTCATATCTATTGGTTGATCTACTTCACTATTCAGCTGAGAGAGTTTAGCGAGTAACCTATCAGCATAATCACATGATTCAAACTTTAGCCAACTATTATTAATGCCTTCCATAAAAATCCTTAATATTTTGATATCCTAACTTATAGGTTAAACTAGGGTGTGTCATCAATTAAGTTGACAGGAGCGTTTATTTGTTGTGTAATAGAGAAAAAATTAAGGATAAATTTTCTCTATGCGTCGATATGCTCTACGTGACGATCAATGGGATCGGATTAAAGATAAGCTACCTGGAAGGGAAGAGTCTGTTGGTGTAACAGCCAAGGATAATCGCCTATTTGTAGAAGCAGTCTTGTATCGATATAGGGCTGGTATACCTTGGAGAGACCTACCTGAACGTTTTGGAGATTTTCGAGTGATTCACCTACGTCATTCAAGGTGGAGCAAGACAGGTGTGTGGAAAAAGGTTTTTGAGATGCTGGCTGAAGATGCTGATAACGAGTATGCCATGATTGATTCAACCATTGTTAGGGCTCATCAACATAGTGCCGGTGCTAAAAAAAAGAGTTAGATGATGACCAAGCAATTGGACGAGGTAAAGGGGGGCTGAGTACTAAAATCCATGCCACATGTGACGCTCTAGGGAATCCAACGGGATTCCATCTTACCCCGGGTCAAGCTCATGATTTGCAAGGATCTGATGTTTTGATGAATGAATTGACGAAAGCGGATGCTGTACTTGCTGATAAGGCTTATGATGCCGATGTACGTATGCGAGATAAGCTGAAAGATAAGGGATGTATAGCTGTGATTCCCCCAAAGAAGAATCGTGTGAATCCAGCTAAGTATGATAAGGACCTATATAAAGCTAGGCATTTGATTGAGAACTTTTTTGCAAAATTGAAGCAATATAGAGCTATTGCAACACGATTTGACAAAACATCTCAGAACTTTTTGGGTGCTGTTTATATGGCTTCCATGGTAATTTGGCTCAATTGATGACACACCCTAAAACTTAAAGTATTTGCAAAGATTTATTACTTTTTAGGTAATAAAAATAAATATTTCTTAACTTTGTTGTATAAATAGCTAGGTTGTGAAGGTTTCTATGTAATGAGTAGATTTATAGGCATTTTTGCTAAGCAAGAACCGCAAGCAGTACTCAAATTCTGCTACGGATTCGAGTGCCGAATCTTTGTCCCAATTACCAACAGAAGTAGAGTTCAAAAGATATCTATTATCTAACCTCGATATAAGCACCAAACAAAATGCTGTGCATTATGTAAAAACATAAACAAACTGTTGGTGGTGAGCTATGGTAAAAATAAAACCTTCTTTCAAACCAGTTTGTTAGGAGCTAACACTTGATACCGAGCGATCAAGTTCATAATGGAAGAAACAAAAAAGTAAAAAGTGCATGAAAATCAATATGTTAGCTAGCTGTTTCTTGGAAGAATTGGCTTTGTTATAAGAAAAAATGCACTCTTGAAGCGGTTCTACGAATACATTTTAATTTTTTTCATCATTCAATAGGTGATTTTAATAATTAAAATCACCTATTGAATGGAATATTATATTTTAACAATCAGGTGTAAGCGAGCATCAAACCTGATTGTTTCTACTTAACCCCTTCGATATAACTTGTTATATCGAATTCAGGTTATTTAAGAGGTCTATTTGTAAAACCTAAAGAAGTAAGCATATGCAGGGTTTCCAGTAGTGGTAATCCCATAATATTTGAGTAAGATCCATATATGCTAGGAACAAAAGCTTCGGCATATCCATGAATTCCGCAGCCACCTGATTTATTGATTCCTTCATCTAGGCTACAGTAAAATTCTATCTCTTGCTGGCTCAATCTTTTAAACTTGACTATGGTTTGCACTAATTTTTGTCGCAGCAGAACTTGTTCAAGAGTCTTTTTTATTATACAGATGCCTGTATAAACCCTATGACGCCTTCCAGATAAAATATTAAGGCAATATCTAACATCTTCACTTGTTAAAGCTTTAGGTAGTATTTTTCTACCGCGAACCACAACAGTATCAGCTGCTATAATTATAGCTTCACCACTTATTTTTTTGGCAACAACCTCGGCTTTTTCCTGTGCTAATCTTGTTACCAATTGGTTTGGTAACTCTCGTAAGTACTCTGTTTCATCTATATTAGCGGGAATAATTTGTGTAGGAAATACCTTTATTCTTTTTAGTAATTCAAGCCTTGCAGGTGATTGTGAGGCTAGAACTATAGGTATATTCTGCTGTTTTAAAAAAGTGGATTCTATATTTGACATAAAATATGAAAGACTCTAATGACGGTGGATAACACGACCTTTTGTTAGATCATAAGGTGTCATTTCCACTGTGATTTTATCTCCGACAAGTATCCTAATACGATTCTTACGCATCCTACCAGAAGTATGAGCGGTAATAAAATGACCATTTTCCAACTTCACTCTAAAAGTTGCGTTAGGCAAAAGTTCAAGGACAACACCTTCAAAATTAATTAGCTCTTCTTTGGTCATTACAACTTAACTAAATTATAATTTTTAATTTCTAAAATGGCTTGCCGTAGTGGACAATTTCAGAACCACGCTTGACATAAAATTATTAGTTATTCAAACGTTTATACACCAATATTAGAGAATCTATATTAATATAAAAAATTTGCAAGTAATATCAGGATCACCTCATGAAAAAAAAGTGGGAAATAAAAACATTAAGGAGGTTAAAGAAGGTATTAATAATTACATAGATAAATATAACCACCACAGATTTCTAGCATTGGTTATCAAAAACCAATGAAAGTTTATCTTAATTATTTACAAAATGTTGCTTAAAGGTAACCTTAAATGGGAAACAAAATGAGTAAAAAATTTGTCTAGTATATTATTGCAAATTATCTTTGTAGTCAAAAAATAATAATTATTTATAATGCAGGAATAGTTGATAAAATATTAGAAGCTCATTCTAAACCAACATTTGCAGAAATGATTCTAGAGGCAAGGTTTTAAGGAGTAAGTTAGTTAGATATAAATTTAGGAAGCAAGTACTAAAACTCTAGATAACATAACTACCGTACTATGTACTGCACTCTACATTATATAAAATAAGAGGTTTATGCAACAAACAAATACAAATAAGTTAATCTTTAATTACAAAAAAACATCTCATATACCATGCATATTTAATAATCAGTCATTTATTGTAATTCGGTCATTTAAAAGGAGTAATGAGTACTATTTTGTAATAGTTAATATTAATACTCTAGAAGTTAAGATAGTTGCTCAGAACTTATGTGCTTACCGTAAGAGCGATCAAGATGGCAGATATTTCTCATTAAAGGAACTTGAATCTTCTGTATATTATAGATCATTGTATTATTTTAATAATATAAAAGATAGCAGAGAGAATCAAGGTCTCAAGAATATTCCAAAAGTCAAAGGATGTTTTTTATCCATAGATATGTGTCCCTCAATAAAAAGGTTAGAACATAATTTATTTGATGCAATTTTAAAAACTGCTAAAAGAAGTCAAGAAATAAACCTATTAATAGCTGTAAGTGGTTTATGGATAGCAACTCATCTAGAAGACTTTATGTGGTTACAAACTCTTCCAGCCCAAAATATAAAAATCACATGGGTTAATCATAGTTTTAGTCATATTTTCTACCCTGATAAAGATTTTACAGACAATTTTTTATTACTGCCAAATACTGATATAGAAAACGAAATATTACAAACCGAACACTTGCTAATTGAAAGGGGCGAATTACCATCTCCATTTTTTAGATTTCCTGGGTTAGTAGCCAGTCAAGAAATATTAGATATATTAACTTCTTATGGGCTAATACAATTAGGTGCAAGTGCATGGATACATAAGCTTCCTGAACATGAAACAGTTAAAGATGGTGACATAGTACTAATCCATGGAAATGGTAATGAAGATAAAGTAGCCCTAGATAAATTGATTAAATTAGTTCAATCAGATCAGTTTTTATGGAAAAATTTACAAACAGAACTAAGTTTGAGTAATATACTGCTATGATTTCAAGAGATAAAGTAGCTTACTAGAATAACCTGAATTCGATATAACTTGTTACATCGAACTTTCGTGTTATATATAGAAACAATCAGGTTTGAAGCGGCTGCCCACCTGATTGTTAAAATATAACACTCCATTCAATATGTGATTTTAATTATTAAAATCACATATTGAATGATGGAAAAAGTTAAAATGCACTCGCGTCAGCCGCTTCAAGAGTGCATTTTTCCTTATAACAAAGCCAGTTCGATATAAGAATTATTAATTCTTATATCGAACTGAGGTTAGAATACAAAAACAAAAAGTAAGCTACTATGAATAGAATATTAGAATGTTTATTAAAAATAGTAAAGAATGAATTTAATAAAATTCATGATTAATGAACTAACCTTAATTACAGGACTTATTTTATCCCATAAAATTCTTTAGCATTTTGTAGTATAATACCAAATTCCTCGTCATTAGGTGTTGCAGGTGTTGCACCTTCAATAAAAGTACCACCAATGACTCCTACATCATTAACACCAGTATTGGGCATATGTTTTGGGAAAATATAAAAATCACGTTCTACTTTCTGTCCAGACTTAGTTTTGCCTTCATCCCAACGAGTCAAAATCATATATTGTAGATCTTTAGGATTTTGATCTTTAAGCATAATCAAGTGACCTTGGACTGACACCAATTTCTCATCATTAGGCTTCTTTCGAAACTAGACAATGATGTAGAATGGTGTTATAAATATCTGATTTGAAGTAATAATATGAAATTCGATCAGATTAAAGAGTTAGAGGATGAAAAATTTCGTCGATTAACAGGAGTAAAGAAGGGAACATTCTCAAAGATGGTGGATATTTTGAGGCAAGCTGATGGTCTTAAGAAATCAAAAGGTGGGCGTAAAAATAAGCTCAATTTGGAGGAACAGTTGCTGATGGTCTTAGAATACCTTAGAGAATACCGTACTTATTTCCATATAGGTCAGAACTATGGGATTAGTGAAAGTTCAGCATATAAAGCTGTTAAATGGGTAGAAGACACCCTAGTTAAACACCCAAACTTTGCTCTTCCAGGTCGTAAAGCTCTAATGAAGAGTGATATGAATTATGAAGTAGTCTTGATTGATGCTACTGAGAGTCCTATAGAAAGACCCAAAAAAAACAAAAATTCTATTATTCAGGAAAGAAGAAAAGGCATACACTAAAAACTCAAATAGTGGTAGACAAGAAAACACACCAAGTAATATGTACAGATTTTTCTAACGGTAAAAAACATGACTTTAGATTATTTAAGGAATCCAAAATTCTTATCCATCCTAAGGTTAAAGCGATTACTGATACAGGATATCAAGGTATACTGCTCGTAAATGAAGAGTTGGTAGACGAAGATCAAAATCAACAAGTGCTAGGAGTGTCCAAGCCGAGGAGCACAGCGTACATTAGTACGTGAGCACCGCAGGTCTTGGACAACAACAACGCAATTGTTGATTTTCATCGAGTATATACAAAAAATTCACAATAATTCTGAATTACCAAAGAAAAAAAGCAAGAAAAATCCTTTAACTAAAAATGATAAAAAGAATAATCGTAGGTTAGCAGGAGAAAGAGTTCTAAATGAAAACGTTATTGGTATGCTAAAACGGTTCAAAATTATTGCTGACAAATATCGAAATAGACGTAAAAGATTTGGTCTTAGATTTAATTTGATCTCTGGCATTTATAATTTTGAACTACGTCAACCAGTTTCGAAAGAGGTCTATTATTAAGCTTACTGGCACCAAGCCCAGTACAATTGAAGATAAATTTTCCATCAAGTTCAGCAAATGAGTTAACTTTTTTCTGTACAAACTTAATATTTTTACTTCTTAAATATTCGTTAAGTTCTGCCATAAGTATGCCTGTATCCATAAAAATACCGTCATCATATACAATCATCTTCCTTGTCGTACCATTATCAAAATCAACTGTCACATCTTTTGCTGGCTTCATGACTTTACCAACATAAGGCTCTAAACCAGATTCTTCCCGAGTTCTAAAATAAGTTGGAACAATGATAGCTCCCTCCTTAAAGTGTGGGTGCTGTTTCTTAGCGATTGACGCATAAAATTTATAAGCATCAATTTCTATTTTTTGAAGAACTGTCTGTATTTTTTGACCATTATCCATAGATACTGGAGCAAGTAAACCACCCGCATTATTAGAAGCCAGTCCATCAAATTTTTCTGCAACAATCGTAATGTTCTTAAAACCTTTTTGTTCTAAATCATAAGCTGTAAACAATCCCAAGACGCCTGCTCCAATAATGGTAATTGGCGTATCTTTTGTAAGATCAGTTGCATATTTTGAGTTTATAAGTAAGTCATTAACGTACTCAGCAGAACCAGGCCCAAGAGTCCAACCACTACCACCATGTCCATAGTTATTAGCGATTATTTTACTATCTTTTTCCTCTACACTCATTCTAGGAGAACCATGTCTCATTGGACGATAACAAAGTATTTTTTGTCCCAAATATGCAGTGTCTAATTTTGGTGGAGTAATTTTTCTAACCTCACCACTAATTGCCATTGTTAAAGTTGGTGTTATAACCATCAGAGTAGCCATGCAAAGTACCTTAATTTTCTTGAGCATAGTTGTAACCTTTAAAAAAATTATATTTAGAGTTAAGATGAGTTAATATAGATATTGGTGCATTTAGTAAAGAATAATTATATTATTCTACATACAAGAAAAGTAAAATTTTTGTATTAATGTCACAATATTAATTATATGGTGAAACCGTGGTGGATGATGATGTAATACAACAAGCTTTACCATATATAAATAATTTTATAAGTTGAATTTTAGGTAGACTTATTTATTTTAAATTATAGTTTTCACTCAAAATATTCTTAATTTATGATTCCAACAACATGACCATAGATGAAAAAATTTATATTACTATATGCGTATTATTTGCAATTCTCATTGTAATAGGTAATTTAATATATCAAAAGTTTGTTTTCTTACCAATATTACCTTTTTATACTTTTGAACTTTCTGTAGGTGCGATAACATACCCATTAACATTTTTACTTACTGATTTAATTGCTGAATTTTATGGGAAAAGCAAAGCTAATTTCTGTGTTAAACTTGCACTAGCTATGAATATAATTGTTACATTAATTATAGCAATAATGGATAGGTTAAATGCCACAGAGTGGTCTAAAATCGATAATATAACTTTTCATAAGGTTTTTGGGTTATATAGTATTGCTTCCATAGGTTCAATTATTGCCTGTTACACTGCTCAACTCATTGATATTACAATTTATTTATGGATACGTAAAGTCACTCATGGTAGATGGCTATGGCTTAGGAACAATGGCAGTACAGCAATTTCGCTATTTGTAGATACTTGTATTGTTATTAGCTTCATGAGTATATTTGGAGTGCTACCAATAGATCGTATGTGGTCACTTATAGTGAACAGCTATTCATTTAAACTTTTCTTCACAATATGCAGCACTCCTTTATTTTACATAGGAGTTAACATAATAAAATATGTTACTAAATATAAAAGTTAATTTTATATTTTTATTCCCCTATAAATTGTTCTCGTATCTTACACAAGTTATCTTGCAAACTATGCCAAAGAATTTCAATTTTCTGCTCATAAGCCATTAGTTCAAGCATAGTCCAATTGAACTGTTTAAAGAGCTTATATGCGTTATTTAGTCCAGTATGAATAGCAGCAACATTAAGTACCTTTTGAGAAAATATTTCTTTTATTTTTGCTTCTTGAGTCTTTTTATATTCATCATGATTAGCGGTGCCAAATTCTGCTATATGGTGCATATCTCTAGTCCGTATCTGTATTTCTGTATTACGTCTAAGTATACCAGCAGCAGCCACGACATGCAAGGAACTATAACCATTAGGTTTAGGATTAGCAATATAGTCTTCCTTATTAAAGATACAATAGTTATCATTAAGAATATCCAGTACTTTGTAACAGTCTTCTTGCTTATCAACTATAATCCTAGAGGCAATTGTATCAGTTAATCGGTGAAAACCAACATTTTTTCTTATCAACTTCTTTGTGATAGAACAAGGGTCTTTTAACCTAGAGGATATCTTCCCTACTATAGAGTTTTCATGCAACTTAATACTAATATTATCTGTGATCTTGTGCAAATCATTAAGATTTTCGTATAACATAAAAGGCACATCATTATTCTAGCATTAATTTAGCTACTTCAACTTGCAATTTTAATAAAAATTGCTGTTCCCTGTCAATAATTAAATTATTAATTTTTGGTATATCAAGTCATTTTTTACTTAACATCTATTAATAACATTCTAAAATGACCGATATTTATAACATAACCTCAATTCGATGTAAGACATCGGTTTAATAGCCTAGGGTGTCATCCCTGCACCCTCGGATGTCACCCACACTGTCGAAAGTTGTGGGATGTCACCCCTGCGTAGGCAAGGGGCTAAAAAAATAGCATAGAAGACTATTTAACATCTTAGACCCCTGCTTTCGCAGGGGTGACATCCGAAGGAGAATCAGGGGTTGTAAGATAAAACTATGATATAATGAAAAAAGTAAGTGGCACTCGTCAGGGGTGAGTTTATACAAACATTGTCATCAAGAGACCACTTACTTAATAAGCTCGAACGTTTAAATAGTTCATTGGGCTGAAACGCCCGCTTACAATCGTAAATATGTCGAGGATTTTATGACCCCAACGGATAAATTATATAACAATTTTATTGGTATTGATATAGCAAAATCAACTTTTGCAGTAGCAATATCTAATAATAATAAAATTATGACTTTTTCTAATAACACTATTGGATTTAAGGAATTTTTTAAGCAATATAAAAGTTTTTTGACTGACTCCCTAATAGTATTAGAGACTACAGGTGGATATGAAACTGAATTAGTAAATTTTTTATTAAGCAAAAAATGTGCTGTTCATAGAGCACATGCCCAAAAAGTAAAGTACTTTATAAGATCACTTGGTACTCGTGCTAAAACTGATTCTGTAGATGCTCAAGCTTTAGTAAAATATGGACAAGAAAGGCATAAGGAATTATCTTTACAACAAAAACCTGATCAAAAGATGAGCAAGCTAAAAATATTTTTATCTCGTCGTGATGATTTAGTAAAATTGCAGACTCAAGAGAAAAATAGGATGGCAGGACCTAATAATGATATGATAAAAGATAGTATAGAAGATTTATTGTTATGTTTATCCAAAGCTATAAAGAAATTAGAAGAAGAGATAGCCGAGTTAACAACCGATGAAAAGACTGTAGAACAGCTTGAGGTATTGGAGACAGTAACCGGTATTGGTAAGGTTGTTAGTAAAGTTTTATTAGCATTTTTACCAGAGATTGGTAAGGTTGATCGGAGGCAAATAGCTAGTTTAGTCGGAGTAGCCCCACATCCTAAGGATAGTGGACAATATAAAGGGTATCGTTCAGTTAGTGGTGGTAGACAAAATGTACGAACCAAATTATTTACTGCAGCAATGGCAGCAGCTAAATCAAAGAGCAAGTTAGGTGAATATTATAGAGAGCTAATTGCTAGAGGTAAAAAGCCTATAGTTGCCATTACTGCTTTAATGCGTAAAATTATTGTCATTGCTAATGCAAGGGTTAGAGATTATTATTTAAAATCGGCAAAGACTTGATAAAAATTTAAACCTATATTTATTTAAATTTTTATCAAGTCGTGGTTTACTGTGAATGTTAAGCTAGAGATTTTTTGTTATTTCTCTAAACCAATTTGGTTTTTTATTTTAAACTTTTTTTTAATTTTTTAAAAATCATAGTTGATGACATCACCCCTAATGGCGATGATTACTTGAGCCTACTATTAATTTATTACATCGATAAAAGCGATGTCATATTGAGTACTCCCCCCCTTATCTATTAGCCTTTCAGTCGTTCTTTGAAATGTGCTGAACTCTTTTACTCATAGTAAAATTACCAAATTTTAGATTGTCGATTGATGATTGTTCTAGAGCATGAACTAATAACATACTATTTGATATGTTAAGTGTTACAGTTCCTGGTGTAAGGGTAATAGAATTACCATATATTACAAGACTTGTATCGTTTTTTTGTTCTGAATTAATCCACTCAAAGACTGGTTGTAGATTAAGATTTCTACGCCATATAATCTTCATTACTCCTAAGCTAGATACAACTATTTCTTTAATTAGCCAAATAAAATATAATATAGAACGATAATTTAAATAGATCCTATCAGGGATCAAATTGAGCTTTATTGCCACAAGATAAGCTATACTGGGGATAATCAAGGAAACCAACAATGCAAAAATATCAGTAGGTACTCCTGTTAGACCAAACAACAGCAATAACAAAATAATTAAAGTAAAGATTTTAGTGTGCATCATACTTTCCTCCGCCTTTAACAGTTGATGTAAACGGTAGAAAGATCATTACCACAAAAAATAATGCACTTATAATACTAAAAATGCTATTTATCGCAATTACAAATGCTTCCTTATTTATATTACTGGCTAACAAAAAATACGAAGCCTTTTCCGGATCAACCACTTTACCATCCAATAATTGTCCTAGAAATTGTAATTTCATTAGAATAGAGGGTGAAGTGGAAGAAATATTTTCATTTAAATATTGGCTAAAAATCTTAGTTTTATCTGTAAGAAGTAGGCTAATAACCGCAAGACCAACAGCCCCTCCAAGATTACGAGTAAGATTATATAACCCACTAGCATTCCCTACTTTATCTTTACTCATGCTATCTAAAGCAATATTATTAGTAGGTAAAAAGCAAAACATCATCGCCAGTCCTCTAATAAATTGCGGTAAGAAAAACTCGGCAAATTTAGCATCTGCTGTTAAAAAACTATTTAGGTAGCAACCTAAACTAAACATAGCAAGACCGATAGCCAGCATAATTCTTAAATCTAGTCCAGAGCCAAGCATTTTTCCTGCAAGTGGAGCTGACAGAAATTGTGCCATACCAGTAACCATCATAGTAAAACCAATTTGCACAGTATTAAAACCAGCTATTGTAAATAAAAATAAAGGTAATAAATAGACTGCACCATATAGCCCTATACCTATGACAAAAGAGTAGATACAACCAAAAGTAAAATTTTTGTTAGCAAAAGTTGTTAGATCTAAGATTGGATTAATAAAGGTCAGTTCTCTAATAACTAACATAATAAATCCAACAACAATTAGTATGATAAGGAATAATATCAAATTATCTTCTATCCAGCCTTTCTTATTTCCTTCTTCTAAAACATATTGCAAAGAAGCAAGAGTAACAGTCAGTAAAATAATGCCAACAAAATCAAAATTTTTAAGCAAATTGTAATTAGGTTGATCAAAATCAGCGTATAAATATACGACTACACAAACAAAAATACCAGGTATTACATTGAGTAAAAACATAAAATGCCAAGATAAGTTTTCAGTAATGTAACCACCCAGTGTTGGTCCAAGTGTTGGGGCTATTGTTACGACTAATCCTACTATCACAGTAACTATTGGGCGTTTTGAGGCAGGAAAAATTATAAATACTGTACTAAAGACAGTTGGTATCATTGCTCCACCAAAAAATCCTTGTAAAGCTCTAAAAATAATCATTGTTTCTATGTTGCTGGCTAGCGAACATAGAATACTCATAACGGTAAAACCAAGAGCAGCAATAAAATAAGAAATTCTAGTGGAGAGAAGCTTGGCTGTAAAACCGGTTATTGGTATTATAATCACTTCTGCTATAAGATATGATGTTTGAACCCAAGATAATTCATCACTAGAAGCAGAAAGGCCGGCTGCAATGACTGATAAAGAACTGGCAACAATTTGAATATCCAACACTGCCATAAACATTCCTACTATCATTGCAAAGAATGCAAGTAACTGCTTATTTGATAGTGGGGGAGGGGCAAGATCTGGTTGCATAGGAAATAAGCCCTAATTATAGCATATAACTTATATCACAAAAGTAACAATCTTACAAGCTAAAGACCCTAAAAAAATATATATTTGATAAAATTATTAGTAGGATCTAATAGAATAAACTATAATAACTCATGTATTTAAATAGTGGGTTAGTTTCATATGTCCAAGAAAAAATCTAATGATTTGAGTAAGAAAATACAAAATATTGATGCAAAATTTGAGAAAACACTTGGCGAGTTAGATAAGAAATTGTTTGAATCCGAGATGGTGACAAATATGATTAATGATTCATTAGATAGAATGGGTGGTTCTGTTCCTTCTTCGGAAGTAGATAAGTTGATAGAGGAAATGCAATCTGAAGTTAATTTAGATAATAAATATGCTGAATTAGGCAAACGAAAAGATCGCGAAATAGAAGCTAGACTTAAGGCTCTAAAAGACACAAGACCTACGGAAGAAACATTAAAGAATTCTGCACCAACTCCAACTGTGGAAGGTTCAATTCCAACTGTAGACGATTTGCGAGAAACACTGAAAAAATTAAAAGAAGATGAGAAAAAAATACTTCAGTCAACAAAATCAATAAGTAAAGTAGCCCCACGTCCAAGGAATAATAATTTAGCAGCTAATTCTCGTAGGGTACAGGCACAGAAACCATCTAAGCCACTGGAAATTAACAATAATAATAGACGATACGATGTTCCAAAGGAAAACGCTATTTTGGATGATATAAAGCCGGAAAAAAGTTGGTTTGCAAAGATTATAGATAAGGTTGTTGATATTGTTAAAGAACTCTTGAACAATTCACAAAATCAAGATGCTCCATCTCCTAAACAACAAAATCTACAGGAGTTCAAGCAGAGAAGACAAGAAATATTAGCACCAGTAATACAGGCACAAAAGAAAGTAAAATTATTAAAAGAAGAACAAAAAGTGAGCAGAGAACTATCCAAGGCAAAAAGACTAAGGCGTAGTTTAGTAAAGCATGATAATCATAAACCTTTGCGTTCTAGTACTTCATCTATTGCTTCACCACCTAGTACTCCTCCAGTAAAACCACCAGTAAATAAGAACAATAGGGGGAGTAGGTAACTTACTACGATAATGATAGGTGAGTCACATTGAATGTTGATTATGGTTATCTATAGAATTACTTCTCTGCAGTTTCTTCCGATGAAGAAAGCTTTCTTCTTGTGATAAATTTGGTGCAGATTTACTTTTTCGTAACTGTGCTATAACCTCAGGTGTTACGATCTCTTTAGCAGATTTTTTAGCAGCCTCCATAGCTTTCGTTAATGGGCTATAATCCCTTATTACCTTAGGTTGTTCATAAAAAGGATTATGCACCCTACCTAGATCTTTTAAAATGCTTAGTGTACCTTTTGCAGCTGCTGTCAGTATATTATTACTTTTGTTCTTTTCTTTAGTTTCAGGTTCAGTTGCTTTTTCATTAAGTTTTTCTTCAAGCTTATTGACTGCTGTATGAAGTGTAGCTCGTTTTTGCTCATCGGTTAACTTGTTATAATTTTTGTCAAACATCAGTTCAGTTAAAGTTTGTTGATATATATCAAATTTATTTTGTTTTTGCTCATCGGTTAACTTAAAATAATCTTTATCTTGTATTAATTCAGCCAAAGTTGCAGTTTGGATATGTTGTTTTTGGGCGACCTCACGTAGCTCTCGTAAATTCCGATAATGGGCAACATCATCCTTACGTAGTTCATCATTAATATTGATTTTAAATGCTGTAGTAAGGTTAGCTGAGTCCTTTTCAGCTACACCTGAGCCAATTATAGAAATAGCTGAAAGTGTACCACTTTTTACCGCTGCAAGAATCTGAACAGGATTTCCACTAACAGCAGCACTTATGCTAGACGCTAAACTAGCAGCATTTTGAACATTATCAACTATGAATTTGCTTGCACTAAATACCATTTCTACTTTGGGATCTACATAGTGGTAATGTTTACCTTTGCTATTTGGAACATGGTTATTTGGGACATGTAATTTCTTTTCCAATACCTTGGCTAATTTGGGATCGAGTAGTAGTAAGT
Organism: Candidatus Tisiphia endosymbiont of Ditula angustiorana; assembly: GCF_964026425.1. Lineage (NCBI taxonomy): Bacteria > Pseudomonadati > Pseudomonadota > Alphaproteobacteria > Rickettsiales > Rickettsiaceae > Candidatus Tisiphia > Candidatus Tisiphia endosymbiont of Ditula angustiorana. Next base: position 1,857,848 of record NZ_OZ032143.1, read on the forward strand.
ATTGTTGCTTGTCTATGTCCCCTCGATTTTGCATCAACAGGTCATTTTCTTGTGCAAGTTTACGGAGCTTTCTTGTTTTGAGGACATCAACTATTATTTCACTAGTTACTCCAGCTAATGCTATTGCAGCCGCGGTCAAGCCTGCTGGCGGGAAGACCCCGGCTAGTATTACTATTGCAAGTACAATTGTAACAGTACGGCCTACAGCACTACCAAATAGTACCTTAGCCACTTTTGTATCTAACAGCCACTTTATCCCCTTGAAAGCCCTCGTACTCTTTGTCCAATCCCAAACAGAGTTAACTTTATTAAAAAATCGTTTAATTCTTGATTCCTTCTTTAGTTCTATACTTTCCTGTTCTAAAGATTTTGCAAATTCATCTGAAATTTTAACTTCATTTGTTTTAAGCGATTTTAATTTTTCACTTTTCTCTTGCTCAATTATATATAAATCATCTTTACTTTTTACAGATTTTTGAGAGGGGGTACGTTTTAACTTATTTTCACGTTCAAGCTCCATATCATCAAAGCTTTTGGAAAGCTTTTCTTTTCTTTTCTTGGGTTGCACTGTTTGATTGTCTAACGTATTAGCTATTTCTATCTCTTTAGGCACAATTGTAGTACTATCTATCTCAGAACTTTCAAGGTTTTCAAACGGCGTAGATTCTTTTTTGTCATCTGTCATAATATACTACCCATTGGTATTAGACTCCTATCATATTTAATCTTAAAAGAGAGTCTAACAGCAAATTATACAAGGTTAAAGACTAATTCTATAATAAATAAAATTATTCAGCAATGATTGCTATATATTTTAGTAGCAATTCTACCACAAACCTAGTGTTTTCCACCACATACCACCTATAAAAATCCATATAATGCCATATACTAGACTCAAAACTAAACCAAGATACCACCATGTTCTGATTTTCATATATCCTGTCTCAAAATATATTGGAGCACTACTGAGTCCATAATGAGTAAGACCCGAAGATAATATTGATAAAAAACTAAGTAGCAATGCAGATAGTAAACCAGGCATTCTAGCATGCATAAATAACGCTAGAAAAGTAGGAAAAAGTATAGCAATATGGGTTGTAGTACTGGCAAAAAAGTAATGTATATAAAAATATATTACAGAAAGTATAATTATACCAATCATTGGAGAGAAAAAACATAATAAATTATCTCTAAGTTTATCACTAACCCATGATATTAAACCGAAATCAGACAAAAAACTTGAAATCATAACTAAAGTGCCATACCAAATAAAGGTATGCCATGCACCTTTATCTGCAAGAATATCTTCGAACTTAATTATTTTGCATAATAATAAAATACATACGCCCAACAGTGCGACTGTAGTAGCTGATAATCCCCATTTGCTGCCAAGCATCCATAAAAAAATTAGAATTACAAAAGTTATTAGCATAATAATCTCTTGCAATGATATATCACCTATTTCTTGCAATTTTGCCCTAGCTATTTGTATAGCAGATGGATCGTATTTAATTGAGGGGGGATGCAAGTAATAAAGAATAAGAGGCATGACAGCAAGAGAAATCACGCCTGGCACTATAGCTGCTATTGCCCAGTCACTCCATGAAATTATAATCCCAGCATCAGCTGCGAACTTAACAGCTAAAGGATTAGCGGCCATAGAGGTAATAAACATAGCACTAGTTATCACATTTGATTGAAAGACTACTTTCATGAGAAATCCACCGTTTGAAACGGATGTTTCGTAATTTGTTTTATCAGAGTAAGCGGTACAGAGTGACTGAGCAATAGGAAAAATTATCCCTCCTCCCCTAGCACATACACTAGGAATGAAAGGGGCGAGTATAAAATCAACAATTACCAAAGCATATGAAAGACCAAGGGTACTTTGTCCGACAAGTAGAATGATGTGATAAGCTATCCGCTCCCCAAAGCCTGTTTTTATAAAACCCTGAGCAATAAAAAAAGCAAACAGCACCAGCCATATAATGCTATGACTAAACCCGGATAGACTTTGTTCTAAGGAAAGGGTTCGCGTCAGAACACAACAGAGTATGCTAAATAAGGCTATAGCCCCCATAGGTAAAGGATTAAGAATTATAGCCACAATAGTGGTAATAAATATAATAGAAAGATGCCATACTTTAATATCAAGCCCTTCAGGGGCTGGTATACTGCTATGATTTCAAGAGTTGGGTAGACGAAGGTCAACTTCAAGAAGAGCTAGGAGTGTCAAAGTCGAGCAGCAGAGCGTACATTAGTACGTGAGCAGCACAGATCTTTGACACGACGACGCCAATTCTTGAAGTTCACCGAGTATATATACCACATTACACAAGCTAAAATAACAAGAATTAGAATAGGTAAATTTTTGTTCCAATTACACATATTAGGCATAATAAATTTATTTCAAGATCGAGTAAAAGTTTATTTGAATAAACCTTGTCCATTCTTACGTAATATAATCGATTGTCAAGAAAAAAAGAAGAGTTTATTAATCAGTAGGTGAGCGGGGGTTTTTCATATCAATTGATAATGCGTGTAGTCCACTAGCTAGTTCATCTGCTAAAAGATTGTTAATTATTTTATGTTGTTCTAGCAAACTTTTTCCTATAAAAGCTGCTGAAAAAATTTTGATCTTAAGATGACTTTCAGTAATGCCACCATTATGGCTAGCGTGCTTGTAACTTTCGTCAACTATTTCGCAATAATGTGGTTTTAACACATCTAGTTTTCTTTTTATTCTATTTATTTTGGTCATAGTTATACATATATAAAACTTTTACTTGTATCAAGTCTACTGGGATTTTAGTATTTAGTAAATATTATATTTAGTTGGTTATGGCAAAATTAGATACAAAAATTAGAAATTTGCAATCTGAACTTAATAAAGCAGGGCATGGGTATTGTATCTCTTTTAAGTTATTAAATTACGACGAATTGAATGCTATGATGGGAGGAGATATTTATATAATTGACAAACTTAATAAAATTATTTCTGAAGTTTGTAATAAATTAATTACTGCTCCTTCTATATTAGTTTATAAACAAATTGAGCATGATAGAATATTGTTGGTTTTACCCACACTAGACCAAAATCTAGCTAAGGAAGTTGTCCTAAAAATACATTTATTATCTCAACTTTATGTCGATGATCTATTACCTGCAGTTTATATGAATTGCAGTAGCGCTAGCATAGAGTTTCCCAAATTTACCAATAAAGCTGAAGAAGTATATAATCTATTAAATTGGCTAGTTTCTTATCAAGGTGACCAAAGTTATTACCGTGAGTATGACCATAAATATTATAATATAGAGTGTGTTAAAGAGTCCAATAAGCAGCTGAATCTCTTAAGAAAAGCTTTATTAAACAAAACAATGGTTTTTGCTTATCAGCCAGTTATTGACCGTAAAACAATGAAAATTCATTACTATGAATGTTTACTAAGGATTCCTGACACAAATAACAATCTATTTTCTGTAGGAGCAATAATTCCAGAAGCTGAAAAGAAAGGTTTAATTTTTATAATAGATCAAATAGTGCTAGAAATGGCAATTAAAGAACTAGATGCTAACCCTAGCTTAGTGCTTGCAGTTAACATTTCAAATATTGGTATATTAGATGTTTCTCTCCTAGAGATAGCAGAAAAACTATTACAAACATATGATGTTTCAGGAAGATTAATTATTGAGATTACTGAGACTACCCTTAATCAGCATTACCAACAAATAAAATCCTTTATGCACAGATTAAGAAAATTTAGTTGTAAATTTGCTTTGGATGATTTTGGAGCTGGATTTACTTCATTTAAACAATTACAAAATCTACCAATAGATATTATTAAAATTGATGGTAGTTATGTACGTAACATTACTAGCGATATACAAAGTCAAGATTTCATTAAACGATTAATTAAAATTTCTGAAAATTTAGGTGTTCAAACTGTAGCAGAATTTGTTGAAAATGGGGAGATAGCCAATTTTTTAATCAACTTAAAAGTTGATAATATGCAAGGCGATTTCTTCTCACCGGCATCGGTTAACAGAATAAAATAATCATCAGCACGATGTCCTCCCTGCTGCCATTATGTCACCCCTACTCGCCCTTGCTAGGGTTAATGTCATTCCCGCTTCGGTCAGGAATCTACCGTCTTGCTAGTCAAGAAAAAAAGTAGATTATTATTCATAAATTTTATTATTTTTTACCATAGAATTTAAACAAATAATTATTTTACGCATAACGGTTACTAAAGCGACCTTTGCTTTTTTACCAGCATTAGTCATACGTTCATATAATGCCTTCATTTTGTCATTATGACGCATCGCTACTAAAGCAGCCATATACAAGCTTTTTCGAACAAAAAACCTGCCCCCTCTAATATGAGCCCCATTAGTTTTTTGACCGCTTTGGCTTGTTTTTGGGGCGAGTCCAACTAAGCTTGCAATTTCCTTATTGCTCAGCACACCAAGCTCTGGCAGTTCTATTAGCAAAACACTAGCTGTTTTTTCACCTATACCTTTATAGCTTATGAGTAAATCATTTTTTGCCTTTAAACTCTTATCTTCCTTTATAGCAGCCTTTATATCTTTTCTAATTTCCTCAAGCTGTTTTTTGCCACACTTTATCATTTTTTCGAGATATTTCTTAGCCTTCTCGGATGCAACTTTTGTTCTGCATTGATTAGCATGTATATCTTCTTCTATATTACGTTCTATGCTCCTTAGAGATTGTAATTCTTCTTGTATAACAGAAATTATTTGGTCTCCTTTCTCATCATTAGCAATAAAAGCTGCATATTTCTCAAGTAATAACGCATCCAATTTATCAGTTTTAGCAAAATGGTTACAGACCTTAGCAAAAGCGTGAACTCTATTAGGATGAGCTCTATGCACAGCAAGCCCGGCTTGTTGCAACATCCTCATAACCAAACGTTCATAACCGCCAGTAGATTCCAAAACAGTAAGCACAATATTTCGAGAAGCTATTTCTGATTTTATAAAATCAGAAATAGCTTTATCTGTATTTTTAATCTTACAATGAATATTGTTCATAGATATATCAAGCGTATTTTTTGAAACATCTATTCCCATAAATATCTTGCTTTTTTCAGTCATTTGCTTTACCTATAATTAGTGGTTGTTTTGCAAAGTTTTGATACATGATTGTAAATTCGATCTCTAAAGGATCATCCTACCGTTCGTATTATACTTTGCGATTCAAGGAAGGAGTGCACCAAGATTCCCTCGGTCTTTAAAGACCAATCTAAATTAAACGGCGTCACTCCTTCCGACCATATTAACTCCATATTGAGCTAATATTCAAGATACAATCTAAAAATACAAAACATCTTAGACTTAAAGATTTTTAAGATCCCCGCCTTCGCGGGGATGACATAAACTGCCATGAATTGTAGCCTTCAGAAAAAAACTTGATTATCTAGTTTAATAGCCTAGGGTGTCATCCCTGCCTACGCAGGGGTGACATCACCTCTAATGGCGATGATTACTTGAGACTACTATTAATTTATTACATCGATACTCGAGGTTATATATAGACAAAAACAACAGCTAGAGCAGCAGAAATAATTAGAATTAACACGGAAATAATGTAATTGGTATTTACTTTTTGATTATTATACCTTATATTTAAAAAATATTAATTTTGTATACAAAGTCTTACTTATGGCAAATTTACAGGCCAAACTTAACTCGTTAATGGCTCAAAGAAAGATAAATGCTATAGATATAGAGAGGGAAACTGGACTAAGTAGAAATACTGTCTATAGCATTTTGTATGGTAGTTCAAAAAATCCTAGTGCTAATAATTTACAATTGATTGCAAAAGCCTTAGACATTAACTTGGAAGCTCTTGTTGTTGATAATGAAATAAACCTTGAGATACTAACTGTTGATCAGATAAAAATTTTTAGTAAAGCTACTAGTGCAACAATTAATATGTTAATTGAAAGAAACTTAAGTTTCTCATTGAAAAACCTTACAACTCTAATAAAAGAAGTATATGAGTATGCTTTGAAGAAGCAGTCTGTTGATAATACATTTATAGATTGGATAATTGATAAATATCATAAACCTTAATTGTGTGATTATAGACACGGTTACAAGATAATTGTCAGATGAGTAAATTTATAGTGCCTGTCAGTAGCAACTAAAAATTCAATCAGAAGACTTAACATTGTCAGTATTTTTAGTAGGAGCAATTCTACCAACCATTTCATCTAGTGATACTTGAAAATAATCTGCTAGGGCTACTACAATTTGACTATTTAAAGTTTTTTGTCCCCTATTACTATTAACAAAACTATGTAAAGAGTTATTACTAAAACCTATATTCATGCCTAATTTATATAAGTTTAAATTTTGTTTATTTACCTTATCAATCAAAAACTTCTTTATATTAGAAGTAATGTCATTTGGTATAATTTTATAAAATTCTAGACTTTCTACATTAGGTAAAGAAATATATTTATTTCTTCCTACAACTTCATCCATAGAACACTTAAAGTAGTCAGCAATTTTCAATATATTGCTAATAGTTGGGTTAGCTTTCAGACATTGCATAATATTAGTTACAGTAGAATAAGAAATGCCACTTTGTTCAGCAAAATCTTTTCTTGTTAATTTTAATTCATCAAACTTTCTTTTGAGGAATTCTTGTATTGGGTGAACAAGAGCCATATACTCAGAACAATTAAAAATTAAATACTTCCACTGTAGAAATATTTTTTCTTGACACCTCAAAATAACTATAATAAACTAGCAAAATAGAATGAGATTATTAAAAAAGAGAACAATGATTATTGATTAATTTTTTAAAGCAAAGAATATATTTTGCTAAATCTCAAACTAAAAAAACAATATAATACTTAAGCTCTACTCTTAAATAAAGCTCAAGTATTATATTGAATATTATAGTCAACTGGTAAGTACTTTCAAGTTCGCAAAATTTCTAAGTACTTACTATTAGCATTAATCAAATAGCATCAAATGCTATTTAAATAATAACCCTTTTATTGAGGTATCTATGATCATATACAAATTTCTTAACCAAATCAACCCCAAATCAACCTATTTCAACCCCATTTATTTTTACAATCCTAGTAATCTTATAATTCTATAATGTAAATGGTATCAATCTTAGAACAATACAATGGAAGCAGAATATGTATTACCCACTATTAGTCATTCTAGCATTTAGCATAATCATTGGGCAGATGTTGTTAATTAGGTTATTGGTTAGGTGGTTTAATAATATCAAACTAAACTATAACAATATTCTTAGCACCAGTAAAGATTTCCCCAATACCTACATCAAGGCAAAAGATGAAGTGGCACTATTGCATAAAGAAATAAAAGAGTTAATTACTCTAACTACTAAGAAAGAGCAAGGTGTATCACAGATCACATTTCATTTGGAAGAGGTGCAGTTATACATAAAGATGCTACTTGATGAATTTAGAGTATTTGCTAGCTCTAGCAATACTACGCCACAGACCAAGAAACAAGAATAATCCTTATATGTTCAAGATTCATTCGAGTATACCCTAACTCAATATATATAAAAATAAGAGACAAAGAGATATATTAGGAATATAATCTTTAAATATCAGATTTATTAGGAATATATTCATGATTATCAAGAGATTTTTAAATTTAAGATTACCTGAGAAGCAATCTTGTTTTTTATGGGGGGCTCGTAAAACTGGTAAATCAACATATTTAAAAAAATGCTTTCCAAACGCTCTTTATATAGACTTACTGCAAGCAGATATATATCAAATTTATTTCCAACATCCGGAACGTTTAAGAGAAGAAATAAACGCGCAAAATAAAGTATCTACTATCATTATCGATGAAGTACAAAAAGTACCTTTGCTTCTTGATGAAGTGCATCATTTAATAGAATCAAATAAGTTTTTGGCAAATAATTCTCTACAATTTATTCTTTGTGGATCAAGTGCAAGGCGATTAAAATCAACTGGAGCTAATTTACTTGGAGGTAGAGCTTGGAGATATATGTTTTTACCACTATGTTATCCTGAACTGAAAGAACTGAATTGGCATAAAATATGTAATCATGGGCTTATTCCAGACCATTATATAGCTTCGCAGAATATTCATAAATATTTAGCTTCGTATTTATATGATTATATTTTACCGGAAGTCCAGTTTGAGGCAAGTCTGAGGAAAAGAGAAGCTTTTGCTAGATTTTTAGAAATTATAGGAATTTCTAATGGTGAGATGATCAATTATAGTAATATTGCTCGGGATTGTGCAGTAGATGCAAAAACTGTTAGAACATATTTTGAAATATTAGAGGATATGTATCTTGGGTATCATTTATATCCTTATAGATCACGTACTAAACGACAAATTATTACAGAAACACCTAAATTCTATCTTTTTGATACTGCTCTTGTTAATTATTTAAGAAAATATGAGTATCAAGAAATGATAGGATTTGAAGCTGGTAAAGCTTTTGAGCATTATGTGTTTCTAGACAAAACTTACGCTATGAGAAAAAAAATGGTAAATTATGTTGAGTATAATTTACAAATGCCAAGAGGATAAAATTGCAAGCAATACCAGTTAATAGGACAGATTACTGTCAATTTCTAATAGTGAGTCAAAAGAATTATAGTTTGACCTACTATGCTGAACATGCCAAAAAATGTAGCCATGATGTTATTAATAGATTTTTAAAAAATGAAAAATATACACCTTACTTTGTTATGGGAACATATTAAGGATGATGTTATTTTATCGCCTAACGGATATACAATATTTGATGATACGGTGTTAAATAAAAGAAATACCAAGAAAATAGAAATTGCTAGATCACAGTACAGTGGGGCTACAGGTGGTATTACTACTGGTATAGGAGTAGTAAGTTTGGTATATTATAATCCGGATATTAATAAGTTTTGGGTAATAGATTACCGAATTTTTTCGCCCGAACATGATGGAGCGACAAAAGTAGAACACCTATTAAATATGTTAAATAATGCTGTGTATAGCAAAAAGATTCCTTTTCAAACTGTGCTTTTTGACACATGGTATGCTACGCATAAAATTATGCAACATGTTGATTCCTTGGGTAAATATTATTATGCTCCTATTAAAGCAAATAGAAACGTTACTAAAACTTCCTCTTCTAAGCCTTATAAAGCTGTTAGCAAGTTAACGTTTTCAGATGAGGAAATTAAGAGCGGAGTGGAGATTCATATAAAGGGCTTTGCAAAAGATAAGCATGTTAATTTGTTTAAACTTACTGTTTCTACCAACAGAGTTGATTATATTGTTACCAATAACAAAACTCAAAAATCTTCTAAAGCCGTACAAGATGAGTGTGGCTTTCGTTGGGTAATTGAGAGCATGCATAGAGAAATCAAGCAACTTACCGGTATAGAACGATGCCAATGCAGAAAACAACGCATCCAGCGTAATCACATTAGTTGTGCATTTTTAGTGTGGGCTTTTCTAAAAAGAACTGCACACAAAATAGGTAAGACGGTTTATCAAATAAAGTTAGGGCTTTTAGATCATTATATGCAACAGCAGTTACGTTCACCCTCTTTACGCTATTTAGAACCTTACATAGCGTAAGTTTTGTAAATAGTCTAGACAATTCTACTAGTCAAGCTACTAGGGAGGAATTGCAATCAAAAACAAGCTCAGAATCAACTTTTGAATTAGGTTTAGGCTTAAGCCTAGTCAAACAATTTATTGATGAACTGAAGGGTAAAATTGACATTAGCAGCGATGGTAAGGGGACAACCTTTACTGTACAAATACCAGTTAAATAATTACTAGTTGAGTATCTTATTAATACAATTCAACGATAAACAAATTTTGGAGAGTAAATATTATGAGCAGACTTATTAAACCTACTACACTTGTTACATTCACTGAGCTTATCGAAAAATTACAAGCTGGTGAAAAATTGACTCATATAAACCTTAGCCATCGTGATATTGGTAATATTGGTGTCAAGCTACTTATCAAAGCTTTGGAGAACAATGAAACGGTAACTCACATAAATCTGCACGATAATGATATTGCAGATAATGGAGCAAAAATGATTGCAAAATTTCTGCAAAACAACAGAACTATAACCCAAATAGATATAAGCAACAATAATATTGGTTATATGGGTATGTATGCCCTTGCAAAAGTTCTAGAAAACAATAATACTGTAACTCATATGGATCTCTGCTACAACAAGATTGCTGATAAGGGAGCTAATCGATTTGCAGAAGCTCTGAAAATCAATAATAAACTATGCCAAATACAACTGGCAGCAAATAATATTGGTAGCAAAGGAGCTATTAGCCTTGCGGAAGGTTTGGAGTACAACGATAATATAACGAAAATAAATCTTAGTGAAAACCGTATTAAATCTGAGGGGGGTGAAGCACTTGCCAAGGTTCTAACGTATAATAAGTCTGTAGATTATATAGATATTGCATATACTAATATTGGGCTAGAAGGAATATGCTCGTTAGGAACGATGATAAAGTATAACAATGCTATAAGCTACATCAATCTCGCAGGAAACTATATTGGGGTAAAAGAAGCTGAACAACTTAGCAAAGCTTTGAAGTGTAACAAGACTATCAAACACATAAATCTTGCTGACAGCAATATTGGTTATAAAGAGGTAGGCGAGCTGGTCAAAGCATTAGAAACTAACCACACTTTGACCACTATAGACCTCAAGTACAACAATATTGGTGACTATGGGGCAATATTACTGGCTCAATTTCTAGAAAATAACAATACTATACAGCGAATAAATCTTAAGCTGAGTTTTATTGGTGATGATGGGCTTATGCTACTTCTCAAGGTTTTAGAAATCAATAGGAGTATAACCCAAATGAATCTTAGCTATAACAATATTAGTAACAATGGGGTGATAGAACTGGTGAGAATTCTAGAAGCTAATAAGATTATTAGTGAAATAATAATAGACCGTAAAAGTATTGAAAATAGTGATATTAGTCCTAAAGTATCAGAGTTATTAATTGAGGCTCTAGAAAACCACAATAAAAGGCTAGAAGCGTAACTATAAGATACAATTTCCACCACTTTTTTAGTTAGTCTTAAATCTTTTTCTTGAAGATTAACTGAAAACTTTATTTAATAGAATATCTATCAAATTTTAGAGGGTAAATATTATGAATAAACTTACTGAACTGATTAACAAGTTACAAGCTGGTGAAAAATTGACCAAGATAGAGCTTCACTATCCTAATCTCGATAATGATGATATAAGTTTGCTGCTAACTGAAGCTTTAGAGGGTAATGAAACTGTAACTCACATAGAATTAATCGGTACTAATAACGAAGCTGCGAGTATACTGGCTAGAGTTCTTAAGAACAATAATACTGTGACTCATATAAATCTCTTCAACAATAAAATTAGTGATCAGGGAATAATTAGCCTTACAGAAGCTTTGGAGAACAATAATAATATAATTGAACTAAATCTTCATTATAACGATATTGGTGATAAGGGAGCAATTGTACTAGCTCAATTTTTAGCAAATAATAAAACTATCAAGAAAATAGATATTAGTTTGAATAATATTGGTGATGAGGGGATTGTGCAACTTGTCAAAGCTCTAACAGTTAATAGAACTATCAAAATGATAAATTTTGGTTATAACAATTTTACGAATGCTTGGATAATGGAAGTGTTGAAAGTTCTAGAGACTAATACAATTGTCAGCATAATACAAGACGATTTTGTAAAAGATGATGAGAGTATTATTATTAGTCCTGAAGTAAAATTATTAAGTGAGGCTCTAGAAAAGCATAACATAAGAGTAGAGATGATGAATATGGTGTAATTGCAATTCAGATATTCAATTAGTCTTTATTTTTATAAACATTTATGTAACAAAGTTAAAAATATCTTAATCTTTAGTTTAATATGCTTTATAATTAGAAATTATTATAGGTATTTTATGAAAAATATTAACTGTTGGCAGGCAGAATATCAGTCTTGTGTTTATTCGAAGAAGTTAGAGGATCAAGTGATTCTGCTAAACAAAAAAGTAATGCAGCCAGTGGATATTATTGAAGTCAAAAAAGGGATTTTTTATGCTCGAAAATATCATGGTAGTCAAATGAGGCAATCGGGTGAACCCTATTACTCACATCCTATTGAAGTAGCTTATATGCTCGCTAACTATACAGCTTTAAATATGCCAATATTGTTTAGAACTGACATGATAGTAACCGCCTTACTACACGATACGATAGAGGATACAAAACTTACCAAAAGCATGATTGCTGAAATTTTTGGAAGTCTAGTAGCAAGTCAAGTAGAAGATCTAACAAGGGTCAAACCTTATGGCAAGATCAGCTCCAAAGAGACTTTAGATTTATTATTTCAACAAAAAAAATATGATGTAGCATTGATTAAAATTTTTGATCGAATTCATAACTTACAAACTCTAGGAGCTAAATCACCGGAAAAAGCTAGAAAGATTATAGAAGAAACTATGACCTATTTTATAACTTTAGCTGTATATTTAGAAATACCAACAGTAACGCAGCAAATGCTTGACCTATGCTATCAACATTTAGATATTAAACAATCTTCTCTAGAGCAAGAAATTTTTTTTTGAGGATGGTTTTCAGCTTCTCTCTCTAGCTCTAGAAAATGCAGTAAAGCAAAGCCAAACCCAACAATTACTGTAATCATGATAACTAATATCCCCACTACTGGGAGTGTTCAACTAGGTAAACAAGGTCAAAGGAGTAATAATATATATACTAAATTACCGCGAAGAGGTATTGATAATTCTCTTACAACTCACTAATACCAAGTAAAGGCAGTGATTCTTGGCAATATTCCATAGCATAATCTCTTACGGTTTTACCGTCTTGATCCTGAAGTGTCACATTGTATAACTGGTGAAATTCTTGTATCATTGCTAGCTTAGTTGCTGTGCTAACTTCCTTGCTTTCTAACAAACAATGTAGTGGCGTTTTGCCTTGGACATTTTGAACATTAATCTTAGCTCCTTTTTTGCTATTAACGTTATTTTTTTTCTTGCATTTTACAGGAGCTCCATACATGAGTTAATAATTATACATTAAAGGCATTATTTAAATAACCCTTTTAAACCTTTTTCAATGGTAGATTTTACTTTGTTGATAGGCTGCTCTCCATTAGTAGAAGATCCCCTATCTTGATCATTTTGCACTCCTTCTCCTACGGGCTGTCTATCTTTGCCTACCCCAATAATATCTTTTAGTATGTCTTCAGGTTTTTTACCTTTTTTAACATCGTTAACCACGCTATTTACTAAATTCTTCACAAGATATTGCTGTAATGCTTTAGTATCAAGTTTATGTTGTGGATTATTAAGATAGCCATAAAAACGAACTTTGAATGGTGGCATTAATTTTATATCGACAGTAATAACGCTATCTGTATCAAATGTATAGGCAGGAAGGTTAATATTGCCGGTAACTGCTACCTTTGACGAGGGGGCATCTAATGTACCATGTGTTATATTAACTATGCCTTCTGTTATTTCAGTATCTACAGCAAGTTTTTGAAATTTTGTTTCACCACTTGCAAAGAAACCATCGAGCATTTTTAAAATAGTTTGAAGGTCTTTAATGTTTTTAAGGCTATCTAATACTTTTTGTAGATCAAATCCACTAACTTTACCGTTGGACGCCGTTAATGTTGTTTTACCAAATAAGTTACTTACATATTGCAATTGGCTCTGACCTTTTGTTTTTAGATCGAGTGCAAAATTAACAACCCCTTGAGTAACTTTAATTTTACCTCCTTGTGGTACTATATTTTTTAACTCGGCATCCTTAATACTAGCTTTAAAGCTAACAGGTTGATTAACTTGAGAAGAAATTTGTCCAGTAGCAATTAAAGTGCCACCATATAAATTGCCATTTAAAGATTTTATATCCAGCACACCATTTGCTAATAGCATAGTAGTTTTTATATTATCAAAAATCATACTCCCTTTAATAATTTTCTGTATAGTTAAGGTTAAATCTCCATCAAACTTGTTTAAAAATGACAAATCTATCGTATCTTTAGACCAAGGCACAGAGTTGTCTACATTTTGCACAGAGTTAGTAGGGCCACTATTAGGAGGTGCGTCACTTAAATCATCTAAATTTAAGGAAGCTATTTTTATATCTGATAGAATCTTTGGTTTAGCAGATGTCAAATTTATACTTACTGCCCCACTAAAATTTACAGGGTTCTTTTTTAACGCGACAGTAAATTTATTTATGTTGATTTTTATAATTTCTGTCATATCTCCTTCGACTTGTGTTGAAAGAGAATAGCTACCAAGTATTTTATTAGGCAAGCTATTGGTTAATTGACCTATAGTTTGACCTAAATTATCACCAAAACTCTCAATAGTAATAGCAGGTTTAATATCCTTATCTAAAGAGATAGTTCCCTTAATGTTATTAGTAGTTTTTGCCAGCATTATCATACTATTAGTTTTAAAAAGATTTTGCTGTTTAATAGTCTCACCTTTTACCAAAGCATTGCCAAGATTAATAGGTAGAGTCTTACCAAATAAGTTAGCAAAGGTTGGTATATCACTAATTTTTAAATTATAAGAAACAACTAGGTCTTTATCCCAATCCTTAAGACCTATATTGCCTGTTAAATTAGCTTTATCGACAATTAGATTAATATTATATAGAGATAAATTCTGATCTAAATATGCAAAGCCTGTGGCAAAAGAGAATGGCTTATCCAATAATTTAACGCTTAAATCTCCCTTATTATCTTCAAAATAAAAATTAGCATTACCTGTAGCTGATAGCTTACCTGCCGTAAAGTCAATACTACTTATTTTAAATAATTTCTTATCACTATTAATTTTAAAAGTTAGTTTATGATCTAAATCGTGTAGGATAGGTATATCAGGAAAAATACTTTGCAGATTCTTAGCAGCTCCTTCCAGTTTGAGCTGTCCAGCAAAAGTCATATTGTCGTAAGCAAAGTCACCTGAGAAATTAACCTTTTCTTGTAGAGCATTTAAATCTACTGTTAAAGATATGACACCTTGCTTGTCTTGTATATTACCTTTGATATCATAATTCTTGCCGGAAGAATAGAACTGACAGGCTAAATCAGATGGTCCATGGAGATTTTTAATTTCTAATCTATCAATATCTATTGTTGTTGGGGAAATACTATTACCTTTAGTACTACCGTTAAAATTAACATAATTTAGCTTAGCATCAACAATTTTAATTAAGTTTATATCTAACGAAAACCCTGCATTTTTATCAGTTGAACTGTTACTAACATTGCTTTGCATTTTAGGAAATTCCCAAGAAGCTAGACCATTTCGCATCCGTTCTAAATTAATTATTGGTTTGTTAATTTCAATCGTTGAGATATCTATCTTTCCTTTAAGTAGAGATAATATAGAAATAGAAGCACTCACTTCCTTAACTTCCAATAGAGAAGGATAATGAGCATTAGGTAGGGAAGCAAGTGTTACATCTTTAACGGTAATAGTGGGAGTTGGCAATAAAGACAGGGTAATCTTACCATTAACTTGTAGCTCTCGGTCAGTTATTTCTTTGACTTTATCAGTTGCTAGACCTTTATATGATTCTAAGGAAATAAATAAAGGAATTATCAGCAATATAACGATTATTAAAATAAATAACCCAGCTGAATATTTTAGAAATTTTTGCACTACAGTTCTCTTTTAATTATGTAAATAATTCATTATAGCAGGTTATAACCTTATCACTAATTAAAAAAAATACTAAAGATAGTACTTAGTGGAGATATTATAACCTGCTATAATGGATTTTTCTATAATTAAAAGAAATATTTTATGTTCTCTATTAAACAACAAAACTATGAATTAAAATCATACTTATACGCCTTGGCTTACAAATACCGGGTGTACCTAGCTAGCATTATGCTTATGTCCATTGGTGCTTCACTGTTTAATATGTTCGTTAACTATCAAATTAAAGAAATTATTGATACTATTGCTAAAGATCCAAAAATAGATGTTACCTTACTTCTTTGGTTGTTTGCATTATATAAAATGATGAATCACGGTACGTTTTTTATCGTTAGGCTTTTTGATATTAAATACAAGCCAGCGATGCTTGCAGAAATCATCGAAAGCACTTATGGCAAAACTATCAGACACTCTTTACATTGGTTTGATTCTCATTTATCAGGAGAAATTGCTAGTAAAATCACTGATTTTCAAGATGGTATTATAACCATAGTGACTGTTCTCAATCATTCTTTAGTACAGCTTGTAACTATTGTAAGTGGCATAATATTTTTGTTCATGATGAATTATAAAATAGCCGGGGTTGTAATTGCTTTTCTTGTTGTGTATGTACCAATAATGTCAGTTTTATTAAAAAAACAAGGACAGCTGCAAGAAGAATATGTTAAGGCTCGACAAGAAGCGGTTGGCATTATCAATGATTCTATTGCCAATATTTTCGGTATTAAGATCATTGGTAATAGCTGGACGGAGCTAAAACTAAAACTTCTTCCTGCAATTGATAAATGGAAAGGCTGGGATAGAAAAACTAGGCAATATGATGCTTATTATGTAGATCTGATCGATTCCATATTAATTACTATACTAGCAGCAGCCCAAATATGGGTAGTGGCATATTTATACCAAACCGAACAAATCACCGCTGGTGAATTTGCAGTTACTATAGCAATTACTTTTAACATTGAGTGGGCGATTGATCAGTTATTAGACAGTATAATATTTTCCATAAATCCTAAGATTGCTGCCATTAAATCTTCATTTAACTTTATTCATACTATCTCAGATGTTACTGATGCAGAAAATGCTAAGTTGCTTCCTCGTGTCAAAGGTGATATTAAATATCAAGACGTAACCTTCCGTTATAGTAGTGGAAGTACTATATTTGACAATCTTACATTGCACATCAAACCTGGAGAAAGGGTCGGTATAGTTGGCACATCAGGTGCTGGGAAAACTACTTTAATTAAATGTTTGCTTAGATATTTCAATTTACAAAGCGGATATATTTTTGTAGATGGATATGATATTTCACAAGTAACGGAGGAGTCGCTAAGAAGCAATATCTCAGTAATCCCTCAAGATATTACGATGTTTCATCGTTCTATTCTAGAGAATCTGCAGCTAGCTAAATATGATGCTACTTTACAAGAGATTGAAGAAGCTTGTAAAAAAGCTAAAATACATGATGATATTGAGAGAATGCCTAATGGTTACCATTCAATAGTTGGTGAACGAGGGGTAAAAGTAAGTGGTGGGCAACGGC
Source organism: Candidatus Tisiphia endosymbiont of Ditula angustiorana (assembly GCF_964026425.1). Lineage (NCBI taxonomy): Bacteria > Pseudomonadati > Pseudomonadota > Alphaproteobacteria > Rickettsiales > Rickettsiaceae > Candidatus Tisiphia > Candidatus Tisiphia endosymbiont of Ditula angustiorana. Next base: position 1,875,188 of record NZ_OZ032143.1, read on the forward strand.
AACGTATTGCAATCGCTAGAGCTATTTTAAAAAATGCACCCATCATTATTTTAGATGAAGCAACATCGGCACTTGACTCACCAACTGAAGCCCTAATCCAAAAATCTATTAATGAAGTTTTGGAAACTACTAATGCTACAACTATTGTCATTGCTCACCGTTTATCAACACTTCTGCATATGGATCGTATTTTAGTATTCGAGCGTGGCAAAATTGTAGAAGATGGTACTCATACTATGTTAATTACTAAAGGAGGAATCTACAAAACCCTGTGGGATGTACAAGTTGGAGGATTTTTGCCAAATGATAAAAATAAGGAAAGATGATATGGATTACACATTAACACCAAATTTGTGGTCTTTTATATGGCATTTTTTGCGAGGCTACAAACGTTTTGTGATTATTTTTGTTTGTCTTGCTATGATCACTGGACTTTGGGGGTCTTGTAATAGCTTGCTTATTAAATATATGATTGATTCTTTAGGCACATTACAGCTAAACAATACGCTGTCTATTATATTTTGGCTTGCTGTATTTTTTGTGTTGAATTTTGAGATACATGATCTTTGTTGGCGTGGTATGGGATATATAAACTATAAGTTCCAGCCAATGATAAAGAATCAAATTATTAGTGAAACTTTTGGCTATGTACTACAACATACGCAACAATTTTTTCAAGATAATTTAGCAGGTGCTATTGCCACTCGAATTAATACACTTGCTGATAACATAGAACGTATTGTGCATGACATCACAAGGCATCTTATTCGAGTGGCTGTACTGCTAATGGTGTCCTTGGTAAATATGTATTATGTGCATCCTAAGTTTTTTTATGCCTTGTTCATATGCCTTCTTGTATTTGCTTCCTTTAGTCTACGCATGTCCAAAAAGCTTGTTAATTTATCAGAATCTCATGCTGCTGCTGAATCAATTGTTTCAGGGCAATTAGTCGATAGTATTACCAATACCAGTAATGTACAAATTTTTGCTAGACGTATTTATGAAATATCTTATCTTAAAAAAACTTTGCTTATAACAAAAAAAACTTTTCAAGCAAAAGCAATATTTGCAATAACATTGCATTTTATGCAGGGCATTTCTCTTTCTATTATGCTTGGATTCATGCTTTATTTTTTAATTCAGTTACGGATGAAGCAAATGGTAAGTAGTGGTGATTTTGCACTTATTTTAGGTTTGAGTCTTGAAGTAGGATATATGACTTGGTGGGCTATGGAGCAAGTAGATGAGTTAAATAAAGCTGTTGGCAAATGTAGGCAGAGTATTGCCAAGCTTCTTATACCGCTAGAGATCAAAGATAAAGACAATGCCTCAAATTTGCTAATTACCAATGGTCAAATCACTTTTTCATCAGTTAAATTTCATTACAAAGGCATTGAACCGTTATTTCAGAATAAATCAGTAACTATTGAAGCTGGGCAAAAGGTTGGTTTGGTTGGATATTCCGGTAGCGGTAAATCAACTTTTGTAAATTTAATTTTGCGTCTTTATGATGTAACAGATGGTCAAATTCTTATAGATGGTCAAGATATTCAAGAAGTCAGGCAGGATTCCTTGCGAGAAGCTATTGCAATGATTCCACAAGATCCTTCACTGTTCCACCGATCACTTATGGAAAATATTCGTTATGGGCGTATTGATGCAAGTGATGAAGAAGTGATAGAGGCGGCGAAGCGTGCCCATGCCCACGCCTTTATAACCAAACTCTCCCAAATGTATGAATCTTTGGTAGGAGAACGAGGAGTTAAATTATCAGGTGGACAGCGTCAGCGGATTGCCATAGCTCGGGCTATCCTCAAAAATGCCCCAATTTTGATTTTGGATGAGGCAACCTCTCAGCTAGACTCTCTTACTGAAAGCACTATCCAAGAAAGCTTATGGGAACTAATGCAAGGTAAAACCACCATTGTGATTGCCCATCGTTTATCTACTTTGATGCATATGGATCGTATCCTAGTGTTTGATCAAGGTAAAATTATTGAAGATAACACCCATACTAAACTATTCGAGAAAGGTGGTTTTTATAGAACATTGTGGGATGCGCAAATTGGAGGATTTTTGCCAGATAATAAAAATAAGGAAGTATGAAAATATAGAGTAAAAATACCTGACGGCATTGAAGCCTAAAGTTGCACCTTATTTCAACCTCTATTATAAAATACTACAACCATCATTAGTAGAACTATCATGTCCTAAAAGCCTAATAGTATAAGAAAAATCAAGGGGATTAGAATCTAGGTTAATTATATCAAAGCTCTTTTGAGCATTAACTAACCTCAACTATCGATGTAATAAATTAATATAGTGAAACCTATTGAATTAGGGTGTGTCATCAATTGAGCCAAATTACCATGGAAGCCATATAAACAGCACCCAAAAAGTTCTGAGATGTTTTGTCAAATCGTGTTGCAATAGCTCTATATTGCTTCAATTTTGCAAAAAAGTTCTCAATCAAATGCCTAGCTTTATATAGGTCCTTATCATACTTAGCTGGATTCACACGATTCTTCTTTGGGGGAATCACAGCTATACATCCCTTATCTTTCAGCTTATCTCGCATACGTACATCGGCATCATAAGCCTTATCAGCAAGTACAGCATCCGCTTTCGTCAATTCATTCATCAAAACATCAGATCCTTGCAAATCATGAGCTTGACCCGGGGTAAGATGGAATCCCGTTGGATTCCCTAGAGCGTCACATGTGGCATGGATTTTAGTACTCAGCCCCCCTTTACCTCGTCCAATTGCTTGGTCATCATCTAACTCTTTTTTTTAGCACCGGCACTATGTTGATGAGCCCTAACAATGGTTGAATCAATCATGGCATACTCGTTATCAGCATCTTCAGCCAGCATCTCAAAAACCTTTTTCCACACACCTGTCTTGCTCCACCTTGAATGACGTAGGTGAATCACTCGAAAATCTCCAAAACGTTCAGGTAGGTCTCTCCAAGGTATACCAGCCCTATATCGATACAAGACTGCTTCTACAAATAGGCGATTATCCTTGGCTGTTACACCAACAGACTCTTCCCTTCCAGGTAGCTTATCTTTAATCCGATCCCATTGATCGTCACGTAGAGCATATCGACGCATAGAGAAAATTTATCCTTAATTTTTTCTCTATTACACAACAAATAAACGCTCCTGTCAACTTAATTGATGACACACCCTAGGTGATACAAATTTTGTGTCATACCTGCGAAAGCAGGTATCTAGATTCCCGCCTACGCGGGAATGACAACCTACAATCGTTATGTTCTTTGTTACCTAATCCTATGGACTTAACTATAGTAAGTTCAGTATCATCGCCATTAGGGGGTGATGTCATCCCTACGAAGGCAGGGATCTAGAATATCTAAAGCACCCTTCCTGTCTATTTTTTTAGATTGTATCTTGAATATTAGCTCAATATGGAGTTAATATGGTCGGAAGGAGTGACGCCGTTTAATTTAGATTGGTCTTTAAAGACCGAGGGAATCTTGGTGCACTCCTTCCTTGAATCGCAAAGTATAATACGAACGGTAGGATGATCCTTTAGAGATCGAATTTACAATCATGTATCAAAACTTTGCAAAACAACCACTAATTATAGGTAAAGCAAATGACTGAAAAAAGCAAGATATTTATGGGAATAGATGTTTCAAAAAATACGCTTGATATATCTATGAACAATATTCATTGTAAGATTAAAAATACAGATAAAGCTATTTCTGATTTTATAAAATCAGAAATAGCTTCTCGAAATATTGTGCTTACTGTTTTGGAATCTACTGGCGGTTATGAACGTTTGGTTATGAGGATGTTGCAACAAGCCGGGCTTGCTGTGCATAGAGCTCATCCTAATAGAGTTCACGCTTTTGCTAAGGTCTGTAACCATTTTGCTAAAACTGATAAATTGGATGCGTTATTACTTGAGAAATATGCAGCTTTTATTGCTAATGATGAGAAAGGAGACCAAATAATTTCTGTTATACAAGAAGAATTACAATCTCTAAGGAGCATAGAACGTAATATAGAAGAAGATATACATGCTAATCAATGCAGAACAAAAGTTGCATCCGAGAAGGCTAAGAAATATCTCGAAAAAATGATAAAGTGTGGCAAAAAACAGCTTGAGGAAATTAGAAAAGATATAAAGGCTGCTATAAAGGAAGATAAGAGTTTAAAGGCAAAAAATGATTTACTCATAAGCTATAAAGGTATAGGTGAAAAAACAGCTAGTGTTTTGCTAATAGAACTGCCAGAGCTTGGTGTGCTGAGCAATAAGGAAATTGCAAGCTTAGTTGGACTCGCCCCAAAAACAAGCCAAAGCGGTCAAAAAACTAATGGGGCTCATATTAGAGGGGGCAGGTTTTTTGTTCGAAAAAGCTTGTATATGGCTGCTTTAGTAGCGATGCGTCATAATGACAAAATGAAGGCATTATATGAACGTATGACTAATGCTGGTAAAAAAGCAAAGGTCGCTTTAGTAACCGTTATGCGTAAAATAATTATTTGTTTAAATTCTATGGTAAAAAATAATAAAATTTATGAATAATAATCTACTTTTTTTCTTGACTAGCAAGACGGTAGATTCCTGCTTTCGCAGGAATGACATCGTTTCATCGTATATGTCACCCCTGCGAAAGCAGGGGTCTAACATACTTTCTATGCTATTTTTTTAGACCCCGCACCGAAGCAGGGGTGACATAAAAGGAGAGGTAGGGATACCCTAGGCTATTAAACCAATGTCTTACAATCGAACGGAGGTTATATTACAGTGTCAACAAATTTATAAATTACCCTATCTTTGTACCTAATAGTCTACATATTTCAGCGGATCAACAGCTATCTTTCCCTCGCGAATAGCAAAATGTAGTTGAGGATATTTAGCATCTCCAGTACTCCCTACATGTCCTATTATCTTGCCTTGTGAAATTGTTGCTCCTTTTTGAACAAGTAAGTCTTGCAAATGAGCATAAGCAACATAAAGGTCGCTATTGTTTAACTTTATTATTAATAAATTACCAAACTTTGTATCATTACCTGCAAACACTACTTGACCTGTTGCAATAGATTTTACAGCAGTTCCTTCGTCTGCAGCAATATTAATTCCTTTGCTTTTTCCTTTAGATGTTTGCTCACCAAATTTGATAATAATTTTACCTTCAATTGGTTTGATAAATTTTGGTGTATTAGTTTGAACAGCATTTTTCGTTTTTCTTACAAGACTCTCTTGATTTTTTTTGTTTAATAACTCAGTACTAATCTTTATTGTGATAATTTGGGATTCATTAAGATGATATGGTGTGGAAATATTATTTAGCTCAGCTAATTCTTCAACCTTTTGACCATAATCATTTGCTATTGATACTAATGTTTCTCCTTGTTGTACCTCGTGGTAGATTAGCTTACTATCATTTGGTTTCACTTTTGGAACTATTATTACGTCGTCTCGATTTTCAGTTTCTATGGCATTACGATCTTTTAAGAAACCAGTTGGAGCGTCAAAATCTTTTTCCTTCTCATCAATTTCTCTACTTATTATTTCATCTTCATCGCTTTCTAATATCTTCTTATTTTCGGAATATGCTGTAATTGGTGAATTGATGGTTGTAGGCTTTTTGGCAAAATCCTTTCCATAATTATACTCAATAGGGGCTGGAGGTTGTGTACTACATCCAGAAATCAAAAACACTATAAAATAGACAAAAACTATATTACCCTTCATAACTTACCAAAAAATTTGCAATTTTATTATGCAATAAACTAACTTTAATATAGAATCAAGTCTAGTATTTTTTATCAAAATTAAGTAATTATGAAAACTTACGATGTTATAATAGCCAGTGATCACTCCGGATTTCTACTCAAGAGCAAAATTATCAGTTATTTACACGATAAAAATATATCTATTCTTGATTGTGGTACTTACAATCAAGAAACAGTGGATTATCCAGATTATTCTAAAAAAGTTGTTGATGGGATTTTAGAAAATATAGCTCCTTTGGGAATTTTAATTTGTGGAACTGGCATAGGTATGTCAATTGCCGCAAATCGTACGTCTGAAATAAGGGCAGCTTTATGTTTTGACTTATTTATGGCAGAAAGATCAAGGGCTCATAATGATGCTAATATAATAGTGTTAGGAGCTAAAATACCCAATGAGGAACTAGCTTGTAAAATGATCGATAAATTTTTAACGACTAAATTTGAAGGTGGAAGACATAGCGCTAGATTAGCAAAAATAAACTAATTTTCTTTTGAATCCATGATATTTTCAAAAAACAATTCTTCAAAGCAGAAGAGTATAACAAGATTAATTTGCTGTTGCTTTTATTATCAAACAGCCCACATTATTATTTTGTTCATCAGAGATGTCCAATGCCGTTCTACAATGATAATTAGTAGCCTTAATGTTTATACCACGCATAATTAACAATTTTGCTATATAGTAATTACTAGTTTCTGCAGCTTCATGTAAAAGAGTATAATTATCATTCCCCCTTCTTTGGATGATTGGATAATTATCCAAAAGAATCCTAAGAACAAATAAATTATTTTTTCTAACTGCCTCAAATGCTCTATCCGTTGCATCACCTACTATAACAGTATGGAAAGCACTATCATAATTATCAATAAAATTATCTATCATCTTTCTTTGCTGCTTTCTATTGTCACTATCATAAATTTTCTTAAACATTTGAATAAATGAATACATATCCATTTGATCTAATCTTGCCTCTTCTGTAAGCTCTCCCAATACTACATCATCATTTGGCAAAAGTAACATTTGTGCTTCATCTTGTACAAATTCAGTTATTTTTGGCGATGTTTCTTTGATGGTGCTAGCTTTATCTTTTGTAATTGCAGATTGATTAGGTTGATGCTTATTTACTTCTTGCACTTCTTTGATTACATTACTATCTTTCTCTAGGACAGTTTTACTAGAATCATCTAGCTGCTTATCCTTTTTTACAAATACTGGTATAGGAGTTTGAGGCTTAGTCACTTTAGATTCAGTATTTTCCTTAGGTGATACTATTGGTACGATAGGAGCAGTTACTTGCGGTTCAGTAGGCTTTTTTTCTTGCGAAGAAGGCAATATATCTAGATTAGGAGCAACCACTTCTTTATTATCTTCATTACTTGGCTGCTGCAATATTACTGGATCTTTCTCTTTATCAGGTATAGTTACAGAAGGTACGATAGGAGTAGTAGCTTGTGGCTCAGACTTATTCGGAATATCTATTTGAGGTTTAGACTGGGCAGATGAATCAAGTGACTTAATAGGCACAGCATCTTTAACCTCAGTGGGTGGAAGAATAGGAGAATCTTTGTTGGTATTACTGTCATTCTTACTAGGTCTATCTAGATCAATTTTTTGGTACGGATTTTTATCTAATCGATCCAATTCTTTTGTATTTTCTAAGGTTGGTAATTTATGATTCCCTAAATCAATGAAGGAATCTGTCTCACCTTCTTCATTATTAGTATCTTGTGGTGTGGATGCTGGTTTGCTTGATCCTGATACTTCATTATCAATTTTCTTAGAATGCATAAATTGCTGTATTTTTCCCAGCAAAGAATCTGCCTCTTCTTTCTGTTTATTCACTTTATCACTTTCTAATTGTGGCAATGCTGGGGGAAGAGGTGGTGGAGCAGCATCAGCCTTATCCATAAACAAAAAGATAGTTACTAGGACTATAAAAAATTTATTACCTAAGATAATCTTCTTACTCTCCATGTTAAAGTACATTTATAATTATTCTCATGTTAAATTTATTATACAAGTAATCAAAAACGATAAATAGCCTAAGTATAGCTAACCCGAAAAGGTTTTATGTTAATCTTAGCTTAGCTAGAAGCGATGTCATCCCTGCGAGGGTTTATGTCATTCCTGCTTCGGTGCGGAATCTAAAAACATGACCAAGATAGGTTGTGTTAAGTTATTTTAGATACCTGCTTACGCAGGGGTGACATCGTAAGATCGTATTAGATTCCCGCCGTTGCTAAGAATGACATCGTTTTTGGTCCTGTAAGTACCATTACTTACATTGGCTTTTTGATCCACGCGGGCAATGTCTACGCGGGAATAACACCGAAGCCGTATTAAGAACTCTATCCCTTATTTATCAAAGCTTATAGCTCGACTTTTAAATTACCCTGTTAAAATAAGACTAACACAAATGATGTCCTCCACTAAGTCATTTGTGATCATTTGGTACTAATTTTTGAATTTCTTTTTCTACTAATTGTTTTACTAATAAAGGCAAGTTTTTATCTAACCATTGACTCAATTGTGGTCGTAACATTTCAATAATTAGATTCTCTAATGTTTTGACCGTAGGGTTCGAAGTATTTGCACTAATCTCTTGAGCTGTTTTCGAGAAATGCTGGAAAATCTTAGTAGTTTCTGCTGCAGATTTATCGGATAGCAAGGATGTCTGCAATAGTTCCTCTTCTAGTTCACTATGCCTATTATTTTCTAACTTATTTGCCTCATCCCCTACTATATTTGTCAATTCTAGTATTTCATCATCGTTAGATTGGCTATTACTATAGTCAATTGAGGAGAAGCCGGTAGTGTCGTTTTCGATCGCTTGCCTATTACATATAGGCGTTGCTCCATCGCTCCTGCTACCCAATCCTCCTGAATTGACTGTACCACGACTATCAATCACTCCTTTAATTGATTTCAATATCTCTTCAACTGACATATCTTGGTTTTTTTTATGATCTTTACTCATACACTACTATGATTCCAAAAGTTAATAGACGAAGATGAAAATCATGATAGTAGCAGGAATTACCAAGTCGAGGTGCTAGGCGTACATTTAGTACGTGAGTACCACATATCTTGGATAATGACGACGCAATTCTTGATTTTCATCGAGTATAATTAAAAACCTATAATAAGTTTCTTCTTGAGTCCTTTAAACTCATCTTCAGGAGTAAAATATTTAACTTTCAATTTTAAGCTTTTTGCTGTCAATTCCCCAAGTAAAGATTTTATTTGGTAAGCTGCTAAAATAGAGTCTCTGTGTGCATCAACTTTTGACACCCTAGCACTATGTAATTTTTCTTCAGCAATTAAAACGTCTAAGATTGTTTTAGAACCAACAATTTCTTCCTGCATTGTCCCATCGTAAGCTATTTGAGCAGATTCTACACCTTGTGATGTGGCAATAACTTTAGACTTTGCTGCTTCAAATCCTTCCCAACTACCAATAGCACTTGCCCGAATTTGTTTTATTGTATCATCAAGTTGAATAACTGCACTCCTAGTACTATTTTTAGCTTTCCTAATTTTTGAATATTCGCTACCCCCGTGAGAATAAATAGGTATATTAACTGATAATGTAGATGTAGTACTTCTATTATTGCTATTAGATATGCTTTCTGGAGTGTAATGGGTTTTACCAGATTGAACTTTAAAGCTTACCTTGGGTAAAAGTTCAGCTTTTGCTGCCAGTTCACTAGCTTTATGACTTTTAACACTATGTCTTGTACTATCTATGTTAGGATTAACATTTATCGCTCTTTGCATTAAATCCTCTAATGAATTAGGTAAGTTATCAGGTATAGGAGGCATATCAATATCATTCGCTTCTATACCGAACATCCGAATGAAACTTGCTTTTGTTGCTTGATAATTAGCATATGCGGTTAACTTCTCAGTTTCAGCTTTTGCAAGACCAGCCTTGGCAGTAGCTAAATCTATTGATGTTGCCTCACCTAATTTTAGTTTTTCTTCAATGGTTTCTAATTGCTGTTTGTTAGCTTTTACACTAATTTCAGAAATCTCATATTTTTCTTTTGTTTCATAACAATCGAGATAAGTTTTTATTAGGTTAAGAAGAATTTTTTGTTCTTCTGCATAATATTTAGCACGCGATGCCCTAAAAGCTGATTGGGCAGCTTTCAAAGTTGCAACACTACTCCCACCACTAAATATAGGCTGCTCTATTACTAAAGCTCCCTGTTGTGATTTCAGCTCTTTTTTAGAAGAAGCAGCATATTGACTATTCGGTTTATTCGTATTAATAGCAGAATCAATATTATAAGACGCACTGGGCATAAAACCTGAAAAAGCTGCAGAAAACTGTTCAATTTCATTTAAAAAAGTCTGCCTATTGATTTGTAACTCACCATTATTATTATACGCACTAGTTAGAGCATCAGATAAGTTAACAGCATAAACTGAATAGTTTAGTAAAATGATAACGGTGAAGTATAGGAATTTATACATAATTGGTTTTCTAAAAATATGTTTATGTTAAAAAATTTTGCTAGCTTATGCAAGAAGTTAAAGGTATTCTTGATCTAAAACTTGATTTGTTGTGATAAAGCTAGCACGTATAGCTAACCAAAAAATATTTAAGCCGTAGTAATGATGATAGCCTTGATGTCATTCCCTCTTCGGTACGGAATATAAAAAATAGCCTGAAAGGCTATTATATATCGTAGATCCCTGCCTATGCAGGGATGACATAGCTTTAGCTAAGATAACATTAACATATGGCTAAAACCTTCTCGGGTTAACTATATAATAGCTCAGATCAAATCAATTAGCTATAACATATCAAAAACTAACTGTCAGAGCAATATAACAGTTTTAAAGTGTAGTTTTTATTTGTATTATTTGAGTAATAATTTAAAAATTTTAATATAATTCAATTATCTATATGCCTAATATATACTCTTTCCTTTCAAAAGTCGCTTTACCCATTATCTTATCAGATGCTTCTATTGCTAGTGCTATAGAGCAGTTAAAGTTTGATTCTATGAAAACACTCAAAACGTTTCCTAGGAACTTAAGGGCTATTAAAAATATATAACATATTTCTTGATTCAGAAGATCAACAAAGGGAACGAGAAATAGCTGAATCATTCAGAGAAACAGTAGGTAATTCCTTAGATGAATTAGAAAAGTACATTGATGAACAGCAACAGGTAAAGGAAGAGATATTATTCTTTGAAGATGCTTTCATTGAGCTAATAATAAAAGTTCTTGAAAGTATTTTGGAGTTTCAAAATAGACTAGATAGCTTGTATCCTGGAGCGTCAAAAGAGATCGTTGATTATTTAGGTAATTTATTAATTGGTATAATAGCTGTGCAAATGCCTGTAGTCGGTTTAATACTTAAGGGAAGTGGCTTATTAGACTCAGTAAAATCTTTTCTCAGTACTGAGAATCTAACAAAGACAGTAGATAATTGGCAAGAAAAACTAGAAATAGTTAGAGAAAAACGAGCCGAAATAGAAAAAAGTACAAATCTTAAAGAAAAATATTCCAAAGCTACGCAGATTGTTGAAATCGCAGAAATAGCAGGAGTATCACCTGTAGCTGTAGCAGAATTAGGGTTAGATATTGACTCTTTGAAGAAAATTAATAAATTGGTTGCACAAGATCCAAAAGAAAAGAAATCTTTTAAAAAACTTATTGACTTATCTGAAGAAATCCCTCATACTAAAAATGGTATAATGGGAGGTGTTGACCTTCTGCGTAAAGGTATGACTAGAATCCTTGGAAATATACCTGATCAAGGAAAAGAGCTAAAAAAATCAATTGAAACCGAATTATCTCACATAAAAGAAAACCTCCTTGCTGTATTAGATACCAATAAAAGCATTCTTGAGAAGTTAGGATATTGCCAAAAAGCAGCCAAAAATATATTGATTATTGAATCTAAAATACAAGAAACAGTCAAATTAATACCTGACAGGGAACAAATCATCACATCTTTTGCAAATTTAGTTAAGGATAAGACAAAAAATATTCTACCAGCATATTTTTTGAAAAACCTTACATCGTTAAGAACCCCGTTAGAATCGTTACCTGAACTACTACAAGTAGGAAATGCTATGAAAGTAGTCCTTGAAAATAGTAGTAGTAAAACCCAAGGTGTAGTACGAAAAAGGTAACATTTTGCTAAAAACATGATTTTAAAAGATTAAAATCATGTTTTTACTCGATAATCATGTTTTTATTAAGTTATATAATTCATGGCAGTTTGAAAATCATGAAAAGAAGCTGAGAAGATGTCATTCCCGCTTCGGTGCGGAATCTAAAAAATAGCCTGAAAGACTATTTAAACTTTTTTAGATCCCAGCCTACGCTGGGATGACATAAACTACCATGAATTGTAGCCTTCAGAAAAAAACTTGATTATCGAGTTTTTAGCTTTAGAAAGGTTTAAAATGCATTCGCGTTAGCCGCTTTAAGAATGCATTTTTCCTTATTTTAATAAACTACTTGAAAACTTATATCTTGAAAAGGTGGTATTGGGGTCAAGCTACTTAGCCAAGCTTTGCGACATAATAAAGTTCTAAGTGAAATAAACCTTAACGGCCTCAGTACAGGACAAAGAGATTAAGGAGAGAAGAAAATAAGTAGATAACGCGTAGCCAAAGCTCTATTACTTAGGTTATTGAAGACTTAAGAGGCAAGAGAATGATTACAGCGTTATCACAATTAATAGGAGACTACTTTTTTAATAGTTTTGCAAGCATAAAATTAATAGAACAAATAATATTAGGATTATTGCAAGTGAGAGATGTAAATCTTACACAGCTTGCCTTAACGATAAAAGGAGATAAGCAAGAATCACGCTATAAGAAATTACAGAGATTTTTTGCCAAATGTGAATTATCATATACGTCCTTAGCCAAGTTACTGGTTAGGTTGGCTGGAATTGATGCTGAACAATGGTTACTAGTGCTGGATCGGACAAATTGGAAATTTGGTAAGCTTGACATCAATATTTTAGTATTATCTATTTGCCATAAAGGCATTGCTATACCAATTATGTGGGATATGTTGCCAAAAGCAGGAACTTCTAATAACGTTGAACGTCAGCAATTAATGGAAAGGTTTATTACTATATTTGGCATAGAGAAGATGTCAGCATTGCTTGGGGATCGGGAGTTTATAGGTGATTTATGGCTAAAGTTTTTAGCCGATAAAATGATACCATTTTATATTAGAATCAAAGCCAATCTTACCATTGGTAGAGCAGAAGATGAGTTAGTTACTGCTAATCATTTAATTAAGAAGTTACAGAATGGTGAATATATGTTGTTTAAAGGAAAAAGATATTTGGGTAAGAATTATAAAGGACCTAAAGTATCTGTAGCAGCATTGCGTAATGCTCAAGGAGAATTAGTAATCATAGCTACCAATGATAACCCTAATATAGCACTAAATATATATAAAAAAAGATGGGAAATAGAAAACCTTTTTGCTTGCCTTAAGACGCGGGGCTTCAATTTTGAAAATACCCATATAATACATTTAGATAGAATTAGTAAATTGCTTGGTTTACTTGCTATAGCATTTACTTTTGCTTATGTTGTGGGTCAATGGCAAAATTCTATCAAACCTATAAAGCTTAAAAAACATGGTAGAAAGTCTATATCCTTATTCAGGTATGGCTTAGATTACTTGCAGAGAATATTTTTGAATATTGCAGAAATGATGGAAAAATGGATGGAAGTTATAACAAAATTTATTAAGCCAATAATACCATCTTTACTCCGATTATCACCTTGTTAATCTCTTTGTCCTGTACTGAGCTTAACGGCAATAATATTGGTTGTGAGGGAATAAGTCTGCTTATCAAGGGGCTAGAGACTAACAGCACATTGGATTATATAAAACTTAAATATAACAATATTGGTTGTCATGGGGCAGTTGCATTAGCGTGGTTTTTAGCAAATAATAGCACTATAAAGTACATAGAACTTGAGGGCAATGATATCAGTGATTTTGGGATTGTGCAGCTTTTTAAAGCTCTAGAAATTAACAGAACCATCAAAGAGATAGATTTTGGTTACGTGGATATGAGTAATGATAGGGCAATGGAACTAATAAAAATTCTAGAGTCTAATAAAGTTGTCAGCGAAATAACAATAGATTTTGCAGAAAGAATGATTAGTGACGAAATAGGAGAGTTGTTAATTAAAGCTCTAGATATCCACGACAAAAAAGTGAGAGATACTTTGTCTGTGGCTTAATATTAGGGGAAAAACAACTACACCTTTGTGATTATACAGAATTGGGAATAGATGCCACATGGTGTGGTATCAAGCACTGAAGTTAGAACACAAACTTCAAATTTCAGCTCTAACCTCAGTGTCTATTCTCTACAACAAAAATAAGGATTAATTTTATGACTACCAAAACAAATTTGAGTGTAGAATAAATTTTTTGTAAAGTTAGAGCGTGCAATTGGTGTATATACTCAATTAACCTGAAGAGTTGGCAAAATGATTAAAAGTTATAGTCTGAAATTGGTCAGTTATAAGAGTAAGCAAATTAACTTTGTATTTATCAATATTACCAAAAAATCTATCTATAGCTTCTGAGAATTGAGCAAAATTATGGTAAAATTTATTATTTGCATTTATTAAGCAGCAATTTGCATGTATGCATATAATTAAGATAGATATGCATAGGTTTTTTATAACCAATAGCTGAATGAAATCTTTGATAATTATATTTATTCATATAATTATCAATAGGCTATTTTGTCTCCTTAGAGCTGGTTGTAACTTTTCTTGGAAGAGTATACTCGATGAAAATCAACAATTGCGTTGTTGTTGTCCAAGACCTGCGGTGCTCACGTACTAATGTACGCTGTGCTCCTCGGCTTGGACACTCCTAGCACTTGTTGATTTTGATCTTCGTCTACCAACTCTTCATTTACGAGCAGTATATAATTTTGCTTTTCCAATGAGTTACAAATTTTAAGATAATAGATGCTTATCTTTTAATTCTTGATCAAAAATATCTTTACCAATTTTAGTCCATTGGTTTTTGATATGTGGGGAGTCTGTTAAGTCATTTTTTAAAGAAACTAATGCTCCAAATAAACTATTGGTAGGTAAGTCATCAAGTTTTGCTTTAGCAATTAATCCCCCCAGTTTAATTAAGCGACGAGTACGCACTTTTCTTTCTATAATTTTAAGTTTAGCTTCTTCAGTAATAATTTTGGCTTTCTTTTGTTGTAATTTTAATCTTTGTTTTATGACATTATCCATATGAGTATAATATTTTAGATATTATTGTTTACATGTCATGAATGCACAATAAATTTAAGAAGTCCAACATATTATTTAAGTACCAATAAAAATCTTTCATATTTTTTTCTGAACCAGGTAATTGATACAATCCCCGTTGCCCACCAAACCATAAAATTAATATAAATTAAGATAATTGTCATTATTGTAAGTAACAGCTGAAAAGCTACAGAGGAAGAGGTTATTAACCTATGTAAATTGTAATCAGCTATTGATCCCTTTAAGGGAAAAATTGTAATGAAAATTGACCCCCTAAATAAGTAACAATATCTCCAAAAAATTAATATTTTTTTAAGGAGTTTTTTAAAGGGTGTTTATAGTGGAAACAATTGGAAAAATACGTAGAATGTATTACGTTGATGGCAAAGCAATTAAAGCAATTGCTAGAGAACTGAATATATCAAAGAATACAGTAAGAAAAGTCATTCGCAGCGATCAAACTAAATTTGAGTTAGCAAAATATAGCAAAGGTAAGCCAGTTCTTGGCAATCATCTTGAAGTACTAAATCAGCTACTAGCAGAGAATAGCAAGGAGCCGGTTCGACGTAGAATGACGGCAAAAAAGTTATACCAACAGCTTCAGATATCGGGTTATATACTACTCATAAATGAAGAGTTGCAAAGATAGGAGAGATATTATAAAGTTTAGGACATTATGAGTAAGAATGTATTGACAGAAGAACAAAGAGAAAAGTTGAAGGAACGTCATAAGACAGAACGAGACGGACGCATACGTGATCGTATTAAGGCAGTTTTGATGTATGACGATGGGTATAGTAATGTAGAGATTGCTAAGGTACTACTCTTGAGCCACGAAGCGATAAGAAAACATATTGTTGATTATCAAAAAGCCAATAAGCTTAATACCGACAATGGGGGTAGTGCAAGCAAATTAAGTGATGGTGAGAAGACAGAATTAGTGACTCACCTAGAAGCAAATAATTATGTTTATGCGAAAGATATTATGCATCACATTGAGAACAAATATGGTGTGACATATACGATAACGGGAGTAACAAAATTACTATACAAACTGGGATTTGTTTACAAGAAGCCGAAAATAGTACCGGCTAAGCTGGATTTTGACAAGCAAGAATTATTTAAGTTAAACTACAGTTTGCTAAAAGGGAATCTCAGAGATAAGGAAGCTATATATTTTATGGATGGTGTTCATCCTCAGTATCAAGCAAGGGCAAGGTGTGGTTGGATAAGAAAGAACCAAGATAAAACCTTACCAACATTCAGTGGCTGGAAAAGAAAGCACATGATTGGTGCTATTAACCTAGCCGATTTGCAGTTAGTAAGTACAGAGAACCCCAAAATAAATGGGGAGCAGATAGTTAATTTTTTACAAAAGTTAGAAGAGGAGAATAGTGACAAGGAGAGAATATATTTAATCTGTGACAATGCTAGTTACCACAAATCCAAGAAAGTCAAGGAATACCTAGTAAATACGAAAATAGAGCTAGTATTTTTGCCACCATATAGTCCAAATCTGAACCCAATTGAGAGATTATGGAAGTTTATGCACCGTATTACAACTAATAATAAATTTTATCATAATTTTGAACAATTTTCGGAAGCAATAAACAAATTTTTTAGCAACATCGGTGATTATAAAGATAGGTTACGTACCTTAATAAACGATAATTTCCAAACTATTACCGTTAACCATTTCTGCAACTCTTCAGGTTAATTGAGTATACAGGAAGTTACGAATCTGTGAATCTAATTGTGCGAAGCTTTCGTAGAGAATACGAGGCAAGGGGCAGGCAAGTATTTATTCCACTAAATTTTGAACCTGGAGAAGCATTTCAATTTGATTGGGGAGAGGAAGAAATATGTTTAAATGGGGAAGTTGCTAAAGTTAAAGCAGCAAGAATAAAGCTATGCTATAGTCGTTATTCTTTGGTAGTGGTTTATCCTAATGAGCAGCTGGAAATGGTTATGGATGCCCATGATCAAGTTTTCAAGTTTTTTGCTGGTTGTTGTAAGAATGGTATTTATGACAATATGAAGACGGCTGTCAAAAAAATATTGATTGGCAAGGATCGTATCTTTAACGAGAAGTTTATCCAAATGGCCTTTCACCATTTATTTGAGCCACTTGCCTGTACTCCAGCATCGGGATGGGAGAAAGGACAGGTTGAGAAACAAGTAGGAGACACTAGACGTAACTTTTTTACTCCAATATTGAAAGGAGATAGTTATGAAGCTATTAACATTCAGCTAAGAGAGATGTCTATAGAGTGGGCTAAAACTAAAAGACATCCTGAATTTACAGAAAGAACGATTTTAGAAATATATGAGGAAGAGAAGGCATATTTAATAAGATATAGAGGGCAGTTTACGGGTTATAGATTACATCCAACGACCATATCACCTTTGAGCTTAATACAATGGGACACTAATATGTATAGTGTCCCATGTGAATATGTGGGACTTAGTGTACAGATTAAATCCTATGCTTGGCAGATAGTAATTTTACATGAAAGCAAGATTATTGCAGAACATGTTCGTTGTTTTAAATGCTATCAGAAAATTTATAATCCATGGCACTATATAACAGCTCTAAAACGTA
The DNA here is from genome assembly GCF_964026425.1 of Candidatus Tisiphia endosymbiont of Ditula angustiorana. Taxonomy (NCBI): domain Bacteria; kingdom Pseudomonadati; phylum Pseudomonadota; class Alphaproteobacteria; order Rickettsiales; family Rickettsiaceae; genus Candidatus Tisiphia; species Candidatus Tisiphia endosymbiont of Ditula angustiorana. Next base: position 1,892,853 of record NZ_OZ032143.1, read on the forward strand.
AACCTAGTGCTTTACGTAATACGCGAATTCGGGATAAGAATTTGTCAATTCTTATCCCAAATTCGGTGAAGTTATAGAAACAATCAGATTTGAGACGGCTCTGCATCTGATTGTTAAATTAATATTTTGCTAAAAACATGATTTTAATCTTTTAAAATCGGGAGAAATTAATTCTTTGATACTATCCTCAATCTCTTGTAATTGTGCTGTTAAACTAGCAATATGCTGGTTCAAAGATAAAATGACGACAGCATTAAACTCTGTATCCTGCCTAGCAATTTCTTGATTCTTAAATAGTAATAATTGTTCTCTTCTTTTTAATAAAGCATGTAACTGTTGTTGACTATTACTATCATAAGTAACATTCACTGGTAAAGCAAAGCACGTTGCATAATCATGCAACAATTTACTATCGATATTATCAGTTTTAGCAAGCCATCCTTTAGCTTTAGCATAACTACGCACTTTATTAGGGTGTACTGTAGCAAAAGGCAATTTATTTATTTTTAAAAATTCTCTTAAATTATGTTCATATCCACCAGTAGGTTCAAAGACAACATTTAATTCAGATAAGGCAGTATAGTGTTTATTAATGGTGCTAAGCATAGTAGTAAAGCCTTGTTGGTAGCTGGTATATAGATACTTAAAGTTTTTTTACTAACGTCCACACCAATATAAGTTGTTGCCATATAGAGCCTCATGATTTATATTAATAATAGGATACGCTACATACTCATACGCAAGGTTTAAACCTTATGACATCCGTTCGTAGTCTTTATCCAAACAGGATGGGTCTTTGCTCAGGTACGAAGTCTTTAAAATTCAAAGCTTCAATTCGAGATACAGTTTACCCATCCTACCACTATATATAACTGATCACGTTATATTTATCATGGCTTTTTTATTGTATGAGTTCGATATAAAACATCGGTTTAATCCCGATGTCTTCCCCGCACCTTCGGATGTCATCCCTGCGAAGGTAGCGGTCTAAAATAACTTAACAACCTATCTTGGTCATTTTTCTAGATTCCGCACCGAAGTAGGAATGACATAAACCCTACGCAAGGAGAACATAAACACAACGATGTCACCCCTGCGCTTACTATTACCCACAAATATTAGAGTTAGCTAATTGATAACCTTGAACTAGATCAAATAACCGTTGCCATCCTCTCCACAATACAATAGGACCAGGCTCTAGATCATTTTTTCTTGCTAAATACCCACCCAATTTAGCAACCCATATTATAGCATTTTTTATTGTAGGAATTGTATTATTAGGGGGAGCTGCTTTGTGTATCTTTACATACAAAACTCGCCATTCTTCTTCAGCTAATATTACACTACATGGTAGATTAGGATTAGTTCTGCCAATTAAAGTAATAAAAAAAATTCTCCAAGCAATTATGCTCATGATTGTCAAGTATTTTATTAATCTTTCTCCTGTTGCAAGTCTACATTGTTCAACCCTAAATCCAGATTTTAAAATTTTATGAAAAATTTCAATTCTCCATCTTAAACAATACCATCTTACTTTCTCTATAGCTTCTTCAAAATTATTGATAACTATATTGGTTAGTAACATCCATTCTAATGGTGTTGTTCCACTAGGGGGACGACGCTCAATAACATTGATGGCATATACTGGTAAATTTGGCAATGTTTCTGTTTTATGTCTTACATTGTTTACAGGAGGATTCATTATAAATTTTCCAAATCTAACTTCCAAATGTCTAATCCTATTAGCTTTATTTTCTTGACTAGTATCTTTAACTGCTATTTCTCCAGCACACTGGAAACCCGATACTACCTTCCACAAATATTGTCTATCTTTTTTGGAATATTTTGACTTTTTATTTATTTCTCTATCCTGTGCAGCTCTAACTAAAACTTTAGATTTCTGAGCTTGTGCCAATTCAAAAAAATCATATATATCAGCTTCTCTATCACAAACAGTTATAATTTGGGTATTACTATTATTCGTTGCATTAATAGTGTTCTGTAATGCATTAAGCCACTTCATACTTTCTTTATCTTTAATATGTACCGCATTACCATGACTAGTTTTTTTTAACTGTTGTATTTCTTCAGGCACTGCTGGTCTATTGTGAATCTTTTGATCCAACAACCCAAGTGCTAATCCATTGGTAGCAACCGCAAAGGCAGTATGCATTATCAGACCTTTACATTCAATATTTTTAACATTCTTTCCCTCTTTTCTTGATAACACACCCAATCCAGTAGTTTTTTTATGACTAGTATATGTGATATAACTAGTATCTTGTATAACAAGAACTTTATCATGCTCTTTGATTCTTTCTACTGCTTTAGCAATATGGGCTTCTAATATTTTTGATTCCTTAACATTATCGTTTTTAAAAAAACGATATGCTGCTTTTGTTTCTGCCCAATTTCCACATGCTTGATTAATTGAGCTTTCAGGTATATTTGCAAAATTATCAGCTATCTTTATTAACCTATTTGTCAGCCTTTTATCACCCAAAATAGCTCCACTAAATTCCTCGGTCAAATAATTATTTATTATTTCTTGACTCATACTATACCTCTACAATGTAATATTTTAATTGCAAATCAGTATATTATTTTTACTTCTTTTTCACCATTGTTATTTTGTGGGTAATAGTAAGGCGAGCGAACGGAACGTAGTCAAACCTACATGAGTACGCGAAGTCCCATCGTGCCACAACACCAACACTTGAAAGGAGGAGGGTATACTCACGTACTAACTGTACGCCCCTAGTCCCTCGACTTGGTAATTCCCGCTACTATCATGATTTTGATTCTATCGTCTACCAACTCTTGAAATCATAGCAGTATACTCAGCTATATTTTTTACTCAAGAATTCCTCAGTTCGCGGGTACTCCTATTATTGCAATATACTTTTTGGACTAAAAATGATCCCAAAAATATACATATATAAACTGTTAATGAATATGCACATTTAAATAATACTTCTTTTAAAAACACCGACAAAACTCTACTTGTAGAGAATATATTTACAAAGAATCCTGAATCACAATGCCATCTACAACCGCACCCATCATTAAACCAGCAAAATTTCTTGTATTCAAAGAACATGTTGACTTGAGCTGTAAAAATACACTTGTACTACAATATGTTGATAACAATATAGATACCAAAGATACAATAATAATTCCATTAATAACACGACCATGAATATAATAATTGAAGTCCCATAACAAACCAAAGCTTACTATTATACACAACGTCACAGCAGTCAAAGCTTTTTTCCTGCCATATAGTTCAGATATGATATTTGCAGTTAAAGCTAAAAACACAAATATTAAAGAACACTGAGATATTTTATTAAAAAAATTTAATGAATAAGTGAATATACCAAGTAGTATACTGCTCGTAAATGAAGAGTTGGTAGACGAAGATCAAAATCAACAAGTGCTAGGAGTGTCCAAGCCGAGGAGCACAGCGTACATTAGTACGTGAGCACCGCAGGTCTTGGACAACAACAACGCAATTGTTGATTTTCATCGAGTATATTACTAGTGGTATGTAAAACTTAGTGTTAATATTGTTCATATTCCCTCCTTCTTTTTGCTCTAATTTTATCAAATAATATGGATTATTGTTAGTAGATAATTTAGTTGATTTTTTAAAACTTACTTTTTAAAAGGCTTGCTTGCAAGGGTAGTTAAATGATTTGGAGAATTGGAACACAAAACAAAGGTCTAATGACAATCTGTACACTCTTATGCTTCTAAGAATTGTTTTTTTGAAAAACATCAGGAACTCGCGTACTACTTTAGTTCACCCCTAATTTCCAAATCCAATTCGTAGGATCATTTGAGTGTACATGGCCTTCATAAAAAATTTGCATTGCAAGCTTGGCAGCAACTTACTCTCCCATGCCTCAGGGCATAGTACCATCAGCACTACGAGGTTTCACGTTCGAGTTCGGTATGGGATCGGGTGTTTCACTCGTGCTATAACCACCAAGCTAGCAATACAAATTTTTTTATATAATAGACTTCTTTAGACATTTATTTATAGAACCATAATTTCAAAAGAGGTCTAAAATTTGAGTTGTTGATAAAACTGAAAACCTTTTTATGTTTCTTGCAGAATTAATGCTGTACACAAGTACAACCTCAGCAAAGTAAAACAATCGAGCTATTAGTACCAGTTAGCTACACACGTTACCGTGCTTCCACACCTGGCCTATCAACGTGGTGGTCTTCCACGGCTCTGATAGGGAAGTCTAGTTTTGAGGTGGGTTTCCCGCTTAGATGCATTCAGCGGTTATCCCTTCCGTACTTAGCTACCCAGCTATGCCGCTGGCGCGACAACTGGTCCACCAGAGGTACGTCCACCTCGGTCCTCTCGTACTAAAGGCAGATCCTCTCAAACTTCCTACACCCACGGCAGATAGGGACCAAACTGTCTCACGACGTTCTAAACCCAGCTCACGTACCACTTTAATCGGCGAACAGCCGAACCCTTGGGACCTTCTCCAGCCCCAGGATGTGATGAGCCGACATCGAGGTGCCAAACGATTTCGTCGCTATGGACGCTTGGAAATCATCAGCCTGTTATCCCCGGAGTACCTTTTATTCGTTGAGCGATGGCCCTTCCACTCGGGACCACCGGATCACTATGACCAACTTTCGTCTCTGCTCGTCTTGTCAGACTCGCAGTCAGGCTAGCTTATGCCATTGCACTCTAATAGTTGATTTCCGACCAACCTGAGCTAACCATCGCGCGCCTCCGTTACTCTTTGGGAGGCGACCGCCCCAGTCAAACTACCCACCATGCATTGTCTCGGATCCTGATTCAAGGATCGCGGTTAGATATCAAGAATCAAAAGGGTGGTATCTCAAGGATGACTCCACAGTGGCTTGTGCCACCGCTTCATAGTCTCCCACCTATCCTGCACATCTAATTCCTAATACCAGTGCAAAGCTATAGTAAAGGTTCACGGGGTCTTTCCGTCTAACCGCGGGAACTCCGCATCTTCACGGAGAATTCAATTTCGCTGAGTCGATACTGGAGACAGCGGGGAAATCGTTACGCCATTCGTGCGGGTCGGAACTTACCCGACAAGGAATTTCGCTACCTTAGGACCGTCATAGTTACGGCCGCCGTTCACTGGGACTTCAATTCAGAGCTTGCACCCCTCCTCTTAATCTTCCAGCACTGGGCAGGCGTCAGACCCTATACTTCGTCTATTGACTTTGCAGAGCCCTGTGTTTTTAATAAACAGTCGCTACCCCCTAGTTTGTGCCACCTATAAATGGTTGCCCATTTACAGGTCATCCTTCTCCCGAAGTTACAGATGCAATTTGCCTAGTTCCTTCAGCATCGTTCTCTCAAGCGCCTTGGTATACTCTACCTGTCCACCTGTGTCGGTTTAGGGTACGGTCTTTAATGAGGTGTTATTTCCTGGAAAACATTCACTGCACACGCAATCCAATAAGCGTATACAATTTACTATTTCCGTCACATTCCTCAGGTTCAGGAATATTAACCTGATTCCCATCGATTACGCCTTTCAGCCTCACCTTAGGGGCCGACTAAGCCTGCGCAGATTAACTTTACGCAGGAACCCTTGGACTTTCGGCGAGAATGTTTCTCACATTCTTTATCGCTACTTATGTCAGCATTCTCACTTCCGATACCTCCAGCAAACTTCACAGTTCACCTTCACAGGCCTACGGAACGCTCCGCTACCATTTGCACTATTAAAGTACAAATCCGCATCTTCGGTACATGACTTGAGCCCCGTTACATTGTTGGAGCAAGAAAACTTATTTAGACTAGTGAGCTATTACGCTTTCTTTAAATGATGGCTGCTTCTAAGCCAACATCCTAGTTGTTTTGGTTTTCTCACATCCTTTAACACTTAGTCATGATTTAGGGACCTTAGATGGCGGTCTGGGCTTTTTCCCTCTCGACTATGGACCTTAGCACCCACAGTCTGTCTGCTATGCTGTACTCGTCGACATTCGGAGTTTGGTTGAGTTTGGTAAGTCTGTAGGACCCCCTAGCTCATCCAGTGCTCTACCTTCGACGGTAATCGCTATAACGCTCTACCTAAATAGATTTCGCGGAGAACCAGCTATATCCGAGTTTGATTGGCCTTTCACCCCTAGCCACAACTCATCCCCTACTTTTTCAACAGTAGTGGGTTCGGTCCTTCAGCGGATATTACTCCACCTTCAACCTGGCCATGGCTAGATCACTCGGTTTCGGGTCTAATTCATCTAACTAAAGTCGCCCTATTCAGACTCGCTTTCGCTACGCCTACACCTAACGGCTTAAGCTTGCTAGATAAACTAAGTCGCTGACCCATTATACAAAAGGTACGCCGTCACAGAACATATAAACGAGCTTTAAAACTCAATGTCTGCTCCGACTGCTTGTAAGCATTCGGTTTCAGGTCTATTTCACTCCCCTTATCGGGGTTCTTTTCACCTTTCCCTCACGGTACTTGTTCACTATCGGTCACTAGAGAGTACTTAGGCTTAGAGGGTGGTCCCCCTATGTTCAAACAGGATTTCACGTGTCCCGCCTTACTCAAGGACTCCAAAACTTTTTACCTATAAGGGGCTATCACCCTCTATGGCCAACCTTTCCATGTTGTTCTAGTTTTTATTCTGAAGCCACTGGCCTAGTCTGCGTTCGCTCGTCACTACTAACGGAGTCTCGGTTGATGTCCTTTCCTCCAGCTACTGAGATATTTCAGTTCACTGGGTTTGCTTCGCATAGCTATGTATTCACTATACGATACCTGCTAAGCAGGTGGGTTTCCCCATTCGGAAATCTTCGGATCAAAGCTTATTCGCAGCTCCCCGAAGCTTATCGCAGCGTATTACGTCCTTCATCGCCTTCTAGTGCCAAGGCATCCACCAAATGCTCTTATTTTATTTACTTTGATTCTTTTAAAGCTTGAGATTGTACGATGTGTACAGAACTAATTCTGCTACTTTACAGTATCCACTCACGATCATAAATTTTTATTATCGCAGTGTGTATTTAGTTTTCAGTTTTATCAACTTTTCAAACAGCTACAGGATTGTTGCCCTGTGTGAAGTTTTATACCGATTATTCAGAACAATGTCAAACATTATTTTATCTGATTAACAGATTTGTTTGTCTTTCTTTGTTAGCATTTCTATCATATCTTCTTCTATGTTCATTTGGCGACATTGTTTGACTTGCTTTAGGTACTGGTGGAACAACTTTTATTTTTTTTATAGTAGCTTTATTCAAATCTACATTTTTTAGCAAAGGATTTGATTTAACTTCTTCACTTATATTCCCAACAACTCTTATATTATCTAAATTCATTGTTTTTTCTGGATGTTTTTTATTATATTTTTTAATTTCCGGAAGAAGTGTAGTTAAAGTATTACCATCAATGGTAGCTCCTTCAAAGTCTATATGTTCTTTAAAAGTAACTCTCTTAAAAGAACATTCTTTCAATTCAGCATTTTTCAGAGAACATTTCCCTAATGTTACTTCATTAAAATTAAATCCTTTAATTTCAAAATTATCTAATTTCATATCTACTTTTTCAAAAGATAATCCTCTTAAATCTTTATTACTTAAGGAATAATCAAGTATTGGTGAATACTCATATGAATTACTTCGACTATATTTTTCAGCCTGCTCCTGAAAAATGGAAGATAAATATCTTTTCTCTCCTGGCAATGATACTAAAAGAGGACTTAGCAAAATATCTCCAATAATTTGACCCATTTTTTCACCAATTACTTTTTCACGTGTTGAATTAGACACAAAATGTTTTTGAAAATTATACTTCCAAAGGTTAATAGTAGCTCCTACAGCTAAACTTAGAACTTTTGCATCAGATAACAAATTAATCAATGGACGAACCATTGCACTATATTCTCCCTTCTTATAGGAAGCCGTTATTGTTCCTACTTCCTTAGCATGATCCCCTAGTACTTTAACAACTGCTTCACCTTTTAGTTTTAGTTTTTTACCCATCTCGGTTTCATTTAAAAATTTCTCAACCACAGGACCAAGGTCTTTAGCATGTTTTATTAAAAGCTCAGGTATTTTTTCTTGTAAAACTTCTTTAACCTTAGGATTATCCTTATTAAACTTAATAAGAGAGTTTACTAATTCACCAACTTTTTCTGCTTGTTTGGATTCAGGTACGTTCATAACATCTTTAGTTTGCTCAATGATTCTTCTTACCCCCTCTTTGTCTGCTAAACAACTTTCAGTAAGTTCTGCTATTATCGGTAAAACATCAACAATAAATGGAATAGTTGCTGCTGTTGCATCACGTACAAATTTAGGATTCAGACCAAGAGATCTTATATTTTGCTGAACTTCTGTTTGATCCAAAAAACCTAAAATATTATCTTTATTATCAGCAAAATATTGTGGTAGCATCGATTTTAAGGCAGGAGCTAGATCTTGAACGACCTTACCAGCATTATCTAAAATATACGCTACCATGGCTTTTTGTATTTCCACTATTTCTTCTTTTCGAGTCGAAGATAAATTTTTATCAGTCAATAATTCCAAGCCAAGATCTTGATGTTTCATATAAAGCTCATAAATCATAACCATTTCAGGAGTATGATCTAATATCGTGCTACTTGCATTAGTTGCCAGTAACATAGTATTTTTAAAAAATTCTTTTGATACGAATCTAGTAAATGTATCGTCTAGAACATTCTCAGCAATTTTGGTAATTTCTTTTTGATTAGCTGGATCGCGTAAAAACTCAACTAAATCTTTCTTGACTACTTCCGCTACTTTAGGGCTGGTGAAGATTTCCAAAGCATTTTTAATGATATCACGCCCTGAATTCTCGTTAGAAATTATTAGATTTTTATAAATTTCTTGTACTTTTTTATTTGATTCTCCTTCTAATATGCCACCTCCTAATTTTAGCACCAACGGCACTATCCTTCTAATAAAATTTTTATCTACTCCATCAAATATATCAGGATTAACTCTACTAGCTTCTGTAGGTGAAATCATTGGAGCAGGATTTAACACAGCTCCTAAAACTGACAACAAAACACGCTGAGCGATCTGATCTTTCAATAGATCAGATTGTGCTTCATTCAGAGCAGGAATATATATATCAGCCACTGCACCAGCTCCCTTGATTAGATTAGATGCATGCTCTACTTGTTCTTTTTGTAATTTTTGCCTTTCTTCAATTAGCAACTTATCACTTAATAATTTTCCACTGACTTCTTGAAATTTCAGGAAATCAGCATATAGCTCATCATATAATAGCTTCTTTGTATCCAGCGGATTCCTAATAGCTGAAGGTACTATAGTAGCAATATCAAGAAGAAATGCCCCTGTCTCTTTTAATAGGCCTACAGCGATGTGAGGTAAATTCTCTAGTGTTAATTCTAATTGCTCCGCTTTTTTTACTTGTTCCAATTGTTTTTGCTCTTCTTGAAGCTTCTGCGGGATAATTTCTTGACCATTTTGAATGAATGTGCCTTTTAAACCCATCAAATTTACGTCCACAATATCAGTATCAATATCGACCGTAGCTTTGGACAAATCAGCCTCAGCTAACTTTGCCGCACGTAAATTCACCCCTTCTAACTTAACCTTTTCTGCTTGTACTTTTTCCAATATCGCTTGCTGCAATTTTGATTTTGTAAGATCACCATTCATGAATATTACTTCGGTAAAATCACCTTCCTGAGCGTCAATACTCCTCATTATACTATTTGAGAAATCAGCCTTTTGTGCATGAACTTTTTTTAGTATACTATAACTTGTATTGATTCCTTTAGCCTTCGCTCCTTCCAAAACCGCCTCTGTTAAGTTAGCAAATTTGACCTCTACTCCTTCTAAAATTGCATTTCTGAAATTGGCCTTTTGTGCTTCCACCATATTTAGATTGGCCTTAATAAAATTCACTCCTTCAGCATTAATCCTTCTTAGAATAGCTGCTTCTAAATTCGCTCCATCCAGCTTAGTCAAACCACTTAACTCAGCATCCGACAAATCTAATCCTTTTGCTTCTATGTTCTGCAATATAGTATCTTTAAATTTTGCTTTATGTGCTTCAGCCTTTTCCATCAAAGCATTAGATAAATCACTCTCTATAACTTGACACTCTGTTAAAATAGCTTTATCTAATATTGCATGCTGCATTTGTACTCTTCGTAAATCTGCTGATATTAAAGCAATACCTTGCAAATCTGCCTGATTAAATGTTGAATCAGTCAATTTTGCGTGATCCCATTTACCATTTTTTATATTTGCATAATCAAAGTTGGAGTTATTTATCACAACCTCTTGACCATTAGAACGAGCCATAAAAGCATGTGTGAACTGACTATTATCAACGACTGCCTGACTTAAATTACTATTAAAAAAATTGGCGTTATCTGCTTTAGACCTTAAAAAATTAGCTCCATCAAGTTCTGCACTCTCGAAATTCGCTTCACTAATATTAGTGCCATTAAATTTGCATCCGGATAAAACGGACCCTGCGAACACAGCACCCCGTAAATCTGCTCCTGAGAAATCTAAACCAGATAAATCAACTCTATCATACCATTCATTATTAGTAGAAGTATCAACTCTACTAGAACAATCTGCAATAATTCTTGCTCCTGATCTTATCTGTGATTTCTCTAATTTAGATTTAGCAAAATCATTTAAGCTTAAATGTTCATTACTCTTTCTTGTCTGCAAATATTGCTCTATATCTTTCCGAGCTAAGGGTACATATTGTATTTCTTGATTTCGCTGTTCTTTAGTTGATCCTCGTACATAAGCTGGATCAAAAGTACAACTGCTACTGCCATAAATATTTTGAAAAGTTTCATGCATTGGATTATCTTCTCTAGGAAATATTTTTTGCTCAACCATTAGCTTCAGCTCTTCTTCCAGCCTATCATATTCTGAATTCCCGGTTTTATAACCTCCAATACGCCAAGCCTGAGCTTTCAAGCTTAACTTCTTCTCCGCCTCCTCTAATTCTTTTTGTTTACTACTTATAAAATCTTGCTGCTCTTTTTTGCGAACTAAGTCACTTTTTATGTCAGCATATTTTCTGCCTAAAGAAGAAGTGGTGCTGAATTTTATCCCCTCAATATCACGTTCTTTCCCTATTTGAGAGTATCCTTTATAGTTATCAGAAAACCTACAATTAGCAAGGTCAGCTCCTCTAAAATCTATGTTTTGTAGAATAGTATCTTCGAAATAAGCCTTGTCAAAATCAACATCACAAAACACTGCATCAGCTAAATTACATTCTTTAAAAGTAGTATTTTTAAATATACAACCAGTAAAATCTCCTCCGCTTAGGTCTGTTACATTACCAGATCTACTAAAAGTCCTATCAGATAAATCTGCAACTACTACTACATTACTATCTTCAAAATATTTGCCCTTTAAATACTGGTTAAGGCTTAAACTTTCCTTAGGGTCACTTGCTAAAGTTGCATGCTGAGCTGTAATATAATCCTTTATATCCTTGCTAGTAGGACGAAACTTTTCAATTTTAACATCTGGATCATCGAAAGCATATTTTTTCTTCACCATAACTATACTCCTCAATTATATTCCTTTTCCATATACTCTTCTGCTCCTACGAATTGTTTTTTGAAAATATCAGGAACTCGCGTACTCATGTACTAAATGTACATTCCGCTTACTCGCCCCTCATTTTCAAATCCAATTCGTAGGATCATTGGAGTATATTAAAGATTTAATAACAATTTCTCAGGATTCTCAATCAATTCTTTTATTTTTACAAGAAAAGTAACTGCTTCTTTACCATCAATAATACGATGATCATAAGATAAAGCAACGTACATCATGGGACGTATTTCTATCTTACCATTAACCACTACTGGTCTTTCTTCGGTCTTGTGAAGACCTAAAATACCTGATTGAGGAGGGTTAATAATCGGAGTTGATAATAGTGATCCATAAACACCGCCATTTGAAATGGTAAATGTTCCACCTGATAAATCAGACATAGATAATTTTCCTTCTCTAGCCTTTTTACCCAAACCAGCAATTTCTTTCTCAACCTTAGCAAAACTCAATTTGTCAGCCTGCCTAACTATTGGCACTACTAGACCCTGCTCTGTCCCTACTGCAACACCAATATCATAATAATTCTTATACAGAATCTCATCCCCTTCTATCTCGGCGTTTACCGATGGGACTGCTTTAAGAGCTTCAATAGTAGCTTTTACAAAAAATGACATAAATCCCAGCTTAACCTTATGCTTCTTCTCAAACTCTTCACGATATTGCATACGCAAATTAATAACTTTCAACATATCAATTTCATTAAAAGTAGTTAGAATAGCTGCAGTATTTTGTGATTGTTTTAAACGATCCGCTATAGTTTTACGAAGACGTGACATTTTAACACGCTCAACCATCCCTTCATTTGCCTGTACAACATTAGCTATAACAGGTAATTCTGTTTCTTTTGCAGGCGGGGTATTTATGAACTCTAGTACATCTCCCTTGGTCACTCTGCCTTCTCGACCAGTACCTTTTATGTCAGTTAATTGTAGTTTATTTTCACTCACTAATCTTTGCACCGAAGGCGGAACATCAACCTTGTTTGTACTTGCAGGTTGCTGTTTTATCTCTTTGTCTAGTGTACTAGGAGAAGCTACACTAGAAGCTTCTCCTTCGGTGATTTGTCCTACACTCTCACCCACATATACTGTATCGCCCTCATTCTTAAGTATTTTGCTTATTACACCAGAGGAAAGTGCATTTACTTCTAACGTAACTTTCTCTGTCTCAAGTTCTAAAAGTAGCTCATCCACTTTTACCGCATCTCCTTGTTTTTTATGCCATTTAGCAATAGCCGCTTCTGATACAGACTCTCCAAGAGATGGAACTATAATTTCAATACTCATAATTATTTTATTCTCCTAATTATATTCTATTATAAACTCAATTCGATGTAAAACATCGGTTTAATAGCCTAGGGTGTCCCTGCACCTTCGGATGTTACCATTCACTATGGCAAAATCTTCTCAGGTTACTTTATTAATAACTAGTTCACTACCAGTTGATTTTATGTTTACCGTATCACCGCTCATAATACTAATCGAAAGAATCATTTTGGCAAAATGATTCTGTAGTTCTCGTTGAATAACTCTCTTTAATGGTCTAGCACCAAACATTGAGTCATAACCCTTATCAGCAAGGTAATTTATAGCTGATTCATCAAATTGCAATATAATATTTTGTTGCAAAAGAATTTTTTTTAGATTATCCAGTTGTATTTTAACAATATCATGTATGTTGGCACGATTTAGTTTATGGAATAGAATAATCTCATCTAGCCTATTTAAGAATTCAGGTTTAAATACGGCTCGTACATATTCCATTACTTGTTCTTTGATTTTATGTTGGTCATCTTCTTCTCGTTGATTAATAAGTATTTCAGCTCCAAGGTTAGAAGTAAGAACAATAATGGTATTTTTAAAATCAACGGTTATCCCTTGACTATCGGTTAGTCGTCCTTCATCTAAAATCTGCAGCATGATGTTAAAAATATCTGAATGAGCCTTTTCTACTTCATCAAATAAAATAACTTGATAAGGTCTCCTGCGTACTGCTTCTGTTAAAATGCCACCCTGCTCATAACCAACATATCCTGGAGGTGAGCCAATCAAACGTGATATGGAATGTTTTTCCATATATTCAGACATATCAACTCTGAGAATAGCGTTACGATCATTAAATAAAAAAAGTGCTAAAGCTTTGGTTAGTTCAGTTTTCCCAACACCAGTTGGACCTAAGAATAAAAATGATCCAAGTGGTCTGTTAATATCTTGCAAACCAGCACGAGAACGGCGTACGGCATCACTGATTCCTTTTATAGCTTCATCTTGACCGATCACTGACCTGCGAAGTTTATCTTCCATAGCTAGTAGTTTTTCACGTTCGCTTGATAGCATTGTATCAATCGGTATACCAGTAATTCTAGATATGATTATAGCTATATCGTTTTCCGATACGACTTCTTTTGATAGTTTGTTATCTCCTCCTTCTATTGCTTGTTGTAATTTCTTAGTCAAATCAGGAACAACACCATATTTTAGCTCACTAGCCCGTGCAAGATCGCTACTTCTTTCTGCTCGTTCAAGTTCTGCTTTAGCTTTTTCTAGTTCCTCTTTTAATTTTTGCTCAATATGTATTTTGGATTTTTCAGCTTGCCAGCTAGCACTCATATCATAAGAAAGAGATTCAAGTTTTTCTAATTCATCGGTTAAGAGGATAATTTTCTTTTTTGAATGTTCATCATTTTCTTTTTTTAGAGCTGCTAGTTCAATCTTTATTTGAATAATACGACGATCAAGTTCATCCAATTCTTCTGGTTTACTAGATAATTCTATTTTTAACCGACTACATGCTTCATCGATTAAGTCAATGGCTTTATCTGGTAAGTAACGATCAGTAATATATCTATTGGATAAAGTGCTGGCAGCAACTATAGCACTATCAGCAATTCTTACACCATGATGTAATTCGTATTTGTCCTTAATACCACGTAAAATTGATATAGTATCTTCTACTGTTGGTTCACTAACGTAAACTGCCTGAAACCTTCTAGCAAGAGCTGGATCTTTCTCAATATATTTACGATATTCATCTAAAGTGGTAGCACCAATACAATGGAGTTCCCCTCTAGCAAGCATGGGTTTTAGTAAATTTGATGCATCCATAGCCCCATCTGTTTTGCCAGTTCCTACTAAAAGATGTAGTTCATCAATAAATAAAATGACTTCCCCTCTAGATTCTTTAATCTCGTTTAATACCGCTTTTAGTCGTTCTTCAAATTCTCCGCGATATTTAGCCCCAGCAATTAAAGCTCCCATATCAAGTTCAATGATACGGCAATTTGCTAGCGTTTCTGGAATGTCTTGGCTAAAGATTCTTTGGGCTAACCCCTCTATTATGGCTGTTTTACCAACTCCTGGCTCTCCTATCAGCACTGGATTATTCTTCATTCTTCTTGACAAAACTTGTACTGTTCTTCTAATTTCCTCATCTCTGCCAATTATTGGATCAAGTTTACCAAGTTCTGCTAGCCGCGTGACATCTCTACCATATTTCTTTAGGGCATCGTAACTACTTTCAGAAGATTCGCTATCTGCTTTCTTACCTTTTCTTAACTGCAGAATTGCGGCGTTTATTTTTTTACTAGTTATTGAATTATCCAATAAAATTTTACCAGCAGATGTTTGGTCATATGATAATGCTTCAAAAACTCGCTCAATAGTTACAAAACTATCAGCATTATCCTTAGCAAGATCTGAGGCTTTATTAAGTAATTTTAAGCTTTCCGATGATAAATAAAGCTGTCCTCCTCCTTCAATTTGTACTTTTGGGATTTTGTTTAATTCTATAGTTACAGCTTTATTTAAATCGTCTAAGCTACTACCCAAAATATTAATGAGGTTAGTAATAATGCCGCTATCATCATTTAACAAACTCGCCAGTATATGTAATGGCAATAGTTGCTGATGATCATTTTTTGCTGCTAAGCTTTGGGCATTAGAGATGACAGATTTTGCATGTGTAGTAAATTTATCCATATTCATTTCAATAACCTTATAAATTTTAAATTAACCTCAAATATCGATGTAAGAATAATTATTATTCTCTTTTTTTTAAATCATAGTTGATGACATCACCCCTAATGGCGATGATTACTTGAGCCTAGTATTAACTTGTTACATCGCATTAAGGTTAGAATATATCATAATATTTGACCCCACTAAGTATTTTATATAATTAATGGTTAATAATAATACAAGGGGCTATAGCTAAACCCGAAAATGTTTGAGTCATGAAAACGATGTTATAAACTAGCTCAAGGCAAATCCTTCCCGCGTAGGCGGGAAGGATTTCAACCCACAACTGTCGAAAGTTAGAAGAGGAAGGGGTTTTAAATAGGGTAACGTCATTGCGAGGAAGACCGTAGGTCGACGAAGCAATCCAAAAAAGTAACCATAAGTGGATTGCTTCGTCGGCTTACGCCTTCTCGCAATGACAGCGGTTATAAGCCGATAGCCCCTTTTGTGTTTAATGGAACTTGTAATACAGAACTATTTAATAATTGGGTTGAGAAGTTTTTAATTAAAGAATTAAAAGCAGGACAGGTTGTAGTACTGGATAATGCTAGTTTCCATAAATCAAAGAAGACGAAAGAATTAATAGAATCAGTAGGTTGTAAGGTTATTTTTTTACCCCCATATTCACCAGACTTAAATCCAATAGAAAAATTTTGGGCTAATATGAAAAAATGGATTAAAAATAAGATAACAGAAACTAGTAAATTATTCGAAGCTATTTCTATGTTCTTTGTCACCTAATTCAATGTATTTTACTATAACAATAAATTTGCAGGAAATGATAAACAAAAATTTAATATATTTGATTCAACAACTATCAGTTTATCTAGTTAAAGAATTCAATACCAGATAGTATAAGATTTTGTACTTTTTTGTGGCGGTAATCCAAACTTGGTGGAGCTGAAAATATGATCCACTTCGAACTTTCGACAGCTGTGGATCGTAGGTAGCCACGTACTAAATGTACGCCTAGCACTTCATAATTTTGATTCTATCGTCTATCAACTCTTCATTTACGAGTAGTATACATTTGACCTTTATCGATAAAAATGATAAAATAGACCTAGAAAGGTGTTAATAACCAGCTTGAACAAATATACAAAATAATTATTTTAAATAAGTGATAATAATATGAAAATTTCAGCAAATGCTATTAGGGCTGGTAACATTATAGTGTATAATGATGATTTATGGGTTGTAAGCAAAACACCTG
The DNA here is from genome assembly GCF_964026425.1 of Candidatus Tisiphia endosymbiont of Ditula angustiorana. Classification (NCBI taxonomy): domain Bacteria; kingdom Pseudomonadati; phylum Pseudomonadota; class Alphaproteobacteria; order Rickettsiales; family Rickettsiaceae; genus Candidatus Tisiphia; species Candidatus Tisiphia endosymbiont of Ditula angustiorana. Next base: position 1,909,705 of record NZ_OZ032143.1, read on the forward strand.
AACATACCAAACCTGGTAAAGGTGGGGCTTATGTGCAAGTAGAGATGAAAAATTTAAAAACTGGTACAAAACTTAATGAGCGTTTTAATTCATCCGATTACGTTGAAAAAGCACAGCTTGAGAATAAGGATTTACAATTCCTATACTTTGAAGATGATGATCTCGTGTTAATGGATAATAAGACATTTGAGCAGATTTTAATTAATAAGGCAATTCTTGGCGAATGTTTGCCATTTCTTGAGGATAATATGGTACTCAAGGTACAGTTTTATGAAGAAAAAGCTTTAAATGCTGAATTACCGCAAACCGTTATTGCTGAAATTATGCAAACTGATCCTGTAATTAAAGGCTCTACGGTAACATCTTCTTATAAACCAGCGATTTTAACCAATGGAGTAAAGGTAATGGTACCGCCTTATTTAGTTACCGGGGAGAAAATAGTTGTAAAAATTGAAGATATAAGCTTTGTTGAGAGAGCAAAGTAATATATACTCAGGTAGAACTTCAAGAATTAGCGTTCCCGCGACCTAGAGATCGAAGCTGCTCCGTTACTCATGTACTCTACGCCGCTCGACTTTGCTACTGCCTGGCTCTTCTTGAAGTTATACTATCGTCTATCATCAACCCTTGAAATCATATATAGCTTATGCAGCCTATAACTAACTTACTTATTACTGCATCATGTAAAGCTGTTAAGTTTCTGCAGAGAGATTTTTTGGAGCTGGAAATGCTTCAAAGATCTAACAAGGGAAACTATGATTTCTGCAATAAGTCTTATGTTAAAACACAAGACTTATTACGTAATGAGTTGCAAAAATATACAAGTTCTTTATTTTTTCCAGAGGATAAGTTCGAATTGGATAACGCTTCTGAGATGGTTTTATTAATAAATCCGCTTGATAGTTTGAGTAATTTAGAGAAAAGTATACCATTTTTTGCTGTATCTATAACGTGTTTAAAAAAGATTAATAAAATTTTAACCACGATTTGTACTGTGATAAACTTTCCAGCTCTTGATGAGATTTATTATGTTGAGAAGGGAAAAGGGGTGTGGGTAGGAAATAATACCACTAATAATAGTGGTAGATTAAGAGTTTCGGCTTGTTCTAGTTTTGATAATTTTCTAATTTCTACTGACGATCTTAACATAAACCCAGTTTTTTTGAAAAATGCTAGGGTTTTTGGTTCTCATTGTTATGGAATGCTATTACTTGCAGCTGGTAAGATTGATGCTGTTTATTTTTCATCATTAAATTACACTTTAAAAGCTAGCTTTGATTTAATTGTCCGAGAATCAGGTGGAGCAATAATAAATAATGACAAAACGTTTGTTGCTACTAATTATGAACTTTCCGAGAAATTTAAACATCTATTACTTGAAAAAACGTCATTGAGTAGTTAAGTTCTGTCGCCAAAATTTTTTACTTTTATTTTTTTGTTAGATCATATACAATTTTGTTAGGGATAAGTTTTTTAGGATTAAATCTTGAAATCCCTAATATTATTCTAATAATCTAATGTTATGTTATGAAAAAGTTTAGTGTTAATTGTGATTTTGGTGGACAAATGGCACCGTTTACCATATATGTAGGGCAACCTGAGCCGGGGCATCATCCCTTGCATTTTCAGGATGACTGGTTATCAAAGCAACGTGGTGGGAAAATACCAGCTGAGGTCATGGATGCGATAACTAAACTGCAAGAACTGGCTAATAAGAATAATGTTCTGCTGGAAGAATTGTGTGTGTATGCTCTTGGTTCTGCACAAGAGAAGGAGGATAAATCTGAAAAAAGTGAAGAATCAGAAAGTGATAATGACGACCAAGATGGTAATAATGATGTTAACGGTGACATTGCTAGTTAACCTGAGTTCGATGTAACTGGCTTGATGTCACCCCTACTTCGGTGCGGGGTCTAAAATATCTAATAGTATTCTTGGTTATTTTTTAAGATCCCTGCTTTCGCAGGGATGATATCTAGGAGATTAAACCTATGTCTTACATAAAACTGAGGTTAGTTAGTTATCATAATTGACACACAATAATAATTTTGATCAGGTGGTTGTGTCTATATCAGAAGATATTACATTAATAAAATTCAGTAATGTATCTAAACAATTTGGCAAAAAGTTACCCCTTACTAATATTAATTTTACCGTTAAAAAAGGCGAGGTTACGACTTTAATCGGTCCAAATGGTGCTGGAAAAACAACAATAGCTAGATTAATCTTGGGATTAGACAGTGCCTCATCTGGTAATATAACAATTCACCCACATCTAAAAATTGGCTATGTACCGCAGAGACTAGATTTTGCTTCAGACTTACCAATTACAGCTGAAAATTTTTTGTATTTATTAGCCTCAAATGCTACTCGCAATGATTGGCAAGAATGGGGTAATTTTATTGATTTTGATAATTATAAACATCATGATATTTCAGAACTTTCTGGTGGCCAATTTCAGAAGCTAATTCTGACTGCTACCTTACTCAACAATCCTGATCTAATCATTTTAGATGAACCAACTCAATCATTAGATGTTACTAGTCAGCAAGAATTTTATCGGATTATTAATCAAATAAAAAAACGTCTCAATATTACGATTTTTATGATATCACATGACTTATTTACTGTAATGAAAAATTCTGACCAAGTTATATGTTTGAATGGACATATATGTTGTAGCGGTAAACCTAACGATTTAGCACAGAACCAAGACTTCCTAAACACCTTGTCATCAATTGGTTTTTATGTCCATCATCATGACCATAAACATTAGATCTTTTTGGCAAACTCCATAGTACCCTACATTTTTTATATAACCACTATTAAAATGGCTGCTGATCGTCATTGCGAGGAGTCGCTGAAAGCGGCGACGCGGCAATCCAGGATACGCGAAACGTACTAGAAAAAACAGCTTCGCTGTTTACCTGGATCGCCACGGCATCTAAAGATGCCTCGCGATGACGATTATAGAAAAATGTAGGGTACTATGCAAAAAAGTACAATATCTTTAATAAGTTCCTTCTCAATGAGCAAAGTAAACTTTAATAACACCATCTTAAACCCTGTTAGTTTATTACTAATGTTAAAAACATCCATTTTTTGCAGTCATTTTAGTATACTATTATTTTATTTACCACTAATATATATCATAAGATATTATAGGATATGAAATGAAAGATCAGAAAGAAATTGAGACATATATGGCATATAAGCCTGCTCAGATATATAATGTCTTGAAAGATTTATCTAGAAGCCAAGAATATAAACTATCAACAGAGACGTATGAAAATCCGGGGAATCCTGAGAATAAAATTAATTATTATCTTAAAAAGGACAATAATTATATCACTGCCCCATCTCATGATGCTCAAAAAGGAAGTCCGCTTATAACAACTGCAGCTCCATTAAAGGATACACTTGGAGTACTAAACCAAGATCCTAATTGGAAGCAAGCAATAATTCCTATGTGTCAGTCTAACAAATATTTTCTTGGATTGCTGACAAGGAGACATTTCACATATTTAGAACTGAATAAAGATAAAGATGGAAATATAACATCTCATCATCATGATTCCAAAGGATGGCTTAGCCGTTTTTACCCACTAAAACCAATTAGAGATTCACTAGAAGAAACATTTGGAAAAGATAGAGTTACCTTTAAATCATCATATCTAGGTCATCAAAAAATAGCTGATAATATAAATTGCGGTCGATTCATCCTGTCTTATATAAAAAACGTTATTACTGGTGATCCTACTAAAAATAAAATAAATCCTCAAACGCAGACAAGTTTATTTAGCGATTTTGACACAACAATTAACAATCCACCTCAGGAGAAAAAGATTTTACCTAAAGCTAAAGTTCCAACAGCAAAACCCCCAAATATGGTAGACCATGTATCACGCATTAGTATAAAACCTAATAATCCAGGAAGAACACATTAAGTCGCACCACTCTTCCCACCATCCATCTCAGCAAATACATCTTCCCACGATCCAGTAGTTGCAGCTTTGGTATATTCGGTCACCCTTCCTTCAAAGAAATTAGTATGTTCAGCACCGTTTAAGATTTCATCAAGCCAAGGTAATGGATTATTATCAACTAAATAAATTTCTTTAAGTCCAAGCTGCATTAATCTACGATCGGCAATATAACGAATATATTGTCTTACTTCCCTAGCTGTCAGGCCTTTAATACCACCAACTTCAAATGCCAGTTCAATAAAGGCATCTTCAAAATGCACAATAGTAGCACACGCTTCATAAAGACGGCTACGAAGCTCTTCAGTCCATACTTCAGGATTTTCTCTAATAAAAGTTTTAAATAACATAATGATTGAATCAGTATGTAACGTCTCATCCCTTACTGACCAACTAATGATTTGCCCCATACCTTTCATTTTATTGAAACGAGGAAAATTAAGTAAAATGGCAAATGAAGCAAATAGTTGTAATCCTTCAGTAAATGCCCCAAATACTGCTAAAGTTGTGGCGATATCTTCTTTCGTTTCTACACCGAAACGCTGCATATAATCATATTTATCTTTCATTTCTTTATATTTAAGAAATGCTGAATATTCAGTTTCTGGCATACCTACGGTATCAAGCAGATGAGAATAAGCAGCAATATGAATTGTTTCCATATTAGAAAACGCCGATAACATCATCAACACTTCCGTTGGCTTAAATACCCTAGAATAATGTTTCATATAACAATTATTCACTTCAATATCTGCTTGAGTAAAGAAACGAAATATTTGAGTTAATAGGTGTTTTTCTCCAGGACTTAAATTATATTTCCAATCTTTTAGATCATCAGCTAGCGGCACTTCCTCTGGTAACCAATGAATTCGTTGTTGAATATGCCATGCTTCATAAGCCCATGGATAAGAAAATGGTTTGTAAATTGGACGAGCATCCAGTAAAGACATATATATATTTCCTTTTTAAGTATACTAAATTAACCTGAGTTTGATATAAGAATAATTCTTCCTTCTTGTGAAGGTAATGTCATTCCCGCGTAGGCGGGAATCCATAATACTGAATAGTCTTTCAGGCTTATTTTTTTAGATTCCCGCCGTTGCTAAGAATGACATCGAGTGCATATTAAGCACTTTTTCCTTTATCTATTAGGCTTGCAGCCCAACTTTTAAATTACCCTGACTTTCATAGGAACATCTTTTTCTCGATAATCAAGTTTTTTTCTGAAGGCTACAATTCATGGCAGTTTATGTCACCCCTGCGAAAGCAGAGGTCTAAAATGTTTAAAGCACCCTTTTCGGTCTATTTCTTTAGATCCCTGCCTTCGCAGGGATGACATCTTCTCAGCTTCTTTTCATGACTTTTAAAATGCCCTGAATTATATAACTCAATAAAAACTTGATTATCGAGTTTTTTGCTAGGGCAATTTAAAAGTCACAATTGAAGATAGAAAATGTCACCCCCGCTTCGGTCAGGAATCTAAAAAAAATAGCCAAAAGCTTATTAAAACATTTTTAGACCCCTGCTTTCGCAGGGGTGACATCAAGTGCATATTAAGCACTTTTTCCCTTATCTATTGGGCTTACAACCCGACTTTTAAATTACCCTGTATTCATTACTGACAGGATAAACATTCATCATAAGACACAACTTCTTCTTGTTTTTTCTTATTATCTCGTTCAATATCTTGAAAATCCACTTTCTTGACATCATGTGATACTTTATCAGCTCTTTGAATTGAGGTTGATCTACAATAATATAAACTCTTAACACCTTTCTTCCAAGCTCTAAAATGAATATTATTTAAATACATTTTACTTACATTGCCTGCTAAGAAAACATTTAGAGATTGAGATTGCGAGACATATGGTGTCCTATCTGCTGCTAGATCAATAAGCCAATTTTGATCAATCTCATAAGCAGTTCTAAAAACATCTTTTTCATGGCTGGATAAAAAGGTTAGATGTTGAACTGAGCCTTCATGAGTTGCAATTGATGACCAAACCTGCTCATTATTAAAACCTTTGGTGCTTAACAGCTTTTCTAAATATTTGTTACGTACATTAAAAGATCCAGTAAGAGTCTTTTGGACAAAACTATTAGCAGCAAATGGTTCAATTCCAGGTGAACTATTGCCAGCAATAATAGAGATTGATGCCGTAGGAGCAATAGCTGTTTTATTACTAAACCGTTCGTTAATACCTACTTCAGCTGCATCGAGGCAAGCACCACGTTCATCAGATAGAACTACTGAAGCTTTATCAACTTCTTTATGAATATGTTCAAATATTTGATTATTCCAAACCTTTGCCATTACCGACTCTATTGGTACATCCTTTAATTGTAGGAATGAGTGAAAACCCATAACACCTAAACCTACACTACGTTCACGCATTGCTGAATATTTAGCTCGCTCCATGGTACTAGGTGCTTTAGTAATAAAATCTTCAAGTACGTTATCTAAAAAACGCATTACGGTAGGAATAAACTCGGGGTCATTTTGCCAATCATCAAAATATTCTAAATTTACAGAAGACAAACAACACACAGCGGTTCTAACCTTACCCAAATGATCAATGCCAGTTGGTAGGGTAATCTCGCTACAAAGATTAGAAGTTTTTACTTGTAGCCCAAGTTTTTTATGATGCTGCGGAATATATTTATTGACAGTATCAATAAATAAAATATAGGGTTCTCCAGTTTCTATTCTAGTAGTTAGTAACTTAACCCACAAATCTCTAGCCTTAACTTCACGTACAACTTTTTTAGTAGCAGGGCTGATTAATGGAAAATTTTCATCATTCTCAACTGCTTGCATAAAGGCATCTGTTACAGCTATGCCGTGATGCATGTTTAAAGCTTTACGATTAGTATCACCACCAGTATGGCGTCTTAAATCTATGAATTCCTCAATTTCAGGATGATCAATTGGTAAATATATAGCAGCATTGCCACGTCTAATTGACCCTTGGGAAATAGCTAGGGTCATAGAATCGACAACCTTGACAAATGGAATAATGCCAGAAGAAGTACCTTTGCCTTTAATTGCCTCATTAATCGAACGAACATTGCCCCAATAGCTTCCTATACCACCACCACGTGAGGCTAACCAAACATTCTCAGTCCAAAGATCTACAATACCTTCTAAACTATCATCTGTTTCATTCAAAAAACAAGAGATAGGCATCCCTCTGTCAGTTCCACCGTTACTAAGAACTGGGGTAGCTGGCATAAACCACAACTTGCTTATGTACTCATATAATTGCTGAGCTGATTTTGCATTATCAGCATAGTAGCTAGCAACTCTAGCGAATAAATCTTGAAAATCCTCTCCGGCTAGCAAGTATCTATCTTTTAGCACTGCTTTGCCAAAATTAGTAAGTAAATTATCCCGTTTCTTATCAATTTTTATAGGAAATTTAGTATTTGCTTGCGTTGCCATTATTATATTATCTTATTGTTTTAATTAAATTACCCTAATTCGGGATAAGAATTATAATTCTTATCCCGAATTAGCTGTGATATAAAGAAAAATGTACTCTTGAAGCGGCTGACGCGAGTACATTTTAACTTTTTTACCGTTCAATAGATGATTTTAATTATTAAAATCATGTTTTTAGCAAAATGGATTGCCACGCTCACATACGTTCGCTCGCAATGACATATACGTCTATAAAACGTCGGAGACCGTAGGTCGACGAAGCAATCTATAATTTCACCGAATTTGGGATAAGAATTATTTAATTCTTATCCCAAATTGGGGTAAATTGAGAATATAGCAGATTTTTGTCTTAACACTAATACCATAATCACACAATTTTTAAAAATTTTTCTAATTCTACAAGACTTGAAACATTAATCAAATCAAATTTATGGTCAGTTTTTTTCAGCATATTAGTTAGAACCTTACCTGCACCGATTTCAACTATTTGTTCTATTTTTAGATTTTCCAATTCGTTTAAGGTTTGACGCCACCTCACCCTACCGCAAATCTGTGAGATTAAGTTTTGTTTTATCTCTATAGGGTTAGTTGTTGGTTTGGCTGTAACATTTTGTATTACCGGAACAAGCGGTTTGTTAATTACTACTTTGTCTAAAGCCTTTGCCATTTGCTCTTCTGCTGGCTTCATCAAACTACAATGAAAAGGACTACTTACATTCAATTTAATAGCTTTATAACCCAAATCTTTTACGATAGATATTACCCGCTCCACTGCTATAGTTTTACCACTGATGACTATTTGTCCGTTTATATTATCATTGGCTATATCAAGGTTGGTAAACTCTTTTACGATCTCTTCAAGCTTTTCTAGAGGAGTACCTATACACGCCGCCATTGAACCTTCACCTACTGGATAAGCCTCTTGCATAGACTTACTCCGTATTGCTAGCAATTGGGTAGTTACTTGTAGATCTATACTTTCCGCTGCACATAATGCACTATATTCTCCTAAAGAATGACCTGCAACATATGAACACAGGTTAGTAATATTTCTATTGGTTTGTTGTTTAATGACATTCAATATTGCCATAGACACTGCCATTAGTGCTGGTTGAGCATTAATAGTCAAAGTTAAATCTTCACTTGATCCATTAAAGACAATATGACTTAATTTTCTTTCGAGAGTATCATCAACAATTTCAAATGTCTCTTTTGCCACCTGAAAGTTATCGTAGAATTCTTTTCCCATACCAACTATTTGTGACCCTTGACCTGGGAAGACAAATGCTCTATTCATAATATACTACTCGTAAATGAAGAGTTGATAGACGAAGATCAAAATTATGAAGTGCTAGGAGTCAAAGGGTCGAGGAGCGGAGCGTACATTTAGTACGTGAGCACCGAAGATCCCTGAAGACGACAACGCAATTCTTGATTTTCATCGAGTATAATACCATAATAATTTAATTTATCTACTGCCGATTATGAGAATTCCAACAATACTGTCAATAGTTTTAATCATTCTAAATTTACTAATATCAGAGTCAATGGCATTGGACTCTGTCAAAGAAACTTTTACATGTCTAGACAAGAAAACATGGCAAGATTGTGAAAAGATGGCAAAGTCTTCAAAAGATAAAGCCTTAATCAAAATTATTATGTCTCAAAGATTCTTAGACCGGAATTATAAGAAAAATAGCTTTGAAGAGGTAATAAAATTTATACAAAACAATCCCCACTGGCCACAAGTCGATAAACTAAAAGAGATGGCAGAACAATATTTAAACTATGACACAGACCAAGCTTTAATTGTAAACTGGTTTAGTGAAAACGAACCAATTACTGCTTTAGGCTATAAATTTTATGCTTTAGCCAGTAAAAAATTAATAAAAGATCCACAAAAATTAGCGAAGATTATAAAAAATGGTTGGATTTATGGGGTCTTCACGCAAGCAGAAGAAAGCAACTATTTGAGTAATTTCAAAAATATATTGTGTGAAGAAGATCATGTAAAAAAAATTGATGAATATTTATGGGCAGGGGATACGCGTAGTGCAAAAAAATATATGCATTATGTCAGTAACGGCTATAAACAAAATTTTATTACCCAAATTGCTATACTAAGTAAATCTAATACTAGTGAAAAACTTTTTCAACAAGTATCAGAAAAATATTATACCCCAGCTTTATTATTTCACTATTTGGATTCCAAGAAAAAAGAGATTCCTACCAACCACAGTATTGCTCTATTTAAAAAAGTAAAGCAAGATAAAATACATTCCGCCTGTTGGGCTCGTGTACAATCTTATTACGCTAGAGAATTTATTGACCAAAAAGATTTTGTCAGTAGTTATAAAATAATTAGCATACCTCTTACTGTCTACCCTGAGCATGTAAGAGAAGCAGAATGGCTTAGTGGTTGGCTTGCCCTTAGATTTTTGCATAAGCCGGACATTGCTTTAAGTCATTTTAACAAATTTATGAAAGTTGCAGCCAAGCCATTAAGCGTATCAAGGGGGCAATATTGGCTAGCTAGAACCTATGAAGCAAAAAGGGATAAAGAGCAAGCGAATAAATTTTATCATATGGCCAGCAAGTATTCCCATAGTTTTTATGGGCAGTTAGCTAATATCGAACTTAACAAACGGCACTTCATTTTACCACAAAATCCCACCTCCACTAAGCATAATAATGAAAATATTGAAATTATTAGAGCCATAAAATATCTAATTAAATATGGTAAGCATGATTTAGCTCTGTTATATGCTAAAACGGCTATTGAAAAATCATCAAAACCGTCTGAGATTTTATTAATTACCGATATAATTAGTACAAAGGGTAATATTTATCATACAGTAGAGGTAGCAAAAACTGCTTGTCAACATCATACTTTTATTAAGGATTATGCTTTCCCTACCCCTTATACCGAGGCAGTAAAAAATACCCCCCTAGAACCATCTTTAACATATAGTATTATGAGACAGGAGTCAGTTTTTAACCAACACTCAGTTAGTACAGCTAGAGCTAAAGGTTTAATGCAGCTTACAGACGTAGTTGCTTATGATACGGCTAAATCTATTGGCTGTAAATGTCATATTAAAAAGCTAACTCTTGACCCTAAATATAATATCATGCTTGGTACTAATCATTTTAAAGAAATATTAGAGAAATTTGACGGTTCATACTTACTAGCTATTGCAGCTTATAATGCTGGTCCTAATAAAGTAGACAGGTGGATTAATTTGTTTGGTGATCCACGAAGCTTAAAAGATTTACGACAAATAATTGATTGGATTGAACTAATCCCATATTATGAAACTAGAAATTATGCTCAACGTGTCTTAGAAAATCTACAAGTTTATAGATCTATCCTTAATAAAAACAGCAACTTAAAGCTAAAACAAGATCTTTTAAAGACTAAAGATAATAAGAGAACCTGAATTCGATGTAACAAGTTACATCGAACTTTCGTGTTATATATCATAGTACCCTACATTTTTCTATAATCGTCATCGCGAGGCATCTTTAGATGCCGTGGCGATCTAGGTAAACAGCGAAGCTGTTTTTTCTAGTACGCTTCGCGTATCCTAGATTGCCGCGTCGCCGCTTTCAGCGACTCCTCGCTAATAGACGATCAGCAGCCATTTTAATAGTGGTTATATATAGAAACAATCAGGTTTGAAGCGGCTGCCCACCTGATTGTTAAAATATAACACTCCATTCAATATGTGATTTTAATAATTAAAATCACATATTGAATGATGAAAAAAGTTAAAATGCACTCGCAGAATCGCTTCAAGAGTGCATTTTTCCTTATAACAAAGCCAGTTCGATATAAGAATTATTAATTCTTATATCGAACTGAGATTAAGAGAGAAATATAACATTTTAGGCTATTTTCGCCCCATGCTTCTAGTACTACAGTGTAGCACTAGAGTACCAGTAGTAAAGGTATAACATGTTCTCAAGATATAAGAATCCAAAAATCACCATAAGGGATTATACGAACTTTGAGATTGTAAAGATGGTCTACTGACACTAGGTTAGTGAAATTTAGGTTCAGAATTAGCAACCAAACTTTCCTGCTTTTTAATGATTTTTATTATTAATATTCAAACTTAAGTTGAGTTATTTTTGCTTATTCTTTATAGATATTCGTATAATATGTTTCATACGTACCGTTAGGACATAATTTATTTTTCACCAGTTTCATTATATGAAAAAATCTTTACTGTTAATCATATTATTAATCATTAATACTAGAACTTTGGCAAAAGAACAAATAACTAATTTAATCACCCCAGTTAGTTATTTTGTCAATCATGAGCAACAACTTAAAATCCTTGATGAGCATTTAAATAAATATAGACAAGCAAGTATAGTTGGTACTAGTGGTATAGGTAAAACTCAACTGATTAGAATGCATAGTTATGAAAATAAAAATAATTATGATTTAATTTGGTTTTTTGATTGTAACCTTGATTTTAATGAGCAATTTGTTAAATTAGCTAAACAACTCAATACTATCAAACAAACTAATATATCTGAAGAAGTTGCTTTAGCAAAAAAAGGAGTAATATCATATTTAACTTCTGCTAATAACTGGTTATTAATATTTGATAATCTAAAAGTTAATGAAAATAAAAAAGTACAAGATTTAATTGATTGGGAGCATAATGGTAATATAGTATTTTGTTCGCAAGATAATGAGAAGTTACCTAATATTATAGCAATGCCTATACTTGATAAGTCTACTATTTTAGCTTTAGCTAATAACTTATTGGATAATAAGGATAATAATAATATCAAATTTTTAACGCAATCTTTTAGTGGTTATCCAATATTGATAGTGCAAGGAGCTCAATTACTTAACAAAATTAAAGGTTTAGATAAAGAGGAATATAAAAAGAAAATTTATCAATCGACTGATAAAATAGCAACGAATATTAACATGGTTATTCAAGAATTAAAACCAAGTGCAATAAAGTTGTTGAATAAAATAGCTTTATTAAATAACCAAAGTTTTTCAAAACAGTTTCTTACCACCATTACTGATCATAAAGATACTTTAGATGATGATATATGTCAATTATCTAAATTTATGCTAATCAGTAATATTAATTCTAATGAGGATAACCCTATTTTTGAAATGCATGATATAGTCAGCAATAAAATAATGGAACTAAATGGTGATAATAATAAAATATATTTAGAAAATATTATTGCTAAGCTACCTAAGGCGACAGGAAGTCACTCAGGATATTTGTGGAGAAGTGCCAAAACTATACCAGAAAACTTAGAAATTCTTCTAAAAAACTCTGAAAAATATAATATTAACCCATATGCAATACTTACCTTAAGGACTGAGTTATTCTCTCTTTATATTAGCACTTATAACAGCAAAGAGCAACAAATGTTTGATTGATTGTCGATAACAAGGTGTATGACCGTATTTGGTAACAAGGTAATTGTCCGTAAATAGAGTATAAGTCTCTCTCAATTAGAAGAGAGAGGTTATGCCAAGTAAGACAAACATATTACAAGAGGTTATAAAAATGCGATTTGAAGAAATATACGACAGATACGATAGAGGAGAAATTAGCAACGAAGTTGCAGCAGATTTATTAGGATGTAGTGAGAGAACATTTAGACGAAAGAAAGTGAGGTATGAAGAAAGTGGATTTTTTGGTCTGTTAGATAGAAGGATAGGTCATATGCCACCTAACAAAGTAGCAGTAGATGAAGTAGAGCAAATGCTAAAATTATACGAAGAAACATACTATGATTTTACATCTAAGCATTTTCATGAACAGCTAGTAAAGAAACATAAATTTAAGCATAGTTATAATTTTGTTAGGATATCGCTGCAAGGATGTGGATTAGTAACTAAACTTACTAATAAGAAACCTCACCATCGTCTTAAAAGACCTAGGAAGCCCATGGTTGGCATGATGCTGCATCAGGATGGTTCTACACATGAGTGGATTTATGGACTAGGGTATCATCCGGATTTGATAGTGACAATGGACGATGCTAGCAATGAAATATATTCAGCATTTTTAATAGAAGAAGAAGGAACAGCAAGTTGTTTTATAGCCCTGACAGAAGTCATAGAAGCTAAAGGGTTATTTAGTTCTCTGTATGTGGATAGAGGTAGCCATTATGCTTACACGGCAATAGCCGGTGGTAAGGTAGATAAGAATAACCCGACACAAGTAGGAAGAGCGTGCAAGCAACTTGGCATTCAGCTTATCCATGCCTATTCCCCAGAGGCGAGAGGTAGGTCAGAGAGGATGTTTGGCTCTCTTCAGAAGCGGTTACCACAAGAATTCAGAGTAGCTGGTATTAGAACGATTAGAGAGGCAAATTGTTATCTTAAGGAAGTTTTTGTTCCAGAATATAATGAGCAGTTTTGCGTGACCCCAGAGCTTAAGGAGAGTGCGTTTATCCCCTATACTGGAAGGGATTTACAAGATATATTATCGATTCAAGAGGAAAGAGTAGTAGCAAAAGATAATACTGTTTCCTATAACAAAAAACTCTTGCAAATCCCAAGTAATGACCAGAGGTATCATTATGTAAAATGTAGAGTAATGATACATGAATACACCAATGGAGAACTGGCTATTTTCCATGGTGCTAGGAGAGTAGCAAAATATGATGCAAGTGGCAAGGTAATTGTGAAGTTAAGCAAAAAGGCTGATAGCGTCAATATTGCAGCCTAAAGTGAGCTAGTTATTGTGAATCACTAACTTTAACTGGTTGTGGAATTATGGATAACTTCTAACGAAGTTTCCCACAATTCCACAACCACAACCATCTAAATTTTAAAAAATATTTTTTAAGAATTTAAAAAAAAGATTCACAATAAAACGGACAATTACCTTGTTACAAAACCCGGACATTTTAGAATGTTATTGACAGATGTAAGTAAAAAATGGCTTGATATATATATGCCAAATAATAAACCAATATATCACCGTTTTGCAAATGATAATTTAGGTCATGAGGAATTTATAAAACTGACAAAAAATCAAGGAATTGAGCTAATAGTGTATGAACCCACTGGAGGCTACGAGTGTAAATTGTAACGAACTATTGACCCATTTAGAGCAAGAATTGTAAAGAGAATTGACCCACCTAAAAAGAAATAGTAGCTCCTAGATATAGATATATTATTATATAGTAAAATACATTGAATTAGGTGGCAAAGAACATAGGAATAGCTTCGAATAATTTACTAGTTTCTGTTATCTTATCTAGCATTATCCAGTACTACAACCTGTCCTGCTTTTAATTCTTTAATTAAAAACTTCTCAACCCAATTATTAAATAGTTCTATATTACAAGTTCCATTAAACACAAAAGGGGCTATCGGCTTATTATTTACCAAACCTACCATCAGACCAATTCTAGGTGTTTAGTCCCAGGGTGTAATGGTGTATATTATAAAGAATTAGCATCAAGAGAGGAATTATGGGACATAATATTACACGGCTGTGCCAAAACGACAGAGGCAATACTCTTAGCATTAACTTCATATTTCGATGATAGCTGAGATAATGTAATATCCTCTTTTAATAATTCTAGCACTATTTTTGTTTTTGCTTCGGCACTGAAAATTCTTACCTTATTTTTCATAGTTGTTCCTTTTAAGTTTAACTCTTTTATTCTAACTTATTACGGAAACTTAACTACTCTCTTTTTTGTCTAATTTCTTCAGTCCATTATAACTTAACTTGACGGTGTATTAAAATTATTTTTTTGTATTTTTACCTATTGCTACTAAAAAGTAAAAACATTAGTATAATTTTAACTATTTATACTTTTTCAACAGTCCGTCTTGACTAGTACACATCTAAATCATTAAGTATACGAAAGTGCTTATCTAGCATTTTCTCATCTAAGTTATCAGGCAGCATTAACGGCGGTGTAGCAAATACTTCATCTAATGCCTTAATAATAGACTGAACCATAAGAAGAGATAATGCTTTCGATATACTGTGTGCATCACCTGAATGTTGCTTATATAAATCTTGGTATTTTGGCACTATATCCTCAATTATGACAACTTTAGTGCGCGGATAATTTTTAGTGCGCGGATAATTTGACATCATCAGATTCCAAGGATCACCCTGGATTCTTTTATAATCTCCCCCCAACCTAATATCACTTCTATATAATACTGCAGGTTTATTTAAAAATTTACTCTGAATAAATTCCACTACTGTACCAGAATCTGGATCTGAACCGTCAAAACTAAATATGCCTCCATCAGCTTCTTTTACAGATTTTAAATCATTATTTTTTATATGTTGAGCATGGATATCCCTTTGTTCTAAATTTTGAGGTAATATACATTTATACTTACCACTAGATGCCTCCTCTAGGGCTAAAGCCAAATATAAATTACCTATAAGATCCTTATTAGTAAATAAGGGACCTGCGAAATACAAATCATAAGATTTTTTAGTTACATTCTCCTTAGAAGATGCTACTGAATTCACATGATTGATCATATATTAAAGTCCTATGTTAGTTATGAATAAAAAACAATTTATGATCTTGATTAATTTGTCAAGATAAAATTTTCAGTAATTTTTTCCTATTGCATTTGATAGTTTATAGCTTACTATAACAATTTACAATCTGTTAATTGTATCAATATACGTCAGTTTGGGATAAGATATAGATGAAATAGTAATAGATAAAAGGATTGTCAAAAAGGAGTGCCTGCAGTATTTATATTTTTAAACAAAAAAACAAACTACAGGCATGAAAAAAGATATCACAGAATTATATAGTTTTATAGATGATTTTTGTAAAATTTATTTGGAGTATGAACAGAGAAAGTTATTACCATCAAATAAGCAGAGAAATCGCTGTTGTAGCATGAGTTTAAGTGAAATGTTAACAATAATAATTATGTTTCATACATCCTATGCTAAGAATTTTAAATTTTTCTATAAAAGTTATATAGAGTGCATGCATAAGGATGATTTCCCTAAAGCCTTGAGTTATAATAGATTTGTTGAATTAATGGCACGATTATTCATACCGCTAAATATGTTGATTCATTTGTTGTTTGGTGAGGAAACAGGTATTTATTTTATTGACTCTACAACGATTAAAGCTTGTCACAATAAAAGGCGTTATAGCAATAAAGTTTTTAAAGGATTAGCCAAACATAGTAAATCCTCTATGGGGTATTTTTATGGTTTTAAATTACATGTAACAATCAATAATAAAGGGGAGTTTATGGCATTAAAAGTGACCAAAGGCAATGTAGATGATAGGATTCCAGTACCGGAGTTAACAAAAAGATTAACTGGAATTATAGCAGCTGATAAAGGTTATATTAAGCAAAATTTGTTCTTAAATTTATATGAAAGAGGCTTAAAAATGATTCATGGAATTAAGAAGAATATGGAAAATAAATTAATGGATTTGAAAGAAAAAATCTTACTTCGAAAGCGTAACTTAATTGAAACAGTTTTTGATTATCTAAAAAATAAAATGAACCTTGAACATACTAGACATAGATCACCAATAAATGCCTTTGTCCATATATTATCTACTCTTGTTGCTTATTCATTAAAGAAAAATAAACCTTCAACAAAATTTGATTTTAATCTACATGTTCTCAATATCCTTATCCCGAATTGACGTAGATTAGTAGAATATTGCCAACGTAAAAATCTTGAAGTTATCGAAACTTTTGAAATTATCGAATCTTCCAGCAGAGGTGATCGCAAACAATTTAAAGAGATGATCAAATTTGCTAAAAGCCATAGAGAAACAATTGCTATAGTTGCTGATAAAGTAGATCGAGTACAAAGAAGAATCTCAGAAATTTCATTACTAGAAGAACCAATAAAAGCTGGTAAGATAGAATTACATTTTAGAACAGAAGGTTACATAATAGATAAAGATTCTCAGTCTCATGCAAAGCTAATGTGGGGAATGAACGTATTGATGGCACAATCTTACGTTGATAGTTTAAGTGATAACGTTAAAAGAAGCCTAGATCATAAATTGCGTAAAGGAGAGTGGATAGGACCAGCCCCTCTTGGTTACCTAAATAGTCGAGATGAAAGAGGAAACAGTATAGTAATTCTCGATCCTGTAAGAGGTTCTATCATAAAAAAACTCTTTGAAGAATATGCAACAGGAATGTATACTCTTAATTATTTGACTGAAAAAGCTAAGGAGCTTGGTCTTAGAAGCAAAAACAATTGCTACGTCAATAAAACAGTAGTGCATCGCATGATCCAACAACCATTTTATTACGGTGAAATGAGAGTAAAAGGAGAGATGTGGTCACATGGTTACCAAGCAATTATAACAAAAGAGACTTTTATGGCATGTAAAGATGTACGTTTAGGATGGAACTCTTATGTGGTACACCACATAAGAGTTCATATGTTGTGTAGTTAGTTATGTGGTGTAGAATCATAATTTTCTTATTTTTTAGTTTTTTTACTTCTTTTTAAATCAACATAATATTATCATGATTTAATCTATACTGGCACTAATTGTTTATAATTATATCAATAAGGCAGGCGGGAGGTAATAGTATGTTTAATAAAATATTTAAAAAAGCTTCTACAATTAGAAAGCATATTAATGCACCATTGTTAGAGGAACGACTACAATACCTACAATATTTGGATACATTAGGTAGGTCTCGAAGTACTATACAATCAACAGCACAATATCTTTTGAGAATTATTGATTATCTTAACTTAGAAACTAATGATGTAGTTGTTAGCAGAAAGAAGATTGAACTGGCTGCAAATGTTTGGGCTTGCTATCAATATAATCACCCTCAAAAAAAAGTGGCTTTTTCAAAATATGGAAAGGAACGTTTTATTTGGTATGCAACAGATTGGCTCAGAAAGTTAAATCGTTTAGAACTGCTACCCGAAGAAACAATTCCTCTATTTAATAAAATATTTGAACGGCACAATGCTTTGCAACATCACGCAAGTATGCCGTTAGTAGAGGAACGTTTACGATACTTACAATACTGGGATGATAATGGAGCAGTAAAAAGTAGCCTGCGAAATATTGCCCAGTATCTGTTAGTCATTATAAACTATCTCAGTTTTTATGAACTAAGAACAGTGTCATTAATCGAAATTGAGAAAGTTGCAGAAGAATGGGCAAAAGATAGTAGAAACTCTAAAAGAAAAGGCAATTATTCAAAATTTGCAAAAGCACGGTTTATTCTCTTTGCTTCAAACTGGTTTAAAATGCTTGGTTGTCTTAAACAAGAACCCAAGTTTCCTTTCCCCTTTGAAGAATACTTAAATCTTTATATTGTTTACATGCGTTATGAACAAGGACTATCTGAAAATACGATTAAAAATAGATTTTACCAACTTCAAGATTTTCTTATAAAGATTAACGAAAAAAGGAAAAATTTGATACAACTTACACCATCCATTATAGATGAAGCTTTAACAATAAAATATAATGTAAACGGTTATTCTAGACGAAGTATTCAGTCTTATGCATCAGTGATTCGAAGCTTCTTAAAATATGCTGAGAATCAAGCTTGGTGTCAAAGCGGTATAGCTAATTCAATCAAAATACCACGTGTATACCGGCACGAATCACTACCTTACTCTCCAAGCTGGGATGATGTAAAAAAACTTCTAGCTAGCAGCAAATCTGATCATTCTATTGATATTAGAGATTATGCAATCTTAATGCTGCTTTCTGTATATGGTATGAGATGTAGTGAAGTTATTAATTTACAGTTAGAAGATCTTGATTGGGAGAATGAGCTACTTTATTTAAGACGAGCAAAGCGATCAAAACCACAAATCTTTCCTCTCTCCAAAATTGTGGGGAGTGCAATATTACGTTACTTACAAGAGGTAAGACCGAATAACTGTTTGCTGAGAACAATATTCTTATGCATGCGGTCACCATATCGACCTTTAAAAGCTACAGCTGTTTATCAGCTTGTTAGTAGGAGACTAAAGCCGCTTGATCTAAAAATTAAACATCATGGCCCTCATGCTTTACGCCATGCTTGTGCAACTCATTTAATCAATGAGGGCGTATCACTTAAAGAAATAAGTGATCATCTTGGACATAAGGGATTAGAAACCACACGAATTTATACTAAGGTTGATCTTGTAAATTTGTATAAGGTTGCTGAATTTGATTTAGGAGATTTATTATGAAACTCGAAGAGTCAATAATTTTTTTTGTGTAAGTTCATTTTTTATTTTCCAATAAATCATATTTAAAATCTCCACAAAGTATTTCAAATTGATTTAAAGCTAATGACCAATCTTTTATAGGCATAGTCCATTTTTTAGCCGCATTTTGTAAGGCTAAAAATATTATCTTTTGAATTGATTTATCATCTGGAAATACACCTTTATTTTTAATAATTTTCCTAATTTGACGATTTATAGACTCTATAGTATTCGTGGTATAAATCACCTTTCTAATCTCCTCAGGAAAGGCAAAAAATGGTATTATTCCTGACCAACTACGCTGCCAAATATCAGAAATTACTGGATATTTTTTATCCCATTTTACACTAAATTGTTGCAGTTTTAAACGAGCCATTTCTTCGTTATTTGCCGTGTAAATTTGTTTTAAATCTGATGTTACCTCTTTTAAATCCTTATATGACACGTACTTTACTGAATTGCGTACCATATGCACTATACATAGTTGTACTATAGTAGCAGGAAATATGCTACTGATAGCCTCAATGTCAATAGTGTTTATGGTAAAATCTTGATATATTCTCCTGATAAAATCAGTATCACTATTGGATATCATCAGTTTTACACCTTTGCTAGTTAGTTCCTTGGCAAAATCCCTAAGTCTGATTTGCTCCTTTTCATCAAAGGATAACCTCGTATAAAACCTCTCTCCAGTTTGATGATACGGCGGATCAAGATAAACAAAATCATTTTCCTTAGGTTCGATAAAGGAAAAATCCATAGCGTAAATTAAGGTATCACTTAACAAGCTGCTACATTGCTGTAGTTTCTGATCAATATTAGCAGTACCATATTTTTTAGTAGAAAATGACATATTCAACTTACCATTCTTATTGATACGATAAATACCCTTGAAAGAATATTTGTTTAAATAAAGAAACCTTGCAGTAATGCTAGTTGGATCATTGCTGTTATTATTATTTCTAACTTGATAATAATATTCTTTATTATGATTCTGCCGATGTTGTTCAAATATAGAGTTAATGACATGTGGATTCTTTTTAACAGCATTATAGCTGGTAATTAATTCTAGGTTAATATCCGATAGAAAACACTGATTGAATCTATCCTTGATGGCAAAGAACAAAGCTCCACCACCCAAAAACGGTTCATAGTAATTATTTAACGAGTGAGGAATACGTTCTATCAATTGATCAGTGAGTTTTCTTTTTCCACCAACCCAGTAAAAAAATGGTTGCGGCTTATTTGCGGTAGTAGTCATAATGGTTATTGATTTAGTAAAACTTAATTAACTGAACTAATAAATTGATTAACAATAGCCAGTTTAAAAAATAATTTGTCTATTGTATCATAAATATCACAAGAACACTACAGGAAATGTAGAGCTATTGGTGCAGGGCGATTTAAAAGTCGCAACTAAAGATTAAATATCTGTTGGAGTTATAATCTAATATTAGCTTGGGTTTAGAAGGGAAAGTGATAGAATTGTAGTAAGAATATTTGGTATAAGCTTGAAAAGTTTGGATAATATTTTGCCGTTGTAATGATTATATTGCAAGGATTGTAGCCTGAACGTTAATTATTTCTGGCTAATATGTAGAACGATTAAAAATTTTTAAAAAATTAGATGAAAGTAAAGAAAAATCTAGAATATAATAGATGATAATAGTATAAGTACTCCGTTAAAGATTTTTCAACTATAAATAACGGAGCATTATGAGTATATCTTTATCTCTAGAAAAAGTCAAAGATTTTAGAAAAGCTCGTGGTAAGAGATATAGTGCAGCGAGTGTTATAAAACTTATAGTAGTAGGTTTATTAAGTAATAGAAATAATTTAAAATCTATTTCTAGATTTGCTAAAAGTTTTAGCCCAAAAGAATTGGTAATGTTAGGTTTTAATAGGAATAAAGCACTTTGCTATAGTAATTTAACACTAATTATCCGTAAAATTTCTCCAGAGAGTTTAAGGGAAGTGATATTAGAACTAATCCAATATATATGCCAAGTTAAGAACATAGGTTATGATGTTATTCATATTGATGGAAAAACCCTGTGTGGTAGCAATAGCCATGGGAAAGAAGAGCAAAGGCAAATTTTGACTGGGTTTAGTAGCCAGCTTAAAGCTATTACTGGCTTTATAGAAATAGAAAATAAAAACGAGTATGGTTCTATGCTAGAGTTTTTATCAGAATACGATATTAAGGGAAAAATTGTGACAGCAGATGCATCATTTTGTCATGAAGATATATGTGAAGAAGTTGTTAAACAAGAAGGAGAATTTGCTTTTACTCTGAAAAGTAATGAACCTAATTTGCATTATTATAGCAGCAAAGTTTTTGATGAAATAGCAGAAAAAGGGCAAGAAGTCAGGAGTTTTGAAGAAAATACCGATTTACAACATGGGAGAATAGAGAGAAGAAAAATTGAGGTAATTGATATGCCATTTGAATATCTGAACGGCTTTCGGCACATCAAACAAATATGTAAAATTAGCCGAGAGCGAGATAAGAAAAATAAAACTAATAGCTATGAACAAGAGAATGTGTTTATGATAACAAGTCTCGGAAGCGAGTTTAATCCAAAGAGCTTGCTAAAGTTCAATAAGAATCATTGGTCATGTGAGAATAATTTAAATTGGGTCAAAGATACAGTTTTTGGGGAAGATAAGTCAACTATAAGTATAGGAAAGGCTCCCTTGGTAATGTCATTACTCCGGACAATAACTATTTCTGTAATAACTTTATTTTCAAACAAAATTACTGAAACCAGAGAAAATTTTAATAATTATAGACACAAACTATTTAAGGTTATGACAACTTAAAGTTGCGACTTTTAAATCGCCCTGCTATTGGTGGTCTATGATAAATAGCTAAGTTAGTTAGTTAACTAGCCACTTACTTAACTAATTATTTCGCCCCTAAATAATAGTAATAATTTCATTCTATGTCTCTATTTTACCGCTGATCTATAGGATTTTATAAAAAATTTCCAAACCAATAAAAATTCGCTGGACTCTGTTAATTGATGAGAGTAATGATGGTGTGGTGACCCACGTAGTGTGGTGTTAAGCACCGAGGTTAGAGTAAGGTTGCAAACTTTCAATTCTAACCTCAGTGTCTACTTTCCGAAACCCAAAAAATAGGAGTTAATTCTATGTCGAGTGATATTGAAAATCAACAAAAAAACAACAATGAAACAAATAATATCAATAATGATATTTCTCTTGAACTAGCTAAGAAAAAACTAAAATTAGCTAATTTTATCCACCGAGACTTTGTAAAAGATGTAGCTCTTAACATAAAAGATCCATCTACTGGAATTTTTGAACATAGCGTAGCACAGTCCTCAGCAGAAAATGATCCCCTTAAGAAGCAATCTATTAATGATATTACCGATTGTGCTGCGGAGTTAATGGATTATTCTCAGGAGATAATAGTAGATTTTATCGATTACCACTCAAGTTTAATGGATAGTACAAATACAGTACTAGTACCTAAAATCTTTAAAAAATTCAATCCTAGAAAGTTAGTAAACAGGATTATTACTAAACTAACTCCTACCGCCAACTATAAAGGCATACAGCTTGTCAGTAGTTTCTACAGAGATATTACACCTATTATCACTGGTGATAGTTATCGGATTGAGGCAATATTAATGCAATTGGTTAGTAATGCTCTTAAATTTACTAACAAAGGTGGTGTTTTTGTCTTAACCAGCCATGCCCCAAGAATCCTAGAATCCCAAAATGACGATAATGAAGAAACTACGGAAGAAAAAGAAAGCGAGGAAGCGATTTTACAATTCATTGTTCATGATACAGGAATTGGTATGTCTCTAGACAAACAACAATATCTTTATGAGCAATTAAACAAAACTTACGCTATGAGAAAAAAAATGGTAAATTATGTTGAGTATAATTTACAAATGCCAAGAGGATAAAATTGCAAGCAATACCAGTTAATAGGACAGATTACTGTCAATTTCTAATAGTGAGTCAAAAGAATTATAGTTTGACCTACTATGCTGAACATGCCAAAAAATGTAGCCATGATGTTATTAATAGATTTTTAAAAAATGAAAAATATACACCTTCTTTGTTATGGGAACATATTAAGGATGATGTTATTTTATCGCCTAACGGATATACAATATTTGATGATACGGTGTTAAATAAAAGAAATACCAAGAAAATAGAAATTGCTAGATCACAGTACAGTGGGGCTACAGGTGGTATTACTACTGGTATAGGAGTAGTAAGTTTGGTATATTATAATCCGGATATTAATAAGTTTTGGGTAATAGATTACCGAATTTTTTCGCCCGAACATGATGGAGCGACAAAAGTAGAACACCTATTAAATATGTTAAATAATGCTGTGTATAGCAAAAAGATTCCTTTTCAAACTGTGCTTTTTGACACATGGTATGCTACGCATAAAATTATGCAACATGTTGATTCCTTGGGTAAATATTATTATGCTCCTATTAAAGCAAATAGAAACGTTACTAAAACTTCCTCTTCTAAGCCTTATAAAGCTGTTAGCAAGTTAACGTTTTCAGATGAGGAAATTAAGAGCGGAGTGGAGATTCATATAAAGGGCTTTGCAAAAGATAAGCATGTTAATTTGTTTAAACTTACTGTTTCTACCAACAGAGTTGATTATATTGTTACCAATCTCAGTACAGGACAAAGAGATTAACAAGGTGATAATCGGAGTAAAGATGGTATTATTGGCTTAATAAATTTTGTTATAACTTCCATCCATTTTTCCATCATTTCTGCAATATTCAAAAATATTCTCTGCAAGTAATCTAAGCCATACCTGAATAAGGATATAGACTTTCTACCATGTTTTTTAAGCTTTATAGGTTTGATAGAATTTTGCCATTGACCCACAACATAAGCAAAAGTAAATGCTATAGCAAGTAAACCAAGCAATTTACTAATTCTATCTAAATGTATTATATGGGTATTTTCAAAATTGAAGCCCCGCGTCTTAAGGCAAGCAAAAAGGTTTTCTATTTCCCATCTTTTTTTATATATATTTAGTGCTATATTAGGGTTATCATTGGTAGCTATGATTACTAATTCTCCTTGAGCATTACGCAATGCTGCTACAGATACTTTAGGTCCTTTATAATTCTTACCCAAATATCTTTTTCCTTTAAACAACATATATTCACCATTCTGTAACTTCTTAATTAAATGATTAGCAGTAACTAACTCATCTTCTGCTCTACCAATGGTAAGATTGGCTTTGATTCTAATATAAAATGGTATCATTTTATCGGCTAAAAACTTTAGCCATAAATCACCTATAAACTCCCGATCCCCAAGCAATGCTGACATCTTCTCTATGCCAAATATAGTAATAAACCTTTCCATTAATTGCTGACGTTCAACGTTATTAGAAGTTCCTGCTTTTGGCAACATATCCCACATAATTGGTATAGCAATGCCTTTATGGCAAATAGATAATACTAAAATATTGATGTCAAGCTTACCAAATTTCCAATTTGTCCGATCCAGCACTAGTAACCATTGTTCAGCATCAATTCCAGCCAACCTAACCAGTAACTTGGCTAAGGACGTATATGATAATTCACATTTGGCAAAAAATCTCTGTAATTTCTTATAGCGTGATTCTTGCTTATCTCCTTTTATCGTTAAGGCAAGCTGTGTAAGATTTACATCTCTCACTTGCAATAATCCTAATATTATTTGTTCTATTAATTTTATGCTTGCAAAACTATTAAAAAAGTAGTCTCCTATTAATTGTGATAACGCTGTAATCATTCTCTTGCCTCTTAAGTCTTCAATAACCTAAGTAATAGAGCTTTGGCTACGCGTTATCTACTT
Source organism: Candidatus Tisiphia endosymbiont of Ditula angustiorana (assembly GCF_964026425.1). NCBI lineage: Bacteria > Pseudomonadati > Pseudomonadota > Alphaproteobacteria > Rickettsiales > Rickettsiaceae > Candidatus Tisiphia > Candidatus Tisiphia endosymbiont of Ditula angustiorana. Next base: position 1,935,207 of record NZ_OZ032143.1, read on the forward strand.
ATTTTCTTCTCTCCTTAATCTCTTTGTCCTGTACTGAGGTTACCAATAACAAAACTCAAAAATCTTCTAAAGCCGTACAAGATGAGTGTGGCTTTCGTTGGGTAATTGAGAGCATGCATAGAGAAATCAAGCAACTTACCGGTATAGAACGATGCCAATGCAGAAAACAACGCATCCAGCGTAATCACATTAGTTGTGCATTTTTAGTGTGGGCTTTTCTAAAAAGAACTGCACACAAAATAGGTAAGACGGTTTATCAAATAAAGTTAGGGCTTTTAGATCATTATATGCAACAGCAGTTACGTTCACCCTCTTTACGCTATTTAGAACCTTACATAGCGTAAGTTTTGTAGAATTTATAGCATATAAATATCTAAATGATAAAAGAGATCAGTTATGTTATTGGCGTACGAAAGAAGGTTACGAGGTTGATTTTATCGTACAGGATAATGCATTTGAAGTTAAAATTTCCTCTTCTATACAAAAAAATCATTTAAAAGGACTTTTAGAATTTGCAAAAGAGCATAATTTTAAATTACATGTTATTAGCTTAGAAAAAACAAAACGTGTAATCGTATTAGACAATAAAGAAATTACTATTTGACCTATAAGAGAGTTTCTAGATATGTTATGGGGAAATAATATATGGACGTGAACTAATTTCTGGCAATAATATTTCTCTCTTACCAGTATGGTTAGGAGGAGATATTACCCCATTTTGTTCCATTTTTTCAACAAGAGTAGCTGCTCTATTATAGCCAATTCGTAAACATCTTTGTATATAGCTAATTGATACTTTTCGTTCTAATTGTACGATTTGTACTGCTCTTTTATATAAAGTTTCATCACTGCTTGAATCATCTCCTAGACTTTCGCCATTTACTTCATCATCATCTAATTGTTGGGTCACTGCTGAAATATATTCAGGCATTCCCGTGGACCTTAAATATTGGGTAACCTTCTCCACTTCTTTATCATCAACAAATGGACCATGAACCCTAGTAATCTTTGAAGAATTACCCATATAAAGCATATCTCCCATACCTAGTAACTGCTCAGACCCTTGTTCACCAAGAATAGTTCTACTATCAATCTTAGAAGTTACTTTAAAACTGATACGACTTGGGAAATTAGCTTTGATTACCCCAGTAATAACATCAACAGAAGGTCTTTGAGTTGCCATGATAATATGAATACCTGCTGCTCTTGCCATTTGAGCTAGACGCTGTATTGACAATTCAATGTCTTTGCCAGCTACCAACATTAAATCAGCCATTTCATCAACAATTACTACAATGAATGGTAATTTTTCCATATTCATTTCAATTGTTTCATAGATAGGCTTACCAGTTTCCGGATCAAATCCTGTTTGAATAGTACGCTCTAATATTTTACCGCTTGATGCAGCTTCTGAAATTTTAGCATTATAACCTGCTATATTTCTTACCCCAATATTTGACATTGCCCTATAACGATTTTCCATCTCCTTTACCGCCCATTTAAGGGCTACCACTGCTTTGCTTGGCTCAGTAACCACTGGAGTTAGAAGATGTGGTATGCCATCATAGGTAGATAATTCAAGCATTTTGGGATCGATCATTATTAAACGGCATTCCTCTGGGGTATAGCGGTACAGTAGGGAAATTATCATAGCGTTAATTGCCACTGATTTACCGGAACCTGTCGTACCAGCAACTAACAGATGTGGCATTTTTGCTAAATCTGCAACAAAAGGTTTGCCAGCTAGATCCTTTCCTAAAATCAATGGTAGCATAATACTGTTATCTTGATATTCCAATGTTTCGATTAATTCTCTTAGACAAAAGAATGCTCGTTGTTTATTTGGTAATTCAATACCTAAAACGTTTCTACCCGGTATTACGGCTATCCTAGTTGATATTGCCGATAAAGATCTAGCAATGTCATCTGATAAACCTATAATCCTAGAAGATTTAGTACCTGCAGCTGGTTCAAATTCATATAACGTTACCACTGGACCTTGGCTAATATTAATGACCTGACCTTTTACACCAAAATCCCCAAGAACAGTTAACAGTGTTTGGGCATTATGTTGTAGTTCTGATAAAGTCTCTGCTTTTATATTGGGATCACTAGCTTGTTTTAATAATTCGATAGGAGGCAAGTATGGTAGTTCGCTATTTTCTTTTTTGAATGGAGATTGTTGTTTTAAAAAATGGGATTGTATGTCATTATTTTTTTCTTGTAATGCATCTATTTTATGAGCATATGCTGCTTCTTCTTGATTAATAAAAGGTATCTTTTTTATCAAAACTTGTTTTGTTGACTTGGTATTTGTCGATATTGTAGGTAAAAGTATAAATTTTTTATAAGGTACTAGTTTGAATAATTTAATTATAGCGGTCCAGAAAACTGAAAATTTTATTTCAGTCAATAAAAATAATAAAATAAATGTAGTAATAATTAAAGCATAATCGGCTCTACTATCCAGTTGCTTGATTATTGGATAAATAATAGTACCTGTTGTCCCACCTGCACCTGCCGGTAAATAATTAATTTTTATATTAGTGCAGACTATCGATAATGATATAATTGACAGCAGCATCACAATTATCCTGACGGTAGCCCATTTCTTCTTTAAACGCCATACACTCAGAGACCAAAAAATACAACAAATTGGCAAAATAAAGGACGCTATACCAAAAAACTGGTAAAAAAGATCTGCCAAATAAGCACCGAAATGACCTAATAAATTGCTAGGATATTTGTCTGTGACAGAATTAAAGGAAGGATCATTTGGATTATAAGTCACTAGTAATAGAGCAGTAGAACAGCCCACCAACATTAATAAAGCAGACTGCATTCTATTATTAGTAAAAATCCTGTTTATGTAATATAGCACAAAAGTTGCCTAAAAAAATGAACCACTTTGGTCGTTGCCTAAGATCCTCAAAGAACCTGTATGTAAGGTGGAATCCATATATCTGTATAATAGATTCAGACAGGGACGGTTTCCTAATAATAAAAATTATAGTCCCGGGGCAATACGTTAAGCTCACGAACCAAGCAGCCCATTACCTTTCAAACATTGATGTTGTCGTACACGGGATTATATAATATCACTTTCCAATCTTTCTCGCAAGGTCTTCTAAATATCCTGCTATAGTACTTAACGTTTCTGCAAATTTTTCTTCTTCGGGAGGTATATTAGCACCATCAATTTTAGCAATTTTGTTAGTCAAGTTTTGTACTTGTTCCTGTAAACTCAATGCAGACATAACTAATAATAATTCAAATGATGCTGATGGGTTAACTTTTTTTATCTGAGCAATATTTTCATTTAATTTGGCTGCAAGATTGCATAATTCTTCTTCTGCTCCTTCACTACATGCGAGTTGGAAAGTTTTGCTACCAAGTAGTATTGTTACTATAGACATCTTTATGTATTTTTATGTTTTATTGCTTCAAGTTCAGCAACATATACAGCTATTTGCTCAAGTATTTTTGTATAATTATCCCTGAGCTGTTTATTTTCATCCTTCAGTTTATTGATTTCTTCATGCTGCCTAGCGATATTTGACAAGAGACCTTCAAGACCTTGGTCCACTTCTTGCATTAACTTAAGTAATAAATCATTAGTTATTTTCATTCAGATGATAATATTAAGTGATAAATTATTGGAATTATTATTAATATTAAAACAGAAATAATAATTAGTTGTTTCTTCCATTTATGGTCCAATATCATTAGATCTGACCTATTTCTGAGGTCAATATCTTTTGAAGATTCCTGCTTGTCTTTCTCACTGAGATTTAAAACTATTCCTAAATAGTTTGAATATAATTTAAGATAACCCTTTACATAAACTTCCGCTGGCATCGAACTAAAATCCTCCTCTTCAAGAGCTACCAAATATTGCTTCCTAATCTTCAAACAGCTAGATATTTCTTCAAGCGTTTTACCAGATTCTATTCTCGCTTGTTTTAGGGATGACGACATAACGCATTACTCAAGTTTACGCAAAAAAGTTTCAAATTTCTTGTTTGCTAAAATTAAAATATTTAAGTCAATAGTTTCTTGCAATCTAATTCCTTTTACAAAATCTAAAAAAATACATGCGGAATTTATATTATTATCAATCCATAAATCTAAATCAATATTTAATTTAGAGTTGTTAATTATTTTAGTCAATAATTGTCTTTGTTTATCATATAAGTCATCTTTTAATGATTGAATTGATAATCTGCTCCAATAGGAATCGTTTAGTTGTTTATCACAAGATTTACGAAGCCAATCAATACTAAATTTATTACCAGTAGTGAAATATAAATTAGCAACATCATTATTTTTAGCTTTTGTCTTTTTTGCAATATATATTATATCAAAGACAGACACTAGGCTGTCAAGAGTCGCAATCCTGTGAGCTATTTCATCTGTCACTCCTGATAAAGTATATTGCTTAACTTTATTATCGAATTTGTTTTTTGCTTCTCCTAAAAGAAGATTACCAACCACTTTACTAAGCATTCTAGCTGGTTCATAAAATTCATCAATGGTATTGCTAATATTGATAGGATGTTTTATATGTTTTAGAAACCAAGAGATACCCCTACACATAATTTTAGCAAGCTCAGTGAACATGTCAATTTTAACTTTATGATCTATATTACTTGCTAGAGATTCTACTATAGCCCATAGATTATCTAAATCAAAAATTTCACAGATAATAGTATACGAACGAACTATATCACAAAGAGCAGTCTGAGTTTCACGTTTTATAAGATTAAGTGATGGTCCGCCTAGTTGATTGACAATTTTATTTGTTACAACGGTTCGAATAATTTCATGCTTAAGCGGATGAGCTAAAATTTCCTCACGGAATTTTTCTTGCATTAGTTTTGGAAAATAATTAATCAGATAAGATTCAAAATACTTATCTTTTGAAAATGTTGCTGTTATTAAATCATGATAGACTGAGCGTTTACTATAAGAAAGTAATACACAAAGCTCGGGGCGGGTCATAATTTCCTTATTAATTGCCCTTTTACTAAGTTCTTCCTGAGTTGGTAAGAACTCAACAGTTCTATTAATTAATTTTTCTTCTTCTAAAGTATCAATAAATTGGCTAAATACTCCGATAGTTGAAGTACTAGATAATTGCATTATATCAAGTGCCTGATTTTGTTTATAGTTATCAACTAGGACCAGTTCTTCGACGTGTTTTGTCATAATAAATAAGAACTTATTACGTTCTTCTAAACTAATCTTCTTAGAGGACATAGCCTGATTAAGAGCAATTTTGATATTTACCTCATGATCCGAACAATCAACGCCAGCTGAATTATCAATGAAATCAGTATTTATTCTTCCGCCTAGCTTGCTATACTCTATTCTACCTTGTTGTGATACGCCAATATTTCCACCTTCTCCTATTACTTTAGCTCTGATATCTTTACCATTGACTCTAAGATTATCATTTGCCTTATCGCCTATCTCTAGGTGATTTTCCGTTGAAGCTTTTATATAGGTTCCTATACCGCCATTCCAAAGCAAATCAACTTTTGCTTGTAGGATAGCTCTAATCAGATCTTCAGGAGATAATTCGTTAATGTCTATCTTTAGCAATAACTTGGCTTCTAGGGATAATGAGATAGACTTACTGCTTCTCTCAAAAACTCTGCCACCTTTTGAAATTAATAGTTGATTATAGTCAGACCAATTTGATGTAGGTAAATTGAATAGTCGTATACGTTCATTGAAACTAATAATTGGATCAGGTTGTGGATCAATAAATATATGTTTATGATTAAATGCTGCAACAAGTTTTATGGTATTGGATCTAAGCATGCCATTACCAAAAACATCCCCAGACATATCGCCAATACCAACAACAGTAATAGGGTCTTTTTTTACATCAATACCCATAGCATGGAAATGGCTTGCTACAGAAATCCAAGCTCCCTTTGAGGTAATAGCCATTTTTTTATGATCATAACCTACTGATCCACCGGAAGCAAAAGCGTCACCTAACCAGAAATTATATTCAGCCGACACACTATTTGCATAATCCGAGAAGCTTGCTGTACCTTTATCGGCTGCAACTACTAGATATGGATCTTCTTGGTCGTAGATAACAGTATTTTTTGGTTGAATAACTTTGCCGTCAATTATATTGTCAGTGATATCAAGTAATCCACGGAGAAAATTTTTATAACACTGTACCACTCTTGCCATATATTCTTGGCGAGTCATATTATCATCGGTGAAATTAACGAAAAATCCACCTTTTGAGCCAACAGGTACAATAACTGAATTTTTGGTCATTTGGGCTTTCATTAGTCCTAATACTTCTACTCTATAATCCTCACCTCTATCAGACCATCTAATACCTCCACGAGCGACGATGCCCCCTCGTAAATGGATAGCTTCAAAATCATTAGCATAAACAAATATTTCGGCAAATGGTACTGGCAAAGGCAAGTGAGGAACTTTCTGCGAGTCAATTTTAAAAGAAAAATAATTTTTACTGACTGTACTATGCTTGTTAGTTGCATTTTTCAAGTCATTAGAGCTGGGCTGATAACAGTTAGTTCTTACAATAGCTTCAATAATATCAAACATCTGTCTTAGAACCTTGTCCTCACTACTGCTAGTAATTGTATTAAGATAGTTAAAGATACTATCTTTTATAGTTTTTGAACGTGCATCTGAGAAATTTGCTGGATTAAATTTAGTATCAAACAAATCAACTAACATTTTAGTATATAAAAAATGCTTTATTAAGGTCAACTGAACATAACCCTTACCATAAATAAAGCCAGTTTGATGTAAATATCTAGTTAATGCTTTAACCAACTTAACTTGCCACCAATTAAAGCCCGATAATACTATTAATTTGCTTAAAGAATCATTAGCTAAAAGTCCAAGATATATCTTATCTAGAGCCTCTTCTACGTTTGCTTTAAGTAAATCAATATCACTTTCAATAGTTATCAATGCTTCGAGAGTAAACTCATATATCCAACTTTCTTCAATATCTCCCGCTCTTTTTATGGCAAAGCTTTGTTCATCTATAGCTTTGAATCCTAAATTTTCTATAGATGGTAGTAAGTTTGAAAGAGCTAATTTAGGCGTCGGGCTGTAAATTTTTAGCTGGAACTCTTTATTATTTATAGCAATTAAATTAAATATAGGCTTGTGATAAATACTAGCCTCTTTTAAATACTCAATATCTATTAAAGCTGTTTGTCCATTAAATTTTTCTCTATAATCGATAGGAAAAATTGGATCAAAAAGCTTAAAATTTACTCCCCCTTGGTATTCACCAAATTTTTTACATAACTTTTGGTAAAAATCCTCACTCCAACGAGAGGAGAGTTTATCTAATTCTTGCTCTATTAGTTCAACATCAAAATCAATATTCTTTTTACCTTGTACCTCCAACGTAACAAATAAATATGAAAAATTTTCTACCACTTCTGCAGTATAATCTGAAAGTATTAGACCACTAAGTATATTTGATAAATAATAATTTATGCTACTATGTACTTCTAGTGTCAAACGATCTCTTGGTAGAAATATTATGATATTAATAAACGAACCAGACCAATCTTGTTGAATAAATAATTTAAGTTTTCTACTCGTTATCCCTGAGAGTACGTGTAAACACATACAGTATAAATCACCTTCATCAATCTGTATCAAAGCTTCTTTAGGCAGAGATTGAATTATATTTTTAAGCTTTTTGGTATTATATCCACCAATCGGGAAAGCAGATTTATCTACAACAAATTTTAGTTTTTGTCTCAGTATAGGAATATCAGTAACTAATTGATAATACATTGCAGAGCTATATAAGCCAAAAATTATACTACCTGAGTGATATTTTTTATCCTGATCAATTTTCTTAATTAAAATATAATCTACTAAGTTACTTCTATGTACCTTTGATAAGATATTAATTTTACCTAAAATAATTAGTTTATTTTCATGTAATGAATTTGCTGAGCGTTCGATAATATCAAGAACCTCACCACTATCTTGCCATATCTTTTTAACACCATCTTCCAATGAAAAATTTTTAGAAGTTAGATCAAAGTTAATCATACCTAGAAAAGTAAAATTATCATCTTTTAACCAATCTAAGAAATTTGTAGATTCATGATAATCTAAATGATTGTCATTATATAATTGCTGATTATTTTGGATATCGTTTGAAATTAACGTCACTCTGTTTAAGATTTTAGACCATACATTATAAGTAGTGTCTACCTGATCTAGAACTTCATTTAAAGCCATTTCCAAAGAGCTAATATCTTTTTGATCAAAACTCCCTAGAATAGTGATATGGACTAAAGATTCCTCTCTATCTTTCTTTATATCCAATATTTCTTGTAAGTGACCATCATTGTTCCTTACACAAGCTATAATAGGATGGAGTAAAAATTTAGCTTTTAAATTTAGGCTTGTTAATAAACAAATGATCGAATCAACTATAAATGATTTGTCATCATTCAGTAGCAGAATATTAATTGCAGGATCATTTTCAATTACTGTACTGACAATCTGCAACTTTCTTTTATCAGGCTGTTTTTCTTGAAAGAACTGAAAGGCATTATTTGTAAACTCAGCAAATAATTCTTGTCTATCTCTAAATCTATAGTCTACAGGGGTATAAACTAGGAATTTCTGTACAAACTTACTATAAAGAGGGGTGTTATAAAGTGGATTCCCACTTTTTGCTGTACTCAGTGATAAAATTTCTGATTTATAATTAGGCACTTGACAAGTAAGCTTACTTAAAGCTAAAGATGTCTTTTCTATTGTCATAGTTGTTACCAAACTTTATAATTGTTTCAATAGATTACTAAGTAGGCAACAAGTGTTTAAATAGTTTAAATTAGGAATAATATCACAGCATACTCGATGTCATTCCCGCACAGGTAGCGGAATCTAAAAATGTTTAAGTACCTAGTTCTTTAGACCCCCGCCTTCGCGGGGGTGACATCTTTGTGCAGAATTTAAGTTGTTTAATCCTTGCCTACTTGGTATTGATTATAATTAAATAAATTACTTAAGCAAGAGGATCACTACTGTCGTGGAAACTATTTTTGCTCAAAGCTCTAAACCAGGAAAAGCTGGTGTTGCAGTCTTTCGTATCTCTGGACCTAAAAGCCTATTTGCCTTAAAACACCTGCTTAAGAATAATAATATAGAGTTTGTTCCGAGAATTATGTACTGTAAAAAGCTCATAAATCCTAAAAATCAAGAATTAATTGATGATGCAGTTGTAGCATATTTTCAAGCTCCAGCCAGTTTCACTGGAGAAGATGTAGTGGAGATATACACACATGGCAGCATAGCAATTGCCGTAATGCTCAGTGAAGCATTGTTAACCATAGATGGTTTAAGGATTGCAGAGCCTGGGGAATTCACCCGTAGGGCGTTTTTAAATGGCAAATTTGATTTAACTGCTGCAGAAGGTATTGCCGATTTAATTGAAGCTGAAACTGTTTGGCAGCATAGGCAGGCGGTTAAGCAAGTTGGTGGAGAGCTTGAAGAACTTTATAATGGATGGAGACAAACTTTACTTACCATTATTGGCTTACTTGAAGCTTATATCGATTTCCCTGATGAAGATATTCCACAAGAAATATTAAATAGGGTTATGACTATTAGTGCTGGTCTTAAATATGCTATAATAAAACACCTTAACGATAATAGACGAGGGGAGTTACTACGAACTGGAATTAAATTGACTATTTTAGGAACTCCTAATGTTGGTAAATCTAGTTTACTTAATTTTTTGATGCAAAGAGATGTTGCTATTGTATCAAACATTGAAGGCACAACTCGTGATATAATTGAGGGACATCTAGATATAGGGGGATACCCAATTATATTACAAGATACGGCTGGTATAAGGTCTAGTAATGATATAATAGAGCTAGAAGGTATCAAACGTGCAATTGAGTCAGCAAAAATGGCTGATATCAAAATAATTATGCTTGATGCTATAAAGTTAAGCAACTCCCCCTTATATTTTGAGGAGATGGCTGATATTATAGATTTAATAGATGATAATACCATAATGCTGGTCAATAAAATTGATCTTTTGGATAAAAGTTTGGGGCATTGTCATCCCGCTTCAGTGCGGGATCTAGATTCCCGCCTACGCAGGAATGACATTGAAGGAAGCAGGGATGACACCGGAGAAATCGGGAATGACATTATGGAAGATAGATTGCTGCTATTAAACAAAAATTATTTAAAGATCTCTATAAAAGAAAAAATAGGACTGGATATTTTATTAAAAGAAATCGAAAATATTGCCCATAATATAGCAGGTTTAACTGAATCGCCGCATATTACTAGACAACGTCAACGAGCGTGTATAGAAAAAGCGTTGGAATATTTAGAAAATTTTAATATTGAAAATGACTTAGTGCTAGCCACAGAAGATGTTAGAATGGCTATCAGAAGTTTAAGTAATGTTACTGGTAAAATTAGTGTTGAAGAAGTGTTAGGAGAGATATTTAGTAATTTTTGTATAGGTAAATGATCAATGATTCAGAAAAAAGCACAAGAAGTATTAGAGCTAATAGATAAATGGCAAAAATATCTGAAATTACAAAAGAATTGTTCAGAACATACCATAATTTCTTATAAGAATGATTTAGAACATTTTCTGAATTTTATGGCTCACTATAATTCTGAAATCATAACCATTACTTCTATAAGGCAAGTTGACATAAGATTAGTACGGAGCTGGCTTTCTAAAAGGCAACAAGATAATTACCTAACAGCTTCTAATTCTAGAAGTTTGTCTGCTATAAAGAATTTTTATAAATATCTAGAGAAGACTGCTAATATCACTTGCCATGCAATTTTTTCCGTCAAAAACCCTAGGAAAGCTAAAATATTACCGAAATCTTTATCGCAGTCAGATGCTCAATTATCCATTGAACATATTGATGATTTTGCTGATTTAGAATGGGTGGAGTTAAGAAATAAAGCCCTTTTAGTGCTTATTTATGCTGCTGGGCTTAGAATATCCGAAGCATTATCTATGACTACATCTCATTTACAAAACTTAGATTTTATAAAAATAACAGGGAAGGGCAGAAAAGAACGGATAATACCATGGACGCCAGTTGCTAGAGATTTAATAGAACAATATTTGAGTAAATTACCTTATAGTATAGATGAAAAAGATCCGATATTTCGAGGTAAAATGGGTAAGAAATTACAAGCTCCAGTATTTAATCGTGAACTGATAAAATTACGCCGCTTCTATGGATTATCAGAACATTTATCAGCTCATTCCTTTAGACATAGTTTTGCCACGCACTTGCTTGAGAATGGAGCAGAGTTAAGGTCTATTCAGGAATTACTTGGTCATAAAAGTTTGTCAACTACCCAGCGTTATACTAAAATTAGTCTAAAACATTTGGAAAATATTTATAATAATGCTCACCCAATATCAAAATCTAATGGGAAACTATTATAATCTTCTTGCCATGCTTTTTAATTATAGGTTATATTATCCCATGTTTGAATATGAGAAGCCTGTATGTCTAAAATTGTTTTATTAAAAGGGTATAAACCTTCCAATGATGAAGAATATATGAATCCTCAACAGTTAGAATATTTTAGACAAAAACTCCTTGAGTGGAAAAGTTCTTTACTAGAGGAATCACGAGAAACCTTAGCCCATCTCAAGGAAGAAAATTGGAATGAGCCGGATTTAAATGATCGTGCGTCAATTGAAACGGATACAGCAATTGAACTCAGGACAAGAGATAGGTATCGTAAGCTTCTTGATAAAATCGAAGAAGCTTTGGTAAGGATAGAAAAAAATGAATATGGTTATTGTGAAGAAACTGGAGAGCCAATTGGCTTAAAACGTCTAGAAGCAAGACCAGTTGCAACTTTGTGTATTGAAGCACAAGAGCGACATGAGAATTATGAGAAACAACATATAGATATTTAACCTCAAGTATTGATGTAATAAATTAATAGTAGGCTCAAGTAATCATTGCCATTAGGGGTGATGTTACCGCCATTATGTCATCCCAGTGCCTTCGGATGTCACCCCTGCGTAGGCAGGGGTCTAAAAGAATAGCATAGATAGGTATGTTATATAGTTTTAGATCCCGCACCGAAGCAGGGGTGACATCGTGGCTATTAAACGGATGTCTTACATCAAACTGAGGTTATTTACGTAATAGTTAAATAGGTACATATATGGCATATACAGAGAAAACAAAAAATAAACTAATTATTTTTTTTGATAGATATATGATATTTGCTGGTACAATGGGACAATATTTGTTTTATACTCAGGCCTATAAAATTTTTACTACTAAGAGTGCAGATGACTTATCTCTTGATGGTTTTCTTGTGATAATTATTGTTATTTTGAGTTGGTTAATTTATGGTATAATCCACCATAACATTACAATCATTGTTGCTCAAATAGTTGGATTAGTAGGAATGATAATGGTGGTGATTGGTATATTACTTTATGCTTCTTGAACTCGGTCTTGGAATAAATTAAGGACGACAAACAATTGAACCAAAAGCTATCTGACATAAGTTTTAAATAATACTTGTAATCAAAATTATATTCGATATAACGGTATAAATTTATAAAAAAATTAGATAATAATTATGTCAAAACATACAGAAAAAATAAGTAAAGTATTTTATATAGAGGTTGATTCGGCCATTAAAGAAGAGATAAAAGAATCAAAACCACAAATGAAGATTACTATGAATGGTCAAGAAATGACTTTAGAGGAATTTAATCAGATCTACGGGGTTAAAAGAACTGAAGAAGATAAGCAAAAAGATCAGGAAAATGAGATTGCTACAGAAGAATATCTTCTTAAAGTACAATCTAAAAATGATACCCTAAAACTAATATATCAAGAGCAAGGGATACCTTTTGTTTCTTATATTACAGATACTAATCATTTTTTTTTAGAAAAATATCAAGAAGAAATTAAATCATTAAATTCAGATAATAATTTACTTCTTATTATTGATATACACGGATCAGTTACTACAGAAAATGATATTGAAACACTAGGGTTAGCTTTAAATAGTATAGATGACAAAACCCCTGTAAGAAAAATTATTCCAACAGATCTCTCACCAAATATAGTGTTTATTTCTTGTCATGATGGCAGTATTTATAGTGCATCATATGAAAATATTTTTAGTTCAACTTCTCGTGTAATAACTTTATCTAAAAGAAATGAACCAACAAAATCAGATCCTAGAGCTGTTGCTGAATTATTCAGAGATGCAACAACTATGGAAGAAATATTAAAAATTTATTATTAACAGAGGAGAAATACATCTGTTCTTCAGCTGGAATAGGTTTTGGTTCAAAATATCATATAATTTTTGACAAAAAGGCTCTCAATGTACAAGTAATTGAGAATAGTACCGGTGAAATAAAAGAGACTTTTGTCCAAAACCCAAATAAAAATTGGTTTGATATATTAAATGATTATCATAATAATCATGCTCATGAGAACATGGAATCAAATATTTTAGGACAGACCTCTGATTCTCCAATGGATACTTAATGATTTTTGTTTTAAACATAAATAATTCTTGAGCTCTATAATTATCTTTCTTGTAAATTTTATTACAATAGGGAATGGTAAGGGCAGTTTACAATTTACAGTTATTGGTACACAAAAGCTATTTTACTCTTGACTATTTGCTAGCTTACTTTTATTATGACCAGCAGTTTATTTTATAAATAATACAAAAAGGTCTGATAGTTGTGGCTAAAAAAAATAAGAATGTTTTGGTAAGACTTGTTAGTACAGCTGGTACAGGGTATTTTTTGGTAAAGAAACGCAACCCTAAAACTCAAACTGAGAAGTTATCATTTAAGAAGTATGATCCTGTAGTCAGGAAGCACGTTCCTTTTAAAGAAGAAAAGATTAAATAGTGAAATAGAGGTATATGGCAACAAAAATTCGTTTGGCAAGAGGTGGGGCAAAGAAGCGTCCTCATTATAGAGTGGTTGTAGCCAATGCAACAGCTCCTAGGGATGGTGATTTTTTGGAGAAAGTAGGTACTTATAACCCAATGCTTGTCAGAGGTGATGCAAATCGTGTGGTTTTAAAGTCTGATCGTATAGAATATTGGTTAAGTACGGGTGCTCAGCCTACAGATCGTGTTGCTAGGTTTATTGAAGAAGCTGGTATATTACTCCCGGCATCAATCAAAAAGAAAATGGAAGTTAAAATTAAGAATCGTAAAATAAAACCTCCTAAGAAAGAGTCAAAAAAAGCTTAAGGTGAATAAAAACATGTTCCCCCGTGGGGGGCATGTCATTCGAGCTGTGGCAGGAATCTAAAACACCCAAATCGATGTCATTCCTGCGTAGGCATTGCCCGCGTGGATCAAAAAGCCAACGTAAGTAATGATACTTACAGGGCAAAGAGTATGTCATCCCTGCGAAAGCAGGGATCTAAAGAAATAGCCTAGAAGACTATTAGAGATTATAGATCCCTGCTTACGCAGGGATGACATACTAATGAGCCGTGCAGACCACTTAAATTGATACCCATGTGTGCAAGCAGGAATGTCATTGAATGGTTTTTTACTCGATCCTGAAGTAAATTCAAATAATATATTTGTTTTACAATGACTTCTTTTAGAGCTTTTTCTTATTTGCCGGATTAGCTCAGTGGTAGAGCAACCGCCTTGTAAGCGGTAGGTCGTCAGTTCAAATCCGACATCCGGCACCAGCTATTTTATAACTATGTTTTCAATACATAAGACAATTCCTTATAGATTTATCAGTTACTTAAAGCTCTATAAATTAGATCTAGCAATTGTTATGTTGGCCTTATTATGTGTGTCAATTTCATTGCTAGCAATAGGTGGTAGTTTTAGACAGTTAATTGATAATGGTCTAAAAGCACATTATCTGCAGTCAATTGATCAATCGATATTATATATTACTATTTTAATAATAATTTTTAGTGTAGGTAGTTTTTTCCGTTCTTATTTCATTAATAATATTGCTGAAAAAATCGTGAGTACAATTAGGCAAGAAGCTTACAGTAATATAATTAATTTTGATATTGCTTGTTTTGAAGAGCTAAAAATTGGTGATATCATCTCCCGCCTGACTATAGATATAGAACTTATCTCCAAGTTGATTATCAATTTTCTCTCTTTCTTTGTTCGTAACTTAATAATGCTAATTGGTGGAATTATATTGATGTTCTTTCAGAGTCCTAAGCTCGCTGTGATTGTCATTACCATTATACCATTATTATTGTTACCACTAATGAAATTTGGCAAATATGTAAGAAATTTATCAAAAAATGCTCTCAAGTCGCAAGCCAATATTGCAGCTAATTTAGAAGAAACTGTATCAAATATTTGCACGATACAAGCTTTTAATCAGCAGGCAAATAAAATAGCTGATTTCAATAAGCAAATTTCTGATTATTTAAAGCATACGGCAGATCGCTTAAAAATCCGTTCTATATTTTTCGCGATAGCTATTTCAGTTATATTATTCTCTATCACTATAGTTATATGGGTAGGTAGCAGAGATATAGTACATGGTCATTTATCATCAGGTCAGATGATATCATTTATTTATTACGCTATAATCGCCGGTATGAGCAGCGGGGGTATTTTTGAGCTTTTAAGTGAGGTACACTCATCTCTTGTAGCCTCAGAAAGGGTTTTTGCTCTTATAGACTATTCTTCCAAAAATCAACACACCAATATCCAAATATGTGATTATCAAAATAATAAGACTTCTAGGATTATAGAGTTTGAAAATGTAAGCTTTATATATCCATCAAGATTAGACAGTTTAGTTATAGATGATCTGTCATTTAAAATAGATAGAGGTAAATTTATTGGTATAGTTGGCAGATCAGGTGCTGGTAAAAGTACCATGATGCAGTTAATGTTAAAATTTTATTTTCCTAAAAAAGGGATCATTAGAATTGCCAAGCAAGATATATCAAAGACTAATGACCAGCAGATAAGGCGTATGATTGCCTATGTCCCACAGGATTCAAGTATTTTCTCTGGTACGATTAGATCAAATATCGTTTTTGCTAAACCAGATGCTAGTGAAGAAGAAATAATAAAAGCAGCTAATAATACCGGAATAATGGATTTTATTCAAAATCTTCAAGAAGGACTAGATACTGAAATTGGTGAGAAGGGCATTAAATTATCTGGAGGACAGAAACAACGAATAGCTATCAGTAGGGCAATTCTATATAACCCAGAGATTTTACTTCTAGATGAAGCAATGAGTGCTTTAGATAGCGAGAGTGAACAAAAATTACTAGATAGATTACAAAAAATAATGAAAGACAAAACTATATTATCTATCGCTCATCGTATTTCAAGTATAGAGCAGGCTGACGAAATTTTGGTAATTGATCATGGACGGTTAATTGCAAGGGATACTCATGCTAAACTGCTTGAGAAATGTGAAATTTATAAAATAATTTGCAAAGAACAGTCAATAAACTTGTAAAAATATGAATAGAGAGTTCGTTAAAACCTTAGTTTTGGATTAAAATTAAAAATTTTAATCCAAAACTGGCTAGAATATTCAGAAAAATGCATTCTTAAAGCGGTTTTGCGAATGCATTTTAATCTATTAGCAAATGAAATATTTAACAATCAGGCGTCAACCCGCTTTAAGCCTGATTGTTTACATTCTCATTCCAATTTCGGATTAATGAAATTAATCCGAAATTGAGGTTTAAAATAAATATATTAACCAAAATGACACAGAGTTATTACATTAATAATTTATTTTTATAATAAAGGTAATTCTACCTATTATTTGACTTGAATATTACAAAGTTTAAGCTAGAATCACCAATACAAAAAATGAGGTTTATTATGAAAAATTTATTAACTATTATTCTAACTTTAGCTTTCTCTATTTCTGCTTTTGCTGTAGCTGCTCCTGAGAAAAAAGATCTGCAGCAAGACGAAGTAAACATGGATGAAAACAACATGAACAAGAAAGACACGAAGAAAGAAGAAAAAGAAGAAGTGAAAAAATAAATCCCTTCTTTCTAAGGCTGGTGTGGAGTTTTTCTATGCCAGCTTTTTTGTAATATGATTATTAATCGTATTCAGTCCTTTCAAGGCTTTTCTTTGACAATTCAATTCATGCAGAATATTCCTATCTAAGCTCAATTCGATGTAAGAATTATTAATTTTTATCTAGAAATAATTCGCTGGATAGTCAACGATAAGTCATAAAAGTTTTTGATCAGGCAATCAATTTTATTTATTTGATTATCGGATAGTTTTGAGATAATAGGCTGCGATTCTATCGGTATATTCTTGGTTGTCATATGGGCTTTCAAATATTCAATATCTTGTTTTGTATAATATCGTCTGTTACGTATCTTATGTATAGTTAGGTTTGGTAGTAGCCGCTCTAGATATCTTAGCTGGTGAGAGTGAATATTTAGAAGTTTTGTTACTTCACTAATGGAGTAATATTTCTTAATCTGCATTTTTAGACCTCTTGCATAATTCTACTTCTGCTGGTAATTTGTGTGTCGGTGCATAGTACCCTACATTTTTCTATAATCGTCATTGCGAGGAGTCGCTGAAAGCGGCGACGCGGCAATCTAGGATACGCGAAGCGTACTAGAAAAAACAGCTTCGTTGTTTACCTAGATCGCCACGGCATCTAAAGATGCCTCGCGATGACGATTATAGAAAAATGTAGGGTACTATGGTGTCGGTGCGGCACTAGAATCCGTAACGAAACTAGAGTACGCTGCGGATCGAGGTTTCGGCTCTCCTACAAATTACCTAGTACTACAGCTGTAGTACTAACGTCAAAACGATGTCATCCCTGCGAAGGCAGGGATATAGAATATCTAAAGCACCCTTCCTGTTTATTTCGTTAGATTCCGCTACTTTCGCAGAATGACATAAACCATTCGCAGAGACCCCTAGGCTATTAAACCGATGTCTTATACCATTTCCCATTATTAACTACGCTAATACTACAGTTGTAGTTACTACCTAGAGCTGTCATTCTTAGCAACGGCGGGAATCTAAAAAAATAGCCTAAAAGACTATTAAACATTATTAGATCCCAGCTTTCGCTGGGATGACATCGTTTTGACATTAATACTACACTGTAGCACTAAATAGCGTAGTTAATAATGGGAAATGGTATTACATCGATACTTGAGGTTAACTAATAATTTTAACTTTTTAGTTGGTATAAAACGCATTACCTCTTTTGCTGGAATTATCACTGTCTCTTTTGTATGAAAATTTATGCCAGGCCTAGGTTTTTTTGTGCTAGTACAAAAGCTTCCAAAACCTGCTAACGTCAATCTTTGGTTGCTTGCCATTTGCTGAATATTCTTAAATATTTGATCGACTATTTCCTCGCATATAATACTTGATAGCCCCAGCTTAGATTTTAATATGTGAGCAATTTTTTCTCTAGTAATAGTCTTAGTTGTTACCATCTGATTAAAACCGATCCCCAAGTTATTCCAGCACCGATAGCTGTAAAAAGGAGTATATCACCTTTTTTGATATTAGCATAAGATTTAAGAGAAGCGAGGGCTAAAGGGATTGAAGCAGCAGAACAATTGGCATGTTCTGCAACCGTTTTTACTACTTTACTTGGATTAAATTTTAGTCGCTCTATAACTGCATCTATAATCCTTATATTTGCCTGATGTGGAATAAAATAGTTAACATCATCTACGGTAAAATTATTATTATGTAGTATGTCTTCAGCTGATTTGCTCATTTTTTCTACGGCATGCCTAAAAACTTCCCGCCCTTTCATTTTTATTTTACCGCTTTTGCCATCTGTACTTACACCACCATCAGTGTAAAGAATATCAAAATAACGACCATCCGAGTAAATATTACTATCTATTATACCAGAACTATCCTCACTATGTTGCAGAATTACAGTACCAGCACCATCACCGAATAAAACACAAGTAGTTCTATCGCTCCAATCTAGTAAAGACGACATTTTTTCAGCACCAACCAGTAATATTGTTCTATATTTTCTAGATTTAATCAAAGAGTCAGCAACATGTAAACCATATACAAAACCCGAACATACCGCTTGGAGATCAAATGAAGGTACATTATTAAGCCCAAGATAACCTTGTAACTTAGAAGCTATAGAAGGAAAACTATTATCTGGAGTAGTGCTGCAGGTAATTATCAAATCTATAGATGATGCCTTTAACCCAGCATCATCTAGGGCATTCTGACTGGCTTTAAGAGCTAAATGTGACGTATATTCATCGTTCCTAGCAATGTGCCTTTGTAATATACCCGTCCTTGAGCAAATCCATTCATCGTTGGTATCAACCGATAACGATAATTCTGCATTGCTAACAATACGTTCCGGCAAATATGCACCACACCCAAGAATTTTACAAGCCATTTTGGTTTATGCTACTTCTTCATCTTCTTCTTTCTTCACAATAACTTGACGACCATTATATGTGCCATCAGCTAGAGATATATGATGAGGAAGTTTATATTCTCCTGTTTGAGAATCTACTACTACATTAATCTTACCAAGTGCAAGATGAGAGCGTCTCATATTACGTCTTGATTTTGATGTTTTCTTCTTTGGAACTGCCATATAGCCTCTTAAAAATTATACATAACCCCAATTCGGGATAAGAATTAGTTAATTCTTATCCCGAATTGGCTTTAAATAAGGAAAAATGCATTCTTAAAGCGGCTAACGCGAATGCATTTTAAACCTTTCTAAAGCTAAAAACATGATTTTAAAAGATTAAAATCATGTTTTTAGCAAAATATTAATTTAACAATCAGATGCAGAGCCGTCTCAAATCTGATTGTTTCTATAACTTCACCGAATTTGGTATAAGAATTGACAAATTCTTATACCAAATTCGCGTACATAGGGTTATTTTATAATCCTGTGCAAAAAGTATTTGTCAAATCGATGAAGCAGTATATTATACTTCCATTGCAAAATCTAGGTATTTCAAACATAAATTTTATGAAATTTTTTATAATTCGGACTTTTCTTGTTTCATCAATATTCTTTACATTATGTAGTTGTCAAACTATAGAATCAAGAGGGCAGTATGTGGATGATAATTTATTACCTACGCTTGAGGAGAGGAGGCTTAGTAAATCCGAGGTAAAAGATTTAATTGGCACACCAACAATTATACCTGACTATACACCGAATACTTGGTATTATGTTCAACGTTCTTTAGCTAGGAGAGCATGGTTTAAACCAAAAGTGATTGAACAAAGAATAGTAAGAATTACTTTTAATAAAAATGATATTCTTGAAGAAGTTTTAGTACTTAATGACTCACATAAAGATGATATAATGTTAATTAAAGAATATACGAAAACTTATGGTACAGAATTAAATGGGCTACAAAAGTTTGTAAAAAATATTGGCAGGTTCAATAAAACTACCGACGGAAAAAATAAGAAGAAACGATAAAATCATACTTGCAATATTTCGTAGATATTGTATAAACTAGAACGCTCTGATTCTGAGAATATAGATAGGCTATAGCTAACCCGAGAATGTTTTAGCCATAGTAATGGTGATAGCCTTGTCATTCTTAGCAACGGCGGGAATCTAAAGAAATAGCCTAGAAGACTATTTAGATATTATAGATCCCGCTACCTTCGCAGGGATGACATACTTTTAACTAAGATATCAACGTGCAACTAAAATCTTCTCGGGTTAGCTATACCAAAGAGTTTAAGGCCCCTTCGTCTAGTGGTTAGGACGTTACCCTTTCACGGTGAAAACACGGGTTCGAGTCCCGTAGGGGTCACCAGTATCTATAGGTAAAAATGATGTCATACTTGCGTAGGCTTTGCCAACGTAAGTAATGGTACTTACAAGGTCAAAAACGATGTCATTCCTAGCTAAAAGCGGGAATCCAAAAAATAACCTGCAAAGGCTATTAGATATTATAGATTCCGCTACCTGTGCGGGAATGACCTACTTATGATCCACGTTGGCAAAGCTATATGCGATCGTAAGAAACAACAATATAATATATCGCTTGCAAAAACTTGAAAATTGATAAATCAGTTTTTATTTTTTATGTAAAGTTTATGATTATTACATCTTAAGGATTATATGTCACAAAAGCTTGGTTTTTGGTCAGTTTTTGCTCTAGTTATTAGCAGCCAAATCGGTACTGGTATTTTAATATTACCTGCCAGTTTAGCTTCATTTGGCATTTTTAGTTTAATTGGATGGGTTATATCTAGTTGTGGGGCTATGATTTTAGCATTGTTATTTTCTATGCTTTGTACACGATTTCCTCAAACTGGTGGTCTTCATATTTATGTAAAACAAGCATTTGGCAATAGTGCAGCATTTTTTACTGGTTGGACTTATTGGGTTATTTCATGGGTAAGTTCAGTAGTAGTTGTTGTTGAGGCTATTGGTTATTTTATGCGTTTAATTGGTATATATAACAGTTTTATATGTTTATTTTTACAAATATTATTGTTACTTATTATTATGTTAATAAACCTTAGAGGTATAAGAGCGGCTGGCTATTCTGAGTTAATACTAACCTTACTAAAAGTTATTCCATTAATAATAATACCAGTTATGGCGTTATTACAATTTGATAGCAATAATTTTGTTATGGATCAAAAAATAGCTAATTTAACTTCTCATCAAATTTTGGGTGAAGTAACATTATTAACATTTTGGGGATTTTTTGGAGTAGAATCAGCAACAGTTCAGTCTAGTGTAGTAGATAATCCATCAAAAACCATACCAAAAGCAATAATAACCGGTACATTTTGTGCTGCTATTATCTATATTATTAATAGTATTGGAATAATGGGCTTAGTTCCTACAAAAAACTTAATGCATTCAATTGCTCCTTACGCAGATGCTGCTCAAATAATTTGGGGAGGACAGTGGCATTTAATTATTTCTCTGATTGCTTTCATTATTTGTATTGGCACGCTGAATGCATGGATATTAATTAGTGGACAAATTGCTTTAAGATTAGCACAAGACGGTTTTATGCCATCGTTTTTTTCTAAAATAAATAAAAATGGTGCTCCAGTTGGGAGTTTAATTATATGTTGTTTAGGGATATTATTGTTATTGATCATGACTATAAGTGAGGACTTGTTAAAACAAATTAGAAAAGTAATCGATTTTTCAGTTGTTTCAATTTTATTTGTATATCTAACTTGTAGTATAGCATTTTTGAAGCTACTATTAACTAAATTAGATGAATCTGTACTGTATGAATGGCTAATTGCTATTGGATCAATAATATTTTGCCTATGGATTATTTATAAAACACCATTAACAGATATAATAATTAGTACTTCTTTTATATTAAGCGGAGTACCGGTTTATTTTCTTTGGTATACAAGGCAATAAATGCTTAAATTTTGTATATTGTTGTTAACTATACTATTATTACAAGGATGTAGCTCTTCATCTACCAACAAGACGCTTTTAACTGTTACCGCTCAGCAATTACAAAAAGATCATAAACTAAATCACGGCACTTTAATTATACAATATAATTTAGCAGCACTAAGTAAAAATAACTGCATCTATGCAAAAGATTTTGGTCTTGTTATTAATGATAGCCAATATAATAAGGCTTTTTTACAAAAGTTTAAAGCCAGCTGTGCTGAGAATATTAATAACCAAGCAATGATCAGGTCAACCAAGATTAAGGACTTACTACTAAAATTAAATTGTAAGTATAAGTTCTTATCTCAAGAAGAATTGCGACTTGTTCAAAAAGCTAGTAATAAAAATAGTTCCCATAATATTAATGAGCTAGCACAATTAGATAAGCTAACTACTGCTATTCCTATAATGTTACCACAATATAACGTAAAGATTACCAGTCATTACGGCGTACGCAAACACCCTAGGAAAAAACAAAAGAAATTTCATTGTGGGACAGATTTAAAAGCCTATAGTAGTGCTCCTATTTATGCCTCTGCTGATGGAATAATTACTACCATAAGGCGAGAACGTGCTTATGGAAATTTGATAGAAATAAAACATTCAAATAAATTTATCACCAAATATGCTCACTTGAAAAAAATACATGTAAAAGCAGGAGATATGGTTACAAAAGGTCAAATGATTGGGCTGCAAGGGAATAGTGGCAATAGTACCGGGGAACATTTACATTTTGAAATTTGGCTCAATAATAAACATGTCAATCCTTTTGATTTTGTGTCACACGCTTGCAACTGTTGAAAATTTTGCTATAATAGACCTCTTGTAGAATTCGCTCTAGCTCAGGAATTTGTAGGAGAGCCGGAATCTCGATCCGCAGCGTACTCTAGTTCCGTTACGGATTTGAGTCTAGTCCCCGACGCCCAAATTATCAGCAGAAGTAGAATTATGCAAGAGGTCTAATGATTAATCTTCAAAAGCAGTAAAAAAGAAGCCGTAGCTCAGCAGGATAGAGCGAGCGATTCCTAATCGCTAGGTCGGAGGTTCGAATCCCCCCGGTTTCGCCATTCTCCGATTTCAGTGCATTTTACGAATGCGTCAAACGGTGGACGTAGCATAAAGTCTAGCTTTCCGTCTTTTAATTTTAGGTTCGTAAATACTAAATTTATCAATTTACGTTTTCCCTCCGTAGTCGAACCTTTAAAGGTTTCTAACGCTCCGGAAGCCAGTTCTACTAGGTTAACCAAGCATTCTGAAAATTTATCATCAGCATAATTATGGTTTTCTATTTCTCTTATGATATCTTCACGTTTTTGTATTAATTTCTGACGTTTTTCTTCATGATCTTCCTTGCTAATATCACCGTCTAAAAATAAATCAGTCAATTTATCCGCACGTGTCACGTCAATTCGGGATAAGGGATAAGAAAGAATAGTGTAGATATAAGAGTTGCAAGGAGTTAATGCCTGTGATAAATGTTTTTTTGGAAAAAGAAATAAACACAGGCATGAAAAAAGATATCACAGAATTATATAGTTTTATAGACGATTTTTGTAAAATTTACTATGAATACGAAAAAAAGAAATTATTACCAACAGCAAAACAAAGGAATCGCCGTTGTGATATGAGTTTAAGCGAGATTATGACAATCATGGTAATGTATCATACTTCTTATGCTAAAAACTTTAAATATTTTTATAAGACTTGTATAGAATATATCCACAAAGGTGATTTCCCAAAAGCATTGAGCTATAACCGTTTTGTCGAGTTAATGCCTAGATTGTTTGTCCCACTTAATATTCTTATGCCTTTGTTATTTGGCGAGGAAACAGGTAGTTATTTTATTGATGCAACGACGATCAAGGCTTGCCATAATAAAAGGCGATATAGTAATAAAATATTTAAGGGGCTAGCAAAACATAGCAAATCATCGATGGGTTATTTTTATGGGTTCAAGTTACACTTAATTATTAATGAAAAAGGACAATTTATAGCATTAAAAATGGCTAAAGGAAACGTTGATGATAGGATTCCAGTACCTGAGTTAACAGATGGTTTAACTGGAGTTATGTATGCAGATAAAGGATATATTAAGCAAAACTTATTCGTCAGTTTATATGAAAGAGGATTAAAAATGGTGCATGGGATTAAGAAAAATATGCCAAATAAATTAATGGATTTAAAGGAGAAGATTATGCTAAGAAAACGTAATTTAATTGAAACAGTTTTTGATTATTTAAAGAACAAAATGAACCTTGAGCATACTAGACACAGATCACCTATAAATGCTTTTGTTCATATACTTTCTACACTAGTTGCCTATTCTCTTAAGAAAAATAAACCTTCTGTAAATTGCAATCTCGACTTCCCTCTAAATTATAACCTTATCCCGAATTGACGTATATTGAATGATGAAAAAAGTTAAAATGCACTCGCGTCAGCCGCTTCAAGAGTGCATTTTTCCTTATAACAAAGCCAATTCGATATAAGAATTAATAATTCTTATATCGAACTGAGGTTACATTACAATTTACAGTACTTAAGTCAGGAGATGATTATGTGGAAAGTAAAGTGTGTAGCACAGAGCTGCTATCATTAATTAGCATAAATAGTGATCTATACAATTATAGGTAAAAATAAAGAATATGTAAGAGATTCCAACCCGGAATATGCAAAAGAATAATAATATTGATGGTAAATAAGACGAACCTTATCTTACAAAAAAACTGAACAACCTTGGGGTTCTGTTGAAGCCGACGAATTGATAAGTATATAGTTTGTAAGCCAGCGAATTCCATCAGGGCTATAGAGTGAATTTTATCTGTATTATTAAAAAAATAGAACCTTTTGCACTCATTATTAAATAATTTCCTACTTCAATGAGTTGTTTTCACAACTCTTGAAGTAGGAGAAGTATATATTTTACACAAGATGATCTTGTATTAAATTATAAAACCACTTGACATGGTTTTTCTTATAGTTTAGGTTGCTTGGAAATGAGTATGGGTATTAAATGGATGCAGTAAATTCTTCTTTCAATATGTGGAATAGGGCTAGAAATAGTAAATTTAGACACGTTGTTTGGCCTATTAGATCTAACGAGTTAGTAAAGTTTATACCTATGGCTTTACTAATGTTTTGTATTCTCCTTAACCAGAATTTAGTACGTAGTATTAAAGATAGTTTGGTAGTGACATTAATTAGTACGGAAGTTTTAAGCTTTATAAAACTTTGGGGTGAGATGCCTATGGGTGTCTTATTTGTCATTCTTTACTCCAAACTTTGTAATATTATGACAACTGAGCAAGTGTTTAGGATAGTAGTATCTTTTTTCTTGGGATTTTTCATATTATTTGCTTTTGTGCTGTTTCCATACCGGGAATATTTTCATCCAGATCCTGAAGTAATAGCCTATTATGTTACCGTACTTCCACATTTAAAATGGTTTATCATCATTTGGGGAAAATGGAGTATTGTGTTATTTTATATAATGGGGGAGTTGTGGCCAGTAATTGTATTTACACTGTTATACTGGCAACTTGCTAATAAGATTACCAGTATTGAAGAAGCTCCAAGATTTTATACGTTTTTTTCCTTATTTGGTCAAACTAACTTACTAATATCTGGCAGTATAATTATATATTTTGCCAAAGGGGAACATTTTTTGTTACCTCTATTTTCCCATCTTAGTGACAAAACAGAAATTCTCCTTAAATCGTTTATGCTAATCATTATAATTTCCGGTCTAATTTGTTTAATCTTGCATAGATTTGTTGAATCGAAAATTATAGAAACTACTAAAAATATTAGATTCAAAAATAAAAGAACCGATATACTAAAACTAGGGTTAGTTGACAGCAGCAAAATAATTTTTACATCTAAATATTTAGGAATTATTTGTGTATTAATGATTTCATATTCCATGACAATCAACCTAATTGAAGGATTATGGATGTCCAAAACCAAGCAATTATATCCCTCTATCCAAGCCTTTATATCTTATCAAGGTGAGGTGTTTTTTTGGACGGGAGTACTTACTTTAATTTGTTCTTTTCTAGGTAGTAGTTTAGTCAGGATTTGTGGTTGGTTTTGGGGAGCAGTGATCACCCCTATCGTAACACTGTTATCAGGTATGATGTTTTTTACCTTTGTTGTACTAGAAAAACCTTTATTGGCAATTATGACTGGTCTTAGTTATCTTTCTCCATTAATGATCATTGTTTTTGTAGGTGGTTTGTGGCATGTTTTAGGGAAAAGCGTAAAATATTCATTGTTTGATTCTACTAAAGAAATGGTATATATACCTCTTGATAATGAAATGAAAACTAAGGGAAAGGCAGCAGTAGATGTACTTGGATACAAAATAGGAAAATCTTCTGGAGCAATTATTCAATTTGTCTCTTTCAGTATTTTCCCAAATACTGTACATAACGATCTAGCTGGTTTTCTGATGGCTGTTTTTCTTGTTGTTTGTGTAGTTTGGATTTTGGGTGTAAAAGTCTTAAATCGATATTACAAAAACTTACTAAGGTCTAAAAATTATAATCCTTAAGATTGATTATTTGTGCTGACTGAATATCTATATTGGAGTGAGAAGTAGCCACAATAACTCCACCATTATTTGCTTTCGAAATAATCAAGTTATATAGTAATTCTTTGTTTTCTTGATCTAGGTTTGCTTCTACTTCATCTAATAGCCATAAATTTGACTGGCAAGCAATGAGTTTTGCTAAGGCAACTTTCTTTTGGTTACCAGCAGACAGCTTGTAACATTTCTCATACAAAATATTATGTAACTTGAAATAGTATATCGAAGATTCTAAAGTTTCAAGGGAATCATAAATTGTAGACCAAAATTTTAGATGCTCTAATACAGTTATTTGGGATTTTAATCCAAGATTATGTCCAATATAATTACAATAAGGTTTCTTTAAATATTTACAGTTCAATGATCTATACAAAACATTACCACTTGTTGGATTTTGTATATTAGCTACAATTCTAAGTAGTGAAGTCTTCCCGCAACCATTTGCTCCCTGTAAATAAACTATAGAGGATGGTAAAAAAGTCACACTAATATTAGAGAAGATAGTTTTTTCGTCTATAATAAGAGTTAGTTGTTCAAATGACAGCATTTATACGATTCTAAGAAAGTTTTTATATAATTTACTTCAAATATTTATTTTTTCAAGTTAAGTTAAATGAAAGGCTTAGTGGTAGGTATTTTTAAGTGTATACTTAAAGTGAAACCCTAATGATTAAAAAAATTTGGAGGAACGGGAATGAATCCTGATTATCTTAAAGAAATATTTATAGGAGATAATCTTTATAAAATTTTTGATATAAATAAAGCGGCAAGTGATATTAATCTTGAGTTAAAGCGTCTACCTTATAGCTTAAGGATATTATTTGAAAATGTCCTTCGTCTAACTGGTAATAAAGAAAACTTATTACTATTTAAAGAATGGCTTAAGGCTAGAAAATCCGACGCTGAAATACCGTTTATGCCGGCTAGGGTGCTAATGCAGGATTTTACCGGAGTTCCTGCTATTGTTGATTTGGCTGCTATGCGTGATGCTATAAAAAAACTAGGGGGTAATCCATTAAAGATTAATCCTCTGATCCCGGTTGACCTTGTCATAGATCATTCTGTACAAGTTGATTATTATGGAACAAGTGATGCTTTTGCTAAGAATGTCAAAATGGAAGTAGCACGGAATCTAGAGCGTTATGAATTTTTGAAATGGGGGCAAGAAGCATTTGATAATTTTAGAGTAGTACCTCCAGGAACAGGAATCTGTCATCAAGTTAATTTGGAATATTTAGCTAATGTTGTGTGGACTAAGCAAGAAGAAGGTGTAACTTTTGCTTATCCGGATACATTAGTTGGCACAGATAGTCATACTACGATGATTAATGGTTTAGCAGTTCTTGGTTGGGGAGTTGGAGGAATTGAGGCTGAGGCGGCAATGCTCGGTCAACCTTTATCAATGATTTTACCAGAGGTAATTGGCTTTAAGTTAAGTGGTTCTTTAAATGGTATGATTACTGCTACAGATTTGGTGCTAACAGTTACCCAAATGCTAAGAAAGAGAAATGTAGTCGGCAAGTTTGTTGAATTTTATGGAGATGGACTTTCCTGCCTTACATTGGCAGATAGGGCGACTATATCAAATATGGCTCCTGAGTATGGTGCTACTTGTGGGTTCTTCCCAATTGATAATGAGACTATAAAATACCTTAATTTTACAGCTAGAGATCAAAATAGAATAAAGCTAGTAGAGCAATATGCCAAGCTACAGTCATTATGGTTTGATCCAATAATTACTCCAGAATATACTGATATATTAGAGTTGGATTTATCTACTTTAGAACCTTCCTTAGCTGGTCCAAGACGTCCGCAAGATAGGGTTAACCTAAAAAATGCTGCTAGTAATTTTAAAACTGAACTACCTTCTCTAACTAGAGGTGATGTTGATATTGATAAAAAGTACCCTGTTGATGAACAATATAGTATAGGTCATGGTGATGTCGTAATAGCTGCAATCACAAGCTGTACAAATACTTCGAATCCTACTGTGATGATTGGGGCAGGCTTGCTTGCCAAGAAAGCAGTAGAACTTGGACTTATTAAAAAACCATGGGTTAAAACTTCGTTAGCCCCTGGTTCAAAAGTAGTAACAGAATATCTGAAAAAAAGTGGACTTGACCAGTACCTAAATAATTTAGGTTTTAATCTTGTCGGCTATGGTTGTACTACTTGTATAGGCAATTCTGGTCCGTTTATGCAGGAAATAGAAGAGACTATTGCCGGGAACAATCTTGTTGTTGCTTCGGTGTTATCTGGTAACAGGAATTTTGAAGGAAGGGTACACCCTTTGACAATAGCTAGTTATTTGGCTTCTCCTCCCTTAGTCGTTGCTTATGCCATAGCAGGTACTATGAACATTGATCTTGAAACTGACGTGATAGGTAAAGGTCATAATGGTAAGGATATATATCTTAAGGATATTTGGCCAACCCACCAAGAGATAAAAGAGTTAATAGATCAATCTATTAACTCTAAAATGTTCAAAGACAAATATAGTGAAGTATTTTTAGGTGATAAAGAGTGGCAAGATATTAAGGTAACTAAAACCGATACTTATAATTGGAGTAAAGATAGTACTTATATCAACAATCCTCCTTATTTTGAAGGTATTGAACATATATCTAGTAATTTGCACGATATAGAATCTGCTAGAATATTAGCTATTTTTGGCGATTCTATTACGACTGATCATATATCTCCAGCCGGCAATATTAGTAAAACAAGTCCTGCCGCTAAGTATTTAACTGAGCAGGGCATTCTACCTCTCGATTTTAACTCTTATGGATCACGGCGTGGCAATCATGAAGTAATGATGCGAGGCACTTTTGCCAATAATAGGATTAAAAATGCCATGTGTCCCGGAATTGAAGGAGGGGTAACTATAAACCAACTAGGTAATCAAGAGAGTATCTATGATGCTGCAATGGATTATAAAGCTCATTCTGTGCCTTTAGTAATTTTTGCAGGTAAAGAATATGGCTCTGGTTCATCAAGAGACTGGGCAGCAAAAGGTACTAGTTTACTCGGAGTAAAAGCAGTAATTGCTGAAAGTTTTGAAAGAATTCATAGGTTAAACCTAGTTGGGATGGGTGTTTTACCACTTGCTCTTGCTTCTTCTACTGTAAATGACTTAAAACTTGATGGTTCTGAGTATGTCACCATTACCGGCTTGAGTAATGAAATAACGCCTTATGAGCAACTTAATTGTATCATAAAGAGAAAAAGTGGTATAGTTGAGACTATCAAAGTAATATTACAAGTTTTTACAGATAATGAGATAGACTATATAAAACATGGTAGTATAATGCACTTAGTGGTTAAGAATTTTAGTAGACTTACCTAATTGTCATTGCGAGGAGTCACTTTAGTGGCGACGAAGCAATCCATAAAAGTGATTAGAAATGGATTGCCACGACCACTGCGTGGTCTCGCAATGACGCTAGATACACTAATTTTAAAGAGATGAACATGGATAAGGAGATTAAGAAATATATAAATTCAGGAAAAACAAACCTTATAGTAATTTATATATTATTTCTGTGTGGAGTAGTTGCACCGTTATTACCTATTATTGGAGCAGTTTTTGCATATATTAATAAGGATATTAAAGATGGACTTTTAGCTAGCCATTACACTTTTATATTACGTACTTTTTGCATAGGATTTATTGGTATTATAATATCTATGATAACCACTATAATACTAATTGGTCCGGTGCTGTACGCATGCTTGTTTGTTTGGTTTATATTAAGGATCGCTATAGGCCTCAAATATTTGTTGAATGATACAGAGCACCCAAACTATAGGACTTATTGGATAAAATAATGTTTCTTGAAACCGTACTTGGAAAGCAAATTAAATATGCAGATTTGTATGACAATAGTTTACTATACCCAATCAGTCGTGAATTTGCAAGAAGTCAACTACAGATAGTAGGTTGTGTGCCTTTCTATGGGTTTGACATTTGGAATTGTTATGAAGTTTCTTGGCTAAGTCAAAGTGGTAAACCTGAAGTAAAAATATTGGAGTTTGTGGTGGGTAGCGATTCGCTTAATATTATAGAATCAAAATCACTAAAGCTTTATTTAAATTCTTTTAATAACACTAAGTTTGACAGTGGAGACCAAGTAAAAGAATTAATTGCAAAGGACTTAAGTCTAATATTTCAAGCACCTGTAACTGTTTCTATAAAAGATTTAGAATCATATGAGGGAACAAAGCTGCAGTCCTTTTCAGGCATAAATTTGGATAAGTTGGAAGTAACAATTATTAGTTTTGAGACTAGCCAAAATTTACCAAAATTGTCTGAAGACAATACGCAAGTAGTAGATGAGGTGCTATATTCTAATTTGTTAAAATCGAATTGTTTAGTTACTAACCAGCCAGATTGGGCATCAGTACAAATTAGTTATAGAGGCAAGAAAATTGACCATAGTTCTTTATTAAAATATTTTGTATCATTTCGTAATCATAATGAGTTTCATGAACAATGTGTTGAGCGTATTTTTTGTGATATTAATAAGTTTTGTACTCCCGATCAATTAACTGTTTATGCAAGATATACAAGACGTGGTGGCATAGATATTAATCCTATACGGTCTAGTTGTAGTTTAGATGTTACGAAACTTAGTAATATAAGGCATATTCGTCAATAATGCTAAAGTAGTTAGTACTACAGTTGTAGTTACTCACAACGATGTCACCCCTGCGAAAGTAGCGTGGTCTAAAAAAATAGCCAAGAAGACTATTCAACTTTTTTAGACCCCTGCTTTCGCAGGGGTGACATCGTTGTGTTTATGTTCTCCTTGCGTAGGGTTTATGTCATTCCTGCTTCGGTGCGGAATCTAGAAAAATGACCAAGATTAGGTTGTGTTAAGTTATTTTAGCCCCCTGCCTACGCAGGGGTGACATCGTTGTGTTTATGTTCTCCTTGCGTAGGGTTTATGTCATTCCTGCTTCGGTGCGGAATCTAGAAAAATGACCAAGATTAGGTTGTGTTAAGTTATTTTAGCCCCCTGTCTACGCAGGGGTGCTTACTATTACCCACAAAATAACAATGGTGAAAAAGAAGTAAAAATAATATACTGATTTGCAATTAAAATATTACATTGTAGAGGTATAGTATGAGTCAAGAAATAATAAATAATTATTTGACCGAGGAATTTAGTGGAGCTATTTTGGGTGATAAAAGGCTGACAAATAGGTTAATAAAGATAGCTGATAATTTTGCAAATATACCTGAAAGCTCAATTAATCAAGCATGTGGAAATTGGGCAGAAACAAAAGCAGCATATCGTTTTTTTAAAAACGATAATGTTAAGGAATCAAAAATATTAGAAGCCCATATTGCTAAAGCAGTAGAAAGAATCAAAGAGCATGATAAAGTTCTTGTTATACAAGATACTAGTTATATCACATATACTAGTCATAAAAAAACTACTGGATTGGGTGTGTTATCAAGAAAAGAGGGAAAGAATGTTAAAAATATTGAATGTAAAGGTCTGATAATGCATACTGCCTTTGCGGTTGCTACCAATGGATTAGCACTTGGGTTGTTGGATCAAAAGATTCACAATAGACCAGCAGTGCCTGAAGAAATACAACAGTTAAAAAAAACTAGTCATGGTAATGCGGTACATATTAAAGATAAAGAAAGTATGAAGTGGCTTAATGCATTACAGAACACTATTAATGCAACGAATAATAGTAATACCCAAATTATAACTGTTTGTGATAGAGAAGCTGATATATATGATTTTTTTGAATTGGCACAAGCTCAGAAATCTAAAGTTTTAGTTAGAGCTGCACAGGATAGAGAAATAAATAAAAAGTCAAAATATTCCAAAAAAGATAGACAATATTTGTGGAAGGTAGTATCGGGTTTCCAGTGTGCTGGAGAAATAGCAGTTAAAGATACTAGTCAAGAAAATAAAGCTAATAGGATTAGACATTTGGAAGTTAGATTTGGAAAATTTATAATGAATCCTCCTGTAAACAATGTAAGACATAAAACAGAAACATTGCCAAATTTACCAGTATATGCCATCAATGTTATTGAGCGTCGTCCCCCTAGTGGAACAACACCATTAGAATGGATGTTACTAACCAATATAGTTATCAATAATTTTGAAGAAGCTATAGAGAAAGTAAGATGGTATTGTTTAAGATGGAGAATTGAAATTTTTCATAAAATTTTAAAATCTGGATTTAGGGTTGAACAATGTAGACTTGCAACAGGAGAAAGATTAATAAAATACTTGACAATCATGAGCATAATTGCTTGGAGAATTTTTTTTATTACTTTAATTGGCAGAACTAATCCTAATCTACCATGTAGTGTAATATTAGCTGAAGAAGAATGGCGAGTTTTGTATGTAAAGATACACAAAGCAGCTCCCCCTAATAATACAATTCCTACAATAAAAAATGCTATAATATGGGTTGCTAAATTGGGTGGGTATTTAGCAAGAAAAAATGATCTAGAGCCTGGTCCTATTGTATTGTGGAGAGGATGGCAACGGTTATTTGATCTAGTTCAAGGTTATCAATTAGCTAACTCTAATATTTGTGGGTAATAGTAAGGTTCGCTCGCCACTCGTACGCCTAGCCAACTCTTGAAATTCATCAGGTATACCGCTAGAATCTTGGATAATGACGACGTAATTCTTGATTTTCTATTCTAGAGTATATATACTCAAATGATACTAGAGGGTGTTGGCAAAGTAGTAATAAAGTAAAATTATCGTCATATTTTGAGAATATATTATATAATTTTACTTATTTTGTTGGCAATTTAACTAGAAAATTACTTAAAAATTTGCTTTATATAGCATTTATATGACTTTGCCAACACCCTATATAGCTAACCCAAGAAGGTCTTAGCTATATGTTAATGTTATATCTTAGCTAAAAGTGATGTCATTCCCGCTTTTGCAGGAATGACATCGGCAATAGTTAAGATTATATTTATACCAACTATTAGTTGCGAATCTTAAATTGCCCTGATCAAATCTAAATGAATTAACTATATCATAACTTATTTAAACAGGAATAATGTGTATAAATTTATAGACTTGTTTTGCGGTATCGGTGGATTTAGGATTGCTTTAGAAGGAAAAGGAATGGAGTGTGTTTTTTCTTCAGATATAGATAAAGACGTTCAAGAAACTTATGCAAAAAATTTCGGGGAAAGACCTTATGGCGATTTAAACGAAATCTCAGAAAAAAAAATACCAAAACACGATATTTTATGTGCAGGTTTTCCTTGTCAACCTTTTAGTATTTCTGGTAAGCAATTGGGATTAAAAGGCAGTAACGGAAGATTATTTTATGAAATAATTAGAATCGCCCAATATCATAAACCATATGTTTTATTGCTTGAGAACGTCAAAAACATAATTAATATTGATAATGGATCGGTAATTAAAACAATAGATATAAAATTGGATGAAATTGGTTATAAAGTTTATAGGCATATTCTAAATTCTTCTTTTTTTGGCATACCTCAATCAAGAGAAAGGGTTTATTTTGTTTGTTTACGTAAAGATTACGATAATGATCTAAAATTTAAATATTTACCGCCAAAAGAAACTTTTGCAAGAGTTTATTTAGATGATATTTTAGAAGAAAAAGTTGATGATAGTTTATATATTAAAAGAGATGACATAGTAATAGATGGCAATAAAGAAATTGAAAGAAATTTAAGACCTCTAAGAATTGGTTATGTTAATAAAGGTGGTCAAGGAGAAAGAATCTATAGCCCTTTGGGACATGCAGTAACTCTTTCCGCTTTTGGTGGAGGAGTAGGTGCAAGAACAGGCTTATATTTAATTAATAATAGAATTAGACGATTATCAATTAATGAATGTAAAAGCTTAATGGGATTCCCAAAAAATCACCATGTTATAGAAGGGATAAAAGGTTATCAACAGCTTGGCAATGCTGTTATACCAAAGATGATCAGTAATATTTATGATTCAATTGGAATATCATAATTATGAATAGAAATGCTTATATAGGAAAAAATGTTGAGGTTCTGTTTAAAAATAGCATAGGAGATCATAAAAAAATCATACAAAAAATTCAAGAAAACTTTAAAATACAAGGAAACTTCATAACTGCGATTTGTAGCGGAGTACATAATGAAAAAGTAGATGTAAAAATGGAATTTTCTTGTGGGAGAAATATTGATGCCAATATAAAGGCTTTTAAGACTGGTTTAAATCAACTAACAAGAACCACACCTGAAAAATTCTGCGAAAAATTTAATTTAGATTGCTTAAAGTGGTTGCAAAATCTACTTGTTGAAAAAGCCAAAAGAGGAGCTACAAAGTATGATTTTTTCCCAGAAAGTGAAAAAGAGAAAGCACTATTAATATTTAAACCTATTGTAAAAGATATAGTGGAATGGTCTATGTCTTATAAGAAAGCTCGAGAAATATTAGTACTATACGATAGACAAGAAAGTGTCATGCATATTTATTCAATGAAAAATATTTTAAAACATTTAAAATATGACATATCTTTTACACCTAAAGGTGGTAATTTGCTTATTGGGAATTTGATAACTTTTAAAAGAAAAGGTGGGAATGGTAAATTATGTTCGCATAAAATAAAAACCGACCCAACTCACCCAGGTAATAACATTCAATTGCAATTGAGAATGTATGAATTTATAAAAGAAATGAAAAATTATGAGTTAGGTAATTACGTTATCTAAATTAAATCCCTTAAAGTGAAAATTACTTAGAAAAAATAAAATATTTATTAGAATGATCGCGGTAGGAATCACCGGTAGTTATGCTTCAGGCAAAACTTTTGTCTTAAATTATTTAGCTAATTTAGGATTTATAACTTTTTCTGCTGACGAATATGTTAAGAACCTATACGAAGAGTCAGAAATACAAAATATGGTTCTTAACTTACTACCTGATCTAAAAAGCTTTGATAAAAGAAAAATTGCAGAGCTAATCTATGCTAATGATTCAGCAAGAAACAAACTGCAAAATTTTATTCATCCATTTGTAGAGGAGAGTTTGTTTCTTTTTAAACAGCAAAATAGTAAATCAGAGATTACATTTGCTGAGATACCATTACTTTTTGAAGCTGGATTTAATCAATATTTTGATTTTTATGTTACAACATTCTGCTCAGAAGAATCTAGATTAAAACGTGCAATGTCTAGAGAGGCTTTTAATTTAACAGCTTATAATAAAATAGCACAAATTCAATTGCCACAACAGATTAAAATAGAAAAAGCAGATTTTGTTATTAATACGGATGTTAATCTAGTAGATTTAGATAAACAAATAACTCAACTAATAGAAGAATTAAAATGCAGCAATTAAGAGAAGTAATTTTAGATACTGAGACAACTGGTTTAGACCCCAAAAGTGGTCACCGAATTGTTGAGATTGGTGCTATTGAGATGGTTAATAAAGTTCTAACCGGCAAACATTTTCATTTTTATATTAATCCAAAGCGAGATATGCCGACGGAAGCTTATCGCATACATGGCATATCTGGGGAATTTTTAAAAGACAAACCACCTTTTGAAGAAATTGTTGACGAATTCCTAGGGTTTATTAACAATAGCAGGCTTATTATCCATAATGCAGCATTCGATGTTAAGTTTATTAATTATGAGTTATCTCTGCTCAAAAGACCTTCTACAGAGTATTTAGAACTTTCCAATATTATCGATACTCTTGCTTTAGCTCGGAAGATGTTTCCTGGAATGAAAGCTAATCTTGACGCATTATGTAAAAGATATAAAATTGACAATTCTGCACGTAAGTTGCATGGGGCGCTTAAAGATGCAGCATTACTGGCAGAAGTTTATGTTGAACTTACTGGAGGTAGGCAGATAAGTTTCAATATTAATAGCCAAAAGGCACAAAATATAGACGAGTTAGTGGTTCAAACTACTATGGCAAATAAAAAGAATACTATAGTTATCAAACCAACTAAGGAAGAGTTACAAAAACATAAAGAGTTTTTGTCAAAAATTCTTTCTCCAATTTGGTTGTAGAACCAGTGTGCGAAAGTGAGAATGACATATATACTATAATGACCCTATAAAACTAGACCAGTGACTTGTATGATTGGCGTGATAAGGTAATAAATGACTTAGTCACTGGTCTAGTTTATGGGGTCATTATACTTGTTAAAGAACTGCCATATATTAAACGGGAGGTACAAGATATTTTAGCATCTTTTAGTGATTCCACTAAGCAATTATAGTAATAATATCAATAGAGAAAAAGTATTGCTGTGCTAAAAACCCATCTAATTCGTTTTTAGTTATAAGCCCGTTATGACATCGGCTCAAAAGCCTCGAATTTATAAGCACATCTATGGCATCTTCTAAAATATATAAATTGGGTAGAAGGGCTTCATACCCTTGTATTAATTGGTTCTTTTTGGTATATTGGGTCTACGTTTCAATTATGGTTAAAGCGTTTTTAAGGTTATAGCTATTCTATTTAAGGCGTTCATAATTGAAATACAGCTCGTAATATCCACAATTTCCCTCTCAGAAAAACGCTGTAATAGTTCATCTTTCATTTCGTCAACCTTTTCGAAAGAGCCACGCGTTATGGCTTCACACCACCTGAGAGCTATAACTTCTTTTTCACTAAAAGCCTCTTTACTAGAAAACCAAATTACGTCAGTTCGGGATAAGATATAGATGAAATAGGGGTTCGAAGCACAAATCCCCGCCGATAAACCAGCATGAACTAAGCCTTTTATAATATAGGTTTTAGAGTGTTTTTTGTGTTATTAATTAAACCATTTAAAAACTCGTATTTTTGTCTCCATTTAAACTATCTTTCAATTTTCTTTTTTGAATATAAGTATTAAGCGATATATGGTTATTATAACCAAAGAATTTGGATATTTTTCTTACCGACAGACCTAGTTTTAGTAATTCTTTAATTTTACTAACGTCTTTATCAAACTTGCTTTTTTGTATACTACCAATTGGTTTACCTAATATTTGTCCTTGAGCTTTTTTAAGTGCAAGGGCATCTTTAGTACGAACACTGATTAGATCACGTTCAAGATCTGAAAATAATGCAAACAAGGTAATTGTGACTTTGGAATTCATATCCTGCTTGCTAATGTCAAGGTTTTGTTTAAGTATTACCACTCTGATATTTTTTTTTACTAATTCATTGACCAGATCTATGACTTCAGGAGTACTCCTGCCAAGCCTACTCAGCTCTGTTACAATCAACATATCAGTACTACAGAGTTTTCCTAAAACGTCTTCTATCCTTCGCTGTTTAGAAGTTTTTCTAGAAGAAACTTGAATTTCAATAAACTCAGATATTTTTAGATTATTTCTCTGGGCATACTCTAATATTGCAAGTTTTTGATTATTTAATTCCTGTTTATCGGTTGAGGTACGAATATAAGCTATAATTTTGGTCATTCTCTAGCCTGTTAAGTTTTAACTGTATTTTTATGAAAAAACTATACATATTGTATTATTTATATAACATATATAGCACTTACAAAATAGCAGTATCTTATCGACCGTTTTATCATATACAAAAAGCTATGATTTATGGTTTTATGGTTACAGGTTATAAACGCATCAAAATTTTAAGCGAGGCTGAAGTCAATGATCTTTATTCTTTGCCAAAGTTCACATTAGAAGAAAGGATTGTTTTCTTTTCTTTAAATAAGAAGGAGAGGCAGCTCATTGAAAAAATTCCCGATATTTCTTCTAAAGTTCATGCAATATTACAACTTGGCTATTTTAAAGCTAAAGGTCGGTTATTTTCTTTTGACTACAAAGATGTTCTGCTAGACTTGGATTATGTGTTAACTCAGTATTTTGCCATACAAGATAAGCGTAAAAGTATATTGCTTAAGGCAAAAAAAGAAGAAAGCAATAAGAAAATTTTGGCTTTACTGAATTTTAGAGACTTCAATGATAAAGCACGTAAAGAGCTTGTAGAACAAGCTTTGCTTTTAGTGCGTATTCATGCAAATCATCTAGATATTTTTAGGGAAATACTATCTCAGATTCAGATAAAACAAATTGTATTACCAAGTTACACTATATTACACGATATAATCAGCCTATCAATCAGTATCGAATTTAAACGTATAGAAAATATACTTCGAGATAATATACCTCCAGCACTTGATAATTTTTTGTTAGGTATGACTCAATCAGGCTCTACAATGAATTTATCAACACTCAAGCGAGAACCAAAGAATTTTAAATACTCAGAACTCAAAGAAGAATGTGCTAAGTCTCGTATATATTCAGAATATTATAAACTATCCAAACAGCTAATAGATAAACTTGAAATATCACCTAAATGTATTAGGTACTACGCCAGTATTGCAGATGAGTATAATATTTACAGATTAGAGCAATTTAGCAAACCACTTAGAAACCTGTATTTGCTATGCTACATTAATCAGAGATACAAAGAGATCATCAATAATTTAGTTACTAGTTTTATCTATTGTAATAACAACTTCATTCAAGAGTCCAATGAATATGCTCATCAGCAACTCGTACTCCATACAGTTCATTATAATGATAATTTACCAAAAGTAAGTAGCTTATTAAGATTTATGGGAGAGGCGGAACAAATAGAGCATACAAATTTTTGGAAATCTGCGTACAATATTCTCCCTAAAACTCAGTATCTACCAACAGCTGACTATATTGAGGGACAATCCTTTGACTTTGAGTCTGCTAAATGGGAATTCTATGTTAATAAAGCCAAGCGTATTAAGGGTAATCTCCGTATGCTATTTAGATCAATAGAGTTTTGTAGCAGTAAAAAGGATGATGATTTAATGCAAGCAATATCCTTTCTACAGGATGTTTTTGATAAAGAAGTGCCGCTAAGTAAGATCGCTAACGATAAATTTCCTGACACATTTATTCCAAAAAGTATCAGAAAATATCTATATATTTTTAAAGGCAATGAAACTAACACCAAACCCTCTGATGCAGCACAAACGTCACCTACGTCCAACCAAAGTCAAATCTTGGCTGGAACTGCCGTAACCACAACTCCTACGGCTGTTACTACAGCAACTAAACCAACCTCAAGCACGGCTACAACCTCCAATGCTTATCATCTAGATAAATATGAGTTTTATCTATACCAATCTATTGTAAAGGAAATTGATAAGGGGAATATTTTTTGTAATGAAAGTACTAAGTATAAAAGCCTAAGCACGGATCTTGTTTCTGATAAGGTATGGCAAAATAAAGACGAACTCATACAAAAACTGAACTACCCTAATATTGCTGTTGATATAGAACAAAGACTTGATGAATTAGAAACAAAACTTCATGCAAAAACTTTAGAAGTGAATAGAAAAATTGCTAGTAAAGAAAATAGCCACATTAAAATAAAAGAGAGTAAGACTAAAGCTGGCAAAGAGGATAAAGATGGTAACAAGAACTACAAATGGCACTTAATCAATCCTACTGTAGATAAGAGAGATGATAATTTCTTCGCTGGAATACCAAATATTAATATTAGTGAGTTGTTATATTGTATCAATGAGCAAACCAACTTCTGTGAAGCTTTTGATCATATCAAACCACGTTACTCTAAGCAAAAAGCTGATTATGAAGGAATCATTGCCTGCATTGTAGCCAATGGGTTTAGTTTTGGTACTTATCGCATGGCACGAAGTTGTGATATAAGCTATAGCACTCTGAGTAATATAGAAAAAAACTTTTTGAGCCTAGAAAATTTACGAGAGGCTAATGATATTATCAGTAACAAAATAGCTAGTCTTAAGGTATTTAACTCGTGGAACATTTTGACGGATAAATTACTAGCTGCAGTAGATGGCCAAAAGTTTGAAACAAGGTTAGATACTATGCAAGCAAGATACTCTCCCAAATATTTTGGCTTATATAAAGGCATTGTTCCGTTTAGTATGGTACTTAACCATGTGCCGATCAATTGCAAGATGATTGGTGCGAATGAGCATGAGAGCCATTATACCTACGACATTATATATAATAATACCTCTGACATTGATCCAAACGCCATATCAGGAGATATGCATTCAATTAACAGGGTTAACTTTGCTGTGCTTGATTCCATAAGCAAATTATTTATGCCAAATTTTAGCGACCCAAAAGAACAAGTCAAAAGCCTTAGAAGTATGAAGCCTTTGACCTTATACAAAGACTGCTTTATCAAACCAACTAAACTCGCCAATAGAAAACTCATCACAGAAGAATGGGATAATATTCAAAGAATATTTATATCGCTCGCGACGATGGAATCAACCCAAGCTACTATTATAGGTAAGTTGTCATCTCATAAGAGGTACAGCAGAATTAAAACAGCTCTTTGGGAATATGATTCAATACTGAAAAGTCTCTATTTATTAGATTTCATCGATGATGACATTTTACGGAGTCAAATTCGTAAAGCTTTAAACAGGGTTGAAGCTTACCACCAGCTACGTAGAGCTATAGCAAAAGTACATAGTGGGAAGTTTAGAGGACAGACCATTTTAGAGAATGAGATATGGAATCAATGTTCTAGATTACTGGCGAATTCTATAATATTATACAATGCAATTATACTAGACAAACTGCTTGCAGAGCTTACCACACAAGGAAATATAGAGGGAATAAACTATTTAAACAGCGTGTCTCCAGTAAGGTGGGAACATATTAACTTTATCGGCAAATATGAGTTTATGCAAGTAAAAGAGACAATAAAAATAGAGGATATAGTTGCACAGTTACAAAAAAATCTAAAAACAACCTTGTAAACCTAGAGATATAAGGTACATAGAGCATCCTAGTTTATCGGCGGGGATTTGTGCTTTGGATACCAAAAAGGCACTTTAAAAGTGCTGAAAACTGCAAGTATACAGTGCAACTTCCTTAACTACAACTCACTAACACCAAGTAAAGGCAGTGATTCTTGGCAATATTCCATTATATCTTTTAGTAATTCATCTCCTATTTGGTTCACCCCCAAATCTATTGTAGTGACAGAGTTATTGTGCTGTAAGGCTTGTGCTAGATACTTAGCCCCTTCATCTCCTATTTTGTAAATTGTAATGTGTTTTTGACCCACTATTGTAATGAACTATTGACCCATCTAAGTTCATAATTTAATCTCCACAATCCATATCTAATCAGGGTTTTACTATTGCAAGAGGTGGGTCAGATGTGATTACAATAGTGGGTCAAAAACATATTACAATTTACATAATATGACAAGTAGAGACCAAATCCGACATTAGGAGATGTTTTTTGGCAATTTTTTAGGTATTTTCTAAAATTATCTTACAATTTTCTAATCGTATAAGTATTATTATACGATTAGATTTCTTAGCTTTAGTTGTTCCAAGGTATATATCTCAAGGAATGCATAGATGGGACGTTATAATTTATGCTATGATATGTTTTATAAAAAGAAGTTATTTCGGGCAAATTTCATGCTGCTAGTTCGCTTTTGCCCCGTTTCTGTAATTTGACCCCATATTTGTTTTTTAGAAAAACCGCGTTGGTTAGAAATAAACCTTTTTGTAAATGCATTAAAAATGTCTTAAAACACATTAGGAATATCTATGAATAAAATGCTAAATAATCATTTAGTTATTTATCAAACTGAAAATGGTGAAACCAAAGTTGACGTACAAATACATGATGACACGGTATGGCTTACTCAACAACAGATAGCAGAACTTTTTGATAAAGATAGAACAGTAATTACTAAACATATTAATAAAATCTTAGCAGAAGAGGAGCTTGATAACACAGTATGTGCAAAAATTGCACATACTGCATCAGATGGTAAGAAATATGATACGAAATATTATAATTTGGACATGATAATATCCGTTGGATACCGGGTAAACTCTAAACGAGGAGTGCAGTTTAGGAAATGGGCAGCCAAAATATTAAAAGATTATCTCATTAAAGGGTATAGCATTAATCAAGATAAAGTCGTGCAAAATAGGCTAGTTCAGTTAAAGCAAACAGTTGAGCTATTATCAACGACTTTGATCAATCATAATTTAGTTAATGATACTGGTAGAGAACTAGTTAGTCTAATTAAAGCCTATAGTAAAACATGGGATATGCTGATTAAGTATGACGAAGATAATTTAAATATGCCAACGAACTTGCAGGAGGCAAGTAGTGGTTTACTAAACTACCAAGAATCAATACAGGCAATACTAGTATTAAGACAAGAATTACAACAACAAGGAGCAGAAGCCGGCAATTTATTTGGAGTTGAAAGGGATGATGCCTTGAGTGCTATTTTAGGTAATATAGATCAAACATTTGGCGGAGAGCAATTATATCAATCATCGCAAGCCAAGGCAGCACATCTATTATATTTCATTATCAAGGATCATCCATTTAGTGACGGTAATAAGAGAATAGGTAGTTTATTATTTTTGCTTTATTTGAGTAAAGCAAAAATTGGGCTTAACACTATGGGAACAAATAGCATGACATCGCTTGCCTTGCTTATTGCAGAAAGTGATCCAATGCAAAAAGAATTAATGATTAGTTTAATTATAAATCTAATAAGCGACTAGATGTTGAACTATTGAAGAAATCCAAAAACTAAAATCTTCTAGATAATTCAATCTATATCGCTTACCAATGATAAGATATATTATGTATAATAGACCAATATTAAGATTAAAGACAAATATAACTCAAGTCAAACCTAGCGTTAACAATAATGCTGAGCTAGCAGGCAATAATACAGCTCAGCCTGTAATTATACAGACAAACAACCATACCAACATCACTTCCAAAGAGAAGAACACCCAAATTCAATTAAAAGCTCGACCAAAAATATTACTAAGTAAGGATGAATATACTAATATCTTAAACTTGCTGCAAACTACTTACC
This sequence comes from Candidatus Tisiphia endosymbiont of Ditula angustiorana, assembly GCF_964026425.1. Lineage (NCBI taxonomy): Bacteria > Pseudomonadati > Pseudomonadota > Alphaproteobacteria > Rickettsiales > Rickettsiaceae > Candidatus Tisiphia > Candidatus Tisiphia endosymbiont of Ditula angustiorana. The sequence continues at coordinate 1,979,173 of NZ_OZ032143.1, forward strand.
CCAAATGTTTTACCACCCCACCTACTCCCCTAGCTATTGGTATTCATAAGGAGTTACTTTTGTTAGAGCAAGAGTATTTGTCTAAAACTAAAATACGTAAATTTTTGAGAATATATTGTCGCAATATAAACTATCGTAAAGCTATAATTTTAGGGAGCAATAGAGTAAGCTTAAATGGTACAGTAGTTGGTACTATTACAGAAAATAAGCCTTTAAAGCAAAATTAACTTATGAATTCTTAAAATCTCTATAGTACTCATTAAGTTTTAAAGTGCAAGCTATCTTAAGTCACTGTCCAATAAATTATAATTTATTGGACATAACCAAATAATCTCATATAATATTCTAACTTATATATAATACGGAATCTCTATATCCGATGAACGATTAGGAAAGTCTTTAATATTTCTTGTTATTAGTAAACCATTATTATATTGAGTAGTTGCCCATATTATGGCATCAGGTATTTTAACTCTATTTTCCGCTCTTGATACTTTTTTTCTTTTAGATAGCTGATCTAGAATTTCTATTTGTTTATCAGGTATGTCAACTATTGTTCTCATAATGCTCTATTTTCAATTTATTACTTAGAAATATTAGTAGATAAAGAAAAAGGCTATATTTACCTTAGATCATTCTTATGGTATACTGACACCAAATTACTAGAGGATCAGCAACCAAAATTAGAGCAGGTCTTTGCTAAGCCTTTATCTGAAGAAGAAAAAGGAGACATTATGAAGACTGTTGCACAAAAATATATAGAAGAGGGTACACAGTACGGAATCCAAATTGGAGAAGCTAGAGGAGAAAAGAAAAAAGTTATGGCTGTAGCTAGAAACTTGCTTAAAGCTGGTGTGTCAGTTGAGATAATTTCTGCGTCTACTGGTTTATCTAAAAAAGAAATAGAAGAGTTAATGGTATAATTATTTAGATATGTACAGTAAGTCTTAATATTATGGAAGTATTACACGGAATATGGCACCCTGCCGAAAATCAGATATGTCTTTGGCTCGAAACAAAGAACAAAATATACACTCCGGATAAGCAGCTAGCTTTCGGTAAACGAGGAAAAGTTGATATTTTACTTCCTACATACGATACAATGCCAGTTGCCTCACCTTTAATAGAAAGAGAATACAACTTAGAAATTCCGGATAAGATAGGTTGGCAATATCATCAAGTCAATTGTCTCTATGTTAATGTTTCGGAAATTAAAAATATATTACCTTCAGATACTTTACGCTTGGCACAAGATTTCATGTATTGGCAGCAACTAACCGATATAATCTCTGAAATCCTAGAGTATGAATTATATATACCTAGCATTGATCAGAACGATGAACCAATCTGGACTACATATCATCCTGATGTGAGGCAATTAGCTAAACAGATGCCGGAGGTATGTTGTTATGTTAATAATAATTGTTATGATAAATCCGAATTATTACAACATTTTTTTGATCATACTGTTACAAATATTGCTAAGCAAACATACTTGTCTACAGAACAAACTAAAATTATCACAGGAACTTTTTTAGAGAGTTTTTTTAATTCAAAACAAAAGAAGTTTTCTCATGCTGATAAAGAACATTGGTTAATTTGGAAATCAGCTCTAGATAAAACTAAACATAATATCTGCATCAAACTTGAAGCCCCTGAAAATAAAAATTCTAAATGGAATCTTACTCTGCTCAAAAAAGATGATGACGAACAGTCAAAGTATGAACTTATTAATAATCAATGGCATGATTGCTTAAATGATTTAGGTTTGGCAATGCGCATTTATCCTGACCTAGAACAGGCATTTAGTAAAGATAAAATTATACCGTTTGAATTAACGCAAGAAGAGGCTAGGCTCTTTCTCAAGGAGACTGCTTGGACATTACAACAATCCGGCTTTAGCGTAATTATACCTTCTTGGTATACGCCAAAAGGATACAATACAGCTAAATTGAAGCTTAAACGTAAAAATAATGGCACTGCATCACAAAATGAAAATAGTTATTTCACCCTTGACGGTATTTTATCGTTTGAATACTCATTATCTTTAAACGGGCAAGACATTACTTTTGAAGAATGGAGACAATTAATTGCCAATAAGGAAGAGTTGGTGCAATTTAGAGGAGAATGGGTACAGCTTGATTTAGAACATATGGATCGCATACTTGATTTTTGGGCAAATAATCAAGTAGAGGATATGAATATTTTTCAACTACTTAACAAAGCTTCTCATCCTGATATTGAATTTGATCACAGTACCGATCAATTCCTTATGTCTCTTTATAGCAAACAAAGCTTTAAAATACTAGATACTCCAAGTGCATTCTATGGAATACTAAGACCTTATCAAACACAAGGTTTTTCTTGGATGCAGTATATGGAGCAAATGGGGTTGAATCCGTGTTTAGCAGATGATATGGGTCTTGGTAAAACTATTCAAATTATTGCACACATTACGGCAACAAATAATACAGGGAACAATCTCTTGGTTGTTCCTACTTCGGTCATGGGCAATTGGGAAAGAGAATTTAAAAGATTTGCTCCCCTTCTCTCTATAAAAACCTATCATGCTAAAAACAAAGATCGTGATTTTACTCACTGCGATGTAGTTTTAACAACGTTCACTATGATCCGTAAAGATTATAAAGTATTTACTGACGCTGCATGGCATAGAATTATTCTTGATGAGGCACAAAACATAAAAAATCCAAAAGCCCAACAAAGCAAATCTTTATTTGGTTTAAAAGCTAAACACTATATTGCATTAACCGGCACACCTATAGAAAATAGCGTAGTTGATCTTTGGTCAATATTTAACTTTCTAAATAAGGATTATTTAGGAGATTTAAAAATATTTAAGAAAAAATTCCATGGAGAAGATGAAAATAGATCCCAGTTAAAGAGGCTTATAGAGCCGTTTATATTGCGTAGACTTAAAAGTGATAAGTCTATTATATCGGAATTGCCAGATAAAATTGAACAAAAAGTTTATTGCCAACTTACTAAAGAACAAGCCTCATTATATCAAGCCGTAGTTAATAAGATCAGCGATAAAATTAAAAGCGGAGAATTTTCGAGTGCGGACATGCTATCTAGTTTAACTAGATTAAAGCAAATTTGTAATCATCCTATGCAATATTTGCAAGATAATAGTGAATTTACGGCAAACAGATCGTTAAAGCTACAAAGATTAGAATCAATAATTGATGAGGGTATAGAAAATAAAGAAAGTATTTTGGTTTTCTCTCAATATAAGGAAATTTGTGAAGCTATAAATAAATTTTTTGCTTTAAAGTATAATACTTATCTATTACATGGTTCTACTAGTAGAACTGTAAGAGATAGTATGATTGAAGAGTTTCAAAGTGATAACACACCTCCAGCAATATTTATTCTTTCATTAAAAGCAGGGGGTGTCGGCATTACATTAACAAAAGCAAGTCAAGTAATACACTTTGACAGGTGGTGGAATCCTGCCGTTGAAAATCAAGCAACAGATAGGGCTTTTCGTATTGGACAACAGAAAAAGGTTTTAGTACACAAATTTATTACTCAAGGTACTTTAGAAGAGACAATAGATCAAATTATTACAGATAAAGTCACTTTGTCAGAATCTGTGCTAAGTGATGATTCATCATGGCTTAAAGGTATAAATACTCAAACTTTCATGGATTTAATAAAATTACGACAGGAGGCTCTATCAGGTGAATAATAAAACGTGGTGGGGAGAGAAATTTCTAGAAGTTTTAAAGTCTTTTATAGAAGAGGGAAGATTGCAGCGTGGAAGTGCCTACCGTACTCCAAATAGATTGTCTAATTATCGACAAGAACAAAACACCGTCTCAGCTACCATGATGGGTAATATAAACCCATATTTTGGAGTGTATAAAGTTCCCTATTACAACAGCCAAATTACTTTCTCTAAATTGTCCAACGCAGCATCTATAATTAGCAATATTGAAAGTGACCCCTTATTGCTTGCTAAACTAGTAACACGAGAATTACCTTCTACTATCTCTACAATTTTACCACAGAATAGTAAAGAGATAGAAACTTCTTGTTCATGTCCTGATTGGGAGAATCCTTGTAAGCATATAGCAGGATTATATTTAAAGATTGCAGAAGAAATTGATTACAATCCTTTGTTACTATTTGAATTTAGGGGAATAGAAAAAAAATTATTATCTGAAAAAATAAAAAAGTATGTTAGTTCATCAAGCGTTGTAAATACTACCCTAATCCCTACTAAAGAAATAAGTGCAATTGGGCTTAGAAATTTTTGGGGTAATCCTCATAAAAAGATAAAAACAAGTTTAGTGGTAAAAATACCTACTGTACTTATTAAAAAAGCTGGGATAAATCCACCATTCTGGCATAAAAGAAAATCATTTTTAGATAGTATGCACAATATTTATCATAATATTAAACGTTCTTGGCACAAACAGATAAAACCATGAGTGATTGAAAATAAAAAATATCATTCTGAGTGTATACTACTCGTAAATGAAGAGTTGATAGACGAAGATCAAAATTATGAAGTGCTAGGAGTCGAAGGGTCGAGGAGCGGAGCGTACATTTAGTACGTGAGCACCGAAGATCCCTGAAGACGACAACGCAATTCTTGATTTTCATCGAGTATACCAAAAATATGGGTTTTACTGCATATCCGAGCCAAATTGGCAATGGACTACAAATTAGGGGCTAGAGGCTGGTACTTACAAGGTAATATACTCAATTAACCTGAAGAGTTGCAGAAATGGTTAACGGTAATAGTTTGGAAATTATCGTTTATTAAGGTACGTAACCTATCTTTATAATCACCGATGTTGCTAAAAAATTTGTTTATTGCTTCCGAAAATTGTTCAAAATTATGATAAAATTTATTATTAGTTGTAATACGGTGCATAAACTTCCATAATCTCTCAATTGGGTTCAGATTTGGACTATATGGTGGCAAAAATACTAGCTCTATTTTCGTATTTACTAGGTATTCCTTGACTTTCTTGGATTTGTGGTAACTAGCATTGTCACAGATTAAATATATTCTCTCCTTGTCACTATTCTCCTCTTCTAACTTTTGTAAAAAATTAACTATCTGCTCCCCATTTATTTTGGGGTTCTCTGTACTTACTAACTGCAAATCGGCTAGGTTAATAGCACCAATCATGTGCTTTCTTTTCCAGCCACTGAATGTTGGTAAGGTTTTATCTTGGTTCTTTCTTATCCAACCACACCTTGCCCTTGCTTGATACTGAGGATGAACACCATCCATAAAATATATAGCTTCCTTATCTCTGAGATTCCCTTTTAGGCGTTCTGACGTAGAACCCCAGATTTTTTTGATTTCAATATATTGAAATCTTTGCTTCTCGTTTTTCAATATATTCTTTAAGTGATAAATATTTGCCATATTCAAGATGGGTAGAAATAATTTTATGTAATGGTACGCCAAGTTTATACAAATGAAAGATCTTCTCCTGATCATTATCGTACATTGATTTTTGTAATGTTCCTTTGGGTTTACCAAGTTTAATGCCTTTTGCTACCCTAGTCCGCAAGCCTTCTTTAGTACGCTCCGATATAAAATCACGTTCCAGTTCTGCTGTCATAGAGAATACGGTGATTAAAACTTTGTTGGTCACATTATTTTTGTCTTTGGGATTTAAGTCTAGGTTTTGTTTGATGAGAATAAGCCTAGACTGCTTCTCTTGCGTAATTGTTTCAACAATATTCAAGGTTTCTTTGATTGATCGCCCCAAACGTGATAATTCAGATGCTATGACAATATCTTTAGGTGACAATTTTTCTAATAATTCATCTATACGTCTTTTAGCAGTAGATTGACGTGATGACATCTCAAGCTCAATCCATTCATCAACTATAAATTTATGATCCATACCATATCGGCTAATCATATTTTTCTGACTCTCTAAATTTTGTTCATGAGTGCTAACACGAACATATCCATAAATCATCCTAAAATACCTTAATTTTGATTGATTTTGTCTTAACGTATTTTATAGTGCTTTCACCATAATAATGGTTTATCATATAATATACCTTTTTGATATAAAAAAGATATTTATATAACGGACATTATAAGCATTATAAATACAATGTATAATTAATTATGACCCAAGATAAAAATTTAGCTATTTTTTCCGAAGTGGAAAAATTTGCTTTGTATGGAATACCGGATTTTAATAATAAACAACGAAGAGAATATTTTAGTTTTTCTGAAAGTGAGCTTGTAAATATTACAAGCAGTCCACACACCCATATCAATGTTTTTTATGCATTACAACTTGGCTATTTTAAAGCAAAAAAGATATTTTTTCAACTCTCATGGGAAGATATTCCACAAGAGGACTTACAGTTTATTATATACCATTATTTTGATGACAAAAATTTATCTAAAATTTCTATCACTAATCATGAATATTACACTCAACGTAAAGAAATTATAGGTTTCTTTGGTTACCGACTCTGGACTAAAGACTTCCTGCAGGTACTCCTAAACCAAGCAACTCAAATAATAAAACGTGATATTTCACCTAATTTTATAGCACGTGAGTTAATTGCTTTTTTAAATAACATCAAAGTGGTACGCCCAGCTTATACTACTCTACAAGCTATAGTCAGTAAAAGTCTTACTGCGGAACGTAAACGTATCAGTGCTATACTAGATAGAGAACTAAAGAGTGAACATAAAGAGGCTCTAGATCAATTAATGGTAAGTGAAAATACTATTTCAACACTAGCCGGATTTAAGCAAGATGCTAAAAATTTTGGCTTTAAAATGATGCTAAAGGAACGACAAAAATATAGCACCTTAGAACCTTTATATAGCACTGCTATAAACGTGATACCAAAATTAGATATTTCAAGGCAGAATATTGATACTTATGCCAATCTTGCTCATTATTATAGTATTAGTAACTTACGTAAGTTGCGGTACAACCAAGATTATTTATATACTTTATGTTACGTGCTTAAACGCTATCAGCAATTAAATGATAATTTAGTAGAAGCCTTTATCTACCAAGTAAAGAGATTTGAAAAAACTATTCGAGACAAAGTAAAAACTCATTTTGTCGATGAAGCAACAGAATCACAAGAAAAAATAGGAAACCTACTATTGCTTTATGTGGATGAGCAATTTAACGATACGACGTTATTTGTCAAAGTACGTGATCATGCTTTTAAAATTATGCCTCAAGAAGATATTCAGGTTCTTGGGCAAAAGATGCTTAATAAGCCGCACCGCAAGAAAGAATTTAAGTGGCAACAAATTGATAAAGCTCAGAAAAGTTACAAGAAGAACTTACGACCTCTCTTCATGAAGCTTGATTTTTCGAGTGAGATTACAAATAATCCATGGCTCAAATCAGCCAATTGGTTACACAAAGTATTTACAGATAATCAAAAACTCTCTGACAGACCTTTTAGTGAATGTCCAGACGAGACTATTCCCAAACATTTACAACGTTATCTTCTAAGAAATAGCACTGAAGAAAATAGAACTATTAATGCTAATCGTTATGAATATTGGATTTACTGCCAAATTAATAAACAAATTAGTACGAGTGGGCTTTATATTGAAAATAGTCTTAATCATCGTTGTTTTAATCATGAATTAGTAGTTATAAATCAAAAGGAGGAAATCTTAAAAAAACTAAATATCCCATGGTTACAACAACCTATCAACAAGCAATTAGATGATTTAACCAAAGAGTTACATGATCTTTGGTTACTTTTTAATAAAAATCTAAAGCAAGGTAAGCTTACGCATTTAATGTACGATAAAGAGAAAAAGAAACTTTGCTGGAATAAAATTAAAGCTAATAAGGATGAAAAACTACAAAACAAATTCTTCAAACAATTACCATTTTGTGAAATTAGCGAAGTATTGAACTTTGTTAATAACAATTGCAATTTTTTATCAGCTTTTACCACTTTACAGCCTCGTTATGCTAAACAAGAACCAGACAATAAGGATAAACTAATCGCTACAATTCTTGCTCAAGCTTTTAACCACGGCAATTATAAAATGTCTCAAATTAGTGATATTTCATACCGCACACTTGAAACAACTTATCAGCAGTATTTACGGTTATCAACATTGAAAGAAGCAAACGACATAATAAGCAATGCTATCTCAAAGCTTAAGATTTTTCCGTATTATTCTTTAGATTTAGAATTACTTTATAGCAGCGTTGATGGTCAGAAATTTGAACTGGATACGCCCAATATCAAAGCACGTTATTCACGTAAGTATTTGCGAGAAGGTCAAGGTGTTAGTGCTTACACTATTCTTGCAAATCATATACCATTACAATGTGAGCTTATTGGCACACATGAACATGAAAGTTACTTTGTGTTCGATATTTGGTATAACAATACCTCGGAAATTATTCCAGACATGATAACTGGTGATATGCATGTTATCAACAAAGCAAACTTTGCAATCATGAAGTGGTTTGGAGCGGGGTTAAATCCAAGATTCACCAACCTCAATGATCAACTAAAAAATCTGTATTGCGATGATGCTATTAAAGAATATGTGCATTGCTTAATTAACCCTATAATGGACTGAAGAAACTGGACAAAAAAATAGAGAGATTTGTTTCCTAATTGAAGATAAAATAAAAGATAAAAATTAGGAAAAAATATGAACAAAAATAAACTAAGAGTATTTAGTACAGAAGAAAAGAGCAAGATAGTGATAGAAGTTTTAAGGGAAGAAAATCCAATATCAGTATTGGCTTCAAAACACGGAGTTAGCACAAAGACTATTAAGAATTGGAAAAAGCAATTTTTAGCAAATGCTCCATTGGCTTTTGAGCCAGCAAAAGCAGTAAGTGAATATCAAGAACAAATTAATAAACTCAAAGAACAAAATGATGAGTTAGCAAAAGCACTTGGGAAAACTACAGTAGAAAGGGATTGGGCCGTGGGAAAGCTAAACAGCTTGGATTTATTAAATAAGAAAAACCTTGTCGACTCCAAGCTAAATAAATTATCAAAGGCAAGGCGATGCGAGTTATTAAATATTAATCGTTCTTCGGTTTATTATCAAGCAAAACCTATGAGTTCAGATGGTCTCAAGATTTTACATCGAATCGATGAAATCTATACTGATAATCCGGAATATGGATATCGTTATATCCATAGACAATTATTAGAAGATGGTTTGGTTATCGGTAAGGATCGTGTACTTAAATACATGAATTTGATAGGGATAGAAGCTATTTATCCAAAGAAGAAAAAGTTAACTTCTATAAAAGATGACCAACATAAAGTACATAATTATTTACTTGGTAAATATTGGACTAACCTAGATGGCAATAGAACTGTCAAAACTTACGCTATGAGAAAAAAAATGGTAAATTATGTTGAGTATAATTTACAAATGCCAAGAGGATAAAATTGCAAGCAATACCAGTTAATAGGACAGATTACTGTCAATTTCTAATAGTGAGTCAAAAGAATTATAGTTTGACCTACTATGCTGAACATGCCAAAAAATGTAGCCATGATGTTATTAATAGATTTTTAAAAAATGAAAAATATACACCTTCTTTGTTATGGGAACATATTAAGGATGATGTTATTTTATCGCCTAACGGATATACAATATTTGATGATACGGTGTTAAATAAAAGAAATACCAAGAAAATAGAAATTGCTAGATCACAGTACAGTGGGGCTACAGGTGGTATTACTACTGGTATAGGAGTAGTAAGTTTGGTATATTATAATCCGGATATTAATAAGTTTTGGGTAATAGATTACCGAATTTTTTCGCCCGAACATGATGGAGCGACAAAAGTAGAACACCTATTAAATATGTTAAATAATGCTGTGTATAGCAAAAAGATTCCTTTTCAAACTGTGCTTTTTGACACATGGTATGCTACGCATAAAATTATGCAACATGTTGATTCCTTGGGTAAATATTATTATGCTCCTATTAAAGCAAATAGAAACGTTACTAAAACTTCCTCTTCTAAGCCTTATAAAGCTGTTAGCAAGTTAACGTTTTCAGATGAGGAAATTAAGAGCGGAGTGGAGATTCATATAAAGGGCTTTGCAAAAGATAAGCATGTTAATTTGTTTAAACTTACTGTTTCTACCAACAGAGTTGATTATATTGTTACCAATAACAAAACTCAAAAATCTTCTAAAGCCGTACAAGATGAGTGTGGCTTTCGTTGGGTAATTGAGAGCATGCATAGAGAAATCAAGCAACTTACCGGTATAGAACGATGCCAATGCAGAAAACAACGCATCCAGCGTAATCACATTAGTTGTGCATTTTTAGTGTGGGCTTTTCTAAAAAGAACTGCACACAAAATAGGTAAGACGGTTTATCAAATAAAGTTAGGGCTTTTAGATCATTATATGCAACAGCAGTTACGTTCACCCTCTTTACGCTATTTAGAACCTTACATAGCGTAAGTTTTGTGGATTTAAATAGAAAACACTGGAGTTGTGAGAATAATTTAAATTGGGTAAAAGACAGGGTATTTATGGAAGATAAATCAACAATTCGGAAAGATAATGCACCTATCGTTTTATCATTATTACGGAGTTTTGTTATATCAATAATAGCTACTATTTCTGCTAAAATTACTGAAACTAGGGAATATTATAGTCATTACAAACAATCTGTTTATACTTTATTCTGCAACCTTAGATTGTGACTTTAAATTACCCTGATCTTTAATCCTATTTTAATCCTTGACTCTTAAGACAGTATCAGAACCATATTTATTACCTAAGGATAACATTAATTATGATTTCAGTACAGTAAAGGACAGCAATACTTTAGAAAATTGCATAAATATTGTGAAAAAAGCCGGGCTAGAAGCTTATTATATTAACCAAACTAGAAAGGATACAGGGATAGCTGTAGTCAAAATTATAGTACCGGGCTTGCGGCATTTTGGCAGAAGTTTTTCACCGGGTCGTTTATTTGACGTACCTGTAAAAATGGGATGAACCAAGCATCCTACTTTAGAAAAATATCTTAATCCTTATCCAATATTTTTTTAAAATATGGATAAATTAGGCGATGTTGTCACGAGATGTAATTATGTATTTGCTTAAATTACTAGTGATGCTAGCTTATTTGTGCTACAATTTGTTAGATATAAGGCTTTATGGTAATTTTTAAATATAATCAACTAGTATGATAGTTAAACTTTTGGATACTAATATACAATTTAAAGATACTGATTCTGTTAAGGATAATAGTAATCCACCTAGAATGAGGGTAGGTACTGATGATTTTAAAACATTATTGTTAAATAGTGATGTATTTGTTGATAAAAGCTTAATGATCAAAGAATTACTAGAAGACAGTGGAGAAGTAATTCTAATCACCCGACCAAGACGTTGGGGTAAGAGCTTGAATATGGATATGATTAGGAGATTCTTTGAAATAGAAATAGATGAGCATGGCAATCCCTTATCATTAGAGAATCAGAACAATAGCAAATTATTTACAGGTGGAAAAATAGATTTAGGACTTGCAACTGGTAGAAAAAAATTACTTCAAAAGCTCAAAGTAGCTGAGTATCCACATATTATTTTGGAATATCAAGGTCAATTACCCGTAATATTCATCACTTTTAAAAGCGTAGAAGGCTCAAACTATCACGATATCGAACAAGGAGTAAAAAGCCAGTTACGGAAATTATTTCAGTCACATAGATATTTAGCTAATAGTGATAAGCTTGCATCAGATGAACGAGCAGATTTCAACCAATATTTATTTGGCGAGGTAACTCTAGACAATATCAAAAATAGTTTGGCTATTTTAAGCCATTTGATTTACAAACATTATAATAGAAAACCTTGGGTATTGATTGATGAATATGATACACCCATTAATAGTGCTTACAGATGGTTTGGTACTAATGAGGCAGAATTTCAGAAAGTGTTAGAAATTTTTCGTGGAATCATGAAATCTACCTTTAAAAGGGAAACTGGCGATCAAGAATTACCAGTCGAACGAGGAGTTATTACAGGAATTTTGCGGATTGCTAAAGCTGAGTTATTTTCTGGTCTGAATAATGTTCGTGAGTATAGTTTGTTAGACGAACCATTTGCCAAAGTCTACGGATTTACTGCAGGAGAAGTAGAAGAGTTGTTAAGCAAAGTACCGCTTGATACTAACCCAGAAGAAATTAAGAGATGGTATAATGGCTATAATTTTGGTGGAGAGATTATCTATAACCCATGGTCTATCATGCAATGCTTAGCAAGTAAAGGGAAACTAGATTATTATTGGGTTGACAGTGGCGGTACTGGTTGGATTGATAATGTTTTATTGTCAGATGAGATGCAGCAGGATATTCAAGTATTGGCTGCTGGTAAAGCTATTATTGCTCCTATTATGAAACAAATAAGTTTTAGTGATATTAGTTCACGTTCAGGTTTGTTTAGCTTATTACTATTTAGTGGTTATTTGAATCCTACCGTTGTTGAACCAACAAGAAATATTTTTGAATTAAGTGCGCCAAATGAAGAAGTAAAATTTATTTATGAAACTCGATTACTGCAATGGCTTGGCAAACAATTACAAATGGATAGCTCATTATATTATCCGCTAATGAGCTTACTGCCAGCTGGTAAAATAGAGGAGTTTAAACAAAGAATGCAGGAGTTGCTGCTGAATAGTACTAGTTTTCATCAAGTGGGAGAGAAAAAGGTCGAATTATTTTATAGTGGCTTTATGCTAGGGATTATTAACATGTTAGCACCGAGCTATATAATATCAAGTGAACAAGAATCAGGTGATGGACGCCCTGATGTAAGCATGATCCCCAAAGTTGGCAAAGGTGACAAAGCCATGATTATCGAGTATAAAATCGCTAAACCTTCTGAAGATTTAGCCTCGGTAGCTCAAATGGGCTTAAAACAGATTATAGATAAACAATATGATACTAAGGTAAAAGAACATTCTCATATCAAAAAAATCATTAAACTTTCCATAGCTTTTTGTGGTAAAAATATGGATTTACAATATCAGGTGACAATGCTTTAGTAATAGGTTGTAAGCGTTTGAATAATAAGTAATTTACTGTCTGTTATGGTTCTGAAATTGTCCACTACGCCCCGCCAAATGGGACAATTGGTTAATTTTGCTAGTTCTGTGAAGGGAAAAGCCAAGGTGTACTCTAGGTTTGAACCATTAAGATTTAGGTTCGCAAACATAAAATTTAGTAATTCCCGTTTTTCAGCTATCGTCGAATCCCTAAAAGTTTCATAGGCGTTTGTAGTAATACTTATCAGGTCTACAAGCTTTTTTGATAATTTGTCATCTACCTTATCATAACTTTTAATCAGTTCACTTAATTCATATTGCCTATCTCTTAATTGTGTTTTCTTACGCAAAAATTCTTCCCTAGTTAAAACTCCTTCTGTAACTAAGTCTACAATCGAGTCAAGTTTATTTTGAATTTGGGTATGTTCTTGCTTTAATGCACCAACTTCACGGTTAAATTCATGTGCCTTTCCGTGATTAACATTCATAAGATATTCCATCGTCTGTTTTAATATTTCAGGGTCTTTAATTTTTAAGCTTTTCAGTACTTCTTCAAGCTGTAACACTATTTGATCTTCTCTGACCCAAATCATCTTTTCAGGATTTTGTGGATTCCAAGTACGTAAATAAGTCCATTCTGATACTTTACCATTCTTATATCTTTTGGTTTTAGTATCAGCAGTAATTAGTTTATCAGTAACAGCACATTTGAGAATACCCCTAAATAAAAATTCTTTACCTCTATACTGAAAAGGTGTTTTATTCCAACCATTTCTTACTGTTTCGCATGCCATAAAAATCTCTCTTGTGGTAAGTGGTTCATACTTATGAGGCCATAATTCTTCTTTAATCCTCATTTCTCCGTAATAAAATGGATTTTGTAAAAGTCGATGCAAAGGTGATTTAGTAAAATGAAAACCCTTTTTACTCCTTAAACCCCACTCTCTAGCCTTGGCTACCATTTCAGACAAAGTATAAACTCCTGTAGCATAAGTTTCAAAGATTTTTTTTATTATTGGACCACTCACTGGGTCTACCACTATTAGTCCTCTCCCCCTTTCATCCCGTTTATTTACATAGCCAATAGGAGCTGGACCATACCATTCTCCATGTACTTCTATTTTTTGTTTGAAACTTTTCCTAACATTCTCGCTAAGCAGGTCAGTATGAGATTTAGCAAATACAACACTCATACCCCACATCATTAATTCATGTGCACTGGAATGCTGATGGATTACATAACCCTCACTGTTAAAATGTAGTTCTAACTTGCCTTGCCTTATTAGATCATCTAAAATAGGCGTTTCTTTTTGGCTTCTTTGAATACGATCAACTTTATCAGCTACAAAAGCAATAGTCTCACGCTGCTTTTTTATAAATTTGATAATTTCCATAAAATGTTTACGATCACCTTTGGTCGATGATTCAACAAGCTTAAAGCGGTCTAAAATAAATAACCCCTTACGCTCACAATATTTTTCCAATCTATCAGTTTGTACCTCAAGAGAATAACCTTCTTGTTGATCTTTTGATGAAACACGTGATAAGATAATTGCTTTTGTAGCTTTATAACGATCAATCATTAATAGACTCCTCCACAGAATTTTTTATATTTATTTATGCCCATTAATATTAGCATTTAAAACTAATTTTTCAATCTTTAATTTACAAATAACTTATTATCTTTAAAAAAGAATTTAGAAAGTCAATTTTGATTTAAGTAATTCTTTCTCCTTTTCTAACCTAACTTGAATCTCTACAAATTTTTGGCAAAAATTTATAAAGTTTCTTGCTAATTTCCTTGACTCCTCCTCACTTATATCTTCATCATGAGCATTACGAATACAGTTAGCTAAACAGTTAAAAATTTCTTCTCTTGATCTTCTAGCTTTAATATTTTTATGAGGCTTTTTATCACCTAAATCAGCGTTTGGTAATCTGTTTATCATAATTCTTCTTCATTATATTTCGATAAAATTAAATCCAGCAATGCTAAGCTATCAGCTTCATTATGGTCTTCTGTAGTAAAGCCTTTGCGTTTAACTGCCTTAATTACTTCCTGTTTGGAAGCATTGCCTTTACCTATAAATTGCTTAAAACGTAAATATGGCATGCCTCCTCCTTCAAATCGCTTTAGCTTGAAAGTGACTGTACCAAAGGTAATACGACATGTTGGATCTCGTATTGCCCAGCCTAGGGTCGTGTCAAGGTCAAGTGCTAGGATAGTTTGAAGTTTACGTTTAATACCGGTAGTCATCTTGTTTTAATTCCTTTAATAATTCTTGTTCAAGAAATTCATCTGTAGCTCCGTAAAAATCATTTGGTGTTACAGCTCCTCGAGTAGTTATAAAAATCTTCATCATAATTTTTTCTCTTGGAATAGCTGCTTCATAAAGATATTTGTAAATATGGGTATGAGTTGTTTCAAATAAGCGAGCAGCTGCAGTAGGCTTTATTTTATTTACTGACATCCAAGTTGAAAGTTTCATAATCTTCTTAATTTTAATTGTAGGTTATAAAACCTAGCTAACTGTCATGTATAGAAAAATATTTTTTGTTAAATCAAAGGTTCTACATAGGAGTTTTAGAAACGTGCTGAGTCATGGACTGATTTCTAATTATGGGTACTGTAATCTAAAATTATAAATCTGTGGAAAAATGTTATTTTAAATAACTAAATTAAAGAGCTTTTTGCTTGATCTATGCTAGATATCCGGTTTAAACAAGTTATTTTTAATAACTTAAGATTGCAAAAGTTGAAATTTCAAGGAATCCTATTAAGGGCATTTTATATTTCAAATAGGAGATTAATGATGAATAAAGATAACGTTTTACACGTACCAATTGGCTCGCTAGCAAAATACCAAATACAAGATTTGTACCAGTTATTGCAGCAAGTATCAGAGCAACTTGAGCAAGCAAAAAAAACCAGAGAATGGCTTTTGTCTGCCATTAGCTTAAAGTATGGCGAACATGTTAGAGCTAAAAGGCTACGCCTTGAGAAAGATACCGGCATTATACATCTCGAGGATAATGGCTTTAAGATTAGTTGCGATGTTGTTAAGAAGGTTGAATGGGATCAGCAAAAGTTGGCAAAAATTGCTACTGATATTTTAGTTAATGGAGGTAATTTAAATGATTTCGTTGAGACCTACTACAATGTACTAGAGGCTAAGTATAACAGTTGGTCTAGCACAATTAAGAACATTTTTGAACCTGCTCGAACTTTAAAGTTGAGTAAGCCGATCTATAAACTAAACAGACTGGATCAGGAGGTAGCATTATGAGCAAGCTGCCTATTATCAGTGCCGATGAACGCTTAGCTGAAACAAGAGGTATTAAGGGATGTATTTTTGGTGGTTACGGAGTAGGTAAAACCAGTTTACTTTGGACGCTGCCAAAAAATAACACTTTATTCCTTGACCTAGAGGCAGGTGATTTAGCAGTAGAAGGTTGGCAAGGAGATACTATTAGACCTCGCACTTGGCAAGAATGTCGAGACCTTGCAGTGTTTATTGGTGGTGCTAATCCGGCGATTCATGATGGTTTTGTTTACAGTAATGCTCATTATCAGGATGTTTGCAAACGCTTTGGGGAAGCTGCAATGTTGGATAAATACCAGACTATCTTCATTGATTCCATTACTGTTGCCTTACTATTACCCACAAAATAACAATGGTGAAAAAGAAGTAAAAATAATATACTGATTTGCAATTAAAATATTACATTGTAGAGGTATAGTATGAGTCAAGAAATAATAAATAATTATTTGACCGAGGAATTTAGTGGAGCTATTTTGGGTGATAAAAGGCTGACAAATAGGTTAATAAAGATAGCTGATAATTTTGCAAATATACCTGAAAGCTCAATTAATCAAGCATGTGGAAATTGGGCAGAAACAAAAGCAGCATATCGTTTTTTTAAAAACGATAATGTTAAGGAATCAAAAATATTAGAAGCCCATATTGCTAAAGCAGTAGAAAGAATCAAAGAGCATGATAAAGTTCTTGTTATACAAGATACTAGTTATATCACATATACTAGTCATAAAAAAACTACTGGATTGGGTGTGTTATCAAGAAAAGAGGGAAAGAATGTTAAAAATATTGAATGTAAAGGTCTGATAATGCATACTGCCTTTGCGGTTGCTACCAATGGATTAGCACTTGGGTTGTTGGATCAAAAGATTCACAATAGACCAGCAGTGCCTGAAGAAATACAACAGTTAAAAAAAACTAGTCATGGTAATGCGGTACATATTAAAGATAAAGAAAGTATGAAGTGGCTTAATGCATTACAGAACACTATTAATGCAACGAATAATAGTAATACCCAAATTATAACTGTTTGTGATAGAGAAGCTGATATATATGATTTTTTTGAATTGGCACAAGCTCAGAAATCTAAAGTTTTAGTTAGAGCTGCACAGGATAGAGAAATAAATAAAAAGTCAAAATATTCCAAAAAAGATAGACAATATTTGTGGAAGGTAGTATCGGGTTTCCAGTGTGCTGGAGAAATAGCAGTTAAAGATACTAGTCAAGAAAATAAAGCTAATAGGATTAGACATTTGGAAGTTAGATTTGGAAAATTTATAATGAATCCTCCTGTAAACAATGTAAGACATAAAACAGAAACATTGCCAAATTTACCAGTATATGCCATCAATGTTATTGAGCGTCGTCCCCCTAGTGGAACAACACCATTAGAATGGATGTTACTAACCAATATAGTTATCAATAATTTTGAAGAAGCTATAGAGAAAGTAAGATGGTATTGTTTAAGATGGAGAATTGAAATTTTTCATAAAATTTTAAAATCTGGATTTAGGGTTGAACAATGTAGACTTGCAACAGGAGAAAGATTAATAAAATACTTGACAATCATGAGCATAATTGCTTGGAGAATTTTTTTTATTACTTTAATTGGCAGAACTAATCCTAATCTACCATGTAGTGTAATATTAGCTGAAGAAGAATGGCGAGTTTTGTATGTAAAGATACACAAAGCAGCTCCCCCTAATAATACAATTCCTACAATAAAAAATGCTATAATATGGGTTGCTAAATTGGGTGGGTATTTAGCAAGAAAAAATGATCTAGAGCCTGGTCCTATTGTATTGTGGAGAGGATGGCAACGGTTATTTGATCTAGTTCAAGGTTATCAATTAGCTAACTCTAATATTTGTGGGTAATAGTAAGGTACTGTTGCAGGTCGTTTGTGCTTGCAATGGTGTAAGGGGCAACCACAGGTAATTAGCGATAAAACCGGCAAAGAAGATATGCGTTCAGCCTATGGGTTGCATGGACAAGAAATGATTAGCTGGCTTACTACTTTACAGCATAGCAGAAGTAAGAATGTATGGTTTGTTGGAATTTTAGAGGAAAAATTTGATGATTTAAATCGCAAAAATTTTGCTCTGCAAATAGATGGTAGCAAAACGGCAAATGAGCTACCGGGCATAGTTGATCAAGTCATTACTATGGCAGAGCTTAAAGCACAAGATAACTCAACTTACCGAGCTTTTATTAACCATACCAACAATCCATATGGTTATCCCGCCAAAGACCGATCAGGCAAATTAGCAATGATCGAACCAGCTGACCTTGGCAAATTAATGGAAAAAATTAAATCAGGAACAAGAATAACAACAGGAGGAAAATAATTATGAGCTTTTACGATTTCAATAATATTGAACAGTTTAATTTTGAACTAATCCCAGCCGGGACTATAGCTAAGGTTGCTTTACGAATTAAGATGGGCGGATGACCTAGAGCAAGGTTGGACTTTGGGTTATGCTACTCAGAATTTAGCAAGCAAGGCTGTTTACCTTAACTGTGCATTTACAATTTTACAAGGAAAATTAGACGAAAAATATATAGGTTACAAAATATGGCAGCTAATTGGTCTTTACAGTGAGAAAAACAATAATCGTTGGGGTGCTATGGGTCGTAGTTTTATCCGCTCTATCTTAAATTCAGCTAAAGGGTTTAGTGATAAGGATAATTGTGAAGCTGCACAAACTGCTAGAAAAATTGACAGTTTTGCTGACCTTAATGGACTGGAGTTTGTGGTTAAAATAGATGTTGAAGAAGATCAGGAAGGTAATAATAGAAACGTGATCAAATGTGCCATTGGTCTAGAGCATAAGGATTATGCTGTTGTAATGGGTCTTAGTATACTGCTCGTAAATGAAGAGTTGGTAGACGAAGATCAAAATCAACAAGTGCTAGGAGTGTCCAAGCCGAGGAGCACAGCGTACATTAGTACGTGAGCACCGCAGGTCTTGGACAACAACAACGCAATTGTTGATTTTCATCGAGTATAATATACCAAGTTGGGGCTGATTATGCTGGATTTTAATAGACCAATCAATACACCTGTCAGTAATACTATTAATGAGCAGTTGAATCTATTGCTGAACCAAGCATTAACATTAGAGAGAAAAACGTTGCCAAAACGTAAGTATTTATTTAGGTGCTTCTAGCCTTGGTCATCCTTGTAGTAGAGCGTTGCAGTATGAATATCTTAGTGCTGTACATCATGAAACTTCAGGATTTAGCGGTCAAACACTTCGTATCTTTGAAGCCGGGCATTTGTTTGAAGAACTAGCGGCAAGATGGTTACGCCTAGCTGGATTTGAGCTGGTTACTGTTGATGACAACGGTAAGCAATTTGGTTTTATGGTAGCTGATACTCGAATAGCTGGGCATATCGATGGGATTATTAAGACTGCTCCTAGCGGAATCAATATTACCTGTCCTGCCTTATGGGAAGCAAAATCAATGAACAATAGAGCGTGGAAGGAAACTGCAAAAAAAGGGCTAACCTTGTCTAAACCGCTTTATGCTGCTCAGATTGCTTTGTACCAAGCTTATATGACAGAGACTATTCCTAGTATTTCAAAGAATCCATGCTTGTTTACAGCTGTTAACAAAGATAATGCAGAAATTTACCATGAATTGATACCATTTGACGGGGAACTTGCTCAAAAAATGAGTGATAAGGCAGTAAATATTATCAGGGCTATAGAAGCTGATGAATTACTGCCAAGGGCTTTTACTAGCAAGGATTATTTCGAGTGTAAAATGTGCCATTACCAAAATAAATGTTGGGGTTCATAAAGAGAACTATGTTACAACCATCAAGAGATTATATAAAAACTTACTTTTACGTAGTATTCGGCTATTTAGAAGGTTTTATACCATTGAGGTCTTTTGCTGAAAAGGGCAATAACAACAGCCGACCACCAAGTAATATGTGGATAAAGGCTGATGATGAGGTGGTAGAGCATGCTGCTAATTTTGCAAAGCTAGCTAATCAACGAAGCTCTGCTTTTTATGTTGTCCCCGGCACTGTTTCTAAAGCTGGAGTAGCTGGCAGTATTGATGTCATCCAAATGCAAACACTGCTTATCGATATTGATGAAGGTGATACTGAATGCAAACTAACTGATTTAACTGCAGCTTTAGGTGAGCCAACTATGGTTGTTGAGTCTGGAGGTACTACTGATTCAGGTCATGCCAAGCTACATATTTACTGGCAGTTAACCAAGGCAGTAATGGGCGATGATTTGCAGAAACTTCTAAAACTTAGATACCAAATTGCCCTAGCTTTCGGTGGTGACATGCATTTTAAATCAGCTCATCAACCAATTAGGGTTGCTGGCTCAGTTTACCATAAAGGGGGTCAGTATCATCTAGTTAAGATTAGGTCGTATAATCCAGTAGAATATGAAATAGAAGAGCTAATGACACATGCTAGCTATCTTCCTACATTAAATAATAATGTTGCTGTAGATGCTTTAAAACCTCCAAATAACAATAGACCTCATTCGAAACTGGTTGACGTAGTTCAAAATTATAAATGCCAGAGATCAAATTAAATCTAAGACCAAATCTTTTACGTCTATTTCGATATTTGTCAGCAATAATTTTGAACCGTTTTAGCATACCAATAACGTTTTCATTTAGAACTCTTTCTCCTGCTAACCTACGATTATTCTTTTTATCATTTTTAGTTAAAGGATTTTTCTTGCTTTTTTTCTTTGGTAATTCAGAATTATTGTGAATTTTTTGTATATACTCGATGAAAATCAACAATTGCGTTGTTGTTGTCCAAGACCTGCGGTGCTCACGTACTAATGTACGCTGTGCTCCTCGGCTTGGACACTCCTAGCACTTGTTGATTTTGATCTTCGTCTACCAACTCTTCATTTACGAGCAGTATACCTTGATATCCTGTATCAGTAATCGCTTTAACCTTAGGATGGATAAGAATTTTGGATTCCTTAAATAATCTAAAGTCATGTTTTTTACCGTTAGAAAAATCTGTACATATTACTTGGTGTGTTTTCTTGTCTACCACTATTTGAGTTTTTAGTGTATGCCTTTTCTTCTTTCCTGAATAATAGAATTTTTGTTTTTTTTGGGTCTTTCTATAGGACTCTCAGTAGCATCAATCAAGACTACTTCATAATTCATATCACTCTTCATTAGAGCTTTACGACCTGGAAGAGCAAAGTTTGGGTGTTTAACTAGGGTGTCTTCTACCCATTTAACAGCTTTATATGCTGAACTTTCACTAATCCCATAGTTCTGACCTATATGGAAATAAGTACGGTATTCTCTAAGGTATTCTAAGACCATCAGCAACTGTTCCTCCAAATTGAGCTTATTTTTACGCCCACCTTTTGATTTCTTAAGACCATCAGCTTGCCTCAAAATATCCACCATCTTTGAGAATGTTCCCTTCTTTACTCCTGTTAATCGACGAAATTTTTCATCCTCTAACTCTTTAATCTGATCGAATTTCATATTATTACTTCAAATCAGATATTTATAACACCATTCTACATCATTGTCTAGTTTCGAAAGAAGCCTAATGTAAAAGTGAAATACTATACCGACATACGGTTTTAGATCAGCTACTTAGAGAAGATCGCAGTTTTGAACTGTCTTTTTCAAGTGAAGAACCAGTAGAGAGATTTTTTGGTCTTGAGATACTTGACCACAAACCTGAAAGCGTCAAGCTGGATTGGTTAAATTCTGGCCACGCTCCCCTACTTCTTGACCATGACCCAACTAAGCAAATTGGTATTGTTGAAGCTGCTGAAATAACTAGTGATGGTAAAGCTAGGGGCAAAATAAGGTTTGGTAAGAGTAGTTTAGCTGAAGCAGCTTACCAAGACGTGCTAGATGGTATTAAAAGTAACATATCAGTGGGCTATTGCTATTTACCAAATGGCATAGTACTTGAGCAAGAGTCAAAAGGGGATAATCCTAACATTTATCGAATCAACAAATGGAAACCACTAGAAGTATCATTAGTATCAATATACTGCTCGTAAATGAAGAGTTGGTAGACGAAGATCAAAATCAACAAGTGCTAGGAGTGTCCAAGCCGAGGAACACAGCGTACATTAGTACGTGAGCACCGCAGGTCTTGGACAACGACAACGCAATTGTTGATTTTCATCGAGTATACCAACTGATCATACAGTGGGTATTGGTCGAAACCAACTAGAAATAATTGCTAATAATATGATTAATATGAGGAAAAACATGCAAAATGAAGTAATAGAAAATAGTCAACCACCGATTACCGTTAATACCGAACAAATTACTAAAGACATTAGGCAAAGTGAAGCTACTAGACTTAATGAGATATTAACTATCGGTAATAAACATAATATGCACGATATGGCGATAGAATTTATTCGTGAGGGCAAAAGCATTGATGCTTTTAGGCAGAAGGTTCTAGAAACATTGAGTAATAATCCAATTATCAACACGACTTCGCCAAAAGCAGCTATTATCGGGATGAGTACAAAGGAGGCAAGAAGCTTCTCTATTTTAAGAGCTATACTCAATT
The DNA here is from genome assembly GCF_964026425.1 of Candidatus Tisiphia endosymbiont of Ditula angustiorana. Lineage (NCBI taxonomy): Bacteria > Pseudomonadati > Pseudomonadota > Alphaproteobacteria > Rickettsiales > Rickettsiaceae > Candidatus Tisiphia > Candidatus Tisiphia endosymbiont of Ditula angustiorana. The sequence continues at coordinate 2,002,100 of NZ_OZ032143.1, forward strand.
AACCTGAAGAGTTGCAGAAATGGTTAACGGTAATAGTTTGGAAATTATCGTTTATTAAGGTACGTAACCTATCTTTATAATCACCGATGTTGCTAAAAAATTTGTTTATTGCTTCCGAAAATTGTTCAAAATTATGATAAAATTTATTATTAGTTGTAATACGGTGCATAAACTTCCATAATCTCTCAATTGGGTTCAGATTTGGACTATATGGTGGCAAAAATACTAGCTCTATTTTCGTATTTACTAGGTATTCCTTGACTTTCTTGGATTTGTGGTAACTAGCATTGTCACAGATTAAATATATTCTCTCCTTGTCACTATTCTCCTCTTCTAACTTTTGTAAAAAATTAACTATCTGCTCCCCATTTATTTTGGGGTTCTCTGTACTTACTAACTGCAAATCGGCTAGGTTAATAGCACCAATCATGTGCTTTCTTTTCCAGCCACTGAATGTTGGTAAGGTTTTATCTTGGTTCTTTCTTATCCAACCACACCTTGCCCTTGCTTGATACTGAGGATGAACACCATCCATAAAATATATAGCTTCCTTATCTCTGAGATTCCCTTTTAGCAAACTGTAGTTTAACTTAAATAATTCTTGCTTGTCAAAATCCAGCTTAGCCGGTACTATTTTCGGCTTCTTGTAAACAAATCCCAGTTTGTATAGTAATTTTGTTACTCCCGTTATCGTATATGTCACACCATATTTGTTCTCAATGTGATGCATAATATCTTTCGCATAAACATAATTATTTGCTTCTAGGTGAGTCACTAATTCTGTCTTCTCACCATCACTTAATTTGCTTGCACTACCCCCATTGTCGGTATTAAGCTTATTGGCTTTTTGATAATCAACAATATGTTTTCTTATCGCTTCGTGGCTCAAGAGTAGTACCTTAGCAATCTCTACATTACTATACCCATCGTCATACATCAAAACTGCCTTAATACGATCACGTATGCGTCCGTCTCGTTCTGTCTTATGACGTTCCTTCAACTTTTCTCTTTGTTCTTCTGTCAATACATTCTTACTCATAATGTCCTAAACTTTATAATATCTCTCCTATCTTTGCAACTCTTCATTTATGAGTAGTATATTAGAGCAATGGTAACAGGCAATTGGAGTGATGCTGAGCTGGAAAAAGAAGCATCAATGGCAGTTGCTAAAAAAATTAATCGAGAGCCTTCTAGCTTTTTTGTACCTCTTGATGTCAATTTAGAACAAATAGAGCAAAGAAGTTATGTAGGCAGAACGTTGGAAAAATTATCAAATGTTGCCGGTGGTTACCTAGTTAGTACCGATTATCTAAGCAGCAATTTTATTAGGCTTCTTTCGAAACTAGACAATGATGTAGAATGGTGTTATAAATATCTGATTTGAAGTAATAATATGAAATTCGATCAGATTAAAGAGTTAGAGGATGAAAAATTTCGTCGATTAACAGGAGTAAAGAAGGGAACATTCTCAAAGATGGTGGATATTTTGAGGCAAGCTGATGGTCTTAAGAAATCAAAAGGTGGGCGTAAAAATAAGCTCAATTTGGAGGAACAGTTGCTGATGGTCTTAGAATACCTTAGAGAATACCGTACTTATTTCCATATAGGTCAGAACTATGGGATTAGTGAAAGTTCAGCATATAAAGCTGTTAAATGGGTAGAAGACACCCTAGTTAAACACCCAAACTTTGCTCTTCCAGGTCGTAAAGCTCTAATGAAGAGTGATATGAATTATGAAGTAGTCTTGATTGATGCTACTGAGAGTCCTATAGAAAGACCCAAAAAAAACAAAAATTCTATTATTCAGGAAAGAAGAAAAGGCATACACTAAAAACTCAAATAGTGGTAGACAAGAAAACACACCAAGTAATATGTACAGATTTTTCTAACGGTAAAAAACATGACTTTAGATTATTTAAGGAATCCAAAATTCTTATCCATCCTAAGGTTAAAGCGATTACTGATACAGGATATCAAGGTATACTGCTCGTAAATGAAGAGTTGGTAGACGAAGATCAAAATCAACAAGTGCTAGGAGTGTCCAAGCCGAGGAGCACAGCGTACATTAGTACGTGAGCACCGCAGGTCTTGGACAACAACAACGCAATTGTTGATTTTCATCGAGTATATACAAAAAATTCACAATAATTCTGAATTACCAAAGAAAAAAAGCAAGAAAAATCCTTTAACTAAAAATGATAAAAAGAATAATCGTAGGTTAGCAGGAGAAAGAGTTCTAAATGAAAACGTTATTGGTATGCTAAAACGGTTCAAAATTATTGCTGACAAATATCGAAATAGACGTAAAAGATTTGGTCTTAGATTTAATTTGATCTCTGGCATTTATAATTTTGAACTACGTCAACCAGTTTCGAAAGAGGTCTATTGAACTGTTGCGTAACAAAATGCTTGTTAAGCAAATGGGAGCTAAAGTAATGAGTGGCTTGCATGGCGATGTAGCAATACCAAAACAAACTGGTGGAGCTACTACTTTTTGGGTATCGGAAGGTAGAAGCCCTGAGCATAGCGAGCAAGCATTTGCCCAAGTAACACTCTCCCCTAAAAGCATTGCAGCATATACTGATTTTACCCGCAAATTAGTGCTACAATCCAGTCCTGATATAGAAAATCTAGTACGTAGTGATCTTGCTACCGTTATTGCTCTAGACACTGTTAACAAAGGTTTCGAAGATTTATTTTAATAGCAGCAAAAGCAATAAAAGGCAGGAAGGAAAGATCATCTTTTTCATAACGAAGTCCAAGACTCCTGTTTTCTTTAATCTTACCAAAAAATCTTTCTATTGCTCCTCTTAACTTATATTTTTCCTTGTCATATATAATCTCTATCTTCCTATTCTTTCTTCCGGGAATTACCGGTATATTATTTTGTGAAACAAGATTCTGACGATTTTTATTACTATCATATCCACGATCTTGAATAACACAGCACCCTACAATTCCTGCACTTAACTCTTCTGCCACAGCAATATCATTGCTATTCCCTCCTGTCAGAAATCCTTCTACTATATGCCCTTGTACTGTCATCGTAAGGTGCAGCTTCGTACTCATTCCTCCCTTGCTCTTCCCCTTGGTTTGACTCCCCCTTTTAAGCCGCCGCCATGTCGGTGCAGCTTGAATATACTGCTATCTGAGATAACTATATTAATCATTATCTTCTTGCTACACTGTAGAAGCATTAATATCTTCCACCATATTCCTCTTTCACTACCTCGTTTAAAACGTTGATAGATAGTATGCCAGCAACCATAACATTTTGGTAAATCTCTCCATGGTACGCCAGTTCTCAGCACATACATTATTGCACAAAATACTCTGTAATGACTTATTTGAACAGGTCGACCCTTCCAAATATAGTTCTTCTCTATAATTGGCTCTATTTCTTTACGGAAAAAATCAGCCTTAATAGGATATAATCGTTGATCCATATATATCTCCTTTTTAAGACCATTCTACCCTATTCTTACTTTCTTTCCTATACCTTTGTTAACAGCAATTATCTTTTATCTAAATTTTCAAAAAAATAAAAAATATTTATCTAAATAACAAAACAACGTTTTTGTTGAATAAGTTTATGGCACACTTCAAGTAGTTTACGCATGCATGCAACTATAGCAACCTTTTTAGGTTTAAAATTGTTAACAAGCCTATCATATAAAGCTTTTAAATATTGAAAACCATTCTTGACACCATTCTTCCCCGCCAATACCGCCATGTATAAAGCCTTACTATTACCCACAAATATTAGAGTTAGCTAATTGATAACCTTGAACTAGATCAAATAACCGTTGCCATCCTCTCCACAATACAATAGGACCAGGCTCTAGATCATTTTTTCTTGCTAAATACCCACCCAATTTAGCAACCCATATTATAGCATTTTTTATTGTAGGAATTGTATTATTAGGGGGAGCTGCTTTGTGTATCTTTACATACAAAACTCGCCATTCTTCTTCAGCTAATATTACACTACATGGTAGATTAGGATTAGTTCTGCCAATTAAAGTAATAAAAAAAATTCTCCAAGCAATTATGCTCATGATTGTCAAGTATTTTATTAATCTTTCTCCTGTTGCAAGTCTACATTGTTCAACCCTAAATCCAGATTTTAAAATTTTATGAAAAATTTCAATTCTCCATCTTAAACAATACCATCTTACTTTCTCTATAGCTTCTTCAAAATTATTGATAACTATATTGGTTAGTAACATCCATTCTAATGGTGTTGTTCCACTAGGGGGACGACGCTCAATAACATTGATGGCATATACTGGTAAATTTGGCAATGTTTCTGTTTTATGTCTTACATTGTTTACAGGAGGATTCATTATAAATTTTCCAAATCTAACTTCCAAATGTCTAATCCTATTAGCTTTATTTTCTTGACTAGTATCTTTAACTGCTATTTCTCCAGCACACTGGAAACCCGATACTACCTTCCACAAATATTGTCTATCTTTTTTGGAATATTTTGACTTTTTATTTATTTCTCTATCCTGTGCAGCTCTAACTAAAACTTTAGATTTCTGAGCTTGTGCCAATTCAAAAAAATCATATATATCAGCTTCTCTATCACAAACAGTTATAATTTGGGTATTACTATTATTCGTTGCATTAATAGTGTTCTGTAATGCATTAAGCCACTTCATACTTTCTTTATCTTTAATATGTACCGCATTACCATGACTAGTTTTTTTTAACTGTTGTATTTCTTCAGGCACTGCTGGTCTATTGTGAATCTTTTGATCCAACAACCCAAGTGCTAATCCATTGGTAGCAACCGCAAAGGCAGTATGCATTATCAGACCTTTACATTCAATATTTTTAACATTCTTTCCCTCTTTTCTTGATAACACACCCAATCCAGTAGTTTTTTTATGACTAGTATATGTGATATAACTAGTATCTTGTATAACAAGAACTTTATCATGCTCTTTGATTCTTTCTACTGCTTTAGCAATATGGGCTTCTAATATTTTTGATTCCTTAACATTATCGTTTTTAAAAAAACGATATGCTGCTTTTGTTTCTGCCCAATTTCCACATGCTTGATTAATTGAGCTTTCAGGTATATTTGCAAAATTATCAGCTATCTTTATTAACCTATTTGTCAGCCTTTTATCACCCAAAATAGCTCCACTAAATTCCTCGGTCAAATAATTATTTATTATTTCTTGACTCATACTATACCTCTACAATGTAATATTTTAATTGCAAATCAGTATATTATTTTTACTTCTTTTTCACCATTGTTATTTTGTGGGTAATAGTAAGTGTATAAAGCATCTCGTGGTATTTTCCTGCCACCTCTAATAAATCTTCGTCCTTGCTTATTACCACTATCACGAGCATAAGGAGCTATTCCCACAATTGCTGACAATTCGTTACTACTATAATTTTTATTTCCTAATTCAGGTAAAAAACTAATTAGTTTTTTACCTACGCATTTACCAATACCAGGCACACTCTCTAATATTTTTACCTTCTCTTTCAACTCTTCTGATTCGTCTATTACCTCATTTAATTTTTTATCAAGCTCAGCTATTTCATTCTGTAAAAATTTAATGAGTTTTTCTATACTCTCTTTATCAATGCCATCAATATACTCGATGAAAATCAATAATTGCGTTGTCGTTGTCCAAGACCTGCGGTACTCACGTACTAATGTACGCTGTGCTCCTCGGCTTGGACACTCCTAGCACTTGTTGATTTTGATCTTCGTCTACCAACTCTTCATTTACGAGCAGTATACTATGATGTAGCCTCTTCTTTTCATTGCTAAGAATTAATACTAAATCTTCTCGCCTTTGCTGATATCTCTTCAAAGTCTCTGATTCAACTTGATATAAATAATTAGCTGTAAGTTGCATCTTATCGCCATAATATGCTAATTTAAATGCGTCCTTCTTATCAGTTTTACACAAATTCACCGATTTACTAAATGAATTAAAACTATAGGTATTGACCTTATGTATCTGTTGCTTATGGGCGATGTGAGGTTATATATATGATTGTTTAACTATGAAAATTGATTAAACCTGTTGTTCTACCAACAGTAGCCTACTGGTACATGCATTGAAGTAATTCTTTGTTTGAAGCTACCAGGACAATGTACTCGGCTTTTAAAGAGAATCTAAGCTGTGAGGTAAAGATTAAACTGCAAGCATCATGTGGTTAGAGGCTAGGCTTAGATGGTATGGTTAACATATGTGAACTACTGATAAATGTCGTTACAGTCGTAAGGAGCTAAAGATGCTGATAAGCTCTGTCCAAAAGGATAAGTGATCTGGTTATTGTGCTATAGGCTCACGATACGTAGACTTTATGATCACCGGCAGAAAGGTAGAACCTAACCTATCTATGTCATATATATAGAACACAGTAAGCCTGTATTTCTTCCCGGACTGGGAAAGTAAGCCGTAAGGTAAACTGATAGGGATGCAGGTAGAGGAGAGACGGAGAAAGCGAAGGCTGTTTTGTAATGAGGCAGATAAGGGTTGTAACATTATCCTACGCGAAAGCGGGCAGACTTCCGTTATGGTCTCTTATTACGAGAGAATTTGATGAAACTTTTAAAGGAGAAAAGCAAATGGTGGTTACAAATCAAATTGTAGCTAGTGCATCTACTGACAGCAATGTGAGTTGGCACAGTATTAACTGGAGTCGATGTAACAGAGTTATTAGAAGTCATCAGATGCGTATCGTAAAAGCAATACAGGAAGGTAGATGGGGTAAAGTTAAAGCTTTACAACGACTATTAACCCATTCTTTTAGCGGCAAAGCTCTTGCAGTTAGAAGAGTGACTGAGAATCGAGGAAAAAGAACTGCGGGTGTAGATCAAGAAATTTGGCATACACCTGATCTTAAATCTCAGGCAATAATAAACTTGAGGCAACATGGTTATAATCCATCCCCTCTTAGAAGGATTTATATACCAAAGGTGAATGGTAAGAGACCACTTGGTATACCTACTATGAAAGATAGAGCTATGCAAGCTCTTTATAAGCTAGCATTAGAACCAGTTGCAGAAACAACAGCAGATAGACATTCGTATGGGTTTAGAGCAGAAAGATCAGCTGCAGATGCCATAGAACAGTGTTATATAGTCCTTTCTAGGAAATGCGCTGCTCAATGGATACTGGAAGCTGATATTGAAGGATGTTATGATAACATTAGTCATCAATGGCTTCTAGATAATATTCCAATGGATAAAACCATATTAAGAAAATGGCTAAAAGCTGGATATATGGAAGCTGGTAATATCTACCCTACTGAATCTGGCACTCCGCAAGGTGGCATCGCTTCAGCATTACTTGCGAATATGACTCTAAGTGGATTGGGTAAGTTACTAGCTGAAAAGTTTCCGATGAAAATATCCTCAAGAAAACCGGCTCATAAGATCAACTATATTATCTATGCTGATGATTTTATTATCACAGGTCGATCCAAGGAACAATTAGAGAATCTTGTTTTACCTATTGTAGAGCAATTTTTACAAGAGCGAGGATTGAAGCTATCTAGTACTAAAACCAAAATTACTCATATTGATCAAGGTTTTGATTTCTTAGGACAGAATGTACGGAAATATACTCGATGAAAATCAACAATTGCGTTGTTGTTGTCCAAGACCTGCGGTGCTCACGTACTAATGTACGCTGTGCTCCTCGGCTTGGACACTCCTAGCACTTGTTGATTTTGATCTTCGTCTACCAACTCTTCATTTACGAGCAGTATATAATGGCAAGTTTCTTATCAAGCCATCTAAAAACAACTTACAAAACGTCATAAGAAAGATAAGGAAAATTGCTAAGATAATAAGATGATCAAACAAGTTTTATTGATAACTATGCTCAACCCTATTATCAGGGGTTGGACTTTATATCATAGACATATAGTTGCTAAAGAGAGTTTCAGTAAATTAAGGCACGAGATATTTAAGATTGTATGGCGATGGTCTAAACGTCGGCATCCAAATAAGAGTAGTAACTGGGTTAAGAATAAGTATTTTAAGTTTATAAGAGGTGATGCTTGGAGATTTGCTTGTATAGCTGACAAGCCAAAATTAGGGGAAGAACCAATTATTTATAAGCTTATTGACCCAGCTAAACTACCTATTAAGCGACATGTAAAGATTTTGTCCGAAGCTAATCCATATGATAAGCAATGGGATGATTATTTTGAAAAAAGATTAAAACATAAAATGTATGAATCTTTATCAGATAACAGAAAATTATTAAGTCTATGGAATAAGCAAAAAGGTAAGTGTCCGAATTGCACGCAAATCATCACATTAGAAACAGATTGGGATATACATCATGTTATCCCAAAATCAAAAGGTGGTGATAATAGGAGCTCAAATTTGATGATGCTACACATCAATTGCCATAAACAGATCCATAATCGGAGATTCAATGTTGAAGCTGGTTCTAAATAAATTGGGCTTTAAGAGGCTTGAGCCGTATGATGCGAAAGTATCCTGTACGGTTCTTAGGGGATGGGAGAAAGGTAACTTTCTTTCATTACCCGACTCATTAAAGAAAAATAAACCTTCAACAAAATTTGATTTTAATCTACATGTTCTCAATATCCTTATCCCGAATTGACGTTATTTGGAAGCAAGTGCAGAGAAACGATCTGAATATTTAGAAAAGGTCAGTAAATATGACAAAGAGCAAATAGTATATCTTGATGAAAGTGGTATAGATAGGACTATTTGCCAAGATAGAGGTTGGGGTAAGATAGGAGAATTGTTGCTAGGACAAAAAAGTGGTAAACAGTATCAAAGAACTAATATCATAGCTGGTTTGGTAAATAATAAGCCGATAGCCCCTTTTGTGTTTAATGGAACTTGTAATACAGAACTATTTAATAATTGGGTTGAGAAGTTTTTAATTAAAGAATTAAAAGCAGGACAGGTTGTAGTACTGGATAATGCTAGTTTCCATAAATCAAAGAAGACGAAAGAATTAATAGAATCAATAGGTTGTAAGGTTATTTTTTTACCCCCATATTCACCAGACTTAAATCCAATAGAAAAATTTTGGGCTAATATGAAAAAATGGATTAAAAATAAGATAACAGAAACTAGTAAATTATTCGAAGCTATTTCTATGTTCTTTGTCACCTAATTCAATGTATTTTACTATATAGTAATAAAATATTTAAGGGGCTAGCAAAACATAGCAAATCATCGATGGGTTATTTTTATGGGTTCAAGTTACACTTAATTATTAATGAAAAAGGACAATTTATAGCATTAAAAATGACTAAAGGAAACGTTGATGATAGGATTCCAGTACCTGAGTTAACAGATGGTTTAACTGGAGTTATGTATGCAGATAAAGGATATACTCAATTAACCTGAAGAGTTGCAGAAATGGTTAACGGTAATAGTTTGGAAATTATCGTTTATTAAGGTACGTAACCTATCTTTATAATCACCGATGTTGCTAAAAAATTTGTTTATTGCTTCCGAAAATTGTTCAAAATTATGATAAAATTTATTATTAGTTGTAATACGGTGCATAAACTTCCATAATCTCTCAATTGGGTTCAGATTTGGACTATATGATGGCAAAAATACTAGCTCTATTTTCGTATTTACTAGGTATTCCTTGACTTTCTTGGATTTGTGGTAACTAGCATTGTCACAGATTAAATATATTCTCTCCTTGTCACTATTCTCCTCTTCTAACTTTTGTAAAAAATTAACTATCTGCTCCCCATTTATTTTGGGGTTCTCTGTACTTACTAACTGCAAATCGGCTAGGTTAATAGCACCAATCATGTGCTTTCTTTTCCAGCCACTGAATGTTGGTAAGGTTTTATCTTGGTTCTTTCTTATCCAACCACACCTTGCCCTTGCTTGATACTGAGGATGAACACCATCCATAAAATATATAGCTTCCTTATCTCTGAGATTCCCTTTTAGCAAACTGTAGTTTAACTTAAATAATTCTTGCTTGTCAAAATCCAGCTTAGCCGGTACTATTTTCGGCTTCTTGTAAACAAATCCCAGTTTGTATAGTAATTTTGTTACTCCCGTTATCGTATATGTCACACCATATTTGTTCTCAATGTGATGCATAATATCTTTCGCATAAACATAATTATTTGCTTCTAGGTGAGTCACTAATTCTGTCTTCTCACCATCACTTAATTTGCTTGCACTACCCCCATTGTCGGTATTAAGCTTATTGGCTTTTTGATAATCAACAATATGTTTTCTTATCGCTTCGTGGCTCAAGAGTAGTACCTTAGCAATCTCTACATTACTATACCCATCGTCATACATCAAAACTGCCTTAATACGATCACGTATGCGTCCGTCTCGTTCTGTCTTATGACGTTCCTTCAACTTTTCTCTTTGTTCTTCTGTCAATACATTCTTACTCATAATGTCCTAAACTTTATAATATCTCTCCTATCTTTGCAACTCTTCATTTATGAGTAGTATATATTAAGCAAAACTTATTCGTCAGTTTATATGAAAGAGGATTAAAAATGGTACATGGGATTAAGAAAAATATGCCAAATAAATTAATGGATTTAAAGGAGAAGATTATGCTAAGAAAACGTAATTTAATTGAAACAGTTTTTGATTATTTAAAGAACAAAATGAACCTTGAGCATACTAGACACAGATCACCTATAAATGCTTTTGTTCATATACTTTCTACACTAGTTGCCTATTCTCTTAAGAAAAATAAACCTTCTATAAATTGCAATCTCGACTTCCCTCTAAATTATAACCTTATCCCGAATTGACGTATTATATAAATCTTTAACGGTTATACCTAGTACATCGGCTACCGTTTGTAACAACTCTGCTGAAGGTTTTTTAGATATCCCCTTTAGAATATTGTATATATTATTTTTCTTTAAACCAGCTTTTCTTTCAAGTTCAGTAACTTGGTAATTACGGTCTTTAATAATTTTATCTAAATTTTTTTGTAATGTTGTATATGACATTACCCAGCTGCTTTCCTCTCCGCTTTTGCGTTCTGTTCTACTTTCATATTTAGACCAATAGGAGCTTTGATTTTTGGTAAAATTGGTGATACATGGGGTCGTAAATCTACAGTTGTTATGACCACTATTCTAATGTCAATGTCCTGTATTGTTATGACGAATATACCTGAATATAAGCAAATAGGACTTTCTGCGGCTATATTAGTTACAATTTGTCGTGCTGTTCCTCAGTACAGGACAAAGAGATTAACAAGGTGATAATCGGAGTAAAGATGGTATTATTGGCTTAATAAATTTTGTTATAACTTCCATCCATTTTTCCATCATTTCTGCAATATTCAAAAATATTCTCTGCAAGTAATCTAAGCCATACCTGAATAAGGATATAGACTTTCTACCATGTTTTTTAAGCTTTATAGGTTTGATAGAATTTTGCCATTGACCCACAACATAAGCAAAAGTAAATGCTATAGCAAGTAAACCAAGCAATTTACTAATTCTATCTAAATGTATTATATGGGTATTTTCAAAATTGAAGCCCCGCGTCTTAAGGCAAGCAAAAAGGTTTTCTATTTCCCATCTTTTTTTATATATATTTAGTGCTATATTAGGGTTATCATTGGTAGCTATGATTACTAATTCTCCTTGAGCATTACGCAATGCTGCTACAGATACTTTAGGTCCTTTATAATTCTTACCCAAATATCTTTTTCCTTTAAACAACATATATTCACCATTCTGTAACTTCTTAATTAAATGATTAGCAGTAACTAACTCATCTTCTGTTCTACCAATGGTAAGATTGGCTTTGATTCTAATATAAAATGGTATCATTTTATCGGCTAAAAACTTTAGCCATAAATCACCTATAAACTCCCGATCCCCAAGCAATGCTGACATCTTCTCTATGCCAAATATAGTAATAAACCTTTCCATTAATTGCTGACGTTCAACGTTATTAGAAGTTCCTGCTTTTGGCAACATATCCCACATAATTGGTATAGCAATGCCTTTATGGCAAATAGATAATACTAAAATATTGATGTCAAGCTTACCAAATTTCCAATTTGTCCGATCCAGCACTAGTAACCATTGTTCAGCATCAATTCCAGCCAACCTAACCAGTAACTTGGCTAAGGACGTATATGATAATTCACATTTGGCAAAAAATCTCTGTAATTTCTTATAGCGTGATTCTTGCTTATCTCCTTTTATCGTTAAGGCAAGCTGTGTAAGATTTACATCTCTCACTTGCAATAATCCTAATATTATTTGTTCTATTAATTTTATGCTTGCAAAACTATTAAAAAAGTAGTCTCCTATTAATTGTGATAACGCTGTAATCATTCTCTTGCCTCTTAAGTCTTCAATAACCTAAGTAATAGAGCTTTGGCTACGCGTTATCTACTTATTTTCTTCTCTCCTTAATCTCTTTGTCCTGTACTGAGGTGCTGTTCAAGGTATGTCATCGATAGGAGAAATAATAGGAGCAGTGCTTTACTTAACCGAACTTACAAAACCACCAATACAATATCCTGTAGTTGCTTTCATGACAGTTGCATCAGTAATTGGCACAACAGCCGCATTAGGTATGGCTTCTTTAGTAACATCTTTTGGACTAAATTGGAGAATCGCTTTTTGGATTGGTGCTATAATTGCTGTAATAGGTGGTGTTGCAAGGAATACACTTAGAGAAACACCGGAGTTTGCAGATGCACAGAAGAGGCTTTTGCAAAAATATAAAAAAGCTAATATGGATACAAAAGAATTAAAAAATGATGAGATTCTTAACCAAAAGGTCGCTAGGAAAACAACTATATATTACTTCATAATGCAATGTGCATGGCCTATATGTTTCTATTTTGCCTACATAGCATGTGGAGGAATTTTAAAGAACTCATTTGGTTATAGTGCCGCACAAGTTATTCATCAAAATTTCATCGTTTCAATATTCCACTTAATAGGCTTAATATGTGTAAGTTATTTAAGTTACAAAATATACCCTTTGAAAATTATTAAAGTTAAGTTATTTTTGTTAACTGTTTTCATTGTACTCTCTCCATATTTTCTAAACAAATCAACTGATCCATTCTATGTCTTAATAGTACAAGTATGCCTCGTGTTGTTTTCATTTGATCTAGTACCCGCTCTTCCCATATTTTTTAAGAAATTTCCCGTTTTTAAACGTTTTACCTATAATAGTATGATATACGCTATTTCAAGAGCTGGCATGTATCTTGTTACTTCTTTTGGAATGATATATTTGACAAAATATTTTGGTTCATACGGGTTACTAGTGATTATGATGCCAATACTTATAGGGTGTATACTGGGTCTAAATCATTTTCAAAAGTTATAACTTGAAGCTTGAAATGATCCTCGGAAAACATTCTACAATCTTCCTCTAAAAATGGAGTACAAGCTAAATGATTATAGCATAATTCACTTAACTCTTCTCCAACTTCGTACATATCTAGGGCTATAGCGAGGATTAAGAACTGTTTAAAAGTCTCCTCTATAATTTTCTTAATTTTCTCAGGAGACTTAGCTCCTATAGTTCGCGTATTATGAAGTCGATCAATTATCTTAATCATTAAGACATCATATTTCTTTTGTCTATATAATATTTTTACCATCTCTGCTGAGCTAATCTTGCCGTAGGGCTTGTTTCTACTTAAATCTTCTACTTGGCTAGCAACCTTATTGCCAAAAATATGGGCAATCATGGGTTCTGTAAATTCAGTGTCTTCTATTGTATCATGCAATATACTGGTAACAATAATGTCAGTGCGAGGAAGATAATCAGAGACAATATAGGCTACCTCTATTGGATGGGTGTAATAAGGTTCACCTGACTGCCTCATTTGGCTGCCATGATATTTCTTGGCATAGTAAACAGCCTTTTTTACTTCATCTAAATCTATTGGCATATTTACTCCCTGATTCATTTGATGCGGTTTCTCCATCAACCTGTAATAATATTCACAAGGTGCAAATTTTGATTGCCAGTTATTAATATCTTTCATATGGTGACAGGCTTATTACTACAAGTCATTACTTGGCGAATTAATTGACCAAGAGTGGCATGATCATAAGATCCTTTAGATTCGATAATTTCTACTACTGTTAGTCCTTCTTGTTGGCTGATAGTAATGACATCATTTCTAAGCTTAAGGTCATAAGCATTGTCACAAGCTGGATCAAAAAAAATTATTGCTTTGGAAGGTAAAGTTGTTTTATCTGTCATGATGGTATCCCCTTTATGATTAAACTTAAAGTTATCAAGTTTTAACCACCAAAGAATCTTGATAGATTACTTTGGCGATCGGGGAGTTCGAAAAACCGCCGCTAGACAGCTACGTTAGCCTTTAGGCTTAAGGTTTCCACCTTAAGCCCTGAACATAGCTAACATCCCCCCGACCATAAAAGTCGAGGATTCATCATTTAATGACTGATGCTTACCACTAACGGACTACAGGTTTCGACACCCCAAAGTAACTTTGCAGTTACTTCATTTTTAATTTTAAACTATACTCCTATAAAGTCAATAACAGTTTTTTTACTGTTAATTGTTATTTTCGTTGTCTTCCTTTTCTTTACACTGTTTTTTATCATCTACATTATTGCACGCAGAATGGTTTTGTGTTATAAGCATAGTTACCTGCGTTCTAAACAACGTTGTCAGTTTAACCAGTACTATCTAAAAGTTTAGCGACCTCAGAAGAATACTGGTGGGTACTTTGTTATTTTTACATACCTATATAACTTCAAAAAATTCCATAGGTAGTTAATTGTATTATTACTTAACTTAATAATAATACCATATTATTACAGAGTTTTGTATTTTGCAATAAATTTTACTGTATTCAGCATACATTTATAAAATTTTTATGTCTAATAACGCTGCTAATATAAAAAAGAATCTTGAAAGACTTCTCAAAGAGAGAGAATGGAGAGTTGTTGATTTAGAAAATAAAGCAAAAAAGGGACGAGTAGTACATAATATTATACATGGTACTACTAACAATCCCCGTATAGATATCCTAAAATCTTTGGCTGACGCACTAAATGTAGACATAGAAGAATTTTTACATGAAGATGACAAAGAGGAGAATGTTAACCTTACTCTTTTATTGGATACTTGCAAGAAAGTTATTGTAGAAATAACTCCTATATGTGATAAATACACAATAAAACCTAATAATATTTTGAAACTAATAAGAGAAGTTTATAAATATTCCATGGATCTAAATTTGACTCATGCGGATAATATCCACATAAAATGGCTTATCCAACAACATTATAAAAAGTAACAACGATGCAATTTCTATAACTACTTGTATGTGTAAAAATTAGATTTAGGTGATTGATTCTTCATAATCTTGTTGATTATTACAGTAGCATGCTTTTCCTTTAAATAAGGCACTGGGATTTTTGAAATTAAATATTTATCATCTTGTGAACAAATAATAATATGTCCACCATGATGCCAATCTATAATATCTTTAATTTTATCGTTCTCATTAATATGGAGATTATCAAATATCAATAACCACTTACTTTGGTGTTTTAAATATTCCATATAAACTATTCTTAACATTTTTTACGTTCGGGATAAGGAAGTTGTGGATATGCATATTAAAGTCAAGTTTTGTTGAAGGCTTATTTTTCTTTAGTGAATGATAATATGTGTACAAAAACATTTATAGCAGACCTATGCCTTGTATGCTCAAGATTCATTTTTTTCTTTAGAAAATCAAAAACTGTCTCGATTAAATTTCGCTTTCGAAGTAAGATTTTCTCTTTTAAATCCATTAATTTATTTGCCATATTCTTTTAATTGTCAGATGTGATTACAATAGTGGGTCAAAATCTGCTTACAATTTACAATTATAAAATACCTATTCAAATTATGTATATATTCCAAATTATCTTTTGCTCCAAACCAGCTATCGGCTAGCACATATTCAAACAACACTTTGTTTGCCATACTTTGTTTTATCAAATTACGAAAATGTTCGTTTTTAGTTAGGCTAGCTTTCTTCTTGATTTTTTTACTGGCTATATCAGAAAAAACTACATCCTTATGGACAATCTCATATCCTATTGGTAAGGTAATGTCTCCATAACGAACAAGGCATGATAGTATATTTACACCTTTAACATGCCTAGATTTAGCATGCGAATAATGCCAACACATAATCTCGTTCTCATCAGTATATGGCTTCTCTTCAATTGAATCGTCTAATATTAAAACACCGCCTGCTTTCTTCTCATTTCTCCTGACTTCGGCTTTGATGTAAATCCAAAGTTATGCTGATCCTAGAGCCTTACCATTTAAAAATCTAGTAAACTTATCATGACTTATCTCGCCACATAATAAATCAGCTAATCCAGTAGCTGTTGCTTTGTTATTCTAGCAAATTAAATAATCACTATAGATATCTAAGGTCTCATGCATTTTAATTAATCTTTATTTGATACAACTAACTATATTTACACCATTATTTTTATCCAGCTTTTCTTTTCCCTGCGTAAGGTGAATTACTTCAAATGTTTATTTAATACTTTTTGTTTCATTTCTTTTGCATTTATTAAAAATTGTTTTGCTCGTTCAGTTTTTTGTTCAATTTCTTCAACTTCTTTTACGATTCTTTCTTGGATTTTAAGTAATGGTAGTTGGACTTTTACATCAGATATTTTAGGTATGGTTAATTGGGGTATTACTGAACCAGTATTTTTAATTCCTATTCTACTTAGGATATATTTCAGATACAGAGGATTTGCTACTTCTATTTTTGGTATTAATACAATTAATCTAATTATCGGATAGAATTTTTCATTTCTAAATTCAACATGACCTATTGTTCCACGGGCAGTTATTGTAACACACGGCTCATTAACTTTGACAATGTTTGTATAACCATATATTGCTTTTGTTACATTATTGGAATAAATCGGTATTTGAAATTCATCTGTTTTCGATTTTGAAAAATTATCTCTCGGAACATCACCTCCAGCAAATAAACTTTTTGCAATATCTTTAATTGCAATTTCTTTAGCACTTACAGTGTTTTTTTGATATTCGAATATCTTGTTAATTCTGTCTTGTAATTTATTAATTTTTTGCTTTGCTTCACTTTCTTTTTTCTCAATTTCTGTGATTTCTCCTATAATTTTTTCTTGGATTTCAATAGGGGGGAGAGGAACTAAAAAATCTCTTAACATTTGAGTATTGACGTGTTTTACTCCAACATTATCTGTTAAAACACTTAAAGAATTAGTTTTATTTTCAAAAAAATATCCAAGATACTCAGGTTTTAGAATATTTTTACATACAATACTATTTATTTGCTGATTAGTTGTTAATGCAATTTTATTTATAGCAACCTTACCTATCGTCCCTGTACAACTAAGTAACACACTTATATCTTTAAAATGTGATATAAGTAATTGTAAGAGGGTGACTTGATAGACACTGGACTGAAATAGTCGTGAACAGAATAAGTACCCTCTTAGTTGTTTACCTTGAACAAATTGCAGAAGGTGCTGGAAGCAGCAGCCTTGCACAATAAGACGAAGGAGATTATATCATGAGTAAAATAATAGGTCTAGATGTAAGTAAAAAATGGTTAGATATATGTTTATATGAGTCTAACAATAAACCGATATATAATCGTTTTTCCAATGATAAGTTAGGGCATGAAGAACTGATAAAATTAATAAAAGAGCAAGAAATTAAGATAATAGTATGTGAGCCTACTGGAGGTTATGAAGCAGAGATTTGCCAAGAATTGTATAATAGTCGGGTAATGAAAGAAAGTTACCTTTCTCCCATCCCCTAAGAACCGTACAGGATACTTTCGCATCATACGGCTCAAGCCTCTTAAAGCCCAATTTATTTAGAACCAGCTTCAACATTGAATCTCCGATTATGGATCTGTTTATGGCAATTGATGTGTAGCATCATCAAATTTGAGCTCCTATTATCACCACCTTTTGATTTTGGGATAACATGATGTATATCCCAATCTGTTTCTAATGTGATGATTTGCGTGCAATTCGGACACTTACCTTTTTGCTTATTCCATAGACTTAATAATTTTCTGTTATCTGATAAAGATTCATACATTTTATGTTTTAATCTTTTTTCAAAATAATCATCCCATTGCTTATCATATGGATTAGCTTCGGACAAAATCTTTACATGTCGCTTAATAGGTAGTTTAGCTGGGTCAATAAGCTTATAAATAATTGGTTCTTCCCCTAATTTTGGCTTGTCAGCTATACAAGCAAATCTCCAAGCATCACCTCTTATAAACTTAAAATACTTATTCTTAACCCAGTTACTACTCTTATTTGGATGCCGACGTTTAGACCATCGCCATACAATCTTAAATATCTCGTGCCTTAATTTACTGAAACTCTCTTTAGCAACTATATGTCTATGATATAAAGTCCAACCCCTGATAATAGGGTTGAGCATAGTTATCAATAAAACTTGTTTGATCATCTTATTATCTTAGCAATTTTCCTTATCTTTCTTATGACGTTTTGTAAGTTGTTTTTAGATGGCTTGATAAGAAACTTGCCATTATATACTGCTCGTAAATGAAGAGTTGGTAGACGAAGATCAAAATCAACAAGTGCTAGGAGTGTCCAAGCCGAGGAGCACAGCGTACATTAGTACGTGAGCACCGCAGGTCTTGGACAACAACAACGCAATTGTTGATTTTCATCGAGTATATTTCCGTACATTCTGTCCTAAGAAATCAAAACCTTGATCAATATGAGTAATTTTGGTTTTAGTACTAGATAGCTTCAATCCTCGCTCTTGTAAAAATTGCTCTACAATAGGTAAAACAAGATTCTCTAATTGTTCCTTGGATCGACCTGTGATAATAAAATCATCAGCATAGATAATATAGTTGATCTTATGAGCCGGTTTTCTTGAGGATATTTTCATCGGAAACTTTTCAGCTAGTAACTTACCCAATCCACTTAGAGTCATATTCGCAAGTAATGCTGAAGCGATGCCACCTTGCGGAGTGCCAGATTCAGTAGGGTAGATATTACCAGCTTCCATATATCCAGCTTTTAGCCATTTTCTTAATATGGTTTTATCCATTGGAATATTATCTAGAAGCCATTGATGACTAATGTTATCATAACATCCTTCAATATCAGCTTCCAGTATCCATTGAGCAGCGCATTTCCTAGAAAGGACTATATAACACTGTTCTATGGCATCTGCAGCTGATCTTTCTGCTCTAAACCCATACGAATGTCTATCTGCTGTTGTTTCTGCAACTGGTTCTAATGCTAGCTTATAAAGAGCTTGCATAGCTCTATCTTTCATAGTAGGTATACCAAGTGGTCTCTTACCATTCACCTTTGGTATATAAATCCTTCTAAGAGGGGATGGATTATAACCATGTTGCCTCAAGTTTATTATTGCCTGAGATTTAAGATCAGGTGTATGCCAAATTTCTTGATCTACACCCGCAGTTCTTTTTCCTCGATTCTCAGTCACTCTTCTAACTGCAAGAGCTTTGCCGCTAAAAGAATGGGTTAATAGTCGTTGTAAAGCTTTAACTTTACCCCATCTACCTTCCTGTATTGCTTTTACGATACGCATCTGATGACTTCTAATAACTCTGTTACATCGACTCCAGTTAATACTGTGCCAACTCACATTGCTGTCAGTAGATGCACTAGCTACAATTTGATTTGTAACCACCATTTGCTTTTCTCCTTTAAAAGTTTCATCAAATTCTCTCGTAATAAGAGACCATAACGGAAGTCTGCCCGCTTTCGCGTAGGATAATGTTACAACCCTTATCTGCCTCATTACAAAACAGCCTTCGCTTTCTCCGTCTCTCCTCTACCTGCATCCCTATCAGTTTACCTTACGGCTTACTTTCCCAGTCCGGGAAGAAATACAGGCTTACTGTGTTCTATATATATGACATAGATAGGTTAGGTTCTACCTTTCTGCCGGTGATCATAAAGTCTACGTATCGTGAGCCTATAGCACAATAACCAGATCACTTATCCTTTTGGACAGAGCTTATCAGCATCTTTAGCTCCTTACGACTGTAACGACATTTATCAGTAGTTCACATATGTTAACCATACCATCTAAGCCTAGCCTCTAACCACATGATGCTTGCAGTTTAATCTTTACCTCACAGCTTAGATTCTCTTTAAAAGCCGAGTACATTGTCCTGGTAGCTTCAAACAAAGAATTACTTCAATGCATGTACCAGTAGGCTACTGTTGGTAGAACAACAGGTTTAATCAATTTTCATAGTTAAACAATCATATATATAACCTCACATCGCCCATAAGCAACAAGAGTAGATAATATATGGACAAAGGCATTTATTGGTGATCTATGTCTAGTATGTTCAAGGTTCATTTTATTTTTTAGATAATCAAAAACTGTTTCAATTAAGTTACGCTTTCGAAGTAAGATTTTTTCTTTCAAATCCATTAATTTATTTTCCATATTCTTCTTAATTCCATGAATCATTTTTAAGCCTCTTTCATATAAATTTAAGAACAAATTTTGCTTAATATAACCTTTATCAGCTGCTATAATTCCAGTTAATCTTTTTGTTAACTCCGGTACTGGAATCCTATCATCTACATTGCCTTTGGTCACTTTTAATGCCATAAACTCCCCTTTATTATTGATTGTTACATGTAATTTAAAACCATAAAAATACCCCATAGAGGATTTACTATGTTTGGCTAATCCTTTAAAAACTTTATTGCTATAACGCCTTTTATTGTGACAAGCTTTAATCGTTGTAGAGTCAATAAAATAAATACCTGTTTCCTCACCAAACAACAAATGAATCAACATATTTAGCGGTATGAATAATCGTGCCATTAATTCAACAAATCTATTATAACTCAAGGCTTTAGGGAAATCATCCTTATGCATGCACTCTATATAACTTTTATAGAAAAATTTAAAATTCTTAGCATAGGATGTATGAAACATAATTATTATTGTTAACATTTCACTTAAACTCATGCTACAACAGCGATTTCTCTGCTTATTTGATGGTAATAACTTTCTCTGTTCATACTCCAAATAAATTTTACAAAAATCATCTATAAAACTATATAATTCTGTGATATCTTTTTTCATGCCTGTAGTTTGTTTTTTTGTTTAAAAATATAAATACTGCAGGCACTCCTTTTTGACAATCCTTTTATCTATTACTATTTCATCTATATCTTATCCCAAACTGACGTGTTTACCACTTTTTTGTCCTAGCAACAATTCTCCTATCTTACCCCAACCTCTATCTTGGCAAATAGTCCTATCTATACCACTTTCATCAAGATATACTATTTGCTCTTTGTCATATTTACTGACCTTTTCTAAATATTCAGATCGTTTCTCTGCACTTGCTTCCAAATAGCTAAAGGTTTTTTTTTATAACTATAGCCTAACTTCTTTAATATTCTTCCAACTTGAGTGCCTGTAATCCCAAATTTCTTACCAATATCTTTTAGCGTAATATTTGAATTATTTTTGACAAAATCTTCTAATTGTTGCTTGTCAACTTTACTTTTAAATCCTAATCTTACTTTTGCTAATATTGTTCCTTCTTTTTTCTTCCTTACCTTCCAACGACTAATTGTATTCTCGTGTATATCAAATATCTTAGCAGCAGATCTTTGACTATTACCTTTTTCTATATAATTTATTACTTTTTCTCTTAAATCTTGACTATATGGGCTTGTTGACATTTTTTCTCTTATTTATATCATATAAACTCATCTAATTCAATGTGTTTCACTATATATACTTTTGATAAAGCTTGGGATAATTTAGAAATCAAACAAGCAGATATTAAGTTAATAAGGTGATATTATTGTATTACAATATTTATGGTGCCGATAGAGGGAATTGAACCCCCGACCTACGCGTTACGAATGCGTCGCTCTGCCAGCTGAGCTATACCGGCAATAGGTTAGCTCTAGGTTCTTATATCTTAAAAACATGTTATAAGTAGTTATAAGAATCTAGTCAATTTAACATTCTTGACCATTCTGGATCAGAAGCATCTTGAGGAGTGAGAATCTCTCTTTCATTATAACCAGTCAAATCAATGGAATATATACGATTTTTACCTGCTGTTTTGTTTCTAGGAGGCCAGCCTTTAGCAAACATAATTATCCTACCATTGGGTGACCAACACGGACCTTCAACTAGATAGCCACTAGTTATAATTCTTTCACTATTCTCATCACCATAGGAAGGTGCTTTCATCACTCCAATGGTAAAACCCTCTCCTTTAGAAAGTTTAGTAAAGGCTATATAATCTCCTCTAGGTGACCAACTTGGTGCAGTATACATTCCCCCGCCAAAACTGATACGTTCCACATTTGAACCATCAGAATTCATAATATATAATTGTCTTGATCCACTTCGATCAGAATTAAAAACTATTTTACTGCCATCCGGTGAATAGCTAGGAGAAGTATTAATACCAACACCATGGGTCAATTGCTTAGTCGCCATATTATTCAGATCAATTTCAAAAATATGCGTAGCTCCCTTTCTTGCTATCGACATTATAGCTTTGTCCCCTTGGGGTGAGAATCTTGGAGCAAAGGACATACCAGGAAAATTACCAACCAATCTTTCCTTACCTGTTTTAAGATCACGAACATAAACATGTGGTTTTTGCTTGTGAACATAGGATAGATACATGATCTTATCTGCTTGTGGTGAAAATCTTGGAGTAAGGACCAAATTTTTACCATCTGACAGATATTTATGATTAGCACCATCATGATCCATCATAGCTATTTTCTTTACTCGTTTTAGATAAGGTCCACTCTCTGACACATATACTATTTTTGTATCAAAATAACCTGAGTCTCCAGTAATTTTCTCATAAATTTTATCAGCTATTTTATGTGCTACTCTACGCCATAAATGTGGTGGTATTTCAAAAATCTCACCTATAAGATCTTTTTCTAAGCTTGCATCCCATAATATAAAACTAACCTTTAGCTTACCAGAAGATAGCTTTATAACTTCACCATTAATCAGAAGATTAGCATTAATGTGTCGCCAAGCAGCAAAAAGAGGTTTATGTTTTATCCCCACAATTTGTTCTATAAAAGAAGCAGTAGAAATTGGGCGGAACATGCCGGAAATCTTTAGATCATTAGATATTACACTAATTATATCAGCACCAATTACATTATTCGCACTATCATCTGCATCAAATTTATTAATGGCTATCGGTATTGGATCAACATGTCCTCGTTCTATAACTATAGTTTCTATTGCATAACTATTGAAGTTAGCAACTAACAACAGTATAACACAAAAATACCTGACCACTAATACCACCTAGATCTTTTCTTAACAATATTTAACATCAACTTGTATTTAGGTTCTGTCGCCAAAAACAACCTAAATACAAATTGATGTTAATATATAATGAAAGTTTGGTGGGCGATAGTGGGTTCGAACCACCGACCTTTACGATGTCAACGTAATGCTCTAACCAACTGAGCTAACCGCCCTTGCTTCTCTGATTTAATTTTATACTTAAAACAACAAAGTATATTCTTCTGCTTTAAAGAATTGGTTTTTCAAATACTTGCGGAGTCTATCGCGTACTCACGTAGCAAATGTATGCCTAGTCGGTTTACCCCTTGTTTGTTGTTCCAATTCTTCAAATCATTTGAAATATATATCAAGTTTTCATAGTAACATGTCTAATCTATAATAGCTTCAATTTCAAGTTTTATTTGCATTATTTTAAATATTCAGCTAGAATCCGGCATAAAATTATAAGTAAATGACCTTAAAATCTCAAGCTTTTGATATTAGCAATAATTTTGTAGTGGCACTGGATGGTCCAGCAGCATCGGGTAAGGGTACAATTGGGCAAATGTTAGCACAAAAACTTAAGCTTACTTACTTTCAATCAAGTATTGTATATAGAAGCCTTGCTATTTCTTGTATAAACCAAAAAATTGATCTTACTGACATAAATGGAATAATTGAATTATCCAAATCTACGGAATATGTACAAAATTCAGAACTTGATAGTGAGATTGTAGGTAATGTAGCCTCAAAAATTGCTATTATACCGGAAGTAAGAAATAACCTAGGAAAATATCTAGGAAAATTAATAAAAACAATTCCTAGAATTATAATGGAAGGTAGAGATATTGGAACAGTAGTTGCCCCAAATGCTGACTTAAAGATTTTTATCAGAGCAGATATTGTTATTAGAGCAAAGAGAAGATATAAAGAGTTGCAAGAAAAAGGGGGAGAATATATATTTGATACAGTTTTGGAACAACTAAAAATAAGAGACAAACGGGATATAGAGCGTGATATTGCTCCAGCTCTTCCCCCACAAGGAGCTTTAGAAATTGATACTTCTTATCTATCACCAAAAGAAGTGATTGATAAGATCATGGAGTTTATTTCAGTTAGGTAACATCAACATATTTTATGTGCCATAGGTTGTTTTATCTACATTTTATTAACCCTTCATAGTTAATTCAGTTGAATTTGATTACTTAAGGCGAAGAACAACTCGCTTATGCAAATTCAAGTCAATTAACTATAATTTTTATACTAGACGGCACAACTAGTATTAGAGAATAATATGCAAAAATTTAAGAAAAAATTTGTTTCTCAACTTGCTGAAATTAGCATTCAATCTCACGAAGATTTTGCACAAATGCTTGAAGCCATAAGTACTAGTCACGTAAAAGAAGGTACTGTTGTCAAAGGTCAAGTAGTAGGGATTGCTAAAGGTATTATCATAGTTGACGTTGGATTAAAGAATGAAGGCAGAGTTCCTATAGAAGAATTTGCTCTAGCTAGTAATCAACCTTTACCAGAAGTTGGCGAGATAGTTGATGTATATATTGAGAAAATTGAAGGGCGTAACGGTAGAACTATACTAAGTCGTGAAAAGGCCATTAGAGAAGAATCATGGGGACATTTAGAAATTGCATGTGCCAATAAACAGTTTGTTGATGGTGTAATATTCGGACGTGTTAAAGGTGGATTTACTGTTGACGTATCAGGGGTTGTTGCCTTCTTACCTGGAAGTCAGGTAGATGTTAGACCAATAAAAGATATTTCTTCGTTAATGGGTATCAAGCAGCCATTCCAAATTTTAAAGATGGATAAGAAACTTGGTAATATCGTAGTTTCTAGAAGAGCTATACTTGAGGAATCAAGATCTGAGGCTAGAGACGAAATGTTATCGAAAATTAAGGAAGGAATAATATTAGATGGTACAGTAAAAAATATCACTGATTACGGTGCGTTTATTGCTTTAGGTAATTCAGGTAATGTAGACGGTCTATTGCACGTTACTGATATTTCATGGAGCAGAATAAATCACCCTTCTGAAGTTTTATCTCTAGATCAAAAAGTTAGGGTTATAGTTATAAAATTTAATGAAGAAACTAAGAGAATTTCACTTGGTATGAAGCAACTTGATCATAATCCATGGCAAAGTATAAAAGAAGAATTCCCAGTTGGCAAAATAATGACTGGCAAAGTAACAAATATTGCTGATTATGGGGTATTTATTGAATTAAAAGATGGTATTGAAGGACTCGTTCATTCAAGCGAAATTAGTTGGGTAAAATCAAATCAACATCCTAAGAAAATGCTTACTATTGGTCAAGAGGTTCAATTCACAATTTTAGAAGTTGATACCGATAAACATAGAATATCTCTAAGTATTAAACAGTGTCAAGATAACCCAATTATTGGGTTTGCACATAGTCATCCAATAGGTAGTATAATTAAAGCACCAATACGAAATATCACTGACTTTGGTATGTTTGTAGCACTTGATGACAACATTGATGGTATGATTCATGAAACAGATATAAGTTGGGAAGGCAATGGTACTGAGCTGTTAAAAACATATAAAAAGAATGATCAAATAGAGTGTAAAGTTTTATCAATTGATATTGAAAAGGAACGTATAAGCTTGGGTATTAAACAACTAAGCTTTGACTCGCAGCAAGATGAATTTGACATGTACAAAAAAAATATGGTCGTTACTTGTTCAGTTACTGAAGTTAAAGATGATGGGATAGAAGTTATTTTAGATGACAAAATACTGGGTTTCATCAAAAAAGCTGATCTTTCTAGTGAAAAAGCTGATCAAAAAACTGAAAGATTTGTCCCTAATGACAGAATTGATGCAAAAATCATTACCATTGATAAGGCATCTCGTAAAGTTACTTTGTCAATAAAAGCACTTGAAATAGAAAAGAGAGAAAAAGCTATCAAAGAATACGGCTCTGCTGATAGTGGTGCTAGTCTAGGAGACATACTTGGAACAGCTCTTGACGATAGTAAGGATGATAAGACAAAATGATGTTGAGTATTACTGGAAACGATTCTTCGTATGCATTTTATAGCTAACCCGTTAAGGTTTTAGATACTCCCGTCATTGCGAGGAGCTACTTTAGTAGCGACGAAGCAATCCAAAAAGTGATTAGAAATGGATTACCACGACCACTACGTGGTCTCGCAATGACGCCTAGAATATCAATAACTTATTCGGATTAGCTATACCGCTTTAAACCTAATTAACTTATACCTGAATTTGATATAACAAGTTATATCAAATTCAAGTTATCCTATATAAGGACCCCCTATGGACAGTTTAATAATTAAGGGTGGTATCCCTCTTGAAGGTAGTATTAGCATTAGTGGGGCTAAAAATTCGGCCTTACCAATTATGACTGCAGCGCTACTTACAGATAAGCTTAGTATTAACAATATTCCCAAGCTTACTGATATTCTCACAATGAAAAAATTACTTGAGAATTTAGGTAGCGTTGTTACTGTAACTGATCATCAAGATCAATTGAGCATGGATATCGACAGCAGCAATATTAATAATTTTACTGCACCATATGATATAGTACGTAAAATGCGTGCTTCTATTTGGGTTCTAGGTCCTCTACTCTCTAGATTTTCTAAAGCTAAGGTTTCCTTACCTGGAGGATGTGCTATAGGTGCTCGACAAGTGGATCTACATGTAGCAGTTCTACAAGCTATGGGGGCAAATATTGACGTCGATCATGGTTATATTAATGCTACAATTAAAGGTAGATTAAAAGCTGTACATTTTGTTTTTAATAAAATATCTGTTGGAGCAACAATTAACGCCATAATGGCTGCTACTTTGGCCGAAGGAGAAACAATATTATTTAACTGTGCTAGAGAACCAGAAATCATTGATCTGTGCCATTGTCTTAGCAAAATGGGTGCAGAAATAGATGGAATTGCTACAAACGAAATAAGAATAATTGGTAGATGTCATTTAAAAAATGTCAATTATTCAATTATGCCGGATCGTATTGAAGCCGGTACTTACATGATTGCTGCTGCTATTACTAAAGGCAATTTAAATATTTACGGAATCAGCAATAATATCGTTGAAAATATAGTATTAAAACTTATTGAAGCTGGTATAGAAATTTTGCCTATTGATAATGGTTTAAGAGTCTCTTATGTAGGTAAATTAAACCCTGTGGACATCCATACAAACCCATATCCAGGTTTTGCAACAGACTTACAAGCTCAGTTTATGAGCCTTATGACTCTTTGCAAAGGTTCTTCTATAATTACAGAAAACATTTTTGAGAATCGCTTTATGCATGTTCCTGAATTATGCAGAATGGGTGCAAATATAACAGTTAACGGAAAGAGTGCTATAATACGGGGTGTACCTTTTTTGACAGGAGCAGAAGTAATGGCAAGTGACCTCAGAGCATCAGTATCCCTAGTATTAGCTGGACTTGCCGCCAACGATACAACAAAAATACACCGAATTTACCACTTAGACCGTGGATACCAAACATTGGAGAAAAAACTAACCAGTTGCGGGGCAAATATAGTACGAATTACTGGAGATAATGTTTAAATAAATTCGTTATATTTAGGTAGAACTTCAAGAATTAAGATTCCCGCGACCTAAAGATCGAAACTACTCCGTTACTCATGTACGTTACGCTGCTCGACTTTGCTACTGCCTAGCTCTTCTTGAAGTTATACTATCGTCTATCAATTCTTGAAATCATAGCAGTGTATCTCCTTGGGGAAATGAGTTTCCAATTTACGCAGCGAGTTTATCTCTCAATACTTCAATTAATTTATTAATTGCTTCCTCGGGATTTATGTTCTCAAGAATTGCAAGCTCCCCAGCTAGCCTATTTAAGGCTGATTCATAAATAGTCCTTTCACTATAAGACCGGTCACTATCAACATTCTTATAGAGATCCCGTACCACTTCTGCTACAGATACTACATTACCAGAATTTATTTTACCCTCATATTCTTGTGCTCTTCTGCTCCACATCCTATTACCTTGCTTAGCTTTACCTTGAAGCGTTGAATATATTACAGCTAAATCAGTTTTACTAACAAGTTTTCTAAGACCCGAAACAGCAGCTCTATTTACCGGTACTTTCAAAGTCATTTTGTCTTGAGGGAACGATATTACATAAACCTTAATATCAGTACCAGCTATGATTTGGTGTTCTACATTTACTATCTCTCCAACTCCATGAGATGGATATACAATTCTTTCTCCTACTTTAAATTCAGACGATGTTGACATGCTTACTCCTTTCCATTATAAAAACTTAGACCATGGTCAATTGATTTGAATTTACGCGAATTCGGGATAACAAGTTATCCCAAATTCGGCTGTATATATAGAAATAATCAGGTTTGAAGCGGCTGCCCACCTGATTGTTAAAATATCATTTGCGTTCAATAGATGATTTTAATAATTAAAATCATCTATTGAACGGTAAAAAAGTTAAAATGTACTCGCAGAACCGCTTCAAGAGTACATTTTTCTTTATATTACAGCTAATTCGGGATAAGAATTATAATTCTTATCCCGAATTAGGGTAATTTGTGTCAGTGAGTTGCAAATAATTAAATCCTAACTATAGATATTTTGCAAATCACAATACTAAAGATAACACTCCCTAAATATACTCGAATGTGACTCCGAATTAGATTTGAAAATGAGGAGAGAACACACTAGACGTACATACGGTACGTGAGTCCTTGATATTTTCAAATAACAATTCTTCGAAACAGAATTAGTATACAATACAGACTAATTTTACCCTGTGGTAGTATAGCATATTTTAGAAGGATAACAAAGTATAAGTTATAAAAAAATATTAGGGCAATTTAAAAGTTACAATCGATAGTTAGTGTAAACATAAGTTTAACCATTCTCAATGTCATTCCCGCGAAGGCATTGTCCGCGTGGATCAAAAAGCCAACGTAAGTAATGGTACTTACAGGATCAAAAACGATGTCATTCCTAGCTAAAAGCGGGAATCCAAAAAATAGCCTGCAAAGGCTATTAGATATTATAGATTCCTCACCGAAGCGGGAATGACATTGTTGATAGCTAATGCTTCTATATATATTAACTACTGATTGTGACTTTTAAATTACCCTGCCTAAAACAAAAGAAAAATAAGTTGCCTTTTGCTCTAATATTGGTTAGGATCTAAAGCCTTTAGGCTAGGTAGCAAAGTGGTAATGCCGTGGACTGCAAATCCTCAATGCGCCGGTTCGATTCCGGCCCTGGCCTCCATTAAAACAAACTGTACGTAATATGGTAGAGTTTATCGAACAATTCCTAGAAATGATGATAGCGGAGCGTGGTGTAGCTAATAATTCTGTACTTGGCTACAAAGGTGATCTGTTAGATTTTCAGAAATTTTTATCACAGAATAAATTGTTAGAGCTGAATATTAAAGCTGAAAATATTAGAGACTGGATAGAATATTTGGCGGGAAATGGCTTGCAGGCAAGATCAATTAACCGGAAGATATCTACTATAAAAAACTATTATGAATTTTTAATTAGCGAAAAGCATACCAATTATAATCCTGCTTTGATGGTAGATCTACCAAGATATCAAACTAAACTTCCTTCTACATTATCAATTGATAAAATCAAAGATTTACTTTTCTATTGTGATCAAGACAAAAATCCTGATTCCATACGCCTAAAAGCAATGATTCATTTATTATATGCAAGTGGGTTACGTGTTTCTGAGCTTGTCAGTATAAGGTTAACTGATATTTTAGTAAATCAAATGTCCCAAAATATTAGAAAAATATTTTCAATAATCGGTAAAGGTAATAAAGAAAGAATGGTGATAATCAATGAACAGGCTACCATGAGTTTGTCTGATTATTTAACTATTCATAGTAAATTTATAAGCAAAAAACACCCTAAAAGTCAAATTTATTTATTTTGTTCTTCTTCAACTAGTGGTCATATGACTAGGCAGAATTTTGCAATTCTGTTAAAACAAGCATCTATTAAGGCTGGGCTAGACCCAAGTAATATCTCTCCACATACTTTACGTCACAGTTTTGCAAGCCATTTGCTAGAAGGCGGTGCAGATCTTAGGGTAATTCAAGAACTGCTTGGACATGCTGATATTAGTACTACCCAAATCTACACACATATACAAACAAAGCATCTAAAACAGGCTTTGGATCGTCATCCTCTTAAATCATCTATACTCAAATGATTTAAAGAATTAGAGCGTAATTTTTAACAGGGTAGTTAATTTTACTGAAGAATTAGCTTTTATGTAGATAGGGCTAGTATTTTAAATAAGTTTTGAGTAATATTACTTAGTGCTATGAAAAATTATGCTAAAATAAAAAAAATTTTTTCCAAGAAACATGAGACCTATTACAAAATTCACTTACGTGTAAGGATTTGAAGAGTCTGTAGAAAAATATATTACTTTATGACAGCCAATGTACTAGTAGTTGATGATATAGAATCAAATGTTAAATTACTGGAAGCTAAACTTTTAGGAGAATATTACACAGTCTTTACTGCCAGTAACGGCAAAGATGCATTGGATGTTCTTGCTCTTAATAGAATTGATATTGTATTGCTTGACGCCATGATGCCTAATATAGATGGATTTGAAACCTGCAAACGAATTAAGTCTAATCCTTACACTATTCATATACCAGTTATTATGGTTACGGCCCTTTCTGATACTGAGGATCGCATAAAAGGTCTTGAAGCTGGAGCTGATGAATTCTTAACAAAACCTATTGATGACACTGCTCTTTTTGCAAGGGTACGATCTCTTGCTAGAATGAAGGCGGTTATTGATGAACTCAAACTTAGAAACACTACTAATGCTGAATTAGGTGGTGACGTTATAGAGATAAAAGATAATTTTTCAGATAGTAAAATACTTTTAGTTAACGATGATATAGTGCAGGCAAGAAACATAAATAAAATGCTTCTAAGCCTTACCCCCAATATCAAAATAATATCTGATATCAATGAATTGGAGAAAGATACCGAATATACCCCGGATTTAGTAATTATCAGCTGCCAATTAGAGCAAGGAGATCCTTTAAGAATAAGCGTGATGTTACGGTCTGATGCTAAATTCCACGATACGGTACTCATATTACAAGCTGAAGAAGAAAATACATCGATAGTTATCAAAGGTTTAGAGCTGGGTATTAATGATTATTTTACATACCCAGTAGATAAAAACGAGCTATTAGCTAGAATCAGAACTCAATTGAAAAGAAAACATTACCAAGATACTTTACGCAATGATTTAGAGTTAAGCGTAAATTTGTCGATCAAAGATGGTTTGACAGGCATATTTAATCGTCATTATTTTGATACACACATAAAGCAAATGGTAAAAAAATCTACTGATAGTAAAAGACCTTTATGCTTACTTATGTGTGATATTGATCATTTTAAGCAAGTTAATGACACTTATGGTCATCAAGCAGGAGACATAGTGCTAAAAACCATTGCTAATGTTCTGAAGAGTATTTTTAGGGTTACAGACTTGGTTGCTAGATATGGTGGAGAGGAGTTTGCTATCCTTTTAAATGACATAACGATTGACGAAGCTATGTATATAGCACAGCGTGCAAGAACAAGAGAGGAGTCTATCGATTTTAAAGTTAAAACACAAAAAGATCCTATTAAGAAAACTATCTCCATAGGAGTAACTGAATATAAAATGGGGGAATCTATTAGTGATTTTATAGAACGTGCCGATAAAGCTCTGTATCAAGCAAAGGAGGACGGAAGAAATAAAGTGATAAGAATAATTTAGATACACAAATGAAGATTAATCAGGTATATTAAATTTATTGTAACACTAGCTTATGAGAGGGTAATTCTTAAATAAGTCTACCTTTCATATAAAAACCTAAGATCATGAAAAATGAAACTATTTCTAAATGTTATCGTGAGTTGCCATATAGACCAAGTGTAGGCATGATGATAATAGATAGTACTAATAGAGTATTTGTTGGTAAAAGAATAGATACTAAAATACCAGCTTGGCAAATGCCTCAAGGTGGTATAGATCTAGGAGAAACGCCCAGTGTTGCTGCCCTTAGAGAAATGTTCGAAGAGATAGGTTGTAATAAAGGTTATATTATTGCAGAAAGCAAATATTGGTATAGTTATGATGTACCTAAAATTTTAATACCTAAATTATGGGATGGTAATTTCCGAGGTCAAAAACAAAAATGGTTTCTAATTAGGTTTACTGGTACTAACGAAGATATTAATATTAATACTCGTAACCCAGAGTTTGAGGAATGGCGTTGGGCTAGGTTTGATGAGTTATTGTCAATTATAATTCCCTTTAAACGCAAGCTTTATAAAGCTGTAGTTAAGGAATTTGCCCCTATCGTTCATGATATAGTCAATTGATGATAAGTAGGTAGCGTTGTCTTCTCAATTGACTCATGTACGCTCTGCTGCTCGACTTTGACACTCCTAGCTCTTCTTGAAGTTATACTCTCGTCTACCAACTCTTGAAATCATAGCAGTATATCTGTTAATGTTATCTTAACCTCAGTTCGATGTAACAAGTTAATACTAGACCCAGTATCATCTCTATTGTGGGTGATGTCACCCCTGCGTAGGCAGGGGTCTAAAGAAGTAGCAAGGATTAAGTGCTTAAACATTTTTAGATCCCTGCCTTCGCAGGGATGACATAATGGCGAGTAGGGATGACATCATCCCTAATGGCGATGATTACTTGAGCCTACTATTAATTTATTACATCGATACTCGAGGTTATTTACTAAAATTAAGTGTTGACAAGATAACATTTTTAAACGATAAAGTAAAGCTTGTTATACATAGCTCTTAAGCATGGATTCCCGCTTTTAGCTAGGAATGATATCGAGAGCGTATTTAGGGCTCGTAGCTCAGCTGGTAGAGCACTTGACTTTTAATCAGGTTGTCCCGGGTTCGAATCCCGGCGAGCCCACCACTTTAGGGTACTTAAAACCATAAACATATCTGCGTATGTTGGGTTTATAATCCCAAGTGAAGCCAGCTAAAAAAGTATATCTGATGCATGACACTGCTAACACTTGAAATGCTAAGGGTATTAATGGGTTTGTAGCTCAGCTGGTTAGAGCACACGCCTGATAAGCGTGAGGTCGGAAGTTCAAGTCTTCTCAAACCCACCATTCGTAAGTATTCTTTATGAATCTTGAGAATATAATTCCACAATTAAGCCGTAATAAGTTAGCTATTTACTGGCTTAGAAATGGTATATTTTCGCTTGCTCTTGCTGGGGTGTATTCAATAATATTGGTAATGCTCCGTACTCCAATCTTAGTTAACTTATTTCTAAATACAGAAATTTTTCGATCAGCTTTGGTTATTCATGTTAATTTATCAATCCTAGTTTGGTTGATGTCAGTTACAGCATGTGTTTGGAGCTATAATTTAGAGTCGATGACTTTCAGCATAACATGTGTAATAATAGCATTTATTTCTACTGCACTAATAGCTTTATCACCATTTTGTGGGCAAAATTTTCCCGTAATGAACAATTACATACCAATGCTGGAGAATATAATATTTATTCTCGGAATTAGTTTGTTTGGTGTATCTGTATTGTTATTTGCCTTATATACATTATGGAACTGTTGCAAAATATCTTACTTTAACTCCCTCATTAATTTTACTATTCTTTCTACTGCAATAATGTGGGTGTTAGTATGGGTATGTTTTATTTGGTCTTATTGCCAATTACAAGAAATTATTAAACTTGTACCAGTTGATATAGAATTTTACTATGAATTGCTTTTTTGGAGCGGCGGGCATTTATTACAATTTATTTATACGCAAATTTTGATATTAGTGATGACAGTGTTATTCCATGTTTGGATAGGTAAGGAATTAAGATTTAAAAAGTTGTACCTTGCACTATTATATTTAAATTTTGTTATAAGTGCAGCTATTAGTGGACACTTATTATATGATATTATAGATGCTGAATTCAAAGAATATTACACTAAACAAATGAAATATGGAGGAGGAATAGCACCGGTTTTGTCTTTGATAGTAATGTTTTATGAGTTAGTTACAGTTAATCCGACTAACATTACTCCGTCATTGCGAGGAGATACTTTAGTAGCGACGAAGCAATCTAGAACATTGATTAGAAATGGATTGCTTCGTCGTGCTTATGCACTTCTCGCAATGACGGACACCAGTTTACTATGGATAAATACTAATAGTCGGGTTAGTTATATAAAGACAACCATAATTTGCTCCAGTATGTTATTTCTGTCCGGAGGATTTATTGGTATATTAATTACAGGTATGAATGTCACTATTCCTGCACACTATCATGGTTCAATTGTCGGGATCAGTGTAGCTTTTATGGGTTTCTGCTTTCTTTTATGTGACGATAAACAGCAGAAGAATTCATATTTTTCAGCAGCAATTATGACGATAACTATAGGGCAGATGTTACATATTATAGCTCTGCTCTTTGCTGGTGGGTATGGAGTGTTACGCAAAACACCTTGGGTAGAAATGCCGGTTACCAATAAGTTACTTATGGGCATCATGGGTGGTGGAGGCGGGATTGCTATTGTTGGTGGCTTGATGTTTGTTATTATTTGTGGTAGAAGGATCTTGTTTAAACGCGAATTCGGGATAAGAATTTGCCAATTCTTATCCCGAATTCGGTGAAGTTATAGATTGCTTCGTCGACCTACGGTCTCCTCGCAATGACGTTTTATAGACGTATATGTCATTGCGAGCGAACGTACGTGAGCGTGGCAATCCATGAAGCTTGTCATATCGAAACAATCAGATTTGAGACGGCTCTGCATCTGATTGTTAAATTAATATTTTGCTAAAAACATGATTTTAAAAGATTAAAATCATGTTTTTAGCTTTAGAAAGGTTTAAAATGCATTCGCGTTAGCCGCTTTAAGAATGCATTTTTCCTTATGTTAAAGCTGATTCGGGATAAGAATTAACTAATTCTTATCCCGAATTGGGGTGTTTAAGTAACTGGAATAAAAATAATGGACTTGAAAAAACCTACTGCAAAAGAAGCCAAAGAGGCAGTTAAAACTTTATTACGATTTATTGGTGAAGATCCAAATAGGGAAGGGCTACTAAAAACTCCTGATAGAGTAATAAAAACTTACCAAGAAGTGTTTTCTGGGTATGATAGAGATGTGGAAGAAATATTAACGACTAAATTTTATGATACTTGTAACTTTCAGGATTTCATAGTATTAAAAGACATACATTTTAATTCATTTTGTGAACATCATATGTTACCGATAACTGGTACGGTAAATATAGCTTATATACCTGATAATTGTATAATAGGTATCAGCAAGCTCGCTAGGATAGTTGATGTTTTTGCTAGGAGACTACAGATTCAAGAAAAGATGACTGTACAAATTGCTGAAACATTACAGAAATATATTAAGCCCCTAGGTGTTGCGGTTAAGATTTCTGCATTACATAGCTGTATGACTCTTAGGGGAGTTATGCAGAATGATAGTATTATGAATACTATGCATTATACTGGCATATATGTAGAGCAGCAGAAGTACCGCCACGAATTCCTAAATATTATTTCCAAAAAATAATCCAAGGTAAACTCATGTTACTATCAAAATATTTTTTACCTGTGCTGAAGGAAGAACCAGTGGAGGCACAAGTGGTTTCTCATCGGTTGATGCTTAGAAGCGGTATGATAAGACAGCAATCTGCTGGGATTTATAGCTGGTTGCCGATAGGCTTAAAAGCCCTTAAAAATGTTGAAAATATCGTTCGACTTAATATGAACAAGGTAGGTGCTATTGAAATATTAATGCCTTGTATTCAACCAGCATCTTTATGGGTGGAATCTGGAAGATTTGAGAATTATGGCAAAGAAATGCTAAAATTCCAAGATCGCCATGATAATACGTTATTGTTTGGGCCTACTAATGAAGACATGGTTACTGATATTTTTAGAAATAATATTCAGTCCTATAAGGATTTGCCAAAAAACTTATATCATATTCAATGGAAATTTAGGGATGAAATTAGACCTCGCTTTGGGGTTATGCGTGGTAGAGAATTCTTAATGAAAGATGCATATACTTTTGATATAGATCAAATAAGTGCTGTAAAAACCTATAATCAGATGTATCTAGCCTATATGCAAACATTTCGTGATATGGGTTTAACTGTAATTCCAGTACTTGCTGATAATGGTCCAATTGGTGGCAATTTAAGCCACGAGTTCCATATTCTTGCTGATAATGGTGAGAGTACAATTTTTTATGATAAAAAATTCCTATCTTTAACAGACCAGGAAAGTTTAGATATTGAAAAATTACAAACCTTATATGCGGCAGCAGAAGAAAAACATGACCCTGATAAATGCCTGTTATCAGAACATGATCTTGCCAGTAGTAAGAGTATTGAAGTTGGGCATATTTTTTATATTGGCACAAAATATGCCAAAGCCATGAATGCTTTAGTAAATAGTAATAATGGTAATCTTGTGCCAGTGGAAATGAGTTCTTACGGTATTGGTATTTCAAGACTTTTAGCTGCCATAATCGAATCAAGTCACGATGATAAAGGGATTATATGGCCTACAAATATTGCTCCTTTTATGGTATCAATATTAAATTTGAACATACTTGATAGCAAATGCAATGAACTATCACAAAATCTATATGATAAACTTGTGGCAAGTAAAATAGAAGTATTATACGATGATACCAATGAAAGAGCCGGTAGCAAATTTGCCACCCATGATCTTATAGGATCACCGTACCAAATAATTATTGGTCCTAAAAAAGCTGGCAACAATGTGGTCGAACTAAAAGGTCGGAAAACAGGAAAAATAGAAGAATTAGATGTTGGTACTGTTATTGATAGAATATTGAGGTAAAAAACACCAACGTAAGTAATGGACTTACGTTGGTATTTTTAATTCATGAAATAAAGCAGGGTAATTTAAAAGTCATAATTAATAGTTGTTATAGATATAAACTCAACCACCATCGATGTCATTCCCGCGTAGGCGGGAATCCATAATACTTAATAGTCTTTCAGGCTATTTTTTTAGATCCCAGCTTTCGCTGGGATGACATCAAGTACATATTAAGCACTTTTTCCCTTATCTATTAGGCTTACAACCCGACTTTTAAATTGTCCTGCCCATAATGAAAAAGAGTATTAGTGGACGATAAAAATCTGTTATATTATGCTATATTATAGATATTAAAGGTAGCGGGTCTAATGTCACACATATTAGTAAAGCGTTGGTTGGTGGTATGCTGCTGCATGGTAATATTTATGATTTTTTTAGGAGGTCTCACTAGGCTTACTGATGCTGGTTTATCAATTGTTGAATGGAAACCGGTTTCAGGTGTCGTTCCCCCGCTGGGTAATGCTGACTGGCAGGATGAATTTGCTAAATATCAACAATCTGTCGAATATAAGCAAAAAAATACTAATATGACTATCTCAGAGTTTAAATTTATTTTTTGGCTTGAATTTATTCACCGTTTTGCTGGCAGAGTAGCAGGTTTGTTGTATCTAGTACCATTACTGTATTTTTTTATACGTGGACGGATTGATACAAGGTTACTGCCTGTATATTTGGCGATATTGTTATTATTTGCAGTCCAAGGATTTATGGGCTGGTATATGGTGAAAAGTGGTCTAATTTTGCAGCCATATGTCAGTCATTTTCGTTTAGCTTGTCATTTGGTTATTGCAGTTATTATCTATAATTTACTGTTCTATCAGCTGATGAAAAATAGTTTTGATATTTTACTAGTTGAACGGACAATAAGTTTAAATTTAGCAAAATTCTTTTGTATATTAACTATTATTATAGTTTATATACAGATTTTTTTAGGTGGTCTAGTTGCAGGTCTTGATGCAGGGCTTGTATATAATAGCTTTCCGTTAATGGGGAATAGTTTTATACCTCAAGAAATAGCTTTTAAACTACTGAGTAGAGATAGTTTAAGTGATGCTGTTTTTGTTCAGTTTATCCATAGAATTGGAGCATATATTGTTTGTACTAGTGTTGGTTTGTTGGTGTTGAGTCTAATAAAAACCAAGCATCCTAAATTAAACAAAGTTGCTTATTATATTGTTGGTGTACTGATATTACAAATGTTAGCTGGCATAATTACCATTTTATATTCAGTACCTATAT
Organism: Candidatus Tisiphia endosymbiont of Ditula angustiorana; assembly: GCF_964026425.1. Lineage (NCBI taxonomy): Bacteria > Pseudomonadati > Pseudomonadota > Alphaproteobacteria > Rickettsiales > Rickettsiaceae > Candidatus Tisiphia > Candidatus Tisiphia endosymbiont of Ditula angustiorana. The sequence goes on from NZ_OZ032143.1 coordinate 2,040,688, forward strand.
TAATGGCCTTAGTGCATCAGATTTTTGCTATTATACTATTATCATGTATATTATGGGGGTATTTTTTGTTAAAGAGTAGCTAGTGGCAATATTAAATGTAGATATAGAACTACCTTGTAGGTTGGATCGTTACTTGAAGAAATTATATCCTAGCCTTACCCAAGGGATGGTTGAGCGTGCCTTAAGGTTTAAACAGATAATGGTTAATTCTTGTAAGGTAGCGGCAAATTTGCGAATAAATGCCGGTGATCAAATTTTTATAGAGGATAGTTTAAATTTAGAACCTCAAAAAGCTTCTGATAGGGTTTTTTCGAGTTCGGCAGTTATACTAGCCGGTAAGTTAATGAAGGATTACCTAGTTTATCAGGATGAGTGGCTTATAGCAATTAATAAGCCGGTAGGTCTTGCAACCCAAGGTGGTAGTAAAATAAGCCTATCTATAGATGATGCATTACAATATTTAAATAGCCAAGGGGCAGATTTTAAACTAGTACATAGGTTAGATAAAGATACTTCAGGTATATTACTAATCGCTAAAAATTATGCGAGTAGTATAAAATTAGTGAAAGCCTTTAAGGAAAAGAATATTCAGAAAACCTATATTGCCGTAGTTTTAGGTAACCTTCCGCAACATGAAGGAGAAATTAGTGGTATGATAGGGAAGAATAGGGGAGGGGCGTATGAGACTGTACAAAATGATGAAGAACATGGCAAGTTAGCCATAACTCGCTATAAATTACTGAAAAACTTAAATAGACCTCTTGCAGAATTCGCTTCTGCTAGGGAATTTGCAGGAGCCACGGAACGCAGAACCGCAGCGTACTTAAGCGTACGTGAGGATTCGAGTACCGGAGCGACGCACAAATTACCAGCAGAAGTAGAATTATGCAAGAGGTCTATTAATGGTTTGATGCTGGTTGAGTTCGCTCCTCTTACTGGCAGGATGCATCAACTTCGATTTCATGCGAAAATGCTGGGTTGTCCCATAATAGGTGACACAAAATATGGCACTCAAGAAGCAATAGCTTTGTCCAAGGAAATGTTATTACATGCCAAAAGAATAATCTTACCAGAGAAAATATTTGGTAAAGAAATAATAATTAATATAGATTTACCGGGATATTTTTACCCACATTTCTAGGTTTATAGGATGTCATATATATACCCTAGCTAACCTCAAATATTGATGTAATAAATTAATAGTAGGCTCAAGTAATCATCGCCATTAGGGATGATGTCACCGCCATTATGTCATCCCAGCACCTTCGGATGTCACCCCTGCGTAAGCAGGGGTCTAAAAAATAGCATAGATAGGTATATTATGTAGTTTTAGATCCCAGCTTTCGCTGGGATGACATAATGGCAAGCAGGGGTGATATCCATACCCTACATTTTTCTATAATCGTCATCGCGAGGCATCTTTAGATGCCGTGGCGATCCAAGTAAACAGCGAAGCTGTTTTTTCTAGTACGCTTCGCGTATCCTGGATTGCCGCGTCGCCGCTTTCAGCGACTCCTCGCTAATAGACGATCAGCAGCCATTTTAATAGTGGTTATATAAAAAATGTAGGGTACTATGGGTGATATCTGAAGGTGCAGGGATGACACCCTAGTCTATTAATCTTACATCAATACTTGAGCTAGCTCCGCCTTTATTTCCGCTTGAGCTGCAGCAATCCTTGCGATAGGAATACGGTATGGTGAACAGGATATATAATGTAAACCAATTTTATGAAAAAACTCTATAGAATCAGGATTGCCCGCATGTTCTCCGCATACGCCAAGTTTTAATGTAGGGTTGTTTTTTAGCCCGCGTTTTATAGCAATTTCTATTAACTCACCAACCCCTTCCTCATCCAATTTACTAAAAGGATCAAATGCAAAGATTTTTTTTTCCAAATAGTCTGGAAAAAATGACGCTACATCATCTCTAGAAATGCCGTAAGTTGTTTGTGTTAAATCGTTGGTACCAAAGCTAAAGTAATCTACCTGCTTGGCAATTTCTCCAGCTTTTAAAGCAGCTCTTGGTAACTCGATCATAGTACCAAGAGTAAAATTAAACTTACATTGGTTAGTATTCTCCATGTCAATGATCACGTCTTGTATATGTATCTTTAAAGCTTTTAGCTCATTAACGTCACTGATTAAAGGAATCATTAACTCTAGAATAATATTTATATTTTCTTCAATTTGCAATTCTCTGATAGCAGTAAAAATTGCCATTATTTGCATTTGATAAATCTCAGGATAAGAAATACCTAGGCGACATCCTCTATGTCCAAGCATGGGGTTCACTTCATATAATGCGTGCAAACGTTGTTCCACAACAGCTAAAGGTAGATTCATAACATCTGCTAAGTTTCTTTTATCAATCTCTGTTGTTGGCAAAAATTCATGTAAAGGAGGGTCAAGTAGTCTTATATTTACGGCTTTACCATGCATAATTTGAAATAATGCCTTAAAATCTCGAATTTGTAAGGGCAATAATTTATTTATCGCAAGTTTTCTCCGTTCTATATCAGGAGCAATTATCATTTCTCGTACTAATGGAATTTTATCAGGGTCAAAAAACATATGTTCTGTTCTACATAGTCCAATTCCACATGCCCCAAATTTCATGGAAACACCAGCATCTAAAATAGTTTCAGCATTGGCTCTAACTTTTAAAGTAGCAAATTCATCTGCCCAATCTAGAATTGTTTGAAATTCCTTAGTAAAACTAGGCTGAATAAGTGGTACTTCCCCTAAAAAAATTTTTCCTGTTCCACCATCTATAGTTATTAAGTCACCATAATTAATGATAGTTTCTCCTATTTTAAAGAGCTGTTTTTTTTCATCTATTACCACATCACTTGCCCCGCAAACACATGGTTTTCCTAGTCCTCTAGCGACTACAGCCGCATGTGATGTCATTCCACCTCTAGCTGTAAGAATACCGGCTGAAACATACATGCCATTTATATCTTCAGGACTAGTATCATGGCGTACCAAAATTACTTTATGGTGATGCGACATTTTCTCGGCATCATATGGAGAAAAAACTACTATACCAGTAGCAGCCCCAGGAGATGCTGGTAGTCCCTTAGCAATGGGGCTTAGAATATTGCTATAATCAATAGCCGTGTGCAGAAGTTGAGTTAGCGATTCCGGATCTACACGCATTATTGCTTGTTGTTTAGTAATCAGTCCTTCTTGTACCATATCCGTGGCAATTTTAATACTGGCTAAAGCTGTTCTTTTAGCAGTACGTGTTTGCAAGATATAGAATTTACCATTTTCCACGGTAAATTCTATATCTTGTATATCCAAGTAATGTAGTTCTAACTTCTTACAAATTTCCTGTAATTGATCAAATATTTGTGGCATAACTGTTTGCATTGAGCAATCAAGATTATGATCGTTTGACATAATAGGGCTTGGAGTTCTTGTCCCTGACACTACATCTTCACCTTGGGCGTTTACTAGATATTCGCCAAAAAGTTTATTTTCACCAGTTGCAGGGCAACGTGAAAATACTACACCTGTTGCAGAATTATTGTTTTGATTACCAAAAACCATTGACTGTACATTAATTGCTGTACCCCAATTATTGGGTATATTATGTAGCTTTCTATAAGTTATTGCTCTATCACTTGTCCAAGATTTTAATACGGCTTTTATTGATTCTTCTAGTTGTGTATATGGGTCAAAAAACGATTCACCACAATGATTAAAGATTATCTTTTTAAACTCTTCAACTATTATTCTTAGGAAATCCCCAGTAATTTCGTTCTCTTGATAAATATTACATTTGCTCTTATGCATTTCAAATGCATTCTTAAATAATCCGTTTGAAACGGATAATACTGTTGATCCGTACATTTCTAAGAATCTTCGGTAGCTGTCAAGAGCAAAAATTTCATTTCCAGTACTGGATAGCACATCGCAAACTTGATCATTATACCCAAGATTAAGTATAGTATCCATCATGCCGGGCATAGAAGCTCTTGAGCCTGAACGGACGGATAGTAGTAGTGGATTTTTATGATCCCCAAAAATCTTACCAGTAGTATTTTCTAAATTTTTAACAGCTACCGCTAAGTCCTTATTAAAATTTTCAGGCAAATTGTAATTATTTTTATAAAAATAATTACAAAGTTCTGTAGTAATAGTAAAACCATCGGGAATAGGTAAATTTAAGTTAGACATCTCAGCAAGACCAGCTCCTTTACTACCAAGTATGTCTTTCATTTGGGCATTGCCTTCCCCGCCGTTAGTACCAAAATAATAGATCCATTTGTTCATAAATACCGAAACAACTTACGCGAGTTCGGGATAACAAGTTATCCCAAATTCGGCTGTATATATAGAAACAATCAGGTTTGAAGCGGCTGCCCACCTGATTGTTAAAATATCATTTGCGTTCAATAGATGATTTTAATTATTAAAATCATCTATTGAACGGTAAAAAAGTTAAAATGTACTCGCAGAACCGCTTCAAGAGTACATTTTTCTTTATATCACAGCTAATTCGGGATAAGAATTATAATTCTTATCCCGAATTAGAGTAACTTCTAAGATAGCTATTATATAATATGGCTGGATAAGCTGCAATGTTTAAATGCCCTGTGTACCCAAATCATAAAGTTTAGGCTACATAAGAACCATTATTACTATAATATGCAAAAGAAAAATAGTGTTTTTTTCATAGGATAGCATTATGCTAAGATTTAAATTACTCTTATGCTAACAGTATTCGTAAATAACCGAACAAATGACGTTTTACCTTAATAATTGCTGGCTTAATATTTATAAACCTAAAGGTATAAGCTCAGCAAAGCTTGTTTCTATCATTAAGAAAAACCTTTTAGGGGCTAAAGTTGGTCATTGCGGGACTTTGGATGTTGAAGCTGAAGGTGTATTACCTTTGGCAATTGGTGAAGCAACAAAATTAGTACGAGTTCTAGTAGATGCAAAGAAAACTTACATTTTTACGGTGCAGTTTGGTAGGCAAACTGATACAGCAGATGCTTCAGGTAAAATAATAAAGGTTACTGATAATATTCCCACTTCAATTGATTGCCATAATATATGTAAAAAATTCATAGCTACAATAAAACAACGTCCTCCTGCCTTTTCTGCTATAAAAGTTAACGGTATTAGATCTTATAAATTAGCACGAGAAGATTTGGTAGTAGAATTAACTCCTCGAAATATTGAAATATATAATTTAGAATGTCTTAATTTCAACCACCAAAATAATCAAGCTACTTATAAGGTTGAATGCTCTAAAGGGACTTATGTAAGGACTCTAGCAGAAGATATTGCTTTATCCTTGCAAAGTTTAGGATTTGTGGTAGAATTACAGCGTACTAAAGTTGGAATATTTACAGCATGCAATGCTATTAAATTAATAGAACTTGATATACAAAAGCAAGAAATGAAACAGTTTCTTGCAGAAAAAGCTATAAAGATTGAAGCGGTACTGGACGACATCCTGGTGCTTGATGCTACTACTGACCAAGCTAAGAAAATCATTCATGGTCAGAAATGCTATTTTGATTATCCTGAAAATATTGAATTAATTTGGATTCGATATCATGGCTCTCTTTTAGCAATTGGTAGCTTGAGTGAAAATTGCTTTAATTCTTTTCGAGTATTTAACCTAATAAAAATAAACATGGAGATTAATGATGTCGATTACAGCACAGCGTAAGCAGCAATTAATTACAGAATATGCTACTAAAGAAAACGATACTGGTTCTAGTGAAGTACAATGTGCAATTCTAACCGAAAGAATCAATAACTTAACAGGGCATTTTAAAACTAATCACAAAGATTTTTCTTCGAGAAGAGGATTATTGATGTTAGTTGGTCGTAGGCGTCGATTGTTGGATTATATTAAGAAGCAAAGTCTAAGCAGATATTTGTCGTTGATTAATAAACTAGGAATAAGAAAGTAAAATAAAGCCCGGTCAAAAAATCAAAATTTTAGCCGGGTTTTTTGTTCATAAAATAAGGAATAAGAATGTTTGAAGAAATAACTAAAACGATAGAATTAGGTGGGAAACTACTAGAATTAACTACTGGTAAAATTGCTCGTCAAGCTGATGGAGCAGTTATGGTAAAAATGGGAGGAAGTGTCTTATTATGTACTGCCGTGAGTAGTAAAGAAGCAAAAGAAGGGATAGGATTCTTTCCTCTTACTGTACACTACAAAGAAATGGCATTTGCTGCTGGTAAAATACCTGGAGGATTTTTTAAAAGAGAAGGTAAAGGGTCAGAAAAAGAAGTATTAGTCTCACGCTTGATCGACAGACCGATTAGACCATTATTCCACCCAGCCTTTCTTAATGAAACGCAAGTAATCTGTACTGTTCTTTCATACGATCCTGAATGTAATACAGATATATTAGCAATTATTGGAGCATCGGCTGCATTGGCTTTGTCTAGTGCACCCTATCAAGATATAGTAGCAGCTAGCAGAGTTGGCTTGATAAATGATCAATTTATATTAAACCCTTCATTTAGCCAGTTAAAAACTAGTAAGCTAGACTTAGTAGTGGCAGGAACTAAGACGTCAGTTATGATGGTTGAGTCTGAAGCTGATCTATTGTCCGAAGAAAAAATGTTGGAAGCTATTGAGTTTGGTCACAAGGCATTACAGCCTGTAATTGAATTGATTAATGACTTAGTAAAAAGTGCTGGAAAACCTAAATTACAGCTTACCGATTTATTCCCTACTAGCTTAAAGGAACAAATTAGAAGCATCGCATCAGAAGATATTCAGCATGCTTTTTCTATCAAATTAAAACAAGAAAGAGTCTTAGCGGTAAAACATGTTTCTGATATAATTAAGCGACATTTTGCCGAAGATATTGCTAATAATAATCTTACTAATGCTCAGATTGAGTTCGCTCTTAAAGAAGTAGAATCAGAAATATTACGGCAAAACGTATTAAAGAACAATATTCGTATCGATGGTAGAAAACCGGAAAATATAAGAAACATAGCTTGTGAAGTGGCTTTATTGCCAAAAACACATGGCTCAAGCTTGTTTACTAGAGGAGAAACACAAAGTTTAGTAGTTACAACACTAGGTACTGGTCAAGATGAACAAATTGTTGATAGTTTAGACGGGGAATATAAAGAGCGTTTTATGCTTAACTATATTTTTCCTCCTTATTCAGTAGGCGAAGCAACCCCAGTAAGAGCTCCTGGTCGTAGAGAAATAGGGCATAGTAAACTAGCATGGAGAGCCATTAACCGCATACTGCCAACTAAAGAACAATTCCCTTATTCTATTAGAGTAGTGTCAGAAATTACCTCCTGTAATGGCTCGTCATCTATGGCTACTATTTGTGGTAGTTCAATGGCTCTGATGGATGCTGGAGTACCCATCACAACTCCTATAGCAGGTATTGCTATGGGTTTGATAAAAGAAGGTGATAAGTTTGTAGTGTTATCCGATATTATGGGGGATGAAGATAATCTTGGAGATATGGATTTTAAAGTAGCTGGTGGTACGGAAGGCATAACCGCACTACAAATGGATATAAAAATATCTGGAGTAACGTTTGAAATAATGAAACATGCTTTAGTTCAAGCAAAGCTTGGTCTTGTTCATATTTTACAAGAAATGGATAAGACTATTAATAAAACCAATAACCATATTAGCCAGTATGCACCTTGTATTCAAAGTTTTAAAATTGATAAAGATAAAATTAGAGACATCATAGGACCGGGTGGCAAAGTAATACGCGAAATTTGTGATATGACATCGGCTAAAATTGACATAAGCGACGATGGCAATGTAACTGTTTCGGCTATAGGCAAAGAGAAGCTAGATATGGCTATCGAGAAAATTAAGTCAATTGCTTTTGATCCTGAAATTGGTGGCATATTCAATGGAACTGTTGTTAAAATATTAGACTCTGGAGCGTTTATCAATTATTTAGGTAATCGTGATGGATTCATACATATTAGTGAGATTTCAAAAGAACGTATTGAATCTGTATCTAGTGTTTTAAAACATGGAGATATAGTAAAAGTTAAACTTATTGGTTTTGACAATAAGGGCAAAGCAAAATTAACCATAAAAAATATCGATGCTGAAGTTACTCAGGACGTTACAAATAATCAAAAGTCTGAGTCTTATAAAGATAACAGCGATAATAATGGTAATAAACGCGAATCTGCAAAAAAATGGCAAAATAACAAACCATCCTCCTCTAATGAAGATGAAGTTGTAACTAAGGAGCGTAAGTATTTTAATTAATGTATTTTAACTAATTGTGTTGACTTAATAAAAAGACAATGTCAAAATGAAGGTTCTAAGTTTTTATATCGTAGTTTCTAGATATAAAAACCTAGCTAACCTGAGCTTGATGTAAGACATTGGTTTAATAGCCTAGGATGTCATCCCTGTTCCTTCGGATGTCACCCCTGCCTACGCAGGGGGCTAAAAAATAGCATAGAAGGTATGTTATATAGTCTTAGATCCCAGCTTTCGCTGGGATGACATATACGATGAAATGATGTCATTCCTGCTTCAGTGCGGAATCTAAAAAAATAGACAGGAAGGGTGCTTTAGATATTCTATATCCCAGCCTTCGCTGGGATGACATAATGGTGAGTAGGGGTGACATCACCTCTAATGGCGATGATTACTTGAGCCTACTATTAATTTATTACATCAATATTTGAGGTTAATTAAGTTAAAATTATTTAATGGAGGTCGTAATGAGTAAAAATAAGGGTGTTAGCACTACTAATGATAGTAAATTTTTTGCACCTAGAGAATCGGGAGTAGAACCAAGTTGCGTGGTACTAACCTATTCTGTTGGTAATACATTAAATTCTGCAATAGACACTTTGCAATATAATGGAACAAGCGTACATTACATAATAGATAAAGAACCAAACAACAAAAAAGAACAGCAATACCAATACCATAATGACTTAGAATCAAAAGCCTTTTATGCCGGTAAGAGTAGTTGGAAAGGGCAAGAAAAGGTTAATGACTTTGGTATAGGCATCATGTTTATTAATGATGCAAAAAGTGCTTTTACAGAATCTCAAATAAATAAAGTAATAAAATTACTTGAAGATATTACAGTTAGATATCCAAACTTGAATCTTAAGGAGAATCTTGTAGGGCTTGGTGAAGTTGCTGAAAGGCATGTAGCACCCGGAAAATTTTTCCCTTGGAAGCAACTTGCAGATGCTGGTTTTGGTAAATTTATACCTACTACGAAAGAACAAGCAGAACAGATATTAATACGAAAAGATGATGAAGGTCAAAAAGTCTCTCATGTTCAAACACAGTTAAAAGACCATGGTTATGGTATTGAAGCTGATGGAAAATGTGGTGACAAAACCACAACTTGGTTTGAAAAATTTAATGCACGTTATGTTCCAGAACAATCCCCTCCAAATGAATGGAGTGAGGCGAGTCAATTTGTTTTAGATGGACTTCACCCTAATCATGTAACTTTAACAGGTGCTGTTGAGTTAGCAGGTGGCCTTGAACATGCAGCTTAATCAGAATTGCTGTAATAAAAGCTGTTTAGAGGGGTGATGTCATTCTACGCTAGCAATGTCTTTGCGGGGAGGCATTGCCCGCGTTGGATCACTAGTATGTCATTCCCGCGTAGGCGGGAATCCAAAAAATAACCTGCAAAGGCTATTAGATATTATAGATTCCCGCCTACGCGGGAATGACATACTAGTGATCCACGCGGGAATGACATCTTCTCGACTTCTTTTCATGACTTTTAAACTGCCATGAATTATATAATTCAATAAAAACTTGATTATCGGAGTATCAAGGACTAGCGTACTTTCGCTCGTCCCTCATTTTCAAATCCAATTCTTTAAATCATTTGAGTATACCAGCTTGTTCAAATAATATTTGCTTTTCGGTATTGATTACCTGTTCTATCTTGCTTGTCAATTCTCGAACATCATATTGCTCTATTTCCTCTACAGGAATAACATTAATAATCTTTACTTGGATTACCCCTGGTTTCTTAATCCAAAAACCCTTTGGCCAGTATACCCCTGCGTTGTGAGCCATCATTACGATCGGTACTTTTGCTAGTGATGCTAATTTTACTGCACTAGGTTTAAATTTGGCATTTTGTTCTGGTCTAAATCTAGTAGATTCAGGAAAAATAACCAACCATAAACCATCTTTTATCTTTTCCTGTCCTTCTCTTAAAATTTGACTAACCGAGATATTAACATTACGGTCTACGGCAATTGGCTTAACCATTTGCAGACCCCAACCGAATAAGGGGATATTAAATAACTCTTTTTTTAATACCCAAGAATGTTCAGGTATAATTAATTGTATAAATACTTGTTCCCAACATGATTGGTGATTAGACAATACTAAAGAAGGAACTAGAGGTAATTTGTCTAGACCAGAAACTTGGTATTTTAAACCACAAAAGATTCTAGCCAACCAAATAAATACATAGGAAAAAATAACTCCAATCCTGTAACGTATATAATAGTTGACATTAAAAAATGTTACGGGTATGTAACATATAAGGAAGAATGTAATGGTAAATATAGCAAGTAATGCATAAAATGTTAATACTCTTAAACGCCAAAACATAGTTGGTTAACTCACTTGTTAATAATGAACAGATATATAATAGCACATAAGGTTACTTCTATCCATAGTATAATTATTCGGGGAAATTAAATGAAAAAAACAGCTCTATCTGGAGTGCAAGTGACCGGGGCTTTGCATTTAGGAAACTATCTTGGTTCAATATCTAATTGGCTTAAGATTCAAGATGAGTATAATTGCTTATTCTTTTTAGCTGATTTGCATTCTATTACTATAGATCGCTTACCTCTTGAGCTAAACTCCTCCATATTGCAAACTGTTGCTATATATATAGCAACAGGGCTTGTGCCAGAGAAAACTACCATATTTGCACAAAGTATGGTGAAAGAACATACGGAACTTGCTTGGATATTAAATTGTGTTACCCCACTTGGTTGGCTTAAACGTATGACTCAATTTAAAGACAAAGCTGGAAAAGACCAAGAAAGTGCTGGTTTAGGGTTATTGTCTTATCCAGTATTAATGGCGGCTGATATATTATTATATAATGCTGATATAGTACCTGTTGGCGATGATCAAAAACAGCATTTAGAACTTACCAGAGATATTGCGGCTATTGTCAATAGAAAATTTAATCAAGAAGTTCTAAAATTACCTGAGCCATTAATTCAAGGATCAGGAGCAAGAATAATGAGTTTAAAAGATGGTCGTAGAAAAATGAGTAAATCTGATCCATCTGATTTATCTCGTATTAATTTAAATGATAGCCGGGATCAAATTTACCAAAAAATTAAAAAAGCTAAAACAGATCATTTAGCTGAAATCAGTTATGATCGTCAAAATAGGCCGGAAATCAGCAATTTAATTGACATTTACTGCAATTTATCTAGTACTAATATTGAAAAAATAGTTGATCAATACCGAAATAGTGGTTTTGCCAAATTTAAGGATGATCTAGCTGAAATTATCATCACAACTTTAACTCCCATTAATACTCAATATATAGAGCTAATGAAAAACCAAGATTATCTAGTAACTACACTACATGAAGGAGCAGATAAAGCTAGAATTACTGCTGCTAAAACTCTTACTGAAATCAAAAAATTATTTGGTTTTGTTGTGTAAAAAACCAATTTACGCGAATTCGGGATAACAAGTTATCCCAAATTCGGCTGTATATATAGAAACAATCAGGTTTGAAGCGGCTGCCCACCTGATTGTTAAAATATCATTTGCGTTCAATAGATGATTTTAATTATTAAAATCATCTATTGAACGGTAAAAAAGTTAAAATGTACTCGCAGAACCGCTTCAAGAGTACATTTTTCTTTATATCACAGCTAATTCGGGATAAGAATTATAATTCTTATCCCGAATTAGGGTATTAAGTAGCCACTATGTCAATCCCTACCTCTCCTTTTATGCCCCATTGCGTAGGCAGGGGGGCATAAAAGGCGTAAGGGTGATATCTTTTTTACCATGTAATACCATTTCCCATTATTAACTACGCTATTTAGCACTACAGTTGTAGTACTAATGTCAAAACGATGTCATCCCAGCGAAAGCTGGGATCTAATAATGTTTAATAGTCTTTTAGGCTATTTTTTTAGATTGTATCTTGAATATTAGCTCAATATGGAGTTAATATGGTCGGAAGGAGTGACGCCGTTTAATTTAGATTGGTCTTTAAAGACCGAGGGAATCTTGGTGCACTCCTTCCTTGAATCGCAAAGTATAATACGAACGGTAGGATGATCCTTTAGAGATCGAATTTACAATCATGTATCAAAACTTTGCAAAACAACCACTAATTATAGGTAAAGCAAATGACTGAAAAAAGCAAGATATTTATGGGAATAGATGTTTCAAAAAATACGCTTGATATATCTATGAACAATATTCATTGTAAGATTAAAAATACAGATAAAGCTATTTCTGATTTTATAAAATCAGAAATAGCTTCTCGAAATATTGTGCTTACTGTTTTGGAATCTACTGGCGGTTATGAACGTTTGGTTATGAGGATGTTGCAACAAGCCGGGCTTGCTGTGCATAGAGCTCATCCTAATAGAGTTCACGCTTTTGCTAAGGTCTGTAACCATTTTGCTAAAACTGATAAATTGGATGCGTTATTACTTGAGAAATATGCAGCTTTTATTGCTAATGATGAGAAAGGAGACCAAATAATTTCTGTTATACAAGAAGAATTACAATCTCTAAGGAGCATAGAACGTAATATAGAAGAAGATATACATGCTAATCAATGCAGAACAAAAGTTGCATCCGAGAAGGCTAAGAAATATCTCGAAAAAATGATAAAGTGTGGCAAAAAACAGCTTGAGGAAATTAGAAAAGATATAAAGGCTGCTATAAAGGAAGATAAGAGTTTAAAGGCAAAAAATGATTTACTCATAAGCTATAAAGGTATAGGTGAAAAAACAGCTAGTGTTTTGCTAATAGAACTGCCAGAGCTTGGTGTGCTGAGCAATAAGGAAATTGCAAGCTTAGTTGGACTCGCCCCAAAAACAAGCCAAAGCGGTCAAAAAACTAATGGGGCTCATATTAGAGGGGGCAGGTTTTTTGTTCGAAAAAGCTTGTATATGGCTGCTTTAGTAGCGATGCGTCATAATGACAAAATGAAGGCATTATATGAACGTATGACTAATGCTGGTAAAAAAGCAAAGGTCGCTTTAGTAACCGTTATGCGTAAAATAATTATTTGTTTAAATTCTATGGTAAAAAATAATAAAATTTATGAATAATAATCTACTTTTTTTCTTGACTAGCAAGACGGTAGATTCCTGACCGAAGCGGGAATGACAGCTTTGGGTAGTAACTACAACTGTAGTATTATCGTAGTTAATAATGGGAAATGGTATAAGCACAGTAAAATCCTAAAAATTAATAGCCCTCTTATCTACAGCTAGAGCCGCCTCTTTTATAGCTTCACTTAGGGTAGGGTGGGCATGGCAAGTTCTTGCTATATCTTCTGAAGAAGCACCAAATTCCATAAATGCTACAAGTTCTGCAATCATAGTTCCAGCACAAGGTCCTATTATATGTGCTCCAAGTACTTTATCAGTTATGCTATCAGCTAATATCTTCACCATCCCATCAGTAGAACCTGTGCTTCTCGCCCGACTATTTGCCAAAAATGGAAATTTACCAACTTTGTAATCAATCTTGGCTTCTTTTAATTGTTCTTCAGTTAAACCAACACTCGCTACTTCTGGCCAAGTATAAATTACACTTGGAATAAGATTATAATTAACATGACCAGCTAGACCCGCCATAATTTCGACGGCAGCAACAGCTTCTTCTTCTGCTTTATGAGCAAGCATAGGTCCTGCAATTACATCACCAACGGCATAAATATTAGGGATTATTGTTTGGAATTGGCTATTCACCGTAATTCTGTTTTGTTTGTCTGTTTGAATTGCTAATTTATCTAGACCTAAATTTGTTGTATGGGCTTTTCTGCCGACAGCTAATAAAACTATATCAGTAGTAATTTGCTCTACTAAGGAAGCAGATGTTTGTTGTATATTTAAAGTGACTTTTCCTGCTTTTTTTTCAGCAGACAGTACTTTACTATTCAGTCGCAATTCAATGGATTGCTTTTGTAGGATTTTGGTAAATTGATTAATAATTTCTTTATCTAAAGCTGGGACAATGCTATCAGCATATTCAATAACCGTTACTTTAGAACCAAGCCTGTTCCATACCGAACCAAGCTCTAAACCTATATAACCACCGCCAATTACTATCATAGTTTCTGGAACTTTAGGAAGGCTCAAAGCTCCCGTTGATGAAACTATATATTCCTCATCTACAACAATATTGGGTATTTCAATAATATCAGAGCCAGTAGCAATTAAAATATTCTTAGCCGAAATCGATTCAACTGTTTTACCGTTAGTAATTTCTACAAGATTGGTTGAAATAAACTTGGCACTTCCACTAAATTTAGTGATTTTATTTTTTACAAACAAACTTTCTATACCCTTGCATAAGTCTGACACTACTTGACTTTTTTTAGTCATCATTTTTTGTAAATCAAGTTTGGTTGAGGTCATAATACCAATATCAGCACAATGGTTTGATACTTCATTAAATTTTTCAGAAAAATTTAGTAATAGTTTTGAAGGAATACATCCAACATTTAGGCAAGTACCACCAAGCGTTGGCCTTTTTTCTATGCATGCAACTTTCATACCCAGCTGTGCTGCTCTTATTGCCCCTGTATAACCAGCTGGACCACTACCAATTACTATTAAATCAAATTCTTGCATATATTTTTCCTTACTTATAATAATTAATGGCATTATAAACCATAAACATACGAACACTAATAGCTAATTTGAATTTAATTCAATTAATTTTGTGGCTTTGCTACTCTGTACTTCGTCATCTTGAATCAAATAACGAATTAAAACATTAGTATCAATTCCGATCGTATCCACTCTTAATGGCTTCATTCATATCTTCGATACTTAATGGTGTTTTTGGTTTGGGAAGTATTCCTTTTAAATTTTTAACTGGCTTATTAATTGGCACTACTATAAAAGAGCCATCTTGCATAATGAATTCTAATTTACTGTCAGAAGATAAGTGTAGCTTGTTTCTAATGTATGATGGGATAGTAACTTGTCCCTTACTTGTAACTGTTGAGCACTGTGCTTTCATAAGATACCAATATTATAATAATGTAAGGAGAAAGTAAGAGCAAGCTATAAATGCTTATTTTCCTGCTATTTTAAATTATGAGTTGTTTTTATACTATTCTTACTAGGAGAGGCAATGAAGCTAATTATATTAATTTGTTCGGTAAAAGTGTTAGTATCATTGCTTAGAATAGAAAGCATTTGCTTCGATATCATGTTATGAGAGTTTTTTAATAATGCTCCAGATTCTCCAATATTTTTTAATTTTCTAATGAAATCTAAAGGGCTTTTATAGGTCAGCTGAATATTTTCATAATCAACGATAATTTCTGTGAATCCTGCCTGTCCTAGTAAAGGTGTTACGTGGTCAAAATGGATAAAAGGGGAAACATGTTGAAAGTGAGGGCTACTTAATGCTATTTCAGCTTCAATGAATTTCATTCGTAGTTCTTTTAGGCTGTTACCACCGATAAAATTACCAATAAATAGGCCATTTGGTTTTAAAATACGTTTTATCTGTAACAGAAAATTTTGTACATCATTGATCCAGTGTAGACCCAAGGAAAAAGTTATTAGGTCAAAACTAGCTGCCTTAAATGGTAAGTTTTCTTCATCAACTAGTAATTTGGGAGTATGGTCAAACGATTGTAACATAACATTTGATGCACTAGCCGCTACAATTATAGCATAGTTATAATTCTGCACTAATAGTTTAGTTAGTATACCAGTACGACATTCTAAATCTAAAATATCAGGAAATTCTTTATCAATAATATTTAGACGCTCAATAATATCGAATGCTGCATATTTAAGGAACGAACACTCAGCGATATTATCCACCACTTTGTCACGATTAGATTTTAACTTCTCACGATCAAATATAATTGTTACCTCTAGCTAGCTCTTGGTAATACTACCATAATATTACTCTTATATTTCCTAATATTACTTTCAAATGAAGCTCTCTGTTTATTCCTCAAAAGCATGTTTGTTGGTAGAGTAGGTGTATTATTATAATAATTGTACCCACTATACATGTTAATAGAGTTTTTATACAAGTCCATATTGTTAGCAATTTTGATAACATCTTGTTTATATCTAGAGCCAAACTCATGGGTGGCTGAATGGTAATGAGCAATTGCTTTGTGCCAACTACCTAACTGATCATATTTAGCTTTTAGGAATTTAGCACCATAGGCGACGTTTTTCTTAGGATCAAAAGCTTGATTTAAAGAGTTAAATGCATTTAAATGATGTTTTAAATTGATTTGCATACATCCTACATCAATATTTTCTTTGCCTTGAATAATTTGTTTTTTTACAAATGATATTGCCTCTTTTTTAGTATTAAAATAATAGCCTTTACCTTCAACATTGACAGTCCAAGGCCAAACCACTTTAATTTTATATTCAGTATGTTTTTTGCCAGATTCTTTTAAAGCTATCGAGTGTAACGTATTAGGAGGAATCTTGTGTACCTTTTCAAAGTAAGGAAACATCCTTGAACATTTATGTGATTCAGCAATTTCTACGTCTATATTAGCATATGAATATAACGGAAAAAGAAACAATAAATATAGGGCTAATATTGACCTAATGGACATAATATTATCAATTTACTTTAATCTTTTGTAGCATATTAAAAATTTTCCTACAAGGCAAGTTATGTCTCGTTTTTAGCTATATATCCTATAATTTTGTCACATAAATATTTTGTTAATAGAAAAATATGCTTATTTTCATTGACTTTATTGCCATAGAGCTTTAAAAGATTTAGTTCAGCTTCATTACATTATCGATGTTAAATAACCTGAGTTCGATGTAACAAGTTAATACTAGATTCAGTATTATCCTTGTTAAGAGTGATGTCACCCCCGCGAAGGTAGAGGGGTCTAAAAAAATAGCATAGAAGGTATGTTATATAGTTTTGGATCTCAGTTTTTGCTGGGAGGCTTTGCCGCGTGGATCAAAAACGCTAACGTAAGTAATGGTATTTACAGGACTAAAAACGATGTCATTCCCGCTTCGGTCAGGAATCTACCGTCTTGCTAGTCAAGAAAAAAAGTAGATTATTATTCATAAATTTTATTATTTTTTACCATAGAATTTAAACAAATAATTATTTTACGCATAACGGTTACTAAAGCGACCTTTGCTTTTTTACCAGCATTAGTCATACGTTCATATAATGCCTTCATTTTGTCATTATGACGCATCGCTACTAAAGCAGCCATATACAAGCTTTTTCGAACAAAAAACCTGCCCCCTCTAATATGAGCCCCATTAGTTTTTTGACCGCTTTGGCTTGTTTTTGGGGCGAGTCCAACTAAGCTTGCAATTTCCTTATTGCTCAGCACACCAAGCTCTGGCAGTTCTATTAGCAAAACACTAGCTGTTTTTTCACCTATACCTTTATAGCTTATGAGTAAATCATTTTTTGCCTTTAAACTCTTATCTTCCTTTATAGCAGCCTTTATATCTTTTCTAATTTCCTCAAGCTGTTTTTTGCCACACTTTATCATTTTTTCGAGATATTTCTTAGCCTTCTCGGATGCAACTTTTGTTCTGCATTGATTAGCATGTATATCTTCTTCTATATTACGTTCTATGCTCCTTAGAGATTGTAATTCTTCTTGTATAACAGAAATTATTTGGTCTCCTTTCTCATCATTAGCAATAAAAGCTGCATATTTCTCAAGTAATAACGCATCCAATTTATCAGTTTTAGCAAAATGGTTACAGACCTTAGCAAAAGCGTGAACTCTATTAGGATGAGCTCTATGCACAGCAAGCCCGGCTTGTTGCAACATCCTCATAACCAAACGTTCATAACCGCCAGTAGATTCCAAAACAGTAAGCACAATATTTCGAGAAGCTATTTCTGATTTTATAAAATCAGAAATAGCTTTATCTGTATTTTTAATCTTACAATGAATATTGTTCATAGATATATCAAGCGTATTTTTTGAAACATCTATTCCCATAAATATCTTGCTTTTTTCAGTCATTTGCTTTACCTATAATTAGTGGTTGTTTTGCAAAGTTTTGATACATGATTGTAAATTCGATCTCTAAAGGATCATCCTACCGTTCGTATTATACTTTGCGATTCAAGGAAGGAGTGCACCAAGATTCCCTCGGTCTTTAAAGACCAATCTAAATTAAACGGCGTCACTCCTTCCGACCATATTAACTCCATATTGAGCTAATATTCAAGATACAATCTAAAAAAATAGACAGGAAGGGTGCTTTAGACATTTTAGATTCCCGCCTACGCGGGAATGACATACTAGTGATCCACGTTGGCAAAGCTTTCGCTGGGACATCGAGGGAAGTAAACAAGTTACATCGAACTCAGGTTATATTAATAATGTCAATCTTTAGGTAATTTTTTGTATAAAATAATGTTACCATTCAAAAGTATTTTTGCTAAAATTCAGGAAATCATTTGGCCTATAGAAAGAGAGGAATTGAAACTTTTTTTGCCTATGGCATTAATGATGCTGTGTATTCTTTTTAATTTTGGAACACTTAGGTCCGTTAAAGACGGATTAGTTATACCATCAATAGGAGCAGAAGTTATTAGTTTTTTAAAACTTTGGTTTGTTCTTCCTTCCTCTATATTATTTACTATAATATATGTAAAACTTAGTAATCACGTACGTTTTGAATATATTTTTTATATAGTAATTTCGAGTTTTTTGCTTTTTTTCCTGATATTTGCTTATATCATTTACCCTAATCAGGAGTTTTATCATCCAAATGCTGAGCAGGTAGAACATTTAGTATCATTATATCCTAATTTTCGATGGTTTATCAAGATAATGGGTAAGTGGAGTTATGCTCTCATGTATGTTTGTGCAGAATTATGGAGTGCAGTAATTATTAATCTAATGTTTTGGCAATTTGCTAATAATATTTTTGATACCAGTAAAGCGAAACGTTTCTATCCAATTTTAGGAATGGTAGGTAATGTTGGTCTGATTTTAGCTGGCAATGTATTAGTAGCTTTTTCAAATGTACGAGGGGTAGTCGATGCTCAAGTTATAATAAATGAAGATTTACAATATAATTCAGAACTAATGCTACAACCTGTTATTTCTATAATAGTGTTTGTCGGTATAATTTCCATGGTGTTATTTAGGTTAATTAATTATCTTATTTTGAATGACGAGATGCTAAAGGCTGATTTCCAAATAGTTCAAATACAGGCAAAAACTTCCTTATCACTTATGGATAGTATAAGGTTGGTTATTAACTCAAAATATATTGGACGCATTGCTTTATTGATAATTTGTTATGCACTACTAATTAATGTAGTGGAAGGTCCGTGGAAAGCTAAGGTAAGGGAGCTTAATCCCAATACGTTAGATTATATACATTTTATGGGTAGGTTTAATATTTGGATGGGAATTTCCTGCGTTACTTTTATGATAGTTGGTAGTAATGTGATTAGGAAATTTACTTGGTTAATTTCAGCATTATTAACACCCTTAATGTTTTTGATAACTGGCTTAATGTTTTTTATCTTTGTTATTTTCTCAGAATATATAAGTTTTGGTATAAAAGACTTTAATCCAATTTATGCGGCTGTAATTATCGGAGGAGTGCAAAATATTTTAAGTAAATCAACTAAATATTCGTTATTTGATTCAACAAAGGAAATGGCATATATTCCTTTATCATTAGAGCTTCGAACAAAAGGTAAAGCTGCTGTTGAGGTTATTGGTATTAAATTTGGTAAGTCCTTAGGAGCTTTTATCCAGTCTTTTATATTTATTATAGTGCCTACTGCCACATGTGATTCAATAGTAGTTTATTTACTAACAATTTTTATTATTATAGTTATTTTGTGGTTTTGGGATATAGTACAACTAAATCGTGAATATGTGAAGTTATGTAATTAACCTGAACCTGAATTCGATATAACAAGTTAATACTAAGCTTAGTATCATCCCGAATTGGGGTGATGTTACCACAGCTGTCGAAAGTTAGAAGAGGAAGCGGTTTTAGAAGTCATAATGACAGTTTAAAAGTTGTCGGCTTATAACCGCTGTCATTGCGAGAAGGCGTAAGCCGACGAAGCAATCCACTTATGGCTACTTTTTTGGATTACTTCGTCGACCTACGGTCTTCCTCGCAATGACGTTACCCTATTTAAAACCCCTTCCTCTTCTAACTTTCGACAGTTGTGGTGATGTCACCCCTGCGTAGGCAGGGGTCTAAAGAAGTAGCAAGGATTAAGTGTTTAAACATTTTTAGATCCCTGCTTTCGCAGGGATGACATCGAGCGTGCAGAGAATAATAATTATTCTTGCATCGAACTGAGGTAAATTGAGGTTAATGAGCATGCGAAAAAAGTTAATATATATATCAGTTATAATTGCTGTAATCCTATTGATTTATACCATCTCATGGTTGGTAATTATTACTTCTATAGCTAGTAAGATTAATGGGCAATATAGTAACCGTTACATCGCTGCTAATTCGATAGATAGTGAACAAAAATATTTCATTAAATTTAATAAAGTTGCTAGCTATGGTTTTCCGTTTAAAATTGCCTTGCAAGTAATTGGTTGGCATGAAGAGGGAGAGAATAGTATAATTGGATTTAATTCCCCGATTTATATAGGTTATGATTTACTGAAACAGGCTTGCTTTGTTAGTTATTTTGGTAACGCAACAGGTCGCTATAAACCTATTGAGTTGGGATTTGGTACAAAATTCGAAAGTGGTAATTATTCTTTTATAGCAAAAATTCCTTTAAGCTTTAAGTTACTTAAGATTTTTATACAAAAAAAAGATCCGTTTGAAATTATAAATTTTATAAAAAAGTTAGAATTAACATCTGACAAGACAAAAATTTTTGATTTAGTTGACGGGCAGAAACTATACGATGAAGATCATACAATTATTTCATTTTCACTAGAAAGGAATAAATACTATACTGATATAGAAGATTTTAAAAATAATATGCCACAAAAATTAAATATCGCTTATTCAACAAAAATATTAGAGAGTAATATTATAAACAGAAGAGTACCAGCTGGTATTTTATTATATAGATTTGCTTGGCCGATGCCTTTTAGTTTTGAAGGTAAGTTTTATATAAAAACTAATAAATCTTTATATAGTGACTTTGCTAAAGATTTAGAAATAAAAATGATATCAAGCAAGTTTTCAAGTAGTATCCAAGAATCTTTGACTACTTTATTGTATCAAAGTAAAGTGGAAGAAGGTAGTGAGGATAGTCATCTTAAAGTTGAATCAAAAATTGATTTGAAGCCAGGATTTTCCGATAATATATTGAATTCTATACAGTACTTGTTGTCATATGTATCGCTAGTCCCTAATAGTTCATCTTTAATAGAAGAATTACAGTATATTAACAGTAATAAAGATAAATTCAACTTGACTGAGTTAGAGAACCATCAATATATTTTTGATTTAGATATAAATTTTTTTGCTAGAAAAAAAGATATAATGAGGGCTCAAATAAATAATCTTAGTTTGTTTTCTAATAATACCGGATTTCGATTATCAAGCGAATGCAGGCTAGATGCATTTAGAAAATTTGATATTAAGGGGCTTGTTGTCTTCAATAATTATTTAAAGGCAACGGATATTATAACCAATTATTTCTTTAACTTGGGTAGGTTTAAAACATTCTCAGAAGATAGTCGTATTGTATACAAAGAAGGTACGAAGTATTTTTTAAGAACCATATCAGATCATCCTGATTCTAACTCAGGTGACATAAGTTTTGAGTATAAATTAGATTCAAGTAATATAGAAAAAGGCAAAATAGGCTCCGTAGACTTTAATAAATTTTTGCCATTATATTATCTAGCATTATACAAAAAAGCCTCGGAAAAAATACATATTGGTGATAATGTAACAAAAAGGATACAAGAACTAGTACCTGATTTTAATGAGCATCATTCATTGTTAAAACAATTAATGATCCAGCCTTTTTTGGAGGTTGATAGTGATGTTTGGCAGGAAATCATAAAATAACAAAGTCAGTTCGATATAAGAATTAATAATTCTTATATCGAACTGAGGTTAAAATAGCATTAGAGATGTAAATTGGATACTATAAAAATAATACATAAAGATTTAGCAGTAGAACTGTCTAGCTTAAATAAACTTATTATGACCCACTTAGATGCCAAAGAACAACTAGTTGGCGTAATAGGTAAATATTTACTGGAATTTGGTGGCAAGAGAATCCGACCATTACTAACAATTTTAACTAGTAAAATGTTTGGTTATGTCGGTGAAGATAATATAAAACTTGCTGGGGCTGTAGAATTTATTCATGCAGCAACTTTACTTCATGACGATGTAGTAGATGAAAGTACAATGAGAAGATCCAAATCTACTGCTAACGTTGTTTGGGGGAGTAAGGCTAGTATTCTAGTTGGAGATTTTTTATTTAGTCAATCATTTCAGCTAATGGTAGATACCAAATCTGTTAAAGCTATGAAATCTTTATCAAGAGCTTCAGCAATTATATCAGAAGGTGAAGTTTCTCAGCTTGTGAAATTGAATCAGCGGAGAATTATTGACGAAACAGAATATAATGAAATAATTATGGCTAAAACTGCAGAGTTATTTGGAGTATCTTGTGAAGTAGGAGCAATTATTTCTAGTCAATCTAACGAGATATGTGAAAATTTGCAAAATTTTGGTAGATATTTAGGAAATATTTTCCAAATTATTGATGATTTATTTGATTATTTAGGGAATAGTCATGATATTGGCAAGAATATAGGTGATGATTTTTTAGAAGGAAAAATAACTCTACCCCTAATCTTTTTATATAAGAAGCTTGATGATACCGGGCAATTAAAAGTTCAAAAAATGATTAAGGCGGATAATAGATCTGAGAGTGAATTTGAGATAATACGGAGTTTGATGATACAACATGGTATTAAGCAACAAATTATCGACCATCTAGCAAATATTAAGAATGAGGCTAGTAATTTATTAGAGCAAATCCCTATACAGAATATTTATAAAGATCATTTAGCTTCTTTACTAGAATTTACTTTAAATAGGTCTTATTAGGCATACCCTACATTTTTCTATAATCGTCATCGCGAGGCATCTTTAGATGCCGTGGCGATCTAGGTAAACAGCGAAGCTGTTTTTTCTAGTACGCTTCGCGTATCCTAGCACAGCTGTCGAAAGTTAGAAGAGGAAGCGGTTTTAGAAGTCATAATGACAGTTTAAAAGTTGTCGGCTTATAACCGCTGTCATTGCGAGAAGGCGTAAGTCGACGAAGCAATCCACTTATGGTTACTTTTTTGGATTGCTTCGTCGACCTACGGTCTTCCTCGCAATGACGTTACCCTATTTAAAACCCCTTCCTCTTCTAACTTTCGACAGTTGTGCGTATCCTGGATTGCCGCGTCGCCGCTTTCAGCGACTCCTCGCTAATAGACGATCAGCAGCCATTTTAATAGTGGTTATATAAAAAATGTAGGGTATTATGCTTATTAGGTTATACCCCAATTCGGGATAAGAATTAGTTAATTCTTATCCCGAATTGGCTTTAATATAAGGAAAAATGCATTCTTAAAGCGGCTAACGCGAATGCATTTTAAACCTTTCTAAAGCTAAAACTCGATAATCAAGTTTTTATTGAGTTATATGATTCATGGCAGTTTAAAAGTCATGAAAAGAAGTCGAGAAGATGTCATTCTTAGCAACGGCGGGAATCTAAAAAAATAAGCCTGAAAGACTATTAAGTATTATAGATTGTATCTTGAATATTAGCTCAATATGGAGTTAATATGGTCGGAAGGAGTGACGCCGTTTAATTTAGATTGGTCTTTAAAGACCGAGGGAATCTTGGTGCACTCCTTCCTTGAATCGCAAAGTATAATACGAACGGTAGGATGATCCTTTAGAGATCGAATTTACAATCATGTATCAAAACTTTGCAAAACAACCACTAATTATAGGTAAAGCAAATGACTGAAAAAAGCAAGATATTTATGGGAATAGATGTTTCAAAAAATACGCTTGATATATCTATGAACAATATTCATTGTAAGATTAAAAATACAGATAAAGCTATTTCTGATTTTATAAAATCAGAAATAGCTTCTCGAAATATTGTGCTTACTGTTTTGGAATCTACTGGCGGTTATGAACGTTTGGTTATGAGGATGTTGCAACAAGCCGGGCTTGCTGTGCATAGAGCTCATCCTAATAGAGTTCACGCTTTTGCTAAGGTCTGTAACCATTTTGCTAAAACTGATAAATTGGATGCGTTATTACTTGAGAAATATGCAGCTTTTATTGCTAATGATGAGAAAGGAGACCAAATAATTTCTGTTATACAAGAAGAATTACAATCTCTAAGGAGCATAGAACGTAATATAGAAGAAGATATACATGCTAATCAATGCAGAACAAAAGTTGCATCCGAGAAGGCTAAGAAATATCTCGAAAAAATGATAAAGTGTGGCAAAAAACAGCTTGAGGAAATTAGAAAAGATATAAAGGCTGCTATAAAGGAAGATAAGAGTTTAAAGGCAAAAAATGATTTACTCATAAGCTATAAAGGTATAGGTGAAAAAACAGCTAGTGTTTTGCTAATAGAACTGCCAGAGCTTGGTGTGCTGAGCAATAAGGAAATTGCAAGCTTAGTTGGACTCGCCCCAAAAACAAGCCAAAGCGGTCAAAAAACTAATGGGGCTCATATTAGAGGGGGCAGGTTTTTTGTTCGAAAAAGCTTGTATATGGCTGCTTTAGTAGCGATGCGTCATAATGACAAAATGAAGGCATTATATGAACGTATGACTAATACTGGTAAAAAAGCAAAGGTCGCTTTAGTAACCGTTATGCGTAAAATAATTATTTGTTTAAATTCTATGGTAAAAAATAATAAAATTTATGAATAATAATCTACTTTTTTTCTTGACTAGCAAGACGGTAGATTCCTGACCGAAGCGGGAATGACATCGATGGTGGTTGAATTTATATCTATAACAACTATTAATTATGGCTTTTAAATTACCCTGAATTGTATGCCTTAGAAAAAAATTGATTATCGAGTAATAGCCTTTGCAGGTTATTTTTTGGATTCCCGTCGTTGCTGAGAATGACATCGGGCTATTAAATTAAATCTAATCTTCAAACTTTTACGATTAATATGCAAAATATTCCAACCAATATTGAACATCTTTCTGAATTAGAGGTAGAAAACTTACTAAAACAACTGGCAAGTGAGATAGAAAAATATAATAAAGCATATCACCAAGAAGATACTCCTCTGATTTCTGATGCTGAATATGATCAATTATTTAATTTAAATCTTGAACTTGAAAAAAAATTTCCTCATCTTGTGCTGGCAAATAGTCCAACTAAACAAATCGGTAGCCTAGCTGCAGAGAAATTTTCTAAAGTAAAACATATAAATCCAATGTTTTCTCTTAGTAATGCATTTGATAATGAGGATGTATCAGAATTTATAAATAGAATAAAGAATTTCTTACGTCTTGATAGTTTTCAACCTATCTTTTGTGAACCTAAAATAGATGGTCTATCTTTTTCTGCTACCTATAAGAATGGTATACTCACCACTGCTGCGACAAGAGGTGATGGTTTTATTGGAGAAGATATAACTGAAAATATTAAGACTATCAAGTATTTCCCTCATTCAATAGTATCAAGCCCCGAAATTTTGGAAGCACGAGGTGAGGTCTATATTAATAAAAATGATTTCCTATTATTAAATCAAGCACAGGAATTATCTGGGAAAGATAAGTTTGCAAATCCACGTAATGCTGCTGCCGGATCATTAAGGCAGTTAGATCCAAACATTACAGCAAGTAGACCACTACAATATTTTGTTTATGCCGTAGGAAGTAGTAGTAGCAAAATAGCTGATTCTCAAGATGCTTTATTACATAAACTGAAAGATTTAGGATTTATTATTAATAATATAGGAAAATTAGCTTATTCTGAAGATGATCTGAAATCTTTCTATGAATATTTGAATTCATCTAGAGATCAATTGCCTTATGAAATTGATGGCGTTGTGTATAAGTTAAATGATTTTGCTCTGCAACAAAGGATGGGGTTTATTGCAAGAAGTCCAAGATTTGCTATTGCTCATAAATTCCCTGCAATAGTTGGTCAAACTAAACTAATTAATATTACTCTACAAGTAGGTAGGACAGGTGTATTAACGCCTGTTGCTGAGTTAGAGCCGCTTTCTATAGGGGGAGTTAGGGTATCAAGAGCTACATTACATAATTATCAGGAAATCATAAGAAAAGATATAAGGATTAATGATTATGTGTTTTTGCAGAGGGCAGGTGATGTCATACCTCAAATTACTGCCGTAGATTTTACTCGGCGTTCTAGTGAATCACAAAAAATCGATATGCCAAAACTTTGCCCGTCTTGTGGTTCTAATTTACATTATAATCAAGAGACAATAATAATTCGTTGTGATAATGGGTTAAATTGCCCTGCTCAGAATTATGAAAGAATTTGTCATTTTACCTCTAAAAATGCTTTAGATATAGACGGTTTAGGAAAAAAGCAAATAGAGTTTCTACTGAAAGAGTCTTTAATAAAAAATCCAGTGGATATTTTTTATTTGCAAAATAATAATGAAAAAAGCTTAGTCAAGCTTGAAAATATGATAGGATGGGGGCGAAGGTCTGTAGAAAACTTATTCGCAAATATCGACAAAGCCAAAAATGTTTCCTTAAACAGATTCATTTATTCCTTAGGAATTAGGCATATTGGCGAACAAAATGCCAAATTACTTGCTCGAGAATTTCAGAATTATGGTAATTTTATAGAAGCTATGGAATCTTTATTAAAAGGTGATCAGCCTATGTACCAAAGGTTAAATGATCTAGAAGGAATAGGAGATAAGATTTTGGTGGATATTATCGACTTCTTTGATATTAAAGAAAATCTACAAATTATTCATCAGCTAAGTAAAATTTTAGAAATTCAAGACTATAGTGATCAAGCCCTTAAAACCGCATTAACTGGCAAAGTTGTGGTATTTACCGGTTCTCTACTAACTCTTTCAAGAGCAGAAGCAAAATCTCAGGCAGAGAAGTTAGGAGCTAAAGTAAGTAGTAGTGTTTCGTCTGCTACTGCTTTAGTGGTAGCTGGTGCTGATGCCGGTAGTAAACTCAGAAAAGCTAAGGAGCTTGGAATTAAAATTATTGATGAAGATGAGTGGTCAGAGTTATACCAATTCCCAAAACTAAATTAGCACTAGGAGTACGAGTGCATAGTACCCTACATTTTTCTATAATCGTCATCGCGAGGCATCTAAAGATGCCGTGGCGATCCAGGTATACTCAATTAACCTGAAGAGTTGCAGAAATGGTTAACGGTAATAGTTTGGAAATTATCGTTTATTAAGGTACGTAACCTATCTTTATAATCACCGATGTTGCTAAAAAATTTGTTTATTGCTTCCGAAAATTGTTCAAAATTATGATAAAATTTATTATTAGTTGTAATACGGTGCATAAACTTCCATAATCTCTCAATTGGGTTCAGATTTGGACTATATGGTGGCAAAAATACTAGCTCTATTTTCGTATTTACTAGGTATTCCTTGACTTTCTTGGATTTGTGGTAACTAGCATTGTCACAGATTAAATATATTCTCTCCTTGTCACTATTCTCCTCTTCTAACTTTTGTAAAAAATTAACTATCTGCTCCCCATTTATTTTGGGGTTCTCTGTACTTACTAACTGCAAATCGGCTAGGTTAATAGCACCAATCATGTGCTTTCTTTTCCAGCCACTGAATGTTGGTAAGGTTTTATCTTGGTTCTTTCTTATCCAACCACACCTTGCCCTTGCTTGATACTGAGGATGAACACCATCCATAAAATATATAGCTTCCTTATCTCTGAGATTCCCTTTTAGCAAACTGTAGTTTAACTTAAATAATTCTTGCTTGTCAAAATCCAGCTTAGCCGGTACTATTTTCGGCTTCTTGTAAACAAATCCCAGTTTGTATAGTAATTTTGTTACTCCCGTTATCGTATATGTCACACCATATTTGTTCTCAATGTGATGCATAATATCTTTCGCATAAACATAATTATTTGCTTCTAGGTGAGTCACTAATTCTGTCTTCTCACCATCACTTAATTTGCTTGCACTACCCCCATTGTCGGTATTAAGCTTATTGGCTTTTTGATAATCAACAATATGTTTTCTTATCGCTTCGTGGCTCAAGAGTAGTACCTTAGCAATCTCTACATTACTATACCCATCGTCATACATCAAAACTGCCTTAATACGATCACGTATGCGTCCGTCTCGTTCTGTCTTATGACGTTCCTTCAACTTTTCTCTTTGTTCTTCTGTCAATACATTCTTACTCATAATGTCCTAAACTTTATAATATCTCTCCTATCTTTGCAACTCTTCATTTATGAGTAGTATAAACAGCGAAGCTGTTTTTTCTAGTACGCTTCGCGTATCCTAGATTGCCGCGTCGCCGCTTTCAGCGACTCCTCGCAATGACGATCAGCAGCCATTTTAATAGTGGTTATATAAAAAATGTAGGGTACTATGGTACGAGTGTCGAACACCGGAGCGTACATATACTCGATGAAAATCAACAATTGTGTTGTCGTTGTCCAAGACCTGCGGTACTCATGTACTAGTGTTATCTTTACCCACATCTTTTAAAAGTGGCATACTTATTAGGCTTTAAAATACATCTTTGATATTAAAACCTGATATGTATAACCTCTTCAAAAAGATGTGGGTAAAGATATGACTCTGAACATGATGGATAAAAATGACAATTATCTCCAAGTAAGGGGGAGATAAAGAACCGGTAAAACTTAATAAGTATAATTAATAAATTAAAACGATATATCATTTCTTTTTAAAAATGATAACATCAGAAACTGGGCGTACTGTTTGTACTCCTTCTTTTTCATCTTTATCCCCAATAGTTAAATTTACTACCTTACCATTAATCCATAAAGTAGAAGAACCACCACCATCTAAATTAATAGCATGTTGACAACCAAGATTTTTCATTAATGTTGCAAGCTCTAAAATAGTTAGCCCTTGTATCCCATCATCTGATGAGAATTCTTCTTTAAGAACTTTTTTCAATTGATCAAAAGTGAGAGATCCATAGTTTTGATGATGATATTTATTAGCAAATACCGATCCCTTTTTTTTCATAAGAGATTGTACCTCTCCTATAGTAATGTCAAGTATATCCCTAGAATAATTATGCTCTGCTATCACCACAACAATAGTATTATTAGCTTTTATTCCTATAGCCGTGCGTGCATTAGGTTTTACATAAAATTATCACTATTTTTATCATTAAGGAATTGTGGAATTTTGTTATTATCAATTAACAATGGGATACCAGAAAGAATAGATACTTCACTTGTTTGATAATTTTTAGGATTTAATACCATAATGGACATTACTCCTGAATTTACCATAATAATGGATTGTTTTTCATCTATTATGTTATATTGATGCCCATTAATAATTAAAGTTTTACTTGGCATGCCATCTTTATTACCACCAATTTCAAAAAATCCCCCATTAATTGCTATTGTAGCCTGAGATCGTTTGGCAATTGCCGGAACAGTCTCACGACCAATAGCCCCATCATTAGCTTTTACAATTGCAGTTATATAATCTTTAGGATTAATAGTAACGATATGAATAATATGCTTCCCTTTCGTTCTCTTTTCATAGGTAAAACCAGAAGCATTAACGATACTTGCTTTCATCAATAACACGGCTAGCAAAATTATTATCTTAAAATTTACCACATTAGTTCTCTTTAAAATACTTATTGAGTTTTAGCTATATACTGCTCGTAAATGAAGAGTTATATCTTTACCCACATCTTTCTGAAGAGGTTATACATATCAGGTTTTAATATCAAAGATGTATTTTTAAAGCCTAATAAGTATGCCACTTTTAAAAGATGTGGGTAAAGATATGATTATATGTACACCTAGCACGCTCACCATTCATTTTCAAATCCAATTCGTAGGATCATTTAAGTATACCTAGGGGGATTTGTACCCCACGTATAAATTCTTCAACGTTTAAAGCTTTTCTTCCTTCTTGCTGTAATTTTTTGATAATCAAAGTACCCTTACCACAAGCTATCTCTAAGACACTATTATTAACTACAGTACCAGGCGGCAATTTAACATCCAAATCATTATAATACGCTTCTAGGATCTTTATAACTTTACCTCTATATTCAAAATATGTTCCAGGCCATGGATTCATACCTCGAATTCTACAATCTATTTTGTAAGCAGTCTCATACCAATCTATCTTCCCTTCTTCTTTCTTGAGTTTATGAGCATAAGTTACTCCATCTTTATCTTGGACAATCCTTGGTAAGTTATCAATATTATCTAGAGTTTTAACCAATAAATCAGCCCCTATTTCTGCACATTGGTCATGCAAAATTGGTAAGGTTATTCTAGGAGAGAGTGAAAACGAATGCTGCAATATAATATCACCAGTATCCCAACCCTCATCCATCTGCATTATGCATACAGAAGTTTCAGGGTCTCCTTCTATAATAGTATGCTGCAATGGAGCGGCTCCCCTATGACGTGGTAAACTTGAGGGATGAATATTAAGACATCCATATTTCTTGGCTTGTAGGATAATTTGTGGTATCAAAAACCCATAAGCAACTACTACTATTATATCCGCATCAATTGAATTAATTAAATTAGTTATTTCTTCGGTTTTCAAGGTTTTAGGGGTATAAGTTGGAATATCATATTTTGATGCCAAACTATGGATAGGTGATGCTACCTCATTTAGCCCCCTTCCTTTAGATTTTGGGGCTTGAGTGAATACAGCAACTACTTGGTGATCTTTGCTATTAATTAAACTCTTAAGAGTAGGTACAGCAAATTCTGGCGTACCCATAAAAATTACTTTCACAAAATATTATTTTTTAGCTTTTTTAATTTACGTAATGCTACGTCCTTTTTCATATTACTTAAATAATCAATTAGTAGCCTACCATCTAAATGATCCATCTCATGCTGAATAACCCTAGCAAGCCAACCATCAGTTTTTAATTCTTGCTGGCTATTATTATAATCTAAGAATCTTATAGTTATAGACTCAGACCTTGCTACCTCGACCCGTTGTTCCGGTAAAGATAAACATCCTTCTACTGCCACAACTAATTCTTTAGATTTGTCTATTATCTTCGGGTCAGCGACAAATAATGGATAAAAACCAACTGGTCTTTCTGTATCATCATTATTCTGCAAATCAACTACCAATATACGCTTAGCTATTCCAATCTGAATGGCAGCTAACCCCACACCATGATCGTGATACATAGTTTCAACCATATCATCCATCAACTTTCTTATGTTATCATCGATTATGCTTACTGGCAAAGATTTTTGTTTTAATCTTGAATCTGGAGCAGTCACAATAGGTAACACAGACATAATACTTTAAAACCATAGATTATTTATACTCTTCTGCTCCTACGAATTGTTTTTTGAAAATATCAGGAACTCGCGTACTCATGTACACCTAGTTCGCTCGTCCTTCATTTTCAAATCCAATTCGGAAGTCACATTCGAGTATACCAAAACATTTACATTGTACCACAAAATAACCAATGAGTCTAGTGTGTGCATTGGCTTATGTCGATAACAAGGTGTATGACCGTATTTGGTAACAAGGTAATTGTCCGTAAATAGAGTATAAGTCTCTCTCAATTAGAAGAGAGAGGTTATGCCAAGTAAGACAAACATATTACAAGAGGTTATAAAAATGCGATTTGAAGAAATATACGACAGATACGATAGAGGAGAAATTAGCAACGAAGTTGCAGCAGATTTATTAGGATGTAGTGAGAGAACATTTAGACGAAAGAAAGTGAGGTATGAAGAAAGTGGATTTTTTGGTCTGTTAGATAGAAGGATAGGTCATATGCCACCTAACAAAGTAGCAGTAGATGAAGTAGAGCAAATGCTAAAATTATACGAAGAAACATACTATGATTTTACATCTAAGCATTTTCATGAACAGCTAGTAAAGAAACATAAATTTAAGCATAGTTATAATTTTGTTAGGATATCGCTGCAAGGATGTGGATTAGTAACTAAACTTACTAATAAGAAACCTCACCATCGTCTTAAAAGACCTAGGAAGCCCATGGTTGGCATGATGCTGCATCAGGATGGTTCTACACATGAGTGGATTTATGGACTAGGGTATCATCCGGATTTGATAGTGACAATGGACGATGCTAGCAATGAAATATATTCAGCATTTTTAATAGAAGAAGAAGGAACAGCAAGTTGTTTTATAGCCCTGACAGAAGTCATAGAAGCTAAAGGGTTATTTAGTTCTCTGTATGTGGATAGAGGTAGCCATTATGCTTACACGGCAATAGCCGGTGGTAAGGTAGATAAGAATAACCCGACACAAGTAGGAAGAGCGTGCAAGCAACTTGGCATTCAGCTTATCCATGCCTATTCCCCAGAGGCGAGAGGTAGGTCAGAGAGGATGTTTGGCTCTCTTCAGAAGCGGTTACCACAAGAATTCAGAGTAGCTGGTATTAGAACGATTAGAGAGGCAAATTGTTATCTTAAGGAAGTTTTTGTTCCAGAATATAATGAGCAGTTTTGCGTGACCCCAGAGCTTAAGGAGAGTGCGTTTATCCCCTATACTGGAAGGGATTTACAAGATATATTATCGATTCAAGAGGAAAGAGTAGTAGCAAAAGATAATACTGTTTCCTATAACAAAAAACTCTTGCAAATCCCAAGTAATGACCAGAGGTATCATTATGTAAAATGTAGAGTAATGATACATGAATACACCAATGGAGAACTGGCTATTTTCCATGGTGCTAGGAGAGTAGCAAAATATGATGCAAGTGGCAAGGTAATTGTGAAGTTAAGCAAAAAGGCTGATAGCGTCAATATTGCAGCCTAAAGTGAGCTAGTTATTGTGAATCACTAACTTTAACTGGTTGTGGAATTATGGATAACTTCTAACGAAGTTTCCCACAATTCCACAACCACAACCATCTAAATTTTAAAAAATATTTTTTAAGAATTTAAAAAAAAGATTCACAATAAAACGGACAATTACCTTGTTACAAAACCCGGACATTTTAGAATGTTATTGACAGTGTGTGCATTGGCTTAGTGTGATAGGGCAATTTAAAAGTCACACTCTAGAGTTGAAATAAGTAATTATTAAGAACATCAAACGTCATTGCGAGAAGGCGTGAAGCGCCGCCGAAGCAATCCAGGAAACAAAAAAATAAAATTATCGTATTTTTGCTGGATTGCTTCGTCGGTTGCAGCAAGCAACCTCCTCGCAATGACGTTTGTAAGCACATATCTACCTAAAATTGTTTCAGTTTTTCAACTTTAAAGCGTGACTTTTAAATTGCCCTGTAGTGTGATAGGGTAATTTAAAAGTCAAAACCAATAGTTGACATGTATGCGTAATATTAACTTGTTACATCGAATTCAGGTTAAATTATTAAGATAGTTTAAAATATTTATACATTTTTACCCTGAAACTATTAGTACACGCATAAAAATCATTATACTTCTTAGGTTCTGCACGCAGAACTTAATTAGAATCAATATATGGTAATAAATTTATGGTCAACAAAGTAAATATATATAATGTTATTAAATTCCAATCCCCATTTGAACGTCTTAAATCATACACTAATTCACCTGATGTTATCTTACGTAAAGCTATTATAGTGAAACACATTGAATTAGATGAGTTTATATGATATAAATAAGAGAAAAAATGTCAACAAGCCCATATAGTCAAGATTTAAGAGAAAAAGTAATAAATTATATAGAAAAAGGTAATAGTCAAAGATCTGCTGCTAAGATATTTGATATACACGAGAATACAATTAGTCGTTGGAAGGTAAGGAAGAAAAAAGAAGGAACAATATTAGCAAAAGTAAGATTAGGATTTAAAAGTAAAGTTGACAAGCAACAATTAGAAGATTTTGTCAAAAATAATTCAAATATTACGCTAAAAGATATTGGTAAGAAATTTGGGATTACAGGCACTCAAGTTGGAAGAATATTAAAGAAGTTAGGCTATAGTTATAAAAAAAAACCTTTAGCTATTTGGAAGCAAGTGCAGAGAAACGATCTGAATATTTAGAAAAGGTCAGTAAATATGACAAAGAGCAAATAGTATATCTTGATGAAAGTGGTATAGATAGGACTATTTGCCAAGATAGAGGTTGGGGTAAGATAGGAGAATTGTTGCTAGGACAAAAAAGTGGTAAACAGTATCAAAGAACTAATATCATAGCTGGTTTGGTAAATAATAAGCCGATAGCCCCTTTTGTGTTTAATGGAACTTGTAATACAGAACTATTTAATAATTGGGTTGAGAAGTTTTTAATTAAAGAATTAAAAGCAGGACAGGTTGTAGTACTGGATAATGCTAGTTTCCATAAATCAAAGAAGACGAAAGAATTAATAGAATCAGTAGGTTGTAAGGTTATTTTTTTACCCCCATATTTACCAGACTTAAATCCAATAGAAAAATTTTGGGCTAATATGAAAAAATGGATTAAAAATAAGATAACAGAAACTAGTAAATTATTCGAAGCTATTTCTATGTTCTTTGTCACCTAATTCAATGTATTTTACTATATTACTCAGGCAATTATTGACGCAACCAATATATCAAAATTCCGCACAGCAAAAAAGCTAGAACAAGAAGCAAAATCATGGATTTTTGGTGGTAGTGAATCTTTTAAAGAAACTTGTCTAGAAGGTGGGATTGAGCCATCTTTTGTAGTAAGAGTAACCAAAGCAATTATAAAGCTACATAAGGATAAATCTAGGCTTAGAAAGCCATCACAACAAAACCCGGTAGATAGTAAAAACAAAAAAAACGTTATTTAGAACAAAATTATAACCTTATTTAAGTTAGCTATAAAATGTTACAATTTAGGTAAAATTACGGGCAAAGAATCGCTTTTTAACTGAAAAACAATTTGAAGTAAGAGTTATAAGCTTATATTCTATCTAAAGCAATTATCAAGCCATTATAAAAATTTCAAAATAATGGCTTGAAATTCACATGATTATACATTAGTTGTATAGATAGGTAGTTGGGTGTGTGATAGATATTTTCTATTACATATAATATTTGACTTAACTAAATTAAAGGGGATTTTATGCAAATATCAATATCAGGTCAACATATTTCTATTGGGAATTCTTTGCAAGACTACGTAAGAAACCGTACTATGCAGGTGTCAGAAAAGTATTTTTGTGATGTAATAATTAGTGCAAACGTGCATTTCTCTAAACAAGGGTTTCAACTGGTTTGTGATATTGTAGTGAATGATGGCACAGGTAGACATATGATATTGAAAGGTAACGCTACTTCAGATGACATATATTCAGCGTTTGATATTGCTCTTTCTAGGCTTGAAAAGCAGCTTAGAAAGTATAAATCTAAGCTCAAGGATCGTCATGATAGAGTTAAAATATCCGAAGTAACATCTAAAGCAGTTAAATATACTATAACACCCCATCAATATGAACATGAAGACGAAGATAATGTGGCAGCATATGATAATCCTGTAATTATAGCAGAAAAATCTGTAGAAATATTAACTCTATCAGTAAGTGGAGCAGTGATGAAAATGGATCTTGAGAACCTTCCTGCTTTAATGTTTCAGAATAGTCATACTAATCGCATGAATGTAGTTTATTACCGTCGGGATGGGAATATATCTTGGATAGATTCCAAATAAATTTTTGCTACTTATACTCAATAATCAAGTTTTTATTGAGTTATGTAATTCAAGACAGTTTAAAAGTCATAAAAAGAAGCCGAGAAGATGTCATTTCCGCGTGGATCAAAAAGCCAACGTAAGTAATGGTACTTACAGGATCAAAAACGATGTCATTCCCGCGTAGGCGGGAATCTAAAGAAATAGACAGGTAGGGTGCTTTAGACATTCTAGATTCCGCACCGAAGCGGGAATGACATACTAGTGATCCACGCGGGCAATGCCTTCGTGGGAATGCATCAAGGCTATCACCATTACTATGTTTCAAACTTTCTTGGGTTAGCTATGCTCCGAATGCTTTGAAGAGCAGCTATTCACTTGAATATATAACTCTCAACTTCATCAATAATTCCGTGAATTTCAACAGTTAGGCGAAATAATCTCAAGGAGATAATTCTAATTTGATATTGATAATTCCGATAATATAATATGATAAAATCCCCCGGTTGATATTTGATAAAATTTGCTGGCATGATAAATCTTAAAATTTTAGTTTCAGTAGCGGCATTTTTTAGGATTAACTGACCTAATCTTTCAGCTTCAAGATAAGATAGTATAATAGGTAGTTTTAAGTTAGGAATAGGTCTATGTGAAAAATTCTCACTATTTATTTGGCAAAAGCTATTATTATAATCATCATACCGGTCGATAAAGCTTAGTGCTAGTTTACTAATAATGCTAGTTTTAGAAATTTCTATTTGTTCTAAATAACTATTGCTTGATAGTTTAACCAATATTTTGGGACTAATATGACTAGGGGTAGAATATCCACGTTTGGTGAACTTAATTTGTTCCTGATAAGCTATGATATCAAAGAAATATATAATCCGCAAAAGGTTAATAACATCAATACAAGATAAAGCTTTATTTAATACCAACCCTTCTACAGCTTCATCGAGAGTTGATATATCGATGTTCTTTAATGGAATACCGCATTTATAAGACAATTCGAGAATTATTGCCGCTAAACTACAAGCCCCAAACTTATTATTAACCCAATGCCCTTTTGCCCATAAGTTACCATCTCGCCAAATATTACTATGCGGCCAAGCTGGGTAAGGCCTAGCATCCCAAGTCCATAAAAACATTTGTTCGATATATTCTTGTGTTTGCCAATATTCAATAAAACTTCGAATAGCTTTACGCTGAATAGAAAAATCAACTTCACCAGTGGAATATCTAGGTACTCCACCATCACTACATAAAGGATCAAAGAATATATAGTGAAACACATTGAATTAGATGAGTTTATATGATATAAATAAGAGAAAAAATGTCAACAAGCCCATATAGTCAAGATTTAAGAGAAAAAGTAATAAATTATATAGAAAAAGGTAATAGTCAAAGATCTGCTGCTAAGATATTTGATATACACGAGAATACAATTAGTCGTTGGAAGGTAAGGAAGAAAAAAGAAGGAACAATATTAGCAAAAGTAAGATTAGGATTTAAAAGTAAAGTTGACAAGCAACAATTAGAAGATTTTGTCAAAAATAATTCAAATATTACGCTAAAAGATATTGGTAAGAAATTTGGGATTACAGGCACTCAAGTTGGAAGAATATTAAAGAAGTTAGGCTATAGTTATAAAAAAAAACCTTTAGCTATTTGGAAGCAAGTGCAGAGAAACGATCTGAATATTTAGAAAAGGTCAGTAAATATGACAAAGAGCAAATAGTATATCTTGATGAAAGTGGTATAGATAGGACTATTTGCCAAGATAGAGGTTGGGGTAAGATAGGAGAATTGTTGCTAGGACAAAAAAGTGGTAAACAGTATCAAAGAACTAATATCATAGCTGGTTTGGTAAATAATAAGCCGATAGCCCCTTTTGTGTTTAATGGAACTTGTAATACAGAACTATTTAATAATTGGGTTGAGAAGTTTTTAATTAAAGAATTAAAAGCAGGACAGGTTGTAGTACTGGATAATGCTAGTTTCCATAAATCAAAGAAGACGAAAGAATTAATAGAATCAGTAGGTTGTAAGGTTATTTTTTTACCCCCATATTCACCAGACTTAAATCCAATAGAAAAATTTTGGGCTAATATGAAAAAATGGATTAAAAATAAGATAACAGAAACTAGTAAATTATTCGAAGCTATTTCTATGTTCTTTGTCACCTAATTCAATGTATTTTACTATATTAGGCTGATTAGTCGCTTTATCAATGGAAGGAAAGCCAAATTCCGTAAACCAAATTTTTTTCATTTTTGGTTGCCATTCTGTTATTATGCCATCAGGATTACGATGATAATTTTCCCACCAATATCTTAAATTTTTCCAAGCATACTCTGCTGATAATTGACGTTGACTATTATTTTCATCTATAAAGTAATCATATCCTTCACCTGATTGCCAGCCTTTCATGATTTCTTCTGGTAAAATTCCTGAATTTATGCTTCTCGTTACAGGAAAGTAAGCATCAATACCTACAAAATCTATATATTCTGAGGCAAATAATTTGTCTAAATTATACCATCCATCTTGTGTGTGATGATACTCTGACCAATCTGCTGCATAAGTAACAAGTACATTAGACCTCATTCGAAACTGGTTGACGTAGTTCAAAATTATAAATGCCAGAGATCAAATTAAATCTAAGACCAAATCTTTTACGTCTATTTCGATATTTGTCAGCAATAATTTTGAACCGTTTTAGCATACCAATAACGTTTTCATTTAGAACTCTTTCTCCTGCTAACCTACGATTATTCTTTTTATCATTTTTAGTTAAAGGATTTTTCTTGCTTTTTTTCTTTGGTAATTCAGAATTATTGTGAATTTTTTGTATATACTCGATGAAAATCAACAATTGCGTTGTTGTTGTCCAAGACCTGCGGTGCTCACGTACTAATGTACGCTGTGCTCCTCGGCTTGGACACTCCTAGCACTTGTTGATTTTGATCTTCGTCTACCAACTCTTCATTTACGAGCAGTATACCTTGATATCCTGTATCAGTAATCGCTTTAACCTTAGGATGGATAAGAATTTTGGATTCCTTAAATAATCTAAAGTCATGTTTTTTACCGTTAGAAAAATCTGTACATATTACTTGGTGTGTTTTCTTGTCTACCACTATTTGAGTTTTTAGTGTATGCCTTTTCTTCTTTCCTGAATAATAGAATTTTTGTTTTTTTTGGGTCTTTCTATAGGACTCTCAGTAGCATCAATCAAGACTACTTCATAATTCATATCACTCTTCATTAGAGCTTTACGACCTGGAAGAGCAAAGTTTGGGTGTTTAACTAGGGTGTCTTCTACCCATTTAACAGCTTTATATGCTGAACTTTCACTAATCCCATAGTTCTGACCTATATGGAAATAAGTACGGTATTCTCTAAGGTATTCTAAGACCATCAGCAACTGTTCCTCCAAATTGAGCTTATTTTTACGCCCACCTTTTGATTTCTTAAGACCATCAGCTTGCCTCAAAATATCCACCATCTTTGAGAATGTTCCCTTCTTTACTCCTGTTAATCGACGAAATTTTTCATCCTCTAACTCTTTAATCTGATCGAATTTCATATTATTACTTCAAATCAGATATTTATAACACCATTCTACATCATTGTCTAGTTTCGAAAGAAGCCTAATAAAATTGCTGCTTAGATAATCGGTACTAACTAGGTAACCACCGGCAACATTTGATAATTTTTCCAACGTTCTGCCTACATAACTTCTTTGCTCTATTTGTTCTAAATTGACATCAAGAGGTACAAAAAAGCTAGAAGGCTCTCGATTAATTTTTTTAGCAACTGCCATTGATGCTTCTTTTTCCAGCTCAGCATCACTCCA
The DNA here is from genome assembly GCF_964026425.1 of Candidatus Tisiphia endosymbiont of Ditula angustiorana. Classification (NCBI taxonomy): domain Bacteria; kingdom Pseudomonadati; phylum Pseudomonadota; class Alphaproteobacteria; order Rickettsiales; family Rickettsiaceae; genus Candidatus Tisiphia; species Candidatus Tisiphia endosymbiont of Ditula angustiorana. Next base: position 2,080,571 of record NZ_OZ032143.1, read on the forward strand.
ATTGCCTGTTACCATTGCTCTAATATACTACTCATAAATGAAGAGTTGCAAAGATAGGAGAGATATTATAAAGTTTAGGACATTATGAGTAAGAATGTATTGACAGAAGAACAAAGAGAAAAGTTGAAGGAACGTCATAAGACAGAACGAGACGGACGCATACGTGATCGTATTAAGGCAGTTTTGATGTATGACGATGGGTATAGTAATGTAGAGATTGCTAAGGTACTACTCTTGAGCCACGAAGCGATAAGAAAACATATTGTTGATTATCAAAAAGCCAATAAGCTTAATACCGACAATGGGGGTAGTGCAAGCAAATTAAGTGATGGTGAGAAGACAGAATTAGTGACTCACCTAGAAGCAAATAATTATGTTTATGCGAAAGATATTATGCATCACATTGAGAACAAATATGGTGTGACATATACGATAACGGGAGTAACAAAATTACTATACAAACTGGGATTTGTTTACAAGAAGCCGAAAATAGTACCGGCTAAGCTGGATTTTGACAAGCAAGAATTATTTAAGTTAAACTACAGTTTGCTAAAAGGGAATCTCAGAGATAAGGAAGCTATATATTTTATGGATGGTGTTCATCCTCAGTATCAAGCAAGGGCAAGGTGTGGTTGGATAAGAAAGAACCAAGATAAAACCTTACCAACATTCAGTGGCTGGAAAAGAAAGCACATGATTGGTGCTATTAACCTAGCCGATTTGCAGTTAGTAAGTACAGAGAACCCCAAAATAAATGGGGAGCAGATAGTTAATTTTTTACAAAAGTTAGAAGAGGAGAATAGTGACAAGGAGAGAATATATTTAATCTGTGACAATGCTAGTTACCACAAATCCAAGAAAGTCAAGGAATACCTAGTAAATACGAAAATAGAGCTAGTATTTTTGCCACCATATAGTCCAAATCTGAACCCAATTGAGAGATTATGGAAGTTTATGCACCGTATTACAACTAATAATAAATTTTATCATAATTTTGAACAATTTTCGGAAGCAATAAACAAATTTTTTAGCAACATCGGTGATTATAAAGATAGGTTACGTACCTTAATAAACGATAATTTCCAAACTATTACCGTTAACCATTTCTGCAACTCTTCAGGTTAATTGAGTATACCTAGAATCTGACCAAACATATTAATGCCTTATATTTGTAGTTAATATAAACCTCAGTTTTGAATTAAAATTAAAAATTTTAATCCGAAATTGAGGTTATAAGGCATTATATCATATAATATACCTGCACTAAGTGTAGGTATATAATGGTGATAGCCTTGATGTCATTCCCGTTTCGGTGCGGAATCTAAAAAAATAGCCTAAAAGATTATTAAACATTATTAGATCCCTGCTTACGCAGGGATGACATCGTTTTGACATTAGTACTACAACTGTAGCACTAAATAGCGTAGTTAATAATGGGAAATGGTATAAGACATCGGTTTAATAGCCTAGGGTGTCCCTGCGAGGGTTTATGTCATTCCTGCTTCGGTGCGGAATCTAAAAAAATAGCCTAAAAGATTATTAGATATTATAGATCCCAGCTTTCGCTGGGATGACATCGTTTTGACATTAGTACTACAACTGTAGCACTAAATAGCGTAGTTAATAATGGGAAATGGTATAAGACATCGGTTTAATAGCCTAGGTGTCATCCCTGCGAAGGCAGGGATCTAAAAAAAGTAGATCGAAATACTGTTGAGCATTTTTAGCTCCCTGCTTTCGCAGGGGTGACATCACCCCTAATGGTGATGATATTGAGCCTACTATTAATTTATTACATCAATACTTGAGGTTAATTAGAAAGATTATTACTTTATTAATTGTAAAAATTTATCTAAGGTACTTAGTGTTTAGTTTATTTTATGTTATTATAATAAAATAATATAGGGAGGTATAACTATGAATAAATATGTAATGTTTTGTGGTATGAGTTTTGCTGGAAAAAACGAATATAGACAAATGTCTGTAGATTATCTTATACAAGAAAGAAAGGTTGCACTAGAACTTATCTCGATTGTAGATGATCCAAAAAGTACTGAGTTTGGAGAGAAAATTGTTCAATTTGATAGAGAAAAAGATAAAATTAACAATACAGTAAGTGGAGCATTATATATAAGTGCAAGCTGTAATATCTATGATAACCTAATTAGTACTGCTTTAGAAAATAATCAGTACATATTTTGTAAAGGAGGGTTTCCAGAAGTAGTGGGATACCAAGGTGCTGTTTGTCTAGATCAAGGATTTAGTTGGGAGATGCTAAAAAGACATTATACAGATCAGGTACAAACTACCCATAAGACCGTACAATTTCCTGATATAATATTTATTTGTGTTAATTCTTTTAGTAGAGCACAAATAATGGCTAAATGTAGTAATAGTAAAAGTTGGGAGGCAAAAATGACTGTAGATGAGTACGATCATTATTCTAATAAAATGAGAGCGACTTATGAAATTATGGCAGCAGATCGCGAATTTACAGCAAAAACAAAAATATTGCTTATTGATCCTATGGATTGCACACTTGCTAAAACTTGGGAATCACAAATAAAACCTGAAATAGATCAGCTAATAGGTTCGGTCACAGAGGCTTGTGATTATTGTTAGTGAGTATACTCAAATCAATCGAAATTTTTTCTTAAAAGCTTGACCTTTGGTTAAAAACTGATTATGCAAGAGATAAACAACTATAACTATTATTATATAAAATGTTTTTATTAGAACTAAAAAAAATAAACGGAACTCTTGATACGATGCATTTTATAGGTATCGGAGGAATCGGTATGAGTGGTATTGCCGAAATACTCCATAACCTTGGATATAAAGTACAAGGTTCTGATATAGCAGAAAATTATAATACCAAAAGACTAGAAACTAATGGTATTAAGGTTTTCCTTGGTCATCAAGGTCAAAATGTCACTAATGTTTCATATGTAGTGGTATCATCAGCTATAAATAAAGATAACCCTGAAATTCAGGAAGCCTTACGTAGAAAGATACCAATAATTAGGCGGGCTGAAATGCTGGCTGAATTAATGAGGCTAAAATGTTCTGTAGCAATTTCTGGCTCGCATGGCAAGACTACTACAACATCACTCGTTGCTTGTTTATTTGAAGCTGCTGGGCTTTGTCCGACTTTAATTAATGGTGGTATTGTTAATAGTAAATCTACTAATGCCTATCTTGGGTCTGGGAATTATCTGATAGCCGAAGCCGATGAGTCTGATGCAACTTTTATTCGCGTGCCATCAACAATTGCAGCAATAACTAATATCGATCCTGAGCATCTAGATTTTTACCATAATTTTGATAGTTTAATTCAAGCTTTTAGGAGCTTTATAACTAATTTACCATTTTATGGCTTTGCAGTTGTTTGTATTGATCATAAAGTTGTTAGAAATTTAGTAAGTAGCATCTTTGAACGTAAAATTATAACTTATGGTATAGATTCAAATGATGCTCACATACAAGCCTTTAATTTGAATTTTGATATTACATCATCGACTTTTGATGTGCGAATTAACCTACCTAACGTAAATGGTGTAACAATTATAGAGCGAATTACCTTACCTACCCCAGGGAGACACAATATCCTTAATGCTCTTGCTGCTATAGCGATAGCTGTAGAACTTGATTTTGGTATTAAAATCATTAAAAATGGATTTAATAGTTTCAAAGGGATCAAACGCAGATTCACTAAGGTAGCCGAATATAACAGTGCTACAATAATTGATGATTATGCTCACCATCCGGAGGAAGTAAAAGCTACACTTGCTACAGCAAGAAATATTGCTAACAAGCAAAATAGTAAGATTATAGCAATCTTCCAACCACATAGGTACACAAGAGTTAAATATTTGTTTGATGATTTTTTGACTTGTTTTGTTGATGCTGACCAGGTGTATATCACGGATATATATGCTGGTGGTGAACAGCCAATAGATGGTATAACAGGAAAAAGTATAGTGGATGAAATCAACAATACTAAATCTCATCCAATGGCAGCCTTTATCGAGGATCATAAAGATATAGCTAAAATTATTATTAGTGAAGCTATGCCAAATGATATAATAGTAATGATGGGTGCTGGGAGCATTTCTGCTTGGGCCAATAATTTGCATCAGCAATTTACGCGAGAGCGTCATTGCGAGGAGCTACTTTAGTAGCGACGAAGCAATCTAGGAACATCGATTTATTTATAATTGTCTTCCTGGATTGCTTCGCTTACGCTCGCAATGACGTTGAGATATAGGGTGTGCAGTAAGTTTCAACAGTTATGGTATTAAGGGAGATATTTTATAATTATGGAATTACCTAAGACTGTTGGTGAATATAGAAATAATTACAATTTAAGTCATCTAACTTGGTTTAAAGTTGGTGGACCAGCTGAGATTTTTTTTAAACCATTAGATGTACAAGACTTAGCAAATTTTGTATCACAAAACCAACAACATAGACCAATAACTGTTTTAGGGGCTGGATCAAATATTATCATTAGAGATGGTGGTATAGATGGAGTTGTAGTAAAACTTGGTCAAAATTTTACTAATATAGAATTAATGCCGGATAATCAGATATCAGTAGGGAGTAGTTGTCTTAACTATAACCTTGCTAAATTCTGTCAGATGCATGCAATGACTGGTTTTGAGTTTTTGGTTGGTATACCGGGTACTATAGGTGGTGGAGTGGTTATGAACGCTGGGGCGTATGGTTCAGAGTTTAAAGATATCATCATAGCAATTGAAGCAATAGACTCTAGAGGAAATTTTATCCTAATCCCTAACGAGGAAATAGGTTTTAAGTATCGTGGTAATAATTTACCAAAAGATTTGATTATAACTAGGGCTATCTTTAAGGCAACTATTGGGGAGCGAGAGATGATCCTAGCAAAAATGGATGAAATAAATAAAAATAGGCTAGCAACCCAGCCTATTAAAGAACGGACGAGCGGCAGTACATTTGCTAATCCAAAAAATCATAAAGCATGGCAACTAATTGACAAGGCTGGTATGAGGGGATACAGAATTGGCGGGGCTTCTATGTCGCAACTACATTGTAATTTTATGATAAACCATGGTAATAGCTCTGCTCGTGATTTAGAAGATTTAGGTGATCTCGTTAAAAAGAATGTATTTGAAGATAGTGGCATTAGTCTAGAATGGGAGATTAAACGAATAGGAAAATATGCATAAATATCAGACTAGCTTTATTGCTAATTCTAAGGTTACCATATTGAGTAATAAAGGGAAAAAGCACGTGGCGGTAATAGGTGGCGGTATGTCGGCTGAACGAGAAGTTTCTTTAGTATCATCTTCGGGAGTTAACAAAGCTTTGGTAGATAGCGGCTATAAAGTTACTTTTATCGATATGGGAGTAGACATTGCATCAGTACTTTTGCAGGTAAAACCTGATGTAGTTTTTAATTGTTTACATGGCACTTATGGTGAAGATGGTTGTTTGCCTGGATTACTCAATATCCTAAGGATTCCTTATACTCACAGTGGTGTTCTTGCTTCTTCTTTAGCATTTAGTAAAACACATGCAAAAGCATGGTTTGTTGCTAATGATATTAAGATAGCCAAGAGTATTGTAGTTAATAAATCTGATAATATTAACAACGACCCTATGCCAAGACCGTATGTTATAAAACCTATTGCTCAAGGATCAAGTATTGGTGTTGAGGTGATATTTGTTGAGGATGATTTTAACTTTGCTGATTATGCTTTTCCTTATGGTGAGGTAATGATTGAGGAATATATTAAGGGGAGAGAAATGCAGGTCGCCGTTTTAAACGGTAAAGCCTTAGGGGTATTGGAAATAAAACTCCTAAAACGGCGTTTTTATGATTATGATACTAAGTACACAGAAGGGTTAGCACAGCATTTATGCCCAGCTCCATTACCACAGAATATGTCTAATAAGTTACTAGAAGAGTCTGAAAGAATATATAAAATCATGCATTGCCGGGGTGCAATTAGAGCAGAGTTTATTTTGGATGAAAGCACAAATGAATTTTTTGCTCTAGAAATTAACACTCATCCTGGTATGACCCCTTTATCGATTATACCAGAAATAGCTGCTTCACAGGGAATAGATTTCTGCTCGCTAATTGAAAAAATTTTAGAAACAGCAAGCGTTGACCCATGAAAAAGAATAAGATGTTTAATAAGAAAAAAAAAGCTAATATACCACTGCGACGAAAGATTGGAGTGGTGTATGTTAGGGTGGTATTTTTTATTAAAATTGTCCTAGTAGTTTTTCTTTCTTTATTTTTCTTCACCAACTATTTTAGTTCTGTAAAACAAGAAATTGCCCAATATATTTACGAATTCACTTCTGATATTGGTTTTAGGCTTGAAAATGTTTTAATAGAAGGGCAATATAATACTCAGGAAGAAGATATATTGGCTACTTTAAATGCCGATAAGGGTACACCTATTCTTTCTCTAGATTTGGATTCAATAAAAAGTAATTTGAGACGCAATCCTTGGATTAAAAATGTCTCAATTATTGAGAGAAGATTACCTAATACTCTTTACATAAGACTAATTGAGAGAATACCCATTGCTATTTGGCAGATTAACGGGCAAGTTTTTCTTATTGATCAAGAAGGATATAAAATTACCAATAATATAGGTAGTTTCTCTAATCTTTTGCATGTTGTGGGATCGGATGCTAATATTTATACTAGCAAATTAATTCAGGATTTAGCTAAACATCCTGAATTAGCTAAAAAAATTATCTCTTCTGTACGTTATGGAGGAAGACGTTGGGATTTAAATCTAGAGCAAGGTATTACTGTTAAAATGCCAGACTTAGGTTTTGAACATGCTTTAGATTATCTTGCAGGATTGGATATGAAAAATATATTATTTAATCAGAACTATAAAATTGTAGATTTACGAGATTCGAGTAAAGTGTATATGGAAAGATATTAAAAATTATGAAAGCCAAATTGTCTAACTTTGTTACTCTTGACCTTGGTAGTAGTAAAATAGCTTGCATTGCGGCATATATTGACAAAAGAGAGGAAGCAAAAATAATAAGCCAAAATCTGTATTACTCAAAAGGCATTAAATCAGGAGTCATATTAGATTTAAAAGAGGCTGAAAATAGCATAGTCGGGGCGATTTATGCATTAGAAAAAGATTGCGGTAAAAACATAAAAAAAATAACTATATCACTAACAGGCTATGGCACTAAGTCTTATTACATAAATAATAAAATAAAACTTTCTAATCAGCCAATTTCACAGCAAGATATCAAAAAACTTATCAAAAAAGCCCTATTGGAGTTCAAGCTTAAAGAGCAAGAAATTATTCATTATTTTCCTATAGAATTTATTCTTGACGATAATAATGCTATTGAAGATCCAGTTGGGATGTTTGGCAAAGAATTAGGGTGTGAATTACATATTATTACAGCAAATTCTAATATGCTGATGAATATTACCAATTGTTTTGCAAAATGTCATGTTGAAATAAATAATATTATATTAGCAATTTACGCTTCGGGAATTGCTTGTCTTTCAGAGGATGAAAAAGCTCTTGGCTCTATTATAATTGATATGGGTGCTAGAACTACCTCATTTGGTGTATTCGTCTCAGGTAAATTACTATATACAAGCTACATAGATATAGGTAGCTTTCATATTACATCTGACATAGCAAAAGTCTTCTCGGTAAGCCTTAACGTTGCAGAAAAACTTAAAATTCTTTATGGTAATGCTAAGCCATCTTCTTTTGATAAAGATAGTGTTATTAGTTTAGAAGATTCTGAAATGGAGATTCCTGATAGCGGCAGACCAACAATTACTTCAAAATATCTTGCATCTGTCATTAATCCAAGAGTAGAAGAAATATTATTGATGGTTCAAGCAGAATATGACAAAGTTGTTGCAGGCAATATGATCGCTTATCGCATTGTTATTACCGGTGGCGGGGCAATGCTCCGAGGAGTAAAAGAACTGGCAAGCAAAATTTTTGAAAAACAAGTACGAATTGGTAAACCAGAGGTCTTACCAGGTTTTGCTGAAGATTATAATCCCCATATATACTCCACTTCTATAGGTATGGTAAAAAATCAATCTTTAAAAATACAAAAAAATAATTTTGATATTAATGATAATAACGATACTAGTTGGTTTAAAAAGTTTCTAATTTGGTTGAAAGAGAATATTTGAAAAGAAAATGCCTAATAAATCTAACCTCAAATATCGATGTAATAACCTGAATTAGATGTAACTTGTTACATCTAATTCAGGTTGATATTAGTACTACAGTTGTAGTATCACTAGATTATCAGTAGTAAAAACGATGTCACCCTTACCGCTATTATGTCATCCCAGCGAAAGCTGGGATCTAAAACTATATAACATACCTTCTATGCTATTTCTTTAGATCCCTGCCTTCGCAGGGATGACACCCCACAACTGTCGAAAGTTCGAAGGTATAGCGTTTTAGAGGATTTTCATAAGTAAAAAAGTAGATATAATCAAGTACTAGTTAAAAGATACACCGACTAATATAATTTACCTTGCTCATTGATAAGGAATTTATTAAAGATATTATACTTTTTTATTCACGAAATCTCTCTAAAACCCCATAGTACCCTACATTTTTCTATAATCGTCATCGCGAGGCATCTTTAGATGCCGTGGCGATCTAGGTAAACAGCGAAGCTGTTTTTTCTAGTACGCTTCGCGTATCCTAGATTGCCGCGTCGCCGCTTTCAGCGACTCCTCGCTAATAGACGATCAGCAGCCATTTTAATAGTGGTTATATAAAAAATGTAGGGTACTATGCTAAAACCCTCTCTACCTTCGAACTTTCGACAGTTGTGGATGACACCCTAGGCTATTAAACCGATGTCTTACATCAAAATGAGGTTAGCATAAACCGATTTAGAAATTCAAAATCTTCAGTTTCTAGACATAAAATTTCTGGTAAATAGACTCTAGCAGTAAAGTTATTATCTATACTCACTTTAAGCAGTAAAATTATTCTTGTATTACTACGTTCAGGGCTAATACGGTTTTTAAGCAAATCAACGATTTGACATAGTTCATAATGATTTTGAGGATAGAGTTTTATTTCTAGTCGTTCTTCATTCATTATATCGTCAATAGTTGTGAAGCTTTTAGCGATTAACCTTGTTCCCCCAGCATCCTTAAACAAATCACAGTTTGTCACAACCAGACATTGAATGTCAAGTAAGTGAACAAAGTTTTTAAGTATTTCTTCACTAAAAATAGTTAATTCGAAAATACCAAATTGATCGGATAGTTGTAAGGTTACAAACCTTCCACGAGATGACATACGTGAATCTTTTTTTTGTATTACCCCAGCTATCCTTATCTGCCTACTAGAAGTAGAACCACTATCATTTTGTAAGTCAAGTGATGTTGCAATATTAAGCCTAGCTAGCAAATCTTGATATCTTGATAATGGATGTAGCGTAATGAATAGTCCTAATACTTCAAATTCATAAGAAGAGACAGTATTATTATCAAGTGGTTCTGCTTCTACTAAGACATGCTGATTTGTAGAATTTACCTTAATCAGGCTAAATTGATCAGAAACTTTTTCTGCATGGTAGGAAGAGGCATAAGCTAAAAGTTTAGCGATACTTAACAGTAACTGATTACGATTAGAATGTAACGTATCAAAACACCCGGCTTTAATAAGATTCTCTAATAATTTTCGATTAATAGATTTAAGCGGTAGTCTCTCAATAAAATCTATAATATTTTTAAACTTACCATTTTTAACTCTTTCTTCTGCTAATATTTTGCCAAAAGTAGCTGTAACACTTTTGATAGCAGCTAGGGCATAGATGATAAATGTCTTTCCTTCTTCATGATTAGTACTAAAGTAACCGTTAGAAAGATTGATATTAGGAGGGATAATAGTAATGTTATTATTTCTAGCTTCTTGTATGAATAGATTGATTTTATCATGATTATTTAATTCAAGATTTAAGCAAGCTACCAAAAATTCGGCTGGAAAATTTGCTTTCAGATAAGCGGTTTGATAAGATATTACACCATAAGCTGATGCGTGTGCTTTATTAAAACCATAGCTAGCAAATTTAGCCACTGTTGTAAAAATAGACTCTGCTTGCTGGCGTGAAATATTGTTAGCTATCGCACCTTTAATAAAAGTTTCTTCTTGCTCTGCCATTTCAGATTTTATTTTTTTGCCCATGGCTTTACGAAGTAAATCTGCTCCACCTAAGCTATAGCCGGCAATTACTTTGGCAATTTCTAAGACCTGTTCCTGATATATAACAACTCCATAAGTCTCTTCTAAAATTGGTTTAAGCATCTCATGCAAGTAATCTGGTAGCTGCAAACCGTGCTTACAAGCAATATAAGTTGGGATATTATCCATAGGACCAGGGCGATATAATGCTCCTAACGCTATTATATCTTGGATGGAGTCAGGTTTAAGACGTCTTAAAGTATCCTGCATTCCACTACTTTCAAACTGGAAAACACCGGTAGCTCTACCACTACACAGCAGTTCATAAGTTTTTTGATCATCAAATAGCATATTACTAAAATCAATATTTATGTCTTGCTGTTTTAATAATTCTAGACATTTAGTAATAACAGTCAGAGTTTGCAGACCTAAAAAATCAAATTTAATTAAACCAGCAATCTCAGCATATTTCATGGAATATTGTACTACCAACATATCCGAATTTAGGTCTTTATAAACTGGTAATATTTCTACTAAATCTTTGCCAGCTATAACGATTCCCGCTGCATGTGTAGAAGCATGCCTGTTAAGTCCCTCAAGTACTAGGGATGTATCCAATACTTGTTTTATTAGCTCCTCTTGACCATCTAAATTATATAGACCGCTGCCATGGGCGGCGTTGTTCAACTCCTTTACTTCCTTTATAGCCTGATTTAATGTAACGGGAGTAACAGCATTAAATGGCACAAGCTCAGTTAGATATTCGGCATATTTATAAGGCAAGCCAAGAACTCGTGATACATCTTTGATAACAGCTTTTGCCTGCATCTTACCAAAAGTGATGATTTGACCAACTTTATTATCCCCGTATTTAGAACGTACATAATTAATAACTTCTTCTCGTCGTTCTTGACAAAAATCAATATCAAAATCTGGCATTGATATACGTTCAGGGTTCAAAAAACGCTCAAATAGTAGACCAAATTTTATAGGATCAAGATCAGTGATAAGAAGACTCCAGGCAACTATTGATCCCGCCCCAGAGCCCCTACCAGGTCCTACCATGATACCTTGTTGCTTACTCCATTTTATGAAGTCAGAAACTATAAGAAAATAGCCAGCAAAATCCATCCGACAAATAATATCTAGTTCGTAATTAAGACGAGTTAGATATTGTTGTTTAATATCTTGCTGTTTATCTATGGCAATATTTTCCCATTTAAATTTTGTATCAAGTCTTGATAGTAATCCTGCTGTAGAGTTTTGCTTAATTAGATCTGTTTCATTAATATCTAGACTAGAGAAATTTGGTAACATTGGTAGATTAGCATGTGCCATAAAATGGCATCTTTGAGCTAAATGCACGGTATTTTGTACAGCATCAGGTAAATCACTAAAAAGTTCTAGCATTTCTTTTGGTGACTTAAAATAACATCCAGTACTAACCTTTTTACGATTCTCCTCTTCTTTACTAACACCAGCAGATATACATAATAATACATCATGTGCATCATGCATGTTAACATCGCTAAACAATACTTTATTGGTGGCAATTAGTGGAATACCAAGGTTATCGGCTATTTTTATATAATTTTCTTCTATAGATTGTTCTATTGCTAAATTATGCCGCATAATCTCAAAATAGAAACGATCACCAAAAATGCTTTGTAGCTTAGTGGCCCAAAAAATGGCTAATTCTTCGTTCCCATCAATTAGGCTTTTGCCAATTATTCCATCAGTATAACCGGATAAGATAATAAGCCCTTCATTATACTTAACCAAATCATCAAAAGTAATATGATTACAAATTTTACGATCATTTTTGGTAAAACTATCACTCACAGCCTTCAGTAGATTTTTATAACCAATTTCATCCTTAGCAATAAGCACAATTTCACAAAAGTTATCTTTAGTAAAAGCAACGTTTACAATTGCCCCATTTATAGGTTGTACCCCTGCCTTGCAGCTACTTAAAGCAAACTCTAGTGAGCCAAATAAGTTACCCTTATCTGCTAAACAAATTGCTGGCATTTTGTGTAATTGTGCCAGCTCTACTATACGATCAATTGTTAAGGCACTCTCAAGAAATGAATATGAGCTTTGTACTCTTAAGTGAATAAAATCAAACTTCATATTGCGTACCAATAAGATAATATTTAAACCCAAGAGATTTGAGCATATCTCCGTCAAGAATATGCCTGAAATCAATAATTATAGGAGATTTAACTTGACGGCGAATAAGCGACCAATCTAAATCTTTAAACTCCGACCATTCGGTTGCCACTACAATTATATCACTATTTTGGCAAGCACTAAGTGCTGAATCGGCAAAAAATATATTTTTTAGCTCTTTTTTAGCATTATCCATACCTATTGGATCGAAGGCTTTAATATTACCTCCTTTATCAACTAGAATTTTGATGATTTTAATAATAGGGCTGCTTCTAATATCATCTGTACCAGCCTTATAAGTAAGACCCAATACAGTAATATTTTTATTAGTCAAATTATCATTTATGATATAATGAATCCTATCCGCCATATCATAGCTCCTCTGATCATTACTACTTATAACAGCATTAACTATTTGTAAGTTACATTGATAATGCCCTGCTATTTGTGAAAGTGCTAAGAGATCCTTAGGAAAACATGAACCACCAAATCCAGGTCCAGCATTTAAAGATTCTTTACCTATTCTCTTGTCGAGTCCCAGAGCAATCGAGAGTTCTTTGATATTTGCCCCAGTTCTCTCACATAAATTTGCCATTTCATTAATAAAAGCAATCTTTGTTGCTAAGAAAGCGTTTGAGGCATATTTGGTAAGTTCTGCAGTAACCAAATCAGTACATATAAGAGATATATTCTTCTTTGTAGTTAAAGGCAGGTAGATCTTTTTTAATAAATCTTCTGCGTGTTTATTATTTGTGCCAATTAATATTCTATCAGGGTTTAAAAAGTCATCTACAGCAGTACCTTCTCTAAGAAATTCAGGATTTGAGGCAACAGGAAATTTAAGATTTCTTTTTTTTAAATAATCAATAATTTGGTTACATGTTGTTGGAGGTACAGTTGATTTAATAACAATCAAACAATCATCGTTGATCCATTCACATAAATTATCGATAGCAGTAAAAATATATTGTAAATCTGCCTCCCCTGAAGGTAGTGGTGGTGTTCCTACTGTAATAAATACTGCTTGGGAGTTTCTTAATTCAGCCGAGTAGCTGGCTGTAAACTGCAACTTACTAGACTTCACTAATGGTGGTAGGTACTTGGCTAATTTTGGTTCATAAATTGGTAAAATATTTTTTTTAAGCTGATCGATTTTAGAAATATCGGTATCTAAGCAAGTAACATCGTGTCCTAGGTAACTCATCATTACGCCAGATACTAATCCAACGTAACCAGTGCCTATAAAATGAAGTCTAATATTCATAAATAATTTTCAAATTTTTTTCAGTATATACTTAGTGCAACAAGTTTGTTGTGCTATATTGCTGCAAAGTATATATTAAACCAAGTGTGCAAGTTTTGTTAACTTAAGTAGCCCCGGTGTTATCCCCGCGAAGGCGGGGATCTAAAATATCTAACAACATTATCATGCTATTTTTTGGATTCCCGCCTACGCGGGAATGACATCAACCCTTAAGAACTATTATACTTACTTAAACTTGTACACTTGGTATATTAACTGATCAAGTACTAAATAACAAGATGATGCTCATTAAAAGATTTTTTATTAGCCTAAGTGTAATAGTTTGCCCAGTTGTAGTAATTTTAAGTTTATTAATATTAAGTAGTAGTAAAGGATATTTAGATAAGCCAATTAAGAAGGTAATAGAATTTTACCTTGATAAAAAAGCTATGAAAATACGGATAGGTAACTTACAAGTAAGAAATAATATTCTATCAATCGATAAAATCTTTATGGATTTAGCAAATAACGCCCAAGGTGAAATTACTAATTTCAAAATCAGTTTCATTATTGATGATATAACAACCAAGCCTTTAATTCTTAGTACTATTGATATAGATAGTTTTTCCTTAATCTCTAAAGATAATCAACTAGTAATAAATGCTAAAATATCTGGTAGATCCATTGTGGATTTTTTTAAAAATAAGATTGCAACACAGTTAAACTTAGGTTCTATAAAAAATATTTCTTTGCTTGATAGTTATGGTGAAAAATTACCTGATGGTGAAGGATTTTGTTCCTATGACAGTAAAATTTCTAGAGCTTCTAAGAAATCAATCAATTGCAAACTAGAGTTTGGTGATAAAGCCTATCTATTATTCAATAGTGTATTGGATGGTAGCATAATTCAAGCAAGTGGTAATGCTCAGAATATTCCTATAATGATTTATCAAATTGCTGAGAAAATTATTCCTGATAACCAAGTAATTTTATTTCTACAGGAATATATGAAAGGTGGTTATATTAGAAATGGAGAGTTTGATTTTAATTTTGATAAAAATTCTTTAGAGAAAAATATCTCCCTAGAAACCGCATTGAAAGCCAAGCTGCATGTTGTAGATCTTGAATATCAATATGATAAAGACTATCCCCCTTTACGAAAAATTGATACTGATGTTACTATATCTGGGCTATCTGTTAAGTTCATATTAAATCAAGCATATAGTAGTGATAGTCTTATTTCGGGTGGGGTAATAACTTTTGATTGGCAAGGGATGGATAAATCAAATTTTATTGTTAATGCTAATGCTAAGGGGAATGTTAACGATTTAATTGATTTCATGTCAAATGAAGATTATAACAAGGTAAAAAAACAAGGGATCGATCTTAAAAAGATTACTGGAATCGCTAATTCAAAAATTGCCATAATAATACCGATTAGCCCAGTTATCAAAAATACTTATGACATTTCTACAATAATAACGGGAGTAAATGGCAAAGCATTTAGTGACAATGTCATATTAAAAAATGCCAAAATAACTGGAACATTTAATGGTGATAAGATAAACTTGATCGGTACAGGTAAAATTAATGGCTATGACAGTAATTTACTTATCGATGTTAATGTCACTGATAATAACCAAGATGATTATCAGAATCTATTAAAAGTAAAAACTACCATTGTGGGTAATAACCAAAAGGTTGGTATATTAAAGTTAATCTCAGGTAGTAGTGTCCTAGATTTTGAATATAAAGAGCAAAAAGATGGGAAAAGCTTCATTAAAGCCAATACTAACCTCAAAAACTTAGAATTTTATATTGATAAAATATCTATACGTAAAAAACTTGGTAGTGCAGCTAAGTTTACTTTAACTGGCAAGCTATATGATGATCTAAAGGGTGATATTAATTTTGATCTTTCGGGAGAAAATAACTTAAAAATAGTTGGTAAGGTTAAAGTAGCAGAAGATAAGTATGATGTTACTTTACCTGTGATGAAGTATGATACGACTGATCTAGTAGGGAAATTGCTTTTAGGTAAAGATAGCTTGAATGCTCAAATTCAGGGGAAACAACTAGATTTGTCTGAATCTAATATGATGCAATTTTTAGAGAAAGAAGGAGATCCAAAAAATATTCATTTAACAGTTGATGTAGATAGGGTAAAGTTAAAAAATAATATAATGCTTGATAAGCTTAATTTACAAATTGATTGTAATAAAATAAAATGTTTTTCTGGTTCTTTAAATTCAAAAATTGGCACTAGATCTTTTAAAATGCTACTTACAGATAAAAAAGATCTAGAACAATGGATAGTTACCTGTGATAATGCTGGAGCTTTATTTAGAGGTATTGGTATGTATAATAAAATGAAATCTGGTATTATAAATCTGACACTTGATACAAAAAGATATGATGCCAAAAAGGGAGAAGTGATACCAATCGTAGATGGAACATTTGATATAAAGTACTTTGTTACTACCGATGTGCCTTTTCTTACTAGAATGGTATCATTTGTTTCTTTCCCAGGTTTTATGAGTTTTATATTAAATAATAAGGATATCATGTTTAGGAACATGACAGGTAGATTTAGTTATATAGGTAATACCATAAATATTGCTGATACATCAGCTACTGGACCATTTTTTGATTTTACAATGCAAGGCACAATTGATACTAATAAACATCAAATGAAGCTTAAAGGTAATGTAATACCTTCTTTCTTTTTTGCAAGTAACGTTATCACTAAAATACCAGTAATTGGTAAAATATTTTCAAAGGTTGTGCCTTACTCTATGGAGATGAAGTATAAGGATTAATATGAAAAAGAGAAATAAATGATATAGTCAATATTGACTATATTAAGCAGGGTAATTTAAAAGTCGGGCTGCAAGCCTAATAGATAAAGGAAAAAGTGCTTAATATGCACTCGATGTCATTCTTAGCAACGGCGGGAATCTAAAAAAATAAGCCTGAAAGACTATTAAGTAATATAGATCCCGCACCAAAGCAGGGATGACATCGGTGGTGGTTAAATTTACATCTATAGCAACTAATGATTATGACTTTTAAATTACCCTGATATTAAGTGTGAAAGATAATTGTTATTTTATTTAGCCCAAGGTTACTTAAGTCAAACTTAAAGTAACTTTAATAGCTTTTTCAATATTAATAATCTCAGTTTTATTCAACTGTTCTATAAACTCTCCCAATCTAGATTTATCTATGGTTCTAATTTGATCAGTTAACGCTTTTGCAATTTTGTTATTAACTGTAACTCTTACTTCAAAAGGAAAAATATTATTAATATTTGAGGTAATGGGGATAATTATTACTCTACTAGATATTTTATTCTGAATATTATTAGATATACTCCTCTGCTTTGAAGAATTGTTTTTTGAAAATATCATGGATTCGCATGCTCACGTACTATATGTACGCTCCGCTTGCTCACCATTCATTTTCAAATCCAATTCTTCAAATCATTTGAGTATATAACTATTGCAGGTCTTGTTTTTTGAATTTCAGTTCCAATTGATGGATCAAGATTTACCCAATAAATATTGCCTCGTATTATTTCTTTATTTTTTATTAATGTCATCTATTGCATCCCACTCTTTTAGCAAATTTTGACGTTCATTATCTTGCTCTGCATCTTTATATGCCAAAGTAAGTTCCAGTTCCTTTTTTTCTAATTCTTTAGCAATAGCATTACTTACAAAGTTACTAATTTTTTTAGAAGGAATCATATATTTTAATTTATCATATAAGGTCTCGTTTAAACTAATACTCATCGTTTTCATAAAATTAACTTCATTATTGTATAATAGTTATTATACAATAACCAAATAGGTCTAATACAAATTATTGCAAGAAAACTTGAGTATTTTCTAACTAGCGTTTATACTGTTGCTATTTAGAGTTATAGGGGCTTCATCCTGAATTTATTTCAGGATCTAGATTACATCTATAGATAATTTATGACAGAAACTTATGACAAAAACAAAGCAGGAAATTTATAATAGTAGGCCTACTTCTCCTCATTTGACGATATATAAAAAACAGATAAGCTCCGTTTTGTCTATTTTGCATCGTATGACGGGGATAGGCTTATTTTTTGGACTATCAATATTGTCGTGGTGCTTTATTTTATTAGCTTTTAGCAAATTTGATCCTGAATATTTACAGTGCTTTAAATGTAATTTACTTAGAATTCCTCTAATATTCATAAGTTTTGCATGGTTTTATCATTTATGTAATGGGGTGCGTCACTTAATTTGGGATAGTGGGCATTGCTTTTCAATAAGGGCTATTAACTTCACAGGTTGGTTTGTGGTAGTAGCTTCGATATTGATGACGTTAGTTTTTTGGTTGTTTATTTAACTTATGGCCTCTATATGAATAATAATCTAAGGACAGATTTGGCAAAAGCTAAAGGGGTTGGTTCGGCAAAAAGTGGTTCGAGTCACTGGTTGCATCAAAGAATAACAGCTATTATTTTGGCAATTTGTTCTATTTGGCTAATATTTTTTATTAAATATACTACTGGAGAGGGTTTTACTCATTTTGTTAGTACTTTACAAAAACCTTACAATATTGTCCCTTTAGGAATATTGGTTATTACCGCTTTCTATCATTCAATGCTTGGTATGCGTGTGGTAATTGAAGATTATATTAGTTGTATTAAGCTCCGCACAGGGTTAATTATATTACTTAAAATATTTTGCATTATAACGATTGCATTCTTAGTGGTAGCATTATTTTATGTTATAGTAATCTGATGGATTAACCCCAAGGATAAGAATTAGTTAATTCTTATCCCGAATTGGCTTTAATATAAGGAAAAATGCATTCTTAAAGCGGCTAACGCGAGTGCATTTTAAACCTTTCTAAAGCTAAAAACATGATTTTAAAAGATTAAAATCATGTTTTTAGCAAAATGGATTGCCACGCTCACATACGTTCGCTCGCAATGACATATACATTTATAAAACGTCATTGCGAGGAGACCATAAGGTCGACGAAGCAATCTATAATTTCACTGATTAATAAAAATAATCTTATGAAAACCACATTACCTGAACGTTCATTAGTTATTAAAGAAAGATTAGACATTATTGTCCAAGAAATTCTAGCTTCTGGAAGATCAAAAATAGCAATGATAATTTTATTTGGCTCCTATGCTAGAGGTGATTGGGTACAAGATCTATCCTCAAGGGAGTATTATCAGAGTGATATAGATCTGTTATTGGTCTTAAAGAAAAGAAAATATGCTGGATATCAAGCTATTAACTTAAAACATAATATAGAAAAAAGATTAGAAAGAAAATTCCCAATAGATATTAATACAGACCGATTAGTGGCCATGACACCTTACTATTACCCACAAAATAACAATGGTGAAAAAGAAGTAAAAATAATATACTGATTTGCAATTAAAATATTACATTGTAGAGGTATAGTATGAGTCAAGAAATAATAAATAATTATTTGACCGAGGAATTTAGTGGAGCTATTTTGGGTGATAAAAGGCTGACAAATAGGTTAATAAAGATAGCTGATAATTTTGCAAATATACCTGAAAGCTCAATTAATCAAGCATGTGGAAATTGGGCAGAAACAAAAGCAGCATATCGTTTTTTTAAAAACGATAATGTTAAGGAATCAAAAATATTAGAAGCCCATATTGCTAAAGCAGTAGAAAGAATCAAAGAGCATGATAAAGTTCTTGTTATACAAGATACTAGTTATATCACATATACTAGTCATAAAAAAACTACTGGATTGGGTGTGTTATCAAGAAAAGAGGGAAAGAATGTTAAAAATATTGAATGTAAAGGTCTGATAATGCATACTGCCTTTGCGGTTGCTACCAATGGATTAGCACTTGGGTTGTTGGATCAAAAGATTCACAATAGACCAGCAGTGCCTGAAGAAATACAACAGTTAAAAAAAACTAGTCATGGTAATGCGGTACATATTAAAGATAAAGAAAGTATGAAGTGGCTTAATGCATTACAGAACACTATTAATGCAACGAATAATAGTAATACCCAAATTATAACTGTTTGTGATAGAGAAGCTGATATATATGATTTTTTTGAATTGGCACAAGCTCAGAAATCTAAAGTTTTAGTTAGAGCTGCACAGGATAGAGAAATAAATAAAAAGTCAAAATATTCCAAAAAAGATAGACAATATTTGTGGAAGGTAGTATCGGGTTTCCAGTGTGCTGGAGAAATAGCAGTTAAAGATACTAGTCAAGAAAATAAAGCTAATAGGATTAGACATTTGGAAGTTAGATTTGGAAAATTTATAATGAATCCTCCTGTAAACAATGTAAGACATAAAACAGAAACATTGCCAAATTTACCAGTATATGCCATCAATGTTATTGAGCGTCGTCCCCCTAGTGGAACAACACCATTAGAATGGATGTTACTAACCAATATAGTTATCAATAATTTTGAAGAAGCTATAGAGAAAGTAAGATGGTATTGTTTAAGATGGAGAATTGAAATTTTTCATAAAATTTTAAAATCTGGATTTAGGGTTGAACAATGT